>JAFGPW010000010.1 GCA_016935985.1 Candidatus Woesearchaeota archaeon
ACGCGCGTGTACGGCGGCGGCGCCTTCATAGCCAAGAACAGCGGCAGCACGCTCTGGTTCAACGATAATGTCACGATCAACGGCACGATCGTCTGGAACAACGAGACGGTGCGGATGAACGGCACCGGCACGAACGTCTCCTTCGGCATCATCGTCCTCGGCAACCTGACGATCGAGAACGGCACCAACATCACGAACGGTGAGGATGCGGCCTGGCGGCACTTCGTCTTCGTGAACACGGACGCCCGCTTCCTGATGAACGGCAGCCATTTGAGCAGGGCCGGCGCGAACAACGGCGTCATGACGGGCCTCTACAGCCTCGCCGACAACACGACGATTGTCAACAGCACCTTCGCCTATAACTATAGGACGATATGGATACTCGGCAATGCCGCTTACCTCGCCCACAACATCATCAACCACTCAGACTCGCGGGGCCTCATGCTCGACGGCGACAACAACACGGTGTTCTCCAACCGGATAGACGACAGCAGCCTCGCCCTCGACATCCTGTATGGCCAGTACGGAACCTACTACGGCAATACGCTCGTAGGCGACTACGCCATCTACCTAAACGACGCCTACGACAACCTCCTCTATGACAACACCATCCTCGGGACGACCCGCGGCCTCACCTACTACCAGCGGGGCGGCAACAATACCTTCCGGGACTCCTCCATCAGCGGCACCCAGGACCACGTCTATTGGTATGTCTCTGGCGGCTACGAGGTCAACCAGACCTTCCTCAACGTCACCTTCGACAATACGCTCATGGACTGGTCAAACTGCGACGCGGACGACAACTGCTCGCTCTACGTGCAGTGGTACCTCGATGTGCTCGTGAACGACACCGACGGCAGCAACGTCTCCGGCGCGACGGTCGAGATCAACAGCTCCGCCGGCGGGCTCTCCTACCTCGCGACCACGGACGGCTCGGGCAGGATCAGGACCCAGAACGTCTCCGAGTACCGGATGTGGGACGACCTCTCCGGCGGCTACCACGAGCAGTACTTCACCAACTACACGATACGCGCCTACAACGGCACCCATTCCGCGACAGTCTCTTGGAACCTGACCGGCAACGACTGGGCGAACCTGACGCTCACGGCTGACAATCAAGCGCCCGTCGTCGCCCTCAACAATCCGCCGAACGGCTCCAGCACGGCAGAATCATGGGTGCTCCCCAACGCCACGGTGACCGATTCTGACTCGAGCCCCGACACCTGGCTCTGGGCATACAGCCAGGATCAGGGTGAGGACTACACGGGCCTCGATGAGGGCCTCGTCGTCCTGCTTCACTTCAATAATGACAGCTCAGTCGGCGAGAACGACACCTATGCCTATGATTGGAGCGGCAACAACCACAATGCGACCGCTGCGAGCGATCCGCCCATCGTACCTGATGGATTCGGTAGGTTCAAGGGAGGCCTCGAGTTCGAGGATCAGGAGAGCGACTATAACTATTATGTTCAGAACATGACAGGACTCAACAATCTCACTTCGTTCACCTGGAACATCTGGATCTACCCCGAGACCTATACGAACCAGTATGGCGACCCCTGGAACGTGATCATGAATAAGGTTGCGAAATACCTCAGGTTCAACAACTCTGGCAAGATACAGGTCGGGATTGCCACTGACTCGACGTACCATACTGCTGAATCCAATGATGCCATACCATTGGATGATTGGTCGATGGTCACTGTGGTCTACGATGGCTCAGCGCCGCAGATCTTCATCAACGGCGAGGAGGTGTCCTACTTCCATCAGGACGCAGGATCTGGAACCGACAACGATGACAGCGCAAGCAACCTGATGTTTGGCTATGCGAACGGCGGCTGGTCATGGAATTACCGCGGCTACATGGACGAGTTCGGCATGTGGAACCGCTCACTCACAGGCCAGGAGATCCTCGCGCTCTACGACCGCGGCCGCTACAAGCTGATCATGCTGAACCAGAGCGTCGCTGATGGCACTGACCTCCTTTACAACCTCTCGAGCATGCCACTCTCGGTACAGCCGGGCATGGTGCTGCTCTTCCGCTTCGACAACGATTCCCGCTACGAGAACGACACGCACGTGTATGACTGGACCGGCAACGACAGGAATGGCACAATCAATTTAACCTATCCTGTGGCAGGCTTGTTCGGCAAGGCGATGTACTTCAACTCCATCCTCGGGGAGAGCGAGATCGATGCGGGGGATATCGACGCGCTTGAGGGCCTTTCAGGATTCACGGTGAGCGCTTGGATTACTACTCCCCTCGCTCAGGAAGGCGATAACCGGGGTATAGCCCAGATCTATGGGCCGACGAACCCACAACGGATATTCCAGTTCACCGTCGGAAGGATTACCGCGACTGGGACAGTCCAATTCTGGGTGTCCAACGGGTCCGTCGGTGTCACCGCCGATTCGAACGACCAGTATGACTGGGCAAACGAATGGCATCTGGTGACCGGCGTGTACGACAGCCCGAACGTCATGCTCTACGTCGACGGCGTCCTGCAGGATAATATCGGGACCCTGGAAGGGGTGACGCCGACAGGCGTCACCCGATCCCTCATCGTCGGGGAAGGTTCTGACGGAGGCAACTTCAACGGCTCGCTCGACGACTTCGCGGTCTGGAACCGCTCGCTCAGCGCAGCCGAGATCGCCGACCTCTACCGCCTCAGCGCCGGCCGCTATACTTGGAAGGCGAACGCGAGCGACGGCGAGTTCACTGCCGAGAGCGAGGAGTGGTGGTTCGAGGTCAACAACTCGGCGCCCTCGATCGACTCGATCAGCTACACCGCGAGCGTCGACCCCTATGAGGGTGGCGTCAACAACATGAGCATCAACGTCACCGTCTCCGATCGGAACGGCGTCGCCGACATCGACGACGGCTCGTTCGTCCTGACGGTCAACCGGTCCGGCACCGCGGTCAACGCCTCCTGCACGGCATACGACCAGAACGCCACCAGCGCGATCTACAACTGCACGGTGCCGTTGTGGTATTTCTACGAGGCGGGCCAATGGGATATCAACGCGACCGTCGCCGACCTCTCAGGCCTCTCCGCCACGAATGACACCGAGTCCTTCACCTACAACACGCTCCAGGCGGTCCAGTTCAGCGAGACGGCCCTCACTTTCGATAGCGTCAACATCGGTGAGCAGAACGTCACCGCGCTCCAGAACCCGACCCGGATCAACAACACGGGCAACGTCGACATAGGCACTATCAACATAAGCGCCTTCGACCTCGTCGGCTTCACGAACGCGACGTACCGCATCCCTGCCGCCAACTTCAGCGTCAACACCACGGACGCCTGCGGCGGCACGGTCCTTTCGAACGCGACGAATATCACGATAAGCCAAGCCACCTTGCCCGCAGGCAACAACAGCTACGAGGAGCTCTACTTCTGCCTGAGAGAGGTGCCGGCAGGCATCATCAGCCAGGACTACAACACGACGTACAGCAAGGCGTGGTGGCTGTTCACCTAAGAAATGATCAGTACGAGATGGGTTTTATGCCAGGGATGCCAGTAAAATGCCTAACATTTCTAGTGACAATTGTATTGATGCCAGATTTTTTCATAAGAGCCGCGATGAAACAGTCATTATCGTCTATCGGCCGCCCCTTACGGTATGTCGATGCCTTGATCCGAGCGGCCTCGAGCGAATACTGGCCAATCGGTGATAGTATTCGGATGCGATCGAGGAAGGAGATGAATGAATCGAATCTTTTTCCGCTCCTCTTGTCTCCGCTGAGGATGCCATCGGCTGTTTCGAAGATGGAAATGTCTGTGGTGTAGAATTCCATGTGAGGATTCTGCTGTACAAACTCCTTCGCTCCTTCATCCCCCCGCAAGATATCAACGATGAATGTCGTGTCTAGGCAAACATCTTCCTTATCCGTTCTGATCGCCTCCTGCTCTGTTCCCTGCTTTTCTCGAGATGTTTCCTCACGCCCTGTGCGAACTCCTCATCCCACGCCCCCCAAACATCGAGCAGGGATGGAGCGGGTTTTGCGATCCGTCTCACCGTATCCGAGAAGCTCTCATTCGGGAGCTTCGCACGGGAGAGCAACTCATACGCGTCATCCATGATGGTTATTGTTTTCGTAGCCATGTGTATGTGTACACATACACTGATATATATATCTTGCGTAACAACGTGTCCAATGCACGAGAAACACTCAAGAGCGAGCGAGAAATCGAATGAATGTGAGCAGCCGCGGCTGCCTGAGGACGAGCCGCGGCAGGAGCGAGAGCAGCCGGTCCCGGTCGACGGAGGCGAGCGCCGCGCGCGCCCGGGGGTGCGCGCATGCCCGCACCAGCTTGTCCCAGTCAGCCGGCTTGAACCGGTCCATCGCGGTGCGGAGCCTCGCGTGCAGCCACAGCTCGCGGTTGAGCCGGGACATCCGGGCCCTGAGGTCGGTCGGCCGGTTCAGCCGCTTGTAGGCGAGGTGCGAAGCGAGCGCGTCAGCCGCGGCGAAGGCAGGAACGATCCCCCCACCGGTGGTGGCCTTGACCTGGCCCGCCGCGTCCCCGAGCAGGAAGACCTCCATGCCGTGCAGGTCGGCGGCTATCCTCCGTCCCGGCGCGTGCCGCGGCACGATCCCCGGCTGGTTCTCCACGAACGAGCCTTCCATGTCGCCGACGATGTCTGAGGCGAACTGCCAGAATATCTGGTGGACGTTCCGCGTCTCCCGGGGCACGAGGAGCCCGACGCGCGCCATGTGCCGGGACTCGGGCACCACCCAGGCGAACGAGCCCACGAAGGGATAGAACCGTACGGCATTGTCGTTATGCAGCCGGAACCGCGCCTGCGCGCCGATCCAGAAATCAGCCGTCTCACCGAGTCCCGACGCCTTCGCGACCGTGGACCCCGGCCCGTCGGCGCCCACCAGGAACCGCGGCCGTGACACGCGTACCTGCCTTCCCATGTTCCTGAAATCGAGCGAGTGTTCGCCATAGCCCTCGAAGCGGTGGTCGCGGTAGACGTCGCAGCCGGCGTCCTCTGCCTTGCGGACGAGCCACCGGTCGAAGAGCTCCCGGTCGACCACCACATCCGGTTCCTTGAACCGCACCGGCACGTGCTCGCCGGACGGGGCGTAGATGCGCGCCTCGGAGACCGTGTTCAGCACGAACGGCAGGCCGTCGTCCTTCGGGATGTGCCTCCAGAGCGAGGGGGTCAGGATGCCGGTGCACGCGACCGGCCTCCCTATCTCGCCGTGCTCCTCATACAGCTCCACCTCGAAGCCCCGCTCCGCCATCTTCCAGGCGAGATAGCCGCCGGCAGGGCCGGCCCCCACTATCGATAGCATGGGCCGGGGAGAAGGAAAAGGGGTATAAAAGGGTTGTCAATGGGTCAGCGCGCAGGCCGGCCGTACGACCGCGCCACGTTCCGGTCCTCCTCGGTCGAGGAGGCCCCCCAAGTTATCTCCCGCTTGAAGACCTTGTTCCTGATGAGCTTGTCGTACGTCGTCTTCGCGGTCGTCACGACGTTCAGCGGCGTCGCGACAAAGAGCGTGCGCGCCATCGACCAGAAGCCCCTGGTGAGCGAGTTGTAAGAGTCCAGGAATCCCTCATAGGCGGTCTGGAGCTTGGTCTGGCGCTGGGCGCGGCCTGAGGTGTAGAATTTCGTCAGCGCATAGCCGACGCCGAGCAGGGTGAGCGCGACCGATTGGTACCACTGCGGGCTCCCGGTCGGGAACCAGACATCGCCTGAGTTGTCGCCCATGAGCATCCGCCTGTAGATCGTGTCGTAGAGCACCGTGTACGAGAAGAGCGCCGCGGAGACGCCGGCATAGGCATACGCGATCGGCGCCTTCTTGTCCCGCCAGCGCATCATCCAGTTCTTCCGCTTGCGGTCGTACCAGCGCCAGAGCCCGCTCTTCTCCCCATAATACGGGTTGTTCTCGGCATACCTCGCGACATCCTCCTCCGTCACCCTCTCCCAGGTGTCGAAGTTGATGCCGTAGCTCCAGCGGGAGCGCTGCCTGATCGCCTTCCCCACATCGCGTGGGAACGCGGCGATCGTGCCGACCATGCGCCTCCTCGGCCTCCTGTCATGGGTATCGTCGAGGATATGGCGGATGAATATCGAGCGCAGGCCCTCTTTGGCGAGGATCGCCGAGCTCTTGTAGTCCTCGACGAGCGACTTCTCGTCGAACGGCCCCTCCCAGCCCTGCTCGGCCGTATGCCTGAGGAGGGCGTCGATAGATCCCTTCGAATACGCGGTGCCGACGCCTGCGGAGGGGACGAAGCCAGAGCTCATGCTCCGCTGCACCATCTCGAACCAGTGGTGCGTGTTGAAGTCATCGCCATAGACCTTGGATATCCACTTGCCGAAGCGCCGGGGCTCGTGGGGGAGCACCGGCAGCTGGACGCGCTCGACCCTTCCCTGGCCGGTCGGGTCCGCTCCGATGAGGCTGTTGTAGATCTGCAGGGAGAGCGGCTCGACCTTGTCCTCGCCGTCCTGGAGAGCGATGATGTCCCACGGCTCGTCCCTGATTTGCCGCCAGCCGGCGTTCAGGTTCTGCCCCTTGGTGGTCGGGCCGTCACGGTCGTTCACCAGTAGCTTAAAGTTCCAGAGGTCATCATGCTCCGCGATCTTCTGATTGATGACTTCCTCGAGATTCTTTCCGCCGAGCGTATCGTTCGGATAGACGCAGAAGAAGACGCCGAGCTTCTCAGGGGGATACTGGTTGTTCAGCTCCGCGAGGCTGTCGATCGTCTGGCCGATTATCTTGTGCTTGCGCCAGAGAGGCATCATGAGAGCGATGCTCTTGGGATCATGCGTGGCTGACCGCTCGAGCTCGCTCGCCTTGGGGACGATGTCCCTGCCGCGGGCCTTGTTGACGACGTACGAGCCCATCATCCCGACCTCATCGAGCGCGAGCGCTATGTACGAGGCGAGATACCCGTTCAGCCCCCAGAAAACCCATGGATCCTCGATCATCGTCGCCACCCTAGAAGTGGAAGCTCCCCGTGAGC
This sequence comes from Candidatus Woesearchaeota archaeon, assembly GCA_016935985.1. Lineage (GTDB taxonomy): Archaea > Nanobdellota > Nanobdellia > Woesearchaeales > JAFGPW01 > JAFGPW01. The sequence goes on from JAFGPW010000010.1 coordinate 6,978, forward strand.
TTCAGCCCCTGGTATTCCTCCTTAGTATTGTATTTTATGCCGAAGATGTACTTGGCGTCGAGCTCGAGGTACTTGGTCAGCCCCTGGAACTTGAGGCTGATGCCCGGGCCGCCTTCGTAGAAGCGGTTGCCCTCGAACTCCTTGGTATCGTACCTGATCCCGCCGTACGCGCCGGGGGTGAGCGAGACGCCCTTGCCGAGGTCGAGCTTGAGCCCCGCGTCTGCGTTCGCGTCGAGCAGCAGGTCGTCGTTGAACGAGTAGTACGAGGCGGCGGTGTTCAGCCCGAGGACCGGGCCTGATTCGTTCCGCCCGGTCGCGCCGAGGTCGATGGTGCTGTACGCGCCGCCGACGACGCTCGACTGGGCATCGTCGCCGAGCGCGTGGTCGTACTCGGCGAAGAGCGCGGTTCCGTCATGCAGCCCGAACGGGTCGACGAGCTGCAGGCCGACGACGCCGCGCGTGTTTTCGGGGCTGAACGGATCGTCGGCGACGGTGTTTGCCCGCAGGCCGGCATAGGGCCGCAGCTTGCCGTTCGGGCCGCGCATGAACTCATAGGAGAGGATCGCGCCCGCCTCGTTGTCGTTGTCATACCCCTGGTTCCCGCCCTCGCGTGCCGGGAACGAGCTCGCGTAGCCGTCGACGCTGAACCGCTTGCCGAGAATCGCGAGCTGGTCGCCGATGAGCGCGTCCGGCTCGATCGCCTGGGCTGCCATGAAGGTCCTCTGGGCGTCGTCGTAGCGCTTGAGGTTGAGCTGCGCGTAGCCGAGCGCGCGCTTCACGTACACATCCGAGGAGTCCTGCGCAAGGATCGCCGTGAGCTCGTCAGCCGCCGCCTGGTACTGGCCGAGGCCGACGAGGGCGTTCGCCTTGCCGACATGTGCATCCTTGTCATACTGATGGGTCAGGCCGGCATCGAACATGTCGAGCGCCTTCCCGTATTCGCCCTTGGCATAGTGGATGTGGCCGAGCGAATGGTAGGCGCCGGCGAGCTCTTGGTCTGTCACGCCTGGCGCCGTGATGGTGAGCGCCTGCATGAAGTGCTCGAAGGCCTTGTCCTGCTCCTTCGCCCTCATGAAGATGTGGCCGAGCGCGAGCTCGGCGTCGAACCGGTCGCGGGAAGAGTCGGCGACCGCGAGCGCCTGCTCGAAGGAGGCGACCGCGTCGTCGAGGTTGCCCATCCTGTCATGGTTGTAGCCGAGGATCTTCCAGTTGAGCACGTTCGCGCTGTCCTGCTGTGTCGCGAGCAGCGCGACGGTGATCGCGTTCGCGGGATCGTCGAGGCTGTGGTAGCTGAGCGCGAGCGGGTTGAGGATGTCGAGGGACACGGTGTCGGTCTTCGCCGTCGTGACTGCGGCGGAGAGGCTGTTCTTGGCCTGCTCGTACTCTCCCTTCTTCGCGTAGAGGGTGCCGAGCATCGTGTGCGTCTGCGTTATGTGCTTGTATGAAGGATCATTCTGGGCGACGGTCATCAGCCGCTCGATCGCCGCGTCGTCCTCGCCGAGGTTGACGAGCACGTTCCCCAACTGGAACTGCATGTCGAGCGAGCCGGGCCGCAGCTCCGTCGCGAAGGAGAGATGGCGCTTCGCGTCCTCGAGCTTGCCCTGCGCGCGGTCGGTCTCGTTGTTCTTGAGGAGCGTCTCGCGCTGGCGCAGGTCGTTGTAGGAGAGCAGGGAGGCGGCCTCGAAGCTGTTGTCGTCGCCGATCCCCTTCAGGCCGAGGACGTAGCTGAGCACCGCTCCGGCATTCCCGTCCCAGCCGTCCTTCTCGAGCGCGGTCGCGAAGCTGAGGCCGAGCTCCGCCTTGCCTCGATTCGCCATGTAGTTGCGCTTCTCGAACGCCTTGGCGAAGTATCCGTTCGCCGCCTTCACCTTGCCCTGCATGTAGAGGGCGTTTCCGAGCGCCCACTCGAGCTCCATCCGGTCCTTGCCGTACGAGGCCTTGGAAAGGCCCTTCTCATACTCGTGGATCGCAGCCTCGAGGTCACCGCTCTTGCCTGCATCGAGATACCGCGTGAAGCCGATGTTCCCCCTCTCGTGGTAGGCGACGACGTTCCCGGGGTTGTCGGCGAGCGACCGGCCGAAGGTCGAGGATGCGCTCTTCCTCGCGCCGACCTTGAGGAAATTGTAGCCCATGGTGTTCCAGGCGTGCAGGTCATGCGGGTCGAGCTCCACCACGCGGGAGAACTCTTCGTTAGCCGCCAGATAATCCCTCTTCGCCTGCTCCCGGTCCTTCTTGGCGGCGCCCGCGTCGGCGAGATTCGTGAAGAGGTTGCCGAGCTTGGTCCGCAGGCCGCGCTCGAGCCCCTTCGGGTCGTCGGAGCAGGACGTGCCGATGGTCTTCGCGAGCGTGGCAAGCTCCGCAATCGCCTCGCGGTCATGGCCGGCGACGATGAGGTTCTCGGCGAGATTGTTCCGCAACGCCCAGTCATCAGGGGTGATGGCGAGCGCGCTGCGGTAGCTCTCGATCGCGAGGCCGGTCTCAGGATTCTCGAGCCGCGCGTAGAGATGGCCAAGGGTCGCATAGTAGAAGGCCTTGGTCGTGTCCTGCTTCGTCAGCTGGGGCATGATGCTGCCCGTGATATAGGCGATCGCTGCCGAGTCCTCGTGCGCGCCTGCCATGGAGAGGGCTTTTCCCTTGTGCAGCTCCAGGACCGAGTCCTGCGGGACGGTGCCGAGCAGCGCCGCGAGCCTGAGAGCCTCGTCATACGCGCGCTCGGCGTCATGGAATCCATAGAGGCCGGACGCCCGCGTGAGCCTGGCCTCGAGCGCCTGATCCCCCCTCTTGAGCGAATCGGCGGTCTGGGATTCCTTCGAGGCCTTCATGAAATGGAGGTTCCCGAGCGCGGCATAGAGGCTGAGCCGCGTCGTGTCCTCTTTCGCGAGCTCGCGGTGGAGCGCGACCCTGAGCGCCCAGATACCCTTCTGGGGGTCGAGATCGCCGTTGAGGTGGGCGAGCTGGAGGTAGGTCTCGGCGTCGTTCGGGTCGTACGCGAGAGACTTGATGAGCCAAGATCTGCCTTCCTCCTTGAGCCGGTCGTCGCCGAGCAGCCGCGCCTGCTCGATGAGGGCATGGGCGAGCCCCTTCTGGATGCCGGCGTCATCGGGCTGGACCTCGAGGACCTTCCTGAAGTTGTCGATCGCGAGCCCGACGCGGGCCTTGTCCTCGTCGGTGAGCGTTCCTGTCGTCTGCGCGCGCTTGTACTTGTTCCAGTGCTGGAACGCCGCGTCCCGCTCGTCGCCGGTCTCGATATCCTCATGCTCGTTGACCCCCCAGAACTTCGCGAGGTGGCGGATGCCCCAGACCGTGTGGTACCACTTCTGGGCCGGTTCGACGCTCTTGCCCGACGTCGGGTAGCCGCTCTGGCTGAACGGCTGCTTCGTCTCCTTGACATCGACGTCGTAGTCCGGCGTCCCGAACCGGTCGATGAGGAACCGGGTGAGGTCGTACGGCGTCGCCTGGGTGACGATGGGGTCGTCCTTGCCGAGCGTGTACGCCTTCTCCGGTCCGAGCAGGCCCGAGTCGCGCAGGACCTGGCCGATCGCCGTCTCCCATTCCTTGTCGCTCGCTGGAATCTCCCTGCCCATGGCGCGGTAGATGTCCCTGATGAGCACCGAGACGCCGTCGCGCGGGCCGTTATACGCATAGAGCCTGCCGTCGTCGGTCTGCCTGACGCCGACCCGCTGGAGGGTCTCGAGGGTGGACGCGGGGATCGCGTCGACGAACTCCTTCGCGAGCACGGCGTTCACCGCCTTCGTGTCGTCGTGGGTGTCGTAGACGTCTCCGGATATGTCTGACGCCTTCTTCGCCTTGATGATGTCCTGTCCTGTGTTGCAGCCGAGCGTGAAGAGGTAGGTGGAGAGCATCGCGGCGATGGCGAGCGTGCGTCTCCAGCCAGGCCTGCGCTTGGGGCCGTCCATGCCGAGCAGCCCTCTCAGGGCCGAGTCGTCATCCTCGACGACCAGCTTGCCCTCCGAAGCCTTCTTCAGCTGCTCGGCCCAAGTATAGCTCGCGATGACGCCCTCGAGGTCATCCGTCACGTGGGAATGGAAGTCGTCGGCGAACAGCCGCGGCGCGACGGCCGCGTTGTTGTATGTGTCGAAGATGCTCCTTTGGAACGGGCGCAGGCGCTCGTCCCTCGCGATGTCTCCGAGGATGCCGAGCGTCCCGGTGGCGCGGTCGAAGAGGCTCTCGAGGGACCCGGTGTAGGCGTCGCTCCTGCGGATGGTCGAGCTGTAGCCGCGGAACGAGCCCATGAGGTCTGAGACGTAGGAGTGCTCGGCGTCCGAGAGCTCGCTCTGCTGCAGCAGCTCGTTCGCCTTCGCGACGCGGTCCTTGTGATAGCGGATGCCCGCCTCGCCGGCGAGGACCTGCTTGATCTCATCGACGGCGGCGGAGCTGACCTCATGCTTGGCATCCACCTTCGCCATCCGCTTCCGGATGGTGCTTCCCTTCATCGTGGTCCGTGCCATCGTTCGTGCCTACCTGCTGTTCAGGTACCCTTCGAGTATCATGGTGATGCGTCCGCCGACACCCGGCTTCCCATAGGGATATTCAATGGTATTCTTCGCGACGACCCCTTCGACCGCCTCGATCGCCTCCTTCAGCGCTCCGTTCCCCACCTTGTGCAGGCGCGCGTCGAACAGCTTGTTCGAGCCGATGGCAAGGGTCTCCGACCGTTCAGTCGAGTTCCTGAGCGTGATGCAGGGCTTGCCGAAATAGACCGCTTCCTCCTGGACGCCGCCCGAGTCGGTGAGGATGAGATCGGCGTTCTTGAGATGGGCGAGGAACGTGAAATAATCCATCGGCGGCCGAATCTCGATGTTCGGGGGGACGACGATGCCTTCGTTTTCGATGTTCGCCTTCGCCCGCGGATGCACTGGATAGACGATCCTCTTCGCTATGGTCGAGATGTGGTCGAGGTTCTGCCTGAAATAGTCCGGATCGTCGACGTTCTCGGCGCGGTGCATGGTCATGAGCGCATATCCCTGCTCTTCGATCCTCGGGAGGAAGCGGGAGAAATGGTCGAGCGCGTCGGTGATGGTGTTGCCGGTGAAGTATTTCCTGCCGGTGATCCGGGGGTCGTACTCGAGCAGGACCTTGGCGAGCTTCGACGGCGTGAGGAGCAACGCGCTCCGCTTGTCGATCTGGAACCGTGCCCGCTCCTCGTACATGCGGTCGTCGAAGCTTCGGAGACCGGCCTCGATATGGGCGATCGGGATATGGGGGAAGAGCGCTTCTGAGGCGAGCGCGCCGGCATACGAGCTGTTGGTGTCGCCGTAGACGACGACCGCATCGGGCTTCGCCTCCGCGAGAGCTGGTGTGATGCCCTCGACGAGCTTCCCGATGTCCGAGCTGTGGACGTCGAGGCTGTAATCAGGCTTCCTGACGCCGAGCTCCTCGAAGAAGACGTCGGAGAGCTCAGGGGAATAATGCTGGTCAGTATAGATGAGGATGTGGGTGAAGGCCGTGTCGAAGAGGGGTATCACCGGCGCCATCTTGATGATCTCAGGCCGTGTCCCGAAGATGGTCGCGACTTTCTTCTTCACCGGATAAACCTCCTATATATGATGGGCATCGTTCGTCATCTGGTTGGGGTGAATAAGGGCTTGTTTATAAATGTTCCCAATTTTAACTATCATTATATAGTTACTTAAAGTTACAACTATTAAATAGTAATATTTATATAGAAACCTCGATTCACCGGCCTCGATCGATGCCACGATCACTGGGGGTTCCACGATGCAGGCGAATCAGAATTGGATCATGCTCACCGTTTTCGCGCTCATTTCGAGCGTCATCATCTCGACAGGCGCGTATGCCGACACGTCCAATATCGCGCTCGGCGCAAGCTACACGCTGACGCCGGCGCCTGACACTGCCTACCCGGACTCAGGCGGAGAGCTCACTGACGGGGCTTTCGGCGACCCCGCAAACCCGTACGACCCGGCCTGGATGGCATGGGGCTTCTATGAGCCGACGATTATCCTCGACCTCGGCGAATCGCGCACCCTCGCCGGCATCACCGTGCACTGCCTCAACGACCCTCTCTGGGGGATCATCCTCCCCAGCATCGTCGTCTCCTACAGCGCCGACGGCGAAACCTACGCCACGATCGGCCCGATGCAGCAGGCGGCGGGAACGCTCACGCTCCCGACAAGCGCCACCACACGCTACATCCGCTTCGCCGTCGACCGCGACCAGTGGGCCTTCATCGATGAGATCGAGGTCTTCTCAGAGACCGAGCCTGTGCCGGTCGAGACGATCCCGCTCATGGCGATCGTCCCCGCATCGCAGGATGCAGCCCCGGGCGACACCGTCACCGCAGGCATCATGCTCGACGACGTTGAGAATCTCTATTCCTTTGAGTTCCAGCTCTCATATGATCCGGCGATACTCATGTTCGGCAGCATGACACCAGGGACGCTCCTCGGAAGCGACGGCCATCCGATCACCTGCCTGGGGCCCAGCCAGCTTGGCCCCGGCACGGTCATGTACTCGTGCATACGGGAGCTCTTCCCTCCTTTCTCGGGCGTCAGCGGATCTGGCCTGCTCGCCACCGCCCACTTCACCGCGATCGGCGACGGCACCTCCCCGCTCGCCCTCACCGGAGTCACGCTCGCGAACGCGTCGAACATTATGCAGAGCATGGCGCACGGCACCGAGGACGGCGCGGTAACGGTCACGACCCCTCCAGCCCCTGGCCAGCTGACCGAGCGCAGGATTCTTCTCATCGTCACCGCGACCGACCCTGACAAGGAGGAGTACTCGCGCTTTCTCAACCTCATGGACGGGCTCGGCTACGCCTATGACATTATCGAGGACGTCGAGATAGCCCAGACCGACCTCCCCTCACACCCACTCGTCATCCTCTACGGCGACAGCTTGGAGTTCCTCGAGATCTCCGCGCAAGCGGAGGACGGCATCATCGGAGCGATACAGGCAGGGACGAACGTGCTCTGGATCGGGAACGGCATCACCGGCAGCCAGACGAGCGCCGCGCTCGCCGACGCCTTCGGCATCACCTACGGCTCCCACGACCCGGCGAGCGTCCTCGGCGCCGATAAGGTCCTCTACCGCGACATAGACGGCAATCTCGATGTCTTCCCGATCTATGACGAATACGTCATCGCCGTCTGCCCGAAGGCAGGCACGCAGGTGCTCGCCGGCTTCATCGACCAGGATGCAGACCTCATCCTACCGGCGGTGACGCGAAACCAGGAGGACGTGGACGCCGGCCAGGCGGTCTACGTCGCGCTTGACGCCTTCTCCTACTGGAAGAGCGAGAACGAGCCCTTCACTTGGGGACGGGCGGAGCTCATCACGAAGCTCATCTGGCAGCTCCAGGGAAGCGGCATGGCAGGCATCCACCCCTTCCCCGGCGCGTACGACGCGGCATCCATCGTCCGTGTGGAGGATATCAGCCCGTCAGGCGAGGCCATGGGCCAGACCGATCCCGAATGGGTCGCGCGCTTCCAGCGGATGGTCGACCTGTACGACCAGGCAGGCCAGCCCCTCTCGATCGGCACGATCCCGGTCTACGAGGACCCGTACAACGAGGAGCACCACCCCTGGGCATCGACGCAGAACAACATCCCGGCGCTCAAGGCGGTGGTCGAGGACGCGGTGGCTGACGGCGCCTGCCTGATTGTCCACGGCTACGACCACCAGGACGGAACCGGCGAGGACGACGTCAGCGGCGTCGACTGGGAGGTCTGGGACGAGGATTCCGACACTTGGATGAGCTATACCGAACAGCTCCAGGTGACGAGCCAGGGAAGGAACGAGATCGCGGCGAACTTCGCCTACGACTCCAAGACCTGGGAGACCCCCCACTACAAGGGGAACCATGATACGTACGCGGCGGCGGCCGCTGCCGGCTTTTCCTACTTCAGCGAATCCGACACCAAGATCTGGCCGAACCGCTTCGGCTACCTGAACGTCGCCGACGGCAGCCTCATCAGCATCCCCGAGACGGCTTTCGACTTCCCCGAGTTCGGGACCGTCGAGGAATGGCAGACGTACGCGAGGAAGCAGGAGGACGGCATCCTCGCGCGAATGCTCCGCATGGACGGCATATTCTTCTACTTTATCCACAACCACAATGACTACCAGCTCGACGCGGCGCAGCAGCTCCTGGATGCGCTCGAGGGGAAGCAGGTCTGGAAGACGACGGTCGAGGAGATGGGCGACTGGTGGAGCACACGCGAGCATATCAGCATCGAAACGGCAGCCGATCCTGCGGGATCGAGGATCGTCGCGACGGTCGCCTACCAGGGCGGCGCCGGCACTGCCGGCTACCCGCCCGACGACGTCACCGTCGCCTTCCGGCTCCCCGACGGCGCCTCGTTCGTCGGAGCCACCGTCGACAGCCAGCCGGCGACACGGACTCGCACCGTTACCAAGGCAGGCATCGCCTTCGCCTTTGTGATGTTTTCGCTTCCCGACGACGGCACGCCGGTCGAGGTGCAGGCGTCCTATGCCCAGCAGGCGTCTTCCGGCTCGTTCGCCGACCTCGTCCCCGGCTGCGCCTGGACCGGCTGCTCGGCATCGTGCGACGCCGCGCTCTACGACGAGGACCGCGACCTCATCCCGAACGGCAAGGACCGCTGCCCCGGCACCGCCGCGGGAGCGATTGCCGGCAGCGAGGGCTGCACCGGAAGCGAGGGCTCGATCGAGCCCCCGCCCTCGACGATTCCCGATTGCAGCAACGTCGCGCTCGGCCTTCCCTACACGCTCAGCCCGGCGCCCACCGCTCCCTATGTCGATGACGGCACCAAGCTCACCGACGGGCTCTACGGCTCCGACGTCCCGAGCGACGGCCGCTGGGTCGGCTGGGGCTACGACGAGCCGCGGATCGACATCGACCTCGGCAGCGCACAGCCCATCCGCCAGCTCAGGTTCTCGAGCCTCAGCAACCCGATATGGGGGATCAATCTCCCCTTAATCACCGCATCCTACAGCCTCGACGGCATCTCCTACTCCGTGCTGTCGGGAAGCTTCACCGACGGCGAGGACGACCTCGTCTACGATTTCTCCGAGACCCAGATGCGGTACGTGCGCTTCACGGTCGTCCGCAACGTCTGGGCGTTCGTCGACGAGATCGAGGTCTGCGACACCTCGGATGGCGGCGGCGACCCCGATCCCGACTCTGACGGCGACGCCGTCACCGACTCCGACGACCAGTGCCCTGGCACGCCTGCCGGGACCCCGGTCGACGATGACGGTTGCCCGGTCCGGACCGACGGCGGAGACCTCATCCCCACGAAGATCACCTGGAACAATAACCTCGCCAACTACACCGATTCGGTCACCGGCTGGGCGGCGAACGTCGGCGACTCCTGCACCTGGGCGCCGGTCCCGTTGCGGATCGACTTCTTCGCCCCGCACGGCGTCCTCGAGGAGACCTTCTATGCGACCATCAGCCCCTGGCTCCAGCCCGGCGACGAGCGCGGCTCGCAGGTGTTCTTCTCGCCCGACTGGTGCGGCGAGTACACGGTCAGGCTCACCGTCGACTATGGTGACATCTTCAGCGAGCTCGACGAGACCAACAACATGGCCGAGTACCCCTGGCTCGTCGAGGGACCGACCTGTGCCTGCCCCGACGAGGACGGCGATGGCGTGTGCGACGATGATGACCTCTGTCCCGGCACTCCCGAGAACGAGGTCGCGAATCCCGAGGAGGGCTGCAGCTGCAGCCAGTACGACTGGGACGACGGCAACGAGTGCACGTACGACTGGTGCGAGGACGGCGACGAGTACCACGACCCGCTCGACGGCGAGAGCTGCGGCGAGCACGTGAGCTGCCCTGCGGACCATTGCGAGGGGATGACCTTCATCGATTGGAGCGCGGGCGGCTACGGCGTCTGCGAGGAGGACTCATGCAATCCCTACCACTGCGCCTTCACCGCGCATCCGGATGACGTGCGGTGCGGCTGGTGCCCTGACGAGGACGATGATGGGGTGTGCGACGATGATGACCTCTGCCCCGGCACGCCGGCTGGCGAGCCGGTGAATGATGACGGTTGCTC
>JAFGPW010000002.1 GCA_016935985.1 Candidatus Woesearchaeota archaeon
GGGTTTGGCGCGTGCCTGAGCGTCGGCGCTCGCCTGAGCGAAGGAGAGATTTTCATAAGAGGCCTTCAGAACGGCAGCTCCGTGATGCCGAGCTTAGAGGCCATCTGCCGTATCTCGGCCTGGAGGGGGGCGTTCACCGGGACCCCTTTCCGGTCGCGCTCCAACGAGACCAGGTATTCCTTCTCCCAGGCGGTGTAGATGCGCCTCTCACCCGGCGCCCTGGCGGACGCCCGGAGCGCGCGCAGGATGTCGCCTGCCCTCTTCCTGAACCCCGAAGGGTCGGTGAAGGCGGCGACGTCGATCGCGATGAAGAAGTGGCCAAGGTGGTAGGGCGCGGGCTTCCCGTCCTCCATCCCGCAGAGCGCCTTCATGAACGGGCCTGCCTGCAGCGCCGCGGAGAGGATCTCGACCACCGTCGCGTAGCCGTAGCCCTTGTAGCCGGCGGTCTCCTCCCCGACGCCGCCGAGCGGCACGAGCGCGGCGTCGCCGGAGGTGAGCTCGCGGAGCGTCAGCTTCGCATCGGCAGCGCTCGTCCCGTCGCGGCGGATGACCCAGCCGGGCGGGAGCGGCTTGCCCTCGCGTGCGTACACCTCGATCTTCCCGCGCTGCGAGACCGAGGTCGCGCAGTCGATCACGAACGGGAAGCCCTCGTCCGTCGGGATGCCGACGGTGAGCGGGTTGGTGCCGAGCATGTTCTCGACGCCGAACGTGGGGGCGATCGACGGCCGGGCGTTCGTGCCGGTGATGCCGATCATCCCCGCCTTCGCCGCCTGGATCGCGTAGTAGCCGGCGATGCCGTAATGGGAGGAGTTGCGCACAGCGACCATGCCGATGCCGTACATCTTCGCCTTCGTAATCGCGAGGCCCATCGCCCTCTTCGCGATCACGAATCCCATGCCGTCGTGCCCGTCGACGACCGCGGTCGCCGGCCCTTCCCTGACGACCTCGAACCGTGTCTTCGGGAACAGGATGCCTGCCCTGATGCGGTCGTAGTAGATCGGTTTCAGCCGGTTGATGCCGTGCGAGCCGATGCCGTGGCGGTCCGCCGCGGCGAGGACCTCGGCGCACACCTTCGCGTCAGCCGCCGGCACGCCGAGACCTGAGAAGACTTTCTCCATGAACCGCTCGAGCCGATCGAGCGGTACCAGCCTCATGCCGCTGTCGCTGCCATCCATACGTTTCCACCCCGCGTAACGCCTTTCCGGCTGCTCTGGAAGCGATGGTATTTAAGCGTTTGGGAATAGGTTTGAGATTCTTCACAATATTACTCTGAGAAGTAATTATTTTTTATTACCGTATGCTGTTTTAAACATGTTATCATGATTTTCTTTTGCTTCGTCTATTTTTTTCTCGACCTCTTTTTGAGCTTTCGAAAATTGAAAAAATAATAATACTATTGCAATAATAAAAAAATAACCAACCCGAATAATCATCCAAGACGGATTGTTATCTATGCTTATTACTAAAGAAAGAAGACCTAATAAAAGAGCCGATATTGAAATAAATAAGGAAGTATTATTTATATGCGTATTGTAATGTGAAGATGCTTCAAATAATGCATGGATAATCAATATTCCCTTCGAATTTTGCTCCAAATTATCGGGGTTAATGATGATATCCTTCTTCATGACGGTTGGTAATCAATATCATATTATGAAAGCTTCTCTCCCCGCAGCGGGCATGTGGAGAAATCAGACGTCGAGGTTCCCGACCTCTTTCGCGTGCGCCTCGATGAACTCGCGCCGGGGCTCCACCTGGTCGCCCATCAGGATCGTGAATATCTCGTCAGCCTCCACCGCGTCGTTGACGGTGACCTTGAGGAGCGTGCGGGTCTCAGGATCCATGGTAGTCGTCCAGAGCTGCTCGGGGTTCATCTCGCCGAGGCCCTTGAACCGGCTGATCTCCGCCTTCTCGTCGCCGCCGGCCGCGCCTTTCAGCTCGTCCTCCGAGTAGACGTACTGCGAGCGGGTTCCGCGCTTCACGCGGTAGAGCGGAGGCTGCGCGATGTAGATGTAGCCCTTGTCGATGAGCTCGCCCATGTAGCGGTAGAAGAAGGTGAGCAGCAGCGTCCTGATATGCGCGCCGTCGACGTCGGCGTCGGTCATGATGACGATCTTGTGGTAGCGCGCCTTCGTTAGGTCGAACTCGTCGCCGATGCCGGTGCCGATCGCGCTGATCATGGTGACGATTTCGTTCGAGGAGAGCACCTTGTTCAGCCGCGCCTTCTCAACGTTGAGGATCTTGCCGCGCAGCGGGAGGATCGCCTGGAACCCGCGGTTGCGCCCCTGCTTCGCCGAGCCGCCGGCTGAGTCGCCCTCGACGAGGTAGAGCTCTGACCTCGCCGGGTCGCGCGAGGAGCAGTCGGCGAGCTTGCCGGGGAGCGAGGATCCCTCGAGCGCGGACTTGCGGCGCGTGAGCTCCTTCGCCTTCCTCGCCGCCTCCCGCGCCTTCGCGGCGTTGTGCACCTTGTCGACGACGATGCGCGCGATGCGTGGGTTCTCCTCGAAGAAGCGGGAGAGCCCCTCGAAGACGATAGAGTCGACGATGCCCTTCACGTCGCTGTTGCCGAGCTTCGTCTTCGTCTGCCCCTCGAACTGCGGCTCCGCGAGCTTGACGGAGATGATCGCCGAGAGCCCCTCGCGGACGTCGTCGGAGGAGAGCCTGATGCCGAGCTTGATCGCGTTCTTGTCGATATACGTGTTGAAGCAGCGCGTGAGCGCTGACTTGAAGCCGGAGAGGTGCGTGCCGCCCTCGTGGGTGTTGATGTTGTTCGCGAACGAGAAGACGTTCTCCTGGTAGCTCTCGTTGTACTGCATCGCGATCTCGACCGAGAGCCCGTTCCGTCCGCGCTCGAAATGGATCGGCTCGGAGAGCGGCGCCTTGTTCCTGTTCAGGTACTCGACGAACTCGACGATGCCGCCCTCGTACCTGAAGACATGCTCCTTCCCGTCGCGCTCGTCCTTGAGCGTGACCGTGACGCCCCTGTTCAGGAACGCGAGCTCGCGCAGGCGCGCGGAGAGGGTGTCGAACGAGTAGGTGATGGCCGGGAAGATCTCGTCGTCGGGCCAGAAGGTGATCTTGGTGCCGGTCGAGTGCGTGGTCCCGATGACCGAGAGCCCGGTCGCTGGCTTGCCGCGCGCGAAGGACTGGTGATAGACCTTGCCGTCACGCTTCACCCAGACGTCGAGGCGCTTCGAGAGCGCGTTCACGACCGAGACGCCGACGCCGTGCAGGCCTCCCGAGACCTTGTAGCTCTGCTTGTCGAACTTGCCGCCGGCGTGCAGCTTCGTCATGACGACCGTGAGCGCCGACATCTTGAACTTGGGGTGGGTGTCCACCGGGATGCCGCGGCCGTTGTCCCAGACCGTCATCGAGCCGTCCGGGTGGATGACCACGTTGACGCGGTCGCAGAAGCCGGCGAGCGCCTCGTCGATCGAGTTGTCGACAACCTCATAGACCAGGTGATGCAGTCCGAGGTCGCCGGTCGAGCCGATGTACATGCTCGGCCTTTTTCGCACGGCGTCAAGCCCGCCGAGCACCTGGATCTGTTCCGCGTTATAGCCCTTTCCGTCCATCCGGGTCGCCCGTGATCTCTTGAAGTCTGCGGTCTCGCTCGGGTCATTTTTCCGTCGAGAAATGAGCCTGCGGGACCGTCTCGTTATGCCCATCCAGAATGCGCGTTCCTTTATAAATCTTCCGGTTCACAACAGGCAGGAGACGGGCTGAGAAGGCAGAATTCGGGAGTCCTGGCAAGGCCGGGAAAACGGAGGAAAGAAAGAAGAGATAAGGTCTGGAGATGTCGGTGTAGCGCTGCGGCAGTCGCGATGAGCCGACTCCTGCCCGCAGGTCAGTATGCCTCGTCCCAGCCGCGCATGAACCCCTCCTCGACCGCGCTCATCTCGTCCTCCTCGACGAGCCTCGCACGGGTCTCGTTGGAGTAGATGTCGAACTCATCATAGTCGTCGTCCTCGCCTATCCGATACCAGTTGAGTTTCTGCATCCGAGTTCCACCCCTCCGGCAGATCACCTGTGTGCCGAACCTATCTTAGGGATAGATATTTATATATATATGATTATACGATATGATATATATAATATATATGGGGGTAAATATACTCACCGATAGGTATTGTGCTTTCCAAGGAGGGGTGAACAGGCCATGGAGACGCGGCGCATCATCGGGTTTGGCAGGAACAGCTACGTGGTATCGGTCCCGAAGGAGTGGATCTCGCGCAACCGGCTCGGTAAGAAGGATGTGCTCAGCGTCGAGATGCCGGAGTCCGGCGAGCTCATCTTCACCGCTGTCGGTGAGGAGGCGCCGTCTGAGGGCAAGGAGATCGTGATCGAGCTCGACGACAAGGACGGCTACCGGGTCTCGCGCGAGCTCGTCAGCGCCTATATCGCCAACTATGACCTCTTCAGGATCGTCGGGAGGCGCACCCCAGAGCTGACCGAAGGCATCAGGCGCGCGATCGAGGGGCTGATGGCGGTGGAGACGATCGAGCAGTCGTCCAAGCATATCCTCGCCAAGAGCTACCTCTCGGTCAGGGAGACAAAGCTCCATGACATGCTGAGGAGGATCGACATCGTCATCCGCTCGATGTTCCAGGACACGCTCGCCTGCAAGGACGCGGCTGACGCGAAGAGCGTGTGGGACCGCGACTTCGACATCAACAAGCTCTCCTTCCTCATCTTCCGTCTCGTGCGCGGCGCGATGGCCGACCAGCGGATCGCGCGCACGCTCGGCCTGCGCTTCACCGACCTCTACGACATCGACCACGTGACATCGAACCTGGAGAAGCTCGCCGACAACATCAAGTCGGTCGCCGAGTTCAAGGTGCACATGCCGCTGCCGCTGGCGAAGCGCCGGTCGTTCGACAGGGCGCTCAAGGACGCGGAGAGGCTCTATCTTGACACCATGGCCGCGTACTACAAGCGCGACCGCCGGAAGGGGTTCGATCTCGCGCAGGAGAAGCGGGACATCGCCGGCGGGGTCGAGCAGCGGATCTATTCCGCGAAGAGCGGCGCCGAGGCGATCCTGTACGTCTACCTGCGCGACATCCTCACCCAGACGAGGAACGTCGCGCGCATCGTGATGAGCTTCGAGAAGCCGGCGGAAGGGATCATCATGGCCTCAGGAGGGTCAGGACCTCGCAGCCCTCGTCGGTGACGAGGAGCGTGTGCTCTGCCTGCGAGACCGTGCCGCGCCGCACCTCAGGGAGCGGCGCGTAGTCCTTCAGGACGCCGGCGTTGAGCAGGCTCCGCAGGCCGAGCTTGGTCTTCACCGTCGGCAGACTCTTCGCGATCCACCGCTCGGCGAACGGCATGCCGTTCCTGTCGGCGATCATGCGCAGGATCTGGCGCGCGTTCGGGTCGCGGACCGGTCGGGTATCGACCTGCGAGAAGATGGAGGCGTTCCCGCCCTCCTGTATCAGGCCCGTGCCGTCGGTCGCGAACGGCTCGATCGCGACGATCCGTCCGGCCTCGAGCGCCACCTGCGAGCCGGTGTCATAGTTCGGCGTCGTCGGCGCGGCATGCAGGTCGAACCGTTCGATGCCGTGGCCAGAGAGGTTCTTGATCGGCGAGAAGCCCCGCGCGGTTATCGCGGCGTGGATAGTGCGTCCGATCTCGGCGAGCGTCACGCCCGCGCGCACCACCCCGATGGCGGCGGCGAGCGCCTCCTCTGACGCCGCCACGAGGTCCGCGTGCGTGCCTGAGAGGTCGACGGTCCGCGCGGTGTCGCCGATGTAGCCGTCGATGTGCACGCCGATGTCGATCTTGACCACCTGCGAGCCGAAGACCAAGGTGTCGCCTGGGATCGCGGTGTAGTGCGCGGCGATGTGGTCGCAGGAGAGGTTCACCGGGAACGCGGGCTCGGCGCCGAGCTTGCGAGCCTTCGCCTCCACCGCCTCCGCCACCTCATAGGCCGACGCGCCGGGGACGATCAGCCTCGCGCCGTAGTCGAGCACCTGGGCAGCGATCCTGCCTGCCTCGCGCCACTTCCCTATCTCGTCGGGTTCCATGGGGCACGGAAAAACAGTCGGGCTATTTTAAGGTTTGCGTCGATGACCGCCTTGCCGTCCAATAAAATGGCTACAATAAATATTTTAGAATAATCATTTTTGAATTGATATATTTTAATTATTATTTTTGAGAATCAATTGAAGGATGCGGTTGCGTCACTCCCGCTCAGATGAAATCCCCTTTCTCCGCCATGATGCACGCGTGGTGGACGGCAGCGATCCCCCGCTGGGCGCAGAACGCGACCGCTTGCTCGGACTCGGATCCCGGCTGCATCCACACCCTGCCGATGCCGAGCCGCGCGCACTGCCGGACGATCTGCTCGGTGACCTCGGGCGGGGCGACCGTCACCACGACGTCAGGAGCAGTTGGGCATGCGTCGAGCGACGGGTACGCGGGGTCGCCGTCGATCTCTCGCTCGCGCAGGTTGACCGGCACCACGGAGAAGCCGGCATGCTTGAGGTTCCTGTACACCTTGTTGCCGTACTTGGCGGGATCGTTCGACGCGCCGACTATGGCGTAGAGATGGTCGCGGTTGAAGAACCCGCCGATCCTGACCGGGTCCATCGTGAGGCGGGGCAGGCGGATAGTGCCGCTCAGTCGTCCCCTTCCTCCTCCTCTGACGCCCTGCGGGCAGCGCGGGAGCCGTCGAGCCTGAGCGCCTCATTGATCCTTTCCTTATCGAAGCCGACGATGATCTCGCCGTGGATGTCGGCGACCGGCACGCCCATCTGGCCGGACCTGTCGATCATCTCCTGGGCCTTCTGCTGGTCAGCGGCGACGTTGATGTCCTCGAACCGGACATCGTGCTCCTTCAGGTAATTCTTCAGCATGTGGCAGAACGGGCATGCTGGCGTTGAGTAAACTTTGACGGTCATGATGGATACCCCCTCGGTTGTTAAGGATGCCGATTCCCGGGATGTTAATAAAGCTTTCGCACCGACGTCACGAAGACGCGGCACGAATAGAGAAAGAGGTGCAGGGGAATCGGCCCCTGGTCTGCGAGTCTTGGCTCTTCGTGTGTGATATGATGAGGCGTCAGGCGAAGGGGAAAGGATAGGCGAATCCCGGGGGAAAGAGGCTGCGGAGAAACCTTGGGTGAGTTCGCCTATCTCATCATCATGAGTGAAGTTAGGTTTCATTAACTTATTTATTAAATTTGTTAAGGTCCGCTCCAGCGGCGACGTCCCTCCTCCCCCTGCTCCCCGCTCCTCCCCCTTCCGCAAGAAATAAATAGCCGTTAAGAGACCGGCCGCTCCCATGCGAACCGGTACGCAGGCCTCGCGGACGCTCCTCTTGCTCGCGGCAGGCACGCTCGGCCTCTCGGCCATGATCACCCAGCTGCTCGTCATCCGCGAGGCGATCTCGCTCGCCGCCGGGAACGAGCTCGTGATAGGGGTTCTGCTCGCGTCATGGCTCCTCCTCTCCGGCGGAGGCGCGCTCATCGGGAAGGCGGTCGGGCATCGTACGCCGTCAGGGAGGCTGCTCGTCGGGCTGCAGGGCGCGATGGCGGTGCTGCCCCTCTTTACGCTCGTCATGATGCGCCTGCTGCGGAGCGGCCTCTTCCTCCCGGGCGAGGGTATCGCCATCCAGGCGGTGCTCGCCGGATCGCTCCTGCTGCTCCTTCCCTACTGCCTGCTCTCCGGCTTCCTGCTTGTCTATATCACCGCCGCCCTCGGCGCACGCACGGGGAGCGCTGCGGCGGTCTACGCGGCCGACGCGACCGGCAACCTCGCCGGCGGGCTCCTCTTCTCGTTCCTGCTCGTGCTCGTGCTCACTCCCTTCCAGACGGCGCTCGTGGTGATCGCCGCGAACATCGTCGTCGCGGCGCTCGTCGCTGCGCGTGTCCGGGCGTTCGCCTCGCTCGCAGCGGTGCTCGCGGTCGCGCTCGTCGCCGGCCTCATGGTCGTGGGATCCGACATCGAGCGCTTCACGCTCGGCACGCTCTACTACGGCCAGGAGGTGGTGAGCAGCGTCTCGACGCCCTACGGCAGCATCATGGTGACTGAGGCCGGCGGCCAGCTCAACCTCTTCGAGAGCGGCGCGCACCTCTTCTCGACGGGGAGCACGTACGCGGCCGAGAGCATGGTCCATCCCGCGATGGTCCAGCGCGAGCGCCCGGAGCGGGTGCTCATCCTCTCCGGCGGCGCTGGCGGCGCGGTCCGGGAGATCGAGAAATACCGTTCGGTCATGCGGATTGACTACGTGGAGCTCGACCCCACGGTCATCTGGATAGCGGAGGAGCGAACGACGAACCTCGATTCGCCGCTCCTCTCCTCCCGCGGGGAGGACCCGCGGCTCTTCCTCAGCGACCGGGCCGCCGCCGGCGAGCGATACGACGTCATCATGGTCGGCGGCGGCGAGCCGTCGACCTTCCAGGCGAACCGGCTCTTCACCGACGAGTTCTACACTGAAGCGACGGCGGCGCTCGCCGACGGCGGCGTCCTCGCATTCGCGCTCCCCGGAGGCGCCGACTACCAGGGCGAGGAGACGCGGATGCTGCACGCATCGGTCTTCCGGACGCTTTCGCGGCATTTCGCCCACGTGCTCGTGCTCCCTGGCGAGGAGTTCCGCTACCTCGCCTCCGACCTGCCGCTCTCCTCAGACATCGGCGGCCTGGTGGAGCGGCGCGGCGTCAGCACAGAGTACGTGCACAGCGGGTTCCTCGCCGCCGAGTACTCGGACGAGCGCATCGCCGCTGTCCGGGCCGAGGTGGATGTCCCGGCGCGCATCAACCGCGACCTCGCGCCCTCGTCCTACCGCTACGCGATATCGCTCTGGATCGCGCGGTCGGGGAGCGTGGTGTGGGTGCTCGCCGCCTTCGCGGCGGTCCTCCTCGGTGGCATCCTCATCGTGCGGACGTCCGTTCCCGCGCTCGCGGTCCTCTCCACCGGGTTCGCGTCGATGGTCCAGCAGGTCGCGCTCCTCATGGCGTTCCAGGCCAGGTTCGGCTACCTCTATTACGCGCTCGGCGTGATGGTGACGGTCTTCATGGCAGGGGTGGCGGCAGGATCGCTCCTCGCGCGCCGGCTGCCAGCGCGGTCAGGCAGGAGCGCGCTCCTCGTCTCAGAACCGCTCGCCGTCCTGGTCGTGCTGCTGACGCTCGCCGTCGTGCAAAGCGACGCGCTGATCCTCTACGGGATCGTCTCGCTCCTGATGGGGGCGCTCGTCGGCTGCCAGTTCGCGCTCGCGAACGCCGCCGCGGGCGCGGGGGAAAGGGGATCGGCGGCTGCATCGCGCGCCTGGCTCGCCGACTCGGTCGGCGCTGCAGCAGGGGCGCTCCTCGCGAGCGTCTTCCTGGTGCCGCTCCTGGGTGCGGTGCCGACGCTCGGCGCGGTGGCGCTCCTCAAGGCGGCGTCAGGACTCTATGCCTGGAAGAAGGGATGACGCGTCTGCCTGCCCTCAGGCCCATACGCCCGGGATCGCGGTGCCGCAGGTCGGGCACCTGCCGCCCTCGAGACGGTTCTCGACCACCTCATAGCCCCGCCGCGCGATGCAGAGCGTGCCGCAGGTCGGGCAGTAGGTGTCCTGGTAGCCGGCGCCGGCGACATTGCCGATGTAGACGTGCTCGATCCCGTTCTCGCGCGCCGCCTTCCGGGCCTCGAGGAGCGTCGAGAGCGGCGTCGGCGGCAGGTGGGTCAGCTGGTACTGCGGGGTGAAGCGCGAGAAGTGGACCGGGCATGAGGTGCCGAGCTCGCGCGCGATCCATCCACACATGCGGTCGATCTCCGCGATGTCATCCGTCCACTCGGGCACGAGCAGGCAGGTGACCTCGAGCCAGAGGCCGAGCCGCTTCGACAGCTTCAGGGTGTCGAGCACCGGCTGGAGAGGGCCACCGTTGAGCTCGGCGTGACGGCGGTCGTCGAAGCCCTTGATGTCGATGTTCGCGGCGTCGATGTAGGGCGCGGTCCGCTTCAGCGGCTCGGGGTTGATGAATCCTGAGGTCACCCAGACGTTCCGTATCCCCGCCGCGTGCGCGGCGACGCTCGTGTCGTGCCAGTAGTCGTAGAAGGCGATCGGCTCGCCGTAGGTGTAGGCGATGGAAGGCGTGCCCTCACGCTGAGCGAGCGCGACTGCGTCGGCGGGGAAGAGCTCGGTGTTCCGCGTGTCCTCAGGGCGCGATTGGGAGATCTGCCAGTTCTGGCAGTTCTTGCACGAGAGCACGCACCCGGCGGTCGAGAGCGAGAGGATGGGTGTGCCGGGGAGGTAGTGGAAGAGCGGCTTCTTCTCGACCGGGTCGATATGGACCGAACAGGGGTTGCCGTAGGCGAGCGTGTACAGGGTGCCTCCGATGTTGACGCGGTTGCGGCATCGCCCGCGGTCGCCGTGCGAGAGCAGGCACAGGTGCGGGCACTTGACGCACTTTGTGCGCCTGCCGCTCATCCTCTCGTAGAACGAGGCCTCTTTCGACCACTTCCCAGGCTCTTGCGGCGCGTCGTGGGTGATGCCTGTCGGGCCGGAATTCCCCATCGCGTCGACGAACCGCTTGAGCCCGTAGCCGGCGGCAGAGAGCGCGCATGCGGCGCCGATGCCGTAGCCGATGAACTGCCTGCGCGTGAGCCGGGTCCCGAGAAAGCCCTTCGGGGCTCCGGCATGCTCCGCCCCTCTTTTTCTCTGCGTTCGCATGATGGATCGTCAGGTGTGCGTGTGCCCCTTCGTCCGTATCGCGTGATGCAGCCAGACGCCGAAGACCACCGCGGCGGCGACGGATCCGTACTGCGCGCCGGTGAGGCCGAGGAAGGTCGCGTCGGTCCTGAGGAAATCGTCGAAGAACCGGTAGGCCGAATAGGCGACGATCGTCGTCGCGAAAACGAACGGGCCGGGGAGATGGCGCTTCCGCTTCAGCGGCTCGAGGACGGTGACGATGAGGATCGCCCATGCTGCGAGGAAGACGAGGTCATAGAGCGCGGTCCAATGCCGCGGGATGCCGTCGACGAGCACCGCCCAGGGCACCTGGGCGATCTTCCCCACGTGCCCGCCGTCGCCGACGAGGCACGCGACCCTCCCGATCGCGAACGCGACCGTGAAGGGGAGCGCGAAGGCGTCAAGCGTCTTCGGGATGTCCATCCGATGCCTGCGCATATAGAACCAGCCGCCGAGAAGGCCGCCGAGAAGGCCGCCGAAGAAGACGACACCGCCCTCCCAGAGCATGATGATCTCGAGCGGTTTCGCCGCGTAGTGTCCGAAATGGCCGAGGACGTAGAGCACGCGCGAGACGACGAGGCCGGAGAGCACCGACCAGAAGACGATGCCGTAGACATGGTCCCGGTCGATGCCGCGCCGGTCAGCGATGCGGCCGGCGATCGCTGTCGCGACGAGGATTCCCGTAGCGACGATGAGACCCCATGTGTAGACCGTCACCGGCCCGAGGGATATCGTCGGATAGTAGATATGGGTCAGCATCATGCCTCCTCAGCAGCAGTACAGGTCCTTCGGTATCTCGCCTTTCTTCGTCTCGCCGAAGGGGTTGCCGTGCTTCCTGATGTTCCCGATCATCCGTTCGTTCGCCTCGATGCGCAGCCCTCGTTCGACCATGAGCTCCCGCATCCGCCGGATCGCCTCGCTGAGCGGGACGCCTGCCGGGCACATGACGTCGCAGGCCTTGCACAGCGTGCAGTGGAAGTATGTCTCGTCGAGAGTCTCCTTCCCGATGAGGAACGCTCGGCCCCTCGCCGAGATGCGCTCGGAGAGGATCGCCTTGTAGGTCGGGCAGTTGGCGAGGCACAGCCCGCACATCACGCACCTCTCGATTGTCTGCCTGATCTCATCGATGTCCTTCGGCTGGCGCCTCTCCGCTCCCGCCGTGCCGTCCTTCCCGCTCATACGATCTTCCCCCGGTTGATGATGCCCTTTGGGTCGTAGCGCCGCTTGAGCTCCCTGATCCGCCGCACCGTCCCCTCGGGCACGAACTCCTTCTTGTAGATGCCGATGCCGTGCTCGCCCGTCACCTCGCCCCCGATCTCCTTCACGAGGCGGAACATCTTCGGGATGAGATCCTTCTTCTCCTTCGGGAAGCGGGGGTGGACGATGCCGTAGCCGATGTGGCCGAACGCTGGGATTCCGTTCTCGCTGAGCCAGCCGATGAGCGTCGGCAGCTCCTCGAGCGGCACCTTCGGGTCCTCGAGGAGCGTGAAGCCCTTCGAGCCGAGCGTCGGCGCGATAGCGTCGCGCCGCTTCCAGAGCCGCGCGATCTCGGAGGCGTCCTTCACCTTCCCGGCGTCGCTCTCGAACTCGACGAAGAGGTAGTGCCGCTCGTCCATCCCCAGCAGGCGCGCCGTCGTCCTGTCCCAGAACTCGACGGCGGTGACGTCCTGGCGGGCCATGATCCTGCGGTACTCGAAGATGAGGTCGTCCATGGTGCCGAAGGCGTGCAGCGTCGCAGTCGTCCTTCCGAGCGGCGCGGCGAGGCGCAGCCGCGCGCCGATGATCGCGCCGCACACGCCCTCGCTGCCCGCGAAGTCCCTGATGCGGTCTTTCTTCAGGACGAGCGGCTTTCCCGTGCCGTCGATCACCGTGAGCTCCTCTATCCAGTCCGACGCGCGGCCGTACTTCACGCCCCTGACCCCGACAGCGTCGGTGGAGATGACGCCGCCGACGCTCGCGACCTCATGGCTCGACGGGACGACCGGGAAATAGAGGCCGTGCCTCCTGAGCACCGCGTTGAGGTCGTCGAGTATGACGCCCGGCTCCACCTCCGCCCAGCGCTCCTTCAGGTTGATCCGAAGGATCCGGTCCATGCGCACGAACGAGACCACGACGGAATCGTCGGGGACCGCGCCTCCCGAGAGGCCGGTGCCCGACCCCCGCAGGACGAGCGGAACGTCGTGCCTGTTCGCGTAGACGATGATCCGATGCACCTGCTCGGCCGACGTCGGCCAGACGACGAGCGATGCCTTCCCTTCGATCTGCGAGGCGTCCGTCGCGAACGTGAGCCTGTCGTTCGCGCTGTCGGAGACGTTCCCCTCGCCGACGATCCTTCCCATCCGCTTCTTCAGGTCTTGTTCCATCGTTCCTCGTGCCACCTCGTCACCGGAGATGCCGGAGGAGGAGCTCGGAGAGCTCGAGCGCCTCGATCTTCCCTTCATAGTGCTTCTCGACCGCCTCCTTCAGCTGCGAGTGGCACATCGGGCAGGTGTTCACCAGGATCCCGGCTCCGGTGTCCGCCGCCTGGCCGGTACGCAGCTTCGCTATCTGCTGGGCGAGCGCGGTGTTGAAGGTGCGCAATGACGCGCCTCCGCCGCAGCACATGCTGTCCTCCCTCGCGTTCCGCATCTCGACGAGCCCGTAGCCGAGCGATCCGAATATCCTGCGCGGCGCGTCGTAGCCGTCGGCGTACCGTCCGAGGTGGCAGGGGTCGTGGTAGGTGAGCGTCTTTCTCTTCGGAAGCTTCGAGAACTTCCCGATGTGCGCGAGCACCGTCGCGGTGATGTGCTCTGCCGGGATGCCTGATTTCCCATAGTGGTCGTTGAAGACGTGCGCGCACGTCGGGCACGCCGTGATGATCCTCTTCACCCCGAACCGCCGGAAGAGCGCGAGGTTCCTCTCCTTCAGGTCCTCGAAGTCCTGCAGGTAGCCGGCGTTGTAGGCGGGGCTGCCGCAGCAGGCCTCGTCGTTAGCGAGGGTGATGAAGTCGATCCCCATGCGATCGAGGAGCGTGCGGTAGTTCCCCTCGATCCCAGGGAGCGCGACCTTGGTCAGGCAGCCGGGATAGTAGAGCGTGTTCCCTCCTAACAGCTTGTCAAAGAGCTTCTTGAGCATGTCACCGAACCTCGGAACATCATGGTAACCGAAGAGGGGGTACTATATAAAAGTTGCTTGCCCCTGTTACACCAGACGATCAGATGATGCCGGAGAGCATCAGGACGCCGAGCGTGAGGAGGATGATGCCCATGATGAGCCGCATCCAGCTGCGTTTCGCCTGGCGCCAGCCCTCGAGCCGCTTCGCCTCGCCGGTCGAGTAGATGATCAGGAAGAGCACGACGAGCGGCAGCACGAACACGATGTTGTAGAGGATGATGTAAGGGAGGGCGGAGGCGAGCGACGCGGTGTGCTTCCGCAGCATCTCGAGGATCGCGTAGTAGATGGAGGCCGAGCATGGCGCCTCGAAGAAGGCCATGAGCACGCCGACGACGACCGATGCCGGCACCGTCGCGAGGATGATGTACTTCTGCACGACCGTGTGCGCCCTGTCCGGGATCTTGAGCGAGATGCCCTTCCCGTACCAGAAGAAATCCTTGATGTTGATGAGCCCGGCGACGACCGCGATCCCTGCCGCGATGAGGAACGGCACCCGCGACCCCTTGAAGAGGAGGTCGGAGAACCAGTAGACGAGGACCCCGAGGAGCGTGTTCGTCAGCACGAACGCGGTGATGTAGCCTGTCCCGATCCTGATGAGCCGCCGGCGGTTGCCCGACACCTCGAGGAGCAGCGTCATCATGAAGATCAGCACCGCGAAGGCGCACGGGTTGATGCCGTCGCCGAGGCCCGATATCACGACGGCAGGCAGCGTCTTGTACCAGACGAGGCCGGTGCCGAGGCCGGGGACCGCCTCATCAGCGTCAGCGATGACCTCGCAGGTGGTGCCGATCGACTCGAGCGGGCAGATCCTCTCGTCCTCGCCGAGCCAGCGGACTATCCTCTCCGCGAGCCCCTGGCGTATCCGGTCCTCGCCGACCAGGAACTCGTCCCCGATCATCACGAGCGGTATCGTGCCGCCGGCGTACCGCTTCGCGGTGCACAGGTCGTTGTAGAGGTTATAGTTCTCGATCTCGGCGACGTCGAGCCGGTTGAGCGCGATCCTCCCCGCGTACTCCTGCTCGATCCCCTCGAGGAAGGGTTTCAGCGCCTGGCAATGCGGGCAGGTCTCTGAGTAGAAGTAGATGATGCAGACCTGGCCACCCTCATGGCCGGTATCGATTAGGGGGTACTCGTCCGCCGTCCGGGTCTCGCCGCCGACCGTGCATACCTGCTTCTCGTCGCTGCAGAAGGCGTCCTCCTGGGCGTGCGCGACGCCGACGGCCGCCAGCAGGAGCAGAAGAGCGAAGACCATCACGATGCCGCGTCCCTGCGTTGCGCTCACCCTGCACCCACCATACTGAGCATGCCAATCTCATGCTCGGCTCACCGATCGGTGTAGTTGGCCGATCCGCTTCAAAAAAATCGTCACCACACCTAAAAAAAGGAAGATGAGGGCGCTTATCCCCCGAGCTCCGCGTCGATCACCGCCCTGAAGTTCCCGATCGGCTGCGCTCCCGAGACCATCTGGCCGTTGACGAAGAACGCGGGCGTCCCGCCGACGCCCACCGCCTGGCCGTCGGCGAGGTCCTTCGCGACCTCGTCGGCGTACCTGCCGGAGTCGAGGCAGAGGCCGAACTCCTCGGTATCGAGCCCGAGGTCCTCGGCGTAGCCCTTGAGGTCGGAGACCGCGAGCCTGTCCTGGTTCGCGAAGAGGAGGCTATGATACTCCCAGAACGTCTCCTCGTCCTGCTCGAACGCGCATTGGGCGGCCTCGGCGGCCTTCTCCGCGTCCGGATGGAACGAGAGCGGGAAATCGCGGAACACGCGCCTGACCTTGCCGTCGTACTCCTCCATCACCTGATCCATCGTCGCGCTCCCCTGTGCGCTGTAGGGGCATTGGAAGTCGGAGAACTCGATGATGACGACCTCCGCGTCATCGGGCCCGGACGACGGGTCGTCGTCCTCACCCGGAGGGTTGAGATACTTCACCGCGCCCGATGCCGCAGGGGCGATGACGTAGCCGTCGGCGGCCTGGATGAGGGCGCCTGCCACCTGGTCGTAGTTCGCGGCATCGACGACGTTCGGTCCGAAGATGTAGGCCGGGAGCGCGACGATTCCGTACTTCTCAGCGAGCGCGAGGCCTTCCGCAGTGCCGTAGTCATACTCCTCGACCACCACGTTCGGGAATATCTGCTGCTGGGTGATCGCCACGATCTGCGTGGTGTCGCACGCGGCGCACGTCTCATCGCCGATCACGATGAACCTGATCTCCGGATCGGTGGATTCGGGCATCGGGGTCTCGGTCCCGAGCGCGGCGTCGATCAGCTCCTTGAACGCGGCGAACGGCTGCGCGCCGACGAGCATCTTGCCGTCGATGAAGAAGCCGGGCGTGCCGGTGATGCCGCGGGCCTGGCCCTCGGCGAGGTCTGCCGCGAGGATGCCTGCCTTCTCTCCCGAGTCCAGGCACGCGTCGAAGGCGACGGTGTCAAGGCCGAGCGCCGCGGCATGCGCCTTGAGGTCAGGCACGTCGAGCTTGCCGGTCTCGAACAGGATGTCATGGTACTCGTCGAACCTGCCCTGGTCACGGGCGCACTCGCTCGCCTCCCCTGATTTCTGGGCCTTCGGATGGAAGGAGAGGGGGAAGTGGTTGAATTCATAGACGATAGCATCGCCGTACGTATCGCGTATCTGCTTGTAGGTCTGCTGGTAGTAGCGCCGGCAGTACGGGCACTCGAAATCCGAATACTCCTCGATGAGGACTGTCTTGCCGGCGGGCACGATGGCCGGTGCCGCGGTCCCCTGGCCGGCAGTAGCGTCTCCCTGGGCCGGATTTATCACATCGACTGCTCCCGGCACGATCGGGGTCGCCGGACCCGCGATCTTGACGAGCACGATGATGAGGATGATTATCCCCACGATCACGCTCCCTATCTTCCAGGCGTTCTCCTTGCCCCAGGACTGGCGCTGAGGCGCATGGCGAACCGGGTGCGCGCGTGCATGGTGCTTATGGGACTCCTGACGGTCCGCATGCTCATGGGCATGATGCGTCTCATGGTGCTTCTCATGCTGGTCCGTATCCTCGCGATCAGAATGGTCTTTCGATTCTTCCATCATAACACCCCTCGGTTGATTGTGGACGACAAATTGCGGGTCATATATAAAAGTACCTATTGCCGCGGAACGGTCCGCAGGCATCAGTGACCGGCGGCTTGGGGAACCGTGGCCTGGGTCATCATATAAAAATATTATGGAGCAGAGAGTCACCGTCCGAAAGGAATAAATACGCGCGGATGACTCCGCGGCTGCATGGCGCTCATGCTCCAGGTCCCGTTCTCGGCAGGCGGGCTCGGGAAGACGAACGGATGCGAGGACGCGCCCGCCGCGATCGTCGCGGCGGTGAAGGCCGTCGGGGCGCGCGAGGACGGCAGGCCGGTCCATGCGGAGACGCGGCTCGTGCCTGTCGACAACAGCGACATCGAGGTCTCGCAGTCCCGGATACTGAAGGCGGCAGCCCGCGCGCTCGCCGACGGCGAGACGCCGGTGCTGCTCGGCGGCGACCATTCGATAAGCTTCCCCGCCGTCTCAGCGCTCTCCTCTGCCGCTCCCGGCTGCGGGATCGTCGTCTTCGACGCGCATCCCGATTGCATGGACGACTTCGCGACCCCCTCGCATGAGGGCTTCCTCAGGCAGCTCGTCGACCAGGGCATCGTCGCGCCATCGCGCATCTTCCTCGTCGGGATACGCGCGAGCCACCCTTCTGAGACCGCTTTCATCAAGGAGAAGGGAATCCGCTTCTTCCCGCCGGCGCGGATCGCCGCCGAGGGCATCGATGCGGTCTGCGACGCGCTGATGGAGTCGCTCACGGCGCTGCCTGCGGTCCATGTCTCGGTCGACATCGACTGCGTCGACCCGGCGTTCGCGCCTGCGACCGGGCATCCGGCGCCGGCAGGAATGCTCCCGCGCGAGCTCCTGCACATGCTCTCCCGGCTCCGCCATCTCAAGAACCTCCGGAGCTTCGATGTCGTCGAGGCGAACCCCCGGCTTTCCGGCGGGGAGCGGACCGTCGCGCTCGCGGCGGCGGTCGTGCGCGAGCTCCTCTGACCCTCGTAGGGATATTCTGCATAACATTTAAATATTCGGGCAGTCACCCACCCCTATTATAGGGGGTAGCTACGCGCGGATGCGTGATCTTCGGCTACTGCGGAGAATAGCGTCCAGGACAGCAGCGATCGTGCACGGCGATTCGGGGTGACATCAATGACTGCGGACAACTCGATATTCATCGGAGGGAAGCCTTTCATGAACTACGTGACCGGGGTCGTCATGCAGTTCACCACCAAGAGCGCGGATGAGGTGACGATCAAGGCGCGGGGCAAGTTCATCAGCCGCGCGGTGGATGTCGCCGAGGTCGCGGCAAAAAGGTTCCTCGAAGGGCAGGTGGCGATGAAGGGCATCGTCATCGATTCCGAGGAGTTCGAGAACAAGGAAGGCAGGCAGGTGCGCGTGTCGACCATCGAGATCACGCTCATCAAGATCTGAACGCCCTCATGGGTCTTACTCATTCTTGTGTGGTGAATCTACCCAAACACATAAATAGTAGTCTCCCCAGAATTCATGCCGCATCGATTGTACGATGTGAAATGTTGGTGGTGCATACGGAAGATAGGGTGGTTCCGACCGATTCCCTCCTGAAGCGATTCCTGACTGATTGACCGACAGGCGCTGTCAAAGCGTCTTCTTCCTCTGTACCTCCTGGGGGTGATGCGTAGGGTCAAGGGGTTATCAGACCGTTGCTCCTGACAGCGATCTCCAGGCCCGGTGCTCCACAGGCATCGGCATGTCGAGGAGGCCGGTCAGGACGACAGGTTTGGGGCTAGCCCGCAAGCGCCGGGCGCTGACCGACTCTTCTGCAGGGATATGGGCAGGCATACCGATAGAGCCTCGGACCGGAATGCTCCGGCTCCGGGAAGGATTACCTGAATGGGGTGATGTACCTTGAAGAAGCTGATTGTATTCTGCGTGGTTATGGTGATGGCGGCAGCCGGCGTGAGCGCTACCGCCGTCATGGATGATTTCCTCGACATCGGGAACGCGGCCGACGAGGCGCTGCACAACGCCGTCGGTTTCGGCACGGTGAGCGGCGGCTACTACGGCGCGTATGATGCTGCCGACAGCGTCGATGACGAGGGCGCCGGATTCGCGAAGGACATCAGGGTCGTGTGGGACGTCGGTTGCGCGGAAGGGACGAACGCCGCGGCATTCGACCTCGACGCGGGGGCCGCTGACGCCGTGGGCATCGTCTTCCGCTCGCTCGACGGCATCAGCGGAGCCGACACCTATGAGGTCTATGCGAACAGCCAGTTTGTGGGGACCTATCCCGAGGACGGCTATGTGGTGAGCGAGATCTGGAACACCGTCGGATTCGCCCTGCCGATGCCCATGAGCGGCGTCATCCACATCGAGGTGGTGGCGATCGATCCCGCCTGGAACTCCTGCGGGACGTGGGGCCAGGTCGCGATGAGCTGGGCATACCTCGCCTATGACGCGGGGCAGATCCCCGAGTTCACGACCATCGGCGCGGCGCTCGCGCTCATCGGCGCTGCGGGCTACATCGCATGGAGGAGACGGAAATGAGAGCGCTCATGTATGCACTGGTATTTCTCCTGTCGGCCGGCATCGCGACGGCGCTGCCGTATGTCGGCCAGACCGGCATCGACACGACCTATGTCAACAGCTGGAGCGGCAGCACGTACTACAACACGAACGTGAACGAGTGGATCGTGTGCCGCGCCGACGAGAGCTCGGCATGGGTCGCCGCGTACGACAGCAACATGAACATCCAGCCAGGTGACGACTACTCGGTCGGCCAGCCGGGCGGGAACTACGACACGTACGCGGTGTGCGCATCGCTCGGCTATGCGACGGTCGACGCGTGGGGAGGCACCTGCGGGACGGTCTGCGGCTACTGCGAGGCCCATTACGGCGGGTATGAGAACTACGATTTCGGAAGCTCGCCTTCGAATCTCCATTCTACCGTCCACTGGCGGTGCGCCCAGTACGTCGGCCCGGTCGATGGCGGCGAGATCCCCGAGTTCACGTCGATCGGCGCGGCGCTCGCGCTGCTCGGGGCAGCGGGCTATATCGCGTTCAGGAAGCGGAAGTGAATCCCTTCCTTCTTTTTTTCTCTTATTCTCGATATCATCTCCGCCTTCCCTCGTCCGACGCTTTTCCGGGTTTGCTGATGCTACTTTCTGATAGTTACAGAAACGATACCTATATATAGTACCGACGCCACCAGCCCCCAAATTCCATTCATTCGACTATGTTGGGGGAAAGAACCATGAAGAAGACCATTCTCGCGATCGTCCTCGCGATGCTCCTCGTGCCGGGCGCGTTCGCCTGCCACGAGATGGTGCATGTCGAGGATGACCAAGCAAACGACATGCCCGGCGTCTGGGTCAAGCTCGCAAGCGACTGCGGCTGGGGCCCGGCCAACGACGACACCGCTGCCGACGGCTGGACGACCAACTGGTCGGTCTACGGCTCCTGCCTGTACACCGCTTCGGTCCCGAACCCGCCGGATGGCTACACCTGCGACACCGGCACCGACTACAACACCGGCGACCAGGGCTACATCTATCTCGTATGCACGCCGACCGGCGAAGTCCCTGAGTTCGGCACCATGGGCGCCGCGCTCGCGCTCCTCGGCGCGGCCGGCTATGTGACCTGGAGGCGGAGAGCATGAAGAAGCTGCTCGTCTTCGGACTGGTGCTTCTGGCGACGATCGCCGCCGTGAGCGCGCAGGCAGGATCCGATTGCTTCTATGAGCACGGGTATGTCGGCTGCGACATCCCGTCCATCGAGGCCTGCGTCTGCGGCATGGATTCGTTCTGCTGCCAGGTTGCGTGGGACTACTGGTGCGTCTTGGAAGCTACCGACCCCCTGTATTGCGGCGGCCCCTTCTGCGGCGACGGCTACATCGACCAGGATTGGGAGCAGTGCGACGACGGCAACAATGCCGACGGCGACGGCTGCTCGGCCAACTGCGCGATCGAGAACGGCGGCGAGATCCCCGAGTTCGGGACCATGGGCGCCGCGCTCGCGCTCCTCGGCGCGGCCGGATACGTCGCGATCAGGAAGCGGAAGTGAATCACGTTTTTCCATTGTTCATTTCGATCGAGTAAAAAAAAGAGCGTGAACGATCAACCAACCATTCGAATGGAGGAAAGAACATGAAAGCGATCATAGCAATGATAACGATGCTCGTCCTCATGGCGAGCACGGTCTCGGCGATGGACTGCCTGGGCTGCATGCCTCAGTGCCCGGAAGGGTCATTCTATGCCGCCGGCGACCCTGCTGCCTTCGCGAACACCGTCGCTGATGAGTATGGGAGCGTCACCAACTCCGGCAATGCGGTCGGCATGGACGACGGCCTCTATGCGGTCATCGCCGCGACCAACCCGGATTCGTTCATCGTCCTCGATATGGGCGAGGGCGAGGAGCTTTGGGGCTGGTTCGGGATAGACCTCAAGGTCTACCAGGATGGCAGTGCTGAGAACTTCGTCAACGTCTACGTGTCCAACGACCCTACGAGCGGTTTCGAGTGGGTCGGGACGCTCGACGGGACCGGGGTCGGCAACCTGAACATCGAGGGCACATCGTACTCGAGCGTCAGGTATGTGAAGATCGTGAGCGGCGCGCTCGTCCTCAACGCTGAGATTGACGCTGTCGAGGGCGTGTGCATCTCCGAGCCCGGAAACGAGGTCCCTGAGTTCGGCACCATCGGCGCCGCGCTCGCGCTCCTCGGAGCGGCAGGATTCGTCGCGTACAAGAAGCGGAAGTGAAATCCGTTTTGATTTTATTTTTTCTTTTTCTTTCTTAGTATGAATAACTATCAGCAGATTCAAATGGGGGTGGCATCACCCGACGGCGATGTATATCAGAGGGATTATCATGCTCGAAGAGATCGGCCAGATGTTCCACCTCACCCGCGAGCGGGTCCGGCAGATCAAGGAGAAGGCGCTCCAGAAGCTCAGGCACCCCTCGAAATCCCGCTATTTCACTGATATCTAGGCCTTGTTCCGCAACCTTTATATACTAATTGTTACTGCACCGTGACAATCAAATATGTTTTGGGGGTACCACCATGAACAAGATGATAAACATCACGATGCTTCTCGTGCTGGCGATGGCAGGCAGCGCCGCTGCGCAGATGCCGGTCGCGCCGAACACGATCAGCGTCGTGCCCAGCTACCAGCTCGCCGACGTCGGCGACACGGTGAACGTCGACATCGATATCACCGCAGCCCTCATGCTCACGACCTTCGAGGTCCAGATGGGCTTCGACCCGGCGATCCTCCAGTTCGAGGACATGCAGAACGGCGGGTTCCTCGGCACTGCTCCCGGCACGATCTGCCTCGGCCCGACCGAGATCGGCCCCGGCCAGGTGCTCTTCAGCTGCATCCAGCAGATGGTCAACATTCCGATGGTCGGCCCGATGCCGCCTTCCGGCGTCACCGGCGACGGCACGCTCGCGACGATGCAGTTCACCGCGATCGGCGAGGGCATCTCCCCGGTCGACATCGAGAGCGCGACCATCACCGGCACCATGTACATGCCGTCATCAAGCACCAACGTCGACGGAGCGGTCGAGGTCATCGGTGACGGCGATGACGACGGCGGCAACGACGTCCCTGAGTTCAGCGCCGTCGGCGCCGCGCTCGCGCTCCTCGGAGCGGCAGGATTCGTCGCGTACAAGAAGCGGAAGTGAATTCCGCCACTTTTCCTTTTTTCTCTTCATTAATATCTCTACCGAAACGTTAAAAAGCCGATCAGGCTTCCTCTCCTTCAGGTGCTGCCCGCGTGGCTCAAACAGCGACGAACACGATAAAGTCGTCCTCTCAAAAACCTTCCAGGCAGGGCGCTGATTTCGATCCCTTCCGCAGGCATTCGCTGGACATCTATCTCCAAACCCTCGAGGATGATTCGCTCCTCGCTCCTGAGGAAGAGCTCGATCTCGTACGGGAGATGAATCGGCATGAGGTCGGCACGCCAGGGTATATCGAGAGGATGCACGAGCTGGTGAACGCGAACCGCCGGTTCGTGGTGACGGTCGCGAAGGCGTACCAGGGATACGGCCTCGGGCTTGAGGACCTCGTCCAGGAGGGGAACATCGGGCTGATCGAGGCGGTGCGGCGTTTCGACGAGACGCGCGGCTTTCGGCTCATCAGCTACGCGGTGTGGTGGATCAGGCAATCGATCCTCGAGGCCATCAACAAGTATGGCAGGACCGTCCGGCTGCCGACGAACCAGCAGGCCGAGCTCTCGAAGATCAGGAAGGTCGAGGACTATCTCGAGCAGACCAAAGCCCGCGACATCGACTACACCGAACTCGCGGCAGAGGTCGGCATGCGGGCATCCGAGCTCCAGGGGATCATGGCGGCAGGGTCGTTCGCGCAGAGCTTCGACAGGCCGGTGGGAGACGACCACACCTTCCATGACCTCTACAGCGTCCACGGCGCCGCCGAGGTCGAGAAGCCCCTCCTCGATGCATCCCTCAGGGCCGAGGTCGACCACATCCTCGGGAAGTTCCCTGGGACCACGCGGTCGATCATCAGGTCCTACTTCGGCCTCGACGGGCCGCGTATGACCCTCGACGAGATCGCGTCCGATCTGCGGATCACGAAGGGGCGGGCCAAGGATTACCTCGTGCGGGGGATAAGGGCGCTGCGCAAGCCCCCCTATTCGACACTGCTCAAGCAGTACCTCGGCTGAGGGCAATATTTATAAAAGGATCCTCCATCCCCCTCCCTTTCTGGGCCTGTAGCATAGCCTGGATAGTGCGGCCGGCTTCGGACCAAACCTTTAGGAAAAGTCTGGTCAAAACAGGGGATATCCCTCGGATCAAGCTGCCTGAAGAGGGTTTGGGAAGCGACCGGCTGACCGGGGTTCGAATCCTCGCAGGCCCATTATCCTTTTCTAAAGGATAGAACCCGAAGGGGCGTGCGGGGCATCCGCGGTGCGGAGCCCTCGCTCACCAATCCTTACCGATGCTCGGTCGGCTAGGCGAAGCGCACGCCGGCCCTCGGTGTCGATGGACGAAACCATCGTTCGGATCCTCGCAGGCCCACTACATCCTCCTTCTCTTGATGTGCCTGGTATCAGAATCAGGTGCGCACGCCGCCGAGGTCGCGCGGGATGCACTGGCCGCCGTAGCAGCGGTACGACGACCCGTATTCGGCCGTGCAGTCGACACGTTCGGGCGGCAGGCAGCTCCTGGTGCGCGGATCGCAGCGGTAGACGATCTTCGTGTCGCCGGAGCAGGAGGCGGTGCCACAGTCATGATCGAAGGTGCAGCCTTTCCCGGCAAGGACGCACAGTCCCATGTCAGATACGTAGCCGGCGTCGCACACGCAGGTCCCGGTGCCGTCCTCGTGGCTGTGCGGGATATGGGTGCAGTCGAAATCGCTGATGCGGTTCCCCTCGAGCGCGTCGGCGGTGTCGTTCTTGTCAGAGCCGAGGACCAGGTCCTTGACCCCCTGCGCGGCCCGGGTTATCGGGTTGTTCCGCTTGATGTCCTCCCAGATGGCGTCCTGGATCGCATCGCCGAGGTCTGGGCCGAAGAAGTACATCTCATCGCAGCCTGCGGCAAGGAGCATGGTGCAGATGACGAGTGCCGCGATCCCCCAACGCGCGTCCATGCGCGCCAGGGAGCGCCGCCCCTTAATAAACCTAGCGACACCTTTTTAAATAAGCTCATCGTTCCCGGACAATCACGGGCTTGTAGCTCAGTCTGGTTAGAGCGCAACGTTCGCAACGTTGAGGCCGGGGGTTCGAATCCCCCCAAGTCCATTCCCTATGCGGATCCCAAAGAAGCAGGCGGTGGCGTTGCTGATAGGCGTTCTCGCCATAGCGGCCTTCTCCTGGTATATCATGCAGTGGCGCGTGCGCCGGAATCTCGGTTTCTACACCACCCCTTCATACATCATCCCGGTCCTGATAGGTGTGGGGATCGGCATCCTCATCGTCGCCGCCTGGCGTTGGCGATTCGCGAAGAAGGCTGCGCGCCTGCTGCGCTACCCGGCCTTCATCCTGTTCCTGCCGATCGCCCTCTTCCCGGTGATCCGCTGCTACTTCCGCGTGCCCTACCTCTTCTGCAGGGTGTGCCCGAGCCCCTGTCCCTGGGGCCTCGCGGCAAAGGCAGCGGTACCAGGATTCTTCCTGATGAACCTGCGGCACCGTTTCTGGTGCCATAACCTCTGCCCCTGGGGCACGCTCCAGGACCACCAGGGCCTCTCCTGCACGGCGAAGCTGAGGATGCCGAAATGGATCTCCCTGGTCAGGTGGCTCTCGCTCCTCTTCGCGATCCTCGCGGTCGCGAACGCGTTCCTCCTCTTCTGGCCAGGCCTCACAAATGCCTTCTTTGAAGGGAATTATCATTGGCATGCGGGCACATTGATCGCAAGCATCATACTTTTCCTGCTCGCGTTCCTCGTTCCGCGGATCTTCTGCAACTACCTATGTCCGATCGGCAGCCTCTCAGACCTCATCCTGTGGCTAGAAGGGTGGTTATTAAAGGAATCTATCAAGAAATAGGTACTACTTTATCATATTATACCGCAGCACAATCATTTTTAAATAGTATGATACTCTTCTTCACAGTACTGACATTGTTCGGTCGAAGGCGATAGCTACGGCGCATGACCAGAGCC
Organism: Candidatus Woesearchaeota archaeon; assembly: GCA_016935985.1. GTDB lineage: Archaea > Nanobdellota > Nanobdellia > Woesearchaeales > JAFGPW01 > JAFGPW01. The sequence goes on from JAFGPW010000002.1 coordinate 25,470, forward strand.
CCACACTCCTGCAGCGGGTGGGCGACGTCGCTCCCGAGGTACAGGTCGAGTTCGAACGCGACTTCTCGCATCCGCATCCGATCTATTTATCAGAGCAGCTTCTCGATCTCGTGGCGTGCAGGATGCGCGGCACGCTCGGGACCTCGCTCTCGCTCCCAGACCTCGCGAGCCCTGAAGGGGATGGCACCTACCGGATCGAGGTCCCGCTGCTCGCCGACTTCTACGAGCGGCGCGCCGCCGGCAGCGACGGTGTCATCGACGACGAGCTGATCCTCGATACCGGCGACCGGCTGAATATGCCTGTCTACAAGGCGACCTTCGGCACGCACGAGTTCGGCGGAAGGACGTACCGCCAGCTGGTCTTCATGATCAACCGCGAGGCGACCGGAGACGTCCCGACCCAGAAGCTCGAGGGCGGGGCCTTCATCTACAACCCTGCCGGATTCGATGCCCAGGACCCCGGCCATTTCGCCTACCTCACCATGAACGAGGTGCTGCGCGACGAGAAGGACAGCAGGATGGGGTCGTTCTTCTTCGAGTACATGGCATCGGGCAAGAACCTCGCGGTCCACAACGTCAGGCTCTTCCCCAACATGAACCGCTGGCGGAGCATGGACCTCATCACCCGGTTCATCCGGATGGCAGAGGTCTCCGGCTATGAGCAGATGCCGAGCTTCCAGTGGGTTGAGGACCACTGCGAGACCGCGCGGAGGACCAACGGCCTCGGCGAGCTCGCGACGAACCCTGACCTCATCGAGGACCAGTCGGAGATCATCGAGCGGATCCTCGCGCTCCCCGAGATGGCGTCGCAGCGGCGGATCATCGAGCAGGAGTTCGAGGAGATGAGCTCCCTCTTCGTCGACGCCGGGATCGCGGAGAGGATGCTCCAGAACCACAATGACGCGCTCGCCGGGCGCGCGCTCATCAAGCCCAACGGCCGTCTCGACCGCCGCGGCGACGCGATGAAGGAGCTCGACATGGAGCTCTTCAGGAAGGTCCTCATGGAGCAGTACCGGGGAGAGGCGATCAAGGGCGAGTACGGCACCCGTCCCTATCCCTTCTTCTCCAAGCTCTACTACCAGGACCCCCTCGCCTCCGAGCGCCCGAACATCTATGATGTCTTGCAGGTCTACTCGCACGCCAAGTCCCGGATCTCCGGCAGCCCGGTCTTCAGCTTCTACCTCAATGTCCAGAACCTCGCCGAGGGGAAGGAGCGGAACCGCTGGCCGCTCTCCGCCGAGGAGATCGAGCTCCCCGGCGGCGACCGTGTCTTCGACATCATGCACGGCTATCGGGGAAGGCGCCTCGAGGTCAACCACTGGCTCGCGCGCGGGGACCGCGACACGATCGAGCGCTTCGGCGAGGACCTTAGGATGCTGCTCATCAGCAACCGGTACCGCACCGCGCCCACCGGCGGCGGGATATGGGACCTGTACCGCAAGAATCTTCCCGAGGCAGCCTGAGCTCCTCGCCGATTCTGTACCGCGCTGGTCGTTACAAATCTTTATAAGTGTCGGGCGCCCCATCCCGCGTATGATCGACGACGGTGCCATGATCCTGAGGATCTTCCTCGCGGTCGTCTTCGGCGCGCTGCTCGGCTACACGCGCGAGCACCTGCACCGGCCTGCCGGCCTGCGGACGCACATGCTCGTCTCGCTCGGCTCCTGCATCATCACGATCTTCTCCATGGACGTGGGGATCGAGTTCGGCAACAGGATCATCTCAGGGATCGTCACTGGCATCGGCTTCCTCGGCGCAGGGACGATATTCCGCCTCGACAACGAGGTGCATGGCCTCACGACCGCAGCGAGCCTCTGGACGATGGCCGCGATCGGCATGGTGGTCGGGGCCGGCGAGTACCTGATGAGCTTTGTCGCTGTCATCATCACCTTCATCATCCTCGAGCTCAACGCGTTCTCCGACATCATCCACCATAGGCACTTCGACTCCAAGGAGAGGCTTCCCGGCGAGAAGCATGAGGGGAGGAAGAAGGGGAGACATTTCGAAGAAGAGGGCTAACGGGAAGAGAAGTCTCGGGGAAAGGGAAAATAAGAATGGGGTCGGGCTCATCCGACCTGGGTGTTGCCGTTCGTCAGCCCGACCTAGGACCCTGCCGGCTCGAGCACGACATCAGCCGCGTTCGCGTAGTAGTTGACCGCGCTGATAATGTCAGGAGCGGCGTTCTTGCCCTGGCCGCTGTCGATCACGCTGAAGAGGAACTCGTTCCCGACCAGGTCGGGATTGTCGGCTCTCGTGACGCGGCCGCCTATCCACGCTCCATTGCCGTCGACATGCAGGTTCGTGATGTCGCCGTTGATGGTCGTCACCAGTCCCGAATCGCGGTGCTGGGCCTGGAACTCGTCCTTGACGTTGCCGTCGGCGTCTGCCTGCGCGGTGAAGCCGTAGGTCACGCGGCCGTTCGGCCAGTCTGCGGTCCCGCCGCCGGTCGCCGTGTACATGGGAGCCGCAGCGACGGCGAGCCCGCCGACGACCACCCGGCCCATCGCCATCATCATCAGCATCCCGGACTTCTTCTTCGCTTTCATCCTCTTCATGTCCATCACCTCATCGGTTATTCGATGAGGGACGTCCGGCAGGGGATACAGTAGTCCCTTGAGAAGACGACTTCGCGACCGCGCATATCGAACCGCGCTCGAGTACTGAGTTCATTAACGGCCTTCACGCAAACTATTTATAGGACCCCCGGCTCCGCGGGACGCATGGCATCGGCGCGCGACAGCATCAGGAAGTGGGCCTTCATCTCCGGCTTCGTGCTGCTCGTCCTCATCACCCAGCGGATCGACCTCGCGGCGGTCGTCGGCGCCGAGGGCCAGCATTTCACGCTCTTCCAGATGGTGGGCCCGCTCGCCGGCGCTTTCCTCGGGCCCTTCCTCGGCATAGCGACCGTCCTCGGCGCCGAGATCCTCGACCTCGGCATCTTCGGGACGTCGTTCGATCTCATCACCATCCTGCGCCTCACGCCGATGCTTTTTGCCGCCTACTACTTCGGCACACGCAGGCGGAATTCGGGGACCGTCGTTCCCGCCGTCGCGATGGCGCTCTTCTGGCTGCATCCGACCGGCCAGCAGGCGTGGCCGTACGCGCTCTACTGGGTCATCCCGATCGGCATCTCCTTCGCCGGCAAGAAGCAGAATATGTTCCTGCGGAGCCTCGGCGCCACCTTCACCGCGCACGCCGTCGGGTCGGTCCTCTTCCTCTATGCCGTCCCGATGGATGCCGGGATGTGGCTCGCGCTCATACCCCAGGTCGCGCTCGAGCGGCTGCTCTTCGCGTCCGGGATCGCGCTCTCGTACCTCGCGGCGCACGCGCTCCTCGACCGCGTGGCAGACCTCTTCGGCTGGCGGGGCTTCCTCCGGTTCGACCGGCGGGCCTTCCTGCCGCAGCCGTCGTACTCCCGCGCCGGGAAGCGCTGACGATCTCATCGTATATCGCTCCGATCAGGTAGAGCGAGCCGGTGACGACGACGTCCCCGCCCTTCCCGAGCACCGTCATGAGCGCCTGCCGCGGCTCGGGCACCACCGCCGCAGCGATGCCGAGCGAGGCGCACTCCTCCTTCACCGCAGCGGTTCTTTTCGAGAGGTGCACGAGGTCCTGGTCGTCTGAGAAGAAGCTCGTTATCGTGACGCTCCGCGCGAGCGGGACGATCGAGCGGAGCATGCCGAGCGAGTCCTTGTCGCGCTTGAATGCCACGAGGAAGTCGAAGCGTCTGTCCGGATAGACCAGCGCCAGGCTCTCGCAGAACCGCTCCATCTTCTGCACGTTGTGCGCTCCGTCGACGATCACCGTCTTCCCGCCGGCCTCGAAGCGCTCGAACCTGCCGGGGAAGCGCGCCGTGCCGAGCGCCTCGGCGACCCGTCCCCCATCCACGGCGAATCCGTCCCGCCGCCCGAGCGTCTCGAGCGCGGCGAGCGCGAGGCAGGCGTTCTCCGCCTGGTGGAGGCCGAGGAGCGAGGTGCTGTGCCGCGTCCCGCTCCAGCCGAACGACGTCGTCTCCTCGCTGAGCACGACGTCCTTAGGAGGGGCGATGAACGTGAGCTTCGCATGCTTTTCCGCTGCGCGGGCCTCTATCGCGTGACGCGCGTCGTCGTGCTGCGGCACCGAGAGGACCGTGTTCTGCTCCTGGACAATCGCCGCCTTGTTCGGCGCGATCTTCGCGATGGTGTGCCCGAGGAAGCGCTCGTGGTCGATTCCAATCCTCGTCAGCAGGACGAGCTTGTCCCTGTTCTTCACCGTGTTCGTCGCGTCGTAGAGCCCGCCCATGCCTGTCTCCATGATGCAGTAGCCGACCTCCGACCCGGCGAAGGCGCAAAAGGCGAGCGCGATGATGAGCTCGAAGTAGGTTGGCCGCGCGTCGCCTGCGGCGTCGAGCACGGCGGCGAGCGAGCTAACGAACCTCTTGTCATCCACCGGCAAGCCGCCTATCTGGACGCGCTCGCGCAGGTCGTGTATGTGCGGCGAGAGCGAGAGCCCGACCCGGAAGCCGTGCGCGTGCAGGAGCGAGGCGAGCAGCACCGCGGTCGAGCCCTTGCCGCTCGTCCCCGCGATGTGGATGACCTTCAGCTTCTCCTGCGGGTCGCCGAGCCGCGCGAGCAACGCCTTCATGCGCTCGAGCGCCTCGTCCCAGCGGAATGCCCTCCCGTCGAGCTTCGGGATGCGCGAGCGGAGGAACGCCTCTGCTTCGGCGAAGCTGGTGAGCGCCATGCGCTATGGTGAGGGGGCGTGCGAATAAATAGGTATCGGTAGGTTTATTAACCGCCCCGGGCCTGCGATGCCCATGCCCGAGATGATCATCGAGGTTGACGAGGACGACAACATCATCGGCTACCGGCCGAAGCCGGACTTCCCGAGGTCACGATACATTCACCGCGGCTCGCACCTCTTCCTCTTCAACCGCAAGGGGGAATTCCTCCTGGCGCTCCGCGGGAAGCGCAAGAAGGTCTATCCCGACACTTGGGAGAACGCGGCGTCGGGGACGGTCCCGAAGGGCGAGACCTACGAGGAGACGATGGTGCGGGAGGCGTACGAAGAGCTCGGGATCTCGGTCACCGGAGTGCGCTTCCTCTTCAGGATGTTCTGTTCCGACGAGATCGACAAGGCATGGCACGAGTACTTCGCCGCGAGGCACGAGGGGCCGTTCATCCTCGAAGAGGATGGCGTGCAGGAGGTGAGATGGGTGACGCTCAGCCGGCTCAGGGAGGACATGACCAAGAACCCTGCGGTCTACACCCCTCCTTTCATCGACTCGATGCTCGCCTACTTCGAGCGGTTCGGGACCGCGCCGCCGTTCTGACCGGGAGCGAAATGCCGCAGGTAGATGTCCACCTCTGGGTGGAAGAAGGGGCTCAGCTTCTCCTTGCTGCGGCCGACCGGCACCCAGGCGTGCTCGGTGTGCTCGTCGGAGAGCTTCACGGTCCCGCCGAGGGGGCGCGCCCAGAAGAGGAGCATCGTGATCGTCTGGCCGTCCTCCCTGACGAAGTGCTGGACGTTCAGGATATCCTTCACCGCTATCCGCAGGCCGGTCTCTTCCTCGGCCTCCCGCACCAGCCCTGCGCGGGGGTCCTCGCCCGGCTCGAGCCGGCCGCCCGGCAGCTCCCAGATCCCCGGCTTCTGGACGTCGTGGGGGCTGCGCCTGACGAGCAGCACCCGCTCATTGGGGTCCACGATGAATGCCTTGACCGCGATCCTCGCCAGCATGGGGATTAAGGGGCGTTACGGCATATTTATATAATATCTGTCGGTAGGGGGCAAAAAAGCAGTAACCTTTATAAATAAAACACTACTCCTTAGTGATAAATTAGGTGTTTCCATGGGGAGCCCGGACATGACAGGAACGATGAGGACTATCCTCCTGCTCCTGCTCTGCACGCTCGCCCTCTCGCTCGGCGCGTCGGCCCAGTCCATCACCATGACACCAGCGTCCCAATCGGTCGGCATCGGCGAGCAGGCGACCTTCCTCATCGACGTATCGGATGTCGTCTCGCTCCATTCCTGGGAGATACGGGTCAACTTCGACTCCTCTTCCCTCTCGTTCGTGAGCCTTGACGAGGGGACGTTCCTCAACGAGGACGGCGGCTTCATGACGACCTGCCTGGGCCCGGCGAACATGACGGTCCCCGGAGCGCAGACGCACCAGTTCATGTACAGCTGCCTGCGCGAGCCCGTCCCGCCGTTCTCCGGCGTCAACGGCAGCGGCACGCTCGCGGTCCTCACCTTGGAAGGCGACAATCCGGGCACCTCGGCGGTCACGCTCAGCGGCACCACGCTCTCCGACAGCCTCATCCAGCAAATCACTCACACCACCTCAGACGCGGCAATCACCGTGAACGCCGCGCCTGACCTGACGCCGCCGGTGATGGCCCTGGTGGCGCCGGCGAACGAGAGCACGCTTCCATGGGACACGGCGCAGGTCACCCTGCAGATATCGACAGACGAGAACGCCCGGTGCCAGTACGGCAGCAGCGACTTCTCCTACGGCGACGGCACGGACTTCTCAATCACCGGAACGACAGCGCATTCGCAGCTCGTCTCCGGCCTTACCGCCGGCAGCTCCTATACCTATTATTACCGGTGCAACGACTCTGCGGGCAACGCGAACACCGCATCGCTCCATCATTCGTTCTCGACCGGTCCTGCCCCTGCCTACACGCTCACGATCCAGACGGTCGGCAGCGGGTCGGTCTCCGCGAACCGGTCGCTTGCCGGCATCCCGACCGGAACCCATGTCGAGCTCTCGGCAGTGCCCGGCGCCGGCTGGATCTTCATGAACTGGACCGGCGACGCGACCGGGACCGCGACGCCGGTGACGCTCGTCGTCGATTCGGGGAAGACCGTCACCGCGACCTTCGCCGACATCACGCCTCCAGGCGTTGTCTCCAATCTCTCGTCGACAGGCGCCGGCTACACCTGGATCGGATGGCAGTGGACGAACCCGGCAGACGCGGACTTCGCCTATGCCGAGGTCTGGATCGACGGCGCGAGCGCCGTGAACACCACTGAAGAGAGTCACCTCGAGAACGGCCTTCCCCTCAACTCCGCGCACACGATCGCGCTCTACGCCGTCGACACGCAGGGCAACCGCAATCCCGCTGCGGTCCAGTCGACCGACAGCACGCTCGCCTACGCGCTCGCGACGGCCATCACCGCGCCGATCGACGGGCAGAGCTATGCCTATTCCTACGCCGTCCCGCTCGCGCTCACCGCCGAGAACGCATCCAACTGCTCGTGGCGGATCGACGGCGGCAGCTGGACCGGCTTCTCCCAGGCCGATGCGCTCGCGTTCTCGTCGACCCTGCCGGTACTCACGAACGGCCCGCACACCATCGAAGCGTCCTGCACCGATTCCTACGGCTATCCCGACGCGCAGAGCGCGACGTTCGGCGTGAACGACACCTCGGCTCCGGCGGTCTCCGTCTCGGTCGCCAACACGCAGGTCTATCTCATGTTCACCTATACCGGCGACGAGCCCTTCAACGCATCGTTCGCGTTGGGGCCCGCAGGGAACTTCACGGCCTTTACGGAGAACGCGTCGTTCCTGCTCACCCAGTCCTATGCGAACGACACGCTCGCCCCGAGCACGCTCTACTCATACCGGCTCGACTATTGCGACAGCAACGGCAACTGCGGCACGATCGAGGGCAACGCCTCGACAGCGTCGCCTCCGCCTGACGATGACGACGATGACGGCGGCTCGAGCGGGGGCTCGAGCAGGCGGCGCTCGAGCTCCGGGATATCCATCGACACGAGCGGCGAGGAGTCCAAGAGCCATTGGTACACCGGCGTCGAGGCGGGCGACAGGATCGTCTGGGACGTCGCCGACGAGGACATCCCGGTGATCACCGTCTCGCTCACCGCACAGGAGCCGGCGGAGACCGCGGCGCTCTCGATCAACACCTACACCCGGAAGCCGTCAGGCGTCCCCGCCTACACCGCGACCCGGCCGTTCGTCTGGTTCACGCTCGGCGGCGAGGGGTTCAGCGACGTCTCCGGCCTCGCCATAACCTTCATCGTCGACGGCTCGTGGTTCGCAGGCGCGGGGACCGACCCCGCCGAGGTCATGCTGCTCGCGCTCGACGGCGACGCGTGGAGCGAGGTCGATATCACGCGCCGGGGAGTCCTCGACGGCGACCCGCGCTTCGACGCCGGTCTCGACGGATTCGGCAGATTCATCATCACCGCGCCCGATGCCGGAGAGGAGGCGGAGGAAGGAATCGTCCCCATCTCAACCGTTCCTGCGGCGAAGCCTGCCGCAACGCCCGTCGCCGGCACACAGGACATGCTCCTCGACGGCGAGGATACAGCATCGGGAGAGGGCTTCGGAATTTCCGGCGCGACGGTGACCGAAGACAGCTCGGGCTGGGACCCGACGACGATCACGCTCGTGGGAGCGCTCTTCATCATCCTGGTCGCGGCTGTCGTCGGCGCGCGCTATATGACGCGCAAAGGGGGCGAGGGATGATGACGCTCGACGACCATCCGCTGCTCGCGAAGACGCTCACGTGGGGCGTGAGGACGATCGCCGCGGGCATGCTCATCTATCAGCTCGCCGTCGCGCCGCTCTTCGCGCAGACCTCGTCAAGGATCGCGCCTGCAGGTGCGAATACGCCGGTCGCGGAATCGGTCGAGGAGGGCCCGGTGCGGAACGCGATCCCCGCAGGGAACATCACGCCTGGCGCCATGGTCCACGACCTGCGCTACCCGTTCGGCGAAGGGCTTGGGACCGCGGAGCAGACGATGCGCACGCGCATCGACGTCCTCACCGAAGACGTGCATAAGAAGACCGGAGTGACTGACCGTTACCGGCCGACCGACGCCATGCTCACCACGCTCCTGAAGAACGGCGCGACGAGCGAGATCCTCGGCGAGGAGCTCGGCGCGCCCATGGGCCCTGACTCGACCTTCCGGGAGGTCTGGCCGCTGTCCGAGTTCAACATCGGCGCGTTCGTCATGCTCGATTCGCTCCCTGACACGGTCAAGTCGGTCAAGCCCGATTCGCTCATCCTCTACGAGCTGCAGGGAAGCGACACGGTCAGGGTCGACGGCATCCCGTTCGACACCACGCTCACGCTCTACGACTTCCGGGTGTTCGGCCACACGTTCGCCTATCAGGTCGGCGACTCCGCCGTCATCTTCATCGGTTCGCACTACACGGCGCAGACCCACGGCGGCCCGTACGGCTGGTACGGCACCAGGATGACGAGGCTCACGAGCTTCATCCGCGAGAAGCCGGGGGTGATGAACCTGATCGGCGACGTCAACGGCGACGGGCTCGTCTCGCTCCTCGACTACCTCGAGACCGCCGGCTCCTACGGCAGGCACATCTTCGACACGAGGACGCCGGCGTTCCCCGACGTCTCGCGCGTCGACATCTCCGGCAGGGCGGTCCCCTTCGGCATCATCATCTGGGACGACCTGGATTCGCTCGCCGACATCCTCACCGTCTTCGCCAACTACGGGAACCGGACCCTCGGCAAGATGGGGAGCGCGCTCAGCCTCATGGAGAACAGGAGCTATCACGTCGCGATCCTCGACCCGGTCATCGAGCTCGTCAAGCAGGGCGAATCCTACCTCCTGGTCCAGCGCCGGAGCATCAAGAACGACCTCGAGATGCTCGAGCGGATCGTCGACACGCAGGGACCGATCGAGGTCTCAGGCACGAGCAGGGTGGCAGAGCAGCATGAGGTAATGGGCGAGACGCTCACGGACGTCACGTTCGGCGTGAGCTCCTGGAATCCTGTCGCGAAGCCGGCGGCGGAGCGGTCCTCGCTCTTCATGACGACGAAGGCGAAGGGGCTCGACACGCTCCTCGTCGAGATATACCCCGACCGCGAGATACCGGCGGCCTACGGCTTCGAGTTCTCCGGCTTCGCCTATGCGGGCGACGTCGAGGACCTCCAGCTCTTCATCGACCGGACCAAGGTCTTCGGCGGGAAATCCCTCGCCGCGATGACGCCTGCGAACACGTATATCGAGTCGCTCCTCGGCCAGGAGGCGGGGATCGCGAAGGGCGAGCCGGTGCTGCGGCTCCGGCTCGTCGGCGACCGCGTGACTGAGGGCACGGCCTTCTCGCTCGGGTATTCCATCGCGACAAAGGACGGCTACTTCCCGACGGTCCTCGAATCGGGCCTGCTCTCGACCGACAGGAACAAGGGCGAGTTCGAGGGCCTCCTGCCGAAGGACGCGATCAACTTCGGCCACAACTACCCCAACCCCTTCAACCCCGCGACCACGATCCCCTTCACGGTCCACGACTGCACGCAGCCGTTCGTGATGGAGCTCGGCATCTACACGCTCCACGGCCAGCTCGTCTACGAGGCCGAGCAGCGGGTCGACGGCCCGGGCAGCTACCGCTTCGTCTGGGACGGCAGGAACGGGAGCGGATCGCAGGTCGCCACCGGCCAGTACTTCTCGGTGCTCCGGTACCGGGCGGACGGCGCGGACAAGCGGGTGGTGGGCAAGCTCACGCTCGTGAAATAGGTGATGAACCATGCACGCGACCATCGAATATCCCCCTGATCTCCTCCGCACCGCTCTGTACACGCTGCTCTTCACGCTGCTCGGCGGCGCGCCATCGCTCTTCGGCCAGCAGGCCGGCGAAGGCACGGCGCCAGGGGCGCATCCCCTCAGGACCGGCAAGGGCGTCCACGACCTGCGCTACCCGACCGGGCTCTCGCTCGACGACGCGGTCGAGGAGATGGACCGGCGGCTCGAGGCGATGAAGGCCGACTACCGGATGAGGACAAGCGTCCCCGACGAGCTCGACCTCTCGAAGGTGACCGCAGCCAACGTCGCCGCTGCCGGCGACGGCGGTCCGAACCCGGTGCTCGGGCTCTTCAAGCCGGCGGTGGTGCCGAACCCGCAGGACAGCACGGACTACAGGGAGTGCTTCCCCGAGGACTTCCACGTGCTCGCGCAGCCGGGGGCGAGGAACGCCGGCATCGATTCGCTCAAGGCCTATAGTGTCGTCGATGGCAAGCGCGTCTTCCATGACCATGTGCCGGTCCTCGCCGGCGCGCCGCTCGACTCGTCCTACGGGTTCCCGCGGGGGTTCGCGCTGGTGGGTCTCGATTCGGTCATGGTCGAGGTCGTGGCGAAGCGAGGGGCGCTCGAGAGCGATCCCCTGACCCTCAATGTCTATCACGATGAGAAGTGGGGCGTCTTCGGCCTTCCCGGCGACGTGGTGAAGGATCTCATCGTCAACCTCACCGACTACCTCCAGGTCGCGCTCCATTATGGGCGGCACATCTGGGACGGCCGAACGCCCCGATGGAACACCATCAGCACGGTGGATATCGCCGGCAAGAATCCTCCGGAGAACATCATCGTGTGGGACGGCATGGACTCGCTCGCCGACATCCTCGTGATCTTCGCCAACTACGGCGCGCAGATCAACAACGCTCTCGGCAAGGCCCTCACCTCGCTCTCCGACACGGGCCGGGCGATGAAACCGGTCGGCGCCGCCTCGCTCCTCGAGCGGGGCCTGCGGCATCAGGCGGGGGTCTCGCAGCGCGACGCTGACGTCTCGCTCCTGGAGCGGATGGTGAAACGCTACGGACCGGTCGAGTTCACCACCTCGTCGCAGGCCGATTCGCTCGGCAAGGTCAGCTATACCGTGTCGGACGTCCAGGCGCTCGGCGCCGACGGCGCGAAGTCGCTCTTCCTGAGCGCCGAACCCCAGGGGCCTGACACGCTCATCATCGGCATGCACGCCTTCGAGACGCTCGAGCGCGTCTACGGCCTCGAGCTGCGTGACATCGTCGCGAACGGCGAGCTCTGGGTCGAGCAGACGAAGTCCTTCGGCGGCCAGTCGGTCGCGGCGATGACGCCGGTCGAGAGCTACATCGAGTCGCTCCTCGGCGACAGGAGCGGCGCCGACCTCAAGGACGGCATCGTCAGGCTCATGCTCGTGGGCGACGGCATCGCACGGCATCCCGAGCTCTCGTTCCGGTACGAGCTCGCCCAGCGCGACGGCTGGGGGATTCGGACGCTCGAGATGAGCGGGCTCTCCCTCGCCGAGAACCGGGGCACCGCCCCGTCGGTGCTTCCCGGCACGCCGGTGCTCTACGGCCAGAACTACCCGAACCCCTTCAACGCCGGCACGAGGATCCCGTTCGAGGTCCGGTCGCTTTCCGACCCGTATGAGATGGAGCTCTCCGTCTTCGACATCCTCGGGCGGAAGGTGCACGAGGACCGCCTCCGCGTCGGCGGGCCGGGCAGGTACGAGTTCCGCTGGGACGGCACCAACCTCTACGGGAGCGCCGCGGCGAGCGGGACCTACATCTACACGCTCAAGAGCCCGGACAAGGTCCACGTCAACAGGATGCAGCTCGTGAAGTGAGCCGGGCGAAACCTTTTTATTCTCTCTTCGCCCGGAATGGCCCATGCAGCGCCCGCTCGCCGTCCTCCGCCCCTCAATCGCGAACGCGATCCTCCCTCAGTTCCTCAAGAACCTCTCCTGGAGCTTCCTCGCGACGCTCGCGGCCTTCGCCGTGCTCTCGATCTTCAGGCTCTTCAACGTGATGGGCTGGTTCGGGATGGGGGCCGTCCCCTTCATGCTGGGGATCGTCGCTCTCTGGCTGCTGCTCGCGCTCATACCCCTCCTGATCAGGATCATCTACCTCTCTAACGTCACGTACCATTTCTACCCCTCCCACCTGCTCTCCGAGTTCAGGTTCCTCTCGGTGAAGCGCTTCTCGATCCCGTACAGCCAGATAGTGAACGTGTCGGTGAACGTCTCGCTCTGGGACCGGCTGACAGGGAACGGCGACATGATCATCCACTCGGCCGAGAACAACGCGCCTGACATGTATCTCTATTCCGTCAGGAACCCTGAGAAGGTCGAGCAGTGGCTGTACTCGATGATCCAGCGCCAGCGGGCGGGCTTCGCAGGCGCGCCCCCTCACCATGCGCAACACCCCCACCAGGCGGCGCGTCCGCACCCGCAGGCGCAGCACCCGCAGAAGAAGTGATCCCGCTGCTCAGAGCCCGTACCTCTCCCTGACCTCGAAGCCGGTCATGGTGGTGGTGTCGGTCATGCGGTAGCCGAGGAGCGCCACGACCTCCTTGAGCTCCTCCTTGGTGGGGGACTCTATCTCCAGCACCGGCGGCTGGTCCGCGTACTCCCTGATCTCGGCGAGAGAACCCTTGATCCTGTACGAGGTCTGCTTCCTTGAGATCTCCTCCCTCCGCCCGAAGCCGACGGTCTCGAGGAGCGCGCAGGCGGCATCGAAGTCCGGGACCTCGGCCTCCTGCTCATCGGATACGCGCACCTCGGCATCGGCCTTCCGCCGTTTGGCGGTGATGTAGGCCTTCGCCCCTTTCTGCCTGACGCGCAGCATCCTGCCGCTCGACCGGAGCGTGTCCTGCCTGTCGAAGAAGACGGTGCGGACAGGCCCCTCGAAGACCTTGGTCGCGCCGAGGCTCTCGAGCTTCGCCTTGGTCTTCCTCACGTCGATCTCCAGGATCTTGGTCTCGATCTCGTCCATGGGAACGGAAGGAAAAAGGGAGTATAAAAGGGTTCCGGGAATCAATGGTGGACCCGCGTCACCGCCTGGTACGGCCTGATGATGTTCTCGAGGACCAGCCGCTGGGTCTCGGCGACGAGCTCATCTCCTTTCATTGCCTCGATGGCGCGCCTGTCGGGTCCCTCCCTGCCGAGGATATCCCCTGCGACCGAGGCGATCGTCGCGAGCGAGCGGAGCGCCTTCTCGTTCCCGCTGACCTTGCCGAGCACCTGGTTCTCGGTGTCGTGCAGGTAGATGCGCTGGCCGCCGTTCGTCCCCTTGCTCTGAGGGATATCATGGATGACCTTGTGCTCGAACTCGGTCCCGAGCGCGTAGGCATCCTTCAGAAAGGCGAATTCGAGCGGTAAGCCGAGGCCCATCCTCATGACATAATCAAAATGATCCTCGCTTGACGGGCCGAGCTTGAGCTTGTATCCCTCCTCAGCGAGGAACGCGCAGCACGCGAACTCGTGCATCGGATACTCGATCGACCTAGGCTCACCCCGCCGGTAAACCGGCACGCATGACTGGATGTCGTTGTGGAGGATCGACCGCTTCGCGGCCTCCGCCTGTATCCCGTAGTACAGATCGTTGTACCGGGCTTCCTTCATGAAGTCGGAGGTGAGCCTGACCTTCGGCGTGATTCCGTACGTTGCGCCGATCCTTTCGAGTGTCGAGATGAGATCGTCCTTCAAGTGCGCTGCGACCTCTTCCGGCATCCCATTCATCTGCGGGAAGCCATCGGTCACGAGCAGGGTGTAGTCATCGTTCCCGTAGGAGAGCAGCACGATCTGGACGACCTCGATCGGCACCCCGCCGTAGCCGAATCCGACACCGATGAATGCTTTCTTGGCGATGTCCGGCACCACGAGATATTCTCCTTTGTACGTTGGCATGATCAGCGGCTCGATCGCCGCAATCCTCTCCAGTTCCTTTTGCATGAGCATCACCTGTATGGTCGATGGGGAAGGGATGATCCAAGAGCATTTATTGATTATGACAGAAATAGAAAGATTTATTAATAAGTGTCACTAAATTTCGAGTAATGTCACAGATGGAACAGGATTTCAGGCTGTTCCTCTCGTCGCGGCCTGAGGTCACGAAGTGCTACCTGCAGGGGCTCATCAACCGACGGGCGCTGGCGCGGCACCTCATGAAGGAAGGGGTCGTGAAGCAAGGCCGGCTCGACGCCGCGATCGCGATGCTGCGGCGGTACGGATTCCCTGCGACGCAGGGCGCGCCGAAATCTCTCTTTTCCGCGGTAAGGGTGACGATCAAGGACAAGGTCCTGGTGCTCGACTACGCGAAGGATCGGCGGCTCCTCGAGGCGCTCAAGGGGCTGTTCTCGCGCATCGACTTCGACGCCGGCGAGACATTGAAGGTCGTCGTCGGCACCTCATCAATCAAGCTGTTCATCGATTCGCACAACGAGGGTTTGGCAGGGGAAGTGCTTTCGGGGTTCAGGCCCAGGAAGCGCTTCAGCGGGGTATCGGAGATGTCGCTCCTCTTCCCTGAGGCGGCGATCTCGACGAAAGGGGTGGTATCGACGATAACGACCGAGCTTTCGCTCAACGACATCGTGGTGACCGAGATCCTCACCGCGACGCCTGAGCTGCTTGTCTACCTCTCGTCTGACGACGCCCTCACCGCGTACGCGATCATCAAGCGCCTCGGCGCATGACGCTCCACACAAAGCACGGATGGCGTGTCAGATACCCCTTACGGCCGGCACAGGCAGCGATACAAGCGACACCGACATCTCCCGAAGCGACGCCGGCCGGGGGTACCTTTTTTTAACTTAGTAGTAGTAAAATTTATATACTCTCTTTATTCCCATCACTTCCATGACATCATTAGACGCCCTCGTCAAGTATGGGCTATACGGGATGAAGCGCGCGCTCTTCATGACGCCCGTGATGTCGCTCTCAGAGATCATCGCCGGTCTCGAGGGCTCGCAGTCGCTCAAGGCGAGGGCCTTAGCTCTCGGCGTGAACTTCTTCGTCGCCATGCCCTACAACAGCTGGTTCAAGCCGCTGGTCTATGAATGGATGCACGTCACCGAGACCTCCAGCGACGCGATGAGAGGGCTCGCGAACCGTGCCGCTTTCGCCCTGCACCAGATCCCCCTCTATGCCGGCATCCTCGCGGTGTCCGGCGCTTCCCTCGAGCAGATGGCGGTCGTGCTGCCTACTGGCGTCGCCGTCGGGACGGCGATCGCCGGCAGGTTCCAGCGGTTCATGGACAAGGTCGCGGACTATATCGAGAACAAGTACTACCAGACCAAGGAGTGGGCGACCCACACGGTCAGGCTCGGGAAATCGTACGCGAAAAACCTGGCTTACGCGACGCTGATCGCCGCTGC
This sequence comes from Candidatus Woesearchaeota archaeon, assembly GCA_016935985.1. Taxonomy (GTDB): domain Archaea; phylum Nanobdellota; class Nanobdellia; order Woesearchaeales; family JAFGPW01; genus JAFGPW01. The sequence continues at coordinate 41,352 of JAFGPW010000002.1, forward strand.
GTCAAAGGTCGCGATATCGCAGGGCGGCTCCTTCATCGCCGAGCACAGCATCCTTGCCCATCCGGAGAAGTCCCCAGCGCGCGGCGATCCTCAGCGCGAAGTCTGAGTTCATCAGGGGTATCCATGAGTATTTCAGGAAGGAGCGGTACACGCTCGTCGAGCCGCCGATACTGACCGACAAGACGCTCTATGGAGAGCACAACGCGGTGTCGGCGAACGTGCATGGCGAGAGGATATTCCTGAGCCAGTGCGCCACCTTCGAGCTCGAGCCCCTCGCGCTGGTGTATGGCAAGGTGTACACGGCCTCCCCTGCATTCCGGAACGAGCCGTCAGGATCGAAGCGGCACCTCGCCGAGTACACCCACGTGAAGGCCGAGGCGCTGCTCGTGGACATCGAGGATCTCATGCGGCTCGCGGGCGATGCGATCCATCATGGCCTTCTCCGGATGAAGGATAATTCGGAAGAGGATCTCGCCCTCCTCAATGCCGACCCGGAGATCGACGGCCTGCTCTATGACAACACCGAACACATCACCTATGACGAGGCGCTCAAGATAACGCAGCAGAAGGGATCGAAGACCGCCTGGGGAGAGGGTCTCAAGCGGGTCGACGAGATCATCCTCACCGAACATTTTAATAATGCGTATGTCTGGCTGCATTTCCCGCCGTTCGTGTCCGAGGGCTTCCCGTACAGACGACTCCCGGAGGACCGCCGGTACTCGATGACGTGCGACCTCATCGCGCCGCACGGCGCCGGAGAGATGGTCGGCGTCGCCGAGAAGATAACTGACGCGGAAGAGCTCATCGAGAACCTCATCGAGAAGGGGATGCGGCATCAGATAAAGGATTATTGGAACTACATCGCGTTACGCGAATATGGCATGCCGCCCCATGGCGGAATCGGGGCCGCTCCCGAACGGATCATCTATGGACTGCTCGGGCTCGACCACATAAGGCTTACCAAGCCCTGGCCCCGCTATCCTGGCCGGAAGATCATAACGCCGAAAGAGAGGCAGCTCGAGACACACGGGAGCGAATTCCTGGAGAATCTGGTCCTGAAGTATCAGCTATCATGATAGACGCACACAGCCATCTCGGTACCGACGCGTTCCACCATATAGAGGGCGAGCTCGACACCTACATCGCGAACTGCAGGAGGCTTGGCATCACCGACGCGAACATCATGCCGGTAGCATGCCCCGAGTATCGGTCAGGAACCAAGACGGTCCGCTCGCTCGAATGGTCCTATGAGAAGGACGATTACATCAAGAGCAGAATCACCGAAGAGGATGGCGTTCGGACGACAGTGCTTGACCCCGAGAATCCCTACCGCGAATACAACGGCATCGTCAAGGGCATCGTCGAGTCGGCGAGCGGCATGCGCCTGAGGTTCGTGCCGCTGATCCATCCGACGCTAGACACCCAAGAGCACACCTATTCGCTTCTCAGCGAAAATCCCGTCGCGGTCAAGCTCCACGGCGTCGCTGCCGGCATCGGGCCTGATGACATCGACGACGCGTACTGGCGCCCGTTCGCGCAAGCAGGCATCCCCATCATCGTGCACACCGATCACTGGCGGGGCAGGCAGGAGGACAATCCGCTTAGTGTGCTGTATGGAAAGAACGACGCACTCGGATGGGCGCGAACCTTCATGCGCAACGGAGTCAGGGCGTTCATCACCCATGGAGCACGTCTCTGCGAGAGGACAATCGAACTCATCAACGGTTCTGACCTCTTCCTGCTCGGCATCGCACCAGACTTACTCATCGGGTCAGAGACGCAGAGGCTCGCCGCACGCGGCGACTACCTGACCCAGCTGATGGCATCCGCAGATACCGCGAAACTCGCCTTCGACCTCGATTACCCCTGGAATATCCCGACCAGGATGTCATACGACTTCGATTGGGGGAGCATCGGCAGGATCGGCAATCGGCTCCCCGAAGGGGCACTTGAGAGGGTGACTGAAACCAACGCCAGGAGATTCTTCAGGCTCTAAGGGGAGCTCCGAAAGATTAATATATCCTAGGCGGGTTGCAGAGGAACATGGCGGAGGATTGCATATTCTGCAGGATCGTCAAGGGGACCGCTCCTTGCCACAGGGTCTGGGAGGACGAGAAGCATCTCGCATTCCTCTCGATATTCCCGAACACGGAAGGGTTCACGGTCGTCATCCCGAAGAAGCACTACCCGAGCTACGCCTTCGACCTCCCCGACGATGCGCTCGCTGAGCTCGTTATCGCAGCGAAGAAAGTAGGAAGGCTGCTCGACAAGGCATTCCCCGATGTCGCGCGGACCGGCATGATCCTCGAGGGCTTCGGCGTGGACCATGTGCATGCCAAGCTCTTCCCGATGCACGACACGGCTCCGATGGAGAAGTGGCGTCCGATACACTCGAAGATCGACACCTATTTCGATAGGTATGAGGGCTACATCTCATCGCACGACTCGGTCCGTGCTGATGACGCGAAGCTCGAGGAGCTTGCGAAACGGATCAGGAACACGCGATAAGACCCACGAGGCGCGGTCGACCCGCAGCCCGGTCAGGCCCATCAGGTAGCGGTCGATGATCCTGAAGTGGCGGATGATCTCCATCTCGGTCGGGCCGAAGCTCTTGGCGTTCGCCTGGCAGAACTCGTCGTGGCCTCCATCGTTCGCGCAGATCCCCATCACGCGCTCGCGCGAGAAGCCGTAGTGGAGCCCATACACCCGGCGCGATTGCTCGCCGTGCATCACGGACCCCTTCTTCATGAGCGGGTGCGGCGGGCCCTTGAGGTCGAACGTCGTCTCGGTGGGGGATTTCGGCTTGTCGGTGCTGATCAGCAGGGATCTCTCCTGCGGGTGGGCTCGGCCCGTCGCTCGGCCCGACCCCCTGCCTCTTCACCCATTTCGACGGCAGGGCCAGGGTGAGTGTGTTGTGGCCTTGCCTTATGACCTTCCGCCTCATCGCAGGGAAAGGCATGATAAGGAGATAGAGAATCGTCGTGGAGGGACATATGAATGGAAAAAGAATAGTGAAGCCGTGGTGGATATGCCCCACTATTCACCTCCTTTTCAGAAAGGCTTCAACGCTCGACTGAGGTCATGGCGAAAACCTTCGGGTCCGAGAGGTCGGGCAGCGTATGGGCGACTGGCTGGTAGTCGGGCGCGACCAGGTACGAGTTGATCTTCGTCGCGCTCGCATCGATCCCGCCGGTCGTTATGTCGGTCACCCACTTCCCGAGGTCGTTGATGGCGGTGAGCGGCCGGTCCCAGTACGGCTTCATCCACCACTGCCCGCCGACATAGATGTAGGTCGACACCCTGCAGTCGGCAGGAATCACGTTCACCACGCGACCCTCAAGGTTGTAGGATGATCCCCGCGCCGGCACGAAGGTGTATCTGACCTGCGGGGTCGATACCAGCTTCTCGTTCCGGTCCTTGCCGAACAGCCCCCAGTAAGGCTCTACGGCCGCGTGCCGCTTCCACTCCTGGTCGAACGCCTCGAAGTAGGCGAACGCGACCACGCTGTCCGGAGCGAGCAGGCCCTCGAGCGCGCGATAGTAGTCGTTCTGCCCTTGCTGCGATACCGAGCCGTCGCCGCCGGTCGGAAGCCCGGTCTCTTTGAGCACCACGATCCGGTCGGTCCGCCCTCGCATCGCCGAATGCTCAGCGGCAGTCCAGGCGGCCGCGTTCTCCGGATGGGTCATGCCGTTCCAGTAGGGGTGCGCGTTCGGGAAGACCCAGTCGCCCGCCTTGAGCAGCTCGTCGTCGTAGAGGCCCACGGGTTCGGTCGTGGTCACCGGCTTTCCTGTCGCGTCGCGCAGCTCCTGCATCCTCGCGATCACCTCCTTAGAGGTGTAGCGGCCCGAGAGCAGCCCCTCGTTCCCGACGCAATAGCCATCGACGAAGTGCTTCGCGGCGACCGCGTTCGCCCACTCCTCCGGGGAGTCGAGCGACCACAGGCCGAGAACGACGTGCGAGAGGCCCAGGTTCTTCGCGATCCGCGGCACCTGGCCGAGGATGTTGTCGGCCCCGTAGGTGAATATGCCGTTGTAATAGTGCGACTTCAGGACCTCGAGGTCCTCGGTCACGCTCTGCTCCGACGGGATCGTGCCGGTCTGGGGGTCGTAGTTGGTGGGGGAGTACGCGATCCAGCGGACCGCGGTGTCGTCGAAGAAGGTCACCGGGATGGGCTCGCGTTCACGCACGACTTCTGGAGCAGGATCGGTAGCGCTGTCCTTGCAGCCGATGAGCAGCGCAGAGGAGAGCAGCGTCACGCCGATGCCGGTCCGTACTTTGCGTAGCAGGTCTTCGAGCATCCTGATCACCTCTCCGACGAGCACATCGCGAGCACGAGGGCGTCGGCGGTGTCGGGAAGGACATGGCTCACCGGGACATACCCGGACGTGACGAGGTACGAGTTGATGGCCGTCGCCTTCTGGTCGATCCCGCCGGTCGTGATGTCGGTCGTCCACTCGCCGTTCTCGCTGATCGCCGTCAAGGGCCGGTCCCAGTACGGCTTCATCCACCACTGCCCGCCGACATATATGTAGGTCGACACCCGATGCCCGGACGGCTCGACGCCCGCGACCTTCCCCTTGAGGTCGTCGTAGCTGCCGAACGCCGGCACCGAGGTGTGCCAGATGCGCGGCGGGCCCGCCAGGTCAGGACCGGTCGGGCCCTTGTCGCAGCCGACGATAGGGTAGAGCAGGGCCGATCCGACGACGAGCGTGATGGTGGCGGCGTCTTTCAGACGCTTCACTAGGGTCTCAAGCATTCCGGATACCCCCGGACGTTCAGTCCGGGAAGGGGAGGACACCACTAGAGGTTCAACTTTTCCAATAGGGAATATAGGCGTCCTTGAGGCGCCTAGGGAAGGATAGGAGGCACTAGTGGAACGGAGGGTCAGCCGACAAGATATTTACCGACAACAGGATCTATCTCGATGAGCCGATCAGTGACCGAAGCCTTCACTTCAGGCACGACGAACATCTTCGGGAATATCTGTCGGGCATGTTCGACGCTCGGGAACTGGAATGTCGCGTTCGCGAGGAAATCTATCGACTTCTCGGTCCGTTCAGGACAGTCTCGTTCAGTCAGATAAGAGAATAGGGCGGGATGATCCTTTGCGAACGAGACCCGTACGAGACACGATGACCCTGCTTTCCTATCGACGAATTGCATACCGACCATTATCTTTCCGAACGGATCATACCCGAGGCCCGGCGATAACCGATGGAAAGCGCTTGCCACCTGGAACCCAAGATCGGTCGGGTACTCAGCAAGTATATAGGATGCGATGCCCCAGAACTCTTCACCGGCGACATTTCCGGGAATATCCATTTTTTTTACGATGGCATAGGGTTCGTCACTGATATGCACGCCCCGTTCCATCGCTTGGGATGATGCATTCTTCTGGGATTCTCTCCGGAGAGTGCTGTAGCGGAGTGTCAGGTCGTTCATTTGCGTCATGCGTATCACGGAATTTTTCGTAGGGTATACCTGGCGAGATGGTTCTTCCCGGTGCTGAAGGATGCCTTGCAGCTGAGCAGATAGAGGTTCCACATCCGCCGGAAGCGCTCGTCATACCTGTCCTTCAGAAGCCCCGCCCACCCATCATGATTGAGGTTGTAGTGCCAGGCGCCGAGCGTCGGCGCGTAGTGCTTCCCCCACTCCTCGAAATCCTCGACGCTGAAGAGGCCGTCGAACCCGTTCTCGAGCTCAGAGAACGCGGGGACGTATCCGTCCCGGAAGATGTGCCTGCTGATGAAGGGATCGCCGAGCAGCGTCGGCTTCGTCTTGGCGATCGTGTGGAGGAGGAAGATGCCTCCTTCGGGGAGCATAGCATGCACCTTCTTGAAATAATCGCGGAAGTTCCGCTTGCCGACGGCTTCTGCCATGCCGATCGAGACGACACGATCGTAGCTCCCCTGGTGCTTCTGATACTTCTCGTTGAGGATGCGGGCCCTCTCAGGTACAGGGTTGTGCGCATCGAACCAGGCGGTCTGCTCCTTCGAGACGCTGATGCCGGTCACGTCGACATCATGGTTGAGCGCTGCATACTGCGCGAACGCGCCAAAACCTGCGCCGATGTCAAGCACCCGCATGCCGGGTTCAAGCTGCAACCCCCCGCAGGTGCGTTCGAGCTTGTTCGCTTGCGCGCCGTCGAGCGCGCCGTCGAGCGCGAAAAGCGTGGTCTCGGGATCCTCCCAATAGGCACAGGAGTAGTTCATCCGCGAGTCGAGCATCTTCTCGAAGAGGTCATTACCCCTGTCATAATGATGCTTCGCGACGCGGTCGGGCAGCAGGTCATTCCAATCGGGCAGGAGCTGCATGATCGCTGCTGGTGCAAGCCGCCACTTGTCCCTGGAGGTCAGTTCGTTCTCGAGGCCGGCGTCGATGATCTTCCCATAGAACACGTCGAGCCGCTCGACATCGAACCAGCCGTCCATGTAGGCCTCGCCGAGACCGAGGTTCGCCTTGGTCAGCACCCGCTTGAAGAGCGCATCATGCATGCCGTCCTTCACGCGCATGTCCCACTCACGGAGGCCATCCACCCGTATGTCAGCCTTGTTCAACAGTTCGAGAGCCCTATCACGATGGTTCTGTATGCGTATCACCTGATGATAAGTACAGCCGCTTAGGAAGAGCGGCTTGGTTTAAAAATCTTATGCGGTTTTCCTAAAAAAGTGAATACTGCGGCGTCGGCGTGACCTTCGAGGTGTCTGACGCGAACACGAGCATGTGCCTCGACGGATCGAAGCCGTTCCTGTCGATGTGGTAGAGACCCTCCTGGTCGACCATCGCGACATAGACATATTGGCGACATAGATTTCAGGGAATGAGAAGATATCGTGCCCGTACCGAGGATCGCTGCCGTCGATCGACCAGGGGGACGGGATATCGAGGCTCGATGTGGCAAGCACATCGACCCGTTCCGCGATAATCTCAGGATTCCGCTGCCTGTCCGCCCCGAGCGTGCCCTCGACCGATACGAACGCTCCTTTTCCCGCAGCGGCGAGCCCCTCATACAGGTTGGGATGAAGAGGTCGCTCGACCACCAGCTGGATGTGCCTCCGATGGTCTGCGATGTCGACGAAGAGGCGGTTCTTGTGCTTTCGGACCTCCCGTATCCTGCCGTATGCGACAATCGCCGCTCCCCTGGTTTTCCCTTCAAGGGATTCATCAAGAGTCATCCATTTCATGGTATCCTCCCCTCCAGAACCATACCATCATATCCGAATCTGATGTTGAAGGCGCGATACTCATCCTCCAATCGCTGTAGCTCCTTCTGAGACCTGTTCAAGAGCGGCTCAATATGAATGAGGACCGTCTTCTTGGGCCTGAGCGTGCGGATGATCCGTAGGTTGTCGCCGAGGAATGTGGTCGCGTTCTCAGCAGGCATGCGATGCGACTCCCTGCCTGTCGGGCCTCCCAACGATCCCATATTCATGATAAGGAGATCCATCCCCTTGGGGATATCCTCAAAGGGGAGGTGTTTCGCGTGGTCCATGCAGATACAGACCACCTTCCTTCTCGATCTGATGAGGTATGCGACCGATATGCCGTCGCGCATCTCTATGAACCGTATGGCGCATCCCTTGATGGTTATAGTATTCCCTCTAGTCCTACGCAATTTCAGGAAACCTTTGTGCCGGTAATAGAAGAGGGGAGATACCCGCTCCTTAAATGAATCGAACAGTCGCCTGTTGAGATGGACCGTGGGGACTGCATCCCTCCCTATGGCGTAGTGCAGGTGCTCGAATATCCTGTGGCCTGCCGTATGATCGGGATGCCAATGCGAATAGAGCACCTCCCGGACATCGAGCCCGAGCTCGTGCACCCTGCGGTACACGCCTTCAGGCGTGTCGATCAGCAGCCCGAGTTCAGGCATGCAGACGCACGGACCGGTCCGCTCAGTGCCGTCAGCGCTGCACAGAGGGCAACGGCACGTGGGTACCGGCGTCGGCAGGAATCCGCCGCTCCCCACGATGACGATCCTCATCCTCCCCCCGCCTCCCCGAGCGCCTTGAGCATGCTGTTAGGATAGCCTCCCTTGCCGAATGCGATCCGCACGAGTCCGTCAGGGGCGTCTTCCCACATGAGGCCGAGCGGCAGGAGGTATGTCCCGTCATGCCCGAAGCTCCCCCGCTGCGGAGCCCCTGACGACGCGATGTAGGCCTCAGCGCGCACCTTATCATGGAAATCAAGGTACAGCACGAGCGGGGTCCGCTCGATCGCCTCATCGATGCCGCTGACCCAAATCCCCTTCTCTTCGCATATCGGCAGGGCGGCCTCATAGAACGACCGGACCTGCCTGGCAATCGCGAATGTCCGTTCCTTTCCCACCGCATAGAGATCGAACGGGAACCCGGCGAGCGCAGCCAGCTGCAGGTACGATCCTGCCGATTGGTATCGTTGCCGGATCCCTTCCTCCATACTCGTCGGATAGACGGTCAGGCCTGCTGTCATCCGGCTCGACCCTTCCTCATGATAATTCTTGCTCAGGGACTCGACGTAGATCACATTTCCTTCTCGGAATATCTTCGGATCGATCCTGCCAGCCCCGATCATGGTCCCGTCGACGATGACCTGTCCGGCCCTGGTGGCGAGTCTGATGATGGCATCTTCCCTCCACACGGTGAGATCCTTGCTGTTGGAGCAGTATTCAAGGAAGACCAGGGCGTCCTGCGCCGAATCACTGACAAGCCGCTCGAGCTCATCCATCGAGCCGAAACGCTCTGACGATGCGAACAGCGTCCCTTCATACGACCGTATCAGATCGTCGCTGCATTGGTAGATCTCCTTCGGCGCGATGATCCTGCGCAACCCGGTCGTCGTGAGGGCGAGATCGATCGATGCCATTCCCGAATTGGTCATCTTGGCCTGGACCGTGCCGAAGAGGTCCCCTGCGCTGAAATCTCTGAACCACTCGTGCACGAACCTCTTAGTCATGAAGTCGAGAAGGCCGTACCCGTATCTCCGGTATGACTGAACTATCGGGAGGATGTTGAGGTGAGGATTGTCTCTGGCAAGGGCCTCCTCAAACTCGCGTCCGAGAGGAGCGATTGACGGCTCTAATCCCTGGGCCTTCTTGATGAACCCTATGATTCTTCTGTCCTCTTCCATGTGTATATGCCCCCTCGCGGTATCTGTATGTAGGGATCGGACGAACCGATCTTGTGGAAGACCTTGACGAAGAAATCGAGGCGCTCCCCATTCTTCTCGAACAGCGCTATCTTCTCCTTCCATTCCGCGTGGTACCCGTTCTCGAACCTCTTGAGGTACCGGTTCTTCCTGTCCTCATCAGGGGGTGTTATCCGGTAGGCGCTCTCATGCTCGAGGACGAGATTGTCGAGGTCGAAAAGCGAGCTCCAGTGGTCATGATCGTCGTCCGGCGTGAGCCATGTCTGGAAGGCAGCGTTGAACCTGTCGAGGAACGGTGCCGGCGGCCTGTCCCTGAAGTAGTAGAGGCTCGTCATCATGAAGCCTCCTGGGCGCAGCACTCGTGCAGCCTCGATGACATGCGCCTTCCTCTCATCCCGCTCCACCCAGGGGAGGTGGCCGCCGACGATGACGTGCGAGAAGGAACTGTCGGTGAACGGCAGGGCCTGGGCATAGGCCTGCATGAAACTGAGATTGGGGATATGGCTGTTGTTCGCCGTTGCGGTCTCGACCGCTACGAGCGATGCGTCTATGCCGACAACGCTGGCTCTGGTATACCTGTTGACCGTGTGGGCGATGAATCCTGTGTTGCACCCGATCTCGAGCACGTAGGACTGGCTGCTGATGAAGCCCTCGCGGACCCATTCCTTCACGGTGCTGTAGCTTCCTGGCGGGGTGTTCACCTGCCCGCTGTGTGCCACGAAATCAGCGTATGGTTCCCTTGCCATCGTTGTCTCTCCTACGGCCGCAATCTCGTGGGCCCGCGGTAGACGAAGGTCACTTCCCTGACATTTTCGAGACCGGTCATGTTCATGAGCATCCGTGTCAGCCCGAATCCTAGACCGCCGTGGGGCGGCATGCCATACCTGAAGAAATCGAGGTAGGATTTGATGGAGGCTGGATTGACTCCCTTCTCATGCACCTGGTCGAGCAGGATGTCGTACCGGTGCTCGCGCTGGGCTCCTGTGGTGACCTCGAGCCCCTTCCAGAGCAGGTCGAAGCTTTTGGTGACCGTCGGCCTGTCCGGGAATCGCATATGGTAGAACGGCCTCGCGCCCGCCGGGTAATCGGTCACGAACACGAACTCATGGTCGTGCGTCTCCTTTATGTGCTTCGCAAGCCTTCGTTCGCCCTCAGGGTCCAGGTCGCCCTTCGTCTCCCGTGGGATGGTATAGCCTTGGCCCTTGATGATCTCGTACGCTTCGGGAATCGTCACCCGCGGGAAGGGGGTCTCCGGTACGGCGGTCTCTATTCCATAGGTGCGTCTGATCTCATCGCCGTGCCTGTCGGCGACGGACTTGAGCACATGCTGCAGCCATCGCTCCTCTATCCCCATGACCTCTTCGTGCGAGTCGATCCAGGAGATCTCCATGTCGACGCTCGTGAACTCAGTGTCATGGCGCGGGGTGAACGACCTGTTCGCCCTGAAGACCGGGCCTATCTCGAAGACGCGGTCGAAGCCAGCGGCCATCGCCATCTGCTTGTAGAACTGGGGTGACTGCGCGAGCGACGCCTCCTGCCCGAAGTAGTCGAGCTTGAAGAGCTCGGCTCCGGATTCGGACGCCCCCTCGACCAGCTTTGGGGAGTGGATCTCGACGAACCCGTTCTGCAGCCAGAACTCACGCATCGCATGCTCTGCGGTCGTCTGGACCCTGAAAATGAGGTATTTCTCTTGCTGCCGCAGGTCGAGGTGGCGCCAGTCGAGCCGCGCGTCGATTCCTGATCCAGGAGAGATGGGGAACGGCTGATGCGGGGTGCTCGCCGGCTCGATTGAATCGATGACGATCTCATACCCCTGCAATTTCGCCTCGCTCTGGACGAGCCTGCCGCCTATCCTCACCGGGGTCTGGACCGCGAGCGAGCCCAGGAGGTCATCGAGGGATCCGCCCCCCTTGAAATTGACCGCTTGTACCGAGCCGGTATGGTCCCTGATGACCAGGAACTGCATCTTCTTCTGGTCCCTCACCCTATCGACCCACCCAGCGACGCTCACCTGCGCGCCAACATAAGAACCAAGATCCTTGATGAGGATGCGCTTTTCCATACCGTACTCAGGGTATTCTCCTTGCATTTAAATAAGTTACTATTATATGGTAACACTTTTTTCAATATTTCGAATCTTAGGCGTGCAATCCCCCGAGCTACACCTGTCGTAGGGTTCTGTCAACTCTATTTTTTCATTTTTTTTTATATATTAAAATTATTTTCATTATTTGAATATTTTTCCACATTTTTCACCAAACTTATAAATAGGAGTTGGTCGATTCCGCTTTCTGATCACTATGCCCTCGAACCAACTGCTCCCCAAAGGATATCGCAGCCACCTGGACCTGCTCGAGACCGAGCGGGCGATCAAGCTCGTCAAGGACTTCTTCCAGACCGCGCTCGCCCGCGAACTCGGTCTGCGGCGCGTCTCCGCGCCGCGCTTCGTCCGCAAGGGGTCAGGGGTGAACGACGACCTCAACGGCACCGAACGCAAGGTCACCTTCAAGGTGCGCTATGACGGTGACGCCGATGTGGAGGTGGTCTTCTCGCTCGCCAAATGGAAGCGTATGGCCCTCGCCGACTACGGATTCAAGGAGGGCGAAGGATTGTATACCGACATGGACGCCATCCGCCCCGACGAGGAGGTGCTCGACAACCTGCACTCGGTCTACGTCGACCAGTGGGACTGGGAGAAGATAATGGCGCCTGATGAGCGGACGCTCGACCATTTGAAGGCGACGGTACGGAAGATCTACTCGGTCATGCGGCAAACGGAGGCGTTCGTGCATCGGGAGTATCCAGCGATCGTTCCGGCGCTGCCTGCGGAGATAGCGTTCGTGCACGCGGAAGAGCTCGAGGAGCGGTTCCCCCGGCTCTCGCCCCGCGAGCGCGAGGACGCGTCGTGCACGACGGGGAACGCGCTGCGCTTCTTCGAGCGGCACGCGGACCCGCGGATCATGGTCGAGAACGTTCCGCCGTTCTCGAAGGGAATCGTCCACATGGGGACGCTCCCCGAGGAGATCCGACCGTTCCTCGATATCGGCCTCGGCTTCAACCTGGACTTCAACCACGCCGCCGAGAACGCGGTCTACAGGAGGCTTGACGTCGCGGACCTCTGGCGGCGCTTCCTCGCGCTCAGGCCCCGGCACTTCCACTGCTCCGACGTGGTCCTCTCCACGGTGCGGGAGGCCGGTTGGGACGAGGAGCACCTCAACTTCGGCGAGGGCACGATGGACCTCGCGAAGGTGCGAGAGCTCCTCCCCGACGACGCATGGGTGACGCTCGAGACGCCTGGCATCCTCGAGAGGCAGAAGGCGGACATCGCGTTCATGCGGGCGCGGGACCGGCGACCCCAAAACTTAAATACCCCTCATCCTCCTCCCGTCCCATGAAGCGGAAGCGACGGCCGGGGGTGGGGGTCGGCATCATGCTGCTCCGCGACGGGAACGTCCTTCTCGGCAGGCGGCACCACGACCCGGAGAAGGCGGACTCCGAGCTCCACGGCGAGGGCACCTGGACCATGCCCGGTGGCGGGGTCGAGTGGATGGAGCCCTACCTCGACGCCGCGGTGCGCGAGGTGAAGGAAGAGACGAACATCACGGTCCGGAAAGAGGACCTGCGGCTCTTCACCGTCAAGGACGACATGGCGAAGGACGCGCACTTCCTCACCGTCGGGCTGCTCTGCGAGGAGAGCGACGGCGAGGCCCATGTCATGGAGCCCGATGAGATCGTCGAGTGGAGATGGTTCCCTCTCGACCGGCTGCCGAGGCCCATCTTCCCGCCGAGCAGGAAGATCCTCGACGAGTATTCTAAGAATGCGGGATGAGCGGCAGGACCTTCCGCAGGTCGTCCGACTCCACGACGTGCGTCGCGAGCCGCTTGAGGTCCTTGCTGTGCGAGTTGAACGCGACCGAGGTCCCGACCTCGCGGAAGACCGCGATGTCGATCGCATCGTCGCCGACATAGACCGTGTCTGCGAGCGTGGTGCCGAGCTCGGCGACCAGGCCTTTCAGAACCGCGAGCTTCTTCTCAGGGTCGCCCGCGACCGGCCACCGGAACGCGCCGGTGACGATGCCGTCCTCGATCACGAGCTCGTTCGCGTAGATGAAGTCGATGCTGAGGTCCTCCTGCGCGCGCCGGGCGAGGAGCAGGGACGACCCCGAGATGATCGCGGTCGTATAGCCCCTGCCTTTGAGCTCGGCGAACGTCTCCTCCACGCCGGGAAGATAAGGGATAGAGCCGATGAGCGAGAGGAACGGCGCAGCGTCCCTCCCCTTCCAGAGCCTTCCTACTACCTCCTCGACGAGCCGCGCGTAATCGGCGTGCACGTACTTCGCGGTGAGCTCCCGTCCCTCCTCATAGGTGCCGAACGCCCGGTGTGCCTCCATCCAGACGTTCGTCGGCCTGAAGATGACGCCGTCCATGTCGAAGCAGATGAGGCGTGCCATTCTCAGAGGTGCTTCTCGAGCTCCTTCAGCGACGAGACGTAGGTCACCGGGATCTCCTCCCCGATCTCAGGAGGGAGCTTCCCTGACATGGTGTTCGCGAACCACATGACCTTCGTCCGGTTGCCGAGGTAGCGCGCGTGGTACTTGAGAACGCAGAACTCGCGCATGATGCCAGGCGACATGCCGACGATCACGCAGACGTCGCCTGACGCGGCGATCTCGCCGTCGGCGTCGTACCAGTGGTTCGCCTCGACCTGCTCGTCGAGCATCGGGAGATTGGCCCTGATGTGCTCGATGCCGTACTCGGTGTCGTGCAGCGGCACGAGGCCGAGGAGCCTCGGGCCCCCTGCCTTCTTGTACGCCTTCGCGACCTCGGTCGGGACGCCGCGATCGGGGATGATGATGAGCTCATGTCCCCTCTCCGCAAGGAGCCTGCCGAGCCCGGCGATCAGCTCTTCGAGCTCATTTTTGCGCACCGCGGTATGCCGGGGTATCTTTGTCAGGTCTCCGGATCCGAGGACGACGACTCTCATGGATGAGGGGTGGGCTGTATCCCTTTAAATACTTTATCGAGGATTCTTGGATAGGGGGGCAGGAGGTCGGGGATGCGGCGCGCCTCAAGAGCGCAACTTAACAATGTTTATATAGGGGAGCATCAGACCCTCTCCTGTCGCTGATACGACAGATCTTCTCGAATGATCATGAGGTGATTGATGATGCCCCATACGCTCCCCGCATTGGGATACGCATACGACGCGCTCGAGCCCCACATCGACGCGCGGACGATGGAGATACACCACACCAAGCACCACCAGGCCTATGTCGACAGGCTCAACGCGGCGCTCGCGAAGCGCCCGGAGCTCGACGGGAAAGACGTCGCCTGGCTGCTCAGGAACCTGGACAAGCTGCCTGAGGACATCAGGTCGGACGTCAGGAACCACGGCGGCGGTGTCTGGAACCACGCCTTCTTCTGGAAGACGCTGAAGAAGGGGACGAAGCCGCACGGGCCGGTGCTCGACGCGATCAACCGGCAGTGGGGGGGCTTCGACGCGTTCAAGAAGGCGTTCTCAGAGGCCGCGATGGGACGCTTCGGGTCAGGATGGGCGTGGCTCGGCCTGGACACGGATGGCAGGATCCACATCGGCTCCACCGCCAACCAGGACTCGCCGGTCAGCGAGGGCCACACACCGCTGCTCGCGATCGACGTCTGGGAGCACGCCTACTACCTGAAATACCAGAACCGCAGGAACGAGTACGTCGAGGCGTTCTGGAACGTCATCGACTGGGACGAGGTCGACAGGCGCTATCAGGAAGCGAAGAAGTGAGGTGATAGCCATGTGCGCAAGACCGAAATGAACGGACCAGGACACAGCGCCTTTTTTCACTTATTTTTCCTGACGTCGGCCTTGAGGTCGACCCCTCCGGCGAGAGGGTTGCCGTGGCCGCCCCTGACCCTCGCCACCGGGAACCGCTGCTCGTACTCGTCGAGGACATCGATGAGCGCCTTCTCCGAGTCGATCCCGCAGATGTGAGCGATCTTCAGGACGAGATAGAGCATGTCGCCGATGAAGTTCTCCGCCTCTGCCCTGTTCTCCTCGATCAGCCGCCTCCCCACCTCGGGCGGCACCCACTTGATGATGTTCCAGAACTCGCCTATCTCCTCGCTCATGTTGAGGAGCAGGTCCTTGATCTCCGCATCCTTCGACCAGTCGCGCGCGTCGTTGAACGCGCCTACCTTCCTCTGCAGCTCGAGCAACAGTATCACCCCTCAGCGTCGGCCGTACCGCTCCTATAATAACCTTTCTTCTGCCTCTCTCCCGGGCAGCGCACCTCCACAACGCTTATTAACCCTCCTGCCGATCCATCCTGCCATGAGACCCCGTATCGTCATCGTCGGCGCGGGCTTCGCCGGCCTTGCCGCCTGCATCGCGCTCGAGCGGAGCGGCGTCATGGCGGACATCACGCTGATCGGCAGGGACGAGAGCTTCGAGTACACGCCGGCGCTCCATCTCTGCACGACGCGGCCCGAGCGGCTCCGGAGGATCATGATGCCCCTCGTCTCCTATCCCTGCTTCGTGCAGGACGAGATCGTGAGGGTGGAGAAAGGCCGCGCCGTCGGCGCGAAGGGCAGCTACCCGTTCGACCACTGCATCGTCGCCACCGGCTCGGGCACCAGCTTCTACGGCAACGACTCCTTCAGGGAGCACGCCGTCGAGTTCAAGCGCGTGAAGGACATCGCGGCGATCAGGGAGCGGTTGCCGACGGCCGGGCGGATCGTCGTCATCGGCGGCGGCTACACCGGCGTCGAGGCGGCATCGGTCCTCGCGGCAGAGAGCGGCAAGGAGGTGCACCTCGTGCATCCGGGCGAGCTCGTCCTCGACTCGCTCTCGCGGAGCGCGGCGCGGTACGCGACGCGGTGGCTCAGGAAGAGGGGGGTCATGCTCCATCTCGGCCAGAGGGTCGAGCGCTGCGATGAGGGCCGTGTCGTCCTCTCGTCAGGGACGCGCATCGAGTCCGGGCTCGTCATCCTCAGCGCGGGGATCGCGCCGAACGACGCGCTGCTCGGGAAGGATCCTACGCTCAGGGCCGACCTCTCGCTCGCCTCCGACGTCCGCAT
The DNA here is from genome assembly GCA_016935985.1 of Candidatus Woesearchaeota archaeon. Lineage (GTDB taxonomy): Archaea > Nanobdellota > Nanobdellia > Woesearchaeales > JAFGPW01 > JAFGPW01. The sequence continues at coordinate 57,546 of JAFGPW010000002.1, forward strand.
CTTCGTCGCCGGCGACGCGGGGAGGAGCGGGCGCCTCCCGACCGCGCACAACGCGATCATCGAAGGTTACCTCGCCGCCGACACGATCGTCGCGCGCATCAGGGGAATTCCGGCCCCTGCGCCGAAGCATCGCGACTGGCGCTTCCTCGCAGTCGCTCTCGGACGGCACTCAGGCTTCTTCACCTGGAGAGAGCGCATCATCCCCCACCCCTTCGTCGGGCTCTCGAAGCTGCTCATCGAGAGGATAGTCATGTGGGGGTTCAGGAACAGGGTGCGGCTCCCCTTCTGATGACACGGTCCGGATACGATCCCCTCCCTGATGCCCGCCGGTTCCCCGCCGGTTCCTCCTGCCAGCCTATGCTCCTCCCCTGCCGGTAAGGGCAATACACTCTATCGGTCAATAGGAAAAAGGGGATGTGATGGCAGGGATATCGAGCAAGGATGTCGGGTGCGAGGCAAGGGTAATGAGGACGAAAGGAGTGACCGAAGGACCAGATGAAGCACAGGCCTTCCGGATGCCTACCTGCGTTTCCTCTTCGGCGTGACGCAGCTGAGCATCGAGCAGTAGCCGGCTGTCCCGATGTACCTGACCATCACCGCCAGGAGCAGCAGCGGGAACCTGATGCCGCCCCAGCCCTGGCTCCGGTGCACGGTGACGATCGCGACCGCCATTATGGTCGCGAGCAGGGCCGCCGGGACCGTCGTCCAGAGCCCGATGACGAGCAGGATGCCGCCGACGAGCTCGACCGTCCCGACAAGATACGCGAGGAGGCCTGCGGCAGGGAAGCCGATGCCCGCGAGCATGCCGGAGAAGCCCTCAATCCCCGGCCCGCCGAACACGCCGAAGAGCTTGCCGGCGCCGGCGAGCATGAATATGATGCCTGCGACGGTCCGTATCAGGAGGTCGCCCCATTGAGCGAAATGCCGTGCTGTCACTCCGTCTCACCCCATCCTGGCTGTTGTTTGCGCAGCGGTGCGGACGGCCTGTATAAAAGTTTTCGGGAAGCCATCTCCAGGCCGGTTCAGACCTGCACGCCGTCCCTGATCCCGAGGCTGTCCTCATACCGCTCCCTGATCGGCGCCACCACGTTCGTCCCGAACTCCTTCACCTGCTGGGCAGACCTGCCGACGAAGTCGGAAGCGGTCATGGCCCGGACCCGGTCGATCTCCTGAGGGAGGAACATCGCCTTGGTGTCGGCGAGGAGCTCGAGCGCCTGGTTCGGCTTCCCCTTCTTCATCATCTCCCAGGCGGTCATCGAGACCTCGCGCACGTACTCATGCACCGCCCTGCCGTCGACGCCCCGGTTGATCGCCATCATCATCAGCTCCTCCGCCTTCAGGAATGGCAGGTACCTCGCGAGGTTCTGCTTCACCATCTCCGTATGGATCGTGAATCCCGTCTGCTCGTCGGTGTCGCCGGAGAAGATCGAGAGACCGAGCTCGAGGAGCGAGTCTGCCGCGAGGAACGCGTAGTCCTGCTCGGCGCCGTGGGCATACAGGCCGATGAGCGAGCGCGCGAGGCCGCAGGTGCGCTCCGCCTTCATCGGGTTCTTCTTGAAGGGCATCGCGCTCGAGCCGACCTGCTTCTTGCCGAACGGCTCGTTGATCTCGAGGTCGTGCTGGCCGAGCCGCAGGTCGTGCCCGGCCTTCGCCGACGACGCGGCGATGCCCATGAGGAGGGAGCCGATGTACTGCGTCTTCAGGGCCGACGAGACGACCGTGCCCGCAGGGATCCTCAGTTTCAGCGCATGCTCGACCTCATCGAGCGCGAGCGCGTACTGGTAGGCCAGCAGGTCGAGACGCTTCCCCCACGTCGTCGCCTGGGCGACCTGGTAGTGCGTATATCCGGCGCAAGGGAGGTCCTTGTATCTCTCGGCATGGTCGTGCATCCGCGTGATGACCGCCGCCGTCTTCTGGGCGATGAGCTCGAGCGCCGAGCGCTCGACGGTCCCCTTCTGCAGCACCGGCCCGGTCCTGGTGTCACCCACGATGGAGTTCGGGTCCAGGTAGATGTTCTCCGGCGCCGCGTCGAGCAGCACGTCGATCGCGTAGAACGCCTCGGGAAGCAGCAGCCGGCGCTCGCTCGAATCGTCGAGCGTCCGCTCCATCCACTGCACGGATGCCATGGTCGCAGCGCTCCGCGCGATATCCTTCACGCGCCTGACGAGGTCGAGCTGCTCATTCTCGAGCAGGGCGACCCCCTTGACCGCCTCAGCGACCGTCGCGAGGCTCGCGAGCACCTGGAGATCGACGATGCGCGGATAGGTCTGGCCGGTGAGCGCATAACTCTCTGGATAGCCGAGCCTTCGGCTCAGCCTGTCGTCGAGGGTGAGGACCTGCGCGTGGTCGCCGCCGAAGAGGGCGAGGTACGACGCCTGGGTGCCGGTGGTGCCTTTCGCGCTCCGGCTCCTGAGCGCCTCCATCCTGTGGTAGACCTCATCCTGGGCGAGCTCGATGTCGGAAGATACGATTGGTGATATCCTCTTGCCCATCTTCTTCCCGAAGCGTTCGTTGACCGCCACATAGAGGTTCTCCAGCTTCTGGTAGACCAGCCGCAGCCCTCGGCTCATCGCCATGATCTCCTGGTTGTCGGTGACCAGGCACGAGGTGCCGCCCGCATGGATCTTGGCGCTCGCTCCCGGCCGTAGCCGTTCCACCTGCTCCTTGAACTCGGCGAGGTAGGCGTTGGTGTCGTGCTTCATCTGGCGCTCGAGCTCGGCCGCCCGCCTGTAGTCGATGACCTTCTCCACCTTCCTGACCGCCTCGAGGTCCTCGGCCGTGATGCCAGGGAGCCCCAGTTCGAAGAGGGTCTCGAGATGCGCGACCCACACGTGCCGCCAGCCGAGGTATTTCGCCTCGTCCGACCAGACCTCCTTCATCGCGTCAGACGCCTTGAACCTGAAATTCTCCTCCTCATCGAGAGGGAAGAGCCCCTTCATCTGCTTGCTCGGATACCTGCCGTAGAGGACGTTGATCGGGCTGTATGTTCCTGCCATCATGGACCACCCCACCTGTGGTCCGGCAGTGCCGTCACCGTTATTTATATTTTTCCATCGCATAATGGTGACAACCCACCCAAACCTTTAAATGGAGGCATGCCCGGAGCGCTCAGCATGCGCCTCCAGCTCAGGAAGGGCTTAGGCTTCGGCCTCACGTCAGGCATCATCACCACGCTCGGCCTCATCGTCGGGCTCGAGGCAGGCACCGGCTCGCGCACCGTCGTCCTCGGCGGCATCCTCGTGATAGCTGTCGCGGACGCGCTCTCCGACGCGCTCGGCATCCACATCTCCGAGGAGGCGGAGAACCGCCATACCGTGGCCGAGGTCTGGGAGGCGACGCTCGCCACGCTCCTCTCGAAATTCTTCGTCGCGCTCACCTTCGCGGTCCCGGTCTGGCTGCTCGCTGACGGGACGGCGATCCTCGCGAGCGTGGTCTGGGGCCTTTTCCTCATGACTGTCATTAACTGGTATGTCGCGATGAAGGGGAAGGAGGCGCCGTGGAAGGTGATCGGCGAGCACCTGCTGATCGCAGTCCTCGTTATCGCGGTGACGTATGCCATCGGCAGCTGGGTGGCGACCCTTGGCTAGCGCGCGCTTCATCGGCATCGACCTCGCCTGGTCGACGAGGAACGGCACCGGCGTCGCGGCGCTGGCAGGGGACGCGCGTTCTGTCCGGCTCATCGCGTCGGATGTCGTCATGACGGACGACGAGATCCTCTCGTTCGTCGAGGAGCACCGCGGCGGCGGGGCCTGCCATGTGGCGGTCGACGCGCCGCTGCTCGTCCCGAACCGGACCGGAAGGCGCATCGCCGAGGTGAAGGTGGGCGAGCTCTTCAGGCACCACCACGCCGGCGCGCACCCGGCGAACCGCGAGCGGCTGACGCAGTGGACCGGCAGCGTCAGGGGCGAGGTGATCGCCCAGCGGCTCGTGGAGGCCGGCTTCGCCCACGACCCCTACCTACAGAGACACGATCCCGGAAGCAAGGTCTTCGAGGTCTACCCGCACCCGTCGATGGTGGTGCTCTTCGGGCTGCCGCGCATCCTCCAGTACAAGGCGAAGCCCAAGCGCGACTACGCCTCCCGGTACCGGGAATTCGGGAGATACCAGAAGCATCTTGCAGCGCTCAGACGGTCAACTCCCTCTCTCGTCCTTCCCGACACTATCATCAACAAAAAAGTTGAAGGGATGAAGGGAAGGGCGCTGAAGCGCTACGAGGACCTGCTCGATGCCGTCTTCTGCGCCTACATCGCCTGCTATGCCTGGGCGCATCCCGAACGCTGCGCCGTGCTCGGGAACCTGCGCGAGGGATACATCATGACGCCGGTGTTCGGGAAGAAGGGGGAAAGAGAAGAAAAAGGAAGAGGAACAAGGAAGGGGCGCTGAGGCTCACTTCCATATCCAGCCGAAGAGCCCCTTGGAGCCTTTCTCCTTCCCGGCGAGCTCGCCGAGCCGGTCCTGCTCCTGCTCCATCGCCTGCAGCTGCTCCTGGAACATACTCTTCACCGCAGGGTCGCAGTCGGTGCAGCTGTCGCGTAGCCGCTCGAGCTCCTGGATGCGCTCGCGGTTCTGCCCGACCTGCCGCTCGAGCTCGCCTGCCGCCTCGGCGTCGCCGCCGGCGAAGAGCCGTGCGAACGCGCTGCGCGTCTCGATCCGCTCCTCGGCGCGTATCGTCGCCTGGACGGAATTGTTGAACTCCTTCGCGATCGCGCTCACCTGGGGGCCGATGCCGCCCATGTGCTCGCCGAGCGCGAGCATCGCATGCACCGCGATGCGGACCTCGTTCTGGTTCTGATGCGCCGCTTGGATCTTCGCTCCCTCGCCGACGGTCTCCTGGGCCATCTCCTGGCGCTTCTCCTGGAGCATCTCGCGGATCTGCTCCATGTCCTGGGCTTTGACCGTCTGGCCTTCGCCTGCCTCGGCCCCCGCCTGGCCTTGCCCTTCGCCTCCGGCGCTTATCAGCATCGGTTCCTGCTGTCCCGTGTCGTCGGGCTGGCCTGCGTCCTCAGGCTGGCCGGTGTCGTCCGCCTGTCCGCCGGTCCCCTGGCCTCCCTGCCCCTGCGCGAGCGCGATGCCGCAGAAGAGCAATCCGATGATCATCATTAGGATAGCTTTCCTCATCGTGTACACCTCATGTTCGAAAAAATTGATTGCCATTGACTATCCTAGCAATCATCATATTTAAATATTCTTTATCTTTCGGAAAGGATGACGCCTGCCGCCTTTTCGACCGAAACCTTTATTACCTCCTCTCTCCGTTTTCTCTTCCTATGGGACGCATCATGCCCCTCATGCTCGCGGTCCTCCTCCTGGCGGGGTCAGCGTCAGCCCTCACTCTCTCGGTCAACCAGACGCGCGTCTACTACCCGAGCCCCCAGGAGCTGACCATCGACCTGGGCAAGGGGATCCTCGCCTGGGAGGACGTCGTGCTCGATGTCACCGTCGAGGGGCAGGCGACCTTTTCCGACGGCACGAAGGAGCGCACCTACGAGTTCGAGAACCTCTCCAAGAACATCCTGCTCAAGGAGGTCATCATCCTGCGCGACTTCACCGGCCTCGAGCAGCAAGTGAACATCTCCGGCGAGGTGCGCTACACCGCCCTCTACCCGCTCGGCTTCTCCAAGGACGAGATTAGCAGGGACACCACCGAGTTCCTCGGCATCTGGGCCGACCGGGCGGCGTGCCAGGACCAGCTCAGCCAGTGCGAGTCCGCGGAGCGGCTGCTCGAGGACCAGAACGACGAGCTGAAGGCCAAGATCGACGGGCTCGAGACGAGGCTCGGCTCGGTCGAGAGCGAGAAGGCATCGCTGCAGCTCATGCTCGACAACCAGACGCTCGCCATCCAGCGGCTCGAGGCGCGGCCGCCGGAGAAGACCAACTCGTGGTGGCTCTTCATCATTTCACTCTGCGCCCTCATCCTCGTCGTCCTCTTCGGGCTCGCGTACGTCAAGGCGCTCAAGCTCAAGATCGCGTTCTTCAAGGAGAGCAAGCATATCGACAGGCTCGAGGGGAAGAAATAGCCTCAGGCATCCCTCCGATCATCCGTCCCTTCTCCACAAGCTTTTTATTCCCTCCGGCACTCCAGCGTGCCATGCCGGACCTGCGGACCTTCAGGAAGGCGGTGTACGCACACTACACGAAGGAAGGCAGGACGCTCCCCTGGCGCTCCCGCCCCACTCCCTACAACGTCTTCGTCTCAGAGGTCATGCTCCAGCAGACCCCTGTCGACCGCGTCATCCCCAAGTTCCGGGAGTTCGTACGGGCGTTCCCCTCGTTCCGGGCGCTCGCCGCGGCGCCTGCAGCTGATGTCATCAGGGCATGGTCAGGCCTCGGCTACAACCGCCGCGCGCTCGCGCTCCATCGTGCGGCGAAGGCCATCGCCTCGGACCACGGAGGCGGGATCCCCCGCTCCGCCGAGGCGCTCGAGGCGCTCCCAGGGATCGGCCCTGCCACCGCGCGCTCGATACTCGCCTTCGCCTTCGATGAGCCGGCGGTATTCATCGAGACGAACATCAGGTCGGTCTTCATCCACCATTTCTTCATCGGAAGGCATGATGTCGCCGATGCGGAGATACTCCCTCTCGTCGAGGCGGCGCTCGACCGCAGGCGCCCGCGCGAGTGGTACTCGGCGCTGATGGACTACGGAAGCTCCCTCAAGCGCCTGACCCTCAACCCCTCGCGACGCAGCAGGCATCATGCCCGGCAGGTCCGGTTCGAGGGATCGGACCGGCAGATAAGGGGCGCGGTCCTCAAGGCGCTGGTGAAGGGGCCGCTCACCAAGGCGCAGGCGCTCGCGCTCCTCGACCGCGATCCCGCCCGGGTCCGCAGGATAATCGGCGACCTGGTCTCTGAAGGGCTCGTCGCTGCTAGAGGAGGGATACTCTCCCTGCCGCGATGAGACGATGAGAAGGTTAATATAGGTCCCCTCCTTCTCCCCTGGCATCAAACAGGGGGTGATACTCGTGAAGAAAGACGTGATAGAAAAGCTCGCAGCGCTCATCACCGCGGCCTTCGGCCTGGTGGCGGCGCTCGCGTGGAACGACACCATCAAGGTGATCTTCGCCCACTTCTTCGGCACCGCGTCGACCATCGGCCCGATGCTCGTCTATGCGCTCGTCGTGACCATCATCGCGGTTCTCGCGACGATATGGATCGGCAAGGTCAGCGCGAAGTACGCGAAGTGAGCGGCCGCCATCGAGACGGCCCTTTTTTTCTTGCCTTTCCCCTTATCCTCATAGCGTCGAAAAATATTTATCCTAGCTGAGCGGTTTCCGGTAAGATATCTCCCATCCCCCGGCGGATGACGGTGACCTCCCATGGACCTGATCGCATTCATGACGGCCCCCGCGTTCCAGTACGGGGTGCTCCCGGTCGCGATCTTCCTCGCCCGCATCATCGACGTCTCGATGGGCACCGTGCGCGTGATATTCATCGCCCGCGGCGTCAGGTTCTGGGCATCGGTGATCGGCTTCTTCGAGGTCATCATATGGCTGCTCGCCATAGGCCAGATCATGCAGAACCTCACCAACTGGGTCTGCTACGCCGCCTACGGCTTCGGCTTCGCGTCAGGCACCTTCATAGGCATGGCCATCGAGAACCGGCTCTCCATCGGGAAGGTGATGGTGCGGATCGTGACCCGGAGGGACGCTTCGGAGCTCATCTCTGCGCTCAATGACCAAGACCACCGGGTCACCATCGTGCCGGCGAAGGGCATACGCGGCAGCGAGGTGACGATCATCATGACCGTGATCAAGCGGATCGAGCTCACCAAGGTCGCGGACACCATCAGGCAGTTCAACCCCAAGGCGTTCTACACCGTCGAGGACGTCAGGTTCGTCTCGCGCGACATCCTGGGCAGGAACGGTCCGGGTCCCTTGCGCAAGTCCGCGTCCTGGTTCAGGCTCTGGACCGGGAAGAAGTGAAAGGGGCGGTCGGTTCGTTCCTCAGCCGAGGCCGAGGACCCGCTCCCTGATGATGCCGTACACCTCAGGATGGCGGGTGATGTCGAGCAGGTCGGTGTGCAGCGGCGCGAGGCTGCCGCGGCAGGTGCCGTTGATCACGATGTTCGTCGCTCCATCGAGATAGGCGCGGTCGGCGAGCACGATCCCGTCGCCGGGCCCGCCCTTCATCTCGCAGCCGGTTCCGCTGATCATGGTGAAGGGGATATCCGGGAGCGGCTCGCGGTTGAGCTTGTTGAGGAAGAGGGATCCGGCCTCCATGTCCTCGCACTCCTTCCGCTCGCCGATGAGGCCGCAGATGTCCGCCACATCGTCCACGATGCCGGTGTTCGGGGTGCCGATGAGGATGACATCCGCCACCCTGCCGGTGCCGAAGAGCTGGAGGTACCTTCTCACGACGAGGCCTCCCATCGAGTGCGCGATTATGTGCACCTTCGGCCTGCCGGTGCGGCGCTCGATCTTCGAGAGGAGCTCGGCGACCCGTACCGCATACGTGTCGATGTTCTCGCTCTTCGTCTGGACGATGATATAGTTCTCCGGCTCCTTGAAGAGGTCGTAGTAGTAGGTCGCCCTGATGGAGACCGGGACGCCGGGCATCCCCCACTCGCCGTACGGGCTGTCGTCGCTCGTGTAGAGGGTGATGGTCCCCATCGAGAGCACGCCGTCCTCCTCGAGCCGGTCCTGGATCTGGTTGAAGCCCTCGAGGCTGTACTCGAGCGAGATGTCCTTGTTCACCGCGTGGCCGTGGAAGAAGACGACCGGATAGGCGGCAGGGTCGTCGCGGCATTCCCCTGCCATGCAGCACGGCCCGCACTCGGCGAAGACGCAGCAGACCGGCTCCGGCTCGTCGAGGACGGGATCGGCCGTGGGCGAGCCGGTCTGCGGCGGGTCGAGCGGCGCGAGGTCGACCGCCGGGATCGGCACCGCATCCGCGCTGATCGTGGTGCAGCGCGCGGGAAGCCCCTGAGCGATGAGCGAGACGTACGCGGGGACGGGATCATAGGCAGGCGTACCGTTCCCTGCGGTCGCGTTCTCCCCGGTGGCGTTTCCCCCATCCTCATCGTCGATGGCAGGTGGGGCGCTCGCGTTCGGCGCAGGGAAGGTGAAGTTCCGCGGCGCATAGGTCATGTTCCGGAGGATCGCGCTGACCTCGGCGCTGTTGCCGATGCCCGTCGGCACGCTCAGAAGGTAGTCGCGCACGATGCCGTTCCTCGTCGTCGCGACGACGGATGAGAGGTTCTCCCAGAAGAGGCTGTCGTCCGGGTACGCCTGCGCGAGGTACGCGGCTCGCAGGCTCCGGTTGAGGTGCTCGACCCTCGCGTTGAGCTCGTCCACCGCCTCGCAGACGTCGGCGAGGGAGAACGTGCCCTGCACCACCCTACTGTCAGGTCCCGGGTGCGGGAAGCAGGAGCCCGTCAGCTCGCAGAGCGCGTCATACGAGACGTCGAGATCGAGGAGCCTCGTGAGCGCCTGCGTGAGGATGCGTCCCTCGAGGAGCTCGGCGATGAGCCCCGCCTCCGCCTCGGCTGCCTCCGCCGCCGTCTCCTGGGCGGCAAGCCCGCCCGGCGTACGGGCCGCATCGACCGCCTCCTGCAGCCGGGAGGAGAGAGCGGCGATGAGGTCGACGGATGACTGCGAGAGATAGTCCCTGCCGGCGAGGCCGATGAGCGTCTCCCTTGTCGAGATAAGCTTCGATACCGCGGCGTTCCTTCGCCCTATCAGCGACGCGAGTCCGCTCGCGAGGCTGTCGATCTCCGACATGAGGCTGTCGATCGCGGCGTCCTCATCCTCTACCGCCGTGAGCACGGCGTCGAACCGCTGCGCCTCCCACTCGCGAAGCGCATTCTCCGCCTCCGCCGCGAGCGACGCGAGGCTCAGGCTCGCATCGGCGAGGGAGGAGGCGAGCTTCTCGTCCTCGCCCGCCGCCGCGGCGAACGCGATGACGCCGTCGGCGAGCCCGTCGAGCCTCGTGCTGATGTTTCCGAGAGCGCGCAGCCGGGCGTCGAGCGCGTCATGGGCCTGTGCCTTCGCCGCCAGGTCATCGGCGTTGAGGGAGCGCATGACCGATATGACGACGCTCCGCGTCGTCGGCCTCGCCCCGGTCTCGCACAGGAAGCTCTTCTTCACGCCGGTGCAGGATATCGATAGCCGGTAGATGTCCTGGCCGGTCCCGTCGCGCCGGGCGGTGACGTCGTAGTTCATGGTGTAGGGGTTGCCCGGCCGTATCTCGAACTCCTTCTCGTCGACCGTCTCGCCGGCGCCCAGGTCCTCGAACGTCTCGTGGCAAAAGGCGGAGCAGAAGGGGTTGGTGGTGACCTTCGCGGTCGCCGAGACGATCGCCGTCTGGCCGCGCTCGAGCGCGATCGAGGTCTGGTCGACGTCGAGGCTGACCACTACATCGTTCCCTATCAGGAACAGGCCGTAGAGCGTGAGCTTGGTGCCGGTCGCGATGAAGATCAGCACGCCGAGGACGATGCCGATGGCGATCGGCCAGCGGTTGCGCCTGACCTGCTCGGTCACTCCGCTCATCGGGTCCTTGCCCCTCTTCCGCCGGAAGCCCTTCGGCGTTCCCCTCCTTTTCGACGCCGTCCGCGCCATGGCCCCTGCCAGGCACCGCTCGTATATAAAGACTCCGTCCACCGACGGCGGCTGACGGGTCAGCACTGCCCCCGATCCAGCCGGACGAAGCAGTCCTTGAGCCAGACGAGCGCCACCAGGAGCGAGCCGGCAGAGCCGATGATCGCGGCGTACGCGACGCTCAGGTAGTCCCAGCCGAGGACGTAGACGAAGTAGAACGCGAAGGGGATCGCGAGCGCCACGATCCGCGTGAGGCTGATGACGAGCCCGGGCACGCCCTTGCCCATGCCCTGCATGGTCCTCGCGATGACGAGCGCCATCGCCATGAACGGGAGCGATATGACCGTGATGCGGATGTAGGGGATCCCCAGTGCGATGAGCGCGGCATCGGGCGTGAAGACCTGGATGAAGAGCCGGGGAAGGGCGAAGAACACGGCGCCGATCGCCGCGGTGAGGATGCCGGTGACCTTGACCGCGTACCAGGTGATGCGCTTGAGCTCCTCGTACCGCTTCGCGCCGTAGAGCATGCCGACGAGCGTGAGCGTCGCGATCGAGATCGCGACCATGGGCATGACGGTCAGGCTCTCCAGCCGCGCGCTGATGCCGAAGGTTGCGACGTGGAGCGTGCCGAATGCCGCCATGATCCGGTTGATGATGATGTTGTAGAGCGACATCAGGAGCATCCAGGCGGCGGCGGGGATGCCGACGACGAGGATGTCGCTGACGAGCTCCCAGCGGAAGCGGAACGAGCGCGGCCTGAGGTGGAGGTAGGACTTCCGGCGTATCTGGTGCAGCATGAAGAGGAGGCCGATGAGGAAGGCGTTGACCGTCGCGATCGCCGCGCCCTTCACGCCCCAGCCGAGGACATAGATGAATAACGGGTCGAGGACGACGTTGATGAGCAGCGCGACGATGGTGACCTTCATCGGCGTCTTCGTGTCGCCCTGCGCGGTGAAGGTCTGATTGAGCAGGAACAGCGGGAACATCAGGAAGATGCCCCAGAGGATGATGCCCATGTAGTCCATCGCGAGCGCGAGCACCGTCCCTTCAGCCCCGAAGAGGACGAAGATGGGCCGCAGGAACGCCTTGCCCAGGAGGAATATCACGAGCCCGGTGCCGAGCGAGAGGAGGCCGGCGTGGAGCATGGCGTTCTCCGCCTCCTTCCTGTCCTTCTCGCCGAGGTACCTGCTGATCCGGGAATTCATCCCTGTCGCGAGCCCGGAGTTGATCGCCATCAGGATGAAGAAGAGCGGGAACGAGAACGTGAGCGCCGCGATCGCCTCAGGGCCGAGCCGGCCCACGAACGCGGTGTCGACGATGTTGTAGAGCGCCTGGGTGATCATCGCCACCATGATGGGGGCGGCCATGGAGAAGAGCGCCCTCTTGGGGTCTGCCGCGAACTCGTCGACCCTGTTCCTCGTCATGGGCCGGAAAAACGCCTTCCCCTATAAAAGGCTTTACTATCAGGACGGCCTCGTTGTGACTGCGGTCAGCGCCTGTCAGGCGAAGGCTTCGGTGAAGCCGATCCGGAGGCCGGAAGGGGGAATTCCCTCATAGGGATCCCGGCCCTTCTCGCGATCGGCGGGAGCCATAGCCTTGACGATGGTCCTGAGGTTCCCGATCAGCCGAGGAACTGCCTGATCCGCGCGGCCTTCAGCATCCCTTCCTGGATGCCGTGCGCGTCGTGCCTGCCGAGCGCGCGCACGACCTCAGCCGTCGCCGCGGCATGGCCGGCATCGGGTTCGCACGGGAACCGCTCCGCCACCGCTGTCGCGATCCGCCGGACCGGCGCCGGCAGGTCCTTCGCGAGCGCGGGGTTGTAGAACCGCAGCGAGTCGGCGAGGTCCTCGTCGAGCGTCGGGTAGAACCGGCGCAGCTCGTCTGTCGCCGCGCCGCTGAGGCAGGCCATGCCGAGGATCTCGGGCGGGAGGCCGAGGGAGTAGAGCGAGGCGGTGAAGCGGATCGCGCGGGGCAGCGCCACGCCGCCGGTCTTTCGCGAGTAGCCGAAGAGCCCGACGTGCAGCTTCCGTTTCCGCCGGTGCGGGACGAAGGGCGCTACCCTGTTGATCGCCGGCGCGAGGAGCCGGATCGCCCCCACATACTCCTTCTTGATGGACCCGAAGATGGCGAGCGCCTTCTTCTCATCGGGGAAGATGGGCTCCCGGCGCCTGGTGCCGGCGACGGTCTCCACCGCTCCCATCACCTCGCGCGGCTGGTAATCGTACTTGAACGCCGATTGGACGGTGAACGTCTGGATGCTCGGGTAATTCTTCAGCATCCCCTTCACGTTCGCCGGCGTGAAGTTTCCGCGGAACGGAGCCGATCCGCAGCCGATGATCGGGAGGATCGGCACGCCCGTCCGCTCCTGCAGCCGGTGCAGCCGGGCGAGCCCGACCTTGATCAGGATGACGGCGGCGGCGCTGCCATAGTTGAGGGCCGGGTCGCTCCGCGCGAACCACACCCGCTGCAGCTCGCTGATGCGCTCGTAGCGCATGTACCTCTCGGCGTAATCGTCGGCATGGAGGATCGCGTCCTCGGTCTCGAAGAGAGGGGTCATGCGGATGTCCTTCGGCATGAACCTGCCGAGCCACTTCGCGATCGTGATGTCGCCGCGGACGAGCCGCTCGTCCTGCTGGTTGACGATGTGCTGCTTGTAGTACTCGTGGATCCTGATGAGCGGCTTCTCGGAGAGGCACATCGGGACCACCACCTCGAAGATAGGAGGGATGTCCCTGCCGTAGAAGAGCCTGCCGAGGTCATGGTTGCGCGGGATCGACGAGAGCGCCTCGATGAGGACCTTGCCCTCCGCCTTCTCGACGTCGGGGTTCGGCACGCGGATGGTGAGCAGCTTGTCCTTTCCCAGCACGTTCTTCCGGAAGAAGCTCTCGTAGCGGGAGAAGAGCTTCTTCACCACGAAGCCGTCGACCTCCTTCCCTTCAGCGTCCCAGAGCTGCTCGTCGATCCCCAGGTGCGAGAACGCGTAGAAGGCCTCCTGCACCTCCTCATCGCCCGCGATCACCGGGTCGCTCGAGAAGAACGGCGTGCTGACGTTGTCCGGGTGCTGGGTGGACATAAGCCGGGAGATCTTCGGCATCGCCTTCTGCGCGGCCATCAGCGCATCAGCCCCTGCACGTATGTGCCGAGCCGGTCGAGCCCGTCGCCGAGCGCCTCTTCCCCGACGACGAAGCTGAGCCGGATGTTCGCATCGGCGCCGAAGGGCTTTCCCGGGACTGCCGCAACCCTCGCCTTCCCGAGGAGCCCTTCGCAGAACGGTACTGAGGCGAGGCCGGTCGCCGTGATGTCGGGGAAGGCGTAGAAGGCGCCTGCCGGCGGGACGATCCCCAGGCCCATCGCCTTGAGGCGGCGCACGACGAGGTCGCGCCGTGCCTTGTAGCCGCTCGCTATCTTCCGTATCTCCGCCTGCGGGACAGAGAACGCCGCTTCCGCCATCCGCTGGGCGATCGAGCTCGGGTTCGAGGCCATGTGGCTCTGAAGCCGCATCATCGCCTTCGCGAGCTCGGGCGGCGCGCCGCAGTAGCCGATCCGCACGCCCGTCATCGCATACGTCTTCGAGACCGCGTTCACGGTGACGGCGCGCTCCCCTATCTCGTCAGAGAGCGAGGCGATGCTCACGTGCGGCGCGTCGTAGGAGAAATGCTCGTAGACCTCGTCGGCGATGATGAAGGCGCGGTCGCTCTCGCCGAGGCAGAGGTCGGCGATGCGCCTGAGCTCCGCCTTCGGGATGACGGACCCTGTCGGGTTATTCGGGTAGTTGAGCAGCACCGCCCTGGTCCGCTCCGTGATGCGGGGCACGATGCTCTCCGCGGTGATCGCGAACCCTTCGGTCGTCGCGATGACGGGCTTGCCGTCTGCGAGCCGCACCTGCTCAGGGTAGCTGAGCCAGTACGGAGAGGGGATGATGACCTCGTCGCCGGGATCGCAGAGCGCGAGGAACACGTTCATGAGCGTGTGCTTCGCGCCGTTCGAGACGACGACCTGCTCAGGCGCATAGGCTATGCCGTTCTCGCGCGTGAACTTCTCAGCGATCGCCTGACGCAACGCGTCAGTGCCGGGGACCGGCGTGTACTGGGCGAAATTCTCGTCGATCGCGCGCTTCCCCGCCTGCCTGATGCCGGGGAAGAGGCCGAAGAAGGGCTCGCCTGCCGAGAGGTCGATGACATCCTCTCCCGCTGCCTTCATGGCCTTCGCCTTCGCCGAGATCGCGAGCGTCGCGCTCGGCGCGATCCCCCTCGCCCGTGCCGAGAACATGGGCCGTTCGTGCGGAGGGGCAGGTATATAATGGTTTCTAATCGGATTGGCGTCGTGGGGAAGGAAAGGCAATGGTTATTTACGCGGCTCACGTCAGTCGGGCATCATGCCTATCGCTCGCGGGAGCGGGTGGCATGGCATGCTGCGGATCCTGGAATAAGGCCGCCAAGAAGAGGAGATGAGATAGCAGGGGACAAGGGCCCCCACCGGTCATGTTGCCCTTTATCCCCCTCATTTCCGCATCGGTCCATCGATGATCGCCCGGTCCCGGCCAGGCATGGGCTCACGGCCGTCATCCTCGACGCCGTCGATCGCGCACATGTCGACCGCGATCTCGCCTCTCTCGCCCCTGATGCGCTTCACGCACCGGGCCTGCTCCGCTGCGGGGACCGGTCCCATCAGTCTATCAGTCTCCGCAGCTCGTCGCTGCTCGGGACCGTGTGGTACGTCTCCCAATGGAGTATCCTGAGCTCCTTCTCGACGAGCCCTGCCTGGTATTCCTGGCTTGCCCTGCGGGTACGCATGCCGACCACCTCTCATTCTCGACGGTGCCGATCGCACCGGGGATTACTCCAGGCGCAGCATCCTTAAATACCATCGGGAGGACCAGTCGCGTGCGCGATTGCACAAACCTTAAATACCACACCCGACTTAACGCGGGAACGCATGGCCCATCTCCCCTTCTGCCCCGCGTGGTTCAGCGGCTTCGACATCATCCTGCAGTCGGTGTTCGCGATCGTCTCGCTCCTCGTCTCGCTCCTCGCGTTCAGGGTGCACCGCGCGACGTCGGCAAAGCCTGCGCGGATGTTCGGCCTATCCTTCCTCGCGATCGGGCTCTCCTACCTCATCCAGGCGCTCTTCAACCTCCTGGTCTGGTCGGGCACCGACCACTCGGTCTGCGCATCCATCGAGCAGCTCACCGAGTCGATCCTCTACGACATCGGCCTGTACTCCCATATGGCGCTGATGACCGCAGGCCTCGCGCTCCTCGCCTACATGACCTTCCGGGTGGCGAAGGCGCGCATCTACCTCATGCTCCTCTCGGTGGCGGTGGTGGCGATCATCACGTCCCGAAACCCTCTCGCGGTCTTCGCGATGGTGTCGTCCGTGCTCCTCGCGTTCATCGCCTGGCATTTCATCGGGAACTGGCGCGAGCACCGGAGCGCGCTGACGCTGCTCGTTGCCGCCGGCTTCCTCTTCATGCTCGTCGGCGAGGCGCTGCTGATCTTCACCTACGAGGACCCGCTGTTCTACGCGGTGGGACACCTGCTCGAGATGGTGGCATACCTGCTCATGCTCGCAAACCTCATCCTGGTGATCCGCAACCATGGCTAAGAAACGGGACCGGCTCGAGATCATCCACGACATCCTGCTCGTGATCCGCGAGAAGGGCGACCGCATCAAGCCCACGCACATACTCTACAAGTCCAATCTCTCCTACCAGATGCTCACCGACTACCTCAACGAGCTCATAGGGAAAGGCCTGATCCTCACAAAGGAGGACAAGAAGGGGAAGAGGACCTATGCGCTCACCGACAAGGGCTACAGGTTCCTCACCGAGTTCAAGATGATCCGGGATTTCCTGGAATCCTACGGCCTCGACTGATCAAGGGCCTGCGCAGCAGGGGGTTCAGGCCTGAGCAGCACTCCCTGAAGACATCGAAGACCTCCTTCTCGATGTTCCGGTACGGGACATTGACCATGCTCGCCACCTCCTTTTTTTCGGGCTGCGCGGTGCCTGCCATCACCTTATCGTGTGGCGTCGTGAGGCCTCATCTCGCGGAAAGGCCGAACAGCCACGGCGACGGCGAGGCGGGACACCGAGCAAGGTATCGTCAGTCGGTATACAGATGTATATACTGTTATAGCATTCTTTTATAAATAGTCTCGGAAACTGGGTTCCTCACCTCACTTCCACAAACCTTAAATAGCATAGGAACATTCTTATCAATAATTATTATCAATAAGGGTGGTGACTCGATGGCATCGACACGGAACACGCCCCAGCGTGAAGCGATCCTCGCCTACCTGCAAAGCGTCCACACCCATCCGACAGCGGAGGAGGTGCATGCCGCGGTCAGCAGGAAGCTGCTGTCCATCGCGCTCGCCACTGTCTACCGGAACCTCAACCTGCTCGCCGAGCGCGGCATCATCCACCGCCATCAGATCGGCGGGGGCTACCGCTATGACGCCGACCTCGCGGCGCACGAGCACTGCGTGTGCACCTCCTGCGGCGGGATCTACGATGTCCCGGCCGAGGATATAGAGGCTGCGGCGACCCGGCATATCGACCGGAAGCGGTTCGTTCCCGACCACGTCGAGGTGACGGTCTACGGTGTGTGCGCGAAGTGCGATCACGATACAGACACGATACGAAAGGTGAAACCAACATGAAAACAAGCAAACCGACGACACGGATGCTGCGCCAGGGCATGCTCGAACGCTACAGCTGCGACGAGCTCTGCTACATCGGCGCGAAACAGGGGCTCGATGAGCCTGCGATGGAAGAGCTCGCTTTCAAGGGTTGCCCTCCCTGCTTCGGACAGGATGAGTGAGCGATGGCGAGGCTCATCCGCGGCAACCGGACCGAGGAGATCCCCGACGGCAGCAGGATCGTCGAGGCGGCGGGACGGCTCGGCGTCCCCTTCGGCTGCTACGAAGGGGTCTGCGGCGCCTGCCGCATCGAGATCGAATCCGGTATGGAGAACCTCTCCCCGCTCACCGGGCACGAGGAGGAGCAGGGCTGCAGCGGCACAGAACGCCTTGCGTGCCAGTGCACGATCGCCGGCGGAGAGGCAAGGATTAAATAGGGGGAGGCATTCAGGCCTCATCGAGGGTGAATACCATGAAAACGACCAAGGTATCAAAACAGCTCATCGATATGCTCAACAGGGCGCTCGAGTCCGAGCACCAGGCGAACATGCAGTACCTGAGCCATGCCGAGCTCGTCGACGGCGAGAACGCCGAGGCCGTCATCGCGCGTCTCAAGGAGATCGCGTCCGACGAGGCCGAGCACGCGACGAAGTTCAGGGAGATGATCGGCGCCTACCTCGGCGGCACGCCCTCCATGAAAGCGGCGCCCGCGAAGGCGGCGAAGACGGTGAAGGAGATCCTCACCGCCAATCTCGCCGACGAGCGCGAGGCGGTCGAGCTCTACGGCGAGATCATGGAGCTGCTCAGGAAAGAGCGGGACAACCTGCCCTACGCCTACATGAAGCTCGAGCACCTCCTCCGCCACGTCATCATGGACGAGATGGAGCACATCACCGAGCTCAAGAACCTGCTCGGCGAAGGGCCGGAGGACTGAAACAGGCCTTCCCCTTCCCTTTTACCCGTTCATATCCCTCTCCCGGAGACGATCGACCATGGAACTGAAAGAGGCGATGCAAAAGGCCCTCGCGTTCGAGAAGAAGGGCCACGGAATCTATATGGAGGCGGCGAAGGCGACCGCCAACCCGGTGGTGAATAAGACCTTCACCTACCTCGCCGAGCAGGAGCTGCGGCACGTCGAGGCGATCGAGGACTACCTCAAGACTGGCGATCTCCACGCCGAGGCGCTCGGCGACGACGAGGAGAGGACTGCGGAGTTCTTCACCATGACGACCGAGGAGTTCAAGGAGCGCACCGCGCTCTCCGCCGACGACGTCAAGGCGCACGAGACCGCGCTCCATCTCGAGAAGGAGAGCTACGACTTCTACGCGGAGGCGCTCGCCGACGCGGAGGGGCAGGCGACGAAGGACTTCCTCGTCTTCCTGATGGAGCAGGAGAACGCGCACTATAAGCTGATATCCCGCGCGTACGAGTACGTCAGCGACCCGGTCTCCTTCCACGCCCAGCACGAGGGCTGGCTGTTCGAGGGCTGATCCCGACAGCCGTTAAGGATCTCTGTTCCCTACCCTCCTTCCCTATCCTTTATATCCCTCCGTCTCAGCGATGATCCCACCAAGGAGGTGGCCATCATGGGACAGGTTTGCCGGCTCGAGCAGCCGACAGGCGTGAAGGCGCCCGGCTTCTGCCTGTACGATACTGAAGGGAACGACATCTGCCTGCGCGACTATGCGGGCAGCTGGGTGGTGCTCTACTTCTACCCGAAGGACGGCTCACCCGGCTGCACGCTCGAGAACCTCGGCTTCTCGGACCATCGGGCCGAGTTCGACGGCATGCGCGCGATGGTGATCGGCGTCTCGCCGGACACGATCAGGAAGCACAAGAGCTTCACCGAGAAGCACAGGCTTCGGACCACGCTCCTCTCCGACTTCGACCGGAGGATCATCGACGCCTACGGCGCCGCGAGGAAGCGCACGATGTTCGGCAGGGAGTCCGAGGGCGTGCAGCGCAGCACGTTCATCATCGACCCTGCGGGGAGGATCGCGCACGCCTGGTGCAAGGTCAGCGTCCCCGGCCACGTGGACGAGGTGCTCGCGAAGCTCCGCGAGCTCCAGGCCGACGCCGAGGGGTGAAGGTTTTTATACCCGTCCGTCCCCCTCGCTTCCATGGATCCCGAGCCAGGCACCTACCTGCACTTCAAGGGAAAGAAGTATGAGGTCCTTGGGATCGCGAAGCACAGCGAGACCGGCGAGGAGCTCGTCGTCTACCGCGCGCTGCACGACGACTCGAGCCACGGCCCCCACGACTTCTGGGTCAGGCCGAGGAAGATGTTCCTCGAGACTGTCGAGCGGGACGGGAGGACGATGCGGCGGTTCAATAAGGTTGGGTGATCAGAGCGTCAGCCGCTCGATCTCCTCGACCACGCGGTCATCGACCTCTATCATGCCGGACGAGAGCGCGTCCTTGAGCAGCATGCCCGACCGCTCGCCGGGTATCCTGATCTCCATCGCCCACCTCGCGAGGCGCGACGACTTGATCTCGCTGCACAGCTCCTCGATCTCCTCGAGGAAGCGCTCCTCTGTCGTGAAGATCCGCGGGTCGATCACGATGAAGAGGTAGCCTCGGTCGAGGTCGCTCGCGACCTTGGATCCGGTCTTGCCGCCGACCATGGCCGCCATGATCTCGATCGCCATCGAGATGCCGTAGCCCTTGTAGCTGCCGAACGGCACGAGGGAATGCACCTTGTGCGGGTCGGTCGTGGGCTCGCCGTCGGCGTCGAGGGCCATGCCCTCCTGCACCTGCTCGCCCCGCTTCTGCGCATGCCTGACCTCCGCCATCGCGCGCTCCGAGGTCGCCATGTCGAGGACGAACGGGCACTCTTTCCGCGGGATGCCGATCCCCAGCGGGTTCGCGCCGAGGCGCGGGTCGATGCCGCCGTAGGGCGCGGTCCGGGGCCGCGAGTTGTTCATCACCCAGCCGATCATGCCGTGCTTCGCCGCGAGGTGCGCGTAGAAGCCGGGCATGACATACGATTCCATGTTGTGCATGCCGATGATGGCGATCCCGCGCTCCTCGGCCTTGAGGATCGCGAGCTCGATCGCGGCCTTCCCTATGATCGAGCCGGGGTTGCCCTTGCCGTCTATCAGGGCATAGGTCTCGCTCTCCCTCTCGATAACCCACGGCCCCTCGGGCTCCCTGAGCCGCTCCACCGCCTTCGGGAACGCGGAAAGGCCGTGGCTCTTCTTGCCCGAGAGCTCGCCGTAGAAGTACTCCTCGATCATGGCCTCCGCCTCCTCCCCTGTCATGCCGCGCTTCTTCAGCACCTTGATGCACAGCTTCCGAAGCTCAGCGATGTCGGCCTTCATGGCATCCTCACAGTCCCCTCTCCTTAATTAAGATTACTCATGCCTATTGTATCTATCAAATAATGGTAAAATTAATAAATGGGCTGGCTCTGGGCCTCTCCATCGGCGCCCGATATCGGGAGCCGAGGGGTGGTACCGGATGATCGAACGCGCACTGATCTCAGTCTTCTCCAAGGATAATCTCGGCATGCTCGTCGAGGGGCTCGTCAAGGTCAACCCGAGGATCGAGTTCGTCTCCTCGGGCGGCACCGCTAAGGCGATCCGCGGCATGGGCGACTACAATGTCGCCGATGTGTCCGACATCACGGGATTCCCCGAGGCCTTCGGCGGCAGGGTGAAGACCATCAATCCGCTCATCGAGGGCGGCATCCTCTACGACCGGCACGATCCCGAGCACGTCGCGACAGCGCAGAGGCTCGGCGTGAAGCCGATCGACCTCGTGGTCTGCAACCTGTACCCGTTCGACAAGGTCTCGGCGGATCCCAACGCCAAACTCGAGGACATCATCGAGAACATCGACATCGGCGGACCGACGATGGTGATCTCCGCGGTCAAGAACATGAACAGCGTCGGCGTGCTCGTCGACCCGACAGACTACCGGACCGCGATAGCGCACCTGAAGAACAACGGCGGCGAGCTCAGCCAGGCCTTCCGCGAGACGTTCGCCGCGAAGGCGCTCAACTACCTCGCCGACTACCGGGCGAGGAACGCGACAGTCCTCACCGAGAAGCTGACAGGAGAGAAGTCCGTCCGCCCGTTCTACCGGAACGGCGTCGTTCTCCGCTACGGCGAGAACCCTCACCAGGCCGGCATCACGTACAAGTCGCCGACAGACGTCAACGGCATCGCGCACGCGGACGTCCTCTACGAGGGAAAGCCCCTCTCCTACAACAACTGGACCGACGCCGACGCGGCGGCGGCGATCGTCGACGACCTGATCAGGACAGGCGCGGGGCATGCGGCCGCGGTCGTCAAGCATGCGAACCCCTGCGGGATGGCGACCGGCGTGACTCCGGCGATGGCGCTCGCCCACGCCTGGGCAGGCGACCCGGTGTCAGCGTTCGGAAGCATCATCGCGCTCTCGTCGCCTGCTGACGATGGCGTGCTCGAGTTCCTCAAGGAAGGTGTCTACAAGGAGAAGCAGTTCGTCGAGCTCGTGATCGCCCCCGGCTACTCGCAGCGCTTCCTCGACTGGGCGAAGGCGGAAGGCGAGTTCGCGGGCAGGAAGCCGAAGAACATCCGGCTCATGCAGTATCACTTCCCGGGGAAGTACCCCTCGCTCCGGACCGATGCGACCATCGGCAGGACCATCTCGGGCGGCTATCTCGAGCAGTCTTTCGACGGCACGCTGCTGCCTGCGCCCATGGCCGAGCTGATGCGGCCCGCAGGGCCTGAGGAGAAACGGGGTCTTGTCGCCGGCACGAGCGTCGACCCGGCGATGGAGGGCCTCTTCACCTTCTCCGTGCTCGCGGCCAAGCACCTGAAGTCGAACGCGATCGCCATCGGCTACGAGTACGACGCTGGCAAGTACCTGCTCATCGGCGCCGGCATGGGCCAGCCGAACCGCGTCGACTCGATGAGGCTCGCGGTCGACCGGGCGCTCGACTACATCCACCGCTCCGGTATGTTGATGCGCCAGGATGAGGTGCTCGAGAAGAAGACCGTCGTCGCGAGCGACGCCTTCTACCCCTTCCCTGACGGCCCGCTCTACGCGCTCAACCAGGGGTTCAGGAATTTCATCCAGCCGGGCGGGTCGGTGAACGACACGGAAGTCATCAAGGTCATGGACGGCTGCCTCGCGAGGATGATCCTCACCGACGGGCATCGCCACTTCAGGCACCAGTGAGCGGACCTTCCCGCCCTCTCACTGCCGACCCCTCATCAGGCCTCAGGCATGCCGGTGAGCATCACGATGACCGCGTCAGGCGCCTTCTCCTGGAACTTCCGCGCGACCCAGTCGGCCTTGGCGGCGACGAGCGTGTCGTAGACGAAGATGTCCACGCCCGGCGGATAGAGATACATCTCGAGCGCCTTGCGGCGCTGCCCTGCCTCTGCCTCAAGGCTCACATCGCAGACGGTGATCCTCTTCCGAGGACCCACATCCCCCTGCTCCATCGCATAGAGGGGATCAGGGAACCGCCTCCTCAGGATGTCCATCGCCGAGCGCGTGTAGTGGTCGAGCAGCGGGTGCGCGTCCTTATAGTCCCATGTGGTGATGGTCATAGGACCCTATAAGGGCCGCTCATATAATAATCCTGCTCCTCATCCGGCAGCCGTCCGTCCCCTTCTCCCGGTCAGATTCTTCCGGGCATACGACCAGGCCGTGTAGAACACCGGGCCCATCGAGAGGTAGACCGCCTGCATCCAGCGGGGCGCGTGGATGCAGTCGCAGACCGGCAGCCCGGGATAGCTGCCGGTCGGCAGGTTCTGATAGCCCCAGACATGGTAAGCGATGGTCTCGAGGGTCATGAGCAGCAGCCAGTACGGGAGCGTGAAGAGCAGCAGCCGCATCCGGAAAGGGAGCCTCCACCGCTTCTCCGCATGGGTCATGATGACGCCGAGATAGGCGAGGCCGAGGCTCCAGGCGAGGAAGGCGAAGGTGTTGAACGTGCCGATCATGGGCGAGGTGAAGGCATACTGATAGATATCGCCTGCGATCGCCACCCAGACAAGCGCGAAAGCAGTCCCAATCAGCACCATCCTGATGAGGCGCTTCCTCCCGGTGAAGTGGAGATAGGGATAGAGCAGGAGGTGGGCTGAGAGGACGACTGCGAACGGGTCGAGCAGCGGCAGGAGGACCATCACGGCTGCCGCCGCAACGATATCCATGGTCAGGATACGGTCCATGCGCCGCTCCCAGCACGCGGTACTATATAAATTTTCAGGGAAAACCGGCGTTGCTGAGAAAGCGGCCAGAGCCAGGGGGCGAAGGCTGCGGTAGAGCCCTTCCAAAGGCCGGTAAGGGGAATTCCTTTAAGGGGATCCCATCTCCCGAGGGTCTGGTGCGTGCCTGAGCGTCGGGTGTGGGCCTTTGCGTCGGCGCCGGCCCGAGCGAAGGCGAGATTTTCAACAGAGCCGAGAAAACCATTAAATAACCCCTCGCGTAACCTCCTTCCATGGCGCTCAAGGAGGTCCAGCAGGACGTCGACCGATGGGCCAGGCAGTTCAAGGTGCCCTACTGGCAGCCGCACGAGATCCTCGCGCGCCTCGCCGAGGAGCAGGGCGAGCTCGCCCGCGAGATCAACCACCGCTTCGGCCCCAAGCGCAGGAAGCTGGAGGAGAGGGACGGCGACCTCGGCGAGGAGATGGCAGACATCGTCTTCACGCTCTGCTGCCTCGCGAACTCCCGGGACGTGGACCTCGACTCCTCGTGGAAGAAGGTCATGGGAAAATGTTACGGCAGGGACCAGGACCGCTACGCGAAGAAGTGAGGCCGGCGCTTACAGCTCCTTCTCCATGATCCTGTTCACCCACGCGCTCCGGATCGTCTTGTAGCCGAGCCTGCGATAGAGCCGCACGCTCGGGTTGTCGGAAAAGACCATCAGACTGATGCGCCTCATGCCCCTGCGCCTCGCCTCGCGCTCGACGCGCCGCAGCAGCATGGTGCCGATGCCCTTGCCCTGATGCGGGCCGGAAAGGTGGATCTCATGCAGGCGGCAGGCGTCGCCGTAGCAGCCGGCCATGTAGTAGCCGATGCGCCTGCCTCTCTTCTCGACGATCCTGATCCTGTCCTTCCAGAACCTCATCCGGAACTTCCTCGGCGAGAACCCGCTCATGTGCCGCTCGAAGTAAGGCCCCATAAGCCGTCGGGTGAGGTCATGGCAGAAGCGGTAGTCACGGTCGCCGCAGCGGCGGACCGTGATGTCACCTGCGCTTGCGGAGCGCCTCATTCCTCGACCCCCTGCTGAGCACGATCGGCCGGGCGCGCTGGAGATGATAGGGCTTAGGCAGCTTCGTCGTCTTCCGCGCACCCCTGCTCATCTGTTCCGTCTTCACGTACTCCCCGAGAGCGCGTGTCATCCGCACCACCTTCGCGAACTTGAGCAGCCGGAAGAGGGCGGTGAACGGAACGATCGCGAGGATGTCGAGCCAGCAGTGATGGAAGAAAACCTCGGGATCGCGGTATCGCCGGTACTCGATCACCAAGTCGATCGCGAAGCAGGCGATCACGATGCCGTCGACGATCCGTATGGTGGCCTCCTGCTCCGGCGTGAGGTAGACGAACATCTCGATGAAGACGAGCCCCACCGATAGGAAGATCAGGAAGAGGATGGCATGCTCGAACCTCGTGACATGGTCGGTGACGCGATTGGCCATGGCCGCTTAAAAAGAACCTCTCTATAAAAAGGTTTGCCGTTCTGCAGGGTAGCTGCAAGCCGGACCGCACCCTTTGGTAGATTTATATAGGAGTGCCGCCTACCCGAATGCGGTGAACCGCTATGAGGATCGCATACGCAATCGGGATCATCGCACTGCTACTTGCCGCGGGCTGCACGACGCAGCCTGAGAGGCCCATCGGCGGCGACATGGACGAGCACGGCTGCCTGATAGCGGCAGGCTATTCCTGGTGCGAGGAGCGCCAGAAGTGCCTGCGCAGCTGGGAGGAGGAGTGCACGCCGGTCGTGCCGCTCACCAAGGACGATGCCTACCGGATCGCCGGCGACTCCCTCTGCGTCCAGATGGGGGCGCTCTCCGACGAGGCGAGCAGGAACGACATCACCGGCTCCTGGTGGATCGGGCTCGAGATGAGCCCTGAGAACGAGAAGCCGGGCTGCAATCCCGCTTGCGTGGTGCTCGACGAGAGCAGGAACGCGGACATCAACTGGCGCTGCACCGGCCTCATCCTTCCCGAGGAAGGCGCTGTCTCGTCCTTCGGCGAGTGCGTCGCGGCGGGGAATCCGGTGATGGAATCCTACCCGCGCCGATGCCGCGATGCCGAAGGGAACACCTGGACCGAGGAGCTACCGCCGAGCGGGCCTTCGGACGTGATGCGCATCCCGAAGGAGATCCTCTGCAACGACGCCGGCGGCACGTGGCTGCCAGCGTATGAGGAGTGCGAGTACGTCTCAGAGGAGGACTGCGTCGGGATGGGCGGCGAATACTTCGAATGCGGCTCGGCGTGCCGGAACGACCCTGAGGCGGAGATCTGCACGCTGCAGTGCGTGCCCTACTGCGCGCTCGCGTGAAGCGGGCATTTTTATATGCTCTCTTTTTGTACTTCCTCTTACTCCGTCCTTCTCATGCCGATCGCCATCGACTATGGGCGGTGCTGCTGGAAGGACGGGGCATGCGCCTCGTGCAGATGCGGCGGCGGGGCAGCCTGCAAGGGATGCGTGGAGGCGTGTCCGACCGGTGCGCTCACCCGCGGGAGGAAGGTCGAGTTCGACTCTTCGAAGTGCATCGGCTGCGGCCAGTGCGCCGACGCATGCGCGCACGGCGCGATAACGCCCGAGTGAGCGTACTCGCATCATGCCCCTTCCTTATACCGTCTGTAGGTACGCACGAGGTAGTGTAGCACGTTGTACTCGGCGTTCACCAGCCCTTCCCTTTTCGGGGCGCGTGCGACGACGACGTTCGCCTTGTCGAGATAGGGAGCCGCCTGCGCGACGACCGCCTCGAGCGTCCCGTCCCACGCCAGCGTGCGCTTGGTGTGCGCAGGAACCGAGAAATTCATCCTCACCGGTCCGAGCGCGACATAGTCGGTTATCTGCCTCTCCGAGACCTCATACGTGTTCATCTCGTCCTCGGCGACGATGACCGCGTAGCCGGCGCGCGTATGCGGATCGTTGATCTGGGTGAGCGTGAGCCACTCCCGGCCCGAATCGAGAACGTCGGTGAGGGTATCATGATCGATCGGTATCACCTCTTCCTCAACTCGCCGACCCGCGTCGCGTCCTTCGCGTACTTGCCCTGACGGATGTCCTTCTCCAGGCTCGCGTACAGCCCCTCGCGGGTGATGCCGATCGCCTCGCGCTGGAGGTTTCCGTACGACCTCTCGCGTGCGTCCCGGATGACGCGATGGGTGAACTCGATGCCGCTCCCATTCTGCCGCGCCTCGACCGCGAGGTTCATGCTGTGCGGCAGCTCGCCGGTCTCGACGGCGTCGGCTATCTCCTGCTTGTGCGTGGTGAAGTAGGCGGTGATGCCCTTCATGACCAGGTGCTCGAGCACGATCTTCGTCGCCTCCACCGACTCAACATGGTCGGTGCCGTTCGCGAACTCGTCGAAGAAGACGACTGAGTAAGGGGTGGATGCGTGGTTGCCGTTGCTCGGGTTCGTGAACTCCTTCACGCGCTTGAGCTCGGTGAGGTACAGGCCGGTGCCCTGTTCAGTGTCGTCCTGGTAGGTGTAGGAGGTGAAGATGCCGTCGATGGTCGAGAGCTCGGCCTTCTCCGCCGGCAGCCACATCCCGATATGGCTCAGCCAGTACGCCTGGCCGACGTGCCGGATGTAGGTGGTCTTTCCCCCGTTGTTGGGGCCGGTCACCACGAAGACGTTCCGGTCCTTGTCTGAGATGATGTCGTTCGTGACGACATCCTCCGCCTCGAGCGCCTTCATAAGCGTTGTGTTGTAGCCTCCTTCGATGACGGTCCGCTTCTCCTCCATCGGGAGGAACGTCGGTCGGGTCACCGGGACGCCGCGCTCCGCCCACTCCCGCTGCACCTTCGCCGCGCCGATGAGGAAGCCGAGCGTCTGCATCGAGTCGTGCAGCTCCGCCTCGGGAAGCTTGGCGTAGACCGCCTCGTTGATGAGGTCGAGCCAGTAGTCGGTCAGCTGGTGG
Source organism: Candidatus Woesearchaeota archaeon (assembly GCA_016935985.1). GTDB lineage: Archaea > Nanobdellota > Nanobdellia > Woesearchaeales > JAFGPW01 > JAFGPW01. The sequence continues at coordinate 84,821 of JAFGPW010000002.1, forward strand.
TAGCCACTGTTGTGCGTGCGCTGGAAGTTGTCGAGGCCTCCCTCGAACACGAACAGAATCTTGTTGTAGAAACCCTTCCTCTCCTCGAGCGTCTTCTTGAGATTCACGCCCTCTGCCTCGTTGTTGAGGAATCCCTCGAACCGCTCCTCGTCGAGGAGCCTGCCCGTTATCTCGATCATCTTCTCTGCGGTCGCATAGAGGTGCCGGCGGTTCTCGACCGACTCGAGGTCCCCATGTCCGAGATCGCACCGCATCTTCGCCGTCGCGTTCCCCAGGTCGTACTCGCGGTAGAGGGCATTCATGAACTCCTTGACCTTCTGGAAACCCTCATCCGCCGCGAACCGTGCGCCGAAATCCTGGATGCTTGTCAGGTAGGCGCTCTTGGCCTGTGTGGGAGCGGTGATCGCCTCGATGAGATTGACCAGGAGGTTCGCCCTCTCGAGCCTCTGCACATGCTCATCGCGCATATCGTGGGAGAAGTGCTTGTCATGCTGGAACCGGTCGCCGGCGAGCTTGACCTCCTGCGCCCACTCCGCGAGCACCTTGTCCTCCATGAGCTCGCCGATCGCCTCCTGGCGCTCGACGAGGACGGCAGTGTCGTTCGTGGGGTTGAGGAAGATGTGCTCGTTGTATTGCTGCTGCTCATTGCCGACGCCCCATGAATGGGCGCCATCGTCCACTTTCCTATGGACGACCTCGATCTCGAGGTCCTCGTAGGCCGGTGCGTTGTAGCCGACGTTCCCTTCCGTCCGCACTTCTATCATAAGGCCGAAGCTTTCGTCGCGCTCCTTGAACCGCTTGAGATACTGGTTGAAGTATTCCTTCGTCTTTGTGACAAGATCCATGATCGTTCACCTTCGTCCTGTTCAGTCCGCCTGCTTCATCTGCGCGATCGCGCGCTCGAGGATGTCGACCGCCGGGTAGTCGAACCTGCGCTTGCAGCGCGGGCACGCCTTCGGCGTCTTCACCCTCGTCATCCAAGTATAGTCGCAAAAGTCGCATCTCATGTCGTATCACCTTCCCTTCTGTTTTATGAGATTGCAGTACTCGTCGATCGCCGCGAACACCTTCGGCACGTCGTCGAGCAGCCGCGGCTTCGCGAGGAAGATCTCCCAGGCCTCGTACCCGGGCGCGTGCCTGCCGGAAAGCGAGAATATGCCGATGCCCTTCCCTTCGTACACCAGCACCAAGCCATTGTCCGTCCAGTTGGTGACCGGCGAGTCGGCGATACCCTGCATACTGATGGTGGAACGCATGGCAGCATTCATCTCATGCCTGTGGTCTGCCCCCGCATCAGGGACGCCGAGGATCTCATATTTCGCCTCCAGCGTGTAGAACAGGCCGCCGTGCTCCATCACGAAGCACGTGAGGTTCCTGTTCTCCCGCGCGAGCTTCTCAAGGTCGTGCATCTCTCATCACCTCAGCGTGTAGTCGAGCGTGATCCACGCGTCCGCCTGCCTGGTGCGGGCGTTGTAGTTCGCCTCGACCTTCGCGTCGAGGTCGCCGACGCTCGTGGTCGTGTAGTAGGACGCGACAAGGCCGGTGTCGGTGGTCTTCCCGGTCCACTGCGTCTCGGCGCCGAGGCCGATCATGCCCACGGCGGTCTGCACGCCGGGCAGCGCCTTGACGGTCATCGAGCCGTCGTCGCCGGAAAGGTCGAGCCCGAGCGAGTACGTGCCCTTCGTCATCGGCGGCGGGAGGTGGGTGTCGTAGAAGGACGGCACGGTGAAGATGCGTGCGACGTTGTGGGCGTTCTTCGTCGTGTAGAACCCCTCCTGCTTCTTCCCCGCGCCGATCCGGTTCTTGATGTGCCAGACACCGGTCTCGCGGTCATGCTTGTACCAGGTGAGCGTCCCGAGCGCGTCGCTCCCCGTGTAGAACGCGAAGACGCTCGTCGCGTTGATGGTATTCCCAATCGAGAGGAACGCGTCGTCGGTGGATCCCGCGACGAAGCCGAAGAGCCTATTCCTCTCCTCGCCGGTCGCGCGGTCCTTCGCCATGAGCGCCGCGTCGGCGTAGAGCGTGAGCGGTCCCGCCTTCACGCCCTCGAGCATGCCGTAGACATAGCTCCTGCCCGGGCCGTGCTGCTGCACGCTCATGCCGTAGTCGAGAGCGGCGGTCGCGTCGCCGACAGGCAGGCGTATCCAGGAGAAGCCCCATGTCTCGTCGTTCCCGTCGTAGTTGCCGAGGTTGACCACCGCGAGGTTCATGCTGCGCCTGCCGTCGGAGAGCACGTCCATGACGTAGAGGCCGGCCTTGTCGATCGTCCGGTCGCCCTTCGCCAGGTCGAAGCCGGCGTCGTATCGGAGCTGCACCTTGTCGCCGGTCACCCAGACGCGCTGGTACGGGAGCCCTTCCTTCTTCTCATTCTCTACGAACGAGGTCTCGCTATGCACCCTGTCGAGCACCGGCTTCGCTTCCGTCTGCGCCTGCGCGCCGGTGGCGATCGTATACACTGCCGCTGCGGTGAGCAGCGCCTTCTTGAGCATGTTCATCATCGTATCACCTGGTATGATTATTACTACCCGGTAGGTACAATGAAAGAAGTATAAACCTTACGTATAAACTATATATATTTAATTTTATGTTTAAACAAATCGATAGGTTTATATATAAATAAACCCCTTAGGCATGCCATGAGACGCAGACTCATCAGGCAGGGGCAGACCACGCTCATGGTGAGCATCCCCGCCCGCTGGGCGAAGGCGAGGAACCTCGGCAAGGGAGCCGAGGTCGAGATAGCGGAGAAGGAGGGCGACCTCATCATCAGCGCGGAGGGGAAGGACATCAAGCGTGAGGCTGCCTTCTCGCTCGCGAGCGCCCAGGAAACGTCGGTCCGCACCGCAGTCACGAACGCCTACCGGCTCGGCTTCGACCGGGTGACGATCGACCTCACCGGCGAAACGCAGTTCCCCATCGTGCAGAAGACCGTCCGGGACCTCCTGCCCGGCTTCGATGTCGTATCGCATGGGGAAGGGCGCTGCATCATCGAGAACATCACCGAGCCGTCGGCCGAACGGGCGGATGCGGTGTTCAGGAAGATCCTCTATAGCATCGAGGAGATCTACTCGCTCGTGCGGAGGCATCTCCAAGGGAGCGACGTCACCGCCGGGATCCTCGAGGTCGAGGCGACGATCCAGCGCTACGACAACTTCTGCAGGCGGATCGCGTCGAAGTCAGCGGATCCGTCGGAACCGACGCAGCTCCTCTGGGCCTTCTACACCGGGCTCGTCCACGGCCAGCGCGAGGTCTTCCTCCTCGTCAAGCGGCCCGCGAAGGCATCACAGGAGACGCTCGCGCTCTTCGATGGCATGAGCAAGCTCTTCGTGATGCTGAAAGAGGGCTATATCAAGAAGGACCTCTCGCTCCTGGAGCGCATCCATGAGGAGGAGAAGCGGCTCGTCTACGAGGAGGGGTATCCCCTGCTCGAGAGGAAGCGCGGCGAGGAGTCGGTGCTCCTCTTCCGCATCATCGCGGCTGTACGGTTCCTGTACCTGGCTTCAAGCCCGCTGATCGGCCTCCTGCTGTGGCGGTCGCGGCAGGACGCTCCGGCATGACGACCTGATAGTGCGTCGTGCGGTACTCAGGGCTGTACGTGAGGTTCGGGATGAGCTTCGGCATCCGGTCCCAGCGGACCTTCCCTTCCTCATCCGTCATCTCATAGAGCGCGATCGCATCGTCGATGAGGCGCTGCTTCTCGGCCGGAAGGTAGCGGTAGTAGCCCTCGTTGACCGTGAACGCTCCCTTGGTGGTGTCATCCACCACGATGTACGGCAGGTACCTGACATCGCCGCTCCGCTGCATCGCGGGAGCGATCTCGGTCTCGAAGTCGCAGAAGTACCGGACGATCGTCTCGACGACGTCGCGGTCAGGGTCCATGCAGAGCTTCATGTACTTCGTCGCGAAGGCGGACTGCACGTTGATGTTATCGTCGTCGGCGGCCATGCCGTGCGTGAGCTCGTCGGCGTACCTGACGAAGATCCGGGGGACGAGCATCTGCGGCGTGCGCGCCTTCCGGTAGCTCTCGGGGAGGTCCTCCTTGTCCGCGATATAGGCCGCCCGCAGGACCGAGAGCATGAGGCGCCGATCCATGCCATGGATGCTCTCGACGAAGTTCCCGAGGTCCTCGAACACGCCCTCGAGACCATGCCGTCCGGCATCCTTGCCGTACTGGCGCGAAACGTCCTCATAGCGTTCCCTGAGCAATTTCGCATCGTCGGCGATCACGCTCCACATGTACCTGCGCTCAGGGTCGCTGAGGTTCTGCCTGCTCCATTCCATGTAGCGCTCGTTCCGCATGACCTCGAAGAGAGACGGGCGCGGCTCCTTCTGGTTGCCGGTCCAGATGCTCCCCATGACGACGAGCCCGAAGACGCCGACGCCGGCGGCGACTCCTGCCGCCATCCTGAGAGACTCCTTCGCCTTGTTGAGCCAGTCGGCGGTCGTCGGCCTGCGGGTCTTCTCGAGGTCTGATATCAGCTGATCGATGCTCCAATACCCCTTGTCGCCGTCGAGGGTGAGCCCTTTGCGGATGATGGTGCGGTACTGGCGCGGCACCCTCCGCGCCGCGCGCTCGACCTCCTGCTCGTGGATCGCGTGGTCAATCGAGCCGATCGGCTCATCGCCTTTCAGGAGCGTGACGAAATAGTTGATGCCGCCGACCGTCCTGGTGACCCCCTTCTCTCCTGTCTTCAGCGTGTACTCTATCGGCGACTCGCCGACAAGCGCGTAGTACATGGTCGCGACTATCGAATAGATCTCGGTCCTGAGGTCGGCCTTCGCCTCCTTGCCCAGCATCAGCGCATTGATGAGCGTCGGGTGGGTGAACGGCGTGCCGCCGCGCGTCGGGTAGAACTCATGCTCGATCTCCTCGATCCGCTTGCAGTTCTGCAGGTCGATGATCTTGACGAGGTCCTGGTCGTTGACGAGCATGTTCGACGGCTTGTGGTCGCGGTGCAGGATGCCGTTGTCGACGAGATGCTTCGCTCCCTCGATGTACTGCCTAAAGATTTGGTAGAACCGGTCGGTGTCGCGTATCGGCCCTGACTGCTTGACGAGCGATTCGAGCGATTTCGCGTTCTTGAAGTACTGCTCGGCCACGATGTCGGTCCCCTCGAACTCGAGATGCTCGACCACGTCGATGATGTTCGGGTGCGAGAGGACGCTCCCGAAGTGCACCTCGTTCTGGTAGACATTGCCCTTCGAGAGGTTGAGGATCGTGGTGAAGGACGAGCCGGGAATCTCGGCGAGCGGGATCTTGAGCACGCGCAGCGCGTTGTACTTGCCTGAGGCGTAGTTCGCCAGGTACACCTTGCTCGTGTGCCCTTCCTCCTTCCCGAGCTCGCCGTCATCGATGAGCGTATACCCTCTCAGGGTGAGGAACTCTATGAGCTCCTGCTTGAGGAACGGATGCGGCGCATGGGTGTCGTGCGCATGCCTGCCTGCTCTCTCTCTCCTCTCGAGCCGGGGGATCGTCGCCTCGAGCGTCGTATGGTCCTCGAAGGGCTGGAATCTCATCTCGGCACCTCCGTGGCTGAGCGTATCGCCTGCTCGAAGGCGTGGCTGCGGTTCCTGAAGCGCCCGCTCCTGATGCCTTCACCTACCATGAGCAGGGTCTCCTCATCGACCGAGATAGAGATCTTATATTTCTTAACTACCATTTGGTAGCAAATAGTACTACTACTATTTAAATATTTCTATAATTAATCACTTTTTAGGGACAAAAAATGGTGCCGGTGCCTCATCATCCCCCCTACCAGGAGAAACTCTGTCCTCCATCGACTGGAAAGATACAGATAGGTACTGGATAATCTTATTTAGATATCGCTCACTGGCCGGGCAGCTCGAGATCCCTTTCCTCCCTGCGCTTGATCGCTATCGCGCCGCCGCGACCGTCGTCAGCACGGCTTCTGCGTATCACCCGTGTCCGGCGCATGCCTCCTCATAGAGGGCGTCCCGCGCCTCTCCTGCCTGCCATGCATGGAGGATGTCGGCTGCCCGCTCTCCGAGGGAGACCATCACCCTGACCCCTGCCTTCCCGAAAACCGTCACCGCATTCCTTCCAAGGCCGTGGCAGAGCACCACATCCGGCCTGAGGGAAAGGCACTGCTCCGCCGGCGTCGCGCTGCCGCCATGATGGCGTCCCGCGTTCTCGACGGTCTCGATGACCCTCCCTTTCTCATCGACCACAGTGAACGAGCCGCACCTTCCGAGATGGCTTGCGACCGGAGCGTCTTCGCCGCCAGCTCCATCAGTCGGTATGAGTATCCTCATCTGGTCCTCCCCTCCATCCTCGTCGCCTCCGGTGGCCGTTCCCGTGTCGCCTGCCGGACATCGGCGGCTCGCCGGTCACGACGAACTCGCCTCCCCCGATACGCAGCGCCTTGCCGTTCACAAGAGCGTCGGCGACCTTCCCGTGGGCCGCCTGGAGCAGGCGATGGAAGGTCGGCTGGGATATCCCCATCTTCCCGGCAGCCTCCTCCTGATCGAGCCCCTCCAGGTCCTTGAGCCTGAGCGCTTCGAACTCGTCGACCGACAGTATGACCTCTCCCATCCCGCGCAACGGTATCCCCGCAGGCTTGAAATAGGTGACGTGAGGGTCCATCCCGATCCTCCTGCACCGTCGCGGCCGTGGCATCACGCTCCCTCCTCGTCTGTTCCCGCATCGGTATCGTCTTCGGAGGCATGTTCTCGCGGCGTCCCGTCGGACGCCCTGCCGGACTCTGTCCCTGACCCCTTGCCGATCCCCTGATACTCCTCGCATGCGGGATTCCTTCCCTTCTGCGCCCGCACGCCCTTGCCTGAACCGTCCTGGGCAGGGATGCCATATCCGCTCCCGGACTCCTGCTCTTCATATGTCGCGGCGATGAGATCCCCATCAATGTACTCCTTTTTAACAGTATCGATAGGCGTGCCTGGCCGGATGTTGATGATCCGTCTCCTCGCGTTCTCCGGTCCCTCCATCTCGCCGATGACGATCGCCTCGCAGCCGTCATAGGACTCATCGACAAGGTCCTGGAGCTCACGGCCGGGATTGCCGGTCTGCGGGCGGTGTGGCCTGTTCCTCATCGTCCCGTCCCGATAGATTATCTCGAGGCTGTCGATGTCGCGCGCATGCCCGGCGACGACATAACCCTGCCTTCCTTGGCGAGCTCCGACGACGATGTAAGGCACTGTATCACCCACCGGTAACGCCTCCGAGCCGGTCGATCGCGAGGCCCTGGACGATGGCGAGCATGATGATCCCTGCTGAGAAGACGGCGGCGTACCACGCGCCGAAATAGAGGATCATCACCGGCAGCAGAGCCGGCTTGACCGCGCGCGCGTAGAGGAAGCCGGCGATCCTGCCCTCGCTCACCCCCTCCCCCTTCGCATGGGCGAGCGCCGGGAACCAGGCATAGAGGGGCCCGGCGCTCACGATGCCGGAGAGCAGGATGAGCATCCATCCGCGCGCTCCCGAACCTGCGCCGAGCAGCCTTTTCAATGCTTTCGGGTCAAGCCATCGGTCGAGCGCCACCAGGATCGCGAAGACCATGGCAAAGGGCGGCAGGATGCGCAGGGCCATCCCTGCTGCCGTCTGTAACGCCTGCCCGAGCAGTTGCGGATCGGAAAGGCCGGTCACGGCATAGGCGCAGAGGACGACGCTCGCGAGGATGATGGTCGCATGTGGCCTTTTCCGCGACCAGGGCTGGGGTGTCATAGGATCCCTCCAAGAAGGCCTATGAGGATGCCGCCGGCGAGCGAGAGGAGGAATGCGCCCGCGTTGCGCATGAGGGCGAACCTTCTGCCGAGCGCTACGGCCTCGGCCGGCAGGGTGATGATCCCTACCGTCACCCAGGCGAGCATGAATGATGTGACCGCGATGATCCCGATCCCCTTGCCGAGCATCTCGCCGCCGATGACATAGCTCGTCACCGGATTGCCGGCGAGAACGCTTCCGAGCGCGCTCCCGATGAGCGCGTCAGCGAATGGCTCGCCCCAGAAGAGCGAGACGAGCCGATCCCGGGGGATGATGGTGAGGAGCAGCGCTATCGCAAGCACCGTAAGGGCTGTGGGGACGAGCAGCCTGCCGAACTGCCGTCCGGCCCTCCTCGCTGACGCGAGGATGCGGTCCATCCTACCCTTTCCCCTCGAGCTTCTTGAGCCGAGACTCCATCTCGCGCTTGCTGTCCTCGAGCTCCTTGAGATCGGCCATGAGGGAAGCCTTCTCTTCCTCCTCGGTCAGTCGCCGAGCGGTCGGGTACGCGTCCCTATCGAGGTAGCGCCGGCCGCGTCCGAAGCCGCGGGCACGGCCGCCGCCGCATGGGCCCATCCCCCGTCCTGTCATCGGACCCATCCTATCGGGTCCGGTCCTGTCGAATCCTGGCATTGTATATCACCTCCCAAGATTGTATTATGAATATATATTCATAACTACTATATTAAACTTGTGAATAGCTTTTTAAATGACCTCGCCTTCCGACCTCAGATGAACCCCCTCACGCACTCGCTCGCCGCGGTCCTGTTCCTCTTCGGCCTCTATCGCGGCAGCGTCCCGCTCGCCGAGCTCTTCCTCTTCGGCATCGTCTTCTCGCTCCTCCCCGACCTCGACATCCTGATCGCCATCGCACGAGGGAAGAGCATGATGCACCTCCGCTCGTGGCTGCAGGAGCCGTTCGGCGTGCTCGCGGTGGCGGTCCCGATCGGTGCCGTCCTCTCGCTCATCCGTCCGGAATACTTCCTGATGACCGTCGTCCCGTACGGCAGCCACGTGATCATCGATTACCTCGCGCTGCACAAGGTGAAGCCGCTCGCGCCGTTCAGGGATGACACCTACTGGACCGGCTTCGTCATCGGCTGGCCGAGGGCGCCGTGGCACACCGGCGCGGAGAAGGGCATCCCTGAGAACTACCTCACCGCAGCGCTCCTCCTCGCGCTCTTTCTTTCGCTCTTCCTCACTTAGCTGCCCATGATGAGCGCGGGATTCGTGAGGAGCAGGATGCCGAGCACGAGCATGATGGCGCCGCCGACGAACTTGATCCACGCCATCTGGTCCTTTGTTATCTCCCTGCTCCTGAACGTCCATCCGAAGACGAGGATGACGGCCGAGAGCGGCAGCACATAGACAAGATTGTAGAACGCGAGATAGGCGTAGTGGCCGAGGCCGGCTCCGAGCCCTTTGCCCGCGAGGATGCTCGTGTAGATGATGGGGAAGCCCGCGGTGCACGGCAGCTCGACGAGCGAGGAGAACGCGGCGAGGAAGATCGAGGAGCCGATGAGCGCGGGAAGCGACCCTTTCCTGATCACCTCCTTCATGTGCCCGATCCTCGCCATGAGGGGCGCCTTGTGCTTCTCCTGGATCATGAGGGTGATGCCCTTCCTGAACCAGATGAGCTCCTTGATGTTGATGAGGCCCGCAAGGATCGCGAGGGCGGCGATCGTGTAGCGCAGGGGATCGATGAAGCCGATATAGCGGAAGATGTTGAGCCACGCCGCCATGAACAGGAAGTAGATGAGATAGACCATCACCACGAACGAGAGGCCGATGATCAGGATGCGCCGCCTCGAGTGCGAGACCGACATCAGCAGGCCGAGCAGCAGGGTGAGGATGAAGAGCGTGCACGGGTTGAAGCCGTCGATGATCGCTATCGCGAAGGTGAAGAGCGGCAGCGGCATGCCGCTGCCGAGCCCCTCCATCGCAGCGGGGTCGACGCCCTTCAGCGCATAGAACAGGCCGACGATCGCGGCGAGCACGATGATGAGGATCATGGTCTTCTTCGTATTATCCATCCGATTCACCTCCGGTTGAACCTGTCGAAATACGCGGCGAAGGCGTCTCGGGACTGCCCGCCGATTACGACCTCGCAGCCGAAGATGGTGGTCGGCGTGAACTGGATGTCGATCCCGAGCTCTGCGGTCCGATGCCTGCCCGCATCGGTCGAGACGTCGATCACCTCCAGGTCGACCCCCTTCTCGCGGGCGAGCTCCTCGAGCATCGGCTTGGCGACCGCGCAATGGCCGCAGTACCGGCTCTCGAGCATGATCACCGAACGAGCGATCTCAGCGGTGCAGGCGGCGGGCGGGAGCATGCCGTTCTGCATGATGACATAAGGCTGAATCCGCCCATCATCGCCGCCTGCACCGTACCCTGCGCAGCCGGAGACGAGGGACAGGGTGAGGAGGAAGACTGCCCATCCATATCTTGTGGTTTCGTGCAGCTTCATGGCGCATCACAAGGTTTATATGCTGACGGTTGTTCTGGATGAAACGATATATAAATCTTGGTTTCAAAAAATGAAACAGGAGATCCACGACCGGCTGTTCATGAAGGGCCTCTTCCTCGGGATTGCCGTCATCACGGGCTTCATCTTCATCGTGGTTTTCTCGAGCCTCTATGTCTCTGACGCCATCCGGAACAACAATGCGTGCGGCTGCGTCATCCCCATCCCCTATATGATCATCATCCTCTCCTCGCTCGGGCTCTTTGTCGGCAGCCTCTCATACTACATCATCGGCGCGAAGCATGTGCGCGACATGAGCCGGATCGGCCGGGACGTGAAAGCGACGCTTCGGTTCCTCCCGCCTGATGAGCGTGTGGTCATCGACGCGCTGATCAGCCAGCAGGGTTCGATGCGGCAGTCGGCGATTGCCGCAACGACCGGCCTGGACAAGGTCAGGGTCCACCGGGTCATCGGCCGGCTCGAATCGAAGCGGATCGTCGAGAAGACCGATGAGGGCGCTTGCAAGCGCGTGTCCCTGATCCCCGACCTCATCGAGGTGTTCGGCTAGCGACGTCACGGCCTGTCTTCCTGTAGAGGACGTCGAAGGCCTCCATGAGGTCTTTCTCGTCGAAGAGGAAGATCATCTCCGGCATGCAGGTCAGGCACTCCCTGATGTTGACGCCGTGCAGCCACAGCTCCTGGGAGAGGATGCCGAGAACGCCCGGGGTCTCCCACGCCGCCTTCGAGAGGTCGATCACCACCTCACCCATCCCTCGCTCGATAGAGCGTATCCGCGCCTGCGGGAAGATGCCGGCGACCCGCTCGGCCGCGTCCTCGTCCACGATGACCTTCACCGCGTGCTGCGCCTGGACGATCCGCAAGGTCGTCGCCGCGCTCGGACCCGCCTCGGTGAAGATGTCCTCGAGCTTCGCGAGCACGTCCTCCGCCTTCGCGAGCGTGACCGAAGCGAGATGGTTCTTGCTCGAGAGCTTGGCGCCCCTGATGATGTCCCGCGCCTCCTCATAGGTCTCCTGGAACGGCCGCTCCTCCTCATATCGCCGGATCGCGGATATGATCGCGTCGAGCGAGGCGTTAGGGAGGATGTTCGCCTGGAACCGTTTGGCGAGCGCCCTCGTGTTGATCAGCCCTCGCGCCAGGTCGAGCCTCACTGACGGCGACCGGGCGATCCCATTCCAGACAATCTCCCTTATTTTTGTCATATTCGACATATATATGCTCAAGTATTTAAAACTTTAGGTAAAAATGCCATAACATTTTTAAACAAAGAGTGTGTTTTCAGCCAAACTCATTGTGGGGTTTAACACCAATGGCACGGATCGTCTATGACGAGCAGTTTTTTCACGAGCAGGCAAAGCATGTGGAAAGGCAGCTCGTCATAGCGATCATCGCCTCCCTGGCGATCGTCGGCCTCGTCATCGTCCTGCTCTAGGCGGCCCGGCTCGGTTCTCGGCGCCGCGACCCATACCACGACCTGACAGGCCGCTTCCCCCACACTCCGAGGTGAAAGGAAATGGCGAACGGAACAGCAGCCCTCGAACAGGAAATCAGTCAGACACCAATTCTCTCATCCCTCATCAATGCGGTCAGGGCCGCACCCGGCTATCTGGACCGCATGAAAACTCTCCTCGTCACCGTATTCGTCGCGAAGAAGGCGGATGATGCAGCGCAGACCATCCCTAATCCTGAGTACCCCTTCTTGAACATGCATGCCCCGGTCAATCCCTTCGGCATCCCGATGGGCGATTACGGGCCGCCGACCGATGCGGTCCCGGCGAAGCGGTTCCAAGGGCAGAAGATGCCACACGAGCATCCCCTTCCCACAAGCGACCCGCAGGAGATGTTCGAGCTCACGCTCGACCAGGTCTACTCGCCCGCCTACTACCGGCGGATCGCCGCGATACGGCTGAACGAGCCGCGTGAGCCTCTTCGTCGCGGGACGGAGAACTGACCCGATGGAGCACCACAACCTCGCCCAGCTCCTGAAGGAGCATGCCGGCGACCTGACCGGCTTCGCCGAAGGGGTGAAGGCCCTTGACCATCTCACCCTCGACAGCTCAGCGATGGGAAATCTGGAGGAGGCCTTCCAGGCGCAGTACGCGAGTAGCCCGGAGCGCGACGCCGCCGGCAGTACGATCGCGAAGACGGTCGTCTACGAGCGGATGCTCGAGTCGGTGCGCAACCACGGCAAGAAGGACGCGTTCCGCGACCTCTTCCTGAGCATCGGCGACCAGGGCTGGCGGCCCTGCCAGGCGCGCGTCGACCAATACATACTCGAGCATGACCGCCGCTCGTTCCAGAGCTACCTCCACGGGATCAAGAACAACCTCCTCTATATCAGCAAGGAGCTCGAATCCGTCAAATGGGTGAAGAACGTGAAGGTCGAGCACCAGCTCTGGTACCGCCTCACCGCTGTGGTGAACAACGCCCATCTCCACACCCAGATCTTCGAGCGGTATGCGAAGATGCCGTTGAAGGACGAGCCTAACAGAAACAGTTAAATAACCGGTGCGGCTGCGTTGATGCATGGACGCGGAATCATTCATCAGCGAGAACCGGAAGCGCATCGACCACCGGCTTTCCGCCTTCTTCGATGCCGAGCGCGCCGCCTTCGCCGCCACGAGCGGCTTCTCCGCTGAGATCCTCGACGAGATCAGGGCCTTCGTGCTCCGGGACGGCAAGCGGATACGGCCGCTCCTGTGCCTGCTCGGCTACCACGGCTACGCAGAGCGCCTCGAGCATGAGGACGGCGTCCTCGATACCGCGTGCGCCCTCGAACTGCTCCACGACTTCTTCCTCGTCCACGACGACATCATCGACCGATCGGATCTGCGGCGGAACCTCCCGACGCTCCATAAGACGCTCGAGAGGAAATTCCTCAAGTATTCCGACGACCCGGCGCTCGGCGAGAACCTCGCGATCATCGCCGGCGACATCCTGCTCAGCCTCGGCTTCACGCTGCTCGCCGGCGCCGGCCTCACGCCTGGGACAAGGACGCTGCTCATGAAGCGGTACGTGCACACCATCAACCAGACCGGGCTCGGCGAGATCAAGGACATCTATTACTCCTTCCTCGACGTGGACGAGGTGAAGGAGGACGACGTCGCGCTCGTCAACCGGATCAAGACCGCGGTCTACACGATTGAGACCCCGCTCCTCATGGGCGCGATGGCGGCAGGCGCTCCCGAAGAGGAGCTCGCGCGCATCTCGGCGATGGCGATTCCGCTCGGCGAGGCCTTCCAGATGAAGGACGACATCATCGGCATGTTCGGGACCGCGGAGGAGGTCGGGAAGCCGACCACGAGCGACCTCGAGGAGGGCAAGAAGACGCTCCTCATCCTCGACACGCTCCGGAGGGTGGATGGGCCTGACCATGACTTCATCAGGAGCAGGCTTGGCAGGAAACATATCCCTGTCGAGGATTTCGAGATGGTGAAGGAGAAGATGCGCGCGTGCGGCGCTCTCGACTACGCGGAGTCGATGGCCCGGGAGAAGACGCTTGCCGCGAAGCGCGAACTCGAGCGCCTGCATATCAAGCCGACATTCAAGGCCGTGCTCTCCGGGCTCGCTGACCTGCTGCTCGAGCGTAAGAAGTGACCACTCATCAGAAACAAAAAATTATTATACTTTCTCTCCCCACTCCCCTAACCATAGAGGGGGACCATGCAGCAGCGACCCGATGACAGCATATTCTCAGGATCGGTCGAGGATATGGTGAGGGATGCCCTGGGCTCCTACCGCGTCGTCGACAGCTGGACGAACGATCTCTACCCGGTGCCGATACACCTCTCCTATGAGCATGAGAGCTTCCTGATGCTCTTCTCCCTGTGGCTCGGCGACGAGGAAGACAATGACGAGGAGGATATCCTCATGCAGTGCATGGACCTCGCCGCCCAGATCGACTACCAGTTCAGCCAACGGTTCGGCTTCTCGATGGAGCCGCGCGACCCCCTCTCAGCCGCACGGCCGGAGGTCTTCAGGTCGAGGCATGAGCTGCTCTGCCGCATCAACGGCCCTTCCTGGGACGAGCGCAAGCATTACCTCACCCACTGCCTCCCCAAGAACGGCAGCCTCGACCCGTTCACCTCATACTGGGCGTGCGAATGCGACTTCATGGAAGAGCGCAAGAGCATGGGCTTCTTCGAGGCGGCGAATCGGGCGGCGGCGCGCGCCGTCTCGATCGTCAGGTTCATATTCGATAACCGCGATGAGTATTCCTTCTATTTCATCGACTCGCCGACAAAGAGGATGAGGTTGGAGTTCCCGTAGTCCATGGAAACCGGCGACCATATCATCAGGAACACCTGCATCGAGGCGCTCTGCTGGTCCGAAGGGGCGGCCCCGGCCGTCTATTTCGGAGACGGCAGTACGGCGGTCGTCGGCATCTACCTGCCGGCCCAGCTCGAGCATCACGTCACCGTGCACCATTTCGGCATCATGATGGGCACCGAGCCGCAGCGGATACGCCTGCTGGTCGAGGACTACCTCGCCGCACGGACACCCCTCCCGGTGGCCGGACAGGCGGCGATGCAGGAGCCCGTCGTCGGCGGGATCCGCTCTGGCATGCGCGCCATCCTCAGCGATGCGGCGCCCCTCTTCGTGGATGACGCTTCCTATATCGCGAAATACATCATGCTGCCGTTCGAACGCGGGCTCCCGCCGTCGTTCTGGCTCAGGGTCGATGATCCTGACATCAGAAGGGCCTACGCCCACCAGCAGAACGAGTTCTTCGCGATGAACTTCCTCGTCCGCGACGCCCTCATCTACGACGTCTACCGGAGAAGGCTCGTCGGGCGGAAGCGGCCGCTCAGGAAGTGAGGAGCTTCGCGATAGCGCTCCCGAACGCCCGAGAGGCGTCAGGCCCGTTCGCGGTGACGACCTTCCCGTCGACCACCACCGGCTCATCCACCCACTCTGCACCGTGCTCCCTGAGGTTGACCTTCTGGCTCGGCCAGGAGGTGACCCTTTTCCCCTTGAGGACTCCAGCGTTCGCGAGGACCGAGGGCGCGATGCAGATCGCGGCGAGGACCTTCCCTTCATGCTCCATCTCCTGAGCGAGCATGTGGGCCTTGGAATGCCGGAAATAGAGCGTCGCGCCGGGCCCTCCGACGAAGACGATGGCATCGTAGTTCGAGCCGCACTCGTCGAGGGTTATGTCGACGCGCTGCCTCCTGCCTGCCTTGGATACCGCGGCCGAGGTCAGCGACGCGGTGACGACCCCGATCCCCGCTTCCTCCAGCATCCGTCTCGGCTCGTCGTATTCCTCGTCCCTGAAATCCTCAGGGGCGATGATCATCAGCGCGCGTCTGGGCATCTTCAGCACCTCATGGCAGCCTTGAGTAGGTTTCCTTCATAAGCTTTGCGTCTCCCTCGATGTTCGGCGACTCGCAGACGACGACCCCCTTCGCCCTGAAGCCTTTGAGCGATGCGAGGAGCTCCTTCCAGGCGAGCGGGCATTCCTTCAGGTTGACATGGTTCCGCTCGCCCTTCGGTCCGTACTCGATCCCCGAGATGTGGATGTGCATGTTGTCAAGGGCTTCCCTGCCGAGCCCCTTCTCGACCTTCCCGAGCGCCTGGTCCCAATCCTTCCTGCCGTTGCGCTTCCCTTGGTACCTGGCGTAGTGATGCGAGAAGTCGATGCACGGCAGCACCTGCCCGAGATCCTGGGAGATGCGGATGAGCTCGTCGAGGTCGCCCCACTGGGTCTCCTTACCGGTGAGCTCCGGCCTGATCCAGATGCTGTTCCCTTCGTCCTTGAGCTTTTTCGTTATCGCCGCGAGCCGTTCCTTCATCAGCCGGTAGACCATCTCCTTATCCCGCTGCATATAGAACCCCGCATGGAAGGTGACCGAGAATGCGCCGGCGAGATGGCCGATCCTGGCAGACTGGAGTATCCGCTGCTCTGAGGCGTGGATCTTCGGCTTCTCGAGGGAGGTCAGGTTGATCCAATAGGGGCCGTGGACCGAGAGGACCTTGCCTTCCCTCTTCCGGGCGGCGTCGACCTCCTTCGCCATGTCCTCTTTCATGTGCACGCCGCGCACGAACTCGATCTCCATGTTGTCGAGGCCGAGCTTCCCGAGCTGCCCGATCCCTGCCACCGTCCCCCTCTCAGGCGTCGAGAGAGGGATGCCGGCGGTGCCGAACAGGAGCCTGTCGAATCCCATGGGGGTGTCGTAGCGCAGGTCTGCTTATAAAGGTTATGGGCTGGTCGTATTATTATGTATTACTTGTTGGTGGTGAATTCAGATAAGTATTTAAGGAGGTGTGTATCAACACCCTCCATGGCATTCTCGCTCGCCGCCCTAGAGCTGCTCCTCTCGCTCTCAGGGAACCCACCGATAAGTGCTCTCGATGACACTATCGCCGTCCCCCGTCCCCAGCTGGACCCGCCGCCGATCGAGCGGCTCCTGGATCCTGACGAACAGGATCATATCATCCCGAAGAAAGACATGGACCGGCTCTATCTGGGCTCTGCGGCGATCATGCTGCGGATCGGGCAGCTCCATCTCGCCGGCGTCTCGGTGACGAGCCTGGATACGGCGCAGTACTCCAGACGGGAGCTCAAGATGATCGAATCCGAGCTGCCTGGCCTCCTCACCTATGAGGCGTTCGTCAAGCAGGATTCCGCCACCTGCCTGATAGGCTTCTTCACGAAGAGCGAATATGTCTTCCCCGATTCGGCCGTCGAACGGCCGATGATGCTCATGAACATCGGGTTCGAGCGCTATCAGCCGCTCGCCCCCGGCGTCTCGCTCACCTCGGTGCGGATCCTCGTCGACTACAACCGTGGGCTCGTTGCGATGTACGACACCCCTCTCTTCTATATTCCCGACTCTGCCGACCTGCGTCAGAAGGTCTGTTCTGGCCTTTCCAGACTCACCACTCCGGATCTCGTCGAGATGCTCAATGCCTACCAGCAGAAGCTCCTCGAGAGCCTCGCGGAGCCGGCGCTCAAGGACGAATAATTTATATACTAGCACCCCCATCACAGCCACCATGCGCATCTTCGACTGGCTCTTCCAGCAGCTCTTCCAGGGCATCTTCCTTCTGAACACCTGCTAGTCCGGGCCCCAGAGCCTCACGACGGTAAGCCTTATCTCCATCACTTTTATATATCCTTCATGAATAATGGGCACGAGGTGGGATACAATGCCACAGGTCAGCATCACCTTCCAGGACGGATCACAGAAGAAGTACGACGCAGGGATCACGCTCGGCGAGATCGCGAAGGACCAGGAGGGCCGTTTCGGCAAGACCATCCTTGCGGCGAGCGTGGATGACCATCTCCAGGACCTCTCCAGGACGGTCGAGAAGGACTCTAGCGTCGTCTTCTTGACCTTCGACACCCACGAGGGCAGGGACGTCTTCAGGCACAGCACCAGCCACATCCTCGCCCAGGCGGTTCTCCGCATCTGGCCTGACGCGAAGCCCACCATCGGCCCGGCGATCGAGGACGGGTTCTACTACGACTTCGACATGCCGCCGGTAGGCCCTGAAGACCTGAAGCGGATCGAGAAGGAGATGAGCCGGGTCGTCCAGGAGAAGATCCCGATCGAGCGCAAGGAGGTCTCGAAGGCGGACGCGCTCAGGGAGTTCAAGGGAAACGAGTATAAGATCAGGATGATCAAGGAGCTCGATGAGGGGACCATCACGATCTACAAGCAGGGCGACTTCTCCGACCTCTGCAGGGGCCCGCACGTCCCGCACACCGGCTATATCAGGTTCTTCGCCCTGACCAAGGTCGCGGGAGCCTACTGGCGCGGCGACGCGAAGAACAAGATGCTCCAGAGGATCTACGGCATCTCGTTCCCCGAGAAGGCGCAGCTCGACGAGTACAAGCGGCTCCAGCAGGAGGCGAGGCAGCGCGACCACCGCAAGATCGGCCGCGAGCTCGACCTCTTCAGCTTCCAGGAGGAGGGGCCCGGTTTCCCGTTCTGGCACCCCGGCGGCATGGTGCTGCGCAACCAGATCGAGGCGTTCTACCGCAGGCTCCACCACGACCACGGCTATGTCGAGATCAAGACCCCTATCATCCTCTCCCGAACGCTCTGGGAGAAGTCGGGCCACTGGGACCACTACCGGGAGAACATGTACTTCACGACGATCGACGGGGCGGACTACGCGGTGAAGCCGATGAACTGTCCCGGCGGCGTGCTCGTCTTCAAGAGCAGGATACGCTCGTACAAGGAGCTCCCCATGAAGGTCGCCGAGTTCGGGCTCGTGCACCGCCACGAGCTCGCGGGTGTGCTCCACGGCCTCTTCCGCGTCAGGGTCTTCACCCAGGACGACGCCCATGTCTACTGCCTGCCCGAGCAGCTGAAGGACGAGATAATCAAGGTGATCGACCTCGTCTTCGAGCTCTACCACGCCTTCGGGTTCGAGGACTTCGACATCGAGCTCTCGACCAGGCCCGAGAAGTCGATAGGGAGCGACGCGATGTGGGAGAACGCGGAAGGAGCGCTCCGCGACGCCCTCGAGGAGAAGAGGATACCCTATAAGCTCAACCCCGGCGACGGCGCGTTCTACGGCCCGAAGATCGACTTCCACATCAAGGACTGCATGCGGCGCAGCTGGCAATGCGGCACCATCCAGGTGGATTTCGCGATGCCGGAGACCCTCGACATCACCTACATGGGCGAGGATGGCACCCAGAACCATCGCCCGGTCATGATCCACCGCGCCATCATGGGCTCGATCGAGCGGTTCATCGGGATCCTCCTCGAGCATACGGCAGGCAAATTGCCGATGTGGCTCAGCCCGGTGCAGGTGAAGATCCTCACGGTCTCGGAGAAGTTCACCGATTATGCGAACGGCGTCGCGGCGAAGATGGATGCGGCTGGCCTGCGCGTGCGCGTGGACGACCGGAACGAGTCGATCGCGAAGAAGGTGCGCGAGGCTCAGCTCCAGAAGGTCAACTACATCCTCGTGGTCGGCGAGAAGGAGCAGAAGGGCGGGACGGTGGCCGTCCGCACGCGCGCGAACGAGGTCAGGGGCGAGCAGGAGGTCGCGGACTTCATCAGGGACGCGTGCAAGGAGGCGGATTCGAGGGGGTAGGGGCGGATCCTTGCGAACCGTTAAATTCCTGTTATACGAGGGTGAGGAGCGTTAGCGACGAGAAGTTGGCGTAGGGCGGGTTTCATAAAATTTTTTGAGAATATCGTCTAATTTATTCCAATCTTCACCAACAACAATAGGTTTCAAGGCAATTAGTTCTTCTCTATAACTTACTTGCTGTGGGATGTCATTCAATAAAAAAATCGGGATTTTTCTATAAAATGCCAGGCCCATTTCCAAAAAAGAATTTCCACCAATATATCCTGCAATTCCATTTTTATCATAATTTGCAACATAAACGGCATGAGACGAGTCAATTTTTTGGATATGTTCATTGATTAAATCGTATTGAATTTTTGCTAATGAATCTTCACCTAAGTGGTGGAAATCTTTCATGCTTGGCAATAGAACCTCGTGTCCTATTTCTTCGAGAGATTTTTTTATATCCCACAGCTTCTCAAAAAATTTTGCACTTGAACATAATGTAATTTTCATAATTATATTGGAATAAGTATTAGTTTAAATATTTAACCCGCCCGAAGCCAATTACGCCTAACATCGCGATTAAGAGAAGTTCGGCGTAGCCGAATTTGGACGGAGCCTGCAAGGCGGAGTCTCTTAATCGCTGTTATGTGGTGAGCCTGTAAGGCGAACGAGGGAGCATAGCGACCGACAGTATGACGCAGACAAAAGATTTAGAAAAATTTTCCTATTAATATTCCAGCCACAATAAGTAAAGCTGCGATTATTAACAGAATAATCAATAGTGAAAATTTTTTTCGTTTTCTAAGTAATTCTCCTAACATATTTTTAGTTTATTGATTAGAATATATAAATCTTTTGTCGAGTAATATTGCACATAACATCGGGATTTACCGAAGTTCGCGAAGCGAATTTGGACGAAGAAACCTGCAAGGTTTCGTAGTCGGTAAATCGCTGTTAGTTGCGTCACAAAGTGACCGAGGGATAGTGCAACGATTTTTCACGAAGTGAAAAAATCCCGAAGAGTTGAGAAAAGAAATCTAATGTTGTGTTTTAAAGAAATAAGCACTTGCAATACCAAATCCAATTGTTAAAATCCATAAGATTATTGTAACTGTGCCAGAGCCACCTAGAGGAGACATTAATGCGGCAAAACCAAGAATAAATGTAATAATTGCTAGCACAATTGCCAATGCTCTATGTCCCATAAAACTCCAAAATGTCATATTACAATATAGATATTGGATTTGGTTTATAAATTTTTCGTCAAGATTTCTTTTTTCAATTGCAACTAACATCGCGATTAAAAAAAGTTCGCGAAGCGAATTTGGGAAAATCCTGCAAGGATTTTCTTTTTAATCGCTGTTATACGCCCCGAACAAAATCTTTGATTTTGTGAGAGCCTGCAAGGCGTGGTCGAGGAGTTTTGAAAAAACTCCGAAGAAGTCGTAAGAGATGCCGTCCTATTTGATTAATGAACCCATAACATCTTGGAAAAAAACACTTTCTCCTCTATAAAGAATTCTCTCTTGTCCTTTGAAATAACTATAATCGCCTTCCATTTCAAAGGTGTATCTAAAATCTCCATCAGAGAATTCTTTAGGTCCTCGAAAAGGCACACTATCATCAAAATTCATTAGAGCTTTTTTTAGAAATGGAAATGCTTGTTCTTGGAAAAAAGCGTCATCGAATTTTGGATTATGTTGTCCTTGATATGCCATGCACCAAATAGGATTTCCTTGGAAGAAAACAACTTCTCTTCCTGGTGCCCATTGGCTTCCTGCATAAGAATCGTGATATCTTAAATCTCCTTCTACAAATTCATAATCTTTATGACCTTCTTGAGTGGGCACCTCACACCTATGTTGTTTTCTGACTTCTTTTGGTGCGGCATAAGTATGTCTGTGTGCCTTTGCGATAAAATCTAAAAGTGTTTTTTTCTCCATAAATTTAGTAAAATTGGTGAATTAATAAAGCTTTCTTTCGTGTAGGCATCTCTTACGATTGCGTATAACATCGCGATTTAAAGAAGTTCAATTCTGACCTCGAGACTCGCCTTGCAGAGGCTCGAGCTGGAAGAATTGAATTTGGGTAAATTTCGGGAAATCGCTTGGCGATTTAGCGTAAGCGACCGAAATTTCCTTTAAATCGCTGTTATATTCTTTGACCCTACGAGTGAAACGGAGTGGGGTCAAATTTCGTCCGAAAAGTCACGAGAACGCCGTCTTCAAGGGCGAAGCCCTATCTAACATTAACTTAAAGGGAAAGGAAACTTAAATATTGTTTTTTCTATAGAGTAGTAATGTGCGAAAGATTTAAATATCTTATATTTATTCTATTCTGTATGGACAACATAAATGATAGATGTTATCAAAGTGATTTATCAACATCAGGATTTGATCAAGCAGATGCATTAGCAATTAATTTTCTAATGGCACAAGGACTGTTTCTAAGAGGTAGGGGTTATACTCCTGCTGAAACAGGTATATATTTAGACGGAAAAAGATTTATTATTGCAAGAATGGTTGGAAAATCATCACATTTTGGAGCAGGGGGACAATCGCTTGGACTTCCCGATGAAAGAACTGCAAATCCTGAAGATTATGCCGCATTTCTGGAAATGCTGATGGGCGGAGATGTTAATAAAGCAACTGTTATTACTTCTAGTAAGGATGTAACAGACCAATTACTAAAAGCAGAAGGTTTAACATCCATTATTGGTAAACCAGATGGTGCGGTTCCATACATTGAAGCAAAATATTCTGGAAAACAAATTGACATTATTACTGGTCGTTAGTTTCCTTTCCCTTTCTAGAAATTGGGCGTTCTCGTGATTGAATATAACATCGGGCTTAAGGGAAGTTTTTTGCGTAGCAAAAAATTTGGGAGAGCGAAGTGCAACGAGCGAACCCTTTAAGCCCTGTTAAATCCGCCGACGAACGAAGTGAGGAGAGTGCAACGTGCCCGAGCGGAATGAAATGGAGCGAAGGAGTCGCCAGCAGTATATTTTGTTTTTAGGGGGTCAGCGCAAATTTTTTGCTTCTTTTTTTGAAAAAAGAAGATTATTGATTTTCCATAATTTCTTGTATGTCCAAATCTAAGTGTCTAAGCAATCTAGATTCAGAAACTTTTTCTAATCCTCTTTTGATAAGTTCTTGTGCTTCAGAATATTGTTTTCTATAAATATGATGGATTGCCCCCATATAATACGGGCGATCCAAATCAGGATTAAGATTTATTGCTTCTTCCAAACTAGATTCTGCACCTTGAAAGTCTCCTAATTTAAACTGAACAGATGAATAATTAGTAAGAACCATAGGTCTTCCTGCCCAATCTTCAGGTGCTTCTTCTAAACAGCACCTAAAAAAATAATTCGCTCCTGCAGGTTCGTTTGCTTCAAGGGTCATAGATCCCAAATAAAAATTTGCCCAAAAATCATCAACATGATTAATATGGGATTTGATGAAACATCCATATGCTTCAGGATACATCCCTCTCTGAAGAAATATAGCTCCAGTACCAGTTAAACGAGTAATTCTATCGGCATAAGTTTTTGGATTACTCTCATCAAGATATTCATTTTTCATTTGAACACTCGCTACAAGATGCTTTGCCAATATGTCTGTAAGCTTATCTTTTCCCATAATCAAATGGTAACGGTTGTTACTATATAAGTATTACTCCCCCCCAATTAGGGAAAAATATATAAATATATAGGATATTCCATATATATGATAAAGGAATCGTTAGAAAAAATAGGCTTAACATCCGGAGAAGCTGAAGTATATGAAGCACTGGTTAGCTTAGGCTTATCATCTACTGGTGCAATTACAAAAAAAGCAGGAATTGCCAGTTCTAAAGTATATGAGGTTCTTCAGAGATTACAAAAAAAAGGTCTTGTTAGTTTTGTGATAAAAAATGGAGTACAATATTATGATGCAACACCTCCTGAACGATTGCTTGATTTTCTTGAAGAAAAAAAAGAAGATGTAGTAAGGGCTCAAGAAGACATCAAGAAAATTATTCCTACAATAAAGCAACTTGGAGAGAAAGCAGACGAACATAATGAAACAGTAGTTTATACAGGTATTGAAGGTGCAAAGATTGTTCTTAAGGAGATATTAGAAGCAGGAAAGAAAGGAATATCTAATTATGGATTCGGGACAAATGTTGATCCTTATGTGGAACAATTGCCTCATGCTCTTAATAATTATATTCAAGAGGCAAAAAAACTAAAGTTTAAAACAAGATTAATTTTTGCTAAAGGATTCAAATCTTCAAATATAACAGCAGAAATTAGATTTCTCTCAACGGAATATTTACCTCCTGTTAGAACAATGATTTATGGACATAAAGTTGCGATAGTTGATTTCACAAAGCCAGTTACAACAATTATTATTCATAAAAGAGAAATTGCGGAATCATATAAAAAACACTTTGAACAATTATGGAAAATCGCAAAAAAATAAATCTCTGAAACGAAGTTTCAGACTATCTGTTTTCTGAAAGAAAACCGCGCTGACCCCCTTTCTATAAATAATGCTGGTGATTGGATTTAACATCGGGCTTAAGGGAAGTTTTTTCCGCAGGAAAAAATTTGGGAGAGAAACGAATTTTGCTTGGCAAAATAGCGAAGCGGTCGTTTCGAACCCTTTAAGCCCTGTTAAATACGTTTTCCGTTACGAGCGAAGCGGAGTTCGGAAAACCTGCGTCCGCAGAGTAAAATTTCCATTTAAAAATAAATTCGACCACAGGGAGTGTATATGTGCGAAGCACTGGGGAGTTCCGTTCCTTAGAAAGAGCGAATGCGACACATCAAGAACAAGTATCTAGGGGAGTTCTTTTTTCATCAAAGCCGAAGGCTCATCAAGTAAAAACATCTAGGGGGAGTTCCGTTCAATACAAGCGAACAAAGTGAGCCATCAAGAACAAGGTTATAGGGGCGAGAAAACCAAAACATTTATTAACATTTGATAACATTTGTGATAATAGGGGGTAGCTATGAAACCAAAAAACGTTACACTACACTTAAATTCAGATTTGTACGAGAAATATAAAGAATTTTGCAAGAGAAAAGGCTGGCTTGTATCTAGACAAGTTGAGCTTATGATGGAAAAGCAGATGAAGGGAGACATATAAAATGGTATCATTCAAACTTGCAGCTATAAAAATTCTGAGAGAAGCAAAAGAACCTTTGCACTATGAAGAGATCACTAAAAGGGCATTAGAGAATAACATGATTGAGACTTCTGGAGCTACACCTGAATCAACCATGAATGCTCAGATTGCTGTTGACATTAAATCAAAGAAAGGAGAATCTCCTTTTGTACGGGTTAAACCTGGTTATTTCGGACTAAATCCTAATTTTACTGAAAAGGAAGAGAAAGAAGAAGAAAAAGAAGAAGAAGTAAA
Organism: Candidatus Woesearchaeota archaeon; assembly: GCA_016935985.1. Taxonomy (GTDB): domain Archaea; phylum Nanobdellota; class Nanobdellia; order Woesearchaeales; family JAFGPW01; genus JAFGPW01. The sequence continues at coordinate 109,486 of JAFGPW010000002.1, forward strand.
AGAAGCAGAAATTCAAGAGAATATAAGCACACAATACGTAGGTAAAGCAGGAGAGCATCGGGTTGTCAGTGAGTTATTATTCAGAGGATTTAATGCAAGTATTATGGGTGTTGATGAAGGGATTGATATTGTTGCTACAAAAGAAAGAAGTCTCTATAATATACAAGTAAAAACCTCAAACGAGAACAAATTCAATTATTATGTTTTTGATTTGCGTATAAGCAGTTTTGAGAAATATAATAGAAATAATACTTTCTATGTATTTGTTCTTAAAGGAGAAAAGGTTAATTTTCTCATATTACCTTACTTTGAAATTCAGAAAAATGTTGATCAAAAAAATATTCTTGTTGTAAATAAAAGTACACGATATCGAATTAACATTAGGATACGTGATGGAAAATTGTATTTAGGAAATAAGGAGAATGAAATGTCATACTTTATGAATAATTGGGAGTTAGTTAAATGAATCAGACAAAATCAAGGCAAAGAGTTATTGATCATGGAGAAGTCTTTACCCATGAAAGAGAAGTAAATGGAATGCTTGATCTTGTTAAAAATGAAACTGAAAGATTAGATTCTCGATTTTTAGAGCCTGCGTGTGGAACGGGTAATTTCTTAATTGAAGTATTGAACAGAAAACTCATGGTTCTTAAGAAAAAATATAGTCGTAGTCAACCAGAATATGAAAAATATGGTATAGTTGTTGTTTCAAGCTTATATGGTATTGATTTACTTGAAGACAACGTACAGGAATGTAGGCAAAGATTAATTGACACATTGGAAAAAGAATATACCTCTATTTTCAAACATAAATTTAATCAAAAGTATGTAGAAGTTTTAAGGTTCATCTTAAGCAAGAATATTGTCTCAGGAGATGCGCTGACAATGAAAAATACTAAAGGAAAGCCACTCATTTTTTCTGAATGGTCAATGCCTTATAATGATTCTAAAATTAAAAGGAAAGAATATTCATTTAAGGATATATTTAGCCCCACTCTTTTATGGAGTTTTACTACTGATAGCGATACAGGAGAAAGAGTAATATTACCCAACGTATATAAGGATCATCCCCTCATGAACTATATGGAGTTAGTAAACAAAAATGGATGAAGAATTTGACATAGAAGGTGTAATTTATCCGGTGCCTTACGATTTAGCTATGAATATTTTTAAAAAAAATAAAAAAATTTTTGTTAAATATTTGACACACGAGCCTACAAAAAAAACAGTAGTTCGTCTTAAGAAAGGGATGAAGTTGTATATCTATTCTTCACAATCCAAAAAGGTTATTCTCGGTGAAGGAGTTATTGATGAAATATCTTTTTTGAACAGATCAGAAATCTTATCAAAATTTGATGACGAGCTATTCATTTCGGAGTCAGAGTTAAGGGACTACTCGAAGGGGAGAGAAAGTAAGAAGGCCCAAGTGTTAAAAATTAAGAATATTGTTCTGTATCCCAAAGGGAAGATTGTTAAAAGAGCAATAACTATGACCGGTATATATGTAACTGGACAAAATAAAAAAAGCATTTTTGGGAATCAGAAAAACATCAATGGAGTTAACAAAAAATGAATAAAACGGATTACAATCCAGATATATTAAGTTGTCTAGCAAGTTTAAGCAACGATGAAGTATTTACACCTCCTAAAATAGTTAATGAAATGCTAGATTTGTTACCTCCCGAATTATGGAAAGATAAGAATGCAAGATTTTTAGATCCTGTGTCTAAAACAGGGATTTATCTGAGAGAGATAGCAAAGAGACTAATGAAAGGTTTGGAAAAACAGATTCCCAATAGGCAAAAAAGGGTAAATCATATCCTTACCAATCAACTTTATGGGGTAGCAATAACAGAGTTAACATCCTATGTCTCTAGGAGATCATTGTATTGTTCAAAAACTGCTAATGGAAACTACTCTGTTTCTACAGAGTTCAAGAATAAAGAAGGGAATATAAGATTCAAAAATATTAATCACGAGTGGGTAAATGGAGGCTGCATATTTTGCGGTGCAAGTAAGGAAGTTTATGATCGTGGAGACGAAATGGAGTCACACGCTTATGAGTTTATCCATACAGAAAAACCGGAGGAGATATTCAAAATGAAATTCGATGTAATTTTAGGAAATCCACCTTATCAGTTAAGTGATGAGGGTCACGGAAGAAGTGCTAGACCTGTTTATCATAAGTTTGTTCAACAAGCGAAAAAACTAAACCCTCGGTTTTTGACAATGATCATACCTGCACGCTGGTATGCAGGAGGAAAGGGACTTGATGAATTCAGGTCAGAGATGTTGAATGATAAACGAATTCGCAACCTTGTCGATTTTGAAAATTCACGTGATGTTTTTCCTGGTGTTGATGTGGCAGGAGGAATATGTTATTTTTTATGGGATAGAGATAATAAAGGATCATGTGAGATAAAGAGTTTATACAACGGAGCAGAGGTAAAATCTGTAAGAGCTTTGGACGAATTTTCAATTTTTGTAAGACAAGGTCAAGCAATACCAATTATTAGAAAAATAGAAGCAGTAAAAGAAAATAATGGAAAACGACTGAGTGATGTTGTATCCTCAAGAAAACCATTTGGATTACCAACAAATTATGAACCCAAAGAGAAAGGAGTGCCTTGCTGGTTTATTCAGAGGGTAGGATTGAAATATGCTGATAAACGAGATATAATGGATCCTAATAAATTATTAAACAAATGGAAATTTCTAGTACCCAAAGCACCTATCGCTGGTCAGACTGATTTTTCTAAACCTGTAGGATTTTATTATGATGGAAATACTAAAATTGCAAAACCAGGTGAATGTTGTACTGAATCATTTATCGTTGCTGGAGCATTTAATACAGAGGAAGAAGTAATTTCTTTCAAATCTTATTTATTTACCAAAATTGTGAGGTTCTTAATACTTCAGACAGTTATTTCGCAAGATGTAACGAAAAATAACTTTTCTTTCGTACCTGATTTAGGTAAATATAAAGGAAAATACACTGACGAATTATTGAGGAAACGTTGGAATATAACTGATAGTGAATGGAACTATATTGATTCAAGAATAAGATCAGTTGATTCTATAAATAATAAAAATCACTATGAGGAAATCCCTGATGACGATGAATAAAAACTTTTTTCCGAAGAAGCCTGATGTAAGTCCACTTATTTATGCTTATGAACTTGAAGGTGTTGAAACGCATAAAGGACTATTAAAAGTAGGATATACTACGCGGACATCTAAAGATAGGGTAAAGGAGCAATTAAAAACTAGTCGTGTAAAGTATAAAATAGTATTTGAAGAATCTGCCATGAGAAAAGACGGCACTTATTTTGATGATCACGCAGTCCATAAACTTTTGCTCAAGAAAGGAATTAAGCGAAAAAGTGGAGAATGGTTTGCTTGTTCTATTAAGGAAGTAAAAGCTGTCGTTTTAGCCTTGAAAACAGGAATAATAAATGAAGATAATAGGACATTGAATTTCAAAATGAGGCCTGAACAAGCTGAGGCAGTAAAAAGAGCGTCTCATTATTTTTCTAGTTTTAAAGAAGAGAAAAAAACACCTCATTTCCTTTGGAATTGTAAGATGAGATTTGGTAAAACTTTTGCGGCTTATCAATTAGCAAAAAAAATGGGATGGAAAAGGATTCTTGTGCTAACATTTAAACCTGCGGTTGAAAGTGCTTGGGAAGATGACTTATTAAATCATGTTGATTTTGAGGGATGGCAATTTTATTCTAGACATTCAGATATAAATTCAAGCAAATTGAAAAAAAAGAAACCTATAGTTTGTTTTGGTTCTTTTCAGGATTATTTAGGTAAAGATTCTCTTGGTAGGATTAAGACAAAAAATGAATGGGTTCATAAAATTAAATGGGATTGTATTATCTTTGATGAGTATCATTTTGGTGCGTGGAGGGAATCAGCAAAAAGCCTATTTGACGAGGAAAATGAGATTCTTGTTGAGCAGAAAGAATATGAAGAAGAGATGGTTCAAGGTCCTGAAGAGCAAGATAAAATTGATTATTTAGAAAGTGCGATGCCTATAAAGACAAGATTATATCTTTATTTATCTGGGACTCCATTTAGAGCAATAATTTCAGGAGAATTTATAGAAGAACAAATTTATCATTGGACTTATTCCGATGAGCAAAGAGCCAAAGAAAATTGGAAAAAAGCTAAGAATCCTTATGAGTCTTTACCTAGGATAGTATTGCTAACCTATCAATTACCAGATTCAATAATAAACATTGCGAGCGGAGGAGAATTTGATACTTTTGATCTAAATGTCTTTTTTTCTGCTAAAGGTGAAGGCAAAGATGCAAAATTTGTATATGAAGACGATGTCCAAAAATGGCTTGATTTGATTCGAGGCAACTATTTAGCGTCAAATTTGGATAATTTAAAACTGGGTGCTAAAAAACCCCCTCTTCCTTATTCCGATGTTAGATTATTGAATATATTATCTCACACACTTTGGTTTTTGCCGCATGTTAATTCATGCCATGCTATGGATAATTTATTGATGCAGAAGCAAAATAAATACTATCACTATTACAATATTGTAGTCGCAGCAGGTGCAACAGCAGGAATAGGACTAGATGCTCTCAAACCTGTACAAAAGGCAATGGAAGAGCCATTAAAAAGTAAATCGATTACCTTAACATGTGGAAAACTAACTACTGGAGTTACTGTAAGACCTTGGGCAGGTATTTTCATGCTTAGAAATCTAAAAAGCCCAGAAACATATTTTCAAGCAGCATTTAGAGTTCAATCCCCTTGGACTGTAAAAAATCCAGATGGAAAAACTCCTAACTCTGAAGAAATCATAAAGAGAGAATGTTACATTTTTGACTTTGCTCCAAATAGAGCATTAAAACAGATTGCAGACTACAGTTGTAATCTTGATATTGATGAAACAGATTCTGAGAAGAAAATTAAGGAGTTTATTGATTTTCTGCCCGTGTTAGCTTTCGATGGAAGTCGTATGGAAGTATTAGATGCTGGTAAAATTATTGAAATGGCAATGAGCGGAACTACTGCTTCACTTTTGGCAAGACGGTGGGAAAGTGCTCTACTCGTTAATGTTGATAACCACACTTTAAGTAAAATTCTGAATAATCCAAAAGCCCTAGAAGCTCTAATGAGTATTGAAGGTTTTAGAAGTTTGAATAGTGATATTGAGCTTATTATAAACAAGTCAGAATCGGTCAAAAAGACTAAGCAAAAATTAGCAAATGAAGAAGATATTCCACCTAAGCTAAAGAAAAAACTGACTGAAGAAGAAAAGGAATATATGAGTAAAAGGAAGGAGATTCAGAAGAAATTAATCAAATTTGCAACAAGGATACCTATTTTTATGTATTTAACAGATTACAGGGAAAGAACATTGAAAGATATAATAACAAAATTAGAACCTGGTTTGTTCAAAAAAGTTACAGGATTAAAGGTTGAAGATTTTGAGTTATTAGTAAGCCTAGGAGTATTCAATAGTAATTTGATGAATGATGCAGTATTCAAGTTCAAGAGATATGAAGAAGCAAGTTTGTCGTACACAGGAATATATAAACATAAAGTCGAACAAGTGGGGGGATATGACATAGTTGTGACTGCTGAAGAATTCACTGAAAAGGTAAAATGATTGGCAAGCTTCTTGATCCTAAGGCTATAATCGGAACTATCTCGTTTGTTTTTATCATGGTTGTTCTTTTTATGATGCTTGACGGAATACAAGATAGTCCTTTAGCTGAGAACGAACAGGCAAATAAGACTATTCAAGAAACGAAAGAATCTTTATCTATCTTGACTAATGGTTATTTTCTTGCTGGAAGCATAGCAAGTGCAATAGCATTGATAGGCTTCTTCATCTGGTTATATCATAGATACAGTTAGTTTTCTCGTCCCCTTCTAAAAAATATGAATTTTCGAGCAACAAAGTTGCGAGCGTAGATGTCCGTCAGGACTAAGGAACTCCCCCCTTAAATTAAAGAACTCCCCTATTAAAAATAAATTTCTCCGAAGGAGACTATATGTGCGTAGCACTGGAACTCCCCAACTTTACCGTCAAAGAAATGGAAATTTTATTGTATTTAACACGTATTAAGCGTACTTTTTCGCGCCGAACAGGGATTTCCGGCGTCTTCACGAAAAGGCGTATAAATGCCCGCTGTCCCCCGTGTCCGGATGGGGTATGAGAGGATTGTGACAGACGAGTGCAGGTTCAGGGGCTATTCGCCGAGGACGATAAAGGCATACCTGCATCACGTCAAGAGGTTCGTGGCGTCCGGGATGCCGCCGAGGGAGTACCTCCTCATGCTCATCGGGAACGGCGCCTCTGACGAGACGGTGAGGTCCGCGGGCTTCGCCGTCAGGTTCTATCTCGCGGCTGCGGGGAAGGGCCGCCCGGAGGCCGGAACGGTCCTTGCCGCCCTGCCGAACGTCAAGCGCGGGAAGAGGCTTCCGGTGATACTCTCCAAGGAGGAGGTGGGGCGGCTGGTATCGGCCTCCAGCAACGCCAACCACCGGCTGATCATGCAGGTAGGTTATTCTGCCGGCCTGCGGGTCAGCGAGATAGTGAACCTCCGCTGGCAGGACGTCGATCTCGGCAGGGACGTGATCCATGTGAAGCGCGCCAAAGGGAAGAAGGACCGGATCGTCATGCTCTCTTCGAAAGTCAAGGAAGGCCTGCTGGGCCTCGCGCCTGGCAGGGAAGGGCCTGTCTTCCTCACGAACAGGGGCGGAAGGTACTCACCAAGGACGATACAGAAGATCATAGCGGATGCGGCAGCGAAGGCAGGCATACGGAAGAGGATAACCCCGCACACCCTGCGGCATTCCTTCGCGACGCATCTCCTGGAGAACGGGACAGACCTGCGGCACATCAGGGACCTGCTGGGACATTCTGACCTGCGCACGACCATGGTCTATACGAACGTGTCGAACAGGACCATCCGCGGCATCAGGAGCCCGCTGGACGACTGAAGGGTGACCCGGGAATAAGGGCCGTCTTCTCGCCCGCCTGGACGCGCCCGGCGCGCGGCCTTGGCGATTCCCGCATCCCAATATGCACCTCAAAGATATATGATTCGATAATAGTGTTATGATATACTTATCCGAATACATATCTCCTGCATACTATTCCCGTCCGCATCCCGCCCGCCGCCGTTCTCTCCGAGTAAGATTTAAATACGCCCGCTGAATGGCGACCGTCTATGGGCATCATCCCGTTCTCCGGTGAGCGCAAGCGCCACTTCCTCTATTCGAGCCTCCTTTTCGCCGAGCCGGAGGCGCACCTCGCGCCGTTCTTCAGGCGGGAGAGCCTCGCCTGTTTCGGCACCGGCATGAAGGCAGAGACGCTCGTCCAGGAGAAGCACTATCAGGCGCTGCTCGCGAGCTTCGCGAAACGGCCGAAATCCTTCGACGACATCGAGAGGCTCTGCCTCAAGGAGCGGAAAAAAGCGATCGACCTTACCAAGAAGCTGAAAGGCGCCTCATCGTTCCGCCGCACGACCATCGCCTCCTACTACTATGGGATCCACACGGGGCTCGCGTTCTTCATCCAGCTCTCGTTCCTGCTCGAGCGGCTGCAGCAGGCGGCGTTCCCCCGGGTCGTGCGCTGGCTCCAGGAAGAGCATCCCGACCAGGTCGAGCAGGCGGCGTACCTGTGCAAGAGCGAGAAGCCCACCTTCGAGACGATCGAGAAGGAGAAGCTCGCCGAGCTCCTGCTCGAGGACACGCTCCAGGTAAAGAAGGCGCGGATGGTCGACCACGCCCACCGCTTCGGCTTCCTGTCCGTCGGGCTCGCGGGCGAGCCTGCGGCGACGCACGAGCAGGCGACCCGCACTGCTGAGGAGCTGCTCAGGCGGCACCCGAACGAGGAGAGCCTCAGGGCCTATGTCGAGGAGCGCAAGCGCGGCGCGAAGGCGAAGGCGCTCGAGAAGAAGGCGCTCCTCGACTCGCTCGCGCCCGACCCCTATGTGCGGCGCTACATCTACGTGCTCCAGAAGTCGGGGTCGCTGCTCGAGCTGTGCGCCTCCATCATCAGGATCGTCGTCTACCTCGCCCAGCCGCTCTACGCCGAGGCCGCGCATCGGCTCGGCCTCGACATGAATGGCCTCCTCTCCCTCACCGCCGAGGAGGTGGAGTCGCACTTCATGGACGACACGAGGCCGGATGAGGCCCTCTTGGAGAAGCGTCGCGGACAGTACCACCTCAGCGTCGCTGACGGCAGGATCGCCATCGCCTACGGCGACGAGGCGGAAGGCCGCATCGCCGATTCCCGCGGCGAGAAGGAGGTGCGCTCGCTTCCCGGCACCATCATCTTCTTCGGCAAGGCGACCGGCGCCGCCAGGGTCATCACCGACCCCTCATACCCGGAGAAGCTCCATGTGGGCGACATCCTCGTCTGCGTCACGACCGGCCCCGACTACCGGTTCCTGATCGAGAAGGCGGGAGCCATCATCTGCGAGGGCGACGACGAGTACCTCGCCGGGTACCTGGAGGACCGTAAGAAGCCGGCGCTGAAGAACGTCGACGCGGCGACCGAGCGGCTCGCTGACGGCATGAGCGTCATCGTCGACGCGGATGAGGGCAAGGTCCTGATCGACGAGTGACGGGCGGATCGCGCGTCCCGCATGGTGCGGTATCACCCTCTCCCTGGCATCCTCCTCTCCCTGGCATCCTTCCCTCTCTGTTCGCGCAGCCACCAGGGCGCCTGGTGGGGCATCCCGATCGTCACTGTCAGCTTCGCCATGCTGCCGACCCTGTCGCGTTCCGCCGCCCTCCGGAAGGGCTCCTATAAAAAAGGTTCCATCAGGGAGTGATTAATTGGGTGAAGATGGGGAGGGGGCAGGGGGATGTCGCCGTCTAGCGGTTGATCGCCCGCACCACTTCCGCTATCTGGTGGCCGTACTTGGAGTCGTAGAACAGGGGAGCGGTGAGCGGCTTATAGGTATAGGGGATCGCCCTGAATTCCTCATACGCCTCGATGACCGCGCGCGAGAAGGTGCGTATCGCGATGTTCTCCTCGACATAGTCGTACCAGTAGTCGCGGTGGTGGGAGAGCGTCTTGTACGAGTCCATGAGCCGGAAGGCCGAGCTCTCGAAATAGTCGCTGATGCCCTCGATCATGTCCTCCTCGACGATCTCCTTATACCCCATCTGGTAGAGCCTGCGGAAGACCGATTTCGTGATATCGATGAACATCCGATGCAGGCCGCGCGTCGGGTCGTCGACGCTGATGTCCTGGTGCTTGTGGTCATAGACGCCGAGGTCGACCTGGCCGCAGCGCCAGGGCGAATTGTGCAGCCAGGTGAGCTGGCCTATCTCCAGGTCGTAGAGGGGAGGCACCGGCATGCGGGGCCAGAGGGTGCGCGACATCGCGAACTCGCCTGAGGTCAGGTACTTGTATTCGCTCAGGTAGCTCAGGTAGTCCTGGATCGCCGCCTCGTCCCTGAAGACCTTGCTGAGCGAGAGGATGAGCGGCCGCACCCCGAGCCTGAGCGCCCGGCCGAAGAGCTGGTGCTTGCCCTGCTCCTCATTCCATTTCAGCCGCTGGTAGTACGCCTTGATGAAATCGAAGCCCATCTTGGGATACATCAGCGGCATCGCGAGGTTCTCGACGAAATGGCTGTCATAGGTCAGGATGTCGGCGTCGTGGAGCATCAGATGGCTCATGGGATCGACGGTGTGGAGGTAGAGCAGCGAGGTCCAGACGTTCGCGCCCTTGCCGCGGTCGAGCTCGGGGATGTTCGCCCCCTTCTCCTTCATCTCTTTCCGTATCTCATGGATCTGGGGGTGCAGGTTCCAGACCAGGGTGACGCGGTCGCCGAGCCGCTTCTGGTAATTCGATTTCAGGTCCTTGTACGCCCTCTCGCCGGTCAGCCCGTCGATGGGGATCACGATGCTGCTTATCCAGGTGTTCCTGGAGAGGGAGGAGACGATCCCCTCGAGCCCCTGCCCCGCGTCCCCCAGCATCGCAGGGGAGATGGCGTCGGCATACGTCGCCGGGATGACGAGCGTGATGGGGTCGTGCCTCCGATGGAGCGCGAGCTTGTGCTCGGCGCTCTCGCGTGCGGCCCCGAGGTCCACTACCCTGTCCCCTTGGTTGAACGGCATGGTGCAGCATCCTATCTGATGGCGGCTTATTCACCCCTTGAGAATAGCTAATCTGGCGGGATATATAAAATTTGGTATGGTCTCTTATAAATGGAGCTGCCGGACCTCCCGGTAGGCAGCACCTGCCTCAGGCGCATGCCTGATGATGCCGTCGAGCCGGTTCCTGGCGTGCTGGAGGACGAGGTCGTGCTTGTACCGCTTGAGCTCTTCGCGGGAGCCGTCCTTCGGCCGCTCGTAGAGGCGGCGCCGCACGATCGTCGCTCCCTCCTCAGTGGCGTCGAGGTAGCCGAGCTCAGCGGCCCTGCGGTAGAACCGCACGGTCCGGAGGAAGAGGCCGTCCCTGTTGACGGTCCCTTCATCAGGGCCGTAGAGCCGCGGGTCGACGGCGATTCCCGCCTTGCCGAGCGCATCGGCTGAATGCGATATCGCGTCGTACAGGTCGCCGAATCGGAAGCCCCTCTGTCCCTTCCCGGCGAGGTCGTAGAGGAATCGCGCCCCGAGCATGGAGGCGGTTATCGTCGAGAGGTCGAGGAAGCTGCCCTTGATCCGCTCCGCGAACGTCGCGATGTCGCGCCTCACCCACGCCTCGTCGGTATCGGCGGGGAGGCGTCGCACGGGCCGGTACGTGAACGGCTCGCCGAAGGCGAAGAAGACAAGGTTCCGATGCCGCTTCCCGAGCGGCGCGCCTGCCATGAAGTCATAGGTCGTGCCGACCGGCACGACCCTGACCGACTCCACATGCCCCTCGTGCGGGATGTGCGAGATGTTGTACGCGCCGGCGTGGATCTTCGGGATGCGGCCGTCGGTCTTCGAGGTGCCTTCAGGGAGGATGCCTGCCGAGTATCCCGCGAGGTAAGAGTCCCTGATGCTCCCGAGCGTGGCCCGGTTCTTCGCCCGCAGCTCCTCCCTCCCGGAATCGGTGAGGCCCTCCTTCGCGCTCACGCGGCGGATCGGGAACGCGGCGAAGGAGAAAAGGGTCCAGATCGCCGCATTGAGCGCCTGTGACGAGGTGAAATCCTTGATGCCGATCCGCACTGGCGGCTTTGCCGGCAGCTTCCGCCAGAGCGGCAGGCCGTTGAGAACGTCGTACCACGATTCGTGCTTCATGATGTAGAGGTGGGGGCTGGGGAGCGGCGTGCCGTCCTCCCGGACCAGGTTCTCGAGGCCCCGGACATGCACCTCCTCGGTGAAGAGCGGCTGCGCCTTCTCGAGCATCCATGTCACTCCCCTCATCAGCCAGCGGCGTGACGCGGGAGGCTCGGCCTCGATGATCCGCACGTCGAGCTGCCTTGCGCCCATACGAGGCAGGGAGAAGGTACATAATAATAAAAGTTTTCAAATAAAGAAAGGGGATTGGGGGAAAGGAATAAAAGAGGGAATAAAAGAGGGAAGAAAAGAAAAATAGGGGGGCCTAGCGCCGCTTCTTCCTAAAGACCCGCACCACGAGCCAGACGATCCCGATGCCGACCGCCCACGGCACCACCACGAACAGGAGCGTGAGCAGGCTGTTGAACGAGTCCACGAGGCTTCGCACGAGCTCGCTGATCTTCACGAGCGCGACGCTCACGTAGTCGCTCTGCTTCTCCTGGATCGAGAGGGATATCGTCGAGTAGTCGACCCGCTGGTCCATGTTCCCGATCCGGTCCTCGAGGTACTTCACGCGGCGCTCCTGGTCGAAGATCCGGTCGCTGAGCGTGATCTTGTCCTCGACCTTCACCGCGTCGTCGTACATCTCCTGGTAGCGCTCGAGCCGCGCCTTCTCGGCCTCGAGCTCGACCTGCGCGTCGGTGTACCGGCCGGTGATGTCGTCCCTGCTCTCGGAGAAGGACTGCACCTCGCCGATCTGCTTCAGCTGCGCGACGACCGCCTCGTACTTCGGCGTCTCGACCTTGATCTGGTAGTAGCCCTGCCAGGTCTGGTGGCCGGCGGGACCGTACTTGTTGACGTTCTCGTCGAGCAGGTAGCCGTCGGCAGCGGTGATGACCCCCTTCGCGAGCGCCGCGTTCTCGGCGAACGAGCCGCGCGGCACCTCGGTCGTGAGCGAGGCGCTCTTGGTGATCACCCGGTCGGTGACCTCGGGCGCGAAGCCCTCATCGTAGTAGACGCCGCCGCCGCGGTACGCCGCAGATTCCTCCATGTCATACGCGGCCATCGGCGCCGCCATGCCGACGCTCTTGTAGGCGAGCTGCGATAGCTCCCCGCCGCCGGAGAGCGCCACGACGAGCACGATGAGCACGATTGCGATAAGCCAATTGTCCTTGACCGTCCTATACTGTTCCTTGATTCCCATCCGGATCACCTCGAAAGTCCATGCTTGCTGATCGGTACTGGTGCTCGAAGATATACGCACCTTTTATAAATACTTTCTGAACGCTGCAACCGGAATCGAACAAATCCACAACAACCTTTTTAAACAGACGCGCATTTTCCGCGCCCATGTGCGGCATCATCGGCTTCTTCAATAAGGACCATGCCTGGTCGCTCGCAAAAGACGGGCTGCACATCATGCACGCGCGCGGCCGCGACGGGGCAGGTCTCGTCTCTCCGGACGCCTCGACCTATGAGCAGTCCCCGACCCAGCTCGAGATCGAGCGGGGGACCTGCGCGCTCGGCCATGTGCTGCACTCTATCGTAGGCTCGGTCTCCCAGCCCCTGAAAGGCGCGGGTCTCCTCTCGATCAACTGCGAGATCTACAACTGGCAGCAGCTCGCCGAGAAGTACGGCATCGCCGCTCTGAACGACGCTGACCTGGTCCTCAAGCTCCTCGACCGGACCCCGATGGAGCCTGAGAGGATAACCGCGCTCCTCTCCGAACTCGACGGAGTTTTCGCCCTCGGCTACTGGCGGGGGAGGAATGTCCTCGTCGCGCGGGACATCATCGGCGTCAAGCCGGTCTGGTACATCCACGCCGATTTCTTCGCCTTCGCGTCCGAGAGGAAGGCGTTCGGCAAGCTCGTCGAGACGAACGCGGCGGTCGAGCTCGGTCCGCGCAAGGCGCTTGTCTACGACGTCACCGCGAACGCCCTCTCGTTCGTCACGCGCCCCTTCTTCCCGACGGCGCCGGAGCTTCCCGACGATGACGCGATGCGGAGGCGCCTCGGCGAGCTGATATCCGGAGCGGTGGCGAAGCGCACGACCGGCAGGAAGGTCGGCGTCCTGTTCTCCGGGGGGATCGACTCCACGCTCATCGCATTCCTGCTCAAGAGGCTCGGCGCCGACCTCACCTGCTATGCGGTCGGCGTGCTGTCGGAGGGGGCGGACCTCCCGACCGACATCGTGGCGGCCCGCGCCGCAGCCCGGGAGCTCGGCCTTGACTACAAGGAGATCCTGCTCGGCCTGAAGGACGTCGAGAAGCTCATGCACATCACTATCCCGCTCATCGAGTCGACGAACGTGACGAAGGTGGGGGTCGCGATCCCCTTCTACGCCGCGTGCAGGAAGGCGTTCGCCGACGGGCTCCGTGTCATGTTCTCAGGCCTCGGGTCAGAGGAGATCTTCGCCGGCTACGAGCGGCACGGCCATGCGAAGGACATCAACCGCGAGTGCGCGCAGGGGCTGCTCCGGATGTATGAGCGCGACCTCTACCGCGACGATACGGTCTCGATGAACAACACGATCGAGCTGCGCCTGCCCTTCCTCGACCACGCGCTCGTGGCCTTCGCGCTACGCATCCCGGGGAAGCTCAAGATCGTCGGGAACGAGAAGAAGGCGGTCCTTCGGGAGGCGGCGCGCGCGCTCGGGCTCCCGGCAGCGCTCACGCGGCGGCCCAAGAAGGCGGCGCAGTACGGTTCCAAGGTCGACTGGGCGATCGCGAAGATCGCCAAGGACCGGGGGCATCCCTCCAAGTCCTCGCTCCTCTCGCGCCATTACCCCCAGTTCGACGTCCCGCTCGGCGCGCTCGTCTCCGGCGGCAAGGACTCGCTCTACGCGATGCACATCATGGCGAAGATGAACTACCCCTTCAGATGCATGATCGCGATCCGCAGCGCGAACCCGGACTCCTACATGTTCCACACCCCGGCGATCGACATGGTGCGGCTGCAGGCGGAGGCGGTGGGGCTGCCGCTCATCGAGCAGGAGACCTCGGGCGAGAAGGAGAAGGAGCTCCTCGACCTCGAGGAGGCTATCCGCCGGGCGAAGAGGGATCACGGCATCCACGGCATCGTCGTCGGCGCCCTCTTCTCCGACTACCAGCGCGACCGCGTCGAGGACATCTGCGAACGGCTCGGCATCAAGCTCTTCTCCCCGCTCTGGCACAAGAACCAGGAGTCCGAGATGAGGGAGATCCTCGACGAGGGCTTCTCGGTGGTCATGACCCGCATCGCGGCAGAGGGGCTCTCGCCCGACTGGCTGGGCCGCGTCCTCAGAAGCGAGGATGTCGACCGGCTCGCGACGCTCACGAGGAAGATGGGCTTCAACACCGCGGGCGAGGGGGGCGAGTTCGAGTCGCTCGTCCTCGACTGCCCGCTCTTCGAGAGGCGCATCGAGATCGTGCGCTCCTCTGTCCAGAAGGAGAGCGCCGACCGGGCGGACCTCATCATCAGGAAGGCTCGGCTCGTCCCGAAGCCGGCGCATCCATAGGATTTCGTAAGATTTAATAATCCCACGTCCGATGATGGTCCCCATGGAGACCGGTCAGGAGGTATCGCTCCTCATCCTCGTCCTTCTCGTGCTCGTCTGCGGGGCGCTCGGCTACTACACATTCTCGCTCAGCCAGGAGCTCTCGTTCAAGGACATCCGGCTCGAGAACAAGAACGCTGAGATAGCGCAGCTGAAGACAGACATCGCCGGCCGCGACTCCCAGATCGCCGCGCTGAAGGCGTCGGCCGTCTCGCTCTCTACGGAGCTCGACACGCTCCAGGGCCAGGTCGCGACCCTCGCCGCGGATAACCAGGCGGTCCTCGACGAGAACCAGGCGCTCGACGCACGGATGCTCGACCTGAACGAGCAGATCGACGCGACGATAGAGGACCTGCAGGGCTACGAGGCCTCGATAGCGGAATCGATGCAGTGGTTCCAGGAGAACAGCGACCTCGCCGGAGCCCCCGACTACGCCAAGTTCCGCGTCGGCATCAGGAGCTCGTGCATCGAGAAGGATGAGGTCTCCTGCCGGATCAAGCTCGCCTGCATCAACCTCGTCAACCAATACCTCGAGGAGTTCTCCTACAAGCCGGATGCGGTGTCCACCGATAAGGACGACTACCTGCTCGACCTCGCGGCGATCCACGACAACCAGGGCGGCGACTGCGAGGACTTCTCGCTCCTCTTCTCCGCCGAGCTCGCGTACGCGGAAGGGTACTGCGCCGCCGACGGGCTGCCGGTGCGCTACCAGGCCTACGTCTCGGGCACGCAGCGCTACTACGTCGACTGGACGGAGAAGTGGTATATGGAAGGGGCCGCCCCCTACTGGATCCCAGAGGACCACGGCGAGCACGCGATCGTCTGCGGCACCTTCCCCGGCTCCTTCGACCCGAACAACGAGGGGAGCGCGGTCGGGCACTGCCTCATCGGCTTCTCGTCGGAGGAGCTGCGGTCGAGCGATGACGTCTACCCCTTCCTCCAGGAGGCCTATCTCGTCGAGCCCCAGCTCGGCGCGCTCGTGGCCGAGCTCGCGACCGAGCCGGCGATCAGGTTCCACCGCGGCACCGAGGTGCCGAAGGGCTACCTGATCTACATGGTGATAACCGGCAAAGACCTCTATGTCTACGACGAGCTCGACGGCAGGTACCAATGGTTCGGCTACGAGGACTATCGGGAGAGGATCGCGGGCCTGCGTGCGGAGATGGAGTCGATCGCCGGCCAGGTGTACGTGCGGACGATATAGGAAGCTCAGTAGCTGTTGATATAAATCCTCGTCGTGGTCCCCTTCTCGATGAACGGTTCGAGCAGCCTCTTCACGTCGTCGTGGACCTGCCCCTCGTTGAGCATCTTCGCGAGCTCGTAGACGTCGGGGACCGCGAGCTGGTCCCAGAGCCCCACCACCTTCATGGTCCTGAAGAACTCGGCGCGCCGCGGATCCTCCTTCTTCGGGAACGAGAGCTTGGGGTATGTGCGGATGGCGGCGCGCCTGCCTGAGCCGAAGACGTTCTGGATGCCCTGCTGCTTCGCGAAAGCGACGAGCCGCTGGGTCGCCTCCTCGATCTTTATCGCCACGTCCCTCTCCTGCTCCTTCAGCCGCGCGAACTCGTTGACGAGCTTCACGCCATCCTCCTTCCTGAACTCCTCGGGCGGCAGCGCGTCGGTCGCGAACTTGTGCTTCCAGAGCGGGCAGAGGCGCTGGAACTCGCACCAGTTGCAGAGCGGCGACTGGCGCGGCTCGAATTCGGTCGTCGACTCGACCTGCCTGATGACCCGCATGATCTCGGCCTTCAGCAGCTCGAGCTGCTCGTCGCTGCGCTCTGACTCGATGTCCTTGTCGAAGGCGAGGTAGTGCCAGATGAGCCTGATGCGTTTGGCCCAAGGGAACTTCCTCTTGAGCCCGTAGGCGTAGAGCGCGAGCTGGCGGTCGGTGTCCGCCTTGTCCTGGGTGGGGAGCGTGTTCGAGGTCTTGTAGTCGTGGATCTCGAAGGTCTCGCCGTCGAGCGCCAGCCGGTCGATCCTGATGTGCATCTGGTACTCGCCCGCGTCGTCGATCGGCGCCATCCACTGGGTCTCGAGGCCGATCGTCTTCGCCTGGGTGAAGGGCTGGTGGCGCGCGTAGTAGTCGCGGATGAACCTCTCGCCCATCCTCCGGTAGTTCTCCTCCTTGTACTCGGTCCGCACGATGTAGACCGCGTCAGGGTCGTATTCCTTTTCCCAGCGCCCGTTGTAGAAATCCACGATCTCCTGGACCGTGCAGCTTTTCAGGAACTGCAGGTCCTTGTAGAGCTTCTCGAGGGCCTCGTGGACCAGGGAGCCCATGAAGGCCTCGATCGATGTGCCCTGCTCCACCTCCACCTTCTCGATGTAGCCGAACCAGTACTTCTTCGGGCACTGCTCGAAGGTGGAGAGCCGGGAGTGGGAATAGGTGGGCATGCTTCCCCCTGTTCTCTGCCTGGTATTTAAATGTTTGTCGCAGGCCTGTCCGGTGGGGTTTTCCGGTAACATTTATAAATGGGGCCGGCTTCCAGGACGGCATGGTGCTCGAGAAGCTCGGCCAGTCGCTCAAGGACACGCTCGCCAAGGTAGCGAAAGCGGTGTTCGTCGATGAGAAGCTCATCAATGAGCTGATCAAGGACATCCAGCGCGCCCTCCTGCAGTCCGACGTGAACGTCAGGCTCGTCTTCGAGCTCACGTCGCGCATCAAGGAGAAGGTGCAGAAAGCGGATCTCCCGCCCGGGCTCTCGAAGAAGGAGTTCCTGATAAAGACCATCTACGACGAGCTGGTGCAGTTCCTTGGCGGCGAGGGGCACAAGATCGAGGTCGGGAAGAGGAGGCCGTATGTCATCATGTTCGTCGGCCTCTTCGGCAACGGCAAGACGACGCACGCGGGAAAGCTCGCCAAGTTCTTCAGCAAGCGCGGCTCCAAGGTCGCGATCCTCGGCCTCGACATCCACCGGCCGGCGGCCATGGACCAGCTGGAGCAGATAGCAGGGCAGGTCAAGGTGCCGGTCTTCATCGACCGGAAGGAGAAGGACCCTCTCAGGATATACGCGAAATACCGGGACCAGCTGAACAAGTTCGACATCGTGCTCGTCGACACGGCAGGCAGGGACGCGCTCTCCGATGACCTCATCACGGAGATCAACGCCATCAACACGGCGCTGCGGCCTGACGAGAACCTGCTTGTCATAGGCGCCGACGTCGGCCAGGCGGCGGAGAGGCAGGCGCGCGCGTTCCACGAGTCATGCGGCGTCTCGGGAGTCATCATCTCCAAGATGGACGGCACCGCGAAGGGAGGGGGAGCGCTCATCGCGTGCTCGGTCACCGGCGCGCCGGTGAAGTTCATCGGCGTCGGCGAGAAGCCCGATGACCTCGAGGAGTTCAGGCCCAAGAGCTTTGTCTCGCGCCTGCTCGGCATGGGCGACATCGAACTGCTCCTCGAGAAGGCGAAGGGCGCGATATCCGAGGCTGACGCCGAGGACCTGGGCAAGCGCGTGCTGAAAGGAGAGTTCAACCTGATCGACCTCTTCGAGCAGATGCAGGCGATGAAGAAGATGGGCTCGCTCCAGAAGATCATGGAGCTCATCCCCGGCATGGGCCAGCTCAAGCTCCCGAAGGAGGCGCTCGACGTGCAGGAGGGGAAGCTCGAGAAGTGGAAGCACATCATGAACTCCTGCACCCGGGCCGAGCTCGAGGACCCGGAGACGATCGACGGGCCGCGCGCCGCGCGGATCGCGAAGGGCGCCGGCGTCACGGCGCACGACGTGCGCGAGCTCGTCAAGCAGTACCGGCAGACGAAGAGGCTGATGAAGACCCTCGGCGGCAGCCAGAAGGGCATGGAGAAGATGATGAAGCGCATGGGCGGCCTCGGCCGCATGATGCGCTGATCCCTGCTTTCGTTCTCATGCGTCTCGCGCAGAAGCGCGCGCTCGTCGCGCGCTGGAGAGAGGAATACGGTTTCCCGGAGCGGCTGCTCGCCGCGTTCATGGCGGTGCCGCGCGAGCGCTTCATCGACGCCTCGCTCAGCGACGAGGCATACGGCGACTACCCGCTGCCGATCGGGGGCGGTCAGACGATCTCGCAGCCGACGACGGTCATGCTGATGACCCATTTCCTCGCGCCTGAGCCGGATTCGCGCGTGCTCGAGGTGGGGGCGGGCAGCGGCTACCAGGCGGCGGTCCTCAGCCGGCTGGTCCCCGAGGGGAAGGTGATCAGCGTCGAGTACGATGCCGGGCTCGCCGAGACGGCGCGAAGGAATCTCAGGGCCGCTGATGCGGAGAACGTCGAGGTGGTCGTCGGCGACGGCGGCGACGGCCTCCCTGACCGCGCGCCGTTCGACCGGATCATCGTCACCTGCGCCTGTCCGAAGGTGCCGGGGCCGCTCGTCGCGCAACTCGCCGAAGGAGGGGCGCTCGTCGCGCCGGTGTCGGGCCTGCTCGGCGAGACGATGGTGCGGCTGACGAAGGAGGGCGGGAAGGTGAAGAAGGAGCGGCTGGGGCTCTTCTCGTTCGTGCCGCTGAGGGGGAGGCACGGGTCTGATGGATGATGCTCCCTTGCACTCCCGCCACTCTCATCGCACCACCTTTTTTATTCTATGGGAGTAACAATTAAATAGTTGGGGGTCTGCTCCCTTTCTGATGGTCAAGCGGATCGTGCGGTACGGCTGCGAATGGCCAGGGTGCGGGAAGGAATACGACGACCATGCTTCGGCAGAGCGGTGCCAGCGGCAGGGGCTGCTCGGGCCCGAGATCGCGCCCGGCCTGGTGCTCGACTTCAACGGCAGGGGCTTCTACATCTTCACCGCAGCGGGCTCGGAGGGGCATCAGCGCGTCTACTCCTACCTCGACCTGCAGAGCGGATTCTCCGACCTCGAAGAGCTCGCCGCGTCATGCGAAGGCAAGAACCCTGAGCAGGCCTACTTCCAGTTCAGCCAGATGTACACCCGCCAGCTCTACTCGCTCAAGGACAGCGGCCTCCTGCATACGCTCGCCGAAGAGCTGTTCCTCAACCTCAGCAGGCTGATCGAAAGATGCCCCTCGCTCGCAGGGATCAATGCCTGCGTTTCGCGGTCGGCGCCTGATGGGCTCTACCGCACGCACCCCTTCTTCACCGAGGAGAACTAGCCCCTCTCACTTCCGCTTCGTGCGCTTCGCGACGAGCCGGTCGTGCTTCTCCTGCATCTCGTGCATCATCCTCTCGAGCGCCTTGATCTCGTGGTCCTTGATGTCCTCGGAATCGACCTCGTCCTTGGTGTACTCCGCCCCTTCCTCCATGAACTCGGTCCGTATCGGCGTCTCCTTCTGGCGACGGTGCTCGCGCCAGCGGGCCATGAAGATCGCGAGCGAGGAGAGGATGATGGTGAAGATGATCACCGCATAGACGAGATTCGCGATGAAGTCAGCGCGCGGCAGGCCGCGGCTCAGCGCGATCGTCGCGAGCGCCGCCGCCGCGAGGCCGCGGGCGAACGAGCCGGTGATCAGGTCCTGGTCGTACGGCTCGAAGCTCCTGATGAGCAGGCGTGACGCCCGCCGGGTGTACATCAGGACGAGCGCGATGACGCCGCCGAGGAAGATCGGCCAGGGGTCCTTCAGGTCGAGCAGGAGCCCGATATAGACGAAGAAGAATGTCTTGAGGAAGAAGGAGATCTGCGAGTAGAAGAACTGTTCGTTGGGCGTGAGGACCGAGACATGCACCTCCCCTGACTCATCGGCGCCGATGCCCTGTTTCCTGCCCTTCCCCTCGATCCTCTGCTCGACCCGCTGGGAGATGCTCGTGAATATCACGACCAGCTGCCGGTTGTTCTTGAGCATGAGCCCGAAGAAGAGGGCGGCTATCGCGCCGTTCCCGGACAAGTACTCGGTGAGGGCGTACAGGAGCAGGAGGTAGGCTATCGTCATCATGTAGCTCTTGTGCTCCTTGAAGACCTTCTTCACCACGATGATCCAGACGATGCCGCCGACGATCCCCACGAGCCCCGCGATCGCGAAGAGGCTCGCGATGCCTGAGAGCGCGACCTTGAAGTCGAAGACGTTGAGCTCGATGATGGCGAGCGTGGTTATCGCCGCGACGATGCAGAGCACGTCGGTGAACGCGGACTCGAGCGTGAGGATGGAGTAGATGTCTCGCCTGATGCCGAGCTGCTTCATCACCGGCACCACGAACGCGCTCGAGACGCCGCCGAGCATGAAGCCGACGAAGAGAGCGGTGAGCAGCGGGAAGCCGGCGATCAGCATGATGGTCGTGACGACCGCCGTCGATATGAAGAAGTTCAGGAACATGATGACGATGCCGTACGAGAGCCCCTTGACGAGCCCGGCGAGGTCGATCGAGAACGCGCCGTCGTACAGCAGGAACAGGAGCGCGAAGGTGGTGAAGAGAGGGGCGAAGGCCATCACATGCTCGGGCCGCACCAGGTCGTAGCCATGCGGCCCGATGACGAAGCCAAGGATGACGAGCAGCAGCACGTCCGGTATCTTGGTCTTCTGGAAGATGAACTCGGCGAGGAAGCCGAAGAAGAGGATGAAGCTCACCCAGAGCAGGATCGTCGTGGGGTCCATCGCCATGGGGTGAGGACCGTTTTGTGAGTATTTAAAGGTTTGTCGTTATGAAGGAGGAGCGAAGCCGCGGGCCGGCACCTGTCCATCAAGAATAAATACCCCTTCGCATCATCCTCGGCCATGCGTATCGGGCTGAACAACCTATGGCGGAAGGCGCTCGGCTATCCCCTTTTCGTCATGAAATGGCTCTTCGGTATCGATGGCGTCCAGTGCAACCTCTGCGGCTGGTGGGGGAGGGCGTTCAAGGACCTCGACTGCGGGTATGGTCAGATCCACCGGAAGGTCCACTGCCCCCGGTGCGAATCAGACCCGCGGCACCGGACCGTCGGGCCGCTGCTGAAGAGGATCCTCCCTCGGGACCGGCGCTGCAGGGTGCTCGATGTGTCGCCCATACCCGGCACTGCCGGGATACTCACCTCCTTCCGGAACGTCGATTATCTCAGCATCGACATCGATCCGCTGGCTGCCATGCGTCAGGAGGACCTGACCCGTCTCTCGTTCCCTGACTCCTCCTTCGATTTCATCTACTGCTCGCACGTGCTCGAGCACGTCTCTGACGGCCGGAAGGCGATGGGCGAGCTCTATCGGGTGCTCCGGAAGGGAGGCTGTGCTATCATCGCGGTGCCGATCGACTGGTCGTTGCCGACGACGTTCGAGGATGCGAGCATCGTCTCGCCTGAGGCGAGGGACGCGGCCTTCGGCCAATGGGACCACGTTCGCCTCTACGGCCGGGATTTCCCTGACCAGCTCAGGAAGACAGGGTTCTCGGTGAAGGAGGAGCGGCCCTATCTGCGCCTGCCGAAGGCGCTACAGGAGTATCATCTCATGGAGGAGCTGCCGGTCTACGTCTGCAGCAAGACATAAATACGACTGCCTTCTGCGTCTGTCCCATGGACGGCTTCTCGGTCAGGGTGGAGGAGGCGCTGAGGAAGCGCGAGACGATCGTCTTCTCGGCGGACTGCGAGGTGGCCTACTCAGGGAGGGCGGAGGCGTTCCTGCCGCGAGGCGACCGGCTCTTCATCATCAAGAGGGACGGGACGCTCCTCGTGCATCAGCCGACAGGATCCAACCCGATCAACTACATGAAGGAGGGCTGCGCGATCACGCTCGACAAGACTGATGACGGCCTGTTCCTGCGCTGCCGGCATCAGGGCAAGAGGGAGTGGATCGACGCGCGGCTGTTCGCGGTGCATTTCATCCACACGCAGGACCTCTTCGATTCCGAGAGGCAGCTGCTCGGCGGGAGCGAGAGGGACATGAGCGACATGCTCTTCGCGAACCCGTCGATGATCGAGCCGGGATTCGTCCCGCTCTCGCGCGAGGAGCACACCCGGTTCGGGTTCATCGACGTCTTCGGCACCGATGCGCAGGGCACGCTCACGGTCGTGGAATGCAAGCGCTGCGCCGCCGGCCATAACGCGGTCCAACAGCTCGCGCGCTACGTCTCCCGCATCAGGGAGGCGAAGGGCGTCGGCACGGTGCGGGGCATCATCGCCGCGCCCCGGATCAGCGCCGCGGCGAGGAAGCATCTCGACGAGCTGGGATTCGGTTTCGTCGCTGTCGAGCCGCCGAAGCGCCTCGAGCGGTACAAGCGGGACCAGACGAGCATCGGCGACTTCTGAGAAAGATATTAATACTATTCGGGTTTTTTACCTTCGTATGGCAGGAAAGAAGAGGATAGTCATCGTCGGGGCAGGACCTGGCGGTCTCACGGCAGGGATGATACTCACCCATCGCGGCCTTGACGTCACTGTCGTCGAGCGGCTCGAGCGGCCGGGCGGCAGGAACGGCCCGCTCGTGTTCGACGGCTTCTCCTTCGACATCGGGCCGACGTTCCTGATGATGAAACACATACTCGACAAGATGTTCGCGCTCGCCGGCCATTCCTCTGAGGACTACCTGAAATTCACTCGGCTGAGCCCGATGTACCGGCTCCATTACGAGGACCGGCACCTCGACGTCCATGACGAGGACGAGAGGATGCGCGCAGAGCTCGCGCGGGCCTTCCCTGGGGAGGAGAGGGGGCTCCAGCCGTTCATGGACCGCGAGCGCAAGCGCTTCGCCTACCTCTGGCCCTGCTTCGAGAAGGACTATTCCTCGTTCACCAGGTACTTCAGCAGGGACTTCATCTCCGCGATACCGCACTTCGCCATCGGGAGGTCGGTCATCGACGTCCTCGGCGACAGCTTCACCGACGAGCGCGCGAAGCTCGCGTTCACCTTCCAGGCCAAGTACCTCGGCATGTCGCCATGGGTCTGCCCCGGCGCGTTCGCGATCATCGCGTTCTTCGAGCACGAGCTCGGCATCTACCACGTCGAGGGAGGGCTCTCGAGGATATCGGAGGCGATGGCAGAGGTGGTGAGGAGGAACGGCGGCTCGATTCGGTTGAGCACCGAGGCGAAGCGCGTGCTCTTCAAGGGCAGGCGCGCGGTGGGGGTCGAGCTCGCCGACGGGACGCGGCTTATGGCCGATGCTGTGGTGCTGAACGCCGATTTCGGCCACGCGATGACGCGCCTGCTGCCGAAAGGGGTCGCCCCTTACCCCTCTGCGAAGCTCAAGAGGAAGAAGTACTCGTGCTCGACCTTCATGCTCTACCTCGGCCTCGACAAGGACTATGGCCTGCCGCACCACAACATCGTGTTCGCGAAGGGCTATCAGAAGAACGTTGACGCTGTGTTCGAGGGAGGCGTCACCGAGGACGACGTATCCTTCTATGTGCGCAACGCGAGCGCCTCTGACAGGACCGTCTCCCCCCCGGGCAAGAGCCAGCTCTACGTGCTCGTGCCGGTGCCAAACCGCATGGTCGGAAGGCAGGACTGGAAGACGCTCACGCCGCGGCTGCGGGAGAAGGTGCTCGCCCAGATGGAGGGGCGGCTCGGGCTCAAGGGCCTGAGCGAACATATCGTCGCCGAGAGGATGATCACGCCGCAGCAGTGGGAGGAGGACTACAACGTCTTCGTCGGCGCGACCTTCAACCTCGCGCACTCCCTCGACCAGATGCTCTCTTTGCGGCCGCACAACAGGCTCGAGAAGGTGAAGGGAGTCTACATCGTCGGCGGCGGCACGCATCCCGGCTCGGGCCTGCCCACGATCTACGAGTCAGGAAGGATCAGCGCTGACCTGCTCTGCGAGGATCTCGGCGTTCCTGTGAAGGGCTGATGCGGCGCCGCGATCACTCCCTCGGCCTGGTCGCGAGGAATATCTCGGCCGCACGCCGTATATAACTGTTCTGGAAGAGGGTCTCGCCCTTGCCGATGGTCTCCTTGCTGAGGGGGTAGAAGGCGGCGCCGAGCCTCTCCCTGAGCGCTGAGTAGTATCGCCGCCTGTCGGTCCTGTGCGGGATGATGGTCTTCCCCGCGTTCTCGAGGCGCGATGCGACGTCTTCGGGGGCAGAAAGCCCGTAATCGAGAGCGAGCACGCCGTGCGGGAGCAGGGAGTCCATGATCGCCTCCCGGAAAATCTCACGCCCGTCGGCGCCTATGCCGACAGAATCGAGATAGGCGGCGCTCGCGTCGAGCTTCTCCATCGGCGCGCGCGACTCGATGAGGTGGCCGATCTCATGCGCGCTGACCGCAAGGTCGCTGTCGATGTATGCCGCCACATCCTTGCCGGGGCAGTGGGGGAGGAGGGTCGTGTCCTCCTGCGTACCGACATTCGCCCCGCCGCCGCCCGACCCGTCGCAGGTGTTCACGAGCAGGTGGACATGGAACCGCGTCGGATAGCTCCTCGTCTCGTAGAACTTCGCCAGGCGCTCGATGAGACCGGGCAGGTCATGCGATTTCACCTCCCTCTCGAGCGATGCCTTGCGGAGTTCGAGCCTGCTCCGATGTCCGTAGTAGAGCATCGCCGCGTCGTCCCTGAACCGGCCGATGACCTTCTCGAGTATCTGGTGCTCGATAGGGAACAGCAGCCCCTTCGCCTTCTCGAGCGCCTCGCCGATCGTCCGCGCCGGGATGAACGCCGAATCGAGCGAGCTCCACCCGCTCCTCTTCCGTAGCGCCTGGTAATGGGCGAGGAATGCGCTGTCCTCCTCGCTGGCGCCGAACTGCGCCTCATAGAGCCGCTTGATGCTCCGGACCGTATGCATGTCCCAGTCAGAGAGGTCATCGATTATGGAGAAGACGTTCGCCGGCTCCTGCACGTGGAAGACAAGCTCCATCGGCAGGCCAGAGAGGCAGGGTTATATAAATTTTACGACAAATCAGTAATAACACGACAGCGTGTCGTAATTCGAGCTTAAAAACGACTTTCCTAAACGGAGAGTGGTA
>JAFGPW010000003.1 GCA_016935985.1 Candidatus Woesearchaeota archaeon
CCACCCCCCCCCCCCCCCCCCCCCCGTAAGCCCCGCTCTCCAGTCAGCGACTCTGCTTAATAAAATTAATAAAGGCGGCAGGGATAGTCAAAGGCAGCAATCACCATGACAGACGACCAGGAGATCCCGCTCACGCGGCCATTCTTCGGACCCGAGGAGCTCGACGCGGTCAGGCAATCGCTCGCCTCGGGGTGGGTGGCAGGCCAAGGATCCAAGAACGCGGCGTTCGCGAAGGCGTTCGCAGCGATGGTGCCGGTCGCGCACGCCGTCCCGGTGAACAACTGCACCGCGGCGCTCCACCTCTCGCTCCTCTCGCTCGGCGTGACGGCAGGCGACGAGGTGCTCGTCGCCGACTACTCCTACCCGGCGACCAGCCACGCAGTCGTCTACTGCGGCGCGACCCCTCGGTTCGTCGACGTGCGGGAGGACACTTACAACATCGACCCCGGCCTGATCGAGGCGATGCTGACGCCGAGGACGAAGGCGATCATCCCGGTCCACACCTTCGGCCAGGCGGCGGAGATGGACAGGATCACGGCGGTCGCGAAGCGGCACGGCATCGCCGTCGTCGAGGACGCGGCCTGCGCAGCAGGCGCATCCTATGCGGGCAAGAACGTGGGATCCTTCGGCGACCTCGCCTGCTTCTCCTTCCACGCCCGCAAGAACGCGACCACCGGCGAGGGCGGCATGGTGACGACCGAAAGCAAGGACCTCTTCGAGACGGTCTCGAGCCTCGCCTGCTTCGGCATAGAGTCAGCGCTCTCCCGCGAGAAGGAGTTCTCGGTCCCGCGCTTCACGAGGCTCGGCTACAACTACAAGCTCTCAGACATCAACGCTGCGATCGGCATCGAGCAGCTCAAGAAGCTCCCGCTCCTCATCACGAGGCGCCGCGAGCTCGCCCGTCTCTACGACGGCCTCCTCGAGGATGTCGGCGGCGTGGCCGTGCCGGTCACGCACCCCAAGGCGAAGCACATCTACCAGAGCTACGTCGTGCTGCTCGACGATGCGATCGACCGCGACCGGGTCATCGTCGCGTTGCGGAAGCGCGGCATCCAAGCCCAGATCGGCACCTACTCCTGCTCGGTCCAGCCGGTCTACAGGACCTCTGACCGCTGTCCGGTATCGGAGCGGGTCTTCGGCCAGGCGCTCGCGCTGCCGATGTACTACGGCCTCGTTGACAGCCAGGCGGAGCGCGTCATCTCAGAGCTCCGGGCGGTCCTTGGGGAAAGGCATATTAAGAAGCGCGCACACGGGTGATGACCATGGCGAACGACAAGGGGCTGGTGCTCGTCACCGGCGGGGCGGGATTCATCGGCAGCCACCTCGTGCACCGGCTCGTCAAGGACGGCTACACGGTGCGGGTGATCGACAACCTGATCAGGTCAGACCTCTCCCGGCTGCGGGACCTCATCGACGCCGGGAGGATAGAGTTCATCGACGGCGACGTGCGCTACGAGGACGCGGTGGGCCGCGCGATGCAGGGCATCGACTACGTCTTCCACGAGGCGGCGGTCTGCATCAACCGGAGCATGGCCTACCCAAAGGAGTCGATGGACATTAACCTCAACGGCTCGCATGTCGTCTTCCAGAGCGCGCTCGACCACAAGGTGAAGCGTGTGGTGTTCGCATCGTCGGCGTCGGTCTACGGCGACCCGACGACGCTCCCCATGAGGGAGGACGGCCCGCTCGCGCCGATCACCCCCTACTGCGTCGCCAAGCTCTCGAGCGAGTACCTGCTCAGGTTCTTCGCGCGCAAGGGGCTCTCCTACAACATCCTTCGCTACTTCAACGTCTACGGCCCCCACCAGAAGGTGGACGCCTACTACACGTCGGTCATCATCATGTTCATCAAGCGGCTGATCGCGGGCCAGGCGCCGGTCATCCAGGGCACCGGCGAGCAGACCATGGACTTCGTGCACGTGAACGACATCGTCGAGGCGAACATGCTCGCGCTCCGCTCAGACGTCTCGGGGGAGATATTCAACGTCGGCTCCGGCGTATCGACCTCGGTAAAAAGGCTCGCCGAGATACTCATCGCGAGCCTCGGGAAGGACGTTACGCCGCAGTTCTCGAACGTGCAGTCCGTCGTAAAGCACCGTCAGGCCGACATCACGAAGATCCGGCGGCTCCTCGGCTTCCGGCCGTCGGTCCCGGTCAAGGAGGGCCTGAAGGAGGTCGCGATCGACATCACGAAGGATCCCGATTCCTACCGATTCTGAGAGGCGAGAACGATGCATGCCTACCGGACAGACATCGACGAGGCGTTCGGCGCGAAGCACGGCTTCCCGGCGAACAAGTACAACCAGCATGCCTGGATCATCGGCATGCCGAAGATAGGGAGCGACGTCTGGATCGGCCCGTTCACCGTCATCGACGCCTCAGGCGGTCTCGAGATCGGCGACGGCGTCGACATATCCTGTGGGGTGCACATCTACACCCACTCGACCGAGAAGCGCTGCGTGTCGGGCAGGAGGCACATAGATGTCGAGCGGAAAGCCGTGCGGATCGGCGCGCGCACCTTCATCGGCGCGAACGCCGTCATCCTGAAAGGCGTCCGCATCGGGAAGGAATGCGTCATCGGAGCGGGGACCGTGGTGACGAAAGACGTGCCTGACAACTCGATTGTCCTCGGTGTGCCGGGCAGGATTGTCGGCACGGTCGAGATCGAGGGCGATGACGTCCGCTTCGTGCTCGGCAAGAAGTGAAAGAGCGACGGAGCGGGCTCCTACGCGCCGAACATCTTCTGATAGGCGAACCCCTTCAGATAGCGGACACTCTCATCGAGACGCTCACGGCCATCCGCTCTCCCGTGGATCTCCTGGTAGCGGCCCGAGAGCCGCGTCTGGGCGTTGAGCGTGAGCGTGCGCGCCCCGAGCAGGCGGACCTGACGAAGGAGCGCGCGCCGGTCGAGCGAGATCGTCCGCGTGATGAGCGGCCGCTCGAGCGCGTGCACGTAGTCGTCGAGCTGTAGCTCCGGTATAAGCCGATGCTTCCTGCATGCGGCGTACACCAGCGTCCCGACGAGCGGCCGAAGCACGCTCGTCCCGACGATCGTCGGCGCCTTGAGCTTGGAGAAGAAGGCCATGCTCTCCCGGGCGCTCCTTTGCGAGTCCCACGGGAAGCCGAACATGAGCTCGATGTACGGGATGATTCCCGCCCTCTTCGTCGTCCGGTACGCGTCGAGCGCGAGCTGTGGGGTGATACCCTTCCGTATCGCCTTGATTACCTCAGGGGAGACGCTCTCGACGCCGAGGATGAGCTCGGCGAGCCCCGCCTTCACCATCGACCGCAGCGTCGCGTCATCCACCTCGTTCACCCGCGCGTCGGTCTTCCAGAAATGGTCGATCTTCCGTGCGGAAAGCTCCTTCACGAGCTCCCCGATGAAGGGCTTCACGTGGAACATGTTGAGGTCGAGCACATAGGAGAACCGGGTGTGCTCGGAAAGGAGCGCCATCTCGTCGGCGACATCTGCCGGCTTCCTCGTGCGCTGCACCGTCCCCTGGAAGAGGCAGAACGCGCAGAGGAACGGGCAGCCCCTGCCCGAGACGACGAGCCCTTCCTTGTAGCGCTTCAGGTCGAGGGTCTGCAGCGTCTCGACGCTGGAGCCGAGGTGGTGCAGGTCCTTTTCCGGCGGCCTCGTGCCGGTGTCGATGACCTTCCCCTCCTTCCGGTAGACGATGCCCCTGATGCCGGCAAGGCCCTTGCCTGCCTTCAGCCGCCCGAGGACTTCCGCTATCGTCATCTCACGCTCGAAGAGCCGCACCGCGACGTCGATATAGGGGAAGCGCTCCATCGCCTCGCGCTCGAGGGTCTCGATAGGGTCGTTCAGCACCATGAGCGTGCTGACGCCCCTGGCCTTCGCGGCCTTCAGGATGGCCACGTCGGAATAGAGCGTGCCGTAGAGCCCGACCCAGGCGACCACCGCGTCAGAGCCCTCGAGCAGCCGCGTGAACCCGGCTTCGGGGATGCCCTTGGTCTGGTTGTCGATGAGCGTCGCGTCGAATCCCCGGTCATGCAGGTACTGGGCGGCGAGCGCCGCCTGCGCCGGCGGCGCGAGCGGATAGCCGCCGACGCAGCACTCCTCGCGGATGCAGCTCTCCTTCCCCGCCGGATTGAAGACGAGCACCCTCATGCGGTCCTCCTCCGTCCGAGCAGGCCCCCATACAGGCGCAGGTACGTCTCGATGATTTCCTCCCATGAATATCCCTCAGCCACCGCCCCTGCGATGCCATCCGAGAACCGTGATAGGGATCCGGCATCGAGCCTGCCGATCGCATCGGCGATGGCTGCAGGCTCCGTCCCTGTCAGCAGCCCGTTCTCGCCGTCCCTGACGATCTCTGCCGCGACGCCGGTCCTCGCGCAGACGAGCGGCATCCTCGCAGCGGCCGCATCGAGCACGGTCTGGCCGAAGTTCTCGTAGTAGGACGGGTAGACGAACGCGTCGTGCGTGTCGTAGACAGGCATCATCCGTCCGGGCGGGACCGAGCCGAGGAAACGCACGCGGCCGCCAAGGCCGAGCCGAGCCGCGAGCGCCTTGAGCTCATCGATATATCCGCCACGGCTCGCATCAGAGCTCTTCGCCTCGAACCCGACGATGCTGAGCGTCGCCTTTCGGCATTCCGGTGCCGCGAGCGCCTCGATGAGGCTGTGCACGTTCCTGTTGCGGGAGATCCTGCCGGCCCAGAGGAGCTTCAGCCCCTGCCGTTCCGGGAACCGCTTCTTCCCTTTCTTGAAGGCCGTCGCGCCGACGGGGATACGATGCACCCTGCCGCGCGGCACGCCGAAATCCATCGCCTCTTGCTGCTCCTGCGCCGAATTGACGACCACGACATCGGCCTTCTTCACGGTTCGCTTGCCTGTCGCGAGGTCATACGCATGGTACGGCAGCTCGCGGAGGAGCCCCATCCTGAAATGCCGGAACGACTCAAGCGTCCCGTGCGTCGAGATGACGAACGGTGTGCCGCTCCGCCTCGCTGCCGCGAAGCCGGCCTCGGCCTGGTAGCTCCGATAGCCGTGCGCATGGACGATGTCGCACTTCTCCTCGCCGAGCCGGCGCTTGAGGTCCGGCGTCACCAGGAACTTGAAGGCGCGCCTGCTGATAGGCAGTCTGCTCACCGAGACAGGGAGATTCGGCGGCTCGCCCGAGAGGCCGAGAGCGCTCGTATAGATGGGAGAATTATGGCCCCTCCGCTCGAGCCCTTCAGAGATGTGCAAGGCCTGCATCGCGGGTCCCGACACCACCGGGAAGAACGATTCGATGAGCCGGACGACCTTCATTATACGACATATTCAATAACCCTATTTATACTTTCTTAATTTTAATGAAGAGAACTTATTACTTATTCTTGAGCCATTGAATGTTTCTTTCAATTTCCTCTTCTGATTCAAGCGTTTGTTTAAAAGAAAAATATATAATCAAAATCAATATTGCAAACAGAACCATCGAAAGTGATTTAATCCATACCCGATAAATTATGGAAAAATCCGGTAGAATATCAACAATGAAAATTGAAACAATAAAGTTACCAAAAACACCCAACAAAGAACCATATATCAGTCCAAGTGACAGCCATTTTCTGTTCTGAAGCTCTCGTTTATACTCATTAAATTGGTTAATGCCCTCACTAATAATCCTTCTAATTTCTTTATCTTCCGCCCTTTCATTTTTTTATTAGTGTATCTCATTTTTTCGTGACGAGCCAGTTGCCCATCGCGAGCAGGGTGAGCCCCGAGTCCTGCATCGTCTTCAGCGCCACTTCAGGTGAGCCGACCAAGGGGCTCCCGTGCAGGTTGAAGCTCGTGTTGAGCAGCCCGCCGACACCGGTCTGGTCCTCGAAGGCCGTGAGGATCCGGTGATAGCCGGGGCTCCAGGCCTTCTCGACGGTCTGCGGCCTCGCGGTCAGGTCGAACGGGTGCGTGCCGGCGAGGATCTCGTCCCGCGCATCCGTCGTGTCGAAGGCCTCGATCATGTACGGGCTCTTCTTGGGGCCGACGAGATACCGGCCTTTCCGCTCGTCGAGGATCGAGACCGCGAACGGCATCCAGAAGTCGCGCTTCTTGATCGCGAAGTTGATGTCCCTGATCTTCTTCAGGTCCCGCGCGTCGGCGAGGATCGACCGGTTGCCCAGCGCCCGTGGGCCCCATTCCACCCTGCCGGTGCACCGCGCGACGATATGCCCCTTCGCGAGAAGGTCGCCGACATGGCCGTCGATGTCGTCGATGTACTGCGCCTTTTTGAGCCAGCCGGTCCGCTTGAGCGTCTCCTTCACCGCGTCGTTGTCGTATTCCTGGCCGTAATAGACGGGTCCTATCTCCACCTGCCGGGGCTTGATGCCCCTGCGCCTGCAGTGGTCGTTGTACGCCTTGAGGGCGGCGCCGACAGGGGTCCCGCCGTCATCGGCCGCCGGATAGAAGAACGTGGAGTCGACCTCCTCCATCTCCCTGATCACCTTATTGGCTTTCACATTGAGGAAGAGCCCGCCGGCGCCCACGACGTCGTGGATGCCAGTCTTCCGTATCGCGTTCCGCACCCATTGCTCCATCAGGTCCTCGAAGTGCTGCTGGCAGGCTGCGCTCAGGTTGTCGAAGCGCTCGCCGAGGAAGAGCCGCATGAACTTGCGCTCGACGTACTGGTCGACGGCGCCGATCGTGTTCTGGAACTCCAAGGGCCTGCGCGGGTTGATGCGGATTACCTTCCGCATCTTCTCGATGCAGTGTTCCGCCTTGCCGTAGGGCGCCATGCCCATGACCTTGTACTCGTGCTCCCACCGCTTCAGGCCGAGATAGCCGGTGACCTCGGAATAGAGGACGTTGCCGAGCGAGTCATAGTAAGTGGACGATGCAATCCTCCGGATGTCGCTCCCGTCGCCGACCGAGACCGTGGAGGACAGGCCGTCGCCCGCGCCGTCGCTCGTGAGCACGAGGTTCTTCTTCCTGGCGGGCATCGAATGGTGCGCGCAGGCGGCGTGGCATGACTGGTGGTCGACGAAGACGAGCTCCTTGTCGAGGATCCCGAGGCGCTGCAGCTCGTCGTGCACCTCCCGCATCGGCCTGAACCGATGGAGGAACGCGACGTACCACCTGACGAAGGCGTGGCTGTGGATGAACGGCGAGAGGCGCAAGAAAGCCTTCACGCGGAAAGGCATCTCTTTCAGCGGCGCGTACGTCCGGTTGAGCGAGACCATCGCGATGACGTCAGTGTCATGCGGGTGGACCTTCGCGATGCGGTAGACCTCGTGGATCGCGCGCTTCGGGACGCCGGAATAGTTCTTGGTGTTGTTCAGGCGCTCCTCCTGGACCGCTGCCACCACCGCGCCGTCCCTCACGAGCGCCGCGCCTGCGTTGTGGCCGTCATTGATGCCGAGCACGACTACCATCGTTGGTCACCTGGTCACCCTGCGCCTAGAGCATATCGCGGGAGCTCTCGATCTTGGTCCACGTCACCCTCTTCCTCCCGGAGATGAAATCCCAGAACCCGAGGACACAGATCCAGTTCACTGCCGCGATATAATGCGGCACTATAAAAACTTTTAGGTCGGTCCCGATGCCGGCGCGCACGAGGAGCGTGACGGTCGCGATGAGCGCGTAGCCGACGAGCTGGAGCGAGAGGAAGACCCCGAACGCCGCGCTCGCCATGAGCGCGCCGACGGCCGAGAGCAGGAGCAGGACCATGAGCAGGAACGGCGTGCTCACCTGGAAGAGCTTGTGCGTCGGGAGGATGACCATGCCGTACCAGCCGTAGCGCGGGTTGAAGAGGACGCTTCGGTGCTTGATGAGCGTCTGCCAGGTGCCGATGACGATCCGCCGCTTCTGCGTGGTCAGGTCCCTCACGTTCGTGGGCGCCGGCTCGTAGACCATGGCTTCCGGCTCGTAGACGATGCGGTGGCCGCGCTTCCTGATGCCGATCGCCATGTCGAAGTCCTCGGTGAGGTTGCCCTCGTCGACCGGCGTGAAGACGCTCCTCCGGATCGCGGTGATCTCGCCTGACATATGGATGGAGGAGTCAAGCGCCGACTCGCCGGTGCGGAGCATCCGCTCGAACCGCCAGTAGAGCGATCCTCCTTCGGCGGTGGAGGTGCCATGCAGGTTCTTCGCCATGAACCTGCCGCACACGCCGCCGACCTTCGGGTCGGCGAAATGGCGGACCAGCTTCCTGAGCGCGTCCTTCCCCATCATCGCGTTGCCGTCGGTGATGATCACGATATCCCCTGAGGCCTTCCTGATGCCGAAGTTGATCGCGCTGCCCTTGCCCTTCCGCACGCCCTGCTCGACGAGCCTGACCTTCCCCCCAAAGAGCCTGACGATCCCCTGCGTGCCGTCGTCGGAGGCGGAATCGACGACGAAGACTTCGAGCAGCCGCTTCGGGTAGTCGAGCGAGAGAGTATTCTCGATCTTCTTCCCGATCGTCTTCGCCTCATTATACGTCATGATCATGACCGTCACCTTCGGCAGGAACCTGTTGCCGATGCGGTGCCGCGGCCGCGCGAGCGAGCCGACGAGGAGGAGCAGGAGCGGGTACAGGATCCAGGTCCAGATGAGGACGAGCAGCAGGAAGAAGGTGAGGGCAGCGATGACACCGATGTCCATGATATCCCTCCTGACCGGCACGCCCCTTTTTATATATTGTTAATATGCTGTCGAGGGAGCATGCGCATGCCCGGCATCCAAGCATAATATTTAAATACCGTACCCCATTCTCGCGCTCCTACGGGAGCAGATGGATGGAGACTCCTGTTCGAGGGACACCGATGAGCGACGAACGGAAAGAGGACGACATCGTCATCGACTTCTCGGCGATCGTCTCCCGCTTCTCGAGGAAGAAGGCCAAGGGGAAGAAGGAGGGGCATGAGGGCAGTGGCAAGCATGCTATACAGGCGAGCGAGGGGGCTGCCCCTGCGGCAGACGACGGCGTCCCGAAGGGACGGCAGCACCGCTCCCGCGACGCCGCAGGCCTCGCGCTCGGCTTCCTCGGAGACCCGAAGGCCCGCGCCTGGGCGCTGATCGCGCTGCTCGTGATTCTCCCACTCGCCGCCTCGCTCTACCTCCGCCTGCAGCCGGCCTACCTGCCGGTGACCGACGACTGGGCTGCGCGGAGCGTGGACGATTTCTACAAGGCGAACATCAGGCAGCAGATCCGTCAGCAGTACCCGACGCTCCCCGCCGACAGGCTCGAGACCCTCGTCCAGGCGGAGTTCATGAAGTTCGCGGCCGCGAACCGCAACCAGATGCGCCAGGAGGCGACGGGGCTCTCCGAGCAGTTCAAGACCCACTTCCAGGACGAGCAGGGGCAGACCTACCTCCTCGCGATCGACCCGTACTTCTGGTACCGCTACGCGCGGAACTACCTCGACCACGGCTACGACCTCGACCGCATCGACGAGGCGGGCAGGTACATCGACGACCACGTGCTCGCCCCGCTTGGCCGCGTCGGCCTCCCCACGACCTTCCAGAACTTCCACGTCAGGCTGATCGTGTACTTCTACCGGTTCCTGTCCTTCTGGAAGCCGGACGTCTCGCTCATGACCGCGACGTTCTACGTGCCGGCGCTCGTCGCCGCGCTCTCGGTGATACCGGTCTTCTTCATCGCGCGCCGGTTCGGCGGCAATCTCGCCGGCTTCTTCGCGGCCCTCATCGTCGCGATCCATCCGAGCTTCCTGGTGCGCACCGCCGCAGGCTTCGCCGACACCGACGCCTACAACGTCTTCTTCCCGCTCATGATCACCTGGTTCTTCATCGAGGCGTTCTACGTC
This sequence comes from Candidatus Woesearchaeota archaeon, assembly GCA_016935985.1. Taxonomy (GTDB): domain Archaea; phylum Nanobdellota; class Nanobdellia; order Woesearchaeales; family JAFGPW01; genus JAFGPW01. The sequence goes on from JAFGPW010000003.1 coordinate 9,750, forward strand.
AAGCGCCTCTGGACGAGGATCGGGCTCGTCGCGGTCGCCGGGTTCCTGGTCGGCGCCTTCTCCAAGACCTGGGGCGGGTACTTCTTCATCCTCAACTTCCTCGTGCTCACCGTGCTCGCGATGATCGGCTACCAGCTCGTCACGCACCGCGACGCGCTCAGGAAGGGCGTCGGGAACCTCATACGGCAGTCCCACCTCCGCGAGGACGTCGTGGTGGGCGTGCTCTTCATCGTGTTCTCGGCGGCGTTCGTCTCGCTCTTCCGGACCTTCCCCATATTCCTGCGCTCGGTCCAGGAGATGGTGGGATTCACCCGTATCAAGGACGTCGCGACGACGACCGTCTGGCCGAACGTCTACACAACCGTCGCGGAGCTCAACCCCGCTTCGATGTCCTCCATCATAGACTCGATCGGCATCGGCTCGCGCATCATATTCTTCCTCGGCTTCGTCGGGCTCGTGCTGTCGTTCTACCGCTTCGGCGGCAAGCCTGTCGGGAAGAGGGCCGCCCTCGCGCTCGGCGTCATCGCCGCCTACTATGTCGTGATGGTCTGGATCCAGCGGTCGGTCAGGAGCGATCTCCTCTTCCTCGTATTGATGGGCCTGCCCCTCGTCTACGTGGTCATCGTCGGGCTCGTCGAGAAGGACCTGGAAAACAACCTGCAGCTGACGGTGCTCCTCTCCCTCTGGGTGCTCGGCTCGATGTACGCCGGCACCAAGGGCGTGAGGTTCATCATGCTCTTCGTCCCGCCCTTCGCGGTCGCGTTCGCGATCACGCTCTCGTTCCTCTATCGCCAGGGCTCCGCGTGGCTCGCGCGGGCGATCTCGCTCAACCGAGCGATCGTCAAGGCGGTGCTCGTCCTGCTCTTCCTGATGCTCCTGCTCCAGCCTATCCACGCCTCGCTCCAGACGGCGAGGAACGAGGTGCCGTCGATGAGCGACGGCTGGCACTACGCGCTCATCAAGATACGGGACAACGCGGCCGAAGACGCGATCATCAACTCGTGGTGGGACTTCGGCCACTGGTTCAAGGCGATCGCCGACCGCGCGGTGACCCTCGACGGCGGCGGCCAGAGCCAGCCGCAGGCCCACTGGCTAGGCAAGATCCTCCTCACCTCGGATGAGGATGAGGCGGTGGGCATCCTCCGCATGCTCGACTGCGGGGCGACGAAGGCGTACGACGCGATCTACAACGAGACCGGCGACCACCTCGCCACCAAGGCGCTCCTCGACAGCGTGCTCGTGCTCGATCGCGATGGGGCTGCGGAGCGGCTCTCCGAGACGCTCTCCCCCGCAGGCGTCGAGAACACCCTGCTCTGGACGCACTGCGACCCGCCGGAGGACTATTTCATCACGAGCGCTGACATGGTCTCCAAGAGCGGCGTCTGGGCGCACTTCGGCTCCTGGGACTTCCCGCGCAGCGTCATGTACAACCTGGTCTCCGGTATGGGCTACGCCGAGGGGGTCCGGATACTCACCGGGCAGTTCAACCTCTCCTCGGAGAAGGCCGACCAGTTCTACTACGAGATACAGTCGACCCTGGCTGACCAGTGGATCTCGCCCTGGCCGAGCTACCAATCCTCGGTCGCCGGCTGCACCGAGACCGACGAGCTCATCTCCTGCACGAACGGGCTCCTGGTGGACAGGCCCTCGTTCCGCGCCTATGTCACGACCGCGAGCGGCGAGCAGGACATCAAGAGCCTCTCCTGGAAGGACGACGACGGCAGGTACCGCTATCAGGAGCACGCCGGCACGGTGCCGCTGGGAGCGACGCTCTACCGGCGGGACGGGAAATGGAACTCGGTCCTGATGGACCCTATCCTCACCGGGAGCATGATGACCAGGCTCTTCTTCCTGCAGGGCGCGGGCCTTCTCCACTTCGACCAGTTCGACTATCAGAGGACGATCACCGGCGACGACATCTGGACATGGAAGGTGAACTGGGAGGGCCGCGCGCCGGCGCCGGCAGCGCAGGAACAGGACCTCGAGAGCGAGGGAGATGTCCCGGACCTCGCCGATCTCGCGGCAGGCATGGCCAATCTCGAGGAGGCTGGGCAGGACCTCGAGACCCCTGACCTGGGCCTCGGGGAGAACACGACCGTCTGAGGCGTCATCGCGGTCATTCACAACCTTTTTATAACGACCTTTCCTCCCCTGCCGCATGGGGGAGACCATACTTCGCACCATCGCGGTCATCCCAGGCCTGAACGAGGCCCGGAACATCGGTCCGGTGGTCAAGGGATGCAGGGAGCACGTGGACGCGGTCGTCATGGTCGATGACGGCTCCCGCGACACGACTGCGGCGATCGCCGAGCGCGAGGGAGCGATCGTGCTGCGCCACCTGGTGAACCTGGGGAAAGGCGCCGCGCTCAGGACCGGCTGCGAGTTCGCCCTCAGGCTCGGGGCGGAGCGGCTCGTCGCGGTCGATTCCGACGGCCAGCATGACCCCCGCGACATCCCGAAGCTCCTTGCCGCGCTCGATGCGGCGGACATCGTCTTCGGCCAGCGGAAGGCGAAAGAGGACATGCCCGCGGTCCTCAGGTTCGGCAACTGGACGATCGACGCCGTCATCCGGCTGCTCTTCGGGATCAGGCTCGCCGACACCCAGTGCGGCTACCGCGCCTTCACCGCCTCGACGTACCGGAAGATCCGCTGGAAGAGCAGCGACTACTTCGTGGAGTCCGAGATGATCGCGGCGGTCGGGGCGAAGGGGATCTCCTGTGCGACGGTGCCCGTCAAGACGATCTACAACGACAAGTACAAGGGGACGACCATCATCGACGGCATGCTGATCGTCCTCAACCTGCTCTACTGGAGGCTGGTGAAATGATCTACGGACTGCAGCTGATCGGCATACTGTTCGGGCTCGTGATGGTCTACATCACGTTCCTGTTCTACAAGCGCAGGGACTACGAGCTGCGCGGCTTTGTCGCTTGGCTTGGCATCTGGCTCGTCTTCCTCGCGCTCGTGCTCTTCCCCTCGACCATCTACGGCGTCATGGAGACCCTGCGGATCGAGCGCACCGTCGACTTCTTCGTGATCGCGGGGTTCATGTTCTTCGCGGTGCTCATCTTCAAGGTCTACGACACCACCAAACGCACCCAGAAGAAGGTCGAGTCGCTCGTGCGCGGGTTCGCGATGCGCAGCCCGCGCTACGACCCGGAGCGGCTCAGGAAAGGGGTCAGGAAGCGGACGGGGCGCTGATCCAGCGCCGGTGCCAGAGCGCGAAGAGGAAGAGCCGTATCCGTCCGATGCGCGCGAGCTCATCGTCCCTGCCCATGATGTTCTCCCGGTGATGGCGGGCGAGGGCCGGATGGCGCCGCTCGAGCACGGCGAGCGCCTCGGCGGCGGTCCGTGCGAGCGCCGGATGGTCGATCCACTCGGCGAGCGGCGGGGTGAAGCCCATCTTCCCCCTCCGCAGGATCTCCCGCGGGACGATTCGTGAGCTAATATTCCTGAGGAGCTTCTTTCCCGCGAGCGGGCCGAGCTTCCAGCGAACCGGGATCCGCGCGGCGTACCCGACGAGCCGGTAGTCGAGGAACGGGCTCCTCGTCTCGAGGGCGTGCGTCATCGACACGCGGTCGACCTTCTCGAGGAACCGGGGTAGGGTGGCGTAGAGCAGGTCGAACCTGACCACCGCCTCGACGAACGGCGACCGTCGGCGCAGCTCGGCGAAATGCGTCCGATGCCAGCGCTCGATCGCCGGCGTGAGGTACCGGTACCGTCGCAGGGACGCATAGAGGTACTCGTGCTCAGGCGCGAGGGAGAGCCTGAAGAATTCACGCGCTTTCCCCAGGAGCGTCAGGTCCGCCTCCGGCTTCGCGAGGCCGAGCGTCCAGGCGGCGAGCCGCCGCAACAGCCGGGGCACGAACGTTCGCGCGAGGGAGAGATAGCAGGCGACCTGGTGCCGCGGGTAGCCGGCGAACACCTCGTCGCCGCCGTCGCCGGAGAGGATGACAGTGACATCATTCTTCGCGAGGCGCGAGATCGCGTACTGGGGGTAGGCGGAATAGTCGGCGAACGGCTCGTCGAGAACCTCCTGCATCCCCGCTTCGAGCCCTGCCAGGTCCTTCTCGCGAAAGCGGAGATGGTGGTGCCGGGTGCCGAACCGGTCCTTGACGATGCGCATGTAGGCGGACTCGTCATACTTCCCCTCGAACCCGACCGAATAGGTATGGAGCCTCGCGAGGTCGGTCTGGTCCCGCATGAGCCCGACCACCGATGAGGAGTCGAGGCCGCCGGAGAGGTACGCTCCCACCGGCACGTCGGCACGCATCCTGAGGCGGACCGAGTCGGCGAGGAGCCGTCTCCCCTCGGCGACGAGCGCCTCCCGGTCGCGGGACGGCCGGTAGCGCGGGACGTCATAATACTGCCAGGTCCTGGTCCGCCCGGTCTTCAGGTCGAAGACGATGTTGTGGCGCGGCTCGAGCTTGCGCATGCCGCGATAGATGCAGTACGGCGCCGGGATGAAGCCGAGCGAGAAGTAGAACTCTGCCGCCTCCCAGTCGATCATGCCGGGCGCGGCGCGGCCGTCCGCCCTTCGGGCGAGCAGGCCCTTAGGCTCGGACGAGAACGCGAACCCGCCTCCTTCGGCGGTGTAGTAGAACGGCTTCTGGCCGAGCCGGTCGCGCGAGCAGAAGAGGATACACTTGCTTCTATCATGGATCGCGAACGCCCACATGCCGTTGAACCGCTCGACGCAGGAGAAGCCCCATTCGAGGTACGCCGCGAGGATGACCTCGGTATCGGTGCCGGTCGAGAAGGAGTACCCCTTCCCCAGCAGCTCCTCCTTCAGCTCGAGGTAGTTGTAGACCTCGCCGTTGTAGACGATCGAGACCATGCACGCCGTGACGGCGGATCTCCGGTGCCGTGCCGACGCGGCGCCTCCTGCCCTCCCATAGTGCATCGGCTGGTGGCCTTTGGGCGAGAGGTCGAGGATCGCGAGCCTGACATGGCCGAGGGTGATTCCCTCCCTCGCCTCGATTCCCTCATCGTCGGGGCCGCGGTGCCTGATCGCGGCGTTCATCCTGGCGACGCCCTTCCGGTCTGTTCCAGTGATGCCGTTGATGCCGCACATCAGGCAGCAGTGCGCCTTTTTCAGTATATAAGATTAATGCATCTCCGGTCGCGCCCGTGTAGGAGGGCCCTTACGTCACGCGGAAGACGATCGTCGCCATCGGCTGCCCTTCCGCCGTCGGGTAGACCGGTACGAAGGAGCCGGACGCGAGCATGTCCTGGAGCATCTCGTTCGTCCGGTTCGCGCCGAACCGCACCACGCAGCCGGCGTCGAGGATAGCGTACTCATACTGCCAGCGCTTCAGGAAGGCGAGGATCGAGCTCGCGTTCCCGTCGAGCGAGGTCCTGGTGAACTGCTTGATCTCAGGCACCCAAGGGTAAGAGAGCTTGTCGTACGCGATCGCGTGCGAGCCGTGCGAGCAGAGCGAGAGGACCGTCGTGTCGCGCGGCAGGCTCTCGAGCCAGACATACCCAGGGATCTCCTCATAGCTCGCCCAGGCGACGCCCGGCGGCCAGGTGCTCGTCTGCACCTTGTACTTGAAGTAGCCGCTCGTGCCGAGGATGCCGAGGACGACGATCGCGCCGATGCAGAACGCGGCGAGCCCTTTCGCCTGCTTCGGGACCGGCATCGTCCTCACCGAATCGAGGATGAAGAAGAAGCCGACGCCGGCGAGGAGCGAGAGGGGGATCGCGAGGATCGCCCAGAAGCGGTGCGGCATGAGCTGGACCGGCAGCCGGTTGCTGTGGATGCCGGCGAAGGCGAAGAAGGTCCAGAGGATGGCGATGACCATCCAGCGGCGCTCGGGGATGCGCTTCCATCCGACGATACCCCAAATGGTGGCGAGGGCGATCGAGAAGGCGGCGAGCCAGAAGAGCGCCGAGCCGACGCCGGTCGGGTTGTCCATCTTGCTCGAGGGCTGGGCGTAGATGAAGTCGTCCCAGCTGTAGAGGAGCCCGCCGCCGGCCTCCTCCTGCGCGAGGTGAAGGAAGCTCTTGCCGCCGATGCTGTTCCCTTCCTTTACCGTCTCGAAGCCGAACTTCGCGACCGAAGGGACCCAAAAGATGCCGAGCCCGACGGCGAGGCCGAGGATGCCGGCGTAGAGGACCTTGCGCTCGATGCTCCGGCCGACGATCGCGGTGACGAGATAGTAGATGATGATGAGGAAGCCCAGGATGAACGCGTTCGACCCCTGCGTCACCCAGACCGCGGCGATCGTGAGCGCAGCCACCAGCCACCATCCCCTCGTCGCGTCGGCGTCCTTATCCCGCGCGCGCTCGAGCGCGTAGAACGCCGGGAAGAAGAGGCATACGGCGAGGCTCGTCGCCCAGATGAAGTGCGAGAGGAAGCAGGGGATGACGGCGAGCGCGAACGCCGCGAAGAGCGCGTAGCGCCTGCTGCCGGTGAGGCTTCTCGCGAAGAAGTAGAAGAAGAGGTGTGCGAGCGCGACGAGGACGAGATTCACGAACTTGAGCTGCCAGACGAGCTCTGGCCCCAGCTGGTAGAGGATGCCGTTCATCGCGGCGAACGCGGGAGGGTACGGCTCGAGGTAGGTCTGGCGCGCCGCGGGGTCGACCGAATAGCTCATGGTGAGCTGGACATAGCGCGTCGCGATCGCGTGCTCCCATGGGTCGTCATCCTCGAGGTAAGGATAGGAGAACGCGCCCTGGTGCATGACCGCGAAGACGACGAGCGAGAGGGAGAGGGCGACGAGGATCGAGCCGCTCTCCTTGGAGAGGCGCAGCCGCGGCGTGAACGTCGTCTCTTCCGCGAGCCATCGCGTGAGGCGTCCGGACCTGACGCCCTGGACGAGCCTGATAGCGGGGACGACGAGGCTCAGTGCGAGGATGACAGGCCACCAGAGCCAGATGCGGAGCGTGTTGAGGAGGATGATCAGGACCGGGAGCGCGGCAAGCCCGTACGCGAAGGTCATGATGTGCCGCTCGAGCGGGTTGTCGGCGCGCCTCACCCAGCAGGTGACGCTGTAGCCGAGCGCGTAGACGACGACGAAGAAATAGAGGATGGTGATAATGCCTGCCGTTTCCATCGTAGCCGTTCCCCTCCTTGCTCCTCACCCGCTGAACCGGTAGCGCAGCAGCGTCCAGACCGCCTCCGCGCCGTCGCGCCACCTGATCTTCTTGCCCTCCTTCACGCTCCGCGGATAGTAGGCGATCGGCACCTCGCGGATGCGGATGCCCCGCTTCGCCACCTTCGCCGTCACCTCGGGGCAGAACTCGAACCGTTCGCAGGAGAGCTTGATCCGCTTCAGCACGTCCGCCCTGAAGACCTTGTAGCACGTCGGCTCGTCGGTGATGCGCGTGCCGTAGAGGAAGTTGGTGATCATCGTGAGCACGGTGCCTCCGATGAAGAAGCGCAGGCCCGAGTGCTTCCTGTTCTCTTTCCGCAGGCGGCGCGAGCCGTAGACGACCCTGGCCTTCCCGTCGATGATCGGCCGGATGAGCGCCTGGTAATCGTCAGGGTCGTACTCGAGGTCCGCGTCCTGGATGATGATGATGTCGCCCTTCGCGTGCCTTATCGCGGTCCTGATGGCCGCGCCCTTGCCGCGGTTGCGCGTGTGAGCCACGAGAACGATCTGTGGGTCGCCCTTCGCGATGCGGGAGACGATCCGCACCGTGCCATCCTTCGACCCGTCGTCGACGACGATGATCTCTTTCCTGGCGCCCGGGGTCTTCGCCGCCCTCACCCGCCGCAGCAGTTCCTCTATCGTCGCTGCCTCGTTGTAGGCGGGGATGAGGACAGAGAGGAGCATGGGCCTTCACGATTCTCAGGTCGTATAAATAGGTTTCGTGCATGGTTTCGTCACCGTGCCCGACGGAACTGCGGTCTGATGCACAAATTTTATAAACTGTATGAGGATAGCGGCAGAGCATGAAGATCACCTTCCCGATCCCGCCCGCGCTGCGCGGGCGGGCGGCGGAGCGGCTCTTCGGCTGCACGCTCCAGGTCTATCCCCAGCCGAACCTGATCGTGCTCTACGCCGCTACGGTGCTCAAACGGGCGGGGCATGATGTGCGGGTGCTCGACTTCCCGGTGGACTCCCCCTCGTTCAAGTCGTTCAGACGGTGGGCGGCGCGCGACGATTCCGACCTCTACGTCCTGCAGACCGTGCCGATCTCCGCCAAGCTCGACCTCTATGCCCAGACGTTCCTGAAGCGGGGGGTTCCGGTCGTCTGGTTCGGGCCCGCGCCGACCGACATGCCCGAGGCGTATCTCCTGCGCGACGATATGTACGTGCTGCGCGGCGAGATCGAGGAGCAGATCGCGCCGCTCGTCGAGGCGATCTCGTCAGGGAAAGGGTTCTCGAAGGTGCTCGGGCTCACGTACCGCGCCGGAGGGAAGACCGTCTCGACGGAGGGCGTCGGCTACATCACGGACATCAACACGCTCCCGATCCCTGACCGCACGCTCCTTAACTACTGGAAGTACATGAACCCGAAGCTCCCCCGGACCCCCTACACCACGATGCTCACCTCGCGCGCCTGCAACGCGCGCTGCTACTACTGCGTGCCCATGGCGCTCACCTACGCGCGCGAGCTCGATTGGAAGAGGGCGGGGCACGACGGCAAGCCGCCGGTGACGCTGCGCACGCCCGAGAACATCAGGGAGGAGCTTTCCGAGATCAAGCGCTTGGGGATCAGGGCGATCTCCATCGTCGACGACCAGTTCGTCTGGGGGAGGGACCGGCACATGCGGATATGCCAGTACCTGAAGGAGACAGGGCTCCCCTTCGGCATCCTCGCGCGTTGCGACCGGCTGCTCCAGGAGGACATGGTGGCGGCATTGGCTGATGCCGGCTGCGTGTACGTCGACTTCGGCGTCGAGTCCTTCGACCAGGAAATCTTGGATTATATCAAGAAGGACATGAAGGCGGAGACGGTCGAGAGGTCGATCTCGCTCCTGCGGAAGTACGGCATCGAGCCTAAGATCAACATCCTCTACGGCACCTGCCCGCTCGAGACCAAGGAGACGCTCGCGCGGACGCTCGAAAAGGTGAAATCGCTCGACGTCGACTTCGTCCAGTTCGCGGTGACCAGCCCCTTCCCCGGCACCGAGTTCAGGGAGCAAGGGCTCCGCGAGGGCTGGGTGAAGGAGACAGATGTGGGGAAGGCCGATCCCTCGAAGCGCTCGCTCGTCGCGTTCCCGAACCTCTCCCAGGAATACCTCGACCACTGGGTCAGGCACTCCTTCCGCTCGTTCTACCTCAGGCCGAGGATCATCTGGCGGCGCCTGCGCAAGCTCTCGGGCTGGACAGAGGCATGGATTTATCTCAGGGGGCTCTTGCGGCTCATCGCATGAGGAACATCTCTCTCGCGGACCGAAAACATTATATACCAAATATACTCACAATGTAAGTATAGGGAATCGATACATACTTATAGTCGTACTTACATTGTCAGTACAGTAGCCGAAAAAGTATTCTGAATCACAACATATATATAGTATCTTCACCTACATTGTAAGTATTAACATGCCTAAAAGGCGGTCGTTTCGAGTCTTCCGATTGCTTTTGGGGCTATAATATTTAAATAAGAGGCGAAATTAGTTCCCAAATGGGCGAGAGAGGCATTTTTTTCCAGTTTTACAGACTATCTTCTTTAGGTTGGACTAGATATGGTTGTGTTGGGGGCGATAAGGATGGAAAAGCCTTCTTTTCTTCAGATGAGTTCTCAAAGGGCTTTTTTGTAGGACACAGTGATGTAAAACGACAAGGAATGCTCGCGATCCCCTGTTTGGATCCTGTTTCGCGCACGAACCAGGACCAGGATGGCCACACCGCATGCTGACGACCCCGAAGCGCGCATCCGTATCCTGAGGGAGTACCTCAGGCGGACCGAGCAGTACCAGCGGCAGCTCGCGCAGGCCATACAGGAGCTGACGGCGCCTCTCTTCTACGACGAGGACCGGCTCCATGACCTGAAGAGTCAGCTCCTCTACTACCAAGACCTTCATGCCTACTATCTCACCCGCATGGCCGAATGCCAGCAGCACGCCGAAGCGGCCCGTCTCTCTCGCGCACGCATCGCGAAAGCGGCCGCTGCAGGCGCCCTCGCCTTCGTCCTCGTGGGGATCCTCCTCTTCGGCCTGTGGCAGCAGGGGATCGTCGGCTTCGTCGCCTTCTCCTCCCACGCCGCAGGCGAGCGCGTGCATCTGAACGTCTCAGGAGACGAGACGCTCACCTTCGCGATCACCGACGACGACTTCTCGGAGCTCCAGTCGTTCCGCGTGTCGGGAGCAGTCCTTCCCGGCGGCAGCGCACGGCTCTGGCTCGTCGCCGGCGATACCAGACTCCTCGTCTTCGATTCATCGAAGCTCGCAGCTGGGCCGTCGCTTCTCACCGGTCTGGCAGTGGACGACCTTGTGGGGCAGGAACGCAACAAGAGCCTCTCCGGCAGCGGCACAGCCTCTCTCGCCGTACATGAGACCGCTGTCGGACGCACTCTTGCGGCCATTCCTGCTCCTGTCGCCAACACCTCCAACCTCACGCTCATCGGACAGCCGGACGGTCAGGGCGCTGCCGCAGGGGGACAGGCCTCTCTCGCCTTCAATGAGACCCCTGCGGCGATCCCCGACGTCCCTGTCCCTGAGACCCCGACAATCCTGGTCAACGATACGCCTGAGCAGGATGGTGATATATCATCCCTCACTGACAGCACAGCCTCTCTCGCCTTGAATGAGACCGTCCCTGACATGAACATCACCGGCGCATCTGCTCAGGAGGACCAATCTCTCATGGTCAACACGATACCGGAACAGCACGGCAACGCGACGTTCCCGCCTGACGGCACAGCCTCTCTCGCCGAAAACGAGACCGCCAACGCCACGACGCCTGCCGATACGGCTGTTCCGGAGAACGCGACAGGACCGACGACCGACCTCACGAACGAGACCCTGCCGACCCTTCCCCCTCCTCGACTTCCTCCGGATGCCACTGAAGAAGAGAATGCAGGTGAGGAAGGGCTGAACGTCACCGAAGAGGTCGCCGAGCCGGCAAACGCCACCGAGCCGATGCCACGCATCGAGCCGATCCGCTTCGCCGAGGCCTGCGTCGAGACCTGCGCGATCGGCCTGCCAGCCTACGAATACGAGCTCGTCTTCGAGGTGGAAGGGACCACGCTCGCGATCGACGAGCTCTCCTACATCTACGCCACGGTCGAGCGCGTGAACGCATCGGTACTTCTCGAGAGGAACGAGTGCCTCGTCGGCGATCCGGTGGAGATAACAGTCAGGACAAGGAACCTCGCCGGCCACACGCTCCTCATCACCCTCCCTGACGGCGCGGCAGAGACGCTCGCCGAGACAGACGACGATTCCTACAGCGTCTCCTTCATCCCCTCGCAGGAGGGCCTGCACACGATCTCCCTCACCGCCGCAGGCGAGACGCTCGCCGAGGCCTTCTTCGAGGCGCTCCCGCTGCCCCTCGACTATCCCCTCACTACCGACAAGGCATCCTACCTGCCGCTCGAGCCGGTTGGGCTCTCCTTCCCCGACGTGCCGGGAGCCCTGCTCGAGATCCTCGACCCGAACGGCATCAGTTACGAGCAGGCGGAGCATATGTTCTACTCCACCTACTCGATCGGGGAGTATGCCGTGCGTCTCGTGCGGGAGAACGAGACGCTGAACAGCACCTCCTTTTCGGTCGAGATGACGCTCGACGCGCAGCTCTCGACAAGTGTCCATAACGATACCGCGAACCTCTCTCTCCTGCTCACCACGACGGCGTACGGCACCGACGGCCCGGTGCGGACCTTTATCGATGGGGCGGATGCGAGCTTCATCGTGACCGATCCGCTCGGCGTGTCGTACCCGCTGCTCGCCCATCTGGGAACCGACGAGTACACCGCAGCATTCGTCGCCGCCTCATCCGGCACCCACCGGGTGGAGGCGGACGTCTCGTACGCTGGCATGACCGCTCACGCCGCCGGCGAGTTCACGATCGAGCTCCCGGCGACGGAGAATGCCACCAACGAGAGCATCATCACGTTCGGCGACTTCGCCGTCATCCCGACTGTCGAGGCGCCGCGGCCCGCAGGCGCGGTCACGACCTTCGCGGCGAACAGCCGCACGACGCTCTATCCCGCCCTGGGCAAAGGCGTCTACGAGTCCTCGGTCGGCGAGGAGAACGTGCTGCTCCCCGACGGCACCTATGCGCCTTATGTCTGGAATCCTGACCAGCTCGCCGCGCGGTTCGCCGACAGCGAGATCAGGTTCAGGGACGAGAAGATCGAGCTCTGGCAGGGAGGAGAGATGCTCTCTGCGATCGGGTTCGCGCTCGAGAAGCGCGGACAGGGCGGCTGGGAGCGCCTCAACGCCTCGATCTCGGACCCTTCCGTCACGCTCGGCGAGCGGGACGGCACCTTCACCTACTCGCTCTCCGGCGCCGACGCGAACCTGACGGTCACCATGCGCTTCGGCGGCTCGCGCTTCGTCGATTTCGGCTACGAGGTCGTCGCAGGGAGCGCTGGCCAGTACCGGCTGGTCTGGGAGACCGACCTCGACGAGGAGCCGGTGCCGGTCGTGATGCGGCATCGGGGGGCTGAGGTGACTGTCGGCCTGCGCTTCGACCGCTCGGTCATCCTCTGGAAACCGGAGGAGGCGCCCGACAGGTCGTTCGAGAAGGAAGGCAGGAAAGTCGAGCTGAGCCTTGGCAGCTATACCCTGGAGAAGGGCAGCGTAAAAAGGATATCCCCTGACAGCTGGGGCCCGACAGCCATCGCTAACACCAATGATGACGGTGCAGATGATGATGGGGGTTGGAACGTGGATGGGATTTACGGTTATCATTATCTCGGCGCCGCAGATGGGTTGCAGGATGTCGTCGCCTACCGTTTCCGCAGCGTTAATCTGACCGGCGCCCACACCATACTCAGCGCCAACCTGACACTGCAATCTTTCGGGGACCATTGGACCCCTACCACTGTATATGCAAACTTCTATGGTGAGAACTCCCAGACCCCTGCTGATTATTCTGGCGGAAGCCCTCAGGCCAGGGCGAAGACCGCTGCTTATACGCCCTTCCAGGGCCAGAACTATTCAGACAATGAATGGTACAATATCAGCATCACAGAAGTCCTCCAGGAGCTTATTGGGAACTACACCTATACAGGCACTCAGAATATCTCCATCATCGGAAACCTGACCGCACACGGCGGAGGTTATTTTGCTGCGGCAATGGACTACTATCACGGCGCAGCGTATACGGCAAGGCTCTCTGTCGTCTACAGCACGACGCCCGCCGCCTACGGCTACCTGCAGGCAGACCTCACCAGCAACACGACTGCGGCGGACGTGACGAAGGACGGCTCCTTCACCTTCACCGCGAACGTGACCTGTGTCGGCGGCGACTGCGGCGACGTCACCGCCATGCTCGACCCGCAGGTCAGGATGAACGCGAGCGCCGGCAACGCCATCGTGAACGTGACGATGGAGGGCTTCGCCCCGATGAAGCTTGTCTACAACGAGAGCAACGGCGGCGCGCCCTACGACATCTACCTGCCCTCGAACGACGCCAAGACGGTTATCGCGCCCAACAGCGCGGTCGCCCGGGGGATCATGTTCGCGTTGGTCTACAACCTTGCTTGCGGGACCTACTTCGCCTGCATCCAGACAGAGGACACGTCGGCCTCCATCACCATCCTCGAGGAGAGCCCGGTGCGGATCGGCCTCTTGGTGGAAGCCGACCTCCAGTCCTCCTCCTACGGCACGACCCGGCAGCGCGTCTACCTCTATCCCGACCGGATCATCAGCGCGCACAACACGACTGGCGCCGACAACGTCAACATCGGCCGGGGCTATCTCGCCCTCGGGTTCAATAACACGGTCATCGCCGACAACCACTACATGTTCGACAACGACACCGCCCCCGCCGGCCAGACGCTTGACGCGCTCGCCATGTTCGCCCACCCGGCAGGCGTCGACTATGACGAGGGCACTAGCCTCCAGGTGGTGAAGTCCGGCTACACCACTGTCGATCTCGCGATATGGGACCATAACACGCCGAGCGAGATCGTCACGTATGACGAGTACGCTGAGGTGGATGACGCGACCGACGGCAGGGGGGTCACGCTCCAGGTGACCGACTCGGCAGGCCTCGGCGCCGGCGAGACCGACGAGGACGTGATCGGTGTGCTCCGTCTCACCACCGACGACACCGCCGATGGGACCGAGGCACGGGCGTACGCCCGCGACTACTGGAACCCGGCGGTCCTGTCGTTCACGAACGGGAGCAGCAACACCGGGGATGACGGCGACATCGACGCCGACGGCTTCAACGACCGCGAGGCCGCCTACGTCATCGACACGGTCAGGAACTACACGCGCTTCAACATCTCCGGCTCGGCCTATCCGCGCTACTGGCCCATCTTCAAGCTCTACGGCTACACCGCCGACGAGGTCTACGTCCTTGTCACCAACGGCAGCGAGCAGTACCAGCTCGAGAGGGATTCCGGCTTCATCGCCTCGCATGTGAACGGGTCGAACAGCACTGGGACGCTGGTCGTGATGCTCTTCGCGAACATCACCGACAATTCGTATGTCGAGATGGGCGACCTGAAGGGCATCGTCCCGATGGACGCGGGGGAGCCCTTCTACACCACCAGCCAGAACCCTGCCACCGACGACGACGTCTCGTGCCTGCACAACATGCACGAGAACGAGAGCTGCGCCGTCACCTGGACCGTGGTGCCCACCGGCGCCGTCGAGACAACCTACGAGTTCTTCGTGATCTTCAGCTCCTCCTTCGGCGCAATCGAACAGAACGAGACCGCGCACGTGAACCTGACGATTGTCCCCTACACCGGCCCCTCCGTCACGCTCGTCTCGCCGGCGGACTCCTCCTCCGACACGGACGGCACCGTCGCCTTCCTCTCGAACGTGACCGATGACGAGCATGTCGTGAACGCGACGCTCTTCACGAACGGGAGCGGCTGGGCCGCGGTCGAGACGCGTTGGAACGGGGAAGTGCCCTGGAACGACACCGGCCTCGTGCTGCTCATGCACTTCAACAACGAGAGCGCGTTCGGGGAGGACAACATCACGTTCTATGACTTCTCTGGGAACGGCAACAACGGCTCCGGGACCGGTTTCGAGAATGATGAGATCAACGCCTCAGGCAAATTCGGGGGAAGCGTCACGTTCGACGGCGATGATGACGCCATGATCATAGACGACAGCCCCTCCCTCAGCTTGGATGACAAGATAACGATATCCGTCTGGATACGGCCCACCGGTCTCGGCCTTGGGACCGACCAGGCAGTCATCAACAAGGGGGATTATGATTCGAATTATGCGCTATTCCTCGACACGGGAGGCGCGCTTGCCGAAGTAAAATTCTGGCTCTATGACGGGGAAGCCGCCGGGAACACCAGCTTGGTCGGGGATGCATGGAACCACATAATCGCCACCTACAACAGGACCCATATGCTGGTGATCCAGAACGGGGAGATAGTCGCGCTGGAGCCCTACACCAGCGCGATAAACACCGACGATACTGACCTGTATGTGAGCTGGGATATGTATCCCTTCCCTGGAGCGGTCGACGAGCTCGCGATATGGAACCGGTCGATGACCGAGGCGGAGATGCTCGCGGTCTACGACTACACCAAGACCCGGTTCTACCCTGTCTTCCAGGACGTCGCGCTCGCGGACGGCGGCTACCTCTGGAACGTCCGGGCGTGCGACAACGGGACGAACTGCACCTTCGCGTCGTCGAACGTCAGCTTCACTGTCGGGGGAGGGGAGGGCAGTGGTGTTAAGCATGTCTATTATTCTGTCGGCACTAACACTTCTGACTTGAAGACAGGCTCTCCTGATGTGAGTATTTCTGGTGGTGTGGCGACCTTTACTGCTGCCCAGGCTGACAAGGTCGGTGTGGGTGATAAGATTAATTATAGCACGAGCACTATGGCTTATATCAGCGGGAGGACCAACGGCACTGTCTATAGTGTGGTCAATGCAACAGGAGGAACTCCGGCGAATGTTGGGACAGCGACTGTCAACAGCATCAAGAGGGCGTTCAACAGCCTTTCTGCAGCTGAATCCGGCGCCTCTGGTGCCGCATATCTAGGAACGAGCAACCTCACGCAGGTCAACGTTACTCTTAATCTCGCGTGTTATGGGGATGGTAGTGATGCTGCTGCGGTCACGGTTGACGGTTACGTGACAGGAGAGGAAAATTACATCAACATCTATACTCCATGGAACAGTTCTGAGGTTGGGGCATCTCAAAGGCATGATGGCGTGTGGGATAGTGGAGCGTACAGGCTTGAACTCGCCTCTACGGTTGCGGTTCTTAGTATCAGTGACCAGCATGTGCGCATAGACGGGCTTCAGATAAATAACACTTACGATCCTGATTTGGCAGGTCCTGATGGTATAAACGTTGCTGAAGGGGCAGACGTCCGCATCTCCAACAATATCATAACCCGGACTGGTGACGGGACCCCTTCATCTGATGGTGAATGCGGTATCTATGCTGATAATATCGCTGCGAACTCTGTTGTCAGGATATGGAACAACATAATCTATGATTATGGGATAAGCATATTCTCTGATTATGTCAGTAGCACCGGAAGCACATTTTATGTATACGACAACACCATTGTGGACAGCTTCATGCAAGGGGTCCAGATCCGGGACTCAGTAGGGGACGCCAACCTATACCTGAAGAATAACCTGGTCTTCGGTTCTCTCGGGCCTTTTGGGAACTATTTTGTCACTACCTTCACCAACAGCAACTGCTCAAATAATATGGGTAATGGTTCAAGCGCTCCTTGTAGTGACCCTAATTATGTTGAGTGCGGTGATGATGGGACAGATATCTTCGTCGATTACGCCAATGACGACTTCCATATCAAGAAGACGAGCGACGCTACAGATAAAGGAGCAGACTTATCGGCTGACCCTTACCATAGCATAATCTATGATATCGACGGCGATGCACGCTCTGTTCCTTGGGATATAGGGGCGGACGAGTTGTCGGGAGCGGCGCCCACGGTCACCCTGATTGACCCCGCCCAGAGCGACACGGAATCCTCGCCGGTGACCTTCCTCAGCAACGCGACGGACGACGCTTATGTCGTGAACGCGACGCTCTACACGGACGAGGGCGGCTGGAGCGCGAAGGAGACGCGCTGGAACGGGGAGGTGCCGTACAACATGAGCGGGCTTGTCGCGCTCTGGCACTTCAACAACGAGAGCGTGGTCGGGGAGCAGTACGTTGGGCCGGTAGCAGGCTACTATTGGGTGCACGACTTCTCCGGCAATAGCCTTGATTTGATGCGCCCTGGACCGGACGGCGCTGACTACTACGCCGATGTCGGCAGGTTCGGCGGAGCGATGGAGTATGATGGCGGAGCCGATTGGTTCCTGAACATATCCGATCCTGGGACCAGCAGCATACTTGACTTCAACACGAGCGATAGCATCACCCTGTCGCTGTGGGTGTATCCCCTGGTATATGAGGCGGGGTACCAGACGATCCTCACTAAAGGGTCGAGTTCAGGAGGCGGCAATGCCAACTACGGGCTCCAGACCGGTCCGACCGGGAACGCGACGCATCACGAGATCGTCTTCTTCTTCAGGGATTCAGGCGATACCCAATGGAATGAATACGTCACCGCAGACTATCATGCTCCGGAATACAATTGGACCCATATAGCCGTCACCCACACCTTCGGTTCAGGCGCATCGACCTGTGTATACGTGAACGGGATCAATGTCTCAGGAGCATGGACCGGCGATGGCGCAGATGACCCCTTCCTCAGTGATGACCAGCTCTGGATCGGCGATGACAACGGGGGCGAGGCATGGGACGGGTACATCGACGAGGTCGCGATCTTCAACCGGACGCTCTCGGCGGCGGAGATCAGCGCTATCTACGACTTTACCAAGGACAAGTTCTACCCTGTTTTCCAGCAAGACACCCTCGCTGCCGACACCTATTCCTGGAATGTTTACGCATGCGACAACGCGAGCGGCTGCGCGTTCGCCGTAGCGAACAACAGCTTCACGGTTAGCGACCCCTGCCTCACCGCAGGCGAGCTCAACGTCTCCTCCACGCTCTCCTGCTCCGGCTACGACATGAACGTCACCGGGCTCAATGTGCTCGCCGGCGGGTCCTTGACGCTCGACAACTCGACGCTTCGGGTCGCAGGATCGGCGAACGTCTACGACGGCGGTTCCTGGACCTCCAAGAACTCGGGCGGGACGCTCTGGTTTGGCGGCAACGTGACGATCAACGGGACGGCGGTGTGGAACAACGAGACGGTCCGCATGAACGGAACCGGCGACGGCAGGGTCGGCATCACGGTGAACGGCAACCTGACGGTCATGAACGGCTCGAACATCACCAACGGCGTGACCGCGGATGCCGAGTACTTCTTCGACATCAACGCGGACGGCAACCTCTCCTTACGCGATTCCTTCCTCTCGGAGTGCGGCTGGACCTTCACGAGCCCCGGGCTCAGGCTCCTGAACGGCGGGAATGTCATCTACAACACCACCTTCAGGGAGAATTTCGACGCTGTGTACATAAACTCCGACGACAACGTCTTCGAGAAGAACAACATTCTCTCCGGGGAGGACGGCCTGCTCTTCGGCTCGGTCACGAACAACACCATCTACAACAACACCATCATCGTGACCGATCGGGGGATCGACCTCAACTGGCTCGCGAACGGCAACAACATCACCAACAACATCATCACCGCTGACGACGGCATCAGGAACCGGGGCGGCGACGACAACTGGGTCTACGGCAACGTGATACACACCGGCGACTCCGCCGACTGGGCGTTCACGATGGTCCACGGCGCCCAGGGCAACAACTACATCAACAACGAGATCGACATGGACGCCCAGGTCTTCCTCGACGCCGAATCAGGATCCTACCCGGCGAACGAGATCTTCCTCAACAACACCTTCAACAGGTCGTGTGTGCTCTTCCAGACCGACTGCACCTCCCTTGCGCCCTGCGAGCTCACGGTGAACTGGTACCTCGACGTCTACGTGAACGACACCGCAGGGAGTCCGCTCTCTAGCATCACGGTCCAGATCAACAGCTCCGACGGCTACACGAACTATTCCGGGACCACCGGCGCGGACGGCAGGATCGGCTGGACGAACGTCACCGAGTACACGCACGCGTTCAATCAGGTGCGCAACGAGACGCACAACAACGTCACGCTCTACACGAACTACACGGTGACCGCCTTCAACGCCACGCACGCGGACTCGGTCTCCTGGAACCTGACAGGAAGCGCCTTACTGAACCTGACGCTCGGAGCGGGAGCGGGTGAGGCGCCGGCCGTGACGCTCGTCGATCCGGCGGACGGCAGCACGAAGTACGAGACCAGCATCGAGTACCTCGCGAACGTCTCGGACACCCGCAGCATCAGGGACGCGACGCTCTACACGAACACGAGCGGCGCCTGGCAGGCGGAGGAGACGCGCTGGGCGGGCGAGGTTCCG
>JAFGPW010000004.1 GCA_016935985.1 Candidatus Woesearchaeota archaeon
ATCCCCCTATCACACTTTCGTGCATTGTAGAGGTTTCGCGCCTGCTGCACCCCGTAGGGCTAGGACCAGTATCTCAGTGTCCTTCTCCGGGCTACCCCTCTCAGGGCCCGTACCGATCTTTGGTTTGGTGGGCCATTACCCCACCAACAGCCTAATCGGCCGCCGGCTCATCCTTAGGCGTCGCCTTTCAAGGATGCTGCCTTCCAGCACGCATCCCCTATCGGGTCTTACACTCAGTTTCCCGAGATTATCCCCAACCTAAGGGCAGATTACCGACGTGTTACTGAGCATTATGCCGGTGTTGCCACCAGACTTGCATGGCTTAGTCGAATCCCAATAGCAGCAGCCTCCCGCAGGATCAACGGGATTTTGGGTGTCGCTAAAGAGTGTTCCGTAAACTCGTATCAAGGAATTGTCACGAGGTTAATCGTTTTGCTTTACATCCTGCATCATACTTCAAGTTGCGTTGAAGTACTCATGGTAAGCCAATCAAAGAACGGGAGGCGATAAGGATACCGTCTTGGGACGGCATCCAGGTGGATATCGGGGTTGTATATAAGGCTTTCGCTCGCGATCCAGGGGAAGGGATCGCTGTCGTCGTCTGGGATACGCCGCGTAGCGAGACCTCGTCCTGAGAAGCAAGGTCGAGCAGCCGCTGACGACGGCGAGGGCGAGACGGGTCGAGGCCGAGCAAGCCATCCCTTCCGGAAGAGGGATATGATTATGCATGAATATGTATCTTTACCGTCGAGAACGGGACGGAGCCGGCCGCTCAGCCTACTTCCTGAGACGCTTGCGCTTCTCGCGTTTCATGCGCTTGCGCTGCCACTTCCAGCGCATCTGCCCCTTCTTCTTCCAGCGCCGTGAGCTCCGTTTCATGGTGGATGCCGTGAGGAAATTGCTACGGTTTATAAAAGTATCTGATGCCCTGTGCGGCAGACAGCAATCAAAGATTGCCGGGCCACGCGTCGCATCTCCGCGAGATGCCCCGTGCGGGATTCGAACCCACGTCCTCGGATGTTTTCGGCGAGAACCGAAAATTTCAGCAATCTCCGATTGCTCGCCACGAAAATCCGAGATGATTGGCCGGACTACACCAACGGGGCGATTGAAAGGTGGGCCTGCGGGGATTCGAACCGACGGTTTCGTCCGTCGACACCGAGGGCAAGCGCTCGCCTCCGGGTCGGCTCACCGCAGACCGTGGGACCGGACACCAGCCCGCGTCCCACCGACTCCTCTGGGCCCTATCCTTTCGGAAAGGATACTGGGCCTGCGGGGATTTGAACCCCGGACCACTGGTTTTCCTAGACTGCCCATGAACTTGGCTGTGCGGACAGCGGTCGTATAAGACCAGCACTCTCACCAGACTAAGCTACAGGCCCGTCTGCAGGGGCCCTGAGGAATCCTGGGCTATTTAAATATATTGCGTTTGGCGGGCCTGCACAAGCTTTAAGAAGATTCCCGGATTCCCCCGGCGTATGAAGACCTACACTATCGCGCTCGATATGAATGTCGAGGATAAGGCCGAGATATTGCATGGACGGCACGGCAAGAGGGTCGTCGGGCAGAAGGGAATCGATCATGCGGCGCGTGGCGCGGCGATGGCGCTTCAGGACCATCCCGATCTCGAGCTCCTCATCATCGGCGACAACAAGGACATATCCTCCAAGGAAGCGGGCCACCGCACGCCGCGCCTCGAACAGGCCCTCATCACTGGAGCGGAGGAGGTGGGAATCGATTATAATGACATCGCCGGCAGGTTCAGGATCATCCACGCGCCGCGGATTATCAGGCCGGGCCAGAAGGGCATCAAGGACATCCCGTTTACAGAGCTTATGGAGACGAGCGTCTACCGGACGATCGAGACCCTGACGCTCGGGACTCCTGCGCAGGCGGCGGTCACCTGCACCGACACAGGGGCGGTGCTCAACCTCGCCAGCATGAAACAAGGCGAGAGCAGGAAGGACAAGAAGCCGTTCATCCCGATGATCGAGGGCATCGATATGGCGACGCTGTGCGCCCCGTTCCCGAGCCAAGGCAGGACCGGCTACACGCTCGTCCTTGACATCGGCGGCCTTGCCGTCTCCTCGCCGCTCAACTACCTGCACAACGCGGTGATGGCATCAGCGCTCCTCAAGTCTCAGGAGCGGATCCGGAGCAGGCCGAAGGTGGGTCTCGTCAATATAGGTAAGGAAGCGAAGAAGGGCGACGAGTTCCTCAGGTTCACCGACCTCATCCTCAGGAAGTACGTCGCCTCAACCTCGCAGTTCGACTATCTCGGCTTCGTCGAGGGAAACGACATCTTCACCGATCCGGCGAAGGACTCGGAGCACAAGCCCGACATCGTCCTCGTATCGGGCATGGCAGGCAACATCATGCTCAAGGCGATCGAGGGGTTCGGCAGGTTCATCAAGGGCGAGCTCGGGACGGCGGCAGGCAGCGGCTATGTGTCGAAGGCAGCAGCGGGGATTTTCTTCAAGGCGACCGGAGGCGGGAAGCGCTTCACCAGGCGGATCACCCCTGAGGCCTACGGTGGCGCCTACATCCTCGGGTACAGGAAGCTCATCATCAAGGGCCACGGCGCGTCATCTGACCTCGCGATACACGCCTCGATCGGGAAGGCGTACCAGGCGGTATCCCATGATTACATACCGACGGCGGAGGATTATCTCCGCCGGTGGGGCACCGATGCCGTATCGAAGCGCATCACCGCTGAAGCGAAGTCACTCTGGTATCTGCAGCAGAAGCTCAGGGTCATGTTCAACAAGGCGTATGAGAAACTCGGCTGAGGACAGCGCAGGTCACTTGGCGAGCCTCTTGAGGTCGGTCTGCCCCTTCTGCTCCTCAGGGAGTACCTGGCTAAGGTCGAGCTCGAGGTTCTCCTCATCAGTGAGGAGCGAGATCCCGATCTCGCCGAACGACACTTTCTGCAGGAGATCCACCTTGCGCTGGTTGTCGAGGTGCAGCAGCGGCACGAAGGTGTAGACCTTGTCCTCCTTGGAGTCGGAGGGCAGCAGCTGGGTGAAGGTGAGGGTCGCGCCCTTCTTCTGGATGAAGTAGGAGCGGATCTGCCGATAGACCGACCTGATCACCGAGGTGATGTTCATCGGGTTGTCCACGAGGTTGATGTCAGGGGCGTCGGGGATCCGGTTGAGGTCGCGCCGCTTCTTCACCTCGAGGGCCTTCCCCAACGCCTCGACGAGGTCGTAGATCGAGACCTTGCGCTTGCGCGGCTGCGGCGTGCGCGGGACGAGCGTCGGCCGCTCCTCGCTCGACTGCGGGATGAACTGGCCCTCATATTCCTCCATGAGCTCGTCGTAGAACTCCTGCTCGGTCTGCTCGGACGAGGCGATGAGCCGGTCGAACTCCTCGAGGTCCTCGGCGACGAGCCGGTTGGACTTCAGGCGGAGCAATATAGCGGCCGCGAGCAGCACCTTCCCCGACACCCGGAAGTCCAGCTCTTGGAGCTTCTTGATCGTCTCCAGGAACTTCGCGGCGATCAGCGAGACGTCGATGTCCCAGGGGTTCATCTGCTCGGTCCTGACGAGGTCGAAGATCATCTCCTGCCAGGTCAGCTCATCCTCGTTGATGAGCATGCTGAAGATCTTGTCTTCCATAGCCGCCCCTAATGCGTGGGCATATTTAAATCTTGTTGCCCAGAATCGTCGCGAGCGCACCACAATCTTTATATAAAAGCCGCGATTCCGGATGCCCTGCCAAGGGCCTGTGGTCTAGCGGTCATGACGTCGCCCTTACATGCACAGCTTCGCTGGGCGACCAGCAGGGGCACTGCTGAGTAAGGCGGAGGTCCCCAGTTCGAATCTGGGCAGGCCCATCCGCCCACGATGAGATGCTGTTCGCGACGGTAGTCTAATGGTAGGACACTACCCTGCCACGGTGGTAATCCGGGTTCGAATCCCGGCCGTCGCATTCCGCAGAAATGAGGCGGACCGCGTGACAATCTCCGATTGTCGCTTGCCGGCCGTCGCATTCCGGAGCGAAGAGAAGGGGTAATGACCATGGACCAGGGGCTCCAGGAGAAGTACATGGAGATGCAGGTGCTGCAGAACCAGATCAAGCAGGTCGAGAGGCAGCTCGAGGTCTTCGAGACCCAGCTCGCCGACCTCACCAAGACCATGGAGGCGCTCGACCAGCTCGGCGTCGTCGAGGAGGGCGACCAGATCAAGGTCCCGCTGACGAACGGCATATTCGTGGACGCCACCATCGGCAGGACCGATCGGCTGACCGTGAACGTGGGAAGCGACACCCTGGTGTCGAGGACCGTCCCTGAGACCAAGAGCATCCTCGACGAGCAGGTCCAGGAGATATCCAAGTACCGCGACGAGCTCATCCAGGGCCTCCAGAAGCTCGTCCACCACGCGCAGCGCGTCGAGGACGACCTCCGGGCCCTCGCGGCGAAGGAGTAAGACGATGTTCAAGTTCTTGAAGGAGAAGCTGTCCGAAGCATTGCATAAGTTCTCGAGGAACGTCGACGAGGCCTCTGAGACCGTCGAGGAGGAGCCGAGAGCACCGGAGGGAATCCCGCTCCCCGAGGAGAAGGAGCTCGAGCAGGAGCTCGCGGAAGGGGAAAGGGAAGAGCACGAGGAAGAGGAGAAGGAAGCGCCCGATGAAGAGCCGCTCGAGCCTGGGCCTGCAGTCGAACAGGGGAGAGGAGATAGGGAGAGCAAGGAGAGAGAGACGCCGGCGGAGCCGATTGGAGGACAGGCGCCGCCGCCTGAGCCGGAACCGATCATCGGGGAGGATCTCGCAGGGCCCGAGTCGGCCATGACCGGCGAGCCGAAGGAGGAGAAGGCGCCCGAACCCCCACCTATGAACCTCCCGCCCGAACCGCTCCCTGACCACACGCTCCCCCCGCTGCCCGACCTCGCCGAGCCGCCGAAGGAGGAGAAGGGGCGCAAGGGTTTCTTCTCGCGGATCACCAAGGCCTTCAGGAAGAGGGAGGAGAAGCGTGAGGAGGCGTTGCCGGAGATCGAACCCCTCCCTGAGCTCGAACCTCTTCCTGAGGAACTCATGAGAGAGGAGCCGCCGAAGGCATCTGCACCCGGGAAGGAGAAGGAGCGGGAAACGAGGCTGCCGGTGAGGCCTGTGCCGGCACCAGCACCTGAAAAGGAACAGAAGGGTCCTGAACCCAAGAGGGAGAGACCCTCAATAATAAGGGAGGAGCCCAAGAAAGAAGAGGAGGATGAGGAGCGGAAGGAGAAGCGGAGCTTCTTCTCGGCGATCTCCGACACGATAACCAAGAAGGCGATCTCAGATGACCAGTTCGAGAACATGTTCTGGGACCTCGAGATGGCGCTCATGGAGAGCAATGTCGCGATGGAGGTGATCGGCGTCATCAAGAGGGACCTCAAGGAGCGGCTCGTCATGACCAAGGTGCGCCGTGGCCAGACCGCGCGCATCATCCAGGAGTCGCTCCGGCAGTCGATCGAGACCATGCTCGCGAACGAGAGCCCGGACCTCTATACCATGATCGCCGAACGCCGGAAGAAGGAGCCCGACGCTCCCTTCGTGGTGCTCTTCGTCGGCGTCAACGGCTCGGGCAAGACCACGAACCTCGCCAAGGTCGCGCACTACCTGAAAGGGAAGGGCCTTGGGGTAGTGCTTGCCGCGTGCGACACCTTCCGCGCCGCGGCGATCCAGCAACTCGAGCTGCATGGCGAGAACCTCGGGCTGAAGGTGATCAGGCATGATTATGGGAGCGACGCGGCGGCGGTCGCGTTCGACGCGATAGGACATGCGAAGGCGAAGAGGAAGGATGTCGTCCTCATCGACTCGGCGGGCAGGAGCCACGCGAACACCAACCTGATGGATGAGCTCAAGAAGCTCGCGAAGGTCGCGAAGCCTGACCTCACCGTCTTTGTCGGCGACTCGCTCACCGGGAACGACGCGGTCGAGCAGGCGAAGACGTTCGATGCGGCGGTGGGGGTCGACGCGGTGATCCTCGCCAAGCTCGACGTGGACGAGAAAGGCGGCGCGGCGATCTCGGTCTCGCAGGTGACGAAGAAGCCGATCCTCTTCGTCGGGACCGGCCAGTCCTACGAGGATATCAGGCCGTTCCATCCGGGAATCATCCTCGAGAGCCTCGGGCTCGATGGGGCGGCATAGGACCATGGCGACGCCCGGCTGGAAGGACTACCGCGACGCGTTCATACGGCCGTTCTCGATCAGCGCCCCGTCGAGGAACCTCGTGACAAGGACCCTTCCCGGAATCATCCTCACCGCGATCCCGTTCCTCAATCTCCTCGCCCTCGGCTACCTCGCGAGCCTCGCGACCCACAACGCATCCGGCAGGCAGGACCTCCCCCCGTTCCAGGAAGAGTGGGGCCGCCACCTCATCGACGGCGCGATGCTGCTCGTCATCGGGATATGCTACTCCCTGCCCTTCTGGGCGCTCATCGTCCTCATGGGCATCGTCGCAGGGGGCTATGATTCTTCGGCGCTCTTGATGGGCGCGCTCACGGTCTCAGCAGCGGCCTTCCTTGTCGTGTCGTTCCTCCTGCCGCTCGCCTTCCTGAGGTATGACCGGGAGAAGCGGCTCAGCGACGCGTTCGCTCCCGCCGCGGTGGCGAGGATGGGTAAGCAGCCCGGCTATGCCGCGGCATGGCTCGCCTGCGCCATCTACCTGGGCATCATGATGGCCGCCGCGACTGCGGTGAACCTCTGGCTGATCGGCCATGACAGGGGAAGCCCCCTATGCTCGGCGCTCCTCACCAGCCTGGCGACGTTCCTGCCTTCGGTCACCTTCTTCACGCTCCTCGGAAAGGCTTTCAGGCAGGAAGGAAGGGCGGCCGGAAAGGGGCAACATTTATAAAGAAGTGAAGCTTTGGAACGCCTGTTCTAAGCATTCAACGGGGGGTTGAAACCTATGCCAAAGAAAGAGACCAAGAAGGAGGACCAGTCGCAGCTCGTCGCGATCCTCGCCTATATCACCATCATCGGGTGGATCGCCGCGCTCGTAATCAACTCGAGCAACAAGAGCGACTTCGGCAGCTTCCACATCAGGCAGGCGCTGCTGATATTCATCGTATGGTTCGTGCTCTGGTTCATCCCGGTGATCGGGTGGCTGCTCAATATTGTGGTGCTCGTCTTCTGGATCATGGGCCTCGTGTACGCCATCCAGAAGAAGAAGACCCTGGTGCCGCTCTTCGGCACGTACGCCCAGGACTGGTTCAAGGCGCTCTGAGCGCCTTTTTTCACTCTTTTTCCCGGTCGTTGCCCGGCTTTAATGGAATTCTATCTTCCCATCGTGGTAGACGCCCTTATGGAGCGGAATCGGCCGCCAGGAGTCGACGACGAGCTCCGCTCCCAGCCAGTCGGCGAGCTCCTTCGGGTTCCCTATCGTCGCCGACAGGCCGACGATGCGAAGCCTCGGGATTACCTTCCGCAGGACTGTTATCAGGATCTCGAGCGTCGGGCCTCTCGCCGGGTCGTTCAGGAGGTGGATCTCGTCGACCACCATCGTCCGGACCGATGAGAGCCAGGGCGTCTTGTGCCTGATCAGCGAGTCGAGCTTCTCCGAGGTCGTGATGACGATATCATAGCGGCTGAGCCGGCTCTCGGATGAGTCGATGTCGCCGATCGAGAGCGCGATCCTCGCGATGCCGCCGTATTTCTCCGTGAACTGCTTGTGCTTCTCTGACGCGAGCGCCTTGAGCGGGACGATATAGACGCTCATCCCCTCTCCGGAGAAGAAGGTGTCAAGCATCGCCATCTCGGCGACGAGGGTCTTTCCCGACGCCGTCGGCGTGCAGACGAGGAGATTCTTCCCCGAGAAGAGCCCCGCCCGCACCGCCTTCTCCTGGGCGGGCATCAGCCTCGTGATCCCTTGTTTTTGCATGACCTCCGCGATCCGCTCCGGGACGAGGTCCTGTAGCCCGGCCGCTGCCATGCCCGCAAGGGAATGGAGAGATGAATATTAATGTTTCGCGGGTGACGCCGGAGATGTCTCCTCACATGCTCTCGTAGAACTCGCGCTCCTGCCTCTTCCGCTCGCGCTCGGCCTTGATGATGAAATGGAGCAGGAACCAGATCATCCCGGCGATCATGATGAGCAGCCAGAGATAGACGATGACGAGCTCGAGGGAATCGCCCTCCCGTTCGACGGTGAAGCTGAGGGACTCGGTGCCCTGCAGGCTGCAGCGCTGGCCTGAGGAGGACTGCGACGTCGCGTTGATGAGGAGAGTGTAGCTCCCCGGCGCGAGGTCGGAGAAATAGGTCGTGTAGTTCCTCCCCTTCTGGTACGGGATGATGAAAGTGTCGACCGTCGCTGGCCCGCGCTTGAGCGTCCCTATCATGTGGGCCGGCGGGATGCAGATCCCCGGGCTCGCGTCAGGCACCGGTCGATTGTTATAGTTCGAGGTGATGCCGGCGCGGACGATGATGGTCTCGTTCTCCCCGAAGGCCTCGCCGTTCAGGACGGCGTCGATCCGCAGCCCGCCGAACTGGGTAGCCTTCTGATAGATCTCGCCGAGGATCCTCGTGAGCGTGGAGGAATCCTGGATGGAGAAGTAGTACTCGCCGCACTCCCTGCTCCGCTTGGAGATCTCCGCCATGTCCTGGAGCAGGCGCTCGGCCACGGTCCCGCGCTTGACCGCGTCGCCGTAGCCGATCGTGTACAGGCAGATGCCGCTGTCGACGAGCTCGCGGACCTTGCTGATGATATCACGGTCTGAGGAATCCCAGGGCTCGCCGTCGGAGAGGAAGATGACGAGCTTCGCGTGCGTCCGGTTGTAGTACTGCGAAGCGTAGTTCTCGCCCACTGTCTCGAGAACGGGCAGGTAGGCGGTCGACTCGGAGGACACGATGCTTCCGATAGTGTCCCTGAGCGCCACCTTGTTGTCGGTGAACTGGCCGATGATCTTCGCCGTATCGCCGAACTCGACGATCGCCGCGCGGTCGCCCTCGAAGAGCATGTCGACGAACCGCTTCGAGGCGTCCTTCGCCGACGCGAGCTTGGCGCCGCTCATGCTCCCCGAACGGTCGATCACGAGGGTCAGGTCGACCTTGGAGTAGTTCGAGAACGCGATCTCCTTCTCCTGGTAGGAGACGCCTGCCTGGAGGGCTTCGGCCGAGATGCCATCGTAGTAAGTGAAGTTCCCCGTCTCGTTGAAGGCGTGGGTGAACGAGCCGCCAGGGAGGATGAGTCCCGAGTCGAACCGCCCGTCAGGCGTCCCCTCCCCGCTCACCACCGAGTGCGACACGATGTCGCCGTTCGTCCACACGACCGTCGTCTCCTCCTCGATCTGCACGTTCTTCGGAAGGAACCCGTTCGGCGTGATGTTCACGAGCACGGTCCGCCTCTCCGTCCGCTCGGCGATGAGCTGCTGCTCGATGGGCCGGCAGTCGGTCTCGGTGCAGCGGTCGAACGCGTAGTCCGAATACACGTCGAACACCGTGCGCGCGTAGCCGGATATGTTGCACGAGGCGCCCGAGGAGGTCGCCGCCTCGGCCACGATCTCCACCTCATAGGTGCCCGGGTTGATGTTGGCGATCCGCCGTGAGTAGCCGGCGGGCGTGTACGGCACGTCGAGCGTCATGACGTCACCGTACTGGGTGTCGATGAGGTAGGCGGTCACCTTCGCAGGCGGGATGCAGAGCATATCGTCGTCGGTGAAGAAAGGGGTGGAGAGGTCATTGTACTCCGACGCGACGCTCATGTTGATCGAGAATTCCCCCTCCGCCATGATCACGTCCTCGATGTTCGTGCGGATCCTGAGCTCGTCGCGGTAGGTCACCTCCTGATAGATGTCCTGGAAGACCTCGGTCAGCGTCTCCTCGGAGTCGGGGGCGTAGTGGTAGCCGCCGCAGCCGGTCTCGGCGCGCGATGTCAGGGCCATTGCCTTGAGCACCGCCTCGCCCTCGGATCCGGGCGTGATCGCGTCGCCGTAGCCGATCGTGTGGATGCAGATGCCGTCCAGAACGACCTCCGCCGTCTTGTTGATGATCGAGGCGGGGCGCCCCACGTCGTCGGGCTGGCCGTCGGTGACGAAGATGATGAGGTTCTTGTTCTCCTCCTGCCTCTCCTTGAGGATGAGGTCGTGGGCGACGGAGAGAGAGGGGATGTACTGTGTCATCCCATCGAGGACGATGCCGTCGATCGTGCGAAGGAGCGTCGCCTGGTCGTCAGTGAAGCCCTGGGCGAGCCTCGCCATGTGGTTCAGGAGGATGACCGCCGCCCGGTCGTCGCCGGACATGAGGCTGATCAGCTTCTTGGAGGCCTCCTTCGCGCGCGCGAACCTGTCGCCCATCATGCTCCGCGACCGGTCGAAGATGAGCACGATGTCGACCGAGTTCCGTATCGACTCGCCGAGGAGCGTGCCCTCCTTGAGGCGGATGAAATTCGCGATCTGCCGGCAGTCCTCCTGCCTGCATAGGACCGTCCCTTCCGGATTCAGGGTCTCGGCCGCGGTCTCCACGCATGAGTAAGGGACGCCGACGCAACGGCCGCCCATCTCGAGCCCGAAGCACTCGCAAGTCTCGAGGAGCGTCGTGTGCTCCTTCGGGTACATGAGGAAGATGAGCGCGCAGAAGAGCGCCGAGACGAGCAGGATGCGCAGGAGCTGGTTGCGCTTCTCCGACTTCTTGATCGCCCTGAACGAGACCACGTCCTCGATGCTGATGACCTTCGTCATGAAGACGAGGAAGAGCGCAATCGGGATGATGAGCAGCGGCAGGAAGTGCATCAGGACGAAGCCGGAGAGTGTACGGCCGACATCCTCGACCGTCGAGACGATCCTGATCTCGTCGGCGCACTCGCGCTCGATCTCCTTCCATATCTCGTAGGACAGGTCGATGTCCTCGACCACGTTCTCGAACTGCCACATGATGAGCGGGTCGTCCGAGATCACCTCATAATTGCTGTTCCGGAAAACGATCTCGTTGAGCTTGTCGGCGAAGCACTTGGGAATGTCGACATACACCTT
The DNA here is from genome assembly GCA_016935985.1 of Candidatus Woesearchaeota archaeon. Classification (GTDB taxonomy): domain Archaea; phylum Nanobdellota; class Nanobdellia; order Woesearchaeales; family JAFGPW01; genus JAFGPW01. Next base: position 10,944 of record JAFGPW010000004.1, read on the forward strand.
GAGAACACCGACCTCCCGCTCGATCATGACCTTGTTCTTCACCTCGGTCCTTCCGCCGTCGGTCTTCACCTGCTGCTTGATCGTGAGCGCGTCCTCGGCGAGCTCCTCCTGGCCCATGATGGCGTCGAGAGCGAGCCGCTTGTCGCTGCCGCTGATGTTCTGGAGGTCGAGCACCCGCACAAAGAGGCTCTCGACGTCGTCGTCGGAGAGCCGCACCTCCCGGCCCTGGAAGAAACCGAAGACGTTCACCTTCTGGATGAAGCTGAGGTAATCCTCGTACATCCCGAGCCGCGACACGTTGAAGGTCGTCCGCCGCACCTTCTGTATCCCCGCCTGCTGGCAGGCGACCTCGAGGAGGTTCTCGCCAATCTCGGCCTCGATCGTGAAGCTCGGCTGGAAGACGGCCTGCGTGAGCTGGTTGTTGAGCGTCACCGTGCAGTCCGCCTTCTGGCTGGTCAGGATCTCGACAGGGACGGTGCGGGTCGGGTACTCCTTTTGCTCGGGAGCGAGGAGGATGATGGTGAGCTTCGAGGCCTCCTCGCGCAGCACCTTGGAGTAGATGTCCTCGAAGACCTCGGTGAGCGTCTCCTCGGAGTCGGGGGCGTAGTGGTAGCCGCCGCAACCGGTGTTGGTCTGGCTCGTGCGGGCCATGCGCTGGAGGATGAGCTCCGCCTCCGATCCGGGCGTGATCGCGTCGCCGTACCCGATCGTGTGGATGCAGACCCCTGCCTTCGTGACGGTGTCGGTCTCGGCGAGGATCGAGTCGGGCCTGCCCTCGTCGTCCGGCTGGCCGTCGGTGACGAAGATGACGAGCTCCCTCGTCGCCTCGCGGGGGTCTGCGATTATGCCCGCGAGCGTCGTCCTGAGGGCGGGGATGTACTGGGTGGTGCCGTCGACGGTGAGCGCGTCGATGTCGTCGGCGAGCAGCCGCTCGCTCGCGGTGAAGCCCCGGACGACCGACGCCCGCTCGTTGAAGGCGACGAGCGCCGCCCGGTCGTTCGCGCCCATGATCCCGACAAGCTTCTTCATCGCCGCCTTCGCGTTCGCGATGCGGTCGCCTGCCATGCTCCGTGAGCGGTCGAGAACGATCGAGAGGTCGATCGCCACGAATTCGGAGGGGTCGACCAGGCTCGAGACCGAGTACGCCTCGTCGGCCGCGCAGGCCCCGCCCTCGCACTGGTAGTTCTCGGGGAGCTCGTAGAAGAAGTCGAGGTAGAAGAAGACGCCGGCGATCGCGAGGACGAGGATGATGGGGACGACGCTTTGGGGTTTCATAGTTGGATGAGGCTGGCGCCGGTCATCTCACTGGGGAGTGGTATCCCCATGACCGCCAGGATCGTCGGGGCGATATCCCGTAGGCCTCCATCCTTTTTTAATCTTGCCTTTCGGATCTCCTCGTCGTCGCTGATCAGGGTGAGCCGCACGGGATTATGGCCATGCGACGGGTCGACGGTGCCGTCTTCATAGAGCATGTGGTCGGCGTTGCCGTGGTCGCCCATCAGGAGGATGCAGTAGTCTTCGGCGAGGGCCCGCTCCACCACCCTTCCCACGCATTCGTCGACCACCTGGCATGCCTTCACCACCGCGTCGAACACTCCCGAATGCCCGACCAGGTCGGGGTTCGCGTAGTTGAGGACGATCAGGTCGTATTTCCCGATCTCAGGGAGCAGCTTCTCGGTGATCTCGTAGGCGCTCATCTCCGGCTTCTGGTCGAATGAGGGGACCTTGGGCGAATCGATGAGGATGCGGTCCTCGCCGGGGTAGGCCATGTCCTCCTGGGAGTTGAAGAAGAAGGTGACATGGGCGTATTTCTCGGTCTCGGCGATGCGGAGCTGCCTCAGTCCCGCTCCGGACACCACGCTTCCGAGGTTGTGCGCCACCGTCTCCTGGGGGAAGGCGACGGGCAGGCCGTACCGGTCCCCCCTGAAGTAATCGCACATGCATACGTAGTGGACCTTGACAGAATTCTTCGGCCGGCAGTCCTCTGAGCAGAAGTGGAGGCGGTTGACCATCGCGGCGATCTGCCGGGAGCGGTCGGACCTGAAGTTAGAGAAGATGAGGCCGTCGTCGTCCTTGAGCAGGGCGATGGGCTTCCCTTCACCGTCGACGATCGCGGTCGCCTGGACATAGTAGTCGGTCCTGTCGCCCCGCGCATAGGCCTGCCCTATCGCCTCGGCCGCCGAACGGGCCATGTGCCCCTTGCCGAGCGTCCAGAGCTCGTAGCAGGACAGGGTCCGGTCCCACTGCTTGTCGCGGTCCATGCCATAGTAGCGGCCGATGACGCTCGCGACCCTGCCGATGCCGAGCTCTGCCATCTTCTCCTCGAGCTCGTCCAAGAGACGCGACACCGACCTCTCCGGCATGTCCCTGCCATCGAGGATGAGATGGATGAAGACCCTGTCGAACGCCATCCTCTTCGCGAGCTCCAGGATCGCGTACAGGTGGAGGCGGTCGGCGTGCACGCCCTGGTCGGAGAAGAGGCCGGCGAGGTGGAGGTCGGTGCCGTTCGTCATGCAGTGCTCGATCGCGCCCTTGAGGACCGGATTCTCGAAGAAGCTGCCGTCGCGTATCGCGCGGTTGATGAGCTCGTAGGGCTGCCAGACGATCCTGCCCGCCCCCATGGTGAGGTGCCCCACTTCTGATCCGCCCTGCACCCCTTCCGGGTTGCCGACGTCGTTGCCGGTCACCCGCACGATGGCGTTCGGATATTCCTCGAGATAGGCGAGGTGGTTCTTCGGCTTCGCCACGACGATCGCGTTCCCGGGGTACGCCTCACCCTCACCCCACCCGTCGCGGATGATGAGCAGGACCTTGTGCTTCCTCATGCCACGCATCACCTGAGGTCGCGGAAGCCTGCGCCGGGGTACTTCGCGGCGCTCCCGAGCCCGTCCTCGATCACCAGCAGCCGGTTGTATTTCGCGTTCCGGTCGGTCCTGGCCGGCGCCCCGAACTTGACCTGGCCGGCCCGCACGCCGACCGCAAGGTCGGCGATGAAGCGGTCCTCGGTCTCGCCGCTGCGGTGGGATATCACGGTCGAAAAGCCGCTCTTGTGGCTCAGGCGCACCGCCTGGAGGGTCTCGGTGAGGCTCCCGATCTGGTTGAGCTTGATGAGCACCGAGTTCACCGCCTTCTTCGCGACCGCCATCTCGATCCGCTCGGGATTGGTGACGAGCAGGTCGTCGCCCACGATCTGCACGCGGGAGCCGATCTTTGCCATGAGCTCCGTCCAGCCGTCCCAGTCGTCCTCCGCCATGCCGTCCTCGAGTGAGACGATCGGATAGGCCTTGGTGAGCTCGTCGTAGAAGTCGACGAGCTCTCCTGAGGAGTAGGATTTCGCGCCGATATGGTAGGTCCCGTCAGCGAAGAACTCGGACGACGCCGAGTCGATCGCGAGCCGCATCTCGTCTCTATAGCCAGCCTCCTCGTACGCCTTGACGACGAGGTCGAGACGCTCCTGGACCGTCGGTATCTGCGGGGCGAATCCGCCCTCGTCGCCGATGAGGATCCCTTGGGGCCCGAACCGCCTCTTGAGCTCCGCCTGGAGCTCATGATAGCTCTCGGCGACCATGCGGATGGCTTCTGAATAGCTTTTCGCGCCGACCGGCACGATCATGTGCTCCTGGATGTCGTTGTCCTGGCCCGCGTGCTTGCCGCCGTTGATGACGTTGCACATGGGCACTGGGAGGACCGCGTTCGCGCCGTTGGAGAAGCCGTAGAGCCTGCCGAGGTGCTGGTAGAGCGGGATGCGCTGGGCTGCCGCCGCTGCGACCGCTGCTGCCATGGAGACCGGGAGGACCGCGTTCGCGCCGAGCGCGTCCTTGCTCTTCGTTCCGTCGAGCTCGAGGAGCGCGCCGTCGAGCTCCGCCTGCTGGGTCTCGTCCATGCCGAGGATCCGCTTGGCGATCAGGGTGTTGACGTTCTTCACCGCTGTGCCGACCCCCTTACCGCCGTAGCGGGGGCCCGTGTCGCGCAGTTCCAGCGCCTCATGGCTGCCTGCCGAAGCGCCGCTCGGGGTGAGCGCCCAGAAGTCGCCGTTCTCCGTCGTCAGCCGCACGCCGACCGTGGGGTTGCCACGGCTGTCGAGCAGCTCATATGCCTTCACGTCCTTGATAGTCATCAGCGCATCCCTCTTTTTTCAATCGAGAAAATATGTCCTGTCGATGCCGGGAGAACCAATGCAGCAGTGATTAAAAAAGGTTTCGGAAAACCTGAGAGAAGCCGTGCCAGGGCCGGCAGCAGGGTCAGCCGATGTAGTTCGTGCTGTCCTTGATGAGGCGGCTCTCGATCCTGTGGAGCCTGCCTTTCGCCAGGCCTGCCCCTTCGTCCACTTTCCCCATGACCTTGGTCTCGAGCTCCTCGATCTCCTTGTCGAGCTGCTCGAGGTCCAGGCCGAGCTCGAGCTTGGCGTTGAGCACCTGGAGGATGCCGCGAGCTCCCTTGACGCCGAGGTACATCGGGTGTCCGAAGGTCTCGGCGAGCATGGAGACGCCGGCGATGCTCCGGCGGCCTGCGAGGCCGAGCAGCAGCCCCGATACCCCGACGATGGGGCCGACGATGCCGTAGAGGTTCGCCGCCATCCCGCTGTCCTTCTGGTAGCGCCCGATCGCCTCTGCCGTGGTGCCGGTGCAGTACACCTTCGGCTCTTTCGGCTCCTCCTGGAGGCCGATACCTCCGAGGGTGATGATGTCGCTTCCGCCCAACCGCTGGAACTGGTCGAGGAGGAGGTCGGAGAACTCGTAGCAGGAGACCTCGTCGATCGGCTGGACGTCGCCGGTGAGGAGCAGAAGGTCGTTCGCCTTGCCCTTGCGCTTCACATAGAAGAGGGTGATCTGCGGGAGCTCGATGAGATTGTCCTCATTGACGAAGACCGAATGAGGCATATGGTAGGAGGTGAGCGAGAGGAGCCTCTTCGCCTTGAGCTCATCCACGATGAAGTCGACCGCGACCTTACCCACGTTGCCGATGCCGGGAAGCCCCTCGATGAGAATCGGCCTGTTCAGCTTCGGGAGGTCTAGGTCTGCTGCGGCGTGGTCTATGGTCCAGGGCATGATAGGCCGGGGAATGGCGCGCAGTATATAAGGTTTTTGCAGCCTGGGAAGGGAGGGAAAAGCTTATAAGAGGGACATGATACCCCTTTTAGATAGTACTTATTATGGGCATGAACATGATCGTATCAGACAGGGCGTAGGGGTGATGAAGACCGGCGCGTATGAAGAGATCATCAGGGACATGCGAGTGCGCAAGGAATGCCGAGGGACGATGACCCTCATCTCGTTCCCCGAGTTCCCCACGAGGGATTATGTCGATGTCTCGGTGCAGACCAATCCGCTGCTCTGGAATAATGAGCAGATGGAGGATCTCCCTCATGCCCAGATTGAACGCATCGAAGGCATCTACATCACGCCAGGCATCATCAAGGACCAGCGCTGGAGCCTCGCCCGGTTCCTCAACAGGTACTATAAGGGGAAGGATGACGTGTATGTGATCGGCGTCCTCACCGGCGCCGCCATGTTCAAGGGCGACCTGCTCAAGAAGATCCACTTCGATCATGAGGAGGCGAACATCAAGCTGAGCTCCTACAATGAGAAGAACAGGCGCGGGCCGCTCGACTTCGAGATCGATTTCCCCGACGATGTGGAGGGCCGATCGGTCATCCTGATCGAGGACATCGCCGACTCGTTCGTCTCGATGGACAGGATCGAATCCCGGGCCCAGGAGAGGGGAGTGAAGGAGCTCCTCACCGTGACGCTGCTCGACAAGGTCGAGGGCCGGCTTGCGCAGTACCATGATCGGCATCCGGGAATCTCGCTCTTCACGATCAAGAACCGGTATGTCGTCGGGTATGGGCTCGATGCCAACAAGCGAATGCGCTACCTCAACGGCATCTTCACGATAAAGGGAGAATGATCAGACCAGCCCTTGCCTCTCGAGGTCCTCGCGCTTGGCTTCGCGCCGGTACTTCGCGTAGTGGTCCTCAGGAGAGTATTTCGCGGGCTTCGGGTTCACCGCCTCGCCGCCGCAGGGACAAGCCTCCTTCAGGGTGTACCTGCCGCATGCCCGGCACTTGAGGATGTGCTGCATCGCGTTTCACTTCTGGTCGCGGACGAACTGCACGGTCGCGCCGTCCTTGGTGAGGAGCTTCTCCGCCGTCTTGGTGACGTCTGAGAGCAGCCGCTCCGCGGTCTTGTAGTCCTCAGCGACGATCCTGACCGAGTACTTGCCGGCCCCCTTGTAGCGGAGGTGGAGGTTCTCCTTGTCGAGGGCCTGCACCTTCAGGAGCCCGGCCTTGATCTTCTCGACGCCCGACGGGTGGTAGGACTCGACCCCGAGCGTGCCGGTGATCTCCACCTCAGGCAGGCTGATGCGCTGCCTGATCGTCTCGTCGAGCGTCTTCTGGGCGGCCTTGTCAAGACCGATGCCATCGACCTTCGCTCCGCCGAGCACGACGTCCTCGAAGAAGCCGTAGAGCGTGTCGTAGTCGGCCTTGACCGCGTCCATGATGGTCGCGAAGAGCGTTGCCATGTCGAGCTTGTGGAGCTTCGCGACGTGCTCGAGGATCTTCTCCGCCTTCTGGTTCTGCTTTATCTCGTTGACCTTGAGGCGCTTCTGGTTGTCGTTCACCCGGCGCAGCGAGAGGTCGATGTGGCCGCGCTCCTCGTTGATGCGCAGCACCTTGCAGACGATCTTCTTGCCCTCTTTCACGTAGTCGCGGATGTTCCTGATGCGGCCGGGCGCGATCTCGGAGATGTGGATCATGCCGCTCTTGTTGTGGTACTCGTCGAGCGTCACGAAGACGGAATGGAACTGCACGTTCGTCACCGTGCACATGACAAGGTCGGATTCCTCGGGGAACCCCTCTTTCTGCATGAGCATTATTCGAGGACCTCCAGTATCCGCGCCTTGATGCGGGTCTTGCCGCCGGTCGGCTCGGAGATGGTCTTGCCGCACACGAGGCATTTGACCTTGGTCGCGCCCTTGCCGAACGTGATCTGCTCGTTCTTGCACTTCGGGCAGCGTATCTTCACGAACTTGGATGTCGGTTCCTGGGGAATGGCCATGATGATACCCTCCGGTGATGGGCGATGGAATCCCGCCGAGTATTTAAAGGTTGCCTTGGGAGGACATCGTTCAATAACCTCCGTCGCTCTTGGGGTGCGGCGTCGCGAGACCTCATCGTGAGACCTCATCTCCTGGAGCGGAGGCCGAGCGGCCACGGCAACGATGGGCCGCAGGCGAAGAGGATGTTCCGGCTGGTGAAGAGGGCGAGAATCAGATGAACTCGATGCGTTTCGCGCGGATGCCCTTGGGCTGGACATGCTGCTTCTTGCACTCCTTGCACTGGTAGCGGAGGTCTGTCTTCTTGGTGGTCTTCGCGCCGGTGAGCTTGAATTTGGTGACCGCGGGCTTCGAGTAGCGGCCCCGGTTGCCGGTGCCGCGCGCCTTGCCTCGCCTTCGCGCCCGGACCTTCGAGCCGTAGGAGAGCGAGCTCGCGTTCTTCTTCTTGGTCTGGGCGATCTTGTGCTCGGTGTGCTTCTTGCAGTACGGGCACAGCCGTCTCGTCATCTTGGGCAGTTTCATCGGAAGTGGGGAAATGGAGGTCCCTTTATAAAGCTTTTCCTTCAGACCGATATATAAATAGAGGGATGGCATTGCGAAACATTTATATAGATAAATATACTACTAATAGGTAATAACATTTAACCTGAAAAAATGAGGTGAGGTGGATAACCATGACTGATGATACCACGAACTCGCTCGTCGAGAAGCTGGACAGCACGGGCTGGGGAGCAAAAACGCTCTATTATGCCCAGAAGCTCGCGCTCCCGGTCGTCATCCTCGGCGCGACCGTCCTTTCGAGCTGCGGCTCCAAGAAGGGCTTTGACAATGTCCCTGACCTCGACGACTACGACATGGAGTTCGACTTCACCGCCGGGATGCCAGCAGAGCAGACGGGGTTCGATGCGGTCTACAAGGGCCAGATCGGCAACGTCGAGGTGACCGTTCTCGAGGGCAGCGTGCATAACGGGAAGAAGCACCATGTCCTCGCTTGGGGGCACATCAAGCAGCCGGAGAGCTACCGCATCGCGCCGAAGTATATGCCGTGGGGCCTGGGCGACAAGCGGACCAGGATGGAGACGGTCGAGAAGGTCTTCGTCGCCGACCAGGACACCAGCGACGATCATCTGGACCGGCTCGTGGCGGTGGGTCCGGTCATGATGGACCTGAACGCGAAGCATCCGTCCCTGCAGAAAGGCGGGTTCTTCTACGAAGCCTTCAAGAAGGGACTCCGCGCGCCGGCGGACCAGAAGACCGCGAAGATGGCCCAGTTCTACGCTGATATGAAGAAGCGGTGAGGCGATCGCCTCCCCTTATTATTTTCCCTTCATCTTCTCTGCGCGTCCCTTGCTGACGAGCAGTTCCGCTACCTCTCTCGGCAGGTTCGCGACATCCTCCTCGACGAACGGGCCGTAGACCGCAAGGTCCGGCCCCACGAACTTCGGGATCGGCTGGAGGATCCGCACCATCGCGTTGAGGCTGTCCTCAGCCGGAACCATCCCTGATGTGGCGGCATCGGATGATGTTCCAGCTGCCGTCGCAGGCGACGGCAGCGCGGGCGGCTGCGACGGAGATTTTTGGGAGAGAACGTTCGCGAGAACGCCGCTCCTGAACGCCGCGAGGCTGTCGATGACCCGGCGGTAGAGCGCGACCTCCTCGTCGAGCATGGCCTTGGAGTCAAAGGACTTCGAGCCGGTCCGCGCCTTGTTCATGGCAAGGCCCACGATCTTCTTCTCGCGGCGGTCGTAGAGCTCGGCGATGATCCGCTTGACGTTCTCGATCTCGGCAGGCGACTTCCTCGCATCAGCGCCGGTCTTCTCCTGGATCCCCTGCTTCTCTTTGAGGTACTGGATGACGAGGCCGTAGAACCCCTCAGGAAGCTCCTGGAGCTCGTCGCGCGTCTTCTCCCGGCGCACCAGCTCGAAGAGCGTCTCGAACGTGAGCGTGATAGCCGCGGCCATAGGATACCCCCTGCGCCGGTCCGGGCGCAGGGACAGGTAATTCCATCAGGTTTAAATAGTTTGCTTCAGCCCTCCCGATGATGGCGCGGCTCTCATTCCAGGACCTCGCGTTCTCCGACGGGAAAGCGGCGCTCGATATCCGGTTCTACACCCACTACCGATGCTCGATCCCGCATGAGGATCTCGTCCCGCTCGGCCCGTACACGGTCGAGCCCCACGCGGTCACGTTCCCGCGGCTGTCGGACGCCCGCGCCTCGCGACGCTTCGCGGCGCTGCTCGAGAAGGCGTTCTCCTATCTCACGAATACGGTCACCGGCAAGCGGACTGTCTATGTCCACCGCAACTCAGGGATACCGCTCATCGGATCAGGCGCGTTCGGCATCATAGACCGCGGGACGAGGGTTCTCGAGATGAAGCCGATCACCGGCTGCAACATCGGCTGCGTCTTCTGCTCGGTGGACGAGGGCCAGCGCCAGGCCGATTTCGTGGTCGAGGCCGACTACCTCGCCGACGAGGCGAGGAAGGTGATCGCCTTCAAGGGGGCGCCGGTCGAGCTCCACATCAACTGCCAGGGCGAGCCGCTCCTGTACGCCCCGCTCGCCTACCTAGTCGCGCGGCTCAGGGAGGACCCGCTCGTCGCCCGGGTGGTGGTGGAGACGAACGGCATGATGCTCACCCCGACGGTCGAGGACCGGCTGATACAGGCAGGGGTCTCGCAGTTCAACATCTCGCTCAACGCGATGGATCCGACGCTCGCCCGTAGGATCGCGGACGCGCCGTACCGGGTTGGGACGGTGAAGGCGACGATCGGGCGGCTCGCGAAGAAGGTGCCGGTCATGGTGACCCCGGTGTGGGTGCCGGGGCTCAACGACGCGGAGATCGACGGCCTTGTCGCCTTCTGCAAGGAGCACGGCGTGGCGTGCGCGCTGCAGAACTACCTGGAGTACCGGTTCGGCAGGAAGGCGGGGAAGGAGAAGCCGTTCGAGGATTTCTACGCCGAGCTCCGGGAGCTCGAGCGGCGGCACGGCGTCAGGCTCATCCTCGACTTCAAGGACGGGTTCTTCGGCAAGGGAAAGGCCCTTCCCAAGCCGTTCAAGAAGGGCGATGTGGTGCGCGCCGAGATCGTCTGCGAGGGCCGCCTGAAAGGCGAGCGGATCGCAGCTTCCCAGGGGAGGGCGGTCTCGGTCATGAAGTGCCCGAAGGAACACGGCCAGGTCGTGATGAGGATCACGCGGTCCAAGCACAACATCTACGTCGGGACGCCGGTGCGTTCCCAGCCCGGACACTAGGGCTTCCGCTCGTTCTTGAATATAGCGAAGAAAAAGGAAGGAAAAAAAGAGAATAAAAAAGAGGCCTTACGCCTCTTCCTCTTCAGCCTCCTCTTCAGCCTCCTCTTCGACTTCCTCGACAGGGGCGCTGACAGAGATGTCGGTCAGGCTGGTGCCGGACACGACCATTTCCATGCCCTCGAGGTCGTACTCGTCGTACTCAGCGACGACTTGGGTGGCCTTCCGGGTGTCGAGCGCGCTGTAACCAGCCACGAGCATGGCGACATTGTCGCCGTTCTCGAACAGCTTGATCACGCCCTCTCCCTCGACGAAGCCCTCAGCGCAGTTGGCCGGGTTGCCCATGAGGGAAGCCGCAGCCGTGTTCGCGCACGGACCGCCGACGACCACCGCATGCTGGGACTTGATGTTCGAAACCTCGCTGTCCAGCTTCACAGCGCCGACGCTGATCTTCTGGACCTGCTCGGTCTCGATCACGCCTTCCCCAGCGGACGCGATGACCTCCGCGCCGAGCGGGGTGACGAAGACCTTGGCGATGACATCATCGTAGTAGTGCTTGATGCTCACCATGTCGTCGTCCTCGACGTTGTACTCGACCCAGGTGCCCTTGTTGGTCGCCCTGACCACAACATCATCGTTGTCATCCGCCATGTCGAACGGGCCCTGGCCTCCTGCCGCGCCGTTCCAGGCGAACTCGATGTCATCGACGATGCCGTCGGTCCCATCGTCCGCACCCGTCAGGGTGAACCCGACTTTCAGAGGCGCGACCGTGTCCGTCCGTTCCGTGAAGTTGAACTCGCTCAGGATCGGCGTTGTCGGATCGGTCAGGTCGATCTCCAGATCGAGGTCACCCTCTTCAGACGTCTCCATGTCGAGGATTCCCCCACCAAGGTTGTCGCCGAGGTTGGTGAACTCGATGTGGGCTGCCCTCATAGCAGTCGCGCTCCCTGCAAAGTCACACGCCACATCGCCGCCGCCAGCGGCAGTCGTGTTAATGCAGCTAAGCTGGATGTTGCCCACACCCTCGCCGAGCGCGATGGTCCACGGACCAGCGGTGCCAAGAGCCACGTCGACGTCGTTGTCGGTCGCGCCGTAGGTCAGGTCCTCGAAGCTCATCTCGAGATTGCCGAGATCGATGTCCGTGATCTCGATGAGGTGGGCCTCATTGCTGATGACAGCCAGGAACCGGGCACCGGTGCAGTCCTCGACGTCGCCTGACGCGTTGAAGTCGCACGCAGCACCTTCCACGTAGATGCGGTCCTCAGGCGCGAGGTCCTCTCCCAGGTAGACGACGTCGGGCGAAGCCGCGGTGTCGTCGACGATCAGGTCGAGCACGATCTCCTCGTCATCGCTGTTGAGGAACTTCAGCTCGCCGCTGTCGCCGGAACCGGCCGCCTCGATCATCTCGTGGGAGCTCGTCTCGACGCCTGCGAAGACGATCTTGAAGTGGCCGAAGACCGGATCGACCCAGCTCTCGCCGGGAGCGAGGTACAGGTCGTCCTCAGGCAGGAAGGAGATGTCAAAGCCATCCCATTCGCCGTCGTCGCCGCTTCCGCCGCCACCGTTCAGGGTGACGAGCGAGCCGTCGACCTCATCGCCGTTGATGTCCACTTCTTGGCCATCCTCGAGGATGAGCTCGCTCGCGCCGAGGTTCACTTCGCAGATGTCCGCGTCCTGGGCCTCGCTGTGGACGGCCCGTGCATCGGTCACGCCGATGGAGACGCCGTTCTTGCTCTCGGTGTCATCGACATCGATCCAGGTGCTGTCGCCGTCGACCTTGAAGCCGCAGCTCGTCGCGTCCTCATCGACGTCCACCATCTCGACCGTGTGGTCGACGCCGTCGACCGTCACGGTGATCTCGTCGCCCTGCATCAGCCAGATGACCGTGTCGCCCGCCATGAGGGTGATCTTGTCGATGTCGCCGGCAGAGTCGGTGTCGACGTCCGTGATGGTGTACCGCATCCCGAGGATGTCAAGGGATGTCGACTCCAGGTCGTCGCCCGCGTCCGAAGCCGTCTCGTTGTTGAACTGGATCGGGTTGTCGAACTCGAGCGTGTAGGTGTACAGCGTATCGCCGGACGCGTCCGAGAGCCACAGGTAGTTCCCTGCCTCCGGGGCGTCGTCGTCATCCTGGTAGAGGATGAAGGCCGCCTGGTCCGGGTCGGTCGGGAACGCGAGGGTCTGCTCGTAGGTCTCGTCGTTATCGTTGTCGCCCTCGTTGTCGTTGTACTCGCCGTCGGTCAGCAGGTCCGGAAGGTCACCGGAATCGAGCTCGGCCGGCTCGACGCTCTGGATGGTTTCGGTGTAGTAGAAATCCTCGTCACCGACCTCATACCCATCGTCGACCGCGACCGTGGTACCGGCCCCGGTGTCGACCGCCGTCTTCTTGACGGAGACCGCCTGCAGGCTCATGGCGATGTTGGTGATGCCAACAACGTCCTCTGCCGCCGCGTTCTTACCGACAACGAGGAGGCCGTTGAACTTGCCGTCCTCGATAAACATACTGGGGTAGTCGGCGAGATCCGCCGCTGCCATCGCGCCCATGAGCGTCATCCCCACCATGGATGCACCTGCTCCTAAGGCAACGATCTTTTTTATTGCCTTTCTCAGTTTCATTTACTCAACACCTCCATATCACACAAAGGCTATCTTGTTTGTTCTCCATCCGGAGTTTAGCTAAACCCCGCTTTTTTGATAAAGCGGACCATCAATCCTGTCCCTGTCGTCGCTATGGTAGTCGATTCTAGTGCTTACTCTTGTAGGCCCACGTATGTTATAGCATCTTTATAAAACTTTCGTAACCCCAGACCTGGTCAGGAAGGCGGTAAACGCTGATATGGGCCTTCCTGACCGTTTCAGGGGGAATAAACCTATTGCTACTCTCAGATAGGAACAGGCCATTCGGACCCGATTCCAGGCATCTGTTTAAAAATTACCGGCTTTCGGGAAAACCAAACTCTCGTCGAGTATACGTATTACTACATATTACGCAGTCGGAAAGGAGTTGAGTTTTAGCCAAGGGGTTCGGTGGGCTGGAGCCGGAGGCGGAATGCCCGCCCCGATGCCGGCTGACGTCAGCTGCACGAGAAGGGATCCGAACGAGGGGTCTTGTCCATCGATGCTCAGCAATAGGAGATTACCAAGCATCCCAGTAACGCGTTGCGATACTCGTGACACCGAAGGCCGGCGTATGCTGGCGCGTCGCCGACCGAAAGGCCGGGGAGACAGAATGGAGTGGAGTTCTCCCCATCCTTCATTTCCCCAGGCTTTTGGAAAAAGGCTGCGGGGGAAGGGATTCGAACCCTCGTAGGCGCTTGGCCAACAGGTTTCTTCCATGCCGGCAGAGTTGCCCCTGCCGGAATGGCCTAAGCTTGGACTGGTTTGCCACATGAGCCATCTGTCCCGTTTGACCACTCCGGCACCCCCGCAGGGGAAAGCAGGGACCCCGGACATCCAGGCCCTTATTAATACTATTGGTAGGTATTGGTGGGAGGAAGAGAAAAAGGCCCCTACTTCTTCTGCCAGGTGTAGGAGCGTAGCCTCGCCGAGGCGCCGTAGCCGCACGAGGCGCAGACCTTCTTGCGGACATGGTAGGTGTGCTTGCCGCACCGCCTGCATCGGATGTGGGTCTTCTTGCCCGACCTCTTGCCCATCGATGCTGTGCCCTTGCTCATCGGCCGTCAACCCTGTCCGCTCCCCTCATGCCGGGGAGATCATGATGATGGTGTCGCCCCTGACGAAGACCACGCCGAGCTTGCGCTTGAGCGAGCCGTTCTCATGCTCTTCCGCCTCCTCAAGGACTATATTGATGTGGATATCGAAGGCCTTGAGCTTGCCCATGAACTGCTTGCCGTTCTTCAGGTCGACGATGACCCGCCTGTTCCGCGCCGCGTTGAGCGCATCCAAAGGTCGTGAATTTTCCATTTCGCATACACCCCAACAAGTGGAATATGGGATGAGGAAACCTGGGGGCTATTTAAATGTTGCGTAAACATGCTCAGGGAGCCCGTGCCATCGCAGGTGCGAAAGTCTTATAAAGGCCCAGGTGTTTCCCGGAAGGACGATGGTCGTCTCACAGGCGCGGTCGCAACGCACGGTCTCCGGCTCCAAATACAAGGCAGCCTGGAAGAAGAAGCAGCACGAGATGGGCCGCACCCCCTCGCTCACGAGGATAGAGGCCAGGAAGATCAAGGCCATGCGGGGCCTTGGCGGCACCACGAAGATGCGGGTGCTACGCGAGGAGACGGCGAACCTCTATGACGCCGCCTCGAAGAGGTATGTCACGGCGAAGATCCTCTCCGTGATCAACAATCCCGCGAACCGCCATTATACGCGGCGGAACATCATCACCAAGGGCACGATCATCAGCACCGACCGGGGCCAGGCGAAGGTCACGAGCAGGCCCGGCCAGGACGGTACCGTCAACGCGATGCTCCTCGCGAAGAAGTGAGCGATCTCTTGAGCGGACACCCGACGCCCGCGCTCTTTCCTTGATAATACCGCTTCGCATGCTCGACAAGGAGCGCATGGCACTCCTGGAACACCGCAAGGTCGGGCTCCAGGTTCTTCTCGAACAGGGATTTCACCTTGTCATACGACGCTCCTTTCCGCACCAGGCCAAGACCCTCGACGATCCGCCGGGTGTAGGCATCCACCACGAAGCTCGGCACCCTGAAAGCGTAGAGCAGCATCGAATCGGCGGTCTCGGGACCGATTCCCCAGACAGAGAGCAGCGCCTCGCGGGAGGGCGTCCCCCTAAGCCCTGCGAAGAACCGCGAGAATTCCTTGAGCTTCCTCGCCTTCGCGGTGAAGTATCCTGATGGCCTGATGATCTCCCCCAGCCGACGGTCGCGTATCCTCAGGATCGCCTCTGGCGAGAGCGCCCGCTCCCCTCCAAGCGCGGCGATCGCCTTCTCGACGTTCGTCCAGGCGGCGTTCTGCGTCAGGATCGCGCCGACGCAGACCTCGAAGGCCTGGGAACGGGTCTGGGGATAGGAATAATCGCTAGGGTGATAGCCGGCGAGCGAGCCGGACTTGGTCATCGTGACCGGCCTCGTGTTCCGCAGCGACTGCAGCGGCCACCATCCCTGCGGGCCGTATGACGCCATCAGCTGCCGATAGATGCGACGGACAGGGTGCATGCGGCAGGGCAGGCACGACCCCTATAATAAGATTTATATAATCAGGTCGCCCTGGGAAGAGAGTCGATGAGCTGGGTCTTCTACGGATTGGGGCTGCTGCCGTTCGCCTTCTACGGCATTTTCTACCTCGCGACGCGCTCGCACGCCAAGGCTGCGCTCTTCTCCGGCCTCGGCTTCACCGCGGTGACTGCCGCGCTCAGCTTCTTCATCATCAGCGACATCATCGACATGAGGGACCGGTTCCTGACAGAGCCGAACCTCTTCCTCCTCAGGGACGATGATGGTTTCGTCGCCGGCTTCTCGGGATCGCCGCTCGAGCAGGACGAGGTCGTCTTCCCCGGCGGCGATGAGCTCGACCGGTGCTGGGCGTCGTATGCCGCAGGCGACAGCAGGGCGGTGCTCGGCTCCTATTATAAGCTCTTCGTGCTCGACAAGGACGCGCTCCTCGCGAACGTCCCTGAAGAGATAGGCCTCCAGGGCGAGACCTTCGACCGGGCGTTCCTGGAGCGGCTGCTCGCCGCCGAGGACCCGATCGGCCTGTTCCTCAGGGAGCGCGTCTTCGGCGAGACGTACGACGAGTTCTCCCCCGACCAGATGGCCGAGGCGCGGGCCGGCCTCGAGGCCCAGCTCGGCGACGCCGCCGAGCTCAAAGGACGGCTCTTCGGCGTCCTCTTCGGCGCCGCCATGGCGCAGGCAGGGCCATCCTTCCTCTTCGACGGGTATAAGGCCGGCAGCATCGAGGTCATCCCCGAGAGCCCTGCGTTCATGCTCGTCAGGAACATCCCTGACAGCATCCTCGACACCGCGCGGGGCATCGCGATGCGGGAGCTCCCGCAGGAGGCGGCGGCATGAGGGCGCTCATCCCGGTCCTGCTCCTCCTGCTCGTCGCAGGGACGGCTGCGGCGCAGGGAACGCTCGAGTTCGACGGCTGGCTCTATTCCGATGAGAGCGTGACAATCGACAAACGCCTCTTTCTTGTCACCATCCAGCCGGGAGGGATCGAGGTCATCATGCAGATAGACCGCGACTTCGGGATCATCGGGCTCGGCGACTGCGAGACCACCGAATCGATGCGGATATGCTACGCCGACTCGGACCGGGACCTCGACACCGGCGACCGCAGGGCCCGGCTGAAGATCTACTCGCTCTCGCCTGAGCTCGAGATCGCGCGGTCGGTCGGCGGCGGCACCCTCGTGGTCGACCAGGAGTACGAGGTGAGCGTGAACCTCTCGAACACCGGCGAGGCGACGGCGCGAAGCGTCGCCTACGAGGACGGCTTCCCGGACTCAATCGAGATCGCCGACTGCGACCGCTGCACCGCCGACGGCGGCACGGTCGCCTGGACCGGCTCGCTCAAGGCGGGCGAGACGCACGAGATGACGTACACGATCGTGCCCCGCGAGCCCGTCGACCAGGACCTCCGGGCGATGGCGACCTATTCCGACGGCGAGACGACGATGACTGAGTACTCCTCCACGCTCACCTTCGAGGCGCGGCCGGCGATCCTCGCCGAGTACGGCATCAACGCCACCGAGATCGACGCCGGCGGGTCGGTCAGGATCGATATCAACCTCACCAACGTCGGCGAGCGGGACGCGACGGTTGGCGAACTCGCGCTCCTCGTGCCCGACGGGCTCAAGCTGCTCGGGCAGTCGAGCGCCTTCGAGGCGGTCGGCTCCTCAAAGCTCGTCTGGTCGGGCGACCTCAGAGCGGGGACGACGCGCCGGCTCTACGCCGAGTTCAGCGCGACGGTGGTGGGATCGAGCGACCTCATCATCGAGGGGTCGTACATCGTCGGCAACCGGAAGCGGTCGATCGTCGGGCGCATCGGCACCGTCGAGGCTGAGGCGCGCGGCCTCATGCTCCACTCCACCTTCGACAACGACCTCACGCTCGAGTCCGGCCAGCTGCAGCAGGTGGCGGTGAACCTCCAGAACCTCGATGACATCGGCTACCGGGACGTCCGGGTGACGTTCGACACGACGCTCGCCGACATCTCGCCGATCTACCTCGCCTCGATCGGGGCCGGCGAGTACCGCCGGCTCGCCCGGTTCGACGTCGCGATGCCCGCCGTCAACGCGACCAGGGTCTACGACGTCGCCATGAACCTCACGTACGAGACCTTGTACGGCGAGCTCTATACCGACGGGACCGAGGCCTCGGTCACCGTCGAGCCGATCAGGGGCATCGGCATCCTCCACAGCATCAGCCCCGCGACTGCCGAGTCAGGCGAAGAGGTCGGTGTCGAGGTGCGGCTCACCAACAACCGCCGGCAGGACGTCTCAACGGTATCGGCCGAGGACGTCTTCTCGAGAGATCTCTACCTCGAGGGCGTCTCGGAGAAAGTGATCCGCATGCTCCCCGACGGGCAGGAGGTGACCGCGTACGCCTACACGATCACCGCGCCGGACGTCGGCGAACGGATGAAGGTGAACATCACGACGCTCGTCTCCTACACGGAGAACGGGACCGAGTACCGCTTCAACAGGACCTCATCGTTCCTCGTCGAGCCGAAAGACCTCGCGCTCGATATCGTGCGGACGCCTGACGTCACCACCGTCTTCGCGGGCCAGCTCGTCACCGTTGATTACCTGCTGACCAACAATGAGGAGGAGTCGCTCTTCGGCATCGTGATCACGTACCCGAAGGACCGCCTGCTCGACAGCGTCGGCGCCGCGGGCTACGCGGTGTCGCGCATCGACCCCGGCGAGTCGCTCCGCTTCGACAACATCCAGATGGTTCGGCCTAAGGCTGCCGGCACGGTCAGGATCGGGAAGTCCGCGCTCTCCTTCACCGACGCGCTCGGCCACGCATACCGGGTGAACGCGTCAGAGGACGCGCTCAGCGTCGCCTCGGGCTTCATCCAGGGCCCCGCGCTCCTGCTCACCAGGAACGTCTCGGTCGCAGGGCGCACCGTCGCCATCGGCCTTGCCGTCGAGAACGTGGGAAGCGAGCCCGTGTCAGCGCAGGTCAGCGACCTCGGCGAGAGCTGGAGCGTCTCGCTCGGAAGGGGCCAGGAGAAGCGCTTCGCCTACAACCACACCCCCTCGTCGTGGGGGAACCTGACTCTCCCTCCCGCGCAGGCCGCCTACACCTATTTCAACCGCACCTTCTACGCCTATTCGGGCGAGGACCGTGTCGGGATCGCAGCGCCCGCCGCTCCTGCTACCGAGCCGGCTGCAGGGATCCTGCCGGACAGGGAAGAGGGAGGGGAGGGGCAGGAAGAGACGCTCCTACCGCCTGAGGGCGATGAGCGGACGATAGCACCGGCCCAGGACATGCGCGCGCCGCCGCAGGAGGAGCGGAAGAACCCCCTTAGTACTATCATCGAGTTTATAAAAAAGCTTATATTCGGCGAGGACTGAGCGGAAGGCGGGACGATGGGGATATTCGACAGGCTGATGTTCTGGAAGAAGGATGACGGGCTCGGCGACATGCCGGGGCTCGACACGCCCGTAGGCCACGACCTCGGGCTCCCCGACGCCGGCGCCGACCCGATGGGGCAGCAGCAGAACCTCGGGATGCCGACCCAGGACGACAGCTTCGGCGCCGATGCGGGGCCGTCACGGCCCGGCTCGTTCTCGTCATCGTCCTATTCGCAGCCGTCGTACGGGCACTCGCAGGCAGGGAGCTCGTCGCACGAGATCATCGTGGGCAAGGAGATCGAGATCATCTCGAGCAAGCTCGACGCGATTAGGGTGTCGATCGAGTCCATCAACCAGCGGCTGTCCAACATCGAGCGCATCGCGTCGGGAGAGCAGTCCAAGCGCGACCGGTATTGGTAGGGATAGGTTTATAATGTCCCTCGGCCTCTCGGGCATCATGGCACGACGCACGCGACCCGGCATCGCCGCGTTTTTCTCAATCAGGCGCAACCGGCTGTTCGTCGCCGTCGCCGCAGGGACGTTCCTCCTCGACGCCCTCGTCAAGCAGCTCGTGCGGTCGTTCCTCTCTGTCGGCGAGGACCTTGTCGTGATCCCTGGCCTCTTCGCGTTGACAAGGTTCGAGAACACAGGCGCGAGCTTCTCCATCCTCGAGGGATGGACACCCTTCCTCGCGGTCTTCTCGGTCCTGATCGGCGTAGGGATCATCCATTATTATGCGCGCATCCCGGGACGGCTCAGGACCCCGTTCGCGCTCGTGCTCGGAGGCACCGCGGGGAACCTCATCGACCGGGTGGCGTTCGGGACGATCACCGACATGTTCGCCTTCAAGCTGGGAGGGGTGGGCATGCCGATCTTCAATGTGGCCGACATCGCGGTCTTCGTCGGCGGCGCCGCGATACTCCTCTACCTCATCAGGGCGAGATGAGAGAACTCGTGCGGAGCCGTCACTTCTTCCGCGATCGCCGCTTGGCCGGCGCGCGCTTCGCCGGCGCCTTCTGGGGCTTCTTCGTCGGTTTCCGCTTCGCCGGAGCCGGCTTGTTCGCCGCCTTCTTCTCTTCGGCCCGCTGCTCCTTTATCTCGTCGATGATCCGCTGCGCCTCCTCCAGCGGCCGGAGGTCGTGGATGACCTTCTCGGTCTTGTAGGAGGCGAGCGTCCGGCGCTCGCGCTTGAAGGCATCCACGCGGTTGATCGCATGGACGAACCCCCAGACATTCACCACGGTCGCGATGATCAGGAGCCCTGACTTCGGGGAGGAGATGGTGTAGAGGAAGATGGTGTTGACGAGGTTCACGCCGAAGAATATCTCGGCGAGCATCCAGGACCAGACCTTCCTGCGGCTGATCGCGTAGAGCGCCACCGCCGCGAGGACCAGGAAGCAGAGCACGAGGAAGAGCTCGCGCACGAACGTCCCTGCCGGCAGGCCCGCCATGACGGCGAGGACCGAGATGAAGTTGATGACGATAAGGACCAATACCAGGAGATATGACTGTTCCATCCCCATACCACCTCCGATGGGCTGGGTGGACTGACGGCATGCTACTATTTAAATTTTTTTATTCTGGAGTGGTAAAATAGGATGATGTCAGAACTCGTCGAGGTCCATGAGGCTGGTGAGGTAACCCTTCTTCTCCAGGAAATCCACCTGGTTCTTGCGGTACTTGAAGATGACGTCGCCCTTCTCGTCGCCGGAGAGCTCCCAGGGCTCGATGAGCACGATGTCGCCCTCGCGCACCCACAGGCGCCGCTTCAGCCGTCCCGGGATGCGGCAGTTGCGGGTCTTGCCGTCCATGCAGCGCACGATGACGCGCGAGCCGCCGACCCTGCGCTCGAGGATGCCGAAGGTCTGGCTGCCCCGCGGGAGCTTGACCCGGGATATCTCCTCCTGGATCTCCTGCTGGCGCGCCGCTGCTTCCTTTTTCTTGGACATCGACGCCCACAAACCCGGCTCGGTATATAAATCTTTGCCAGCCTCTCCCCACCAAAAGCTATAAATAAGCAGGAAGGGAAGGTACCTCCCGGAAAAGAGGTGCCATGTCCGAATGCCGAGAGATCTCCTGCTGGTGCTGATCCTCGTCCTCTTCGTGCCTGCGGGATTCGCCTGCGAGCGCCATGCCGACTGCCCGGCCCCGCGCTGCGCGGGCGCGGTCTCCTACTGCCATCAGGGCACCTGCTCCCAGACCGCCTGCATAGTCGAGGAGCCTACGGGAACCAGCGAGGTGCCGAGCTTCAAGGAATCGCTCGCGCCGTACGAGCGGGCGATAAACTTCTCCAAGCCCCAGGACTACGACACTGCGGAGAAGACCTTCCTCGAAGCGGTGGGCATCGGCGGGATCATCGGCAACCTCTTCAAGACGATAATCATCGTCGCGGTGACGCTGCTCGTCGTCTTCATCCTGATATTCGCGAGGGAGCGCTCGTGGCACCTCTTCGCCGCGATCCTCGCGATCCTTGTCGTCGCGATCGTCCTCATCGGCCTGCTCGCGGCGGCGGGCATCGACGCGATTAACGCGCTCAACCCCTTCAGGCCCCACTCTTGGGACGAGACCGGGATCAACGAGTTCCGGCTGCCGGCATCGAGCGAGAGCTATTCGCTCCAGCCCCAGCGGCGGTGGCTCTCCTTCCAGGAGCGGCAGCTGCTCTCCGAGGATGTGGTGCAGGCGTACGAGTACAAGGGCCTCACCTCGGGGGATGATCCCTTCTCGGTGATGGTCCTCGAGTTCGCCGACCGCGCGAAGGTCGCCGGCTTCTCCCAGCCGTGGCTGCGCCAGACCGACGACATCAAGACGGTGCGCGGCGAGGAGGTCTACCTCGGACCGGTGAGCCGGGAGGGCTTCACGGTCTCGAAGTGGGACGAGGACCGGTTCGTCTTCGTGGTGGTCGCGCCTCGGGATGACGTGCAGGGGATATCCGGCCTGATGGTCAGCAGGTATCCTGCGGCGGCGACCCCGAACGTCATCCCGGTATCCGACAGCGCGCCGCCCGCGATCGCCTATTTCGGGCCGGTCGGCTACTCGCGGGAGCGCGACATCAGGTTCACGGTGATCGACGGCATCGCCGGCGTGCGTCTCGAGTCCATAACGCTCGACCCGTTCGGCGGCTTCTCGCCCGTCCGCGACTGCAGGGTGCTCTCCGAGACGCGCGGACGGCCGCGGGAGGTCGGGTGCTCCTACACGCTCGGGGACGGGCAGGAGGGCGCGTACACGGTCACGGTCTCCGCGTCGGACACCGCGAACAACATCGGCACGTTCTCGACCGGCATGGTCTTCGACGTGGGGCTGCCCGACCTCCTGCGGCTGGTGCCTTCGGATCGGTATACTGGTTTGAACCACGTCGAGCTCTCGATCAGCGACGCGCTCTCGCCCTTCGACGCTGATAATCTCAGCATCGATCTCGACGGCGAGGCGCTCCCGCGCGGGGGCTGCTCCTCCTCAGGAAGCGGCCTCTCCTGCGCGTACGACGGCGTGCTCGTCGAGGGCGAGAACCATCTCTCGGTCAGCATCCCTGACCTGGCAGGGAACACCCTCTCGTATTCGCGGACGATCGTCCTTGACAGCGCGCCGCCCCGGCTGCGCCTGCTCTCGCCCTCGTCGCAGCTGATCACCAGCACGACGGCGATCGTGTTCGAGGCGGCCGACGACGGCGCCGGCATCAATCTCGCGACCGTGCTCGTCGACGACCAGCCGTTCGACCGTGAGGAGCGGTGCGCCGATGTGGAGGGCGGCTACCGATGCGGGTTCGATTTCGGGACCTTGCCGCAGGGGAAGAGCACGGTGATGATCGAGGCGGCCGACCTCGCGGGGAACATCGGCAGGGATTTCTTCCTCGTCTTCCACGATTCGGTCGCTCCGGTGCTCACCATGCTGAGCGCGTTCGAGGCGGGCTTCCTCGAGGATGAGGAGAGTATCCTGATAGCGTTCGAGGTCGCTGACGATTACGCGGGAGTCGTCCTCGATTCTGTCGGGGTGAACACCCTCGGGTTCGATGCGGCTGAGGACTGCGCCCTGATCGATACGGTCGTCAGCTGCGCGTTCTACGCGTCCGCCGCGTCCCTTTCCGATGCCGGCGAGCTCCGGATCTCAGCCATGGACGGCGCAGGGAACACGGAGACGTTCTCGATGCGGCTGCACTAGAAATAAGGATAAGGAAAAGAGGAAAGAAAAAAGGAATCAGTTCTTCCTCTTGCGGTACGCGACGAACCCTGCCGCTCCGAGGAGCGCGAGCCCGGCGCCCATGGTGCCGAACTCGGGGATCTCGTTCTCGCCGTCATCGAAGCAGACGGTGATGTGGCTGATCCCTGCGATGTTGCCGCCGTTGTTGACCGGCGGGTGCAGGCCGTAGTCGCTCGTCGCCTCGGGGTCGTACTCGTAGACGTTGGCGTTGTCGCCGCCCTTGGCGATGACCGCGCTGATGCCGATGTCAGACGACCAGTCGAAATAGGTCTCGTCGCCGGTGGAGACCAAGAAGGTCCCGTGGCCGTCGAGGTCCCAGTCGCCGTCGTAGGTCCAGGTGCCGACATAGTCGTCAGGCTCCTCAATCTTTACCTCGTTGTCATAGCCGAGGTCGGCGCAGGTCGGGTTGCCCGCGACGAAGTGCTCGCAGTCCGGGTCAGCCATGTCGATGTCGCCGTCGAGATCGTTGTCGATCCCGTCCCAGCACTTCTCGAGGCCTGGCGCAGCCACCGGGGTGGCGAACGCCATCGGCAGCGCGAGCAGCATGAGTGAGAGTATGAGCGTGATGGTCTTGTTCATGGGTTTCGCCTTCCTCTTTACTCTACTTCAGGTTCACCCCTTTTATTGAAAAAAAATGAGATAAAAAAAAGTGGAAGAAGAGCTTAGTTCTTCTTCTTGCGGTACGCGACATAACCGGCAGCACCGAGGAGCGCGAGAGCAGCACCGACAGTGGTGAACTCAGGGAGGTAATCCCAATCGAATCCGTTCAGCTCAAGGATGTCGTTGCCGCAGGTCTGCGTGATGTGCCAGTCGCTGATGTCCTGGAATTGGGGCGTGCCGAGAAGGCCCTTATTGGCCTCGATCTCAACCACATAGGTGTTGTGGCTGTTGTCAGCACCCGCCTTGAACAGGGTGTAGACAAGGTCAGCAGTGCCAGTCCATACGCTGTCACTGCCATCGCAGGTGAAATCAGCTTCCGGATCCCTGTCCGCAAACGCAGCGGTCCAGACAGGCAGGTAACAGACCTTGCCAGCGTCCGCGCCGCGCAGCTTGATGCCGTACTCGTATCCCTGGTCGCCCCATTCCGGGTCATTGTCCAGGTCAAGCGCGAGGGCATTCATGTAATAGCCGCTCACGCCGCTCGAACCGAGGGACGTGACGATGGCGAAGTACGCATAGCCGCCGAAATCGTCGAAGTAGAGGGCCTCGAGATCGAAGGGCTCACCGCCGATAGGCATAGAACCCGGGCCCGCAGGCCAATCATCCTCTATGTAATCTATATCAGGGTCTGCCGGGACGAAGTCGCTCGCGTGATAGGTACCATCGCTGAACGGATCAACTCCCCAATCGGAAAGATCACCGTCGATGGTGTACGCTGAGACTACGCCTACCAGAAGCAGAAACGCCGCAACAAATGATATCATTTTCTTCATGGTGGTCGACCTCCAAAACGTTTTGGTTGGTTTCTCCTGTGAGAGTAGGAGTGTGATGTGTGTATGGCCCCCAACGGCCGTATCTAGTCTGTTTATATGATTTATGGAAGCTGGTTCATTAACTTATATTTAAATGTTTCGATTATGTTATTACTTATCAGTGGATACTTATTGAACCGACTTTGGAGCACCACAGCATGTATGGTTCTCCTCGATTGTTCCCCCCCAAGCTGACGCTTGACGCGTCATATCTGTCTACGAGTTAAGGGTGGTACCTGCTTATATATATAAATGTTTGGGTATCCGGTTTAAAATAGGGTATATTAACGAATTACCAGAACATCCAGCTGCCGGTGGCGATGACATAGGCCGCGAGGCAGAGGTTCGCCGCCGCGTGCGCGTTGATGACCCCGTTCATGTCTTTCCGCAGGTACCAGACCAGGTTGAGGAGGAACCCTGCGACAAGGCCGGGGAGCCACTGGGCGTGCGAAAGCCCGAAGAAGAGGATGGTGAAGACGAAGGAGACGAGCGTGAAGGTGCCCATCCTCACCTTCTCCCACCGGTACGGGTCGATCAGGTACCGCATCAGGAACCCGCGGACGAAGAACTCCTCGACGATCGGCACGAGCAGCACCGCGCCGAGGGCGCGAAGGAGCATGGCGAACACCGAGTCCGGCACGAAGCCGCTCGCGAACGCCGGCGGGTAGGCGCCGTCGAGCACGATCCAGAAGAGGAAGATCATGATGCCGATGAAGACCGCGAACGGGTCGAGCCTGTAATCGAACTGGTAGTGCTTCCGGTACGCGAGCACCGCGATGAGGGTCGCCGCGACCTTGATCGCGTACGCCCAGGTGTCGTCCGCGCCGAGCGCCTTCGCGAGCGGGGATGAGAAGACATAGACGATGAACGGGACGAGGTA
The DNA here is from genome assembly GCA_016935985.1 of Candidatus Woesearchaeota archaeon. Lineage (GTDB taxonomy): Archaea > Nanobdellota > Nanobdellia > Woesearchaeales > JAFGPW01 > JAFGPW01. The sequence continues at coordinate 36,296 of JAFGPW010000004.1, forward strand.
CTGTTTCATTGTCGGCGGGTCCGGGGCTGTGCCAGTCACTATATATTCCTTTCGGAAACAGGGGATTGACGACGCTTCACAAGTTTTTTAAATGCCGGCTGGCTTGCCGCGCCCATCATGGGGGAAGCGCAAGCAGGAAAGCCCAGGATAACGGTCGTCATCCCCGCCTACAACGAGGCGGCGACGATCGGGAATGTGATCGCCGACGTCGGAGAAGCGATGCGAAGGAGCGGCATCCCGTTCGAGATCATCGCGGTCGACGACGGCTCCTCTGACCGCACGGCAGACGAGATACGGAAGGCGGGCGCGAAGCTCCTGTCCCACGGCAGGAACCGCGGCTACGGCGCCTCGCTCAAGCACGCGGCGCGGATCGCGGACAGTGAGTATATCCTCACCATGGACGCCGACGGCCAGCACCGGGCCGCAGACATCGGAACGCTCGTCGCCAGGATGGACGGCGCCGACATGGTGGTGGGCTCGCGCGGCAACATCACCCAGACCTCCGCGTTCCGGGCGCCGGGAAAGAAGGTGCTCAACCTCTTCGCGAACTACCTCTCCGGCACCCGGATCCCTGACCTCAACTCCGGCTTCCGGCTGATCCGGCGCGAGCGCATCCTCGGGTGCGCGAACATCCTCCCCAACGGCTTCTCGTTCTCCACCACCATCACGCTCTCTCTCTTGCAGGACGGCTACACCGTCGAGTACGTGCCGATCACCATGACCAGACGGAAGGGCGGCAGGAGCACCATCAGCCCGCTCAGGGATGGCATCAAGTTCGGGATGCTCATCATGCGGATCGTCATGCTCTTCAATCCCCTGAAGGTGTTCGTGCCGATCGCCACGACCCTGTTCGCGGTCGGCTTCGGCTACAGCGCGTGGGGGGTCGCCGTCAACTTCGACATCCCTGAGAGCGCGATCGTGCTGCTGATCGCGAGCCTCCTCATCTTCCTCACCGGGCTCATGGCAGACCAGCTCGCGCTCATCAGGCGCGAGCTCCGGCCTGATGGGGACGAGCGGGGGAAGCGCCGATGAGGAACCCTTTCTCGGAAGACGACGTGCGCACCTACTGGGACGCGGTCGCCGGCCACTACGTCCACGAGAACGACAAGGTGAGCGCGACGCATGACCAGCGGTTCGTGGAGGCGATGCGCCACTTCAGGCCCGCGAAGGGCATCCGCGTGCTCAATATCTGGAGCAGGGACGGCGGGCTCGTCCCGTACCTCAGGAAGGCCGAGCCTTCTGTAAATCTCGTCAATTACGAACTCTCGCCGCGACTGACGGCGATCGCGCGCAGGCTGCATCCGTCCGAGGAGTTCCTCTCCGGGAGCCTCGAGCGGCTGCCGTTCAAGGACGCCTCCTTCGACGCGGTGATCAGCCTCGAGACGCTCGAGCACACCTCGTCGCCGTCGCGGTTCCTCACAGAGCTCTTCCGGGTGCTGCGGCCTGGCGGCCAGCTCATCATGAGCCTGCCGCCGGCCTCCGCCGAGTACACGAGCGTGATCGTCAACCTCTTCGGCCTGCACCATGGCGAGGGGCCGCACCGCTTCCTCGCGCCGAAGACCGTGAAACGGCTGCTGCGGCAGGCAGGCTTCAGGCTCCTGCTGCATAAGGGGACCCTGTTTTTCTATGTCGGCCCCCGCTGGCTCGAGCGCCTCATCCCGCAGCCGCTCAAGGACGTCTTCGGCATCCGGCAGTTCTACATCGCGAGGCGATGAATGTGACTGAGTATTATAAGGGGCATTCCAAGGTCGAGGCTTACCGCAGGCAGGGCAGCAGCGGCGGGGTCGCGACGACGATACTCGTCGACCTGCTCAGGCGCAGGAAGGTTGACTATGTGGTTGTGGCGTCGTTGGGTAACGACAACCGCAGCGAGATGGTCATCACCGACCGCATCGAGGATGTGGAGGACGCCGCAGGGAGCAGGTACACGCTCTTTCGGCAGGGCGACATCCTGAAGCGCATCCGCGCGAAAGAGGGCAGGTATGCGGTGGTCGCGGTCGGGTGCTTCGCGTCAGCAATCAGGAAGCTCCAGGAGCAGGACCCTGTCTGGAAGGAGCGGATACCTTATATAATCGGGCTCTATTGCGGCAACATGCTCAGGCCCGAGGCCGACGAGGCGGCGGCACGGGCGCTCGGCGCGCGGTGGAAGGACATCGTACGGATCGCGTATCGCGAGGGCGAGGGCGAGGGCGACTTCGTGGTCGAGACGCGGGACCGGACGGTCCGCCACATGCCGAAGGCGCGCTGGAACCATCTCATCCCGTTCTTCATCCTGGAGAAGTGCGTGCCGTGCAGAGACCTCTTCAACGAGACCGCCGATATCAGCCTCGGCGACCTGGTCCCCGGCTGGAACGTCGTCCGGGTCAACACCGACGTCGGCCGCAGCCTCGTCTCGATCCCGGACCTCCACCTCGAGCGGATCTCCGAGGCGCAGGCGCTCGCGGTGCACGAGCACGCGCTCAGGACGAAGGAGCTGCTGAGGACGAGCCTGGTGATGCGCTTCCTGCGCTCCGGCGCCGGGCGGTTCTCCTATCGGTTCCTGCCGAAGGGGCCGCTCATGGGCTACGCGGAGCGGAAACGCAGGCGGATGCGACGGGTCATCCAGTGATCCGGTAGACTGCAGAAACAGGTTCTTGTGTCGTGAAGACCGGCTCGAGGCCCCTGCTGACCAGCGCCTCTGCCTCTTCAAGGGTGTAGTCTGCGATGAGGTAGTCAGCATCCTCTCTGTCCCACGCCGCGTACGGCACGTAGTCTATCCCCTGCCTGAAGTAGAGCCCATAGACCCGGTCGACGCTCTCATCCCTCGCCGCCTCGTCGAGGAGCCCGACGACCGTGCCGCTGCCGAGGTTCTCCTGCACATAGTCGCGCGCCTCGGCGCGGTGGAGCTGGCGCTGCGGGAGTATCAGCCGCAGCGGGACGAGGGGGTCGGTGAGGTCCTTGAGATAACCAGAGGTGAGCCAGGCGCTCGCGAGGAATGAGAGGATGAGGAGGATGGAGACGATCCGCCGCACTGCCCTCGTGTCCCTGAGCTGGAGCATGGCGAGAATGGTGAGCGCAGGGACGAACGGCACGAACTGCCGCGCCCTGATGACAGCCGTCTGCGGGAAGTACGCCGCGAGGAAGACCGTGAAGAGCGCGAGAGCGATAAGGAGCAGGTCCCAGACGCGGTCGCGCGGCCGGCCGAGCGCGGCGATGACGCCGGGGACCGCGAAGAGCAGCGCGAGCGGGATCGCGCCGAGGATGAGTTTGGCGAGCATGGTGACGAACGTGATGAGGGTCGCCGGCCGCTCGCCGGCCGCTAGGAGGTAGGTGTTCGCCGGCACCGCGCCGTGCGCGAGGACCATGAGGAAGAAGACGCCCACGAAGAGGAAGCCGATGCAGCCGGCGAGCAGCGCAGGGCCGGGATCCTCCTTCCGCTTCCATGCCTCGTAGACGAGGTAGATGACGAACGGCAGGACGATCAGGATGTTGACGAGCCGCGTGAGCGCGAAGAGGCCGAGGACAAGCCCGAGCAGCAGGTGGGAGGTATAGGTCGGCTTCCTCGTGATGAAGAGCAGGACCGAGAGCGTGAGCAGGAACGCGGAGAGCGCCTCGTTACCGGCGATGATGAGCAGGAAGTAGGAGTAGAAGGGATTGAACGTGATGATCCCTGCGGCGAGGAGCGAGAGCTTCGACGAGAGGCCGAGCTGCCGCGCGAGCAGGTATGAGAGCCCTGCCGATGCGCCGAAGAAGAGCGCTGAGACCGCCTTGATCGCGAAGACCGGATTCCTGATGAGCAGCATCACCGCCGCGGTGACGAGGGAGTAGAGCGGCGGCACGCTCGTCGCGTAGCGGATGCCGAGCGCGGTGCTGTGCCAGTAGGCATGCTGCGAATAGATGCTTTCCGCGAGCTCGGCATAGTAGACGACGTCGGCGGAGATGTGGTACCGCAGGTACAGGAGCCCGATGAGGAACGCCGCGAGCCCGATGGCTCCGGCGATGAGCCGGCCCTTCCTGGTGTGCTGCATGCCGTCCCCGGCGTCGCCTGTCCTATATAAAATATGTTAATCTGATTGGAACCCCGCAGGGATTAACAAGCTTTTTATACTCCCCAGGCCTCATCCTCCCCATGGCTATCCTCGTCTCAGGCGGCGCCGGCTACATCGGCTCGGTGACCGTGCATCAGCTCATCGCCGCCGGGCAGGAGGTGGTGGTGCTCGACACGCTGGAGAAGGGGCATGCGGCTGCGTTGCCCCCGGGCGTGAAGCTGTACCAGGGCTCGACCGGCGATGCCGCGCTCGTCATGCGGATCCTCTCCGAGAACAGGGTGGATGCTGCCATCCACTTCGCCGCCTACATTGAGGTCAACGAGTCGGTGAAGGACCCGCAGAAGTACCTGGCGAACAACATCGTCAACGGCATCGCCTTCCTCGACGCGCTCGTGAAGGCAGGGGTGGGGCGGATCGTCTTCTCGTCCTCCGCTGCGGTCTATGGCATGCCGAAGAGGATGCCGATCCCCGAGGACGCGCCGAAGCAGCCCATCAACCCGTATGGGCTGACCAAACACATCTTCGAGGGCGTGCTCGCGAGCTATTATGCGGCCTATGGGCTCTCGTCGGTGTCGCTGCGCTACTTCAACGCCGCAGGCGCGCTCCCCGACGGCTCGCTCGGCGAGGACCACGACCCCGAGTCGCACCTCATCCCGCTCGTCATCCGGGCGGCGATGGGCAAGAGGAGATCCATCAGCGTCTTCGGGACCGATTACCCCACGCCCGACGGCACCTGCGTCAGGGACTACATCCACGTGCTCGGCCTCGCCGACGCGCATATCAGGGCGCTCGCGTACCTCGAAAGGCATCCGGGAGCGCACGCGTTCAACGTCGGCACAGGGAAGGGGCTCTCGGTGAAGGAGATCATCGGGGCGGTGAAGCGCGTGACCAGGAAGGATTTCGCGGTGGAGCAGGCTCCCCGGCGACCGGGCGACCCGCCAGAGCTCGTGGCAGACCCGGGAAATATTGGGAGGGAGCTCGGCTGGACGCCTGCGCACAGCAGGATCGACGACATCGTCGCGAGCGCGTGGAAGTGGCACAGCACGCACCCCGACGGGTTCGGAGGGTGAGATGACCGGCATCATCGAAGCCATCGTCCTCGGCGTCGTGCAGGGCATCACCGAGTGGCTGCCGGTGTCGAGCTCGGGCCATCTCGTGCTCGTCCAGCAGCTCTTCGGCATCGACGTCCCGGTGGTCTTCGACCTGCTGCTGCATGTCGCGACGCTCCTCGTGCTCCTCGTCGTCTTCCGGAAGGACATCCTCGCGATCCTCACAGCAATCGTCAAGGGCGACTTCAGGTCAGATGAGGGAAGGCTCGCGATCCTCATCGCCGTCGCGACCATCCCCATCGTCCTCGTCGGGCTGCTCTTCAAGGACGCTATCGAAGGCCTGTTCTCGAGCGTCTCGGCTGTCGGCTTCGCCCTGCTCTTCACCGCCGGCCTGCTCTTCGTGTCAGAGATGCGGCCCGGGAAGAAGGCGCTCGACTGGAAAAGCTCGCTCATCGTCGGCTGCGCGCAGGCGGTGGCAGTCGTGCCGGGGATATCCCGCAGCGGCGCCACCATCTCGGCAGGGCTCCTGCTCGGCATCGAGAAGGAGAAGGCGGCGCGCTTCTCGTTCCTGATCTTCATCCCGGCGGTCGTCGGCGCCATGGTCCTCGAGCTCGGCGAGATCGCCTCTGCGCAGCTCGATCCCATGCCGGTCGCCGCCGGCATGATAGCCGCGTTCGCCGTCGGCTATATCTCGCTGCGCTGGCTGCTGCGGCTCGTCGTGCGGCGAAGGTTCCACCATTTCTCGTACTACTGCGCCGCGCTCGGCCTCATCGCGCTCGCGCTCTCCGTCTGACGAAGACGACCGATGCGAGGAGCACCATGAGCGCCCCCAGCGTCGAGAACTCGGGCACCGGCGCCGCGGCAGGCACGGTTTCTCCATGGACGCCAGGCGTGCCGCCGACGCTTCCCGGCTCGAACCGGTCGTCGATCCTCACGATGCTCACGCCTGACGGCGCGATCGGGGTGTAGAGCACGCTGTCGACGACCGTCTTCGCGCTGTCGGCGAGCGCGATCTCCTCGCCCGTGTTGGAGAGCGAGAACGATGCCCGCGCGAGGCTGCCGGAATACGAGGGGTGGTCTCCCATGAATGCCGCCGGGTCAGAAGCGAGCACTGTCACGTCGTTGGTTTCTAGGGTCGGGGGACCGGCGACGGCGGTGATCCCATGGAAGACCCCGTTCTCGTAGAAGTACCACGTCTCGATATCGACCGGCACCGGGCCGGTGTTCTGTATCTCCATCCATTCCCTGCCGGCGTCGGCGCCGTCGGGGTCGTACATGATCTCGGTCAGCTCCTGCGCCGCGATAGGCACTGCGGCGAGGATGAGGGCTATCGCAAGGACGGTTAGTTTCATCAGCACCACCTCCGTGATGGAGGTTCGATAGGAGCGGTGCTTAAAATGGGTTTGGGAGAACTTCCCGGAGATCCTTCAGCCGACCAGGAGCGGCCGCGTCCGTGCGGTGAGCTGGCGCGCGGCGAGGCTGTCGGCGAACCCCCTGCCGAAGGCGTAGCCGGGGTCGGCGAGGATGCCGGAGAGCAGGTCGAGCAGCCCGTGCTCCTCCTCGTAGTAGACGAGCGTCGCCTCCTCGCCGATGCGGTCCTCGACGAGCGCGATCGCCTCATCCCAGGAGCCGAGCTCGTCGACGAGCCCTTCCTCATACGCGGTCTGGCCGAGGATGAGCTCGCCGGTCGCGAGCCGCTCGACCTCTTCCTCGTCCATGCGGCGGCTCCTCGCCACGTCGGCGACGAAGTAGCCGTAGAGGTCGTCGAGCAGCCGCTGGAAGATCGCCCCCTCTTCTTCCGTGAGTTCCTTATAGGGGCTGCCGAGGTCCTTGTAGGCGCCGGCGACGAGCCGGTTGTAGGTCACGTTGTAGCGCTCCATCAGCCCTTCCCAGCCGAGGTACGAGCCGTAGACGCCGATGCTGCCGGTGGCGGAGATCGGGCTCGCGACGATCGTGTCAGCGCCGGTCGCCACCCAGTAGGCGCCGGACGCCCCGACGTCGCGGATGAGCGCGACCGTGTACTTCTCGGTCCCTTCCACCTTCCGCTTGATCTCCTCGCTCGCGACCGGCGCCCCGCCGGGCGAGTCGATCGAGACGATGATCGCCTTGATGCTGTCGTCCGCTTCCGCGTCCTCGATGAAGGCCGCGATGGTGTCCGGGTCGACGGATTCGGAGAAGGCGTCGGTGCCGATCATGATCGGCCCGTTGATGGAGATCACCGCGACATTGCCGGCGTCCATGAAGAGCCCGACGAGCCAGCTGACGAGGAACGCGAGCGCGAGCGCCCCTGCCGCCGCCGCGATGATGATGGGGACGAGCCGCCGCCAGTCTTCTTTTTTCTGCTTTCCCGATGCCATGGGTGCTTCTTATCCTACGTGGTATTTAGATGTTTGTCTTCGCGGGGCAGTAGAGGCCAGAGTTCTCGATGTGGATGAGCGCCATCATGACCGCTATCTTCACGTACTCCTTGCGCGGCAGCCGCCCTTTGGTGAGGAGGCCGATCGCACCCTCTTCTGACCCCACCTTCTCCTTGCCGCTGAGGCCAAGCCGGAAATAGGCTTGGTTGATGTCGATGCCGTCCTTCAGGACGAGCCGGATCACGTCAGGCGGGTACTCGAACCCCGGCCCGAGGCCGAGGTGATGGCGCTTCCCGTCGAAGAAGGAGACGACACCGACGTTCATGTAGCCTGACTTGGTGTTGGGGATGTGGACGAGCCCTGATTCGATCCCCACCGCGAGCGCGCACGGCCCGAGAGCGAATGCCTTCTCGGCGCGGTTCATCGCACCGCGCATCGTCTCGTCGAGCGACATCGGCTGCTCGGAGACATCGGAACCCACCACCACGCCGACGACCTCGGCGTCGCGTAAGGCAGGGTAGCCCTGAAGCGATTCCCTGACCGCCTCGAGCTTCGCGGGGTTCCTCGACCCGACGGCGATGCGCATGCGGCTCACCGCCTCCGCTCGTCCCGCATCTCCTCGAGCGCCTGGGTGGGCGAGTAGTACTTGCCCTGCCTGGAGACGAGCCCTTCGTGGAAGAGGAAGTCCATCAGGTCCTTGGTGTGGGGCAGCCCGTCGCCGAGGAGCTTCGCCGCGCGCACGAGCGTGATCCCCCGGTGCGCGAGCAGGATGTCGCGCAGGTCATACACCGTCGCCGGGCGCTTGATGAGCTTGCGCTTCATCTTGGCGATGAGCGCCTCGCCGGTCGTGAATTTCGCCATCACGAAGAAGGTGAGGAATCCTGCGACGAGCGCGAGGACCACGATCTTGACGATATCGCTCGGCGTGAGGATGAAGAGGTCATTGCCGGTCTCCTCGCCGATCTGGCGGGGCTCCTCGTAGAGGACCTCGATGCCGCCTTCCTCTGCCCCCTGCATCTGCTGGCCGAGGGCGCCGGTGGCCTCCGCCGCGGTGCCGGTCTGGCTCCCTGCTGCAGGCGCCTCCTCTGCCAGCGCCTCAGGCTGCTCCTCGCTCCCGGCGCCGCCGGCCGTCGCCGTCTCGGTCACGGCCGTGCGTTCGACATAGAAGTCGGTCGACCCCGACCCGCCGCCCGAACGGCGCGAGGGCTCCTCGCAGTCGCCGCAGTCGGCGCGGCAGCTCTCGCAGTCCTCCTCGTCCTGGCACCGGCCGTCGCCGCAGTAGGGGCAGGCGCCGCAGTCGGCCGCGCAGACGTCGCAGCCCTCGTCCGTCTGGCAGGTGCCGTCGCCGCAGTAGGGCGCGACGTAGCTCGTGTCGACGGTGAAGCTGCCTGTGGGAGCCGTCGCGGTCGCGAAGCCGTCGGTGCAGGAGACGGTCCAGTAGTAGGTCGTGCCGTCACTGAGCGCGAAGGCGCGGCTGGTGCCGGTGTGGTTCTGGCGGTGGACGAGAGCGGTCAACGCCTCGTCGGTCGCGAGGGTGAGCGTGTGGACGAGCGTGTCGGTGGCGTCGATGTCATGACCGGGCAGCCACGTGAGCGTGACAGTCGTGTTCGCGACCGTCTGGTTGGCGAAGGTGAGCTGCGGCGCCGTCGGCGCGTCGTTCACGTTGTTGACCGTGATGGTGATAAGCGTCCAGGCGAAGAAGGTCCCGTCGTAGATCGATATGTTCACCGGGTTCGGGCCGACATCATCGTTCGTCGGCGTCCAGTCGATCACGCCGTCCTGGTCGATCGCGAAACCCGGATGGTCGTCGAAGTAGTTGATCTCGTCGCCGTTGGGGTCGGTCGCGCCGATGTCATAGCTAAAGTGCTGGTCCTCGATCGCGATCTGGCCGGTCGGCTCGGGGTCGAAGTACGGCGGCTGGGGCGGGCCGGTGTAGTTGATGGTGAAGGTCCAGGTGGCGGAGTCTGCGGTCCGCGCGGTCGTGTCCTCCGCCTGCACGTGCCAGTTGTACAGGCCGTTGGAGAGGTTCTGCGTGAAGGTGTAGGACTCGGTATCGTGTGGCGCGTCATGCACGCTGCCGCTCGCGTTCGTGACGACGAGCCGGTGGGTGAGCGTGTCGCCCTGGTCAGGGTCGGTGCCGTTCTGCCAGGAGAGCGTGGGCGTCTGGTCGGCGGTTGTCTCGCCGTTCGTCGGCATCTCGAGGACCGGCGGGTTCGGCGGGCTCACGAAGCCGACCGAGACGATCCTTGCTGATGTCGTCGCCTGCTGGCTCGCGTTGTCGGTCGCGCGGCAGGCCCAGGCATAGACCCCGTCCCCGGGGAAGGGGTGGGTGTAGGAGAGCGTGTCGGACGTCCCGGAGGCGGGCTCGGAATGGACCACCGCGAGGCTGCCTGACTCGTTGGTGAGCAGCGCTACGGAAGCAAGAAGCTGGTCATCAGATGCCGAACAATTGAAGAACACGCTGAAAGAGGCTGGAGAAGAAAAAAAAATCCCCGGCCAGTCCGGGACTATTGATGGGTAATTGTCTAGCGGTGGGTTGCCGGAATGGTTGGTGTCCCAGACAATTATGTCATAGATACTGCCAGTGAGGTATGTCATCCCACCGTAGTCGGCGGTGCCTGCGATGTTACCTGCAGGTGCGTATTCGACCGTGTAGTCGTTGCCAGTGTGGGTGCTTAGGTTGACCGTACGGTTGTCCTGACGCCATGAAAGGCCGAACACCTGACCATCATCGCTGTGCGAGCGAAAGAACATCGTGCTCGCATTGAACTGGGTAAGATAGTATTCGTCTTCCGGGATGGAGAGGTCGTTCAGGATGTAACGCCAGATGCCGTCGAGGGCCTTCCTCGTCTCAACGTTTTCCCACCAGGCGGCCCACATTGGTATGCCAATATAGTAGTTGCCGTCATTCTTATAGAGGAGGGTTTTATTATCCTTGTCCATAAAGACCGTCCCGGGTAGTCCAAGCCCATCGACGCTGTAGATATCATAGGTGTCACTGAGGTTCAGGACCGTGCCGTTGCCGAAGTCGATGGTATCAGTCGTCGTCTTGCTCCGCTGGGTGTCGATGCCGGTGAGCGTCGACCAGAGCGAGCTGTCGGCAGCGGTCCCGTTCGGGTATTTCGTGAAGCTGTCTGAGTCGAAGATAATGGTCTTCGAGCCCGAGAGCGCGGTGAGCAGGTTATGGAGCTCCTTCCTCGCGTACTCGCACTGGAAGCACATGATGTATTGGTAGGGGTCGAGCACGCTCGGATCGTTGATGATCTGGCGAATGCCCTTAACGTCCATGTTGATGCCGAGCTCCATCGCTCGGTGCTGGGCTGTGTAGGCGCGAGTTCCACCACTAAGCCCATCCTTGACGAACGCAGCACCCATCACCCCAAAGCTATCCTCTGGAGTGACCAACACCCATTCAGCATCGGAAATATCAAAATGTTTTCCTTCCACATATGCGAATGTGTCTAACGTCGATTGCCAGTTCTCGGTGGTGTTACCATAATCGCTACAGCTGTAAACCATACAGTTGCCGTCCTTCCGATATTCTCTACTCCATTCGACTATACCATCACCACCACCAAGAACATTTGAAAAAATATCATATTTAATGATCTCGGAAGTGATATTCGATTCGGTATTGCTCTCAAAATTCTGGCCAAGGGTATAGATATTACGGTAGGGATGAAGGCCCTTAGCATATTCGGTGAAATAGAGGTTCTTGATATAACCCTTGAATCCATCACCACCACCAATATAGTCCTTATAGGTATAAGTCTCCTCCATGAGCAGTGCATCCCAACTCTCGTTGTACAAATCCACCAATCGGAGGTTCTCTCCCCATGACATCCAATTATAAACAGCTTTCGGCATCGCTGGGGCATGCAGTATTTGCCATTCAGGATAACGTGCCTTTATCCGAAGATACAATTTTGAGTTCGCACATGAAGCCCCTTCCCTAACGAACTCGGCAGCATCATGCCTAAAAGAAGCATTCTGCCAGAATGGTAGCCAAGAGCAATCAGGGGCATAACCATACCGATCTATGAACTCACTTTGGTAGGTTATGAGTATCTCATCACAATTGTTGTTGTAGAGGTATTCTGAGGGATACTCATCCCATAGCAGCACGTGGCTTATTTTATCCTTATAGGGACCTTGATACAAATCATCTAAAAGGGTGAACAGGTTGTTGGTCCTCTCCCGCAAGAACTCGTCGTTATAACATGCTTCGAGCGGCGGGACTGAAGATTCTTTTATCCAATCCTTGATACTGATCATATAGAAGGAATCAGTATCGTCAGGATCAACGATTCTATCCATCTCAAGTTCATACCCGTATGCATTAGGGAAATTTGTTCCAGTGTAATATCCGATGACATCACCATCGGTCTGGGTCATGGTCGTAGTGGCTGTTGATGAATTGATGAGTGTCCCAGTGATGTATGGTTCATCCCAAGCGGTAAAAGTGATATTGTTCTGCGCCCAAGTCATCGTCCCGTCTGATAGCCTGCAGAGTACTCCCCAGGTATTTGAACCGTATGGGACGATAAGCTCTTTCGCACCGAGTGTCGCATTCTTAATGTCTGAAAATTCGATTTTATTATTCCCATCAAGGTAAATGCGGCACCAGGAGGGCGCATCTTGTGTCCATGAGATATTGTAGATGAAATGCGTCGCCTGTTGTGGGTGTGTACAGCCCTCGCAGGGGGCATAGAGTTGGATAAAGGGTTCAGGAGTATTGAATACACTAAACGAATCATTCGTTGAAGCATTGATATTGCCGTCGGTGTCATAAGCGACTACATTCCATTCATGCACGCCGTTGCCGATAGTGAGGGTAGTAGTATAGAGACCTTCATATCCACTGGTATTGGAGTAGACCCGTTGGCCATCGAGATATATTTCTACCCGCTGGATGGTCCGATCGTCGGTGACTGTGTAAATGAAATCTACTGAAGAATCTGACCACCCCGCCCACCCCCGGATATCTTCGACCGGGTTGATTTGGACATCGGGATTTTTCCAATAGCTGGTGTTAGTAAGATCCCAACAGCTTGTATCGTTGACCGCTATAGAATAGACTTCTATCCGAAAGAGTGTTATGTTCACACCGCCATTGCCCCCTGTTTCGGCTCCGACGGTCAAATCGTCTGCTCCTTTGGTAATAGTCCCGGTGAAGGGATCGCTCGTCCCCAAAAGGATGCAATCCTTATATATTTTCCAATGGGTCGAGTTACCAACGATAGTCAATACGAATCGATCCCCTTCAGGAAAAAAGGATTTATCGACAGTTATATCCCGATCGCCGCTAACATCATAAGCATACCATCGCAGGTAGTTATCGAAGAGATCGAGCGAAAAATCATTGCTTTTCCTGATGATGTATGATGCTGGAGAAGGATTACCCCATAAATCAATCCGCATGTCGAGTTTGATGGTGAAGATGTTACCGAGGTCCCAGCCATTTGATGATGTAAAATCATGTAGATATGCAGTATCGTTTGTGCTCCAGGTATAAGGGTCGCGATCCCAATACCAGTCGTTGCCACTCCCAAGGTTGGTCAGGTCGTCCGAGCCGCAGAAATCGGTCATGAGAGTGTTATTTACCCCTTCGCCGGTATATAGATGCTCGCAATAGGGCTGATACGCTGCAGGGGGCGAATATATCTGCCATCCGATTATCCTGAATTCTTCCAGAAGGAAGAAGAACACGCCAGCTATGAGAATGATGAAAAGGGCAGAGAGCAGGGTCTCATGCTTCTTCGCGTCATTGCCAATCATTTCTGCGGCCCACCACTTAGTATATGCAGAATTATTTTATATAACATATATATGTCTTTCCGTTCAAATATGAAAGAAGGTGAGAATAGACATTTAAAAAAGGAAATTGCTGACGCGGTCGAGGAATCCTGCCTTCGCCGGCGCCTTCTTGGGGTCTATATAGGCCCGCTTGACCGTGAAATGGACGGCCGCGAGCACCAGGAAGAGGATCCACCAGGGGAAGAGCGGCTCTCTGGGCGTGCCGGCGATGACCGCGCCGGTGACAAGAGTATCCCCTTTGTCATCCTGCTCCTCAGTCTCCTCCTCAGGCTCGTCCTCGATGGTGACCGAGACTGTCGTGGGGAGCGGCTCGGGAGCGCTTCCCGAGTCCTGGGCGGACTCCTCTTCGGTTGATTCCTCGGCGACACAGACGCACCCGCCGTCTGCGCAGGTCCACATGCCGTTGCAGGTCGGCGTGCCCATCGAGCCAGACGATCCTGAGCTGTACCTGCGCCTGACCGGCGCAACTGGAGTGTCGTCATCATCGTCGTTGCCGCTGTCGCCGGGTGCCTGCGGCTCTTCCGCCGGGCAGCCGGCGGTCTCGGCAGGGTTGAAGTCGTCGAGGTCCGCCTCATGGCCGCAGCCGTCGGCATCGAGGTCGACCTGCTCATCGCTGTCGTCAGGGAAGGCATCGCAGTAGTCGGTCCAGCCGTCGGCGTCGGCGTCGGGGTTGAAGGAATCGGTATCGTGCGTGCACGCGCCGTCGAATTCGTACCAGTGGTACGCGCAGGTCTGGTCGTTGAAGCCGCAGTAGGGCCTGCCGTCCTGGTTATAGCAGCCGTTGTCCGCCGCGCAGGACGGGATCTCACTGGCAGAGAACGCCGAGAGCGCGGTCGCGGCGAGCATGAGGGTGATGATGATGCCGAAGACGAGGCGGTTCATCGCTGTCGCCTCCGCTTGTAGAGGACATAACCGTTCGCGCCGACGAGCGCCGCAAGCGCGCCGATCGTGCCGAACTCGGGCACAGCGTCGATGGGCTCTTCGGGGACCGGGTCCCGCTCCTGGAGCATGCTGACGGTGAGGCCGGCGCCCTGACCGATGTTCGTCGGCTCGCCGTCATCGTACGTGCCGTCACGGTCGAGGTCGGCGAAGAGGTCGAAGAGGCCGGTCGTGAACGCGGTCCAGGCCTTCTTGAGGGCGATCACGAAGCCGCCTGCGGTCACGGTCTCGACCGAGCCGGTCACGTCGGCCATCGCTTGGCCGTCGGAATAGGCGTCCTGGTCATCGACCACATAGAGGTCGACCTCCTGGTCGTCCTGATAACCGGTGCCGTAGACGCAGACATCCTCGCCGTAGGCGAAGTCGGTCTTGGGAAGCCCGGTGCCGCAGTCGTAGGGCATGATGCTCGCATCGGCATAGGCGAATGAGGCCAGCATGAGCGCGAGCATGACGCTTGCGATGATGATTTTGAGCATTTTATTACCCTCATATAGTAGTTACAGATGAGGTGGAAGTCGGACTATTTAAATCTTTCGATATATTTGTCACTATTTAGGGGCAACATAAGAAAGGTTTATAAATATGGTCGTCATTCCCTCTATTCACTACGTATTCGGGTTCATAAAACATATTAAACCCGCTCGGCTCCAGGTGTAAGCATGCCTCCATCACTCCCCCAGGCGATTATCGTTCTTCCGACCTATAACGAGGCCGACAATATCGGCAAGCTCCTCCCCCGACTCGTCTCGATCGCAGAGGAGCTGACCCAGTATGACATGCACATCCTGGTCGTGGATGATACGAGCCCTGACGGGACGGCTGGCATCGTCAGGAAGCACATGAAGAGGAGTCGCCGCATCCACCTCCTGATGGGGGAGAAGCAGGGGCTCGGCATGGCCTATATCCGCGGCTTCAAGCATGCGATCCGCGAACTCAAGGCTGATGTGCTCTTCGAGATGGACGCCGACTTCTCGCATGATCCGAAATATCTCACCCAGTTCCTCGAAGCACTCGATGACGGCAAGGATTTCGTCATAGGATCCCGCTACATACTTGGCGGGGCAGTCCCGGACTGGGGTCTCTCCAGGAAGGCAATTTCCGCAGGCGGCAATTTCTTCGCGCGAATCGTGGCTGGACTCTACAGCGTGCACGACTGCACCTCTGGCTATCGCTGCATCAGGGCGGCCCTCATCAAGCGCATCGATCTCGATGCGCTCAACGCGAGAGGGTACGCGTTCCAGATGAATCTCCTCTTCGAAGCGCACCGTCTCGGTGCCAGGATCGGCGAGATCCCGATCGTCTTCTACGATCGCAAGGTAGGGAAATCCAAAATCTCCAAGGATGATATCATGGAGTTCTTCTCGAACTCCTTCAGGCTCAGATGGGAGGGGTCGAGGAGGTTTGTCAAGTTCTGCCTCGTCGGTCTGAGCGGCGTCCTTGTCAACCTCGGCGTCCTCATCTGCCTTGCTGAAGGACTCGACGTCGCCAAGGAGATCGCGTCCGCAGGAGGCATCCTGGTCTCGATATTCACCAACTTCCTCTTCAACGAGTTCTGGACCTTCCAGGACCGCCGTTGCGGCGGCGCCAAGGGCGCAGGGATGCGAGTCCTGCAGTTCTATGCCGTGTCGTTCGTCGGTGCTGCCGTCCAATGGGGCGTCTTCCTGCTGGGCTACCGTCTGCTCGCTGCCGATTACCGAGTATCCCAGCTTATCGGCATCGGCATCGCGACGTTCTGGAACTACTTCGTGAACAAAATGTGGACCTGGTCCAAAGGGGACTGACATGCCAGCGCCGAAGGTGTTAAAAGACGAATGGAGAGGGGTAGTGATCATAGCCGCGGCTCTCTTGGTACTCAGTTTTATACCGACGCTCTGGGGATTCATCACGACCCCGCAGGACCATACCTATATGTGGATCTCCAAAGAGGTCATGGATGCAAACAACCATCTCAATCTCATGCTCCAAGCAAAGGATGGATATCTCCTGCAGCGGAACGGCTTCACGTCCGAAGCCATGAGCAGGCTGTTCTTCAACCCGTACGTGCTCGTGATTGGTTGGTTATCTGCCATCAGCTCTGTCCCAATCATCGCCTTTTACCACCTATTCAGGATCGTATTCGGCGGCGGATTCCTAGCGATGCTCTACCTGTTCATCGCGTACCTAGTGCCAAACAAGCACGAACGCCTCACCGCATTCCTCATCGCATCGGCCGGAGCGGGGTTCGGGTTCTTCTTCGAGGTCGTGAGAATCACCACTGGGTTCATGTTCGTGAGCCCTGACCTCTGGGTGACCGACCTTATCCCGTTCACGTATCTTAGGATGCCCCATTTCGCGCTCGCTGCGCTCCTCATGGTCAGCGTGCTCTACCTCTTCCTCAGGGGCCTGCGTGACGGATGGAGGTATGCAGTCGGCGCAGGCATCCTCTGCTTCCTGCTAGCGACGGTCCATCTCTTCGAGGTCATCACTATCTACCTACTCATGGGTGTCTATGTGCTCGTTATGTTTTTCCATGAGAAACGGTTCTCGTTCCAGCCTATCCTGAAGACCGCCTTCATTGTTATCATATCGATTCCCGCCATGCTTTACAACTATTCGGTCTTCATCCTCGATCCGGTGTATGCGAAATGGACGGAGCTCAATGTCACGGTCTCACCGAACATCATCAACTACATCTTCGGGCTCGGGTTCATCTTCTTCTTCGCGCTCTACTATGTGTATATCGAGACCGGCAGGCGGAAGCTCACCAAGGACGATGTCTTCCTCCTCGCGTGGATTATCATCTCCGTGCTCCTCATGTACTCGCCGCTCGCGACCCAGAGGCGATTCGTCTTCGGGGTCATGGTGCCCTATGCCATACTCGCCGCTCTTGGGATAATCAGGTATTTTATCCCTACCATGACCGATAAGCTCAAACCGCTCCATGTCGAACATTTCAAGCTGTTCCTGCTCGCGGTGTTTGTGCTGTTGATTGCCGGGACCAACATCCTCTCAGTCGCCGGCGATGTCGCGACAATCCATCCTTTGCTCTACTCGGCCGAGAATGAGTATGTCAATGATGTTTATCTCACCGACGACGAGATTTCTGCGCTCGATTGGCTCGCGCAGAACACCGGCGATGATGATACGGTCATGTCGGGCCTCAGGATCGGCAACTACATCCCGCGTGTCGCAGGGAACCGGGTGCTGCTCGGCCACTGGGCGCAGACGATTGATTTCGTCGACCGCAGGGCTGAAGTCGCGTCGTTCTATGCCAATCCCACAAGCCTGAACGCAAAGGGCCTGATTGGGAAGTTTGGAATCAATTATATCTATGCCGGAAGTGAGGAGCAGGCCCTCGCGGGTGGGAATCTCTCGTTCGGTGCTGGGTATGAGATGGTCTATACTGCAGGAAACATCACCCTCTATAAGGTCGGAGGGATAGCATGAAGACTGCCCAACGCATCGTCAAGAACACCGGCATCCTTTTCGCAGGATTGAATATCAACAAGGTAATTACTCTTTTTCTCACCATCGTCATCGCGCGATATCTCGGCAATGTCGACTTCGGCAAGTTCGCGTTCGCAATCTCCTTCACCGGCCTGTTCATCGTGCTCACCGACATCGGCATGAGGATATTCATCAAACGTGAGGTTGCACGTGACCTCAAACGGGCAGACCAATACCTGAGCAATGTTCTTGCCATGAAGGTCGTGCTGACGTTCGTTACTCTCATCGTTGTGTATTGTGTCGCGCTCCTACTCCAATATGCAACTTTCACAATCTTCACCATCTTGATAGCTGTCGCGATTATGGTATTCCAATCTTTCAACGACTCGATTGACATGGTCTACCAAGCGTTCGAGCGCATGGACTACAGCGCTGGCATCACAATCGCCAGGACGGTCATCAGGTTCGGACTTGTGATCGTCGCTGTCCTCGCAGGCATGAGCTTTGTGGGTATCCTCCTGATGTTTCTCGCATCAAGCATCATCAGCCTCATTATCAGCCTCATCGTCTTCACGCGGAGATTCTCTTCACTCTCGTTCGAAATTGATTTCGATTTCTTGAAGGACCTTATCAGAAAATCAATTCCGTTCGGTGTCGCAGCCATGTTCATGACCATCTATGCGAAAGTCGATGTGACCATGATATCGAAGCTCGTACTCGAGAACACGGATGCGGTGATCGGTTGGTATAGCGCAGCGCATACGCTCATCGACGGGCTACAGTTCATTCCTGTTGCTATCGCAGCTGCTATTGAACCTATTGCTGCGCGAGCTTTTGAGAAATCGATACCAACTTTGAAAAAAATATATACTAACACTTTTCGGATACTAATCATACTTTCATTCCCTATCGTATTGGGGACACACATTCTTGCAGAGAAAATTATCTTGTTAATATATGGGCCAGAGTTTATGGAATCAGCTATAGCTCTCCAAGCCCTAATATGGATGATGTTATTCCATTTCCATGTTTTCACATATGGTTTGGTATTGAATTCAATGAATAAAGAGAAATTGACCATGTTCTTCACGATTATTGCGGTATTGGTAAATATTACATTGAACTTAATCTTGATACCACAATTCTCATTCATAGGAGCAGGAATCGCAACAATATTTTCAGAATTCTCTTATTTCATTTTAGGATACATCTATATCTCAAAAAAATTTTTGGTACTAAATATTATTAAGTATATTTATAAACCAATCATCGCGACAGGCGTAATGGGTTTGTTTCTCTATTATTTCCCAGCAATCCCTGTGATAATCCAGGTTATTGTAGGTTCAGTAATCTATTTCTCTGTTTTATTCATCATTAGGGGCATCACCAATGAAGATAAAAAAGTTATAATTAACCTAATATCTAAGAGGTTTATTATATGAAGATACTTATGGTGCACGATCTCGGTTACCGCTATGGCGGTGGTGAGATATACCTCCTCAACATCAGGAAGGCCCTAGAGCAGCGAGGACATACCGTCAGAATCTTCACGTCCGATTACAATCCGACGGGAGAGTCGCTCTTCGCTGACGATGTCGCACCAACAGGGGAAGGATCATTGTTCAGGATGCGGAGGATTTGGAACCGAAAGGCGAAATCAAGGCTCGCTGAGGTCTGCGCATCCTTTCGACCGGACGTGGTGCATGTCCATAGTGTATTTTACCACCTTTCCGGCATGGCGCTGCGGGCTCTCAGGAAGTACCCTACCATACTCACCGTTCACAATTATTTCATGTTCTGCGGCACCGGCTTGAAATATTATCCGGACTATGAGATATGCACGCATACGTTTGGAATGGTCTGTGTCAGGAAGGGATGCATTCCTTTTAAGGAATACCTCTTCCAGCTGGTTCTGCGGCATGTATTAAGGAGAGATCTAAAGAATGTCAATCTTTTCGTCCCCTGCTCAAGCTATGGCGCCTCTTTGCTCAAACAGAATCACTATTCGAAATTCTATATGCTCAATCACGGGATTGACCTTACAGGGTATGCCAGCAATCCTTTGCCGAAAGACAAGAACCTGCTTTATTTCGGACGCCTCGTGAGGGAGAAGGGTGTTGATTATCTCATCAGGGGTATGCCAAAGGTGCTCGAGCGGTTTCCGGAGTATCGACTTCAAATCATCGGGGACGGGCCTGAGAGGAGGAATTTGGCGGAACTCGCGAAGAGTCTCGGTGTTGGAAGCAAGGTCCGGCTCTTAGGGCATCTTCAGAACGAGCGCATTAAAAGGTATATTCAGAGGAGCAGAATCGTGTATGTCCCTTCAATCTGGCCCGACAATTCTCCAATTACCATTTATGAGACGCTCGCCTGCGGCAAGGCGATAATCGCTTCCCGGGTCGGAGGCATTCCCGATTTGGTGCATGACGGCAAAAACGGCTTCTTAGTCGACCGGAATGACTCGGACGCAATCGCGGAGAAGACTGTAGCGCTCCTGCGTGACCCGGCCCTGCTCAAGAGGTTCGGAGAGCACTCAAGGAAACTTGCCGAAGAGGAATTTGAAATAGGGGTTCATATAGGGAAACTAGTATCCCTTTATTGCCAGGTTATTGAGGGTATTAGAACGCCCGTTGTGCGATGAGCGCCGCAAGCTGTTTCGCTGACCTGTCCCAACTGAACGTGTTCATAACGAATTTTTTCCCCGCCCTGCCCCTTCTGTTCCGGTACTGCGTGTCGCTCATCAGCATGCTAATCTTCTTCGCGAGACCCAGCAGGTCATGCTCCTTGAAATATTCGATATAGTTACCATAGACAGAACGGAATATCGGCAGGTCTGTTGCGATGCAAGGCTTACCCAGAGCCAGGGACTCCATAGGGGGCATACCAAACCCTTCGAACGACGTCGGGAAGACAAGAAACATCGATTCCGAAATCACACGCCATTTCTCTTCGTCCGAGATACGACCGAGGAATTTAGAGTCGATACTGAGCTGCTCAGCTAGCTTTTGCAGCACTGCCCTCTCAGGCCCGTCCCCCACGATAACAACACCAGGACGTTTTCCCTTCGGGATGAGTGAAAGCGCTTTCAGGAGGTCATCGACATTTTTCGTCCGATAGAGCCTTCCGATATAGATAATCTGGCACCTCTCAACAACGCTCGGCAGGTCAGGTACCTTATCTATGCCTGGCAGGATGACCGCATCGACCTTGCGGTTGAGCCATTTCGATGCGTTCAACGCCGTAAGTCTTGAATTTGCGATGAGGATGTCGGATTTCTTCGCCACTTCACGGAATTGCACCCATTCATCCTGGACTCGTTCATCGGTGTCGCCAGTCAGCTGGGCGTACCAATCAGGGGTCTCAAAGATGAAGGTGACCGATACAGCATTGATCCGTGTGGCTATCCGGTGAGCCTTGACAGCCGATGTCCTCTGGTAACCGATGACACAATCGAAATGTTCCTTTCTGCACCTAAGGTCAAAGAGACGATCATTGAGACCCTCCCAAACCGAGTTCAGAATCCATATGCCGGGGAAGAAACGGGGAATCTCGCCGACATACCGTTGATAGCGGAACCACTGTTCAGACCCTGCCATGAAAGGCAACCTATTGATGCTGTAGATCCAGATTTCATGGCCCTGCCGTGCCAGTGCCTCGCAGAACTTGAAAACAGAATAATCGCCGCCCCCATAATACCGACTCAAGTTCCTTGCAATCAGGAGTATTCTGAGCCTGCGGGGGCGTGCCATCAGCATTACCTCCCCCTCTGGAGGTCCCACATCGAAATCGCCGGATTGTCGTAAATCTTGTTCTTGATGGGCTCGATCGAGATGAAGAAGTTCGTCGGTTTGCGGTATTTATCTCGAATATAATATTCCTCTTTATATTCCCTCATTAATTTTTTTACTAGAGGGTCAGTATAGGACCGTTCGTACACGAAAATACCATGCCTCCCCCAATAATAGGTACCTGGAGTTATCCAATCAGGGATTATCCAAAGTTCTTTTAACTCGCCATCAAGTAGCATCCGCTTTATCTCCTCATTAGATCTCCTGATGGGTTTAAGTTTGGACAAGTCACCGAACTCTAAGACGTTGAAAGGCGTGCTCGGGATGCCGGTCTGGGCGTATATGATGACGCTCGCGAGCATGCCGTCATCGACGAGGATCGAAGAGTTCAGGTCGAGGCCATTGATGTACGTAGAGGAGGCGGTGATCTCGTCGTAGTTATAGACCACAGAGGGCTCATTGAAGAAGAATTCACGGTGGATGATAACGTTCGAGGACACTATCGTCGCGATGATAAGGACGCCGAGCCATGATGCTGCGGTGAGCTTGCGTTCCCTATGCATGAAATAGTTGTAGGCCTTCACGAGCACGATGCTTATGTAGATGCTCAGCAGGGGGATGATGAATGAACGCACATAGTTCTTGTCGATGAGGAACTGAGAGAACCCGATGGTGATGATGAGCAGGAACATCTCGGGGAAGGACTTGTGTTTCTTGAAGATGAGGAGGAGCAGGCCGAGGGGCACCAGCAGCACCAGCAAGTTGACGGTCGTCATGTAATTGAGCACGAAATTGAAGAATATGATGGGGGGTGACCTCCCGGCCAGGAACTGGCTCTCATAGTAGTCGGTGAGGGAGGGGGTGTAGGACGCCGATCCGACGAACTGCCCGACGAAGAAGTAGATGATGACCATCACTAGTACCAAGGAGAGGTAGAAGTCCGGCTTATCGAGCGCCAGGCGTACGGTCCTGCGCGTGTAGTGGTCGAGGAGCTTATAGAATCCGAGCTTCTTCTTGGACATCTCGTTCCTGATGAGATGGATGAGCACGACCAGCGTCAATGTAGAAATGATGATTGCGGCGGTGAATCCCCACGCAGGCACGCTCTCCCAAGGGACACTATCGATGCGGGTCATCCAGCTCTCCTGCATCCTGTTCAGGTTGATCAGCAGGCGGTTCCTAGAGATGAGGTCGAGTATCTTTGCGATGACCAGGACCCCGATTAGTATCCCGATATCGAGAATCACCTTCAGAGAGAACATGGAATACCGTCTGATGAGGAGAGCATGAATCTTCGTCTTCTGAAACCAGCCCCATATCGTCGGCAGCATGAAATAACCGACCGTGAGGATATAGGCAAAGAGGATGATGAGGATGAACTGAAACATCCGATGGACGATGCTCGTGAACGCAATCGTGACGGCCGCAAGCGACGCATACCAAAGGCGCCGCGGGTCGCAGAAGCTCCGTATGAGCAGCCACATGAGGAGAGGATACATCACGATGAGCATGATTCTCGCCGACGCGTTCCAACTGGTGAAGAGCACGAAGTAGGGGGCGACGGAGAACATGAGGGCCGTGATGAAGGCGAAGAGGAAGCTTCCGAACTCACGGGCGAGGACGAAGACGCCGATGATGCCGAGGACTGCGAGCCCAAGGGCCATGAAGATGATCGCCTGGTCTGTCAGTATCCCGAGGAGGGATGTGAAGGTCCCGAGGAAGAAGTATGTCGCAGAGGGGTAGGAGAAGGGGTAATACCCGAAGAGCGAAGCCGGGTGAAGTACCCAGTCGGCATATCCTTTCTCGACGAGGCTGTTCGCCATCGCGTTGATGGGGAAGCTGTCGAAGGTCACTTGGTGGTCGAAATGGAGGCGCGAGGCGATGGAGAAAATGAGGAGCAGGACGATGAGCAGTGTCTGCTTCCAGCTGATGGCGTCGCGCTCCGGATGGATGAGCGACGGCTGTGGTATCCTCATCCCCGCACCTCCCGCATCCGTATCGTGTATCTGTCGACGGGAGAATATGGCAGGAAGAACCCGAGGAAGAGACCGAGGGCAGAGAGGTTCCATTTGAAGAGGGAATAGCCCGCCCTGACAACCGACCGCTTCTTGACTGCGAAGAACAGGAAGAACGCCGCATAGAGGACCAGATAGGTCCCGATAGGCCAAAGGGTGAGGGGAGTGAACGCGAGGCAGGCGATTCCAACGACCCATACAGCGACCATTGCCAGATAGATCTTAAGTCTGAGCGCATGCTTAAGTATCCTGCCCGATCCAACGCTCTTCCGTAGCACCTGGCCAGGCCCATGGAAGTACCGTGATGCGAACTTGCCGGAGATCTCCGCCTTCGTGCTCGACTCGTCCCGATGATGGGTGACCCCGATGAAATCGATCCGCAGGAGACGGAATCCCTTCTCGCGGAGCGCGATGCCGATATCAGACTCCTCGTTCGCATAGAGCTGCGGGTCGGTGAGGTAACCGACCATATCAACCGCCTCCTTCTTGTACATCCCGCCGCCCTCGAGGTAGTCAACTTCGCCGGTCTCGAGCGTGACATTCTTCTCCTGCAGGGTAGCTGAGATTAGGTTCCCGGAATGGGGTTCATGGACCCGCACCGCTGCGCCGGCGATCCCCCTCTCACGCACCCGAGGGATCAGCCTGATCAGCGTCTGAGGATGCAGCTCCATGTCACCATCGATGATGTAAATCAGCTCTGCATTGGTCGAGAGGTATCCCATCTGGGGGCCCACGCTGCAGCGGCGCTGGGAAGGGTCGGTGAGCTGGATAATACGCAGCGGAATCTGGTTCTCTTTCCTGAGCCTCCGTGCAATCTCGACAGTCCTATCATCCGATAATGAATCGGCAAGGATAATCTCACCCCTCTTGATGAGATGTTTATTCGTGGCGTTCTCGAGCGCTTTCATGCATGACCGGATGCAGGTTTCAATGCGACGTTCCTCGTTCAGCGTCTTTATGATGACTGCGAGCGTCCCTTCCGTAATCCGGCCTGTTGGTTTGCGAGTCATCTTATTTCCTTAGGATTCTTTCGAGCTCATCGAAATTCTTCTTCGAGAAGTTCTGAAGGACGATTTGGCGGTTCCGTTCCCCCATCCCTTTCCAGGAGGATGGTGAATCGAGCGTCTTTCCGATAGCCTTCGCGAGTTCTTCCGGGCTCGCTTCGGGGACAAGGACCTTCTCGACCAGCTCAGGGATTCCGACGTGCCTCGTGGTAATCACTGGTTTCGCCGCGAGCATCGCTTCCATGAGGACGACAGGTATCCCTTCGCAGTCGGTCCCCCCTTTCACAGAGACGGTCTTGGACGGCAACACGAAGATGTCGCATTGGCTATAAAGGACATTCAGGAGGTCCTTATGGAGCTTGCCGAAGAACCTGAACTTGTCGGCGACGCCTGCCTGCTCTGCCCATCCACGGACCGGCAGGTGTCCTTCACCGCATACCCAGACGACAAAGTCATCACGCTTGAGGAAGGAGACCGCCTTCACGAGATCATCATACCCTTTCCGTTCCTCGAAGGAGCCCACGACGAGTATTTTCCTCTTCGTATCCGGGAGATCTGCCGTAGGGTCTACGAAGAGCCTGATGAGATGAGTCTTTTCTGGCTCAGTCCCGAACTTGGTGATGAGAAGCTGCCTGTTATGGTCAGAGACCGTGATTATATCATCAGCTCTTCCGAGCGCCTTCCGGAAGAGCTTCCAGTTCCGGTTCCGGTAGAGCTCATGGGCGTGTATGGTGACAGAAAGCCTGCATCCGGTGAGCAGCTTCAGGTAATAGCCGATGAAGAGCTTCGCATCACCGAAATGGCAATGGATGTGGTGGAGACCCTCGCGGGATACTATCCCGGCGTATTCATTCGCTATGAGGAACCAGAGGGTCCCCCAATCCGAGAGCGATTGGATGAGAATCCGCAAGTATCTGATAGGGCTCTTGATGAAATACCAGGGCTGCTTGAGGATCGAGCCCCACCTATGGAAGGTGTAGGTGTTCCAGGAAGGTTTCGGATTATAGACACCCGGATTAATTTTCGTCGTGAAGATAAAGATTGTATAATCCCTCCTCTCGAGTTCTTCAAGCTCCCGGAGGATGAACCTATGGATACCGATATCCAGGCCGAGGATGTAGCCAATCTTCTTCTTGCCGCTCATGTTCTCATGCGTTCTGGGAACAGCTTGGGGTCGCTGTTCTTAGCTATGAACTCATCTTTCGTGCATAACTTCCTAGCAGGGACTCCGGCGTAGACCGAGTCGGATTCGCAGTCCTTCGAGACGACCGACCCAGCACCGATGATGACATTGTCTCCTATAGTGACGCCGGGTAGCACGACGCTGTTCATGCCAATGAAGACGTTGTTTCCTATGGTGACCTTTTTATACATCGTGTACCCTTTGCCCTTGAAGCATTCTGTCGACCCGTCGTGCGCGAGCACGCACACGTTCCTAGTGATATAGACGTTGTCCCCTATCTTGACGAGCCCCTTGACGACCTTCGGTGTGTCTATATAGGCCTTGGGTGATATATATCCTCCTTTACCAATCTTAATACCTGCCTTTTTCCAGTCGCGTGCCTTCCACATGCGGACGAGCTTTCCGAAAACCATGGTTTTCACCTTCGCCTCTTCACGATGTCGCGCACCGCTTCGAGGATGACATCGGTCGTGTCGACCCAGGAGGTACCAACTCGTTTGGATAGGGTGGTGCGCGTCTTCCTTTTATAATCCTTATGGATGATGTCGAGTATTTCCTTAGTGATATCTCCTTTCGGGATGCGTATGAGTCCTAGCCTTACCAGCTCGCGATTTACTAGCATGTCCCTGCCGCCGAGGTAGACCGCAGGCACACCCATGAGAGCGGCCTCCCGAATCATTGTGTCGCCGCTCGAGATAATCGCCTTGGCGTGAAACATCAGGGAGTATATGTCATCTACCGGCTCATTGAGGACAATGCAGGATTTTTCGAAGAGATGCTCTTTTCTCTTATCCTCGAGCGAAAGGACCACCAAATAGCCAGCACCCTTTATTCTTGAGAAGAGGGCATTCCAGTCGAACAACACTTCAGTTTGATAGTTCAAGCTAGTCGAGGAGATGAGGCGGACGAAGACATATCTCTCAGGGATAATGCCATACTGCTTTAGGGCTTTCGGAGATGGCTTGAACCTGTCAGGAGATAGGTATGCGAGCTCTTTATAGCCATGGAAGTGATGGATGTTCCTTCCCTTAAAGGGTATGAAGCTCGGGATGTAGTAGGCAGTCGAGAACAACCTTCCCAGATGGAAATTTATCTTGTATTCAAAGTCGTCATAGAAATTTATTGAAGGTACGCCGGCAAGCTTGGCTGCTAAGGTGATCCCGTGCCCTGAGAACGAGAGCGTGAGATCGATGTCTCTTTTCCGTATGAATCGGAAATTGAACAGCGTCCGCTTAATGAAATCCAAGATTTTAAGGGGAAGTTCATTCTCGTGCTTTCCGTATATAGTATAAGGCAATCCGATCTCCTTCTCGAATATCTTTGAGAGCTTACCGCGTTCCCTGATTACCACATAGAGACCATGCTTCTTCTTAAGCTCGGGTATCGCATTCTTGAAGAAGTTCACGTCCGCAGCATGGTAGAGCTCGATAAGTATCCTCATCCAATCACCTTCCGTATTCTTCCGCTGATGGCAGCAGCGATTCTTGAGGGGAGGAGCCGCCAGGCTGCTGCAAGAATCTTCCGTTTATACGAGGCCTGCGAAACGCGTGGGGGCTTGGTCCCCTTCCTCAGCAGATATCTGTACGCAAGCTGCACTGGCACAGCCCCCCACCCCTCCTTGAAGAAGTGGGTGCCTGAACCTGGAAGGCTCCGTCCGAAATCGAACTCCTTGACACCGTGCTCCTTAAGGTATTTCAGGGTCTCCCAGAAGAGCGCATAGTTAGGTTGGTGGTCTTCATACCGGGCCTCTGCCGCTCCCCACGCATAGACAATCCGTGTTCCGTGCCTGAGCAGGAAAATCGACGCCACTGGAGTCCCATCGATGCTAGCAGTCGGAATCAGCACGTTGTCGCCGCCATGTGTCAGGAGCGATTCGAAGAATCTCTTCGGATGGACGGGGCTGCCGAGCCGCTTCATCCGTCTCGTATAGATCCTGTAGAAGGAGTTGACATCCTTCGTTTCGGTATCGACGGCAACGCTTTCTTGCGCTTTCCTGACATACCGTCGGGTCCGTTTCTTGAGCGCAGCGAACTGTCGTTCCTCGTCGATCAGATTCAGCCTGAGCGTGACATGCCCGCCGCCCGGAACGAGTCTAGGGTAGTCCTGCGCCTCGACGTTGCGCAGCTCAAGGTGGTCGACATCGAGGTCCTCGGCGAGCTTCGAGGCATGCGCGACGAGCGCCTGCTGGACCATTACTGTGTCGGCGAGCGGTCCTGCGTAATTAGAGTAGGGGACTGAGATCAGGCGGTCTCCCATCAACCTCGACCGTATCAGGAAGAGCGGCAGGACCCCAATAGCCAGGCCACCATCGTACGCGATCAGGTAGTGCGGCTCGAGACCGTACGTCTCTATGACCGCATCATGCCAGGCGAGGGTGTGATAGAATGACCCTTCAGCTGCCCTAACCACATATTCCGTGTATGCGTTCCGGTCCTCGGTAGAGAGCTTTTGGATAAGCATGCTACGTCCTCCCACTAATCCGGTTCTTCACATACCGCGGCCAGTTGAAGAAGAGTTCGATGAGGAAACCGAGCGGCAGCCAGGGCTGGCGAGCCTGCAGCAGCACATACTTTGTCTTCCTGTCTATAAACTTGAAGAAATCCGCATGCTTGAACCGGTCAGGAGAGCTGAAGAACCAACGGATTTCAGAGGGCAGGTAGCGGAGCTTGATGCCTTTCTCGTATGTATTATTCGATTCCTGTTCCATTCCAGTCGCGACGCGTACGAGAAGATCTGGGAGATTGATGCCTACAGCGAGGGCGACACGGAGGGAGGCCCAGAACCTTGGATTGATCTCCATGAGCGAGAGGTTCCCATTCTCATCTCGATGGAATTCGAGATGGGCGATACCAACCCATTTCATCATCTTCATCAGCCGTTTCGCGGTATCGAGGGCCTCGTCATCGGACGTCGTCTCGACACAGGCGCTTGGACCGGACAGGATTGGGTAGGTCCGTGGCTCGCGAAACACGATCGAGGCGATCACCCGATGCATCTGATCCATGATGAGGGCCACATTGGTCTTCTCCTTCTTCTCGCACTTCTCCTGAAACAGAAATCGTTCGATATGTTTTACAGTCTTTATGAACCTTTTAACCTCATCATGGGTCTCGAGCATCTTCATGCCGAGGCCGCCCTGACTGCTCACCCGTTTCACCACGACGGGAAGTCGGAGAGCATGAAGTTTCTTATCGGCATCGGCATCGCTTCCGAGTATGGTGATAGGGATAGGTACTTTATACTTCCTGCAGAGGGCTATCGTGTTCCGCTTATCATACGCACCACTGAAGGCTTGAATCGAGACAAGCGGCGTAATGGTGGTGAGCTTTGAAAAATCGTCCTTATAGGTGAGGAGCAGGAAGCTCGTCCGGTCAGTGAGAGGGATGACAACGCTGTATTCGCCCTTTATGAGGATTGCGAGAAGGGATTCCTTGAACGCTTCTGGGCTTTCAAAGTGGTAGGTAAGCCGCCTCCTGACCCCACTATGGAAGAATGCCTTGCAGAATAGGGTGTAGCTCGCCACATCAACGATATGGCCTGCTTTATGAAGGCCTTCGATGACGGCAAGCGCCGCCCTGTTGTTCCCGTCGAGCACGAGCACCTTCTTCCTCCTGCTCTTCATTCCAGTAGAGATTCTCATGAGCGAACACCGCCCCGCTTCTGGGAATTTTTCTTGGCAATCCTGTTCGCGATCCATCGCGGCCAATTGAACACAACCTCTGCGATGAATCCGATGAAGAGACCCGGATTCTTTCGCTGCATGATGGTGTAATGGGTATCTGGATGGAAGAATCTCCAAAAGTCGCGGTGCTTGAATCGGTCTGGTGAGCGCACGAACCATCGTAGGTCGTTAGGCAGGTATCTGAGATGGATGCCGGTCGGATAGTCATGCGCAGGGTTCACTTTTAGGCCTTTCGCCACGCGATAGACCATGTCCGCGAAATTGAGACCGGTGATGAGCGCGATTCTTCCCGACGCCCAGAATCTCGGATTCATCTCGAGGAAGTAGAGCTTTCCCTCAGCATCGCGCATGAACTGGACGTTCGCGACGCCTATCCATCTAATGGTGCGGGCGAACCTCTTCGCTATGCGCAGGGCTTCGGGGTCCTTGACGCTGACGACGACGCCGCTCGTGCCGGTGTGGATGGGATAGATCCTAGGAATCGTCCAGACGAGAGATGCGATGACCTTTTGGTTGTGGTCGAGGATGAGTCCTACATCGATACGCTCGGTGAAAGCGATGCGCTTCTGGAACAGGTAGGCAGACACGTCCTTTTCCTTCTTGAGGAAGGATTCGAGCTCGCTCCGGGTGTGGAAGATCCTGCTGCCCATACCCCCTTGGCTTTTCGCAAGCTTCACGATGACCGGCAGGCCGAGACGGTGGACATTCTCCTTGAAGCCAGGCTCATCAGGGAATACGGTCGGCGGGATGGGAATGCCTTCCGCTCGGCAAATCTTCAGCTTGATGTTCTTGTCGAACGCCTTGGTGAAGGTCTCCCTATCGACGAGGGGGGTGATGGTCGCGTATTTCTGCAGTTCCTTCTTGAAATTCACGAGATGATAGCTGGTCTGGTCTGTCGCCGGTACGACAAGATCGTACTTCGTCCTCTTGAGTATCTTGATGATTGATTCTTTGAACGCCGTAGGTGTCGAATAGTCGTAGAGATGCCTACTGCGCACGCCCTTGACAAAACTGCCTTTGCAGAAGGGAGTGTAGCTCGCTATGTCGACTTCATACCCCTCCTTAATGAATCCTTCTATAACCGCGAGCGCTGCCCGCGTGTTGCCGTCGAGAACGAGGATACGCTTCATCGCATCTCACTTCGGTAGCGCTCAATCGACGTGAAGCTGAACTTCTTGAAGAGCTTCGCATATGTCCGGTCGCAGGGGATATTGTAGTCCCTGAGAAGTCGCTTGAAGGTGAGCGGCATGTCCTTGTATGCCTCCGGTACCGGTGTCAGCTCCCAAGGGTGAACGCCGAGGGTCGCCGGAAGACCTTTCCGGTTGAGCATCCGTATAACGATGCTCGTGATGAGAGTCCCCATGTGGCGGACTTTGAAGGGAAACCTGATCCCTATAATGTTACCGATCGCCTCGGGATACTCGACCATCGTTGAAATGGTATCAGGCGCGTAGATATCCTTGCTCGAGATTGGATACGGTCCGAGGGGCGCCTTCGAGCTGCCATAGCCGAACAGGAACATTGAGAAGGGGAATACGCTCGAGTCGTTTGTATAGCCGCGCTTCTTGAGCACGTCGACCGCCCAAGAGGTCTCTTTCGTGAGCGAGAACTTAGGCGCCCTGAAGCTTGTCGGCCTCGTGCCGGTGATCTTCTTGATTATGCGTTCGGTTCTCGCGAGTTCAGCGTCGAACCGCTTTGGCGTGAGATTCTGGAGCTCGGTGTGGGAATAGCCATGCGATCCGATCTCATGGCCCGCATCAAAGACCCGCTTCACCAGATCAGGATGGCGCTCCGCGGTCTTGCCGAGGAAGAAGAAGGTACCTGAGTTGCCCGTCTCCTCCAGCAGCTTTATGATTGTCTTAATCGCTTTCTTAATCGAGGCGTATTCAT
This sequence comes from Candidatus Woesearchaeota archaeon, assembly GCA_016935985.1. Taxonomy (GTDB): domain Archaea; phylum Nanobdellota; class Nanobdellia; order Woesearchaeales; family JAFGPW01; genus JAFGPW01. The sequence goes on from JAFGPW010000004.1 coordinate 67,474, forward strand.
GGACGCCGTTCTGGTCAATCCATCGAACGTAGGCGATCCTGTCATGGAACTCTTCGACATCCACAGTGAAGATGTTTCGTGCCGCCATTTTACGCCGTGACGAGGAGAGCGATGATGCCGAAAACGAAACTGATCGCATACTGGATATAGACGGCCTGTTTCTCATTCATCCTGAAAAAGTAGGGGAAGAGGAACTTCATCTTTATCGGATTTGGAGCGCGGATAGTGCCATCCGACCTGAGGCCGCCGAACTTCTCGAACTTTCGCCTGGTCACGACGATATAACTGTACATGAGGAAGTCGATTATATGTGGGAAGAAGATGATTACCCCGAAGACTTCCGCGTTGATGAGAATCAAGTATGCGCCGATCGCAGAACCGACAAGGAGGGATCCGGCATTCCCCCATATGAAGCGGGAGGGATAGCGGTCGAACCACCAATACGCCACCATCGCCCCGAGTATCGGCATCAGGTACAGAAGATAGATGATGTCGCGGGTCATGAGCGTCTTGATGCCTGCGAAGATAAGGATGATTGTCGAGACGCCGGTCGCAAGTCCGTTGAATCCCGAATGCATGTTGACGAGGTTCGTGACGACCATGAGATACACCGGAGCGATGACGAACATGAAGAAGAGACCGAAGTCGTACTGTGCACCGAAGAGCGATATCACGGTGTCCTGGACTAGGAGACCGATGGGTAGTGCCATGAAATATGGAGCAACGATTTTCCATCTCTGGCCGATATCGATGAGGTCGTCGAGCAGGCCGAAGGAACCGAAGACGATTGGTATGAAGTAGAAGATGAGGAGCTTCTCGATATCGAAATCCTTGATGATTATCTGTGAGAGGACGAGCGAAACCATCAGTCCGCAGAATAGGGCCATACCACCCATATTCGCGACAAGAGGATGATTCTTCTTGTACTTATCCATGACAACGTATCCCTTCTTCCTGAATTTAGGGATGAGGTGGTCTGATATCCAATATGTCGCGAAACCGCTATACAGGAATACGAGGATGAGCTTATAGACGAATTGAATATTGATGGCCATGAATCATCACACCTAATCAGCAGGTATTGACAGTGAAGATGAGTATATAAATGTTTCTATTTTTTACTTCCATATAGTGACAACATATTTTCGGCGGGTCTAGAAGGTAGCCCCACCTCTTTTATGTCTATACTCCTGATAAATCCTCTTTGTGGTAGAGGGAGAGGAGGTTCTCATTTAAAAAGATTTTTATATCGTTCTGCATCCCCATCGTTAATGGCAGGAAAATCAGGCCAGAACCCGCAATCAAAGGGAACTCCCGAATTAGGGGGGTATCTCTTGCTCGCAGGGATACTTGTTCTTGGATTCGCTATCACGGTTCTGTTCTCGGCGATCACCAAGGAACCTGACACTCCATTCCTGGAGGCCTATTTTAATGACCATAAATCCTTACCCCAGCGCGTGGAGCCCTTCGAGGAGTACAATTTCTCGGTTGGATTCCGCTCAACAGGGGGTGATGGATCTGCTCAGAGATATTCAGTCAATCTCGAGCTCTATAAGCTGTATGACGTGACCGAAGGGACATACAACTGCAGGTCCCAATTCAGGGACAAGACACATATGCGATGGACTCTCCTGAACGAGACCGAACAACCGATGCTCGCAGCAATGTTCGGCCAGGAACGTATGGAGCAGTTCGTCGATCTCTGGACAGTCTATGTCGAGGATGAAGTCGATCATTCGATTAATATGGGTGAGTATATAATCGATATTCCATTCCGATTCGCCAGCGGCATGGGAGAGCTCGATATTGTCTCCTGGACGGGCGAAAGGGCACCCTTTTATATCAGTATCGGACGGGATGGTGTGGTAACCGTCTTTACCGCCGGCGAGGAGCGTTCCTTTAAAGCGGAATTCACAGAAGGGAACACTAACACATTCTCAGCAGAAATCTCAGAAGACACGATCAACGTTTCAGTTAACGGCGAGGTATTGGGATCTGTCTCTCCAGGCACCACCTTGGAGCAGGGCCGTATCATCCTTATTACTAGGAACCTTGCAGTCGACCTCAGGGAATTTTCTGTGTTCCGATCGGGAGATATCAATCCTCTGGACTCGCTCAATTACCTTGAATATAAGATAGAAAGCTCTGCGATGATGGATCTCAATTCGAAGCTGAAGGCTCTCAAAGAGCGTAAGGTCGAAGCGCAGATTGCCGGCTTTGAACCAGAACGCGACCTGATTACGCCGATGCTCGATGAAATCGGCGTAGAGTATATGGCTAGTAGCCTGCCGAGCTATATGCTTGTATTGGAGAACGCCTCAGACCTCAATATTAGCTATGCTAGACATGCCGTCTCAGTGTCATACGAGACTTCAAGTGGTGATGGCACGTATGTCCTCACGGGGTATGGGAAAGACAACGAGACGCTCTTCGCGTTGCTCATTCACGAGGGGTTGGGCCTCACAGCCTTGTATCAGTGGGAGGGAGGAATCGTCAGGTATCAGACAAGACATAAGGAATTGGTCCGCATGAGAAAGCATGACGTCGCATTAGTTTTCAGCGATGACAATCTGACTGTAGGCGTCGACGGTGAGATCATGTTCGTCATGGAGGAAGGATACTTAGCATCAACGAGACTCGATTTTGAAATGATGAACACCCGGCCGTATATATATTCATTCAGAATCGCTTCCCTCGACGAAAGGTGCGATGATCCCCTCTATTTCGACGTATGCTCCTATGCCCTCGACATACGCGGGCAATACCGTCCGCGGAACGTACAGGAGGCGGCGGTGCAGCAAGGGGCGAACCTGACTTCACATATGGGATTGCGGGGCGTCAACCTGCAGAACCTCATGGGCGTTTTTGAAGGAGCAGGGGCCGGAGTGATGGTGCCGGTAGGAGACAATGGGTCGGACGAAGCTTCCAACCAGACCCTCATCTTCACGAGCTATGATGAGATCAGGCTACTTGGTTCGCTCCTGGGCAAAGAGATACCCTACAACCCGACCATCACAGACTCGTTCATTTCCTTCGATGGTTATATGGCCCGAGTGCGCAATTGGCCAACGCATGAGTTCGGTATGAGCTATGCCACCCTAGAGGGAGCCCGCATTGTGAGCGTCGGGTTCGCGTTCCAGGATGAGGACATTCTCAAGGTCGTCATCGCCGAAGGGGCCCAGGAGATAATCATATTCTATAACGACACCTACCAGATCGTACCAATCAACACGACCATCGGTAATTGGACTGAATTCAACATCGTCACCGACGGCAACTTGACCAGCATCGTGCTGGAGAAGAGGCAGGAGGCGGTCAATCTGAGCGGCCTTGACCTCAGCAACGGCTATTATTATGTCTCGAGCATCAATACCTATGCGCATTTCAAGCACGTCGGTGTCTACAACCCGATCATACACCAACGGAAGCTCCTGATTATCGAGGAGGACCCTTGTAGGCTCAGGAAGATCTCGGATGAGAGGATAGGCGAAGGGCTCATCGATATCACCCAAGGGGATGAGCAGCGTCTCATCGAGAGGTTTACCATCGAGACCCCCTTCGATTACGGGCTAATTAACGTCTCCCTCGATGAGACGAACAGGAGTGTCCATTATTGGTTCCTGAGCACATGAGCACACATCCGGCCCACATCCCATCAACAACCCTTATAAACCGCCAGAGGTTTCCTAGCAGACAATGACGATCGAGTGGCTTCAGGTGGTCCAGCTGGTGTTCGGGATACTCTTCGCCCTCCTCGTCCCGGGGTATCTTGTCGTGATGATTTTTTTCAGATGGGTCGGTCCGATCCAGAAGGTCGCCCTCGCGATGCTCATCAGCGTCATCATGACGACGTTGATAGGGATCTTCCTCGGTTATAATAGGGAAAGGGCGTCTGTCACAGGCGGGATCACGACCGCGAATGTCTGGAAGGTCCAACTCGTCATCAGCGCCATCTTGCTGGTGGTGGTGCTCATCCTGTATCTCCCCCGACAGATGGGCAGTGGTGTGGGTAGCCTGAAACAGGAGAGAGTCGAACATGGGAAAAGGCAGAAGAGGACGGGATGAGCATAGGGTGACCGGATGGATCAGGAGGCACCTCTCAGAGAATAGGGGATTATCCCAGTTCTACCTCAAGACGATCGTTTTCTTCGGTTCCTTGTTCTTCCTCTCCCTGTTCATCATGCTCTATTTCAGGCATACAACCTTTTTCATCAAGTACCTCAAGATACCTGTCGAATTCTATATCCCTTGGCTCATCGGGCTGAACAAGGGAAAACTCATCAACAGCTTTATATTCATACTCATAGCATTTATCATCTTCATCAAGGATAGGCTCAAGGAACTGAAGACTTATCCCTTCCAGTGGCGCGCTTCCGCCGCTCTCCTTACAGCGAGTATAGTATTCTTAGTTGGGCATTATTATTTCAAGTTTCTCATTAAGGTGAACCTTGCGTACTATAGCGCGATCCCGGTGACGACAACGTTCATCAAGTATCTCCTTGAGGGCATGTTCGTCATCCTCCTCGGCCTTGCTGTATACGGCTGGCCGTTCGTCAGGGACCTCTTCGGCCGGTTCTGGAAGACCATGGCGGTCTTTTCAGGCATATTCGTGGTCTATTATTTCATAGTGGAATGGTTCCAATCGATCTGGTCGTACCTCAGCCTCTTCGTCGCGAAGACCCTGGCGTTCCTGCTCGGCCTGAGCTTCCAGGATATCGTTCTCCGTGCGACCTACGGCGGATCGACGATCCTGGGTGCAGCTGGATTCGTGGTCGGCATCAGCAAGGAATGCTCAGGCATCGACTCGCTCATGCTCTTCATCTCGCTCTACATCTTCATCTGGGTGCTCAACTGGAAGGATCTCGACAGGAAGCGGATGGCGATCCTGTTCGTTCCCGGCGTCATCATGACGGTCGCGTACAACATCCTGCGCGTCTACCTGCTGATGCTCGTTGGAATACTTTATGACCCTGAGTTCGCGATTGACACCTTCCACACCAACATAGGATGGGTATTATTCCTGCTCGTCTTCTTCGTTTTCTGGCATTTCGGCAGCAGGTGGGTATACATCACAAACCGGAAGACCGGCGAGAAATGAGGTGCGGACCGGAGGTCAACCGGACGCAGACCTCTTCAGACGCTTGGTCGATGACAGCAGCAGGTGGTGGATACTGTACACGAGCATGAATACCAGAAAGGCGCTCAAGGGGACGTCGAGAAGGAACACGCCGGTGAGCGTGAAGCAGAGCACGAGCACGAACCGGAAATAGGAATGGCGTTCATCATAGAGATTCTTCCTGAGAGGAAATCCGAGCTTTCGGGTCCCATATTCTATGGTATAGAAGGCCGAAACCCCACACAGGGCTGTAATGACGAGGGATGCATGATAGGCCGGCAATGTCGAGAAGAGCCATGCGTACGGCGCGTACCCTTTCAGCACGCGCAACGTGAAGAAGGTGACGACCCGCAGCGCGCCGTTCAGGCAACCGTGGATGAAGAATATTAAGAGCACGATGAGATAATAGGCCTGCATCGCTCTCGGGAACCAGCCTCTAAGACCAACCATGACGATTCCGACAAGGGCAATGCGGATGCAGATGCCTGCGATTGAAAGCCAGAGAGGGATTTCCTCCTGATAGACGGTGTTCATGGCATCCCTCCATTCGAGACGTGATCCGATAGTGTCGGTGAAGATGTACCCGGCTTCGTAGAGTACGGCAAAGGTGAGGATGCCAATCGCCAGCCTCACGTAGATTAGCGCTTCAGCGTAGGTCTGCCCGACGAGCAGCGCGTATGCAGGGACCCATAGGTACATGAGGACAAGCAGCGAGAAATACCTGATTGAGCTCGAGAGGTTCGTGAGACCGAATCGCAGCACCTCCCTCCGTACCGCATACCACAAGGGGATGAAGAATTCTAGCTTAGATGCCATTCTTGACCTCGACGGTTGCATCCATCATCTCCTTAGTCTTGGGTTCGGTGATGAAATCATCGTTGTAGTAGATATGGCGGACCCCTTTCTCCTTCGTGATGTATCTCATCTTGAAATCCCCATAGGTATCCTTAGTGATTCCTGCGATCCTCCCTTTCGAATAGGAGAATTCTGTGCTGATTACGGTTGTGAAACCGAAAAGCTTCCCGATTTCCTTCGCTGGAATTTCAGTGCAGCCGGTGAGGAGGACCGCCCCTCTCGCCTTGGTTTTCATCAGCCGCGTCCCCAAGGCGGTGAGGCGAGCCAGGAACAACCCCCGATACGATTCCTGGTAGTAGCAGACAAGATCGTCCCTCACCAATCCTCGGAATAGCAGGGTTATGAGCAGGCTCCTCCCTCTGGCGTTGGTGCCGAACCCTAAGGAATACGCGAGCTTGTGCGCAAGTCTGCCGAGCCAATACCTTAGCCACATCCGGCGCGATTGCAGGTACCCAAAGATGAAGTCGAAGGTGCTGTTGAGGTGCGATAATGTGCCGTCGAGGTCATAGAAGCGTTTGATCGCCATGCGCATGAAGGAGCAGAAACCCTATATAAAACGTACGGTTCTTAGCCCAGCGCCTGCCCTGCCACGAGGTCGAGCGTCTCGGGATCCGCCATGAACGCTTCCCTCTTGAGCTCCTCGATCGCGTAGTAGACCTGCTTGGCCTTGATCGTGAAGCGCTCCTCCATCAGCTCCAGGAAGTCCTCGAGGTCGCGCAGGTGGACGAATACCCCCTCGAACATGAAGTCAAAGCCGTTGTTGATCTTGAGCACCGTGTTCGTGCGCTCCGACCTCGTCAGGAACTCGCGCACCCCGTCCCGGTCGCCCTTCCCCACCTTCACGCACACGGTCGCGACCGTGTTGTAGCCCATCGAGGCGAAGTCGAGGAGCGCGACATGGCGGCGCACCAGCCCCGTGCCGAAGGCCTTGAGCCGGTCGTAGATCGTGGATATCGGGACATCGGTCCGCTTCGAGAGCGCGGTGAGCGACTGCCTGCCATCCTTCCTGAGGTGGCTGAGCAGCAAGAGGTCCTTCCGGGAAAGTCGCGTGTGCATGGTTTATATCACCTGGGAAGGAGGATGGCCCTCTCAAGATATATATTTCATCCTTATAGCTTATATATCAATATAGAATTATATACTATCGGCATATTTATATAGGAAAACAACATCACCTATCCCATGAAGCGCAAGGTCATCCAGCTCGCGGGCTCCACGCTCGTGGTCTCCCTCCCGAACCGGTGGGCGCAGGCGCACGGCGTCAGGAAGGGCGATGAGGTGGAGGTCGAGCCCGCGGGGAGCGTGCTGCGCATCGCCCTCGCCAGCAAGAGGACCGGGAAAGAGGCGAGGATCGAGGCCAAGGGAATCCGCCATGTCCTCAACAGGGCGGTGGGAGCGCTCTACAAGGCGGGCTATGACACGATCGAGATAGTGGCTGACGATCCCGAGCAGTTCTCCATCGTGCAGGCGACGGTGGGCAGGACCTGCATCGGCCTCGAGATCGTCGAGCAGGCGCAGAACCGGATGCTGCTGCGCATCCTCTCCTACCTCGACAGCACAGAGTTCGACACCGTGCTGCGCCGGCTCTTCCTCTCGCTCATGTCGATGGGGGAAGACCTGGTGCGCCACCTCGAGGCGGGCGACCGCAAGGGCCTGGAGAACGTCGCGCTCCGTGACGACAACAACAACAGGTATGCCGATTTCCTGCGCCGGGTCGCGAACCAGGATGCGCTCCCCCCGGGCCTGCTCCCCGGCCCGCTCTACTACCTTCTCGAGGAGCTCGAGCGGATCGGCGACTGCTACCGCGACATCGCGCGGTCGGCCGCAGGAGGGAAGGACATGCCCTCCTCCTGCCTCCCGACCCTCAGGCTGCTCAGCGTCCGGCTGCGCGCCTTCTACACGCTCTTCTACTCCTTCACCCTCGCTGAGGCGGAACGCTATGCTGAGGGACGGGCCACGCTCTCGGTCGGGATCGGGAAGGCGATCGCCGCGGCGCCGAAACAGGATATCCCGGCGCTCGCCCGATGCGTCGTCCTCGAGGCGGCGCTCCACGACATGGCAGGCGCCCTGATGACGATCCGGCTGTAGCCCATTCCATCGGCGCGCCGCATCATGGAACATCCTTCCGGAACGCCGCCGCTACGCTTATATAGGCGAAGGCAGGCCGGGGACCCATAGCGACGGCAGGGCCGAGGGACGATATACGTGAGGAAGCGCAGCGACGGGACGATAAGGGTTCTTCCGAGCTTGCCTGACTTCCGGCCCCTGTTCACCTGCAAGAAGTGCGGGTCGAACATCTTCACCATGGCGGTCTCCGGCCAGGTCTACGAGCGGATGGGCAACGACCGGCACCTGCTCTGCGCCCACTGCCAGACGCTCAACCAGGCGGTCGAGCAGCCGCGCAACTTCTAGCCCCACTGGACTTCCTGCCGCAGGGCTTTTATCCCTCCCGGAACATTTCCGGACGCATGCTCGAGCGCTGCTTCCTCTTCCTCGACCGCATCGGCCCTGAGGGCGACCTCCTCATCAGGCGGCAGGGCATCCCTGATTGGGAGTCGTTCCTCGCGGCGCAGCGCGTCAGGGGCATCTCGAAGACGAGGAAGCTCTTCTACGACCGGCGGCTCCGCGAGGCGCAAGGGGCGCTCGCCGACGGCGATTCGCACCACTTCTCGGCACGCCTGCCGCCGAAGGAGCGCTGGCGGCTGTGGGAGCCGTTCAGGAGGAAGGCCGTGTTCCTCGACATCGAGACCTCGGAGCACTACGGCGACATCACGGTCCTCGGCATCTCGGACGGCGAGCGCACGCGCCAGCTGGTCAAGGGAGCTGACCTCGACCCCAGCCTCCTCACTGAGGCGCTCGAGGGGGCCTCGCTCCTCGTCACCTACAACGGCGAGGGCTACGACCTTCGTGTCATCGAGCGTTACCACCCTGGTTGCCTTCCCGCCATCGGCCACCTCGACCTGCGCTTCGCCTGCCAGCAGGCAGGATTCGTCGGCGGGCTGAAGGCGGTCGAGCGCCAGCTCGGCATCGTGCGCGACCCCGACCTCGACCTCATGGTGGGCGAGGATGCCATCTATCTCTGGAACGCCTTTCTCGCGACGCGGAAAGCGGACTACCTCGAGCGCCTGCTCGCCTACAACCGCGCCGACTGCGAGAACCTGCTGCCGATAGCGGAGCGCGTCTGCGCGATGCTCGCGGAAAAAGACGCGCCTGCACGCTGACCCTGTTGTCTGGACCGCGACAGCGCAGCATTATAGGGAAAATCGCCGCTCCTTCTGCCATGATTTCCGGACCGCGCACAGCGGTTCCGGCACCAGCGCATCAGCAGGGGACACCACATGGCACGCCCGCCCACCGACGCGGACCTCAGGATCATCGCGATGCTGCGCAAGGACGCGCGCCAGCCGCTCGCGCGGATCGCGGAAGCGACCGGCGTCCCGGTCTCGACGGTGTACGACCGCATCAAGGCGCACGAGAAGACGCGCGCGTTCGTGAAGAAGCACACCACGATCGTCGACTTCCCGAGGCTCGGGTACTCGATCAGGACGCTCGTGCTCGCGAAGGCGGCCGACCGAAGCCGGCTGCGCGCGTTCGCGCAAGCGCATCCGAACGTCAACACCTGCTATGTGGTCTCCGGCGCGTACGACCTCGCGCTCGAGTGCGTGTTCCGCTACATGCACGAGTACCAGTCGTTCATCGACGGGCTCGCGAAACGGGCGACGCGGCACGAGATCCTCTACATCGCCGATGAGCCGAAGAAGGAGACGTTCCTCTCCTCGCTCGAGGAGGCGGGGAGTGACGATCAGGACAGGGGGTAAGCACCATGGGAGAGAAGAAAGGAGCATGGAAGAAAGTGGTCATCGGGACCGCGGCCGTCGGCACGCTCATGTGGGCCGCCGACCGGTATGACATCACGGCAAGGATCGGTGACGCGTGGGAGGGAACGAAGGCGTATGTCGTCGACGTCCTCACGACCGACCCGGCGGAGGCCGGCGTCGGATACCTCGGCGAGCTGAAGGAGGAGCAGAGCCTCGCGCCATACGAGAAGGACATCGCGTCGACCGTCCTCGGGGCGACCGCGATGCTCCGGGACAGCGCCCAGGCGGGCGTCATCAACGGCCTGCTGGCGATCCAGCCCTATGAGACGAGGAAGGGCATCGTCCAGGGCCAGGCGCTCGAGCTCGAGCTCGGCGACCAGGTCGACCTCTCTGGCCTGCTCGAGCGGAACATCGGGAGGAACATCGGGCTCGTCCCTGATGACAAGAAGACACTCTGGCAGAAATTGAAGGAGATGCCGGCAAAGGCCTACGACTGGGGCGCTGCCCAGTACCACAAGGTGTTCTAGGATGGGCAGCGGACTCAAGCTCCAGGGCAGCGACCTCATCGTCGAGCCGGTCTGGTGGAGGAACATCAAGCGCGTGGCGTACGGCGCGGGCATGCTCGCGCTCGGCTACCTCGCGGGGCGGGGGTGCTCCGGGTGCTCGGCAGAGGCGGCGGCGATGCCGTACCGCGACGGGCAGCACTACGAGGCGCCGCTCGGGCGGCAGCCGACGATGCCCGCGCGGAAGGGCTCGGCGCTCGAGGCGATCCTCGAGCGGACGACAGACACCTATCAAAGATGATACCAAGGAACCATCCGACGGGACGGTCGGGGAGGGGAACAGGATGAAGGATACCGATACAGCCATCGGGGAGGAAACGGAGGCCGGCGCGGAGAGCACGCTCCGGTCGCCGAAGGAGCGCAAGGAACGGCAGGACCGAATCGAGCGCGATTTTGTGAATGTCGTGGTGAGCGACGTCGAGCAGAAGGTGAACAGCGTGCTTACGAGCCTCCAGAAACTCGAACAGGACCGCATGTACTACGGTAAGGACACGAAGGACATGGGCCTCGTAGGGAAGACGTACAGCACGATCGCCTACAAGTACCTCGGCAGGACGCCTGAGCGGCTGATGCAGAAGGAGAAGAAGCTGCTCGACAGCATCGGCACGATCTTCGAGGACTCGATGAAGACGATCGAGGACCGGCTCTTCGACCAGGGCGACGGGCTCTTCCAGAAGTACTTCACGGTCTGGGAGAAGCGCGACGCCGCGGTCGAGTTCATCGGCCTCGTGGAGGAGGAGATGGGGATCGTCGAGCAGGAGAAGACCGACCTCGTCGGCAGGTACCGCGGCACGCTCAGGGAGAAGGGGACTGCGATCCCGTCGGCATGGAAGCAGGAGACCTTCAAGGAGATCGGCCAGAAGCGGCAGTACCTGATGGACCTGAAGAAGAAGCGGAACAAGGCCGACATCGCGCTGCGCCAGTACGACGCCGAGGTGCCGGCACGGGAGAACGAGATCAAGCTCTACGAGGGCGCGCTCGCCGAGATCCAGGACAAGTGGACCGACCTCCAGGAGCGCCTCGTCGGCTACACCGCCTCCTACGACATCTCGAACGTCATGACGCGAGTCGCGGGGGCCATGGGCAGGGTCCAGGCGCCGCTCGACCGCTACCAGAAGCTCCAGAAGTTCATCAACGAGGGGACGGTACGGGTCACCGACATCCTCGCGAGCGACTTCTCCGGCATGCGCTCGAAGGATGCGCGGGTGGGAAGCCCGACGTACGAGATGGAGCGGTCGCTCGAGCGGATGGCGAACCGCGACGAGGAGCGCAAGCTTGGGACCGAGGACATCATGAAGAAGGTCAGGGAGGCGGAGATGTACGTCTGAACCCCTTTTTCTTTTTCCTTCTCTATTGCGAACGGCGGTGGACAACGGTGGAATCGCTCATCATCAACGAGACGGAGCTCGGCGTCGCGCGGAGCAAGGCGTACCGGACGCTCAGGACAAGGATCGACACGGTCAGGGCCGCGCTTCGGAAGACGGCGCACGCGCATGTCTCCGACACGCCGACCGCCGACCTCCTCGTCGGCACGCTGATGCGCTACGTGTCGGCGGTGGAGGCGACGAGCAGCAGGTTCGGCAGGGAGTGCGCGGGCGACGACCCTTCCTTCCTGAACGCGAAGTCGTTCAGCATCGGCGCGAAGCTCGTGCTCGAGGACCTGGTGCGGAGCGACCTCAACGAGGGAGACCTTGGCCCGAGCGCCGAGAACTTCTTCAGGGGCGTCGGCATCGCGTTTGCCGCCGCGCCGATGACGGTCCTGCGGGACACCCTCGACGCCTATGAGACCGGCATCGCGGCGAACGCCCGCATCCACGACGTGTTCGTGCTGTCGCGGCAGTTCTACGAATGGGTGGACGCCCAGGCGACGTCGGTGATGAACGCATCGCCGTTCGAGTCGCTTCGCCTGAGGTACGAGAGGCTGCCAATCACGATCGACGGGTACACCTTCAGGGGCAGGCAGGTCCCGACCGTCCGCCGCGACGAGGGCGCTGCCCTCACGTTCGAGGACATCGCCGGGCTGGAGGAGCCGAAACGCTATTTCCAGGACCTCGCGAGGCTCTTCGTCGGAGGGAATGTGGAGGAAGCGATACGGAAGGCCGGAAGCGCGCGCGACATCATACCGCGGTTCGTGCTGCTCGTGGGGCCGACAGGGAGCGGCAAGACGCTGCTCGCGAACGCGTTCGCCTACGAGTCGCGGCTCCCGATGGAGCGGCTCGACATCGGACGGGACGGTTCCACCTATGTCAACGGGCTCGCGACGAACATCCACAAGAAGATCGAGCTCGCTGCCCGGTACGTCCGCAGCGGCTCCTCGCCGGCGAGCATCCTCTTCATGGACGAGATGGACGCGATATCCTCCTCGAGGGGCGGCGGCCAGAACCGCGAGGACGACAAGGCGGTCAACACGCTGCTCGCCGACCTCACGGACAACGCCAACTACAGCAGGATCATCTGCATCGGGACCTCAAACAGGCTCGACATCATCGACGGCGCGCTCCTCTCCGGCCATCGGCTCGACCGGGCGTACGAGCTCCCCTATCCGGACCTAAAGGTCAAGGCCGAGATATACCGCAAGCAGGTCGAGCTCAGGAGCCGGGCCGGCGCCGAGCCGGGCCTGTTCGGGGCGATTGACTACGCGACGCTCGCGAAGGAGAGCGGCGGCCTCTCCGGCGCCGACATCGCGAACGTCGTCGGCACTGCCGTCGGCGACGCTATCAAGACGAGCTACCTCTCCGGCAGCGCGCTCGAGCCGGTGACGACCGCGGCGATCATGCAGCGCATCGCCGCCTACAACGAGCGCATCGCCATCCTCAGCGCGAGGAAGGACTATCTCAGATGATGGTTGACATCAGCAAGGAATGCTACCTGCTCATGGACCTGCGCGAGGCGCGCTCCATGCTCGACCGGTACGCGACGGCATCGGCGTCGGTCGACGAGCGGATCAGGGCAGCGGACACGAAGGACGAGCTCGCCTCGATCGAGCGGGAGCTCGTTCCCTACGTCGCGATCCTCTCCCGGTTCAAGCGGACACCCGTCTACCACAACCTGCTCTCGTCGCGGTTCGGACCGGTGAAGCGGAGCGTCGCGCTCCTCAAGGGGCGGCTCGGAGGGACGAAGGGGGCCTGCCGGAGCGGACCGGTGACGGCATCGAGGAGGCCCGAGCTCTCCGGAGTGACGATCGACGATCTCCTGGATGATGGGAGAGGGGACGAAGGAGCGATCGATGAGGGGCAGGGGGAGGAGAAGACACCCCAAACCGCCAGGGTCGACCTCGACCTGCTGCTGCGGTACTACAAGCAGAAGGGCGTCGTCGGCGAGGAGAAGAACCTGGTCCTCGCGACCTTCGCGGCGCTCAACCGCCAGCACTTCGGGATCGAGGGGCCGTCCGGCAGCGGCAAGACCTTCATCGTGGAGCCACTCATCGCCCTCATCGAGGATGAGGTCTACCGGATGGAGCTCGCGGCGCGGACGGCCGAGACCTACAACACCGACGAGATCAACGCGAAGCGCATCATCTACGTGCCGGAGCTGCAGAAGGCGGTGAAGGGGAGCGGCTTCCTCGTCACCGAGATGCTCAAGAACCTGACCGAGGGAAAGGACTTCGTCCGCCGCGTCAAGAGCCCGAGGGACGACACGGTCACCGCCTACCGGATCGGCGCCGGGAAAGGCGTCATCTACACCCTCGCCTTCGAGAACGACTTCAAGAAGGACGTCGAGCTCTCGCGCCGGGTCTTCCAGCTCTACACCGACATATCGAAGGAGCACAACCAGCGGGTGATCGACTACATCTCCGACAGCCAGTGCAGGGGTCTCGGCGGGGAGGAGGGCCTCACTCCGGCCGAGGAGGCGGCGCTCTACGCCCATGCGCAGGAGGTCCTCGCCTTCGGGCCCGAGGGCTTCATCAACCCCTTCGCTCGGTACCTCGGCGCCCTGGTCCCTCCCGAGAACAAGGCGAAGAGCTTCATCTCGTACTACTATGACCTCATGGGCTCGAGCGCGAAGTTCTTCCACCAGGACCGCACGATGAGCGGCGGCAGCGTGCTCGTCGACCTCCAGGACGCGTACACCGTCCACACGCTCTATGGCAAGCAGTTCCTGATGAGCATCCTGAAGGTGCCGATGCTCGGCGAAGGGATCATGGAGCGGCTCAACGGGACGGCCGATGCGCTCTCGCCGGACGACATCTACGCCTACCTCCGCACCGACCGGACCGGCATCACCAAGACGCTCGTGAAGGAGACCATGGAAGAGCTCGCTGACGTCGGCTATCTCGAGCGCGTCGGACCCAGGAGGGAGAGCCAGTACCGGAAAGGCGAGAGCCTCCAGGCGTTCGACTCGAAGGTCGACTGGCAGGCGTGCTGGGACGCCGCGAAGGAGGTGATCCTCGAGCGGGCGCCTGACCTCTACGAGCCCTGGGCAGGCCACCAGACGGAAGGAGGCGCGCTGCTGCTTGTCCATCCCCTTAAAGGGACCGTGACAGCAGTCAAGCCCTGAGCAGCGGATGGTGTCCGGAGGACGACAACACAGGCTTATATCCGGAAGAATTCTCCTTCTTCTCATGGCGACAGCAGTATATCCGGGTGTCCGGGACTGGGGCGCAGGCGATGGCGGCAGGTGACAGTAGGGAGGAGGACCAGGCGTACAGCATGGTGCTGCGCACCGCCAAGGCGATGCGGTCGTTCCTCGACAGCGCCCCGTCGATCGAGGAGACGCTCGCGGGGATCGGGGACGCCACGCCAACAGGGGCTGATGCGGCAGCCCTCGCCGGCATCGCCGAGACACTCAGGGGAATCGCGCTCCCGCCGCTGAAGAGTACCAGGAAGGCGCTCGTCGCGGTGGGGAAGCGCTTCCCTGAGACCGCGAACCAGAACCGGCCGGTGATCAGGGAGGGCTACCAGACACTCGATCGGCTCGTGAAGGATGGGAAGCGCACCACGAAAACGGCCGTACGCTCGCTCTCGCGGACGGTCGAGCAGTCGGCCGCGGCGTATCAGACAGCCCTCGCAGAGGGAGCCGGGACCGCGATCAGCAAGGCCGAACTGGCGCTCGTCGAGGCATGCGCTTCGTACCTGATGCTCATGCCCGCTGCCGATTCGCTCGGGATTAAGAGGGAGGGAGCGGTTGCGAAGAAGGCAGCTATCCATGCGACATACCTCAAGGAGAAGGGAGCGCTCGACGACCGGCTCGCCGGTCTGCTCCAGCAGTACCAGGCATTCTCGTTCGCAGAAAAGGGTGAGATCCTCGCGCTCGAGGATGAGGCGAAGGCGGTGCGGCAGGGGTACCATGCTATCGGCAGGCGGCTCGCGGAGCGGACCGGCTCGTTCTGGCAGCGCCTGCTCGGACGGCAGCCGCGATACGATACCCGCGGCATCGCGCGCTGCGACGCGCTCAGGGAGAAACTCGGTCCCGCCTACGAGCGGTTCGTGAGGACGAAGGAGCTGCAGGAGAAGGAGCGGGAGAGGGAGCGGCGGATCGGCGAGGCGAGGACCGAGATGGTCAAGGAGGGCGAAAGCCGGTTCTCCCTGCCATACTATCTCGAGGATCTTGCCGTGCCTGACCGCGACGATTATTGCATGCTCAGGGACGTCCTGCTCGGCAGGCATGCGGACAAGCTCTGGCCGAACCGGTTCAGGGCGGCGGGGAGGATCATCGAGGCCATGGGACCGCCGAGGGACGATGCCGAGGCAGCCTACCTGAAGGCGATGCAGGACGGGATCGTGCGCGCTCTCGGGGAGGGGCCGCTCGGGGACATCCTCGGCGCGAGGAGGGAGGACCTGCTCGTCGCCTACAGCGCGGTGCGGGGACTGGAGCTGCAGCTCGATCGGCACCCGCAGGCACACCACAACATGTAACCACTGAATAAAGACGAAATATTTATAAAGGGGTTGCTGTACCGCCGTCCCATGACGCCCGCCCGGACCGATGGATGGGACAGGTTCGCCGAGCGCTACGCGCGCATGAAGAAGGAGTATGGCTGGTGCGCCCCCCAGAATCTCGCCGAGGCATCGGGCCCCTTCCTCGCCCGATATGCACGGCAGAGCGGAGGGAGCGACAGGCCTCTTCTCGTCGATCTCGGCACCGGCGGCGGCGAGGCGCTGCTCGAGCTCAGCAATCATCTGCGGCTCGATGACTGGCAGGTCATCGGGGTCGACATCGGTGCGCGGTTCCTCAGCCAGGCGAAGGAGAACGTTCGGCCGCATATCCCCGGCTTCGGAGCCGTCCGGACAGACCTGTCAGGGGGGTTCCCTTTCGCCGACGGGAGCGTCGATGCCATCGTCTCATCTGGCCTGACAGGCGATTATTTGGAAGACATCCCGTATGTGCTCGCTGAGACCTCCCGCGTGCTTCGGCCCGGAGGGATCGCGGCGATCAACGGCCATTTCCTCCCGGACAGGATCATGGGGCCCCTCAACACGCTCCCGTTCTCCTACCGATCGCTCACCCGGTTCACCGCGTATGCGATCCCGGACAGGAGGGGTCCCTATGGCGAGACACTCAGCATCTCCAGCAGGATAGCGATCCTCTATACCCAGATGGTGCTCATGAAGGGTCATCCGCAGAAAGATTTATGAATGATCGGCCATTTTTCTCGGAATCCCGGGCCGGAGTCGCATAACCTGGTAGTGCGGTGGCCTCGAGAGCCACTTTCCTTCGGGATATCTGGGTTCAAATCCCAGCTCCGGCGCTATCCTTTTCAAAAGGATAGGACCCAAAGTGGTGTGCGGGGCGTTCGTTGTGCGAAGCCCTGCTCCCCGAGACCCCTTCTCGCGGCCGGCTAAGCGGAAGCGCACGCCGGCCCTCGGTCTCAACGGACGAAACCGTTGAATCCCAGCTCCGGCGCTATCCTCCTTCTTCATCGGATCCGGGCTCTCCTGCGGGAAGAACCAGAATCAGCGGGGGTCGCACCAGCAGCTGCAGTGGGGGGCGTTCACGAAGTGGTTCGCGTAGACCATGCCGTGCTTCGAGCAGAAGGCCTTGCACATGTCCTCGCAGCAGGCGCCGTACTGGTCAGGGTCGTCGCAGCGGGTCTGCAGGTTGATGATCTCGACGATAGAGGTTGCCGACTCGTCGGCGGTGACAGCACCCGTCCAGCGCGTATAGCCGTAGTAGCCGAAGCCCACGAGAGCGACGAGAATGACTGCGAGCATCATTGCGGCGAGCGCGTTCATGCCGGGAACGAAGGGTGCTCCGTATAAAAAGTTTTTCATTTTCGAGGGGCGATACAGAAACCCTTATTAATGCCAGGAGGCTCTCATGCGGCATGGCGAAGCGTGCTGATCAGGCGAAGGAGCGGATCCTCGTATTCTGCGCCCACAACGACGACCAGGTCTTCGGCGCAGGCGGCACCCTCGCGAAGTACGCGGACGAGGGAAAAGACATCTACACGATCATCTTCTCCTACGGCGAGAGCTCCCACCCCTGGCTCAGGCCCGATGTCGCGGCGAAGATGCGCGTCGCAGAGGCGGTCGCCTGCGACCGGATCCTCGGCGGCAGGGGGGTCATCTGCTTCGGGCTGAAGGAGGGGAACTTCGAGAAGGAGATCACCGAGAAGGGCATCAAGGGAAAGGTAAAAAAGCTCATCAACAGCCAGAAGCCATCGAAGATCTTCACCCATTCCATCGACGACCCGCACCCTGACCATCGTGCGGTCCACAACGCGATCATGGAGGTCACGACGACGATACGGCACAAGGCGGACGTCTTCACCTTCGACGTGTGGAACCCGATCAACATCAGGAAGCGGGACTATCCGAAGATGGTGGTGGATGTCACCGGCACGTTCAGGCGCAAGATCCAGGCGATCTACGCGCACGAGAGCCAGAAGCTCGCGATGATATCGCTGCTCTGGAACGTCTACCTCAAGGCGTTCATCAACGGGCTCAACCATGACGTCAGGTTCGCCGAGGTTTTCTACAAGGTGCGCTAGGGGCAGACGATGCAACCGATACACGACCACGGGACCGGCAGGCCGCGGCTGCTCATCGCGACCGACAACTTCGTGCCGCGCTGGGACGGCATCGCCCGGTTCCTGCTCGAGATTATCCCCCGGCTGAGATCGCGCTACGACATCACCGTCGTCGCGCCGAGGATTGAGGACAAGACGGATGAGCATCTCGCCGAGCTCGAGGGCGTCACCGTGCACCGCATCGACCGCTTCGGATTCAGGGTGGGCGACTTCCGGCCGGCGAGGTTCCAGGCGGGGAAGGTGCGGACCGCGGTCCGGCAGGCGGACATCGTGTTCACCCAGACGATGGGCCCGATCGGCATGATGGCGATCCACCATTCCCACCGGATGCGCAAGAACCTGGTGGCGTATGTCCACAGCATCGAGTGGCGGCTCGTCGTCAAGAGCCTCTCCCGCCGCAACCCTCTCAGGCGGCCCTTCCATCTCCTCGCGAAGTGGCTCGTCGCGAGGATGTACCGCAGGTGCGACTTCATCATCGTGCCCTACCATGAGCTGGCGGAGCTCCTCTCGTGGGAGAAGGTGGGGGCGAAGAAGAGGGTCGCCTGCCTCGGGATCGACACGAGGAGGTTCCGGCCGCCCGCCTCGCGCGCGGAGGCCAAGCGCGCGATCGGCATCAACCCCGACACGACGGTGATCGGCTACTGCGGCAGGATCGGCAGGGAGAAGAACCTGGTGACCCTGCTGCGCGCGTTCCTGCGCCTGCGCACCCGGAAGGAAGGGATCGTGCTCGCGATCGTCGGCGAGGGCGTCGGCGGCTACGAGCGGCACTTCGAGGCGAGGAAGGACATCATCTTCTTCGGCGACCAGGACGACGTGGTGCCGTACCTTCAGGCGATCGACATCTACGTGCTGCCGAGCCTCACCGAGACGACGTCGCTCTCGACGCTCGAGGCGATGGCCTGCGGGTGCGCCGTGGCATCCACTCCCGTCGGCTATGTCAAGACCTACCTCAAGGAGAAGGAGAACGGCATCTTCTTCCCTTTCGAGAACCCGCTCGTCCTCTCGCTCAAGCTCGAGTGGCTCATCGACAGCCCGGACGTGCGTCAGGCGCTCGGGATGGCGGCGCGAAGGACGATCGTCGAGAGGTTCGACTGGGACACGACGGTGCGGCGCATCATGCGGGTGTTCGACGAGTTCCCGGTGCTGAAGAAGTCCGGCGATCCGGACGGGTCCCTTAGATCCTGAGCGAGACGACCTTGCTCATGCCGAGCTCGTTCATGGACACGCCGTAGAGGTTGTCCGCCTCCGATATCACGCCGTCGTTGTGCGAGATGATGACGTACTGCGCGCGCGAGACGTAGCGGCGGATGAGCGCCGCGAGCTTCTCGGAGTTCCTCTTGTCGAGCGCCGCGTCGACCTCGTCGAGCACGTAGAACGACGCGGGCTCGAACTCCTGGATCGCGAAGATGAAGGCGAGCGCGGTCATCGTCTTCTCGCCGCCGGAGAGCGAGCGGATGTCCATGAACTTCTTCGAGGTGATGCGCACCTTGATGCCCATGCCGCCCTCGAACGGAGTCTCAGGAGTCTCGAGCTCGAGGTAGGCGTCGCCCTTGGTCGAGAGAGCGGAGAAGATCTTCTGGAAGTGCTCGTTCACCGCGGCGAAGGTCTTCATGAAGAGTCCCTTCTTCTTCGCCTCGATCTCGTTCATCATGAGCAGCACGTCGTCCTTTTCCGCCATCAGCTTCTCCCTCTTCTGGGTGAGCTTAGTGTACTCCTTCTCGACGTTGTCGTAGACCTCGAGCGCCTTCAGGTTGACGGTCCCCATCTGCTCGACGAGCCGCTCGAACTCGTTGATCTGGCGCTTCAGGCCCAGCTCGGTCGCCTTCTCTAGGAGCTCGACCCCCTCATATTTCCTGAAGCCCTCGCGGAGCCCGGCGAGCTCCGCCTCCACGCGCGCGTTCTCGAGGCCGATCGCGTTTATCCTGTGCTCCTCGCCGCGCGCCTGCTCCTCCTTCAGGATGATCGCGTTCTCCGCCTTCTGGAGGAGGTCGTTCGCCTCGTTCCTCTTCGCGAAGAGGTCCTTGTACTTGGCGTAGAACTCCTTCTCCTTCTCCTCGAGCCCCATGAGCGTCTCCCGCTTCTCCGCCATCCCCTCCTGGAGCGCCTTCTTCTCCTCGGAAAAGCCCTGCTTCTCCTTCTCGAGCCCCTTCTGCACCTTCGCGATCCTGTCCATCTCCGGCTGGAGGAGCCCGGTCCGCTGCGAGGCGATGTTCTTGATGTCGGCGTTCACGGCGGCGAGCTCCTCGCGGAGCTCCGAGCGCTTCTCCTCGAAGGTGTTGAGCTCGGCGAGGACCGCAGGGTTGCGCAGCTCGCTGATGCGGCCCTTGACCTGCTGCTTCCGTATCTTCGTCTGCGCGAGCTCGGCGTTCGTCGCGGTGATCCCCTGCTGCAGCTCGCCGATGCGCCTGTCGACGGCCCGCGCCTGCTCGGCGATCTTTCGCTTCTCGAGCTTCGAGGCGTCGAGGTCGTGGGTGTCGAGGTGCAAGCCCTTCTCGGTCTTGATGATCTCGCCCTCGAGGTTCGCCTTGAACTCCCGGAGCGACACGATCCGCTCCTCGACCTCGTCCTTCCGTTTCATGAGGATTGAGAGCAGGCGCTGGTTCTCTTCCACCTTCTCCTCCGCGCGCTTGAGCTGCTCCGCGGTCTCCTTCTCCTGGAAGCCGAGGCCCTTCGCCTTCTGCCGGAAGCCGCCCTGCATCGCGCCCGAGACCTCTGCGAGGTCGCCGTCGAGCGTCACCATGCGCACGAGCCCGATGCCGATGCGCCGCGCGACGGTCAGGTCGTCGACGACGAGCGTCGAGCCGAAGACGTAGGAGAAGACGTTCTTGTACTTGGGCTGGAAGGACATCAGGTCGGTCGCGAAGCCGTGGACCCCTTTGCCCTTCGCGAGCTTGTGCACCTGCTCGCTCGGCCGCACGGGCTTGATCTTGTTCAGGGGAAGGAACGTCGCGGTCCCAAACCGGTTCTTCTTCAGGAAGCTGATGCACGCCACTGCCACCCGGTCGTCCTCGACGACGACGCTTGCGATCTTCGGGCCCGCCGCCACCTCGAGGGCCAGGGAATACCTCGCCGGGACGTTGCCGAGCTCGGTCACCGCGCCGTGGATGCCCCGGATCGAGCCCTTCTGCCCGAGGATCTTCTGGACGGCGATGCCGCCGGCGATCCGCTCCTGGATGCCCGCCCGCTTGGCGCTCAGCTTCTCGAAGTCCTCGGACGCCGCCTGCAGGTGCGCCCTGATGTTGCCCGCCTGCGCCGCGAGTGAGGACGATTCGTTGAGCAGCTTCGAGAGCTCGCCCGCCGCCTTCTTGAACTCGGTCCTCTTCTGCTTGAGCGCGAGGAGCTCGTCCTTGTGCTCCTTCTCGAGTTCGAGCACCTTCGCGACGCGCTCGTCGATCGCGGCCAGCTGGAACTCGAGCTTGTCCTTCTCGCGCAGGAGCTCCTGCTGCTCCTCGCGCAGCCCCGCGATCTCGTGCTGCTTCTCGTCCGCCGCCTTCTCGATGCCGTCGAGCTCCTGCTCGATCTCGTGGAGCGAGGCCATGTTGTTCTTGTCCTTGAAGGCGTCGATCCGCTTCTGGAGCTCGGCCTGCTCCCTCTCGATCTGCTTCTTGCGCCGCTCGAGCCCCTCGAGTTCCTTCGCCTGCCCCGTGAGCTTCTCCCGGATCTCGGCGAGCGAGAGGTCGAGCTGGCCCTTCCGCTGGTCGACCCGCGCGACCTCGTTGTCGCAGGCGGCGATGCGGTTCTTCGCCTCGCCGATCTCGACCCTGATCTGCTCGAGCTCCTTGTGGATCCGCACCTGGTCCTTCTCGCCCTTCTCCTCGACCTCCTTGGATATGTCGTCGAGGGCCTTCTTGTGGCGCTTGACCTCCTCCTTCAGCCTCGCGATCTCGGCCTCGAGCTTCTTCACCGCGTCCGCATGCGCGCCCATCTTCTCGTCGAACGACCGCTTCTCCGCCTCGCGCTTCCCGATATCCATGTGGATGAGGGTCGCCTTGCTCGCCTGCACCTTGCCCTCGAGGTCCTTGTAGCGCTTCGCCTGGCTGCACTCCTTCTTGAGCTCCTCGAGGTAGGTCTTGCGCTCGGAGAGGATGATCTCCGCCTCGTTGAGCCTCGCCTCCACCTTCTCGAACTCCCTGATCGCCTTCAGCTTCTTCTCCTCGTAGATCGAGATGCCGGCGATCTCCTCGACGATGCCGCGCCGCTCGACCGTGCTCATCTCGACGAACCGCACGATGTCCCCTTGGAGGATGATGTTGTAGCCGTCGGGGTCGATCCGCGCGATCGAGAGCAGGTCGAGGATCTGCTGCCGGGTGCGGGCCTTGTCGTTGATCTTGTAGACCGAGACGCCGTCGGACCGCACGATGCGGGAGATCTTGATCTCCTTCTCCTCGGAGGGGAAAGTCTTTCCCGAATTGTCGAAGTAGATGGAGACCTCACCCTCTTTTGCCGGCTGCTTGGTCTTGCCGCCGTTGTAGATGAGGTTCGCCTGCTTCTCGGCGCGCAGGCCCTTGGCCGATGCCTTGCCGAGCACGAAGCAGATGGCGTCGATGACGTTGGACTTGCCGCTGCCGTTGGGGCCGAGAACGCAGTTGAACTTCTCGCCGAAGACTATGTCGGTCCGCTGGGCGAAGGACTTGAACCCCTTCATGGAGAGCTTGAGTATCCGCGTCATCTACTGTCCTCTTGTGTGCGTTGGCCGGCGAGAATGGACCTCGTCTTTGTGGGATTTTATATACTGTTTGCGGATTCATATATATACCTTTTGGCGAGAGGAGGCCAGTGGCTTTTATTATTTCTATATTGAAAATAATTAGGGAAAAGTATAAATGGGTGTTGCCCCTTTCATGTCAGGAGTATCGCCGGCGACAGAGATGCCACCCCCCAGCGAAGAAGCATTGAAGGAATTCCTGCTCCATACGCTCCAGCATTCTTTCCATGTCGAATATTATCGTGAATGCCTCGCTATCCCCCAGGCAGAGATCTGGATTCCGCACGACATCGCCGGGCCCTATAACAAGTTCAGCCCGCTGATCGCCCTCGGGATGGCGCTCGAGTACATGCCGGGAGGGGAGCGGCGGTACAGGCCGCTGATCCAGGAGGCTATCACCAAGCACCGCAC
Organism: Candidatus Woesearchaeota archaeon; assembly: GCA_016935985.1. GTDB lineage: Archaea > Nanobdellota > Nanobdellia > Woesearchaeales > JAFGPW01 > JAFGPW01. The sequence continues at coordinate 90,911 of JAFGPW010000004.1, forward strand.
CCAGCTGCACCATCGGCGCTGGAACCGGCCGAACGGCACTGCGACCGAGGACGACATGCGCTTCGGCGCGGTCGACACCATCTGTTCGCTCCTCGAGGACCGCAACTACAACGGCGGATCCCGCCCGTTCGAGGGGATCATCCAGGTGGCCAGGGACTTCCCCGATGCGAAGAAGCACCAGCAGTTCTACATCGGCACGATGCTCCAGGTGATGTACGATGTCGAACGGCCGCCGATCAAGGAGATAGCGCGGCTCTGCGGGTTCCCGAACGTCGGGGTGCCGGAACAGGTCTACCAGAAGATGATCGAGACGACCGACCGGGCGCTCGCGGCGTTCCAGAGATACGGGTATGAGGACCTCGCCTAGAAATCGGAGATCCCCTTCTGCGCCTTCCTCTGCGCCACCCTCACATAGCTCTTCCAGGTCTTCCTGAAGAAGGGGTACTTGTCATGGTTCCGTTCGAGGAACCGTTGTGTCAGGGGATCCGCCGGGTAGCCGCTGCCGAACTGGACGTTGTGCCTCCTCTTGATGTCCTCGATCTCGCGGTCGCGAACGACCTTCGCGATGATCGACGCCGCCGATACGACCGGATAGAGGAGATCCGCCTTGTGCTCTGCCCGGATCGTCATGTCCTTTTCCAGGCCCTGCCGCACGCGCGCGACGTACGCCTCCGTGTTCGGGCTCGGGCAGTCGAGGATCGCGCGGTCCGGCGCCAGCCTATTCAGCAGCGCGGTCGAGGTGTCGGCCTCGAGCCAGTTGAGGTTGGTGGATGGCGAGCGAAGCGCGGCGTCGATCTCCGCTGGCTGCAGGACGATGATATGGTGCCGCTTGGCTATCCTCTTGATGCGCTCGAAGAGCCCCTCGCGCTGGCGCGGGGTGAGGAGCTTTGAGTCCTTGACCCCGATCCTCGCGAGCTCGTCCTCATCCTTCTCGTCGATGCAGACGCCTGCCATCACCATGGGCCCGATCACCGGACCGCGTCCCGCCTCCTCGATGCCGCAGACGATCGCCATGGGAGGCATGAATCAAAAGGTTTATTTAAACCCTTTCCCTAGGAAGCGCCATGGAAGGGATCGAGATATGGGCGCACCGCGGCGTGCATGACCGGCATCCGGAGAACAGCATGGCTGCGTTCGAGGAGGCGGTGAGCAGGAAGGTGACCGGCATCGAGCTCGATGCGCGCCTCACCAAGGACGGCGAGCTCGTCGTGCTCCACGACGCCGCGCTCTGCAGGACGTCCACAGGAACGGGGCCGGTGCGTCGTCGGACCGCCGCGCATGTCGCCGGGCTGCGGCTCAGGAAGGGAGGGCGGGAGACCGGAGAGGGCATCCCGACGCTCGAGGAGGCTGTCCTCAGGCTCAAGCGCACGGTGCGGCTGAACATCGAGCTCAAGTGCACGCACGCGACGGCCGCGAAGACCGCCGACCGGGCCATCGCGCTCCTCAAGAGGCACCTCATCTCCGACCAGGCGATGATCACCTCGTTCTCGAAGGCCGCTGTGATCATGGTGAAGAAGAGGCTCCCTCGCACGACCGTCGGGCTCATACGCCTGCTCCCCTGCATCCCTAAGGAGCTCGTCGGCATCGCCGACGCGTTCGTGCTCTACCACCGCTTCCTCGGCAGGAGCATGGTCAGCCGGCTGCACCGGAAGGGGAAGAGGGTGTACGCGTTCGCGCCGAGCACCGGGGGGCCGCTTCGCCGGATGCGCCGCATCGGCGTCGACGGCGTCATCACCGACGACGTGGATCTCGCGATGTCTGTCCTGCGACCGCGGTGAGGATCCGCCCTATCTCGTCGACCGTGCGTGCCGTGTTGAGCTGCGCCCGCAGCCTTCCCCCGCCGACCGTGCCCTTGGTGAAGACCTGCGCCTGGCCCTTGAGCTGCGGCATCGTATAATCAAACCCCTCCGCGATCGCGAGGTAGTCGTTGGCGAGCGCGATCCGCTCTGCGTCGGAGAGCGTGCGGTAGGATCCCTCCGTGAGGAAGCCGTCCGTCTGCCTGAAGATATAGGGATTACCCATCGCGGCTCTCCCGATCATCACGTAGTCGCAGCCGGTCTCGTCGAGCATCGCCTTCGCGCGCTCGGGCGAGGTGATGTCGCCGTTCCCGAGAACAGGGACAGAGACCGCTTCCTTCACCTTCCGGATCCATTCCCACTCCGCCGGCTTGTCGTAGCTCTGGGTATACGGCCGCGCGTGCACCGTCACCGCCGCACCTCCCGCATCCTCGACAGCCTGGGCGACCGCGACGCAGGTGTATTCCCTCTTCGAGGGGCCGAGCCTGATCTTCACGGTCACCGGCACAGAGAGCGCGTCGACGAGCGCCGCCACGATGCGTCCGATGCGCGCAGGATCTTTCAGGAGCGCAGCCCCCGCGCCTCCGCGGACGATCTTCGCCGCCGGGCAGCCGCAGTTGAGGTCTATGAGATCGACCTTCGCCTCCATCATCGAGGCCGCCTCGACGAGCCGGTCGGGATCGTCGCCGAAGATCTGGAGGGCTTTCGGCGACTCCTCATCCGCGAACTGGAGATAGCGCAGGGTCTCGGGATTCTTTCGGAGGATAGCCTCCGCTGAGACGAGCTCGGTCACGCACATCCCGGCGCCGAGGCGCTGCGCGAGCACCCTGAACGCGACGTCGGTGTAGCCGGCGAGCGGCGCGAGGCAGGCCTTCGCCTTGAGAGGGGGGAAGCGCATGGCTGCCGGACAATCCTCCCCTGTTAAAAAGCTTGCCCTAATGCCGGAGCAAGGTTTAAATAGAGGCCCTGCGCGACATGGAGGTGTGGGCACGCGGAACGCCTCATGAGTGATGGCAGCGCCGTGAAGGTCAAGCAGCAATGACAGCACCGACAGTCACGCTCTTCTCGATGGAGATAGGCCTGAAGTCGAGCATCCCCACCTATTCCGGCGGGCTCGGCGTGCTCGCCGGCGACCTGGTGCGCTCCTTCGCCGACCGTGGCTACCCGGTCGTCTTCGTCTCGCTCCTGCCCAGCCACGGCTATGTCAGGCAGGTCATCGAGGACGGCTGGCAGCGCGACCGCGCCCAGGTCTGGCGGCCCGAGGCGGAGATGACGCTCACCGATGCCAGAGCGAAGCTATCCATCGCCGGGAAGGAGGTGACGGTCCGCGGATGGGAGCACGTCGTCGGCAGGAATGACCATGCCGTCCCCGGCTATCTCCTCGACACCTCGCTCAACGGGGATCTCGGGGGCAACAACTTCACCCGGACGCTCTACGGCGCAGGGAAAGAGTATCGGCTCGTCCAGGAGACCATCCTCGGCATCGGCGGCCTGCGGCTGCTGCGCGAGCTCGGCCATGGCGACATCAGGGTCTTCCATCTCAACGAGGGGCACGCGGCGCTGCTCAGCCTCGAGCGCATGCGCGAGGAAGGAGGCGACCTCGAGAAGGTGATCGAGCGGAACGTCTTCACCATCCACACCCCGGTCCAGGCAGGGCACGACATCTTCGAGTGGAGGACGGTCGAGCAGTTCCTCGAGCCCGAGCTCTTAACGCATCTGAGGCGCATCGGCGAGACGCACGATCTCGGAAGAGAGGAGCTGCACATGACGCGGCTCGCGCTCGCGACCTCGCGGTACCATAACGCGGTGTCGGAGAAGCACGGCGAGGTCACGCGCCAGATGTTCCCCGGCTACGACTTCGACGTCATCACCAACGGCGTCCACCACCTGACCTGGACATCGCCGCCGGTGCAGGCCCTCTACGACGAGCGTGTTCCGGACTGGCGGAAGGAGCCAGCGCGCCTTCGCGGGGCGCTGCTCCCGCTCGCGAGGGTCGAGGAAGCGCGCATGCTAGCGAAGCGGAGACTCATCGAGTACCTGCAGAACATGCACGATATCCCGCTGGACCCCGACATCTTCACGATCGGCTTCGCCCGGCGAGCCTCGCTCTACAAGAGGGCCAACCTCATCTTCCACAACACCGACAAGCTCAAGGAGGCGGTCGGTGAGCGCCATATCCAGATCCTCTACGCAGGGAAGGCGCATCCGAGCGACGAGCCAGCGAAAGAGCTCATCAAGCAGATCAACGATTACGGCGCATCCCTGAAGGGATCGCATATCAATGTCATATTCGTCCCCAACTATAATATGGACGTGGGCGCGTTCCTCACCGCCGGGGTGGACCTCTGGCTCAACACCCCTGAGCGGCTGCGAGAGGCGTGCGGCACCAGCGGGATGAAAGCGGCCTTCAACTTCGTCCCCAACTTCTCGGTGCTCGACGGCTGGTGGGACGAGGCGTGGCAGGAGGGCGATGTCAACGGTTGGGCGATCGGTCCGAGATCGCCGAAAGGCATCAACCTTCCGTCCAACAGCCAGGATGATGCCGATGCGCTCTACTGGGTCCTCAACAATCTCATCCTGCCCAGGTATTACGAGAAGCACAACGATTTCCTGAAGGTCGGGCGCGCGACCTCGAAGTACGACGCCTCGTACTACAACACGCACCGGGTCGTGGATGATTACTGGAAGAAGGCCTATCTTCTCTGAAGGTTTATAATGATAGCGGAGGGAGGATTCGAACCAATGGTTTCGTCCATTGACACCGATGCGGATCACCGCTATCGCGTCGATCCGCGCTGAGCGGGGCTGAGCGACGCGAATGCCCCACACGTCCCTTTAGGTTCTATCCTTTTGAAAAGGATAGCGGAGGGAGGATTTGAACCTCCGACCTGTGGGTTATGAGCCCACCGGGCACTCCTGACTGCCCTACCCCGCTATGGAGAAAGGGAATATGCCCGTAAATCGGGCTCCCTTTATAAAAGTTACGCGAGATGGGCGGTATCGCTGAGCGCCGGCATCGTGATCATGCCGTCCTCATCGGTCTCGATTATCGTGACGCTCGCGTTCTTGAGGGATTCGCCCTTGAGGAGCAGGCTGTTGCCGGTGACATGGCGCACCATCGCCTTGATCGGCCCATTGTGCGTCACGATGAGGACGGTATTCTCGGCCGACGCGGCGACGATCCCATCGAAGGCCGTGGTCACGCGCTCCTGCATCTGGCCGACCGACTCGCCGCCCGGGGGCACGAAGTCGCGCTTCGGCAGGCCTGACCTGCGCTCAGTCTCCTGATACTCCTCCCAGGGCCTTCCTTCGAAGATGCCGAGGCGCTGCTCCCGAAGGCGCTGGTCGGCATGGACCTCGGCAGCGGGATGGTGGGCGACTATCGCCTCAGCCGTCTCCTTCGCCCGAGGAAGGTCACTCATATAGCAGATGCCGATACGCTCATCCTTCAGGCGCATGCCGAGCCTCGCCGCCTGGTCTTTCCCGAGTTGCGTGAGGCCGCTCTCCTTGCTGCCGGCGAGAAGACCGAGCCGGTTGTCCTTGGACTCGGCGTGGCGGACGAGGATGACGCGCATATCGCTGCAACCGCAGCAGGGAATATAAAGGTTGTGGAAAGCTTAATTAGGGACCGGCGATTGTCGCCATCAGGGGGTGGGCACGTGGCATCGGGCAAGGGCAAGGGCGTCTTCATCGGCATCGCCGGCACGATCGGCGTCGGCAAGACGACGACCGGGAAGGTGCTCTCCTGGGCGCTCGGCATCCCCCTTCGCGAGGAGCGCGTCAGGAAGAACCCGCTGCTCAGCCCCTTCTATGCCGCGCTCGACGAGTATCAGGGCTCGGTCGCCGGCACGACCGGCGCGCCCCTGGGATCCTCTGCTGATTCGACCGGCCTGCCTCCGGGCTCAGGGGGAGAAGGATACGAAGCCCTCCCGAAGGAGAACCTCCAGTTCTGGGCGTTCAACCTCCAGCACTACTTCCTCCATGTGCGGAGCATGGACCACATCGAGATCGTCGCGCTCGGGATCGACCAGGGCAAGTCCTATATCCAGGACCGGACCGTCTATGAGGATGCGGTGTTCGAGAAGACGAATTACCTCCTCGGCAACATCAGCGAGCGCGACCATGAGGTCTACACGAGCATGTACCATAAATTCCTCGAGACGACGCGCCCGCCCGACCTGATCATCGACCTCAAGGCCTCGGTCCCGGCGGTCCAGGAGCGCATCAGGAAGCGCGGCCGGAAGAGCGAGCTCTCGCTCGCCGAGCCGGGCAACGCCTACCTCGAGCGGCTCGGCGAGTGCTACAAGGAGATGATGGCCTCCTTCGACGTCTGCCCGGTGCTCACCGTCGACACGACGCACCGCAACTTCGCGAGGAGATGGGAAGACCTCGAGCGCCTGCTCGGCGATATGAAGCGGTTCGGGGGAGTCGCGCCCCTCGTCGAGCGGGCGGAACGGACCGGCCTTTCCGGGAGGGTCAGGCGCGCGCTCTTCGAGGCGCGGTATCCGCTCGTGCGGTACCAGGTCACGAGCAGGATCGGCCAGCGTTAGGTTCCTGAGCAAAACCTTTAAAAACAGCCGCTGATTCTTCCGCAGCATCGCGTTCCACATGCCGCGGTCGCATAGCCTGGCCATTGCGGTAGATTGCTAAGGGCGGAAGTTACTGCCTTTATGAGACTTCGTGTGGCCTACAAACATCTACTGTCCTTCGGGGCACGTGGGTTCGAATCCCACCCGCGGCGTAGAAGTGCGGAGCTGCGGGTGGCTCAGCAGCGTGCTGCTGCGTGCCGCCCGCAGCGTATTTCTTTTTCGACCAAAAAGGTTATAAACGACAGGCGGCAAAGGAACCCCGGTATGTTTAAAAAGAGGTGCGCACCAGCCATCCTGCTTGCATTCCTGCTCATCCTCATAGCGTCCGCCGCTGCGACCGATACGGACTGGTTCCGCACCGCGAAGACCGCGGAGTCCGAGATCGGCATCTCCTCCAAGGCCGAGATCGTCGAGCTCGACCCGAACGCGTATGTCGATTATGTCATCATCAACGCCACTTTCTTCCCGCGCGAGTCAGCGCGCCAGCAGGTGCTCTCCTTCGAGACCGACCCTGAAGCGGCGAAGGGGGATGACCTGCTCTTCCGATGGGACGACCCGATCCAGCGGGAGCTCGCCTTCCGCATCGACTCGCGGGTGCGGACGAGCGAGGGCTTCGTGAAGGTCACCGGCAAGGTGCGGTTCCCGGCAGAGGTCTTCGACCCTGACATCTTCGCCTACACCAAGGCCACCGCGAACATCGATTCGGACAACCCGAAGGTCATCAGGCAGGCGACCGGGATCGCGGAGGGCGAGGACGACCTCTACGTCGTCGTCTACAAGACGGCCGACTGGGTGAATACCCATATAGACTATTCGCTCTCGACGCTTACCGCCGACGGCAGCCAGAAGGCGAGCTGGGTGCTCGAGAACCGGTACGGCGTGTGCGACGAGATAACGACGCTCTTCATCGCGCTCCTCCGGAGCGTCGGCATCCCGGCGAGGTTCGTCTCCGGAGTCTCATACACCAACCTCGACCTCTACCGCGACAAGTGGGTGCCGCACGCCTGGGCGGAGGTGTATTTCCCCGGCTACGGCTGGATCGACTACGACGTCACCTACGGCGAGATCGGCTACGTCGACGCGAGCCACATCAAGCTCAAGGACTCGACCGATTCCGACGAGTACTCGACGCGCTATGAGTGGGAGGGCAGGTTCGTCGACCTGCGCACCCAGCGGCTCGACATCACGGGCGACGTCACGCGGATCCTCGATACGCTCGACCCCTATGTGAGGATCGACGCCAGCGCGGCAAGGGGCGAGGTCGGCTTCGGCTCGCACAACCTGATTGAGGCCGAGGTCGCGAACCCGAACGCCTTCTACGTCGCGACCCAGCTCGCGCCCTCGCAGTCCGATGGGCTCATGATCCTCGACGAGCCCGACAAGCGCCTGCTGCTCAAGCCGGGCGAGACGAAGAGCAGGACCTGGATCGTGCGCGTGGATGATGACCTCGACCCGAACTTCGCCTACACCTTCAACGTCGGCGCCTACACGCCGCGCAACGAGTCAGGCCAGGCGCAGTTCCTGGCGCGCAAGGGGCTCCCAGCCGCGACCCTCGAGGAGATGCAGCTGCTCGCTGCCCAGAAGGAGGAGGAGGAGACCAAGGCCTACTCGAGTGAGGTCGGGCTCTCCTGCGAGGCGACGGGCACGGGCTTCCTCGCCGGCGAGACGGCGCAGGTCGTCTGCGAGATCGAGAACCGCGGCAACAGCTTCCTCTACGACCTCGCGGTGTGCCTGGATAGCTGCACGACCATCAACCTCGGCATCGCGCAGGCGCAGACGCTGACGCTCTCCGCGAACCTCACCTCCCCAGGGAAGAAGGACCTGCGGGTCGTCGCCTCGAACGACGCGGTCACCAAGAGCGCGACCGTCATCGTGCAGGTCGGCGACCGGCCGAGGATCGGCATCAGTGAAATCTCCTATCCCGCGAACGTGACGCTGAACCAGAGCTTCGCGGTTGAGTTCCTGCTCACCAAGGACTCGGAATCGGACCCCCAAGACGTCATCGTCGAGCTAATGCAGGGCGACCGCTCCAAGACCTGGGACCTCGACGAGCTCTCCGCGAACCGCAAGTTCATCCTCAACCTCCGGGCGACCGACCTCACGCAGGTGCAGAACCAGTTCACGGTGAGGGTGACGTACCACGACGATGCCGGCGCGCGGTTCGTGAGCGAGGAGGGGTTCGTGGTCACAGTCTCAGATTCCTCCTGGCTGCACCGCGTCATCATGGGGCTGAACACCCTCTCCGCAGGAATCACGGTGCCGACCTCCTGGGTCTACGTCTCGATGATTGTCATCTTCGGCGTGGTCATGAGCTTCATCTTCAGGGGCAGGCACGGCACCACCAAGAAGTCGCTCCGTCAACTCGAGCGCGAGGAGCGCAGGCTCGAGGAGGAGGAGGTCGTGATGGACGAGCCGGAGCCAGCGGATGTCCGCGAGAAGCAGCTCGAGGAGATCGGGCGGGAGCGGTAGCGGGACCGTCTGCCCGAGGGAGGGTCAGTACTCGTCGAGCGTCTTCGGCCGGGACGCGTTGTAGTCGACGATCGTGGTGGTGCCGTCGGCGCCGCCGAGCACCTTCTTGACCGCTATGAATCGGTTCTCGGCGAGCCTCGCGATCTTCCTCTGGAAGGTCTTGTAGACGCTCGTCCCGCCGGCGTCCTGGTACGCCTTGTAGAGGTCGCCGATCCGCTTGCCGGTATGCTCCTTCACGATGTTCAGGATGAAGCGCGTCTCCTCCTCGAGATCGTCGGGCCTTTTCACCGAGAAGTCGCCGAGCTTCCCTTTCGCCGCCTCGACGTCCTCAGCGCCGACGGTCCGCGAGCTCCGGTCCTCAGCGGCGTTCCCTGCTTCCTTCATGAGGTAGAGCCCGGCCCGTATGTCCCTGTGCGCGAACGCGAGGTCTGCCACCATGCCGAACGCCTCGTCCGAGAACACGCCCGGCACGAACGCCGCCTTGCGCCGCTCGTCGAGGATGCCTCGCGTCTCCTTCCGGCTGTAGGGGGCAAAGGCGATCATCTCCGGCGTGAGCCGCGACTTGATGCGCTGGTCGAGGGAGACTATCCACTCCCTGTAGTTGGTGATGAGGACGATCGATTTCCGATAGATCTCCTCGAGGAGCATGTAGAGGAAGTCGTGGTCTTCCGCCTTGTCTATCTCGTCGAAGACGAGGACGGTGCTCTTCTTGTTGAGCATCTGCGCCACCACCTTGAAGAGCTCGTCCGACTTCTTGTTGTGCGTGAACTTGTAGCCGAGCAGGTCGCACAGCTCGACGAGCACCTTGTAGGTGGTGTTCTTCTGCCAGCAGTTGATGTAGAGCGGCTCGATCTCGTCGGTCTCGTCCTCGATCTCCTTGAGCACATGCCTGCACGCGACGGTCTTGCCCACCCCCGGCGGGCCGGTGATGATGCAGTTCCTGCCGTTCCGCTGCGCGAAGAGCGGCTTGATGCACATCGCTATCTGGCGCTGCTCGCCGTCCCGGTAGGGGACCATCTTCGGGATGTAGTCGTAGTCGAGCGCGATGTGGTTCCGGAAGAGCGTCTCGCCAGAAGAGAGCATGTCCTTGAAGATGCCCATGATGGGATGCTGAATGGGCCGAGGTTTTTATGCCTTTCCTTTGGGAGGCCGGACCGGCCTAGAAATTGTAGCCGCAGCCCATGCAGAAGCGCGCACCGGGAGCCGTCCTCGCTCCGCAGTTCGGGCAGAAGTTCGGGGTGTGAGGGTGCGGATAGTCGTGCTGGGGAGCCGGTCTGCTCCGGCGCTGGGCCGGATGGTGCGCCGGCGTCGCGTGATGCTCCCTGCCGCTGCGGGGCAGCGGGTAGGGGGTGAGGCTGCCCGGCATCGGCTCCCCTGCCGCCTGCATCTCGTCATACATCCGCTTGGCCTGCTCCATGATCAGGTCGGTGCGCTTGGGACCTGTCTCTTTAGGGGGGGCCGCCGCATGCGGAGCATGCGGAGCATACGGGTGCGGGGGCGCCTGCTGCGCGCGCTGGGCCTGGTGATGGGCATGCGCCGCCTGGTGCGCATGCCGATGCTGGCCCTTCTCCTGGGCGAGGAGCTTTGCCTCCTCTTCCCTAAGCCTCTTGTCGGAATATGCCACCGATACGAAGATCCCCCAGCCGATCAGGACGATGCCGGCGACGAGGAAGAGCGAGAACTTGCCGATCAGGACCGAAGTGAAGGTCCTGGTCTCGCCTTGGGTGTAGTTGACGAACCCCGATGCCGCTGCGACGAGGAGTCCGACGATCATGAAGGCCTTCGGCGGTATGTCTGCCATGGTGCACCTCTTTAGGGGAGGATATGCATGACGATACTATTTAAAGGTGTCCCAACACCACAATTATTTTCAATATAGAAAATATGGTTCGCAAGGCACTGGACATACTCCCGCGCCACCCTTTTATAGCGCTCGCGCCCTTCTCCAACTATCATACAGAGATGCTGCAGAAGGAGGTGATGCTGATGAACCCGAGCGACACGAGCGTCGAGACGATCACGCGGCTGTTCCACGAGCAGATCAGGCTGCTCACCATGCGGACCCTGGCCTCGCCAGACCGGAGGTGAGGCGCGATGTACATGCGACGGACCTTCCCCCTGGAACCGAATCCCGGGACCGGAGCGAGGACCATCGAGGAGAGCATAAGGGCCATCGAGCACCCCGACGATGCTGATGGGATGATGCCTTGCCTGGAGGAAGGGGCCCCTACAGGCAGGCTCGCGGCATGAGGCGATGCACGATGTTCCCGCGGCAGCCCCTGGACTTCGTCTCCTACGAGAAGTACGAGCGCAGGATGCGGTTCATCGAGGATTTCCAGTTCCAGCAGGACGTCAGGCGGCATAACCTCGGTGGCGCAGCCTGAAACCCTTCTTTTCCAAAACCTTTTTATATTGAACGGCAGCCCCATGGGCTCATGCAAACGCTCACCAAAGATGAGTTCATCCTCCAGAAGGAGGTCTTCCTGAACGCCATCGAGGAAGGGGACGTCTTCATACATCCGACCGACACGATCTACGGCATCGGATGCGACGCCACCAGCCTGAACGCCGTGAAGAGGGTCAGGGAGATAAAGAAGCGCTATACACGCCCCTTCTCAGTCATCGCGCCCTCGAAGAAGTGGATATACGACAATTGCGAGGTCGCGAACACCAAAAGGGCGTGGGTCGAGCGCCTGCCCGGACCCTACACCCTCATCCTCAGGCTCAAGAACAAGGGATGCATCGCCCCTGAGACGAACAACGGCCTCGACACGATCGGCGTCAGGATCCCTGACCACTGGTTCACGAAGATCGTGGAGGAGCTCGGCTCGCCGGTGGTCACCACCTCCGCGAACCTCGTCGGCGAGGATTATATGACCTCGCTCGAGGACCTCAACCCAGACATCAAGGACAAGATGGACTTCATCGTCTTCGAGGGCGAAAAGAGCGGCAGGCCGAGCAAGATCGTCGACCTCCTGGACGAGACCGAGACGATCCAGGAGCGCTAGCCCCCTGATGCACCATGAGAATTCTCGCTGCCGGAGACATCCACGGCGATACGGGCCTCGCGAAGCGCCTCGCCGAGAAGGCGGAGAAGGAGAAGGTCGACCTCGTCGTGCTCTGCGGTGACCTCACCTCGTTCGAGCGCAGCACCAAGGGCATCATCGGCCCGTTCGTCAAGCGCAACCAGAAGGTCGTCCTCATCCCCGGCAACCACGAGAGCTTCGCGACCGCCGACTTCCTCGCCGAGCTCTACGGCGCGACGAACCTGCACGGCTACTCGATCAAGGCGAAGGATGTCGGGCTCTTCGGCTGCGGGGGCGCGAACATCGGCATCAACCAGCTCCGCGAGGACGAGATCTACAAAGTGCTCTCCTATGGCTACGGCGGCATCAGGGACATGAAGAGGAAGATCATGGTGACGCACGTCCACCCGTCGGAATCCATCATGGAGAAGTTCACGTCCTTCTTCCCGGGGAGCAAGGGGGTGAGGAAGGCGATCGACACCTTCAAGCCCGACATCCTGCTCTGCAGCCACGTCCATGAGGCGGAGGGGATCGAGGAGAAGATCGGGAGAACGCGGGTCATCAATGTGGGGAAGGAAGGGAAGGTCATCGACCTCTGATCCTGCTGTCCTGCGATATCGCCTAGCCTTTCACCACGCCCACCGGCACGAGCCTCGCGACCTTGCGCGATATGCCCGCGCCGTGGACCGAAGCGATGACCTCGTCCACATCCTTGTACGCCTCCGGCGCCTCCTCCGCGAGCGATTTCGGCGACGGCGCGCGCGAGATGATGCCGCGCCGTTCGAGCTCCTTCGCGATCATGTCCCCCCTGAACGACGCTATCGCCGCATGCCGGGACATAGCGCGGCCGGCGCCGTGGGCCGAGCTGCCGAACGACGTCCGCATCGCCTCTTCGGTCCCGACGAGCAGGTGCGACGAGGTGCCCATGGATCCCGCGATGATGACCGGCGTCTTCGGGAACGAGCGGGTCGCGCCTTTCCGGTGCACGTACAGCTTGCGTTTCTCACCGTCGACGGTATGCTCCTCATGCTTGATGACGTTGTGGCAGATGCCGTAGACGGTCGAGAGGTCGAGCTCTTCCCAGGGGGAATCGAACACCTTCGCGAAGGACTCGCGGATCCACGAGGTCATCACCTGCCGGTTCGCGAACGAGAAGTTGACCGCGGCCTGCATCGCGGCGAAGAACCGCTGCCCTTCCTCAGACTGCACCGGCGCGCAGGCGAGCTGCTTGTCAGGGAGGGTGATGCCGTATTTCTGCACCGCCCTCTCCTGCACCTTGAGATAGTCCGTCGCGACCTGGTGGCCGAGACCGCGAGAGCCGCAGTGGAGCATGATCATGACCTGCCCTTCCTTGGCGATCCCCCACGCTTCCGCCTGGGCGGGATCGTAGAGCGAGTCCACCGCCTGGAGCTCGAGGAAGTGGTTGCCAGCGCCGAGGGTGCCGAGCTGCGGCAGCCCCCTCTCCTTCGCGAGGTCAGACACCATCGACGGGTCGGCGCCCGCCATGCGGCCGCCCTCCTCGGTGTGCGCGAGGTCGTCGTCGGTGGCGTACCCTTCCTTCTTCGCCCAGGCGAGGCCCGAGGTCAGCACCTCGTCGAGTTCCGCCCGCGAGAGCCGGAGCGTCCCCTTCGCGCCGACGCCCACCGGCACCTTCCTGAAAAGCGTGTCGATGATCTCCTTCTTGCGCTCCCTGATGTCGTCGACCGTGAGATTGGTGCGGATCAGGTTGATGCCGCAGTTGATGTCGAAGCCGCACAGGCCCGCGCTGATGATCCCCTCGTCAGCATCGAAGGCGGCGACGCTCCCCACGGGAAGGCCATAGCCCCAATGGGCGTCCGGCATCGCGATCACCGGCGAGACCACGCCCGGGAGCATCGCGACGTTCGTCAGCTGCTGGACCGCCTCCTCCTCGATCGCGTCGAGCATCCGCGCAGACGCGATGACCTTCGCGTCGACGCGCATGCCAGGGCGCACCGCCTTCGGCAGCCGCCACTGGAAACTGTCTATCCTCTCGAGCTTCTCCTTCATGATGATCATCCGTTCATATGTCGAGCGTCGCCCTGACGAACCGCCTGCCGCCTTCGGTCCCCATCGCGAACTGGTGGTTCGTCACCGCCTTCACGACCGTGCCGCCCTTGCCGGGCGTGATCGACTCGCCGGCGCAGACCGCCCGAAGCGACGTCGGGGTGATCTTCTCGACGGTGAATTGTGAATAGAACATCTCGTCGATGTCGACCGAGGCGATGAGCGCTGCGAGCCAGTTCATCATGAGCTCCCGCTCGTCCTTTCCCTCGACGGCGAACTCGCGCGCCTGCTCGTCGGCCACGCTGCCGATGTCGCAGATGACCGAGAAGAGGGCCGTCGCCGCGTTCTCGAAGAGCTCTTTTGCGTCCTTCCCGTACGCCTCGAACATCACGTCGCTCGTGAGGTCGTCGATGATGCGGTACTTCATGGGAGATGAGAATGCGCGACGGTTTATAAAGTTTCCTGCGGGGATCTCTGCCACCCCTTCAATAGGTCTCGAGCTCAGGGATATCGTCAGGCTCCGGCGTCCCGTCGCCATCGTCCGACTGGGCCGCAGGAACGGGCGACGGTGGTGCCTGCGCGGCCTCCATGCCGCCGAACATGCTGACAAAGCCCCGGTTCGACGACTCGTCGGCGGGGAGATCGCCCGGCCCGTCGGCACCCCTGCGCTGCTCGACGATCCGCTGCAGGAGCTCGATCGCCCGCCCGATGTCAGCGGCGGAGTCCTCGCGCGTGTCGATGGTGATCCTCATGGGCCGGACAGTGGCGGGCGCGGTATAAAAAGGTTCCTATCGCCCTCTCACCTCTGCCAGTAGAAGAGCCGCATGACGACAGGATCATAGTCAGAGTCGTTGCCGGCGAAGAGGTAGCTCTCGACGAAGACGCGCTGGGCAGGCAGCCCCTGCAGCACGGTCCGCGGGTCGGCCGAGAGGTTGTAGAGGTATTCGTACCGGTTCGGCATGATGCCCTCGAGCGTCCCGTTGATGCAGGCCACGTCCCGCCCGAGCACGCAGTTCCTGAACGCGTCGTCCTGCGACACCGCCCCCAGGATGTCGAGCGGCGAGCGCTCGACCTCGGCGGTGTTCTGGCGCGCCAGGATGAAGACGATGAAGATGAGGGTGATGATTATCGCGATGAACGCTTCCATGGTCCGTATGTAAGCCCGCCTGTCCATAATATCACCAGGTGCGCACGGTCAGGTCGATCCGGGTGCGGTTGCCGTACTCGTCGAGGAGGTACGCCCTCGTGCGCCTGGCATAGACGTTCGTCAGCAGGCCCGGCGGATCGGGCTCGTACTCGAACACCGTGCCGGCCGCGTCCGTGACCGTGAAAGCGAAGTCGCGCTCGGAAGGGTAGTCCCAGTAGGCCTTGAGCGCGTCGTAGGGGATGCCGGTGATGCCCTCGAACCCCGTGTAGGTGAACCCCCGCTCGCGCTCGGTGACGCCGAAGCGAGGGACGCTCGTCTCCTGACGGTCGAGGACATCGGGGAGAGGGTCGGTGTGGAAGACGATCCGGTAGACCGTGCTCCGGTCG
Organism: Candidatus Woesearchaeota archaeon; assembly: GCA_016935985.1. GTDB lineage: Archaea > Nanobdellota > Nanobdellia > Woesearchaeales > JAFGPW01 > JAFGPW01. The sequence continues at coordinate 106,349 of JAFGPW010000004.1, forward strand.
AACGGGATCGTTAGGTTGAGCCTCAGCTCGGTGGTATTGATCGCGCAGAAGCGGATGCCGCTGTCGCGCTCGAGATAGAACAGGATGCCGCTCTCGCCGTCGGAGAAGTCGATGAGGTCCGCCGTGAAGCTCGTGCAGCGGTTGGAGGAGTAGTTGATGCTCCCGGTGAGCTCGGCGTTCGAGTAGTAGGTGGTATAGTCGTCGAGGACGAAGGAGAGCATGAGCCCATAGCCCTCCCGCACCGCGAGGTCGACGATTCCATAGACAGCCGGGTTCTTCGCGAAGACGACCGTGGTGTGGTTGAGCCCCTGGAGCATGCCGTGATAGGAGGCGTAGAGCGGCGTCGCGTTGAAGGACAGGTTCTCGAACGGCGCGCTCTGGTTGTTCACGTAGTAGGCGCCGCTGCGCATGCGCTCGCGCTCGCTGTACCGCACCTCGTCGGGGAAGCCGTCCGCCATCCTGAGCGTGAACTCCTCGTCAGTGAGGATCGCCTGGGTGGCGTCGGCGTAGAGGTCGTACCGAACTGCGGGCGGAGAGTACTCCGCGTCCGCGTGGACCAGCCAGATCTGCGTCGCGGGCTTGACGTCGGCGAGGGTGAGGATCCTGCCGTTCATGAAGCCGAGGTAGGCGCCGTCCTGGCGCGCGAACGAGCCGGGCTCCCAGCCGAAGGGGAGCGCGAGGATCAGCGGCTGGTCGGCGTACGTGCCGTTCGCCATGAACATGATCGGCACGCGCTCGACCTCCCACGAAGCGGAGGCGTCGATCCCGTCGTCGATGATCGAGGTCAGCGGGTCGCGGACGTCGGCCTGGGTGAAGGACGGCTTGATGTAGAGGAAGAACCAGGCGATGTAGATCAGGAAGATTGTCAGCGATACCGCCCAGTCGACCTGCGATGAGCCCCGTTTGCCGGGAGCGAAGAGGGAGTGATGATGATGGGCCTGCCCGGATTCGAACCGGGGACCTTCGCCTCGTGAAGGCGACGTCATAGCCACTAGACTACAGGCCCGCTGCCCTGCGGAATTATTCCTGCCTTTTTTAATGTTTCGTATCATTTAGTAGTCCTGCAACTGCCCTGATTTCGGCTCTGAATAGATGATGAAGACGCCAAGGTCTTTTATCTCATCCGCGAAACGCGAACGGAGGTCTTTGACGAGCGCGTGGAACGCCTCGTTCGTCTCGGTCATGATCTCGAACTCGAAATCATGGCCGCCGATCGGCTTGACCAGGAAGATGACGTTCGGGTTGCTCCGCAGGTAACCGGAGAGCCTATCGATCGTCGGTTGGGACACATCGTTGAGGTTGAGGGAGATTTTGCGGTGGGTGAAGCCGAGCAGGGTGTGGTTGATCTTCGCATTGAAGCCGATGATGATCCTCTTCGCGATGAGATCATCGATCCGCTTCTTTATCGCCTTCGCCGACATGCCGTGCCTGTTCGCGAGCTCGACGAGGGAGACGCGCGCATCGGTCGTGAGGTCGCCGAGGAGCGCTTTGTCGAGCGCATCGAGCGCATGATGCTCGTAGCAGTCCCCAAATACTATCGAATGCGCGTCCTCCGCCTCCGTCAGGTACGAGTGCTTGAGATACTCTATGCGCGTCGCGATCGAAAGCTGCTTCTCCTGGAAATAGGTGCCCCACACGCGGTCGATCTCATCGTAGACCGCCTCGAACTCGCTGATGTTGTCCGCCCACACGAGATACGCGCAATCGACGTATCCTTCGAGAGAGGCGATCCACACGATCTTCGGGTGATTCTTCAGGTATGCGACAAACTCGTCCTCCTTCTCAGCGCTCATGTTCTGGAGCTTCAGGAAGACGCGGTAATGGGTCTTCCCGAGCATATAGATGTTGGTGATCGCATGGTAGCCGAGGATGACGTTGTTCTTCTCGAGAAGATCGATCCGGTAGCTGACCACCTGTTTTGATAATCCGGCCCTGCGCGCTATCTCGGTGATGCTCGCCCGTCCGTCGAGAGAGAGCTCGTAGAGGATACGACGGTCTTTGTCTGTCAGCCGATATGCCTCCATACCATCCTTTTAATCCTTTTTCTATAAAAATTATTCCTTTTTGTAAAAAAAATATATGAAAAATTTGATATATAAGCAAGAATATAACTACTACTAAGTGATAGCATGAATCTCGAACAACGGGCGAAGGAGTGGTGGACCCAGAACCATGAGATGATGCGCGATCCCGCCCTTCCCCACGAGCTGGATCGGTACCATGCGGTCGAGGAGAAGCGTATCAGGAAACTGTTCGAATCGCATCTCGGGATGAGGGCGATCGAAGCTGGATGCGGTCATGGCAGGATTATTGAGGTCATCAGGCCGTACTGCTGTGAGGTCCATGGCGTTGATTACAGCGATTCGCTTGTCGCGTATACGAAACGGAGATACAAGGATTGCTCTGAGGTGAGCATCAGGGGAGGCGACATCGAGAGTCTCCCGTATCATGATGACGAGTTCGATATCGGCATCCTCGCATTCAACACCTTCGGCAATCTCTATACGAAAAAGGAAGGGGCGATAAAAGAGATGGGAAGGATCATCCGGCCAGGGGGGTTGCTCATAATGAGCGTCTATTCCGAAGAGGCCAAGCGGATGCAGCACGAGGCGTACGCTTCAATCGGTCTGAAGGTGACGAAGGACGAGAAGGGGATCGTGTATACAGAAGAAGGCCTGATATCACAGCGGTTCTCGAAGATGGAGGTCGAGGCGTGGATGTCGATCGGTGGATTTATAGGACACGCAGAACCACTGACTCCCCTCAGTTATTTCGGGGTCTTCAGAAATGGGAAATGATCAGCCGAACAGCTTCCGGTAGTTCATGTAGACCATGCGCTCGGCCTCCGCCGGGTCGAGCCCCTTCGCCTTCGCGATCCTCCCGATCGCGACGCGCACGTTCGCCGGCTCGTTCCGCGTCTTCGGAACAGGTCCGAGGAAGGGAGCGTCGGTCTCGGTGAGGAGCTGGGACATCGGGACCGTCTTTGCGAGCTTCCTGAAGTGGGACGAGACCGTGATGTTCGGCGGGATGGAGAAGCTCCAGCCGTTCGCGATTCCCCTCTTGGCGAGCGCCGCCGCGCCGCCGAAGCAGTGCAGCAGCACCCTCTTCGCGCCGTTCTCCTCGAGCATCGCGATGACGTCCACCTCCGCCTCCCGCGAGTGGACGACGAGCGGTTTCCTGAGCGCGTGAGATAGCTCGATCATCCGCGCGAACGCCTCTTTCTGGAGAGCGCGCCTGCTCTCATCCTTCTCCCAGTGGTAGTCGAGGCCTACCTCACCAACGGCCGCGATCGTATCCCTGCGCTTCCTGATGAACGCGACCTCCTCATCGAGCTCCTGGGGCGAGAGCTTCTGCGCGTCGAGCGGGTAGAGGCCGAGGCATGCTCGCACGATGTCGTACCGCTCGGCGATCGCGAGCGTCTTGAGGTTGCGCTCGTGGTTCAGCCCCGCGTTGAGGATCGCGACGACGCCCGCCTCCTTCGCGCGCGTGATGACCGCATCGCGGTCGGCGTCGAACTCGTCGTACTCGAGGTGGCAGTGGACGTCAACGAACAAGCTCATAGTGCGTGCTCCCGAGGCCGTGCTCCTCGGCGATCCCGATATGGTAGGCGGGCGACTTGTGGTGCGCCTCCTCGAAGACGTCCTTCCCGTTCCTCTCAACCACGAGGTCGAAGGAGGCCTTCTCGACGGCGCAGAGGTCCGCGCCGCAGACGATGCCCACATCCTCCGAGATGAGGGGCCCCGCGTCGGCGACGCAGTCGCAGTACTTCGCGACGCCCTCGATGATGTTTATGTAGAAGACGCGCCTGAAGTTCTTCGCGGCGAATCCCGCGGCCTCGACGAGCAGCCGGTCGAAGACGGCGCGCTTGGGCATGATCGCCCCCACTGGGCAGAAGATGTGGCAGTTCGAGCAGCCGCAGCACCAGCTCTTGTCGAAGCGCGGGCGGGTGTCGTCGTAGCGGATATGGTCGTTCGGGCAGCGCCGCGCGCACTCGCCGCAGAGCGTGCAGCCGCCGACGTAGAGCGGCTTGCCCCCGTCGTGGATCGCACCCTTGGTCTCCTTCGCGACCGCGCCCATCCCGAGGTTCTTGATCGCGCCGCCGAGACCGGTGCAGATGTGGCCCTTGACGTGCGAGACCACGAGCACGGCGTCGGCGTCGAGGAGGTCCTTGCAGACGCGGTACTCCATCGTCCGGGAGCGGAACGGCACGCTCTCGTTCGAGACCCGCACCGGACAGCCGATGCTCGCTTCGGTGAATCCGTGCGCGGCGACGGCTTTCAGATAGGTCGCCGGCTCGTTGCGGGGCGAATTGTAGACGACCGGCGAGTCGAAGACGAACGGCTCGAGGCCTGCCGACCTGCAGGCGGCGGCGATCCGCCGGATGGCCTCGGCAGTTATATGGTACTGGTTGCCCGGCTCCCCCATGTGGACCTTGATCGCGACGGTGCGCGCGCCGGAGAAGACGGTCTTTAGCGTGCCGGGGAGCGTCTTTTCGAGCGCCTGGACGTCCTTCGTGTAGGTGACCCTCGCGTGTTCCATGCCGCCGCACGCATATCGGAGAACCTATTAAAAGCTATCGCTCGAAGACCGACATGCCGACATAGCCGATGTCGAAGGCAAGGATCGCGGCGAAGACGATCCAGCTGCCGGTCGCGAGCGAGACGCCGAGCGCGCAGATCTCGACCGTCGGCCGGAGCGCCATCAGCTTCGGCAAGAGGCCACGCATCCGCCAGCGGTGGACGAGGTCGGAGAGCTTCTCGTCGGCGACCGCGACGAGCGCGAAGATCGCCGTGAGCGGGAGCGAGAACGCCGGCACCTCGAGCACGAGGAGCGCGAGCGCGAGCGCGATGAGCCCCGCGACGTGCTGGGGCGTGTCGGTCTTGCCGGCCAGGATGACGCCGAAGGCGACGCCGAGCCAGAGCGGGGCGACATCAGCGGATACGGATATGACGTACGCGATGAGCGCGCCGTAGACCGCGCCGAGGAGGATAGCAGCCCCCCTGACCGTCGGGCGTTCGCTCCGCTCGATGATGTCGACGAGCTTGGTCGCGATGCCGGTGGCGAGCGCCGCGGCGACGATGCCGATCATCCTTTCACCCCCGCGACGATGAGCGGGAAGGCGATTGTCGCGTCAGCCTCGACGACGACGGTGCTGCCCTGCTCCCGGATCTTGCTCCAGCTCTTCGCCTCGCTCGGCCGGGCGCCGGAGAGGCTGCCGTCGTAGGGGGTGCCGGTCGAGACGTAGACCGCATAGTCCATGCCGTCGCGCAGGATGCTGACGCCGATCGCGTGGTGCTTGGCGAACCCGCCGCCGAGGATGATGCCGCCGACCTTCTCCGCCTGCAGGACCGCGCCCGCGAGCGCCTGCATGTCGGCGGTGACGTCGATGATGAACTCGGGATGCTTCTTCTTGAAGAAATACGCCTGCAGGCCGAACGCGCCGTCGGTGGGCGCCGGGCAGTAGATAGGGATGCGGTTCTGGGAGGCCCAGCGGATGATTGAGCCCTCGTCATCGACCTGCGCGCCGAGGCGCGCGATGAGCTCGGATGGCGCCCACACCCCCTTCTCGGCGAGGCACGCCGCGAAGAACGGCTGGAGCGCGTCCTCGAGGAACTGGTAGTGCTCCGACGGGACGAGGATGTCGCCGATGCGGTTGATGCCCCGCCGGTGGAGCTCGATGTCGTCGGCCGCGAAGTCGCCGAGGGCGAACGGCGCGCGTGTCTTCATGAGGTCCTCCTCGACCGAGCCGATGCCGGTTATGATGAGGTCGACGAACCGCTCCTTTGCGAGCTGGGCGAAGAGCTCGCGCAGGCCCGACGATACCATGTTCGAGGTGAAGGTGAGGATGACGAGCGCCTTGTCCTGCTTCATCCGCCTGATGAGCCGCACCGCCTCCCCCACGCGGGACGCCTGGAAGCCGACGGCGCCGTAGCGTTCAGCGAGGTCCGCGGCCTTCATGCCCGGCTCGATCCTGATCCCTTCCACCGGTGGCGCGTCGGGTGCCATGGAAGCCGCGGAGGCGGGCCGCCGTATATAAATCTTTGCTGCCAGGGGCCGCGAAACCTTTAAATACTAACCCCGGTTACGCCCACGTATCGAACACTCAAGGTGATACGCATATGACGATTGTCGGATTCAATTTCACGAAGCTCGTCGCCGAACGCAAGGGCGCGATAAGGGGCAAGATCAACATCAACAACAACGTCGCGATCAAGAGCGTCGAGCCCGCGAACCTCTCGCTCGGCAAGAACAAGGAGGACGGCGTCAGGTTCACCTTCCAGTTCACCGCCAAGTACGAGCCCAAGGCGGGGGAGATCGAGATCTGGGGAGACATCATCTATATGGAGGAGGCGTCCAAGGTCAAGGAGATCCTCGATTCCTGGAAGAAGAGCAAGAAGGTCTCCCAAGCGGTCATGACCCAGATCCTCAACACCACGCTCACCAAGTGCAACATCCAGGCGCTCGTGATGAGCCGCGACATCAACCTGCCGCCGCCCATCCCGCTGCCCAAGGTGAGCGCTGAGAAGAAGTGAGCCCTCCTCGTTCCCTTCTTCTTTCCCCTTCTCTTCCCTTTTTCTCTCGATAGCGTGTCCTATGTTTATATATTCCCCTTGTCGCCACGGGCTGGAAGGAGCATGCGAAACCTTTAAAAACACCGGCCCATTCATGACAGAGGGGGCAGGCGGCTTCCTGTCTCCCCGGGGGGTTCGTGCATATGGCCGAGAAGCAGGATCCAGGGATCAACCTCAAGGTGGCTGAGGCCATCCAGGACGACGTGAACAAGGGGATCGTCAGGATAGACTCCACCTTCATGCACCAGATCGGCGTGCGGCCCGGCGATTTCGTCGAGATCGAGGACAAGAGGAGGACCGTCGCGATGGTCGACCGCGCGTACCCAGGGGACATCGGCCTTCCCATCATAAGGATGGACGGCATCATCCGCAGGAACGCCAAGACCGGCATGGGCGAGCAGGTGGCGGTCCGCAAGGGCGAGGTGAAGGAGGCGAAGCGCGTGGTGATCGCTCCGGCGACGGCCGAGGTCACCGTTCGCGCATCGCCGGCAGTCTTCAAGCGGGGGTTGCTCGGCCGCGCGGTGATCAAGGGCGACATCGTCGCGCTCGGCGGCACCAAGCGGCGCAGGACGACCATGAGCGAGAACCCGCTCTTCAACGAGGTATTCTCCATGCTCGACGAGCAGGGCGTGTTCGGCGGGTTCGGCTTCTCCGACATCAAGTTCATCATCGTCGAGACCTCGCCGAAGACAGCAGTCATCATCACCGAGCAGACGAACGTCGAGTTCAACCCCGAGGCGGTCTCCGAGCTCCAGGAGGAGCGCGCCCTCGAGGTGACGTACGAGGACATCGGCGGCCTCGACGACGAGATATCGAAGATACGCGAGATGGTGGAGCTGCCGCTCAAGCACCCGGAGCTCTTCGAGCGGCTGGGCATCGAGGCGCCGAAGGGGGTGCTGCTCCACGGCCCGCCGGGAACGGGAAAGACGTTACTCGCAAAAGCGGTCGCAAACGAGACCAACTCCAATTTCATCCTGATCAACGGCCCGGAGATCATGAGCAAGTATTACGGCCAGAGCGAGGAGAACCTGCGCAAGAAGTTCGAGGACGCGGAGAAGAACGCGCCCTCCATCATCTTCATCGACGAGATCGACGCGATCGCCTCCAAGCGCGAGGAGTCCAAAGGCGAGGTGGAGCGGCGCGTCGTCGCGCAGCTGCTCGCCATCATGGACGGGCTGAAGAGCAGGGGGAGGGTCGTCGTGATCGCCGCGACGAACATCCCGAACTCGCTCGACCCTGCGCTCAGGAGGCCCGGCAGGTTCGACCGCGAGCTCGAGATCGGCGTGCCAGGAAAGGAGGGGAGGCTCAACGTCCTGAAGATCCACACCCGCAGCATGCCGCTCGGGAAAGATGTCAACCTCAAGCGGCTCGCCGAGATCACCCACGGCTTCGTAGGAGCCGACCTCGCCGCCCTCGCGAGGGAGGCCGCGATGGTGGTGCTCAGGCGGATACTCCCTGACATCAAGCTCGCCGACGGCGAGGAGATCCCGAAAGAGATCCTCGAGCGGCTCGTGCTCGCGCACGCCGACTTCATGGACGCGCTGAAGGTCGTGCGCCCGTCGGCGCTCCGCGAGGTGCTGATCGAGGTGCCGAACATCTCCTGGGAGCAGATCGGCGGCCTTTCCGACGTCAAGCAGGAGCTCGCCGAGGCGGTCGAGTGGCCGCTGAAGCATCCGAAGGCGTTCAAGGCCCTCGGCGTCAAGCCGCCGAAGGGGGTGCTGCTCTACGGCCCGCCAGGGACAGGAAAGACGCTTCTTGCGAAGGCGGTCGCGAACCAGAGCCAGGCGAACTTCATCCTGGTCAAGGGCCCTGAGCTCCTCTCGAAATGGGTCGGGGAGTCGGAGAAGGGGGTGCGGAAGATATTCGACAAGGCGCGCCAGACCGCGCCCACGATAATCTTCTTCGATGAGATCGACGCGATCGCGCCCAAGCGCGGGCTGCACACCGACGCGAACGTCACCGAACGGGTGGTCAACCAGCTGCTCACCGAGATGGACGGCTTGCAGGAGCTGATCGACGTGGTGATCATCGCCGCGACGAACCGGCCGGACATCATCGACCCGGCGCTGCTGCGCCCCGGCAGGTTCGACCGGCTCATCCTGACGCCGGTGCCGGACGCGAGGACCCGCGCCGAGATCTTTAGGGTGCACACCGCGAGGATGCCGCTCGCGAAGGGCGTGCTGATCGAGGAGCTCGCGCAGAAGACCGAGAACTATGTCGGCGCCGACATTGAGTCCATCTGCCGCGAGGCGGCGATCCTCGCGCTCCGGAAGGACATCAGGGCGAAAGAGGTGACGATGGCGCACTTCATCGAGGCGATCGAGAAGGTCCGCCCGTCGGTGACGAGGGACACCCAGGCCGAGTACGCGGAGATGGAGCAGTATTTCAGGAGCGCGAAGGCGCGCCAGATGCAGGAGGAGAAGCCTGCGTATATGGGCTGATACGGCAGCAGGCGGCCGCGCCCAGAGACGATGGTGGCACTACGGACGATCGTGAGGTTCCTTGACAGCACGCTCAAGATCGCCGACTGGAAGAATCATGATTCGTCGGTGAACGGCGTGCAGGTCCGCGGCAGGAGCCGGGTGGACCGCATCGGCTTTGCCGTCGACGGCTGCATGGCGACCTTCAAGGAGGCGGCACGGCGGAAGTGCGACATGATCGTCGTCCATCATGGCATCCTCTGGCGGCCGTACATGCATTCCCCGACGCTCATGCGGCGGCAGCTCGCGTTCCTCAGGGAGAAGGGGATCACTCTCTATGCCGCACACCTCCCGCTCGACGCGCATCCGAAGCACGGCAACAACGCGGTGATGGCGCAGCTCCTCGGGCTCCAGGGCCTGAAGAAGTTCGGCAGGTATCACGGCAGGAGCATCGGCTATGAGGGGACCCTGAAAAAGGCCTGTTCCCTCAAGGGGATATCGGTCGACATCGCGACCATGCTCGATTCCGATATCGACGTCCTCGGCTTCGGTCCGAAACGGGTCCGCCGCATCGCCATCGCCTCGGGGAAGGCCGACGATTGCGCCTACGAAGCGATCGACAAGGGGATCGACCTGCTGCTGGTGGGGGAGACCAGCCACTCGCGGTACCACGTCGCCGAGGAGGGGAGGCTCAACCTCGTCTTCGGTGGCCATTACGCGACCGAGGTATTCGGCCTGCGCGCCATCCAGACGCTCGTCGCGCAGCGATTCTCGGTCCCGATGGTCTTCATCCACCTCCCGACCGGCTACTAGAACGAGGCACGAGACCCATGGCATCCTGCAAGGAAGGCGACCGCGTCGCCATCACCACGGACGACGGTATCTATGAGGGAATCCTCATGCCGCGGCCCGAGCTCCTTCCGAAGGGCTTCCGCGTTCTCAAGCTCGACAGCGGCTACAACATTGGGATCGACGAGAAGAGGATCCGTAAGACCGATCTCCTCGAGGCGTACGCGCCGAAGGCGCAGAGGCGCGCCGCGCGCCCCCCGAGGAAGGGGCTCCCGACGGTCGCGATCCTCTCGACCGGCGGCACGATCGCGAGCAGGATCGACTACCGGACCGGCGGCGTCTCCGCCGACTACACCGCAGACGACTACCTCGCGATGCTGCCGTACCTCGCCGACATCGCGAACATCCGCGCGAGGAAGGTGATGGAGCTGATGAGCGAGGACATGCTCCCCGCCGACTGGCAGGCGATGGCGCGCGCCATCAAGAAGGAGCTCGATGCCGGGGCTGACGGCGTCGTCCTCACCGTCGGGACCGACACGCTCCATTTCGTGTCAGCGGCGCTCTCGTTCTTCCTGAAGGGTTTGGAGAGGCCCGTCGTCATCACCGCGGCCCAGCGCTCGATCGACCGGGGGTCGTCAGACGCGTTCATGAACCTCGCCTGCGCAAGTACCGCAGCCGCGAAGGCTGACATCGCCGGGGTCGTCACGTGCCTGCATGGCACCACCGACGACGAGTATTGCCTGCTCATCCGCGGCACCAAGGCGCGCAAGATGCACACCTCGCGGCGCGACGCCTTCCGGCCGGTCAACGACACGCCTGTCGCCAGGGTCTACGAATCAGGGAGGATCGAGATGCTCAGGAAGGACCTCCCGAAGCGCGGGAAGGGGACGTGCGAGACGGACGACGCGTTCTTCGAGAAGACGGCGCTCGTGCAGGTCTATCCAGGCATGGACCCGAAAGTGATCGACTTCTATGTCGACGCTGGTTATAGGGGGATCGTGCTCGCCGCGACAGCGCTCGGCCATGTGCCCACGAACGGGAAGAAGAGCATCATCCCGAACCTCGCCCGCGCCCAGGAGAAGGGAATCGCGATTGTCGTCGCGAGCCAGACGCTCTACGGACGCGTCCATCCCTATGTCTACACGAACCTGCGCAGGCTCTCGGTCGAGCTCGGCTGCCTCTTCGTCGAGGACATGCTCCCCGAGACGGCATATATCAAGCTCGGCTGGGTCCTCGGCCACGCGAAGAGGCCTGAGGACGTGAAGAGGATGATGCTCGAGGACGTCGCCGGCGAGATCACGGAGCGGAGCGAGGAGGGGACATTCCTCTCCTGATCACCACTGAACACGATCGACCACCATGGCAGACACAGACAGGAAGGACGATCCGGGGATCGGCCTGAAGTGCGGCATCGAGATCCACCAGCAGCTCGAGGGGAAGAAGCTCTTCTGCGGCTGTCCGACCGAGATCAGGAAAGGAAGCCCCGATTTCACCGTCACCCGACGGCTGCGCGCCGCTGCCGGCGAGACCGGCGAGATCGACCAGGCGGCGGAGCACGAAGAGCGAAAGGCGAAGACCTTCGTCTATCAGGGCTATGCGGACTGCACCTGCCTCGTCGAGACCGATGAGGAGCCGCCGCACGCGATCAACAAGGACGCCCTCGAGGCGACGGTCATCGTCTGCAGGCAGCTCGGCGCGCGCCTCGTCGACGAGGTGCAGGTGATGCGAAAGACCGTGATCGACGGGAGCAACACGTCCGGATTCCAGCGGACCGCGCTCGTCGGCATGGACGGCTCGATCGAGCTCGACGGCAGGCGCATCAGCATCCCCACCGTCTGCCTCGAGGAGGAGGCGTGCCAGGTGGTCGAGCGGACCGCGGGGAAGGATGTCTACAACCTCTCGCGGCTGGGCATCCCGCTCATCGAGATCGCCTCAGGCCCCGACATCACGACGCCTGAGGAGGCCAGGCGCGTGTGCGAGCGCATCGGCATGATCCTCCGGAGCACCGGCAGGTGCAAGCGCGGCATCGGCTCGATACGCCAGGACGTCAACGTCTCGATCAAGGGCGGGGCGCGCGTCGAGATCAAGGGGTTCCAGGACCTGCGGAGCATCCCGAAGGTGATCGACGGCGAGATCGCGCGCCAGCAATCCTTGGTCGCGAAGGGCAGACGGGCGAAAAATGAGGTGCGCAAGGCGGAGCCCGATTTCTCGACCTCTTTCCTGCGGCCGATGCCCGGCGCCTCCCGCATGTATCCTGAGACCGACGTGATGCCGTTCCCGACAGCGGGGCTCGGGGCCGAGATGCTCGAGAGCGTCGAGAGCCAGCTCGCACGGCTCATCGGGGAGCACGGCCTGTCTGAGGAGACGGCGAAGACGATCGTGAAGGACGGCATCCCGTTCGCCCGGTATGCGGCCCGCTATTCCAAGGTCGAGCCGCGGTTCATCGCGGCGACGCTTCTCGAGACCCCGAAGGAGCTGCGCAGGAAGCACAAGATCGATGCCGACCTCATGCCCTTCATGGACGAGGTGCTCGGCAAGCTCGACGAGGGGGCGATCACCAAGGACGCGGTCCCTGAGGTGCTGCTCGCTCTCGGGAGGGGGGAGCGGGTCGATTATGCCCGATATCTGAGCGTCCCGACAGCCGAGGTCGAGGCCTTCATCAGGGACCTTGTCGCGAAGCATCCCGGCGCGCCGATCGGCGGGCTCATGGGCCAGGTGATGGCGGAATACAGGGGAAAGGTCGACGGGAAGAGGGCGATGGACCTCCTGCGGAAGCATCACGCCCCGGGCAGGTAGGTGGATAGCACACCCATTAAATTTATATAGGCATGGCTGATTCTGCAGCATACGATGCGGTGGTGAATTCTCCTCTGCACCCGTCCCATACGCAGCGATTCCGAACGACAATCGACCAACCATATCGGAGGGAATACGAATGAAACAGTACGTCTTTCAGTTCGACGAGAACCGGGCGACGCCCGAGACCATCATCCTGCTCGGCAACAAGGGCGCGCATCTCGCCGAGATGACGAGCATCGGGCTCCCCGTGCCGCCGGGCTTCACGATATCGACCGAGGCCTGCGTGAAGTATTATGACGCGGGCAAGAAGTGGCCTATGCACCTGAAGGAGCAGGTACGGTCAGCGATCGGGGAGACCGAGACGCGCACAGGGAAGCGGTTCGGCGACTCCGCGAACCCGCTCCTCGTCTCGGTCAGGTCAGGGTCCTACGTCTCCATGCCCGGCATGATGGACACGGTCCTTAACCTCGGCCTCAACGACGAGGTCGTGAAGGGATTCGCGAAGCGGACCGGCAACGAGCGCGGCGCGTATGACTCCTACCGCCGGTTCATCCAGATGTTCGGCGACGTCGTCCAGAAGATCGACATCGCGAGGTTCGAGCACGAGCTCGAGCGGATCAAGGAGACGAAGGGCGTCGAGTACGACACCGATCTCGATGCCGATGATTTCAAGTCGCTCGTCAGGACTTACCAGCGCATCGTGAGGGAGGAGACCGGGAAGGACTTCCCGGCAGACCCCCAGCTGCAGCTCGAGCTCGCGATCTCCGCGGTCTTCGAGTCGTGGAACACCCCGCGTGCGGTCTCGTACCGCAGGATCAACGCCCTGCGCGACGACGCGGGGACGGGCGTGAACGTCCAGGCGATGGTCTTCGGCAACATGGGCGAGGACTGCGGCACCGGCGTGTCCTTCACACGGAACCCCTCGACCGGCGTGAAGGAGCATTACGGCGAGTATCTCATGAACGCGCAAGGGGAGGACGTCGTCGCCGGCATCAGGACGCCGAAGCCGATCGACACGCTGAAGGAGGTCATGCCGGGCGTCTACGAGGAGCTCCTCAAGGTGTATGACCTGCTCGAGAGGCACTACAAGGACATGCAGGACTTCGAATTCACGATCGAGCGCGGCAGGCTATACCTGCTCCAGACGAGGAACGGCAAACGCACCGCGCACGCGGCGGTGAGGATCGCGGTCGACATGGCGCGTGAGGGCCTCATCGACGAGAAGACCGCGGTCATGCGGGTGAAGCCCGAAGACCTCGACCAGCTGCTCCACAAGCAGCTCGATCCGGTCGCGAAGGAGGAGGCGCTCGACGGCGGAAGGCTCCTCGCGAAGGGCCTCCCGGCGTCGCCCGGCGCCGCGGTCGGCGAGGTCGTGTTCTCAGCCGAGCGCGCGCACCTGCTCGCGCAGGAGAAGCGGAGGGTGATCCTCGTCAGGACCGAGACCTCACCCGAGGACATCGAAGGCATGCACGCGGCGCAGGGCATCCTGACCTCGCGCGGCGGCATGACGAGCCACGCGGCGGTCGTCGCGCGTGGGATGGGCACGTGCTGCGTCGCCGGCTGCGGCGACATCGCGGTCGACGAGAGGAGGGGTGTCCTCGTCGCGAGGCGTAAAGGGGGTGAGAAGGTGACCGTCAAGGCAGGCGATTTCATCACCCTCGACGGCTCCACCGGCGAGGTCATCCGAGGGAAGATCCCGACGGTCGATCCTGAGCTCTCCGGCGATTTCGGCACGCTCATGGGCTGGGCGGACTCTCATCGGAGGCTCAAGGTCAGGACGAACGCGGACACGCCGCACGACGCTGAGGTCGCGCGCGGCTTCGGGGCCGAAGGCATCGGCCTGTGCAGGACCGAGCACATGTTCTTCGAGGGCGAGCGCATCAAGGCGGTGCGCGAGATGATACTCGCGGGATCGGTCGATGAGCGGAAGAAGGCGCTCGGGAAGCTCCTGCCGTACCAGCGCGAGGACTTCGAGGGCATCTTCACGGCGATGGACGGGCTCCCGGTGACGATCCGGCTGCTCGACCCGCCGCTGCACGAGTTCCTCCCCCAGGAGGAGAAGGATATCGCGGAGCTCGCACGGGAGATGGACGTCCCCGTCGAGACGCTCCGTCGGAAGATCGGTGAGCTCCAGGAGACCAACCCCATGCTCGGCCATCGCGGTTGCAGGCTCGCGATCACCTATCCCGAGGTCTGCGAGATGCAGACGCGCGCGATCATGGAGGCGGCGTGCGCCCAGCACGAGGCGGGCGTCACGGTCCATCCCGAGATCATGATTCCGCTCGTCGGGCACGTCAACGAGATCAAGGTCCTCAAGGAGATCGTGACAAAGGTCGCGGACCTCGTGATCGGGGAGACCGGCATCAAGGTCGCGTACCGGATCGGGACCATGATCGAAGTCCCCCGTGGCGCGATCACCGCGGACAAGGTCGCTGAAGAGGCGGAGTTCTTCAGCTTCGGCACGAACGACCTGACGCAGATGACCTACGGATTCTCCCGCGACGACGTGGGCAAGTTCGTCCCCGAGTACGTGGAGAAGAAGATACTCCCCGTCGATCCCTTCCAGGTGCTCGACCAGGAGGGGGTCGGCGAGCTCGTGCGGATCGCGGTCGAGAAGGGGCGTCGGACGAGGAAGGACCTCAAGATCGGCATCTGCGGCGAGCATGGCGGCGAGCCGGCGTCGGTCGGGTTCTGCCACGGGGCGGGCCTCGACTACGTCTCGTGCAGCCCGTTCCGCGTGCCGATCGCGCGGCTCGCGGCGGCGCAGGCGGCTCTCAAGGAAAAGGAGGAGGAGAAGGGGAAGCGACGGTGAGCGACGGGCAGGGCACCGTCCCTGCGCGCCCCGCACGGTTCCGTCTCCCTTTCATCCGTGTTGATGCCCTTTTTTTTCCGTCTCCTTCTCGATCTTGCGCCCGATGAACTCATGCATCAGCCGCGCGATCGTCTCGGGCTCCTTGATGATGGAGACGTGCGTCGCCTCGATGACGTCGAGCTCGGCGTCAGGGATCTCCTGCTGCATCTCGCGCGCGACCTGGAAGGGGAAGATCTGGTCCTTGGTGGCGGAGATGATCAGCACCGGCACCGCGATGCGACGCAGGTGCTCCTTAAAGTTGACGTTGATAAGGTTCCGGATGATATCCTGGTCGACCTTCTCATCGCTGATCTGCTCGCCCTTGAGCAGGATGTAGAGGTCCGACTTCTTCCGCATCTTGGAGAAGTCCATCCGCTTGAGCGATCTCGGCACCAGGAACGAGAGGCTGAGGATCCGCACGAGCACGAAGGCGAGGATCCTGAAGATGCCGGTGAACGCGTCCACGGTCACCTTGTAGGTCGTATCGACCAGGACGAGCCCCTGCACCTTCTTCGGGAAGAGCTTCTCGAACTCGAGCGCGATGAGACCGCCGAGGCTGTGGCCGGCGAGCACGACGCGACGCACCTTCAGCCTGTCGAGGACGGTCTTGAGGTCGGTCGCGTAATTCTGGATGCGGTAGGCGCGCTCGTGCCGCTCCTTCCCCGACCTGCCGTAGCCGCGCAGGTCGAGCGCGACGACGTCGTAGCCCTTGCGGTAGAAGAAATCCATCTCGGCCTTCCAGGCGGTGTAGTTGTTCCCCATGCCGTGCACGAAGAGGAGCGCCGGATGCGCGCGCTTCCTGTCCGGCCTCTGCCGGGGGTGGAGGCCGTAGGCGTAGAACAGGTCGAGTCCGTCGAACGATTTCAGGTATGCCTCTTTCATGGGGCGACCCCCGTGCGGCCGTGCGGTCACTCGAGATAGCGCGCGAATATCTCCGCATAGGCTCTCGTGACGTTCTCCTCGGTCTTGGGCATCTCCGGGAAGCCCGTATAGCCCTTGCTCTCCTCGATGTCCCGGACAATGTCGAGAGCGTACTGGTCGACGTTGTGGTACCATCTCTTCCCTTCGTAATAGGAAGAGAGGTAGGTCTGCTCGGTCTGGCCGGGCGTCGGCGTCATGAGCGCCCGCGTCTTCCCGATCTCCGCGAGCTCCATCACGGTCGTGTATCCAGAGCGGGTGATGATGAACTTCGCGCGGTTCATGTAGTCCACCATCTCGGCGCGCGGCGTGTGGGAGCGGATGAGGAGGTCGCCCGTCTCCTCGTGGATGTCCGTGTCGGGCCTCGCGAGGAGCACGACCCGCCTGCCGGAGAGGCCGCCGACCTGCTTCCGGATGATCCTCTCAAGGAGCGTGCGCTGGGGCTCGGGGCCTGAGAGCACGACGAGATAGTCGATGTCCTCCTTCTTCGGGCTCTTCCTGATGCTGGAGAGGATGCCCATGTAGTGGAGCTTATCCCTCATCGGCCTGACCGATGTCCAGGCGAGCCTGCCCGCGAGCGCGGGGCCGGTCTCGGGATCGTTGTCAGGCACCACGATATGCGCGAACCTCTTGAAGTAGGACCAGTTGAAGAGCTGGGTGAGCCTCTCCACCGGTCGCAGGTAGGGGAAGACCAGGCGGATCTGATGGGAGATGATTATCGACGGCGCCTTCGCCGAGCAGGCGCCGTACCTGCCGTCGCCGATGATGAGGTCGTACGAGTGCTTCGCGGTGAGGCGCTCGACCTCGCGGTGCTCGTCGGCGAACGATTTGATGATTCTCGGCGTGCGGGCGAGGAAGGTTGGGATGAAGAACCGCGACCGGGAGTAGCGGGCGTCGTAGCCGACGAGCTCGTGCATCGGGCAGCCAGGGAACTCCTTCGCGAGCAGCGCCTTCGCTGCGCCGGTCGCGCCGATATGCACCTCATGCCCCTTCGCCAGCAGGTGCCTGATGAGGGGTATGTCCCGGGTCGCGTGGCCGAGCCCCCAGTTCGCCGGGCAGATGAGCGCTTTTCCCATGATGGTCACCTCTCCCGTTCCCTGGCTTTAAATTCTTTTCGTGGCGGTCTCCCCGCGCGCAGCGCATGAAGGAGCATCGCCGCCCAGAGCATGCCCTCGTCGGTGATGTAGAGCGGGGAAGAGAACGGCATCCCGTCTCCGGCGTACACCTCGAGGAAGGTGCCGTGCCGCTCGACGAGCGAGAGGTACTGCGCGGCGGCCCTCCCGGCGCGATAGGGGTCATGATTCCCGCAGACCGCGAGGTAGAGCATCCCGAGGTGCGCCCAGACGGCGTCGTCCTCGTAGCCGGGGGCGAGCCTCGCGAGATAGAAGGACCGCCGCTGCTTGTGGAGCTGGTAGCGCAGCGGGAAAGGCCGCGTGATCCCCGCGCTGTCCATCGCGGAAAGCGACGAGCGCAGCATCTTCCGGTCGGCGACCATGCCGGTCCAGTAGGGGAGCGTGTTCGCGTCGCCGGCGACATACCCGTCCTTCGCCATGTCGTCATGGAAGTAGGAGCCGTTCCAGAGCTCCTCGACCGCACGTCCCCTGACCGCGTCGGGGTCCGGCATGCCGTGGAGGCCGAGACGCTCCGCGGATGTCGCCGCGAGCCAGAGCATGCAGTTGTCATAGCACGAGCTCGTGCGCTTGGCATGGTCCTTTATCGAGGAGAAGTCGCCGGGGCGCACGAGGCCTGTCGAGGGGTCGTAGAAGCGCTTGGGGTACTCCTGGACCTGCTTCTCCAGGAACCGGCGATGCCGGCCGATGAGCCGGCGGTCATCGAGGAGCGCGAGCGAACTGAGCAGGTAGGCGAGCGAGTCGGGAGCGACGGTCGGGATGTCGATCGGCTCGTGCCAGGGAGTGATGGTCGTGGTCACGCGCCGCGCCCGCTCGAAGCGGGAGAGCGCGTACGCGAGCGTCGACCGCACCCTCTCGCGGTGGCCGAGCGAGAGCAGCGCGCGGGCGCACCAGCCGAAGTCCCGGGTGTAGAACTCCCCGAAGTGGCCGGTGCTCGTCCGGTAATAGCCCTGCCTCCGATCATAGCATTCGTCGACGATCCGATGGCATATCTCCTCCGCCGATCCTGGGTATCGGGCGAAGCCGTGCTTCGCGACGCGCCGCTTCCTCCTGAGGAACCGTATGCCTTCCCGCGCGAGCGAGAGGGGCCTCATCGTCTCAGAAATCCTCCCGCTCCTTCCTGCCGATGCCGTCCATGGTGGACGCGAGCGCCTTGCGGTAGCGGATGCCGTAGAGCGGGAGCACCGCGAACCCCACTACCGTCCAGAGCAGGTCGCGCCCGCGGATGAGGAAGGCGAGGGCGATCCCTCCGGCGGCAGAGAAGCCCATCAGCGAGAAGATGGAGACCTGCGCCGCCTCGAGGACGCCGAGCGCCATCGGCACAGGGATTAGGTAGGCGCCGCCGACGAAGGAGAATATCATGAAGAGCCCGATGATGTCGGCGTCGAGCCCGAGCATGAGGGTGATGATCCTGTACTCGACGAACATGAGTATCCAGCTGAGGACGGTGAGCGAGATCGCGATCGCGAAGTCCTTGTGGTCATGGCGGTAGAACTTGATGATCATCGCTTCGAACTCCTCGATCCTCTTCTCGATTCCCTGGAGCGCCCTCGCGCGGTCGAGGCGCAGCGCCCGGAAGATGTGCAGGAAGAACCCGTGCCCGTTCAGGATCCGGTAGAAGAAGAAAGCGGTGATGCCGATGAACACCAGCGCGAGCGAGGAGAGGAGGACTGTCGTCTCGTCCGGCAGCGTGTACATCGCGAGGACCACGAGAACGCCGATGCAGAAGAATATCCCCGCCGACGAGATCTCGATGATCTTGTCGATGAGGACCGAGGAGATTCCTTTGGCGAAGGAGAGCCCGTTCTTGCGAAGGAGCGCCGCCCGCACCGCCTCGCCGCCGAGCTTCGCGGAAGGGGTGATGAACGAGACAGCATGGCCGGTGATGCGGTAGAGGAACAGGTTCCTGAACCGCACCTCATGGCCTTGGGACCGCAGGATGAGCTTCCAGCGGTAGGCGAGGCACGCCATCAGGATGACGGAGACGAGGACGAAGCTGAGCAGGAGCAGCAGGTCCATGCCGAGGAAGACCGCGAAGACCTCGGAGATCGGATAGGTGCGGAACACCCAGATGAGCAGCACGACGCCGAGGGCGAAGGACGATATGAGGGCGAGCAGCTTCTTCATGGCCTCACGACGGTACGATGGGTATATAAGGGTTGTGCCGGTCCTGCGGATGATGGGCAAGGACGAGCCTGGGGGGATTCGAACCCCCGACCTACAGCTTAGGAGGCTGCCGCGCTATCCAGGCTGCGCTACAGGCTCATATGACCGACATGGGCAGGAGGAGCGATGTGGGGCATCGCTTCCTGAGGGTGCCGGAATCAGGGAGTATTTATAAATGTTGGCTCTCTCCGGAAGGGCATGTATGCCCTGAAAACGACTCCTGAGGACTTCGTGGTCGATGAGGTCCTTGACCAGGCCCTGCTCGCCCGCAAGGGATTTTCGAGGGAGGCGCAGAGAGGGGCGCGCTACCGCTATTATCTGATGCGGAAGCGCTCCTGCACCACAGAACAGGCGGTGGAATTGGTGTGCGCGAAACTTGGTCTCCCCCGCAAGGCGGCGGGCTACGCAGGCCTCAAGGACCGGGACGCGGTGACTTCCCAGCTTATCTCGATTGACTCTGCCGCAGCACGGCGGCTGCCGGTAAGCCTTGACCTAGGCCTCAGAGAAAGGAAGGTCAGGATCGAACAGGCAGGCACGGCGGATGAGCGGCTGACGCTCGGCGACCTTGCCGGGAACCGGTTCACCATCAGGATCGTCTCGATGGACGCCGACGAGCGGGAGCGGCTCGCCAGCCTGAAGAGATCGGAAAGGCGCGGGGAGCTGACCGTCCTCTTCCCCAACCGGTATGGCCCCCAGCGCTTCTCGCGCGCGAACGTGGAGGTCGGAAGGCTCCTCCTCTCAGGCGATTTCAGGGGCGCGTGCGGGCTCCTCATACGGCATGACCGGGAGAACGGGCCGGCGATCGCTGCCCATCTCGCGGCATCGCCGAACGGCCATATAGCGGCACTCAGGCTCCTGCCGAAGCGGATCCTCTCGCTCTACCCGCACGCGGTGCAGAGCATGCTCTTCAACAGGACGCTCGATATCCTCTGGGGAGCGCCCGGCGGGGACACGGCCGTTCTCAAGGGGAGGCGCCTGCCGCTCATCGGCTTCGGGACCGACCTTGATGGTCTGGAGAAGGATGGGACGATCGACGCAACCGTGAAGGAGGCATGCGCGAAGGCGATGTGGGAGGAGGGACTGACGCGGGAGAGCT
Source organism: Candidatus Woesearchaeota archaeon (assembly GCA_016935985.1). Classification (GTDB taxonomy): domain Archaea; phylum Nanobdellota; class Nanobdellia; order Woesearchaeales; family JAFGPW01; genus JAFGPW01. The sequence continues at coordinate 127,090 of JAFGPW010000004.1, forward strand.
TCATCCTGCGCCCGCTCCCCCAGTTGAGCGTCGAGGGCGGCATGCGCGACGCGCTCGCCAAGGCCGATGTCGCGTCGGCCGACGCCGCTTCAGGGACCGTCCGGTTCACGCTCGGCAAGGGCCAGTACGCGACCGTCTTCGTGCAGGCGGTGATGGAAGGGAAGATATTTATAGGGGCGGAGCCAGGGGATACGGCATGAAGGAGGTCGAGTTCGACGTCAACTTCACGTTCCTGATCATCATGCTCGCGATCGTGCTGCTCGCCGCGATCGCGGGGGCGCGCATCAACGCCTACCAGTTCGGCGTCGGGGCGCCAGCGCAGACGATCGTCCTCATCGCGTTCCTGATCCTCTCGATGGCGCTCCTCGCGCTCGCCATGCTCTTCCCGTACCTGACCTTCTGGGTGGGCAACGGCGCGACGGTGATCGGGCTCCTCAAGCTCTTCTCGCAGCTCTACTTCTACCAGTACGCACGCGAGGCGCTCCTCGGCATCGGCACCGGCATGGTGATCGGCGAGACGATCTCGACGCTGCTCATCATCGTCGGCGGCGTGATCCTTATCCTGAACCGCCGCTGAAGAGCGAAGTGCACGAAGAAGAGACAAGGGAGAGACGACAGAAACAGGAGTTGGCCTCTCAGACTGTATCGAGCGCGCTGATGATCTGGTCGGTGAGCGTAGCCATCGTCTGCGTGCCGTCGAACGACCTGAGCAGCCCCTTCGCCCTGTAGAAATCCCGGACCGGGGCAGTCTGCTCCTTGTAGACCTTGAGCCGGTTGCGCACCGTCTCCTCCTTCTCATCGTCGCGCTGGATGAGCTCGCCGCCGCAGGCGTCGCAGACCCCCTCCTCCCTCGGGGGGTTGAGCTCGACATGGTAGACCGCGTTGCAGGCCTTGCACACCCTGCGGCCAGCCGTCCTCGTGATGACGACGTCGTCCGGCACCTCGAGATCGACGACCGCGTCGATGTGGTGCTTGACCTTCCCCATCAGGCGGTCGAGCGCCTTCGCCTGCTCGATGTTCCTCGGGAAGCCGTCGAAGATGTAGCCGTTGATCGCATCGTCCTGCCGGATGCGGTCCTCGATGAGATGGAGGATGATGTCGTCGGGGACCAGGTTCCCGCCGTTCATGATGGCCCCGGCCTTCCTGCCGATCTCGCTCCTCGCCTTGACCTCAGCCCTGAGCAGGTCGCCGGTGCTGATCTGCAGCATGTCCAGCCGCTCCGCTATCCGTGCCGCCTGCGTCCCTTTGCCTGAGCCGGGAGCTCCGAGTATGATCAGCCGCATCTGCGCTCACCCAAGGTATTCAGCGTCGAATTTCGCCTCTGAGGTCTCCTGCCATCCGTCCTTGAGCTTTGCCAGCTGAGCGCGGAGCGCCCCTGAAATCGCCGTGAGCCGAGGATGGTTCTCCTTGATGTAGGAGCATTCCGCCGCCTCGTCATACCCCTGCTCGAGGAGGAGCGCCTCCCGCTTCAGTGCCATGAGCTCCCTGAACCGGAGGAACAGGTCCTTCTTCTCCTCATCCGAATAGAACCCTGATTCGTAGATGGGGGTGAGGGAGTTCTCAGGGGAGAGTATCCCCTCGAGGACCTCGAGATAGAGCCCGATGCGGTCGAGCATGCGCTTCCGTATCTCGCGCGGGAGCTGGTGGTCGTCATCGATCCGTCCGATGTCGTACGCCGCATCGAGGTCGCCGAACGGGGGGAGCTGATGCCTCTTCCGGCACTGCTCGTACAGCCCCTTGACGTCGATCGTGTCCATAGGATGCCCCTTTATCCAGTAGGGAGAAATGCTTCGGCTTTTAAAAAGGTTTGGGTGCCCGCGCTGGCGCAGCGGGCGCTAGTGCCGCGGCAGGATGACGCGTTCCGCCATGCCGCCGGCAACCTTGACCGCGATCTCGTCGCCAGCCGCGAGAGTGAGGGTCTCCTCATGGTTGTCGTGGCCGAGGAGCGCGGGGCCGCGGGCGATGCGCACGACGACGGTCGCCGTCCGCGGCAGGATGAGAGGCTTCCTCGTCGTGGTGATGTTGTTGAAGGCGATGCCGATGCCGCGCCTGAAGGTCCGCTTGGTGATCGAGTAGAAGTAGGCGGAGGAGCCGAACGGGGTCGCGATCACGAGGCCGTCGCCGATGAACTCCTCTCCTGCGTCGGCGGGCTCGCCGCCCACCGGCCTGCCGTCGATGGAGAGCGTGTAGCGGATCGCCCGCGTAAGGTGGCTGTTCCTGATGATCACGTCGTTGAGCGCATGGAAGATGTGCCTGCCGTACCGCGCCTCGAGCCGGGGCAGGCGCTCGATGGTGTAGTCCCTGCGCTCCACATGCCTGAGCAGGTGGTGGAGCTCGCCCTCGAGGCACTTCTTGCATACCTTGCTGTCCCTGACCATGATCTTCGGGACCGTGGGATAGAGCCGGTGCGCGAGCAGGAACGTCCCGTCGCCGCCGTAGGAGAGCACGAGATCCGGATCCTGGGGGGAATAGACGAGGCCGTTCCTCTTCAGGCAGCGCCGCACTTCGGCGATCCGTTCCTGGTCCTTCGCGACGACCGCGACGCGCCGCAGGGTTCCCATCTTCATCCCCTGAGCCGCTTCGCGGCCCCCTGGATGTCGAGGTCGTAGTGCCTGATGTCGTCGAGGAGACCCAGGATCTTAGTGGAATCCCGGTAGAGCTCATCGAATATCCCTCGGCTGACACCGGTGACCTCCCCCCCGGCCATGGCGACCTTGTTCTTGACCAGGAGCTCCTGCCTGGCGTCGAAAAGCCGTGCATGGATTTTATGCTCGTTGATGGTCTTCGCCACTCCCTGCAGGTCGTTCATCAGCCGTTGGGCGAACGCCTCGTCCTTGCGTACGATCTGGATGAGCTTGTGCATGCTCTCGAACTGGCGCTCGATCGCATAGAAATACTCTTCGCAGAGCTCGACCTGTTTCTGGATCGACGCGATGTAATGATGGTCGAGGACCGGCCTGTTGATGTCCTGCGCGTGGGTCGCCTCACGGATGAGGCGCATGAGCTCAGTGAGCTCAGACTTGAGCTTGTCGATGTTGACATGGTCCGGGAAGAGGAACATTGGCGTCACCTCGATGCATCGTTGACAAGCCCCAGGAGGGAATTGCACCCCCGACCTCGGGATTACAAGTCCCGCGCTCTACTGGCTAAGCTACTGGGGCATGCGGCTGGAGAAGCGGGGTACGTTTAAAAAGGTTTGCCCCTTCCGGCAGGAGCGCCGCAGGTCACTCCTGGGGATACATCCCCTTCTGCGGGTCGAAGAGCTCGGACTTCGGCGTGTACTGCTTGAGGTTGAGGTAGTTCTTGATGACCTCCTGGAACTCGTACGCCTTCTTGAGGAACCGCTTCTTCCGCGCGAGGAGGTCGTTGTAGAGCACGCGCTTCCACATCATGTCGAAGAAGTGCCTGAGCAGCCAGTGCTCCCGCCACTCGCCGCCGGGGTCGATCTCGATCCAGCAGTGGACGTTCACCTCCACCTCGCCGTTGTTGGTCTTGAACTTCTTGCCGTTGTGCACGACCTCGATCGACTTCATCGCGACGATATGGTAGTCGACGTCCATCCGGTAGCGGTAGAATGAGGTGCCTTCCGGATCGCGGGCGAGGCGCCACCACGCCCAAATCTCCATGATCCCGCCGTCGAGCCTGCGCTCCCAGTACATCGCCTCGGGGAACTTCTGGTCCGAGGCGTCGCCGAAGTTCTCCTCCACCGCCCACTCGTGGAGCAGGGCGTAGAGGAGCTTCAGGTTGAAGACGTCCTTGTACTTCACGCGGTACCGGGTGACCTCGTACACATGGCCGGGCTTGTTCTCCCATTCCATGCTGTCCGGACAGGGGAAGAGCGTTTATAAATCTTTCGGGGTGCCGGAGCGGGCGTCATCGCAGGTAGCCGCCGCGCTGGAGATCCCAGAGCCGGCGGTAGAGCCCCCGCCGCCGGATGAGCGAATCGTGCGTCCCCTGCTGCGCGATCCTCCCGCCGTCGAGCACCACGATGCGGTCTGCCTGCATGATGGTCGAGAGACGGTGCGCGATCATGATCGCCGTCTTGCCCTTCATGAGCCGCCGCAGGTCCGCCTGGATCTCGCTCTCGGTCTCCGAGTCGAGCGACGAGGTCGCCTCGTCGAGGACGAGCACCTTGCGGTCGGCGAGCAGCGCTCGCGCGATCGAGACGCGCTGCTTCTCGCCGCCCGAGAGCCTGACCCCGCGCTCGCCCACCACCGTCCTCTCCTTCAGGGGGAACCGGGCGATGATCCGGTCGAGCTGGGCGAACCGTATCGCGCGGAGCACCTCCTTCCTCGGCGCCTTCGGGTCCGAAAACCGTATGTTGTCGTAGACCGTGTCATCGAAGAGCACGCATTCCTGCGGCACGACGGAAAGCTGCGAGCGCAGCGAGTGCTGGCCCACCGAACGTATGTCGGTTCCGTCGACGAGTATCGCTCCCTTCTCGACGTCGTAGAGCCGGTACAGCAGCTTGATGAGCGTCGACTTGCCCGACCCCGACGGCCCGACGATCGCGACGTGCTCCCTCGGCTCGATCGTGAGCGAGAAGCGGTCGAAGATCTTCCGCTTCCTGTACCTGAAGGTGATGTCCCTGAACTCGATCCTGCCGTCGGAGACGGTCATCGCGGGCGCGCCTGGCCGGTCCTTCACCGAAGGCTCGATCCTGCCGTACTGGAAGAGCGACTCGAAGTCCGCCATCCCGCGGTAGAAGTTCCTGATGCCGTAGACGAACCCGAAGAGCGGGCCGTAGAGGTTCGCGAACGTCGTGTAGATGAAGACGAGCGTGCCGAGGGTGATGCCGCCGTCGAGGAACCGGAGCATCGGGAAGAGCAGCAGCAGGAAGGTCCCGGTGCCGATGATCGCGGTCTGGCCGGCGTCGAGCCAGCGGAAGTAGTCCCAGTTCAGTATCCACGCGGCTCGCGAGGCCTCGATCTTCTTCTTGTAGTGCCCCCTGATGGCACGCTCCTTCCCGAAGTACTTCACCGACTCGATGTTGGTGAAGATGTCTGAGACCGAGGCCTTCTCGGCGTCCTCGGTGTCGTTCGCCGCGATGTTGGAGGCCTGCTGCACGCTGTTGATGATGAAGCTGTAGCCGATGAAGACGAGCACCACCGCGACGGTGATCGCGGCCGACGCAGCGTCGAAGAGGAGCATCGAGCCCGCGACCACCACGAGCTGGAAGACGAGCGGGACGAAGTTGAAGGCGATGACGTCCATCACGCGCTCGATGGCCGATCCGCCGCGCACGAGCCGCGAGATGAGGGAGCCCGTCCGGTGCGTGGTGTGGAAGTCATAGGAGAGGTGGATCAGGTGGCTGAAGAACCTCTCCTTCAGGTCGCGGATGAGGCTGCCGTCGAGCCGGTTGATGAGGTGGATGAACAGCCACCGGAAGGCCATCCGGACGAGGAACTGCGCGACGAAGACCGCGGCGATGAGGAGGAGGGACTGCGTGAACTCGGCACGCAGGAGCGTCCCTTCCGTGAACTCGGCGCCCCGGTCGATGATCTCCTTGAAGAGGAACTTGTCGACGACGTTCGTCGCCTCGATGACGAAGATGACGCAAAGGAGCGTGCCGAAGAGCGGCCAGTATCGCTCCAGGAGCCCGTAGAATACCTTGAGGTTGTATCGGAAGTCGATCTGCAGCCGCTGCCGCTTACCGTCCTCAGCCATCGTTCCTGCCCCGTTCCGCCCGCAAAGTATTTATACCGCGCCCGCCTGCCTGATGTCCGATGCCAGTGGATGATATCCTCTTCGGCGGCTACGGCCGGCTCAGGCATGACGGGTCTGACGAGGACCTCATCGATGATGATGAGGATCCCTGAGAGTCGGGACGTTCTCCTGGTTATATATAACGCTTTCTATGCGTCTTCTGCCCATCATACAAATACGCCGGGAACGCGGCAGCGCCCTCCGCTCCCCGGACCGCGGCTCGGCCCTGAGGGCAAGCTTTTTATACTCTCTGCGGCTCCCCGACACCATGCTCGTGGGGGTGGTCGGCAAGGCCAATGTCGGGAAGAGCACTTTCTTCAAGGCAGCGACGCTCATGGACGTCGAGATAGCGAACTACCCCTTCGCGACGATCAAGCCCAACCACGGCGTCGGCTTCATCCGCGTGCCGTGCGTGGACGCTGAGCTCGGCGTGCAGTGCGACCCGCGCACCGGGTTCTGCCGAAACCACCAGCGCTTCGTCCCGATCGACATGATCGACGTCGCGGGGCTCGTCCCCGGCGCGCACGAGGGGAAGGGGATGGGCCTCGAGTTCCTCAACGACCTCAACCAGGCGGATTGCCTCATCCATGTGATCGACGTCTCGGGAGGGACGAGCGACAAGGGAGAGCCGGTGCCGCCGGGGACGAGGGACCCGGCCGAGGACGTGCGCTTCCTCGAGGACGAGCTCGACTACTGGTACCTCGGCATCCTCAAGAAGCCCTGGGAGCGCTTCAGCAAGATGGTGACGCAGACGCATGAGGATGTCGCGAAGGCGCTCCACAGGCAGTTCTCCGGCCTCGGCGCGACCGAGGAGATGGTGGTATCCCTCCTCAAGGCGACGGGGCTCGCCGAGACGCGGCTCTCCGACTGGAGCGATAGCCGTCTCTTCGCGTTCGCGAAGGCGCTGCGCATGAAGACGAAGCCGATGATCGTCGCCGCGAACAAGATCGACGTCCCGGGCGCCGCCGGCAATCTCGCGCGGCTGCAGGAGACGTTCCCTGACACCGTCTTCGTCGGCTGCAGCTCGGAATCCGAGCTCGCGCTGAAGGAGGCGGACAAGCACGGCCTGGTGAGCTACCTTCCCGGCGACGGCGCGTTCGAGGTGAAGGGGCAGCCGAACGAGAAGCAGGAGAAGGCGCTCGCCTTCATCAGGGGAGAGGTCCTCGGGAAGCAGGGCAGCACCGGCGTGCAGGAGACGCTCAACCGGGCGGTGCTCGACGTGCTCGGCTACATCGCGGTCTGGCCGGGCGGGGTCTCGAAGCTCGCCGACAAGGACGGCAACATCCTCCCCGACGTCTTCATGCTGAAGGGCGGCGCGACCGCGCTCGACTTCGCCTACCGGGTGCACACCGACATAGGCAAGGGGTTCATCAGGGGGATCGACGTCAGGAGCAAGCGGACGGTGGGAAAGGAGCATGTGCTCAAGCACCGCGACATCATCGAGATCGTATCCTCGAAGTGAAGCGGGCAGGACCGGGACAGGAGGAAGAGAAGGGCATGGACGCGATCGGGTGCATCAAGGGGCGGCGATGCGTGCGGCAGTACACCGGCAAGCCCATCCCGGGGAGCTCGTCGTCGTCACGGACCGCATCATGCTCAAGCGGCTCGCCGCACTCGTCACCTACAGGAAGTTCATGAAGGACGCGGCAGCCGTAGTGGTCGTCGTTGGCGACGCGGACAACAAGCACGCGGTCGAGGACTGCGTCGCCGCGACGGAGAACATCCTGCCCGCCTCGTTCGCGCACGGCGTCGGGTCGTGCTGGGTCGCCGGCTACAATCAGGACTACAACGCGGCGTGCGCGCGGCTCCTCGGCATCCCTGCGGAGAAGGAGATATTCTCGTTCATATCGTTCGGCTACTACGGCACGCTTCCCCGAGCGCCGGCGAAGCGGCCGGTCGAGGACATCATCCGCTGGGAGCGGTATTGAGCCGCCGTCCGGCCTACTGTCCCTGATCGTCCTCGTCGGGCGCGACGGATGATGGCCCCTGCTTCTTGATCAGGCCGTATTTCCCCAGCGTCTCCTTATAGAACGCGTAGTCCGCCGAGGATCTGAAGCGCGCGATCTCGTCCGGCGGGAGCCGGGCGATGAGCCTGTTCTGGACCTTGAGGAGCTGCACGACGTCGTCGGGGAGGGACGGCCCAGGCGCGCCCGCGACGCCTGCCATGGGATCGTCGACGGTCTCGTAGTCAGGGGCCGGCCGCCTCCCGCCGATGCCGAAGGCCTTGAAGATCTTCCCGAGCACGGACTCCTTGCGCTCCTCGATCTCGCGCTCGATCTCGTCGAGCTCCTCGTACTCGTGCTCGAGCCGTCCGACCGTGCCTTCCGACGCCTGGGCGAGCTCATCGGCCGATATCTCGACGTCCTTCCTCGCGATCGCCTTCCTGCCTACCATACGCTGCCAGAAGGTGGGCTCCTTCTCCTCGATGAGGATCTCCTCCTCGTTGAGGTTCTGGGGGACGACCCCCGACTCCATGTTGCGCTTCGAGTTGTGGTAGTCGGCGACGAAGTCCGAGATCCTCTTGCGGCCGCGCGTCTCGAGATAGTTGTTGAGTTCCTTGTTGAACTGCTTTGCCATGGTGACCACCCGGTGGACAGCGAGCGCCCTTCCTCGCGCATCACGTCTTCCTCCCCGCCTTGAAGGACGCGGGGATGTCGATCAGGTACTTCCCTTCCGAGAGCTTGTAGATGAGGGGCTCTTTCTTGAAGAGGTGGACGAGGTCGAGCTCGTACTTGCCGGGCTTGAGGATCCGGATCGACTCCAGGTCGAGGACCACCGGCCGCTCCTTGTCGAGCTCGAAGCCGATGAGGTCGAAGACGTCCTGCTCTATCTGCTTCTTCTCCGCCCTCGTGAGCTTGATGTTCATCTCGCGGGCGGACTCCACGTCCTCCTTCTTGACGAAGAAGAACAGCTTCGAGCCGCACCTGCAGCCCGAGAGTATCTCGTTCGCCCCGTCGTCATAGAAGGTGCCGCATCTGACGCATTGGTGTGGCATTGTTACCCTGCCTGTCCGGCGGCCTTCTTGGCCGCCCTCTTCCCGTTCCTGCGCGTCGGCCTCTTCGCCGGCGCGCCCTGCTCCTCGGTGAGGAGCTGTATCTTGTTAGGGGCCTGCTTGATCTCCTTGATGATCGTCGCGGGACCGATGATCGTGAAGCCCTGCCGGTCGCCGAGCAGAGCGCTGATGAGGCCCTTCTTGATCTTCGTGAAGAGGGCATCCTCCTTGTTCTCAGGATAGATGACCGAGAGCTCGATGCCGCGGAAGCCGTTCGAGATCTCCTCCATCGTGCGCTTGATGAGCTCGGTCTCCTCCTGCTTCTTGAGCCTGCCCTCGAGGAGAACGATCTTCTCCTCCTTCACGATGGAAAGGAGCCTCTTGATACGCTTCGACGAGTTCAGGTGCTCGATTTCCGAGTACGGCAAAAACTGCAGGGTGAGCATCTATGCCACCTACCTCCTTTTTTTCTCAACCGGCGACGGTGAAGAGCCCCTCGTAGAACTGGTCCATGTTCTGGCCGTTCTTGGCCGAGATGCCGATCACGTCATACTGAGGGAACGCCTCCTGCACGCGCTTGATGTCCGCCTTCTTCAGGTCCATCTTGTTCGCGACGATGAGGACCGGGATGTCGCGTGCCTGCAGGTTGCCGACGATCGTGATGTTCACCTGGCTGTACGGGTCCTTCGTCGCGTCGAGAACGATGATGACCGTGTCCATCTCATCCAGCCACTTGATCGCGTCGATCACCCCTTTCGTCGCCTCCTTCGCGCGGACCTTCGCGTCCTTCTCCTTCATGCCGTGCTTGAGGAAATCCTCGTAGTCGATCTTGGTCGCGATTCCCGGCGTGTCGACCAGGTTGAACGTGAGCTCTTTCCCCTTGGACTTGATGTTGATCTGCTCCTTTATCTGGATCTCGCGGGTCTCATGCGCGATGTTCGAGACTGTCCCCATCTCCTCGCCGAGCCAGTCCTGGCAGATCCTATTGGCGAGCGTGGTCTTCCCGCCGTTCGGCGGGCCGTAGAGCCCGAGCCGCACGTGCTTCTTCTTCTTGAAGAGGTTGCCGAAGACCTTCTGGATGAATTTCCGGAACAGCTGCATCATGTGCATTCACGTCGTATAGGAGTCCTGCTCTTTCTGACGATATATAAAAAGGTTTCGCTTACCTTTTTCCAGGTGGTGACACCCTCTCTCCGGCGGTCGGCGCGTCAGGACGCGCGCTTGACCTCCAGGCTCGCTTCGACGAGCCGCCTCACGAGAGCGATGTCCCGCTCGTTCACGTCTATCCTGAGCTCGAGCCGCGCCGCCGCCTTCGCGAGCCTGATGATGCCGATCACGAGCCGGGGGCCGATCTCCACCAGGAACCTATCCTCGCCCTTCTTGATCCGCTCGATGAACGAGACGATCTCCTTCTCGAACCGCTTGGGGAACTTGACGTTGATGCTCTCGGCGAAGCCGACATAGTCCTTGATGAACGTGACGTCAGCCGCGCGGATCTTCGAGGCGTGGGTGCTCTCCGAGACGATCTTCTTCGCGATGCTCCGGAACTCGGCGACCGATGGCTTCCTGATGAGGAAGACCAGGTGGAACCGGGTGAGGAGCGCGGGGTCGAAGGGCAGCTGCTTCTTGAGGATGTCGATGCTCTTCCCCACGAACCGATCGCCTTTCGGGTTCGCGGTCGCAAGCACCCGCACCTTCGCCTCGATCTCGACGTTCTTGTCCGCCTTCGAATAGGTGATGAACCCCTTCTCCATGGCGTTGTAGAGCGCCCCGCGGTCCCCGCTCTTGAGGAGGTTGAGCTCATCGATGCAGCAGATGCCTCCGTCAGCCAGGGGAAGGAGCCCCTTCTGCACCTCACCGCCCCTGACGGTCGCGGAGAGGCCTGCCCCGCTCGTCCCTGACCCGAGACCGAAGGAGGTTATCGGGTGCAGATGGGATACCGAACGCAGGATCTCGGTCTTGCCGGTTCCCGGGTCGCCGAGCAGCAGGATATGGACCGGCTCGGCGGCGAAGAGTTGGAGGATCGATGCTTCCTTCGCCTCCTCGAGACCCAGGATGTCGGGCGCGACATGGGCCTTGAGCCGGGCCATCGCGTCCTTCGAGAACTCCCGGAAGACCCGTTTCCTCATCCTGCCGAGGATCTCGTCGTTGTGGCCCCGGGCGAACATGGCGAGCGCATGGTCATCCACCCCGACATCGATCTGGGGGTAGACGAGGTCCTCGCCGACGGTCTTCGAGATGCCGAACGAGTGGTAGGAGACCCCGAGCTCGCCCCGCTTGATGTGCCGCTTGACCTTCCTGAAGTCCTTTCCCTCCAGGAAAGGGGAAAGCTTCGCTAGGTTGTTCCGGTCGTACTGCGTGAGGGGCAGGAGCGCCTTATACCAGCCTGCCACCAGAGCCGCCCCTTTTCTCTCCCATGACTCGATAATAGTGACATCCAGTTATAAATGTTTTGGTAGGGAGGGAGAGAGCCGAAAGGTTTATCAAGCATCCGACCCCTAAGAGCAATGATGAACGAGACGATCAAGGCGGACCTGATCAGGATCTGGGCGAAGGTCCTCGAGATAATCAACACGCCTGACCCGAACGATATCTTCGAGCTTCGCGACATCTCGAATTTCACTATCCACAACGCGAGCATCTACCAGGACAAGGACTCGACGTCAGCCGCGATCCTCGTCTACGCGCTCTCGAAGCTCGCGGACAGGAAGATCTCGTTCGGCAAGGAGTTCACCCGGCCGATAACCCGTTTCACCGACCTCCTGAAGAAGGATGACCTCATCGGGTACCGCAAGAGGGTCATCGCCCTCTTCAAGCACGTGGAGTCGATCGACGCCAGGCTCAGGTACTACATCGACGAGGTCGTCAGGCTCGCCCAGATCAAGAAGGGGAGCAAGCTCTACGACCACGGCATCAGCCTCGCCCAGTCCTCCGAGGTTCTCGGCATCAGCCAGTGGGACCTCATGGACTATATCGGCGCGACGACCGTGGGCGAGCCCGACTCGCGCGAGAATGTGGGCGCGCGCCTCAGGTTCACTCGGGATCTCTTCGGCATCAGCGGCAGGGGTGCGCGCCGATGAGGGCGGTCGTCTTCGACACCGGCCCGATAATCAGCCTCGCTCTCAACAACCTGCTCGACGTGCTTCCCTCTCTCAGGAAGGCGTTCGGCGGCCCGTTCCTCATCCCGCCGAGCGTGCGGCGCGAGGTGATCGACCGGCCGCTGCACTCCAAGAAGTTCAAGTTCGAGGCGCATCAGGTGCTCGCCCAGCTCAGGGCAGGATCGCTCGAGGAGCGCGATGCGACCGGCCTCGACGACCGAACGAGAGAGCTCCTCGATAGTATCAACACAGTCTTCTACGCGCACGACAACCCGATACGGATCGTCCATTACGCCGAGGCGAGCGTGCTCGAGCTCGCGAGGATCGTCGATGCCGTATGCGTGGTGATAGACGAGCGCACAACCCGGCTCGTCCTCGAGGACCCGAAACGGATCCATCTGCGGCTCCAGAACAAGCTGCACACGAAGGTCAGGGTCGACACCCGGCGGCTCCGGCAGGTCAGGCAGCGGCTGAAGGGCATGCGGGCCATCCGCTCGGTCGAGCTCGTCACCGCAGCCTTCGAGCTCGGGCTCCTCGACTCCTATCTCGCCGACATCCCGGACGCGAAACGGGAGCTGCTCGATTCCATCCTCTGGGGCGTCAAGCTCAACGGCTGCAGCGTGTCCGACAGGGAGATACGGCAGATCATCAGGCTTGAGGGGCTGTGAGAGGAGAGATAGATTTATTAAGGTACGCGTCCTGCTCCCTTGCCGGGGGTGCGGAGCATGCATGCTGACCGGGATATCGTCAATTTCTGGCTCATGAGGAGAGGCTATTCCACTGTCCAGAGCATCAAGGCGAGCAGGAACCGCAAGATCGATTTCCTCGCTGTCCGCTACAAGGCGGACAGGACCGCAGTGACCCATGTGGAGGTCATCAGCGCGCTCTCGGGGCCGCCGGCAGGCACGCAGACGAGCTTCGAGCAGTACGTGAAGGACCGGCTGCTCGCGAAGAGCGTCGAGACGCGGGCGCGCGGCTATGTCAAGCGGCACTACGGCGCGACGGCGCTCGAGCGGATGGCGGTGATCGGCGAGTACCCCCGATCCAGGAAGGACCAGCTGCGGATCGCGCTCAAGAAAGCGGGGATCATCATCGTGTTCTTCGAGGACGTCCTCTTCGAGGTGCTGAGCGGTCTCGACATGCAGGACTACCAGAACGAAGCCATCAGAACGCTGCAGGTGGTGAAGTACCAGCTCCTGGGCAAGCCTGATACCCTCGCGCGGCTGCTCGGCGACCGGTCGATCGACACGGTTCTCAACACGAACACGCGGGGCGAGTTCGTGGGCGCGCTCCTCGACCAGCCGGAGATAATCAAGACCCTGGGCAGGCAGGCGCATGAGGAGCGGCTGATAGCGGCGCTCAAGGCGTCCTCCCTCAGGCGCGCGGAGCGCTTCGCGAAGGCGGTCTCAGAGGTCATCGGCACGAAGGCGAAGCGGCAGTTCCTCAAGCACCTGCTCGTCGGCGAGAAGGCGCCGCCGCAGCAGAAACGGAAGCTCAACGCGCAGCTGGACCAGTTCTTCGGTTAGGGAGCGGCTTGGTGATCAGGGGCTTGAGCAGCCTCGCATCGCGGGAGAACTCCTTGTCTATCCTCTTGAAATCATCGTCTGCCGGCAGCTTCTCCTTCTCCAGCCGCTTCGCTTCCTTGAGCGCCTTCCGCATCTCGGCAGGGATCCCCATGGCAGGATACATGACAGGACATGTTTATAAAACTTTTCTCGAGAATGTAGGGGCAGGCCTGAGTAAAGTTTATTAAGCCAGCGAGCCCCGCATCGACCCTATATGCAAAAAAGAGGTGTGATTTCCCTAGGTGTAACCTTAATCCTTCTAGTCTCCGCAATCCTCCTCTCCGGCTGCTCCGGCACCGCGGAGTTCGACATCACCAACACCGCCATCTGCATGGAGAACGGCAGGATCACGCGCATCTGCAGCACGGCGAGCGGATGCCTTCAGGCATGCAAGGTACAGGTCTGCCCGAAAGAGGACCTGGCCTTCGAATCGAGCGAATTCTCGAACGACTACGAGAACCGCAAGTGCATCTGCCACTGCAAGGAGCCATGAGCGTCGGCAGCAGGCAGCATCGCCTGGAAATCCGACCACAACACATATATACAGCGCCCGGTTCTCACGCCTGAGGGGGCATCGATGGTCAAGGGGCAGGTCATCTCAGGGCGGTTCGGCGAAATCGCGGTCAGGAAGAAGGCCGATGCGAGCCTCGAGCTCGGGGAGCTCATCATGGCAGAGGCGCCTGGCGCAGGCATCCTGCTGCAGGTGTATGACCTCCTCTACGGCAGCCAGATATCCCAGCAGAATCTGGAGCTTGTCGCCGGCATGCGGCTCGAGGAGGACGCCGACCTGTCCTTCATGGACCCGAAGCTCAGGAACTATCTCCTCGCGCTCTGCAAGAACGTGATCGCGATAAAGGACGGGAAGGCGGCCGTGTGCAAGCAGCTGCCGTCATTCTTCTCAGAGGTCCGCGAGGTGACGAAGCAGGACCTCTCGTTCCTGACAAGGCCGAAGAACCCGCTCTACCTCGGGAGCCTGCGATCAGGCAGCAGGACGATCGATCTCGACATCTACCTGCCAGGAGAGGAGGTGCTCTCGCACCACGTGCTCGTGCCTGCCACCACCGGCCGCGGCAAGTCTAACCTGACGAGCGTCATCCTCTGGGGTCTCGTCGGCCAGGACTTCTGCGGCATGCTCGTCCTCGACCCGCACGATGAGTATTATGGTAGGGACCGGACCGGGCTGAAGGACCATCCCGACGCGAAGGAGCGGGTGAGCTACTACACCTCTGCCGACCCGCCGCCCGGCGCGAAGACGCTGAAGATCAACCTCGCGAGCATCAAGCCGAGCCATCTCAACGGCACTACCTTCCTCTCCGACGCCCAGCGCGAGACGATGGATATGTTCTACCGCAAGTACCGCGAGCGCTGGATCGAGGCGATCCTGCTGGAGAAGCAGCTCGACGTGCCGGCGAACGAGGCGACGACGAACGTGCTCAAGAGGAAGCTCCTCTCTCTCCTCGACCTCGAGTTCGGCGAGGGCAAGGTCTACGCCAAGGGCGTCTTCGATCTCGCGGCGGGCAAGAGCACGGTGGCGGACATCGCACGCGAGCTCGAGGAGGCGAGGACCGTGATCGTCGACACCTCGCCGTTCGCGGGCAGCGTCGAGATCCTCATCGGCAGCCTCGTCACGAGCGAGATATTCTCACGGTACCGCCGCTACAAGAAGCAGGGGACGCTCCGCGAGAAGCCGACCGTCTCCGTCGTCCTCGAGGAGGCGCCGCGGGTGCTGGGAAAGGAGGTGCTCGAGCGGGGATCGAACGTGTTCGCGAGCGTCGCCCGCGAGGGCCGCAAGTTCAAGGTCGGGCTCTTCGCGATCACGCAGCTGCCTTCCCTCATCCCGCGCGAGATCCTCGCGAACATGAACACCAAGATCATCCTCGGGCTCGAGATGGCGGCGGAACGGAACGCGATCATCGAGAGCGCCGCGCAGGACCTCTCGACCGACGGGCGCGCGATCGCGGCGCTCGATCGGGGCGAGGCGATCGTCACAAGCACCTTCGCGCGCTTCGCGACCCCAATCGCGATCCCCCTCTTCTCCAGATACGTGAAGGACGCGGTCAGGCCGACGTACCCGACCGGCCTCGCCGGCCTGAAGATGGTGGCCGACGACGTGGAGCGCGAGCGGCGGGAAGGGAACAGGGACAGGGAGGGGTGAGGCCCATGCGGTTCGCCCACCTCGCGGACGCGCATATCGGCGCCTGGCGCGACGAGCGGCTGCGCGAGCTCTCAATCGCCGCGTTCGAGACGGCGGTCGAGGGGATCATCAGGGACAAGGCCGACTTCGTCCTCATATCCGGCGACCTCTTCAACACGAGCCTGCCCGCCCTCGAGCCGCTGCGCCGGGCGGTTGCCTCCCTCCAGCGGCTGAAGCGGGAGCGCATCCCGGTCTACCTCATCGCCGGCTCGCATGACTTCTCGCCGTCGGGCAAGACCATGCTCGACGTGCTCGAGGAGGTGGACCTCTTCACCAATGTCGCGAGGTTCGAGCGCAAGGGCGAGCTCATCAGGCCGCGCTGGACCGTCGACCCGAGGACCGGCGCGATGGTCTGCGGCATGATCGGCAGGAAGAAGACGCTCGAACGGTCGTACTACGGGCTGCTCGACCTCGATGGGCTCGTCGATGAGGGGAAGGAGGGCGCGTACCGCATCTTCATGTTCCATTCGGCGATCCAGGAGCTCAAGCCCGAGGGCTACGAGCAGATGGACGCAATCCCGCTCTCCATGCTCCCGAAAGGGTTCGACTACTACGCCGGCGGCCATGTCCATGAGGTGATCGAGCGCGACGAGCCCGGATACGGGGCGATCGTCTTCCCCGGACCGCTCTTCCCCAACTCCTTCAAGGAGATCGAGCATCTCCGCCACGGCGGCTACTTCCTCGTCGAGGACGGCAGGCGGACCTACCGGCCGCTCGTCCTCAAGCCCCATCTCGGTATCGCGCTCGACTGCAGCCGGAAGACGCCTGCGCAGGTGACCGACGTGCTCATGGGACGGGCGAGGGAGGAGGAGAAGGTCCGCGACGCGGTCGTCACGATCAGGCTCTCGGGGACGCTCGCCGAAGGACGGATCGCAGACATCGGCTACCGTGCGGTCTCGGACGCGCTCTATCATGCCGGCGCGTACGCGGTCATGCGCAACGCCTCGAAGCTCCATGCTCGTGAGTTCGAGGAGATCAGGGTGGGCGCGCGCTCGGGAGAGGAGATGGAGGCGCGGCTCATCGAGGAGCAGGCGGAGCGCCTCGGCCTGGAGCACGTCTCGAAGGGTCTTGCCGACAGGGAGGCAGGGATGAAGCGGCGGTTCGTGCGCGAGAGCATGCGCGCCCTCTCGCTCGAGCAGAACGAGGGCGAGACGAAGGACGACTATCGGGAGCGCGTGCGCAAGGCCGCGCGCGAGCTCTTCGGGGTCTGAGGGCGGCAGGGCATCAGATTCTTGAGAGGATGTCCGGCGTCACCGCGCCTTCGACGAGGAAGGTCTTCATGCCGAGCGTCTTCGGCACCGCGACGTCGTTCTCGTAGTCGTCGCCGATGACCATGCAGTCCGACGGCACGAGACCCTCCTTCTGGATGAGCGCCTGCCAGTAGGCGAGGCTCCGCTTGTCTGACGGCGCGTCGTCGGCGGAGAAGACGAAGCCGACGAAGGACGCGAGCCGATGGACCTTGAGGTAGAGCTCGATCGTGTGCCGGTGCGAGTTGGACGCGATGCCGATCCGCTTCCCCATCTCCCCTATCCTCCTGAAGAGCTCGAGCACGCCGTCGTTCAGCCGCGAATCGCCCTTCGCCGCCGCCTCGAGGAGCGTGTAGTAGAGGCCGAGGCAGCCGAGGTGCTCGCAGAGGTCGTAGGTGTCGACGCGGCCGGTCCTGCCGGTCTTCCGCTTCACCTCGACGATCGCGGCGTTCAGCCGGATGTCGGTGAGATCGAGCTTGGCCTTGAGCGCCTCGAGCACCGGGACGTAGATCCGCGCGTAGAGGGAATCGTCGATGACGGTCCCGTCGAGGTCGAAGATGAAGGTCGAGACGGCCGTCATGCATCACCCTTGCTCATGGCGTCCAGCGCAACGGCGTGCGCGGGAAGGGGATCGCGTCCTTGATGGTGTCAAGCCCGCAGATCCAGGAGACGATGCGCTCCATGCCGAGCCCGAAGCCGCCGTGCGGCACCGAGCCGTAGCGCCTGGTGTCGAAGTAGTACTCGTAGCCGGAAAGGTCCTCGCCCGCCGCCTTCAGGCGCCTCTCGAGGACCGCGAGGTCGGTCTCGCGCGAGCTCCCGCCGATGATCTCGCCGTAGCCCTCGGGCGCGATGAAGTCGCAGCCCTGCACGACCTCAGGCCTTCCCTCGACCCCCTTCATGTAGAACGCCTTGACCTCGGCCGGATACTCGCTGACGATGACGGGCACGTCGTAGAGGGATGAGAGCCTGTCCTCCTCGACGGTCCGAAGGTCCTTTCCCCACGTCACCTTCAGGCGGCATCTCTCGCTGAGGACCTTTAGCGCTTCGTCGTAGGTCATGCGCACGAAGGGCTTTCTCACCGTCGGCTCGAGCCTCTTCGGGTCGCGGCCGAGGACCGCGAGCTCCTCCCGGTGCTTCTCGAGCACCTTTGCCACCATGTGCTTGACGACTCCTTCGCCGTGGTCCATGATGTCCTTGAACTCCGCCCACGCCATCTCCATCTCGGCGTGCCAGTACTCGGTGAGGTGCCTGCTCGTCTTGCTCTTCTCGGCCCTGAATGATGGCGCGATCGTGTACAGCTTCTCGTAGGAGAATATCCCCGCTTCTGCATACAGCTGCCATGTCTGCGCGAGGAAGGTCTCGCCCTCGAAATATTTGACCTTGAAGAGGCTGCTCCCCCCCTCGCACTGGGTCGCCTGGAAGATCGGGCTGTGGAATTCGATGAAGCCGCGCGTGTCGAAGTACTCGCGGAACGCGGCGAAGACCGTCGCGCGGATCTTGAGGATCGCCTGCATCTTCCTCGAGCGGAGCCAGAGATGGCGCTTGTCCATCAGGAATTCGGGGGACTGGTCCTTGGTGATAGGGTAGGTGTCGGATGCGCCGACCATCCTGAAGGAGTCGACCGCGATCTCGTAGCCAGAGGGCGCGCGCTCGTCCTTCCTGATCGTTCCGGATATCGTCATCGCGGTCTCGACCTGCAGGGCGTCCGCTACCGCGAAGCGCTCGTCGCCAGCGGTCTGCTTCTCGATCACGCACTGGATGATGCCGGTGCCGTCGCGCAGCACGATGAACTTGACCTTCTTCGAGCCGCGCTCGCGCCAGACCCAGCCGCGCACCGAGACCCGGCCTGAGCCCTGCCCCATCGCCTGCCGTATGGTGAGGTATTCCATAGGTATCAACTCCCTTCCGGGAGAGGGGCCAGGAATATAAAGGTTTTGCTGGAGACGGAGACCGCCTGCGCCGTCCCCGCGGTCCGACAGGCATATATAGTGCCGCAGGTTCCCTTGACGCATGTTCAGGATTGCCCATGAGGACGCGACGACCGGCGCTCGCGTCGGACGATTGAAGACGCGGCATGGCACCATCGAGACGCCGTTCTTCATGCCGGTTGCGACGCGCGCGTGCGGCAAGTGCCTCGGACCTGATGACTACCGAACGCTCAGGACGGATGCCATCATCGCGAACTCGTTCCTTCTCCACCTCCAACCCGGCGAGGAGACGGTGCGCTCAGCAGGTGGCATCCACCGGTTCATGGACTTCGACGGCGCCGTCTTCACCGATTGCGGCGGGTTCCAGATGCTAAAGGAGAGCTTCCTCGAGGGCGCGAGGAAGAGGGGCATCGTCCTGAAGAACCCGAGCGACGGCTCAAGGCACCTGATCACGCCCGAGAGGTCGATGCTGATTCAGGAGGCTATCGGCGCCGATGTCGCGATGGCGCTCGACGACGTCGCGCCCTGGGGCGCGACCGAGACGCAGTACAAGGCGTCCATGGAGAACACGCACCGCTGGATGAGGGAGTCGCTCGAGCACCATGCCGATACGAAGCAGCTCCTCTTCGGGATCGCGCAAGGGGGGTTCTCGAGGAAGCTCCGCGAGGAATCGACGCTTTTTATCTCCTCGCTCGATTTCGACGGCGTGGCGCTCGGCGGGCTCGCGCTCGGCGAGCCCATGCAGAAGATGCACCAGGCGGTCGGGTGGTGCGCGAAGCTGTTGCCTGCTGACAAGCCGCACTATCTCATGGGTGTCGGCTCGCCGGTCGACCTCCTGAAGACGGTCGGCAGGGGGATCGACTGCTTCGATTCGATATTCCCGACGAGGAACGCCCGGCACAACACCATCTTCACGAGGCATGGCCCAATCGCGATCGAGAAGGCGAAGCATCGCGAGGACTTCCGGCCGCTCGAGGAGGGCTGCTCCTGCCCGGTCTGCGCGACCTACTCGCGCGCGTACATGAACCACCTCGCGCGGATCGGCGAGCCGATCGGCAGGCGCTACCGCCAGGTCCACAACCTGCATTTCATGCTCACGCTCATCCGCGACGCGCGGACCGCAATCAAGGAGGACCGCTACGCCCTATTTATAAAGGAGTTCGAGCGGTCGTTCAGCGGCAAGGGGAGCAGGGGAAGGCCCAAGGGAAAGATTTAAAACAGGGCGCCGGCTCTTCCCGCCCAGCAAAGGAGAACACCGAGGGATAATATGGCATCAGAGCATCGGACACACCTGCGCACGCACACCTGCGGCGAGCTGCGGAAAGGCGATGAGGGAAGCAGGGTCACCCTCTGCGGCTGGGCGATGACGGTACGCTATCACGGGAACGTCACGTTCGTCGACTGCCGCGACCGCTACGGCACCACGCAGCTGGTGCTCTCCGAGGACCTCAAGACGCAGGCCTCAGCCATCAGGAAGGAGAGCGTGATACGAGCAACCGGCACGGTGCGGACAAAGCCCCAGCCCAACAAGAGGCTCGCGACGGGCGAGATCGAGGTCGCAGCCTCCGACATTACGGTGCTCGCGACAGCCGACCCGCTGCCGCTCGACCTTGAGGATTATTCCAACATGACCGAGGACACCCGGCTGAAATACCGCTACCTCGACCTGCGGCGCAAGCGCATGCAGGAGAACCTGCTCATGCGCCACCGCATCACCAAGGCGGTGCGCGACTACTTCGATGCCCAGGGATTCGTCGACATCGAGACCCCGTTCCTCGGCAAGTCGACGCCTGAGGGAGCGCGCGACTACCTCGTCCCGAGCAGGGTGACGAGGGGGAGCTTCTACGCGCTGCCGCAGTCGCCCCAGATATTCAAGCAGTTGCTGCAGGTCGCCGGCTTCGACCGCTACATGCAAATCGTGAAATGCTTCCGCGACGAGGACCTGCGCGCCGACCGCCAGCCGGAGTTCACTCAGATCGACGTCGAGATGAGCTTCGTCGACGAGGAGGATATCTACGCGGTGATGGAAGGGCTGATGCGGCACGTCTGGAAGCAGGCGAAGGGCGTCTCCCTTACTCTCCCGTTCCCGCGGCTCACCTTCGCCGAGGCGATGGCCCGCTACGGCTCCGACAAGCCGGATGTCAGGTTCGGCGTTGGGATCAGGGACATCACCGCTGTCGCGAAGAGGACTGATTTCGCCATCTTCAGGGGAGCTGAGACCGTGCGCTGTGTCGTCGCGCCGGGAAAGATTCCCAGGAAGCAGCAGGAGGAGCTCGAGAGGACGGCGAAGGTGTATGGGGCGAAGGGGCTGCTCGTCATGGGCTATGACCCGACGAAGAGGGAATTCTTAGGGAGCGCGGCGAAGCGCTTCAGCGGCGCGCTCGCCACAGAGCTCGCTAAATCGCTCGGCAAGGATATCGGCGCAGGGGAGGCGACCCTGCTCGTCGTCGCGGGGGAGGAGCGGGTGGTGGCAGCCGCGCTCGGCGCGGTGCGCCTCGCGGTCGGGAAGGCCCTCGGCCTCATCGACACCTCCAAGGACGCGTTCCTCTGGGTGACAGACTTTCCGCTGCTCGAATGGAGCGAGCAGGACGGCCGCTACGTCGCGATGCATCATCCCTTCACCCGGCCCAAGGACGAGGACATCCCGCTCCTCGAGAAGGCGCCGGAGAAGGCCCGCGCGAAGGCGTACGACCTCACGCTCAACGGAGTCGAGATCGCCGGCGGCTCGATCAGGATCAGCGAGCGGGAGCTGCAGCAGAAGATGTTCGCGGCACTCAAGATATCGCCAGAGGAGGCGCAGCGCAAGTTCGGCTTCCTCATGGACGCCTTCCGCTACGGCGCGCCGCCCCATGGCGGCATCGCCTTCGGCCTCGACCGGCTGGTCTCGCTCGTCTGCGGCGAGGAGTCGATCAGGGAGGTGATCGCGTTCCCGAAGACCAAGAACGCCGAGGACCTGATGATGGACTCGCCGTCAGGCGTCTCGGACGCCCAGCTGGATGAGCTTGGGATCGCGCTGAAGAAGTGAGGCGAGGAGGTGAGGGGAATCGTCGCGGCCGCACGGCCCCTATTCTATCCCTTACCCTATCTCTTCAAGGACGATCATGGTGGACGTCGTGTCGACGCCATCGATCTTCCTGAGATGGGAGACGATGAACTCGTTGAGGTGCTCGACGTCCTTGACGCGGACGGTTATTACGATGTCGGACTCGCCGGCGACGATCGAGACCGATTCCACCTCGTCCTTCGCCTTGAGCTCGCGCGCGAGGCGCGTCTGCTCGATGCGCGTGCCGTCAGGCAGGCGGTAGACGACCTTGATGAGGATGAAGGCGGTGATGCATTTCCCCAGCTTCTTGTGGTCGAGCTTGATGCTGTAGTTCGTAATGACGCCCGCCTGCTCCATCCGCTTGATCCGGTTGTGGACCGTGGTGATGGGTATCGCGGTCCGCTTCGCTATCTGGTTGGTGGTCAGCTTCGCGTTCTCCCGCAGCTGGTCGAGGACCAGCAGGTCCTTCTCGTCAAGCTTCAGCATGGGCCGTGAGGAATCCTCCCCTTATTTAAACGTTCGTAATCATGGGCTCATGGAGAACGAGGCGGCCGGCCGCAGGGCCCGCCGGGTCAGCTGGGCTTCATGTTGCTCGAGAGGAGCGTGATCGTGAACACGGCGATCAGCATGAAGAATATCATGCCGAGCATCTTGGGATGGAAGATCGTCGCCCAGGCCGCCGCCTCGCCGTACCCGCCGACGTCACCAGCGCTCGCGTTGATCGGGACTGCCCCTCCGCCGGTGGTGGTGGGCGCCCCCTCCTCGCCGGTGAAGAAGACCGACCCGATGGACGCGATGAAGATGATGATGATGATGATGAGGATCGTCCAGTAGACGCCCGGCCGCTCGACCGTCGACATGAGCCCGCTCTCGGAGGCGCCGAGGAACCGGAAGATCATGATGACCATGAACGCGATGATGAACAGGATGACGAACCAAGGGGTCATGGTCTGGATGAGCTCGAGCCCCTTTGGGAAGACCAGGAACATGAAGGCGATGGCGAGAGCCATGACCGCATGGAGGCCGGTCTTCCCCTCGCCAAAGAGCTTGCGCAGCTCCATCGCGCCGAACAGGACGAGGAAGATAAGGAGGAAGGTGAAGACCTTCGTGAAGCCCTCAAGAAGCCCTAGCTCGAGAATGTTTGCCATCGCCTACCCCTTTTGGATACCAATGGAAAAAAAGAGAGGGAAAGGAGGCTCATTTGCCCCCTGAAAACATCTTGCCCAGGTTCTCCATGCCCTTGGTGAAGCCCCGGACCTGCTCCTTCTCCTGCTTCGGCTCTTTCGTGATGAACCAGATCAGCACCGCGAACACCAGGATGATGATCACGATGGCTACCGTATCCGGATCACCCAACCAGCCGAGCCACCAGGTGTTGCTCCAGTAAGGGGTCCCCCACCAGCCGGCGGCGTAGCCGAAAATCAGCAGCACGACGACCGCGGCGATGACCGCTATCCAGCCGGACAGGCTCGTCCCGAGCCAGGTGATCTCGCCTCCGAGGAGGCCCACGATCAGCAGGAACATGATGATCGCGATGAGTATCACCGAGACGTTCGGAATCGCGCTGTTGATTATCTCGACGACGTCGGCCCCTGGCGGATAGGAGCCGGTGATGTGGGGTATGACCACGATGAGCGCGAGGACCATCGCGACAACGACATTAAAGTTCTTCCTGCCGTCGCCGAGGATCTTCGACTTCTGCAGGATCGCGAACACGACCACGAAGATCAGCAGGAACGGCAGCAGCGCGTCCGTCATACCGTAGTACTCCAACCGTTGGAAAAATTCCACGAAGGTTACCATTTACACACCTCCTCTTCAATAGTAGTTTGTCCTGTTTTCTTGATTGTATCAATCGCTCGACTTCTTGCGCGATGGTTTCTGGTCTTTGGTTATGTACAACATGAACAACACGATAACCAAGAGCAGGATGATGGATGCGACCCAGTTGTTGTCCCAATGGCCGCTGATGTAGGTGAGGATCGGCATGAGCCAGCCGATGGCGTAGAGCCATATCAGGACGATGATGACGAGCACCGCGATCGTGAAGCCGGTCCGCCAGCCGCCCTCGAGGAATACCGGGAGCTCGTCCTCCTTGTAGAACGTGCCGATCAGCAGCAGGAAGGAGATGATGAGGAGGAGCAGAAGCACCATGTTCGCGAGGGACTGGTTGATGATCGCGACAAGGCGCGTGGAGGCGACCACCAGGAAGGCTATCACGAAGGCCACCATCGAGTTCAGGTTCTTCTTGGTGACCTTGACGCCCTCGACGTCCTCGGTGCCGAAGACCTTGGTCTTCTCGAGGATGGCGAAGACGACGGTGAAGACGAGGAGGAAGGGGAGGACTACGTCATAGATTCCCAAATCTCCGAAAAACTCTATAATTCCTCGGAACGTTGACGCCATTACCCTGTTTTAGGGTGGGATTCATATATAAAGCTTTCGCTTTCACTTCCCTCGGCCGATGAATAAGTTTTTTATAGGGAGCGGCCTCTCTCCCTCGTAACAGGCGCATCCGCAAGGCAGCGGCCGACGCGCGCCAGCATTTTCCCTATCACACAAGAGCGACACGACGATGGCAGCACGGACAGCATTCTGCACGGGATTCCCGCGGCTCGCCCGCGAGCTCGCGGCCTTCGATGAGAAGCGGGAAGCGATCATCCTCGCCTCGCGCGAGGCGCTGAAGAGTTCGAAGACCGCGATCTACGCGGTGCACCGCGGCGAGGACGCCAAGAGTCTCCTCGCCGCAGCGGCGGAGCGGATGCGCGCGATGGCGGCCATGATCGCGAAGGACGCGCGGCTCGGGACGGTCGGCGCCTACAGCCAGGCGGCGCAGGAATACGTCGAGGCCGCCGCCTTCCGCTCGTTCATGCGCGACCGGACGATCCCTGACGCGAAGGATCTCGCGCCCGCCCCCACGGTCCCGCTCGCGGCAGAGGATTACCTCGCAGGCCTCTGCGACCTCACCGGAGAGCTCGCGCGGAAGGCAGTGAACGCGGCGATCCGGAAGGACCGGATGCTCGTCGGCGACATCAGGGACGCGATCGACGAGATCTCCTACCGGATGGCGCAGCTCAACCTGCGCAACTCGGATCTACGCAAGAAGTACGACGCGGTCAAGTGGAACCTCAAGAAGGTCGAGGAAGTGCTCTATGACCTCTCCCGCTGACAGGCCCGTCCTCCCAAAGGTTTATATGTGATCTCCTGTTTTCTGCTCCCCATCATCGGTGCAGGCGGTGGCCATGGCTGACAATATGGATACTGATATCAGGAATGCGGCACGGCTATTCTTCGAATGGGGCGAGCTCAAGCGCGTGAAGCGCTCCGGCTGGTGGCTCGCGAAGGTCAGGGATCCTGAGAGCGTCGCCGAGCACAGCTGCAGGGCGGCGCTCATCGCGTACGTGCTCGCGAAGCTCGAGGGCGAGGGCATCGACGCGCACAAGGCGAGCTTCCTCGCCCTCGCGAACGACCTGCACGAGACGCGGCTCAACGACCTCCATAAGGTCGGCCAGCGGTACATCGATTTCAAGTCGGCGGAGAAGAGGGCCTTCGCCGACATCGTGGAGCGTTTCCCGACATCCGCCCAGCAGGAGATGCGGACAGGATTCGCCGCTTTCCAGGCCGACGGGTCGGAGGAGGGCATCATCGCGCGCGACGCCGACCTCCTCGAGTGCGCGGTGCAGGCGAAGGAGTACATCGAGACCGGCTACACGGGATGCTCCGACTGGATCGGCAATGTCAGGAAGCTCCTGAAGACAGAGAGCGCGAAGCGGATCCTCGACGCTGTCGAGAAGACCGATTCCGAATCCTGGTACCGCGGGCTCAAGCGGATCGAGCGGTGAGGCGTGCGATGGCGACTGTTGCCGAAGCGTCACGGTTCATCCTCATGAAGGTCTTCCGGCTGCAGCGGAGCGAGAGCCTCATCGTGGTGACCGACACGAAGCGCCGACGGCTCGCCGAGAAGTTCTTCGCGGTCGCGAAAGGAGCGACCCCGCACGCGGTGCTCGTCGAGATCCCTGAGCTCTCCCTCTCGGGCCAGGAGCCGCCGAGAGGGATCGCCGAGGCCATGGGAGGCTTCGACGCCGCGGTCCTGATGACGACCGCCTCGCTCACCCACACCGTAGCCACCACGCTCGCCCGGAAGCGGGGCGCACGGATCGCATCCATGCCCGGCATCACCGAGACGATGATGAGGAGCGGCATCGTCACCGACCTCGTGCGCATCATCCGGACCAACCGCCGGCTCATGCCCTACCTATCCCGAGGGAAGACCATCACGATCACGGCGCCAGGAGGCACTGACATCACGGCGTCGATCGCCGGCAGGAGGCCACATGCCGACGACGGCCTGCTGCATCGCAGGGGCGGGCTCATCAACATCCCGTCAGGCGAGGTCTTCATCGCGCCGGTCGAGGGGACCGCGCACGGGCGGTACGTCGTCGACGCGACGATCGCCGGCGGCAGGGCGAAGTCGCTCAGCATCTCGGTCGAGAGAGGGAGAGCGGCCGGCTTTTCCGGCGACCGGGCCCGCGAGGTCTCGGCGCTCTTCCGGCGACCGGAGCTCAAGAGGTACGGGAGAAGGGTTTACACCGTCGCCGAGATCGGCATCGGCACGAACCCGACGGCGCGGATCGTCGGCTCGACGCTGCAGGACGAGAAGGTTCTCGGGACCGCACACATCGCGCTCGGCAAGAACACGGGCTTCGGCGGAAGGACCGAGGTGCCGGTGCACTACGACGGGGTGTTTAGGCGGCCTACGATCGCGATCGACGGCAGGGCTATCATGCAGGACGGGCGGCTGCTCGTCTGATGCGCTCGCAAGGCTATCAGGAGTGATACCATATGGTCGACATCGAATGGATCGGACACGCATCGTTCAGGCTCGCCGGGAGCAAGGTCGTCTACATCGACCCGTATGAGATCGAGGAGACGAGGGAGGATGCGGACATCGTCCTCATCACGCACAGCCACTACGACCACTGCTCGCCCGGCGACATCGCGAAGGTGAGGAAGGGAGGAACGGCGATCATCGCCACCGCGGACTGCGCGGGCACGCTGAACGAGGATTTCACCGCGGTCGAGCCGGGAAGCGCGCTCGAGATCGAAGGCATCACGATCACTGCGGTCCCTGCCTACAACAGGGAGAAGCCCTTCCATCCGAAGAGGAAAAAGTGGGTCGGCTACGTCATCGACATCGACGGCGAGCGCATCTACCACGCCGGCGACACAGACTTCATCCCCGAGATGAGGGAGCTGAAGAACGTCGACGTCGCGCTCGTCCCGATCGGCGGCGAGTACACCATGAACCCCGAGCAGGCGGCAGAGGCTGTCGCGAGCTTCAGGCCGCACAAGGCGATCCCCATGCACTGGGGCAAGATCATCGGCTCGCGGAACGACGCCCTGCGGTTCCAGAGCATCGCGACGGTGCCCGTCGAGATCCTCAGGAAGAACGACTTCCAGTAGGGAGACTGAAGGGGACAGGATAGGAAGGCGCAGGAGCCTTCATTTCTTCGGCGGCGGCGCGGTCACCGCGCCCTTGATCGCGTTCGTCACGCGGGTGAGCTCGTTCACGTTCTCGGTGAAGGTCGGGAGCACCTTCGAGAAGACCTTCTCCATCGCCTTGAGCTCCGCCCCGATGTTGGTGATGTTCTGGTCGTACTCGCCGATGCGGCCGAGCACGCCCTTATGGAGCGCGTCGAACTCGGCGCGCATGTCCTTCATCTGCTGCTCGAGCTGGGCGATCTTCGCCTCGGTCTTGTTCTTCCACTCGATGATTTTGTTGATGTTCTTTACGAGCTCGTTCCACTTCTCGTCGATGATGGCCTCCGCGAGCTCCTCGATGCGCTCGACGTCGGTGCTGCCTGCCGAAGTGTAGGGCTGCTCCATGCCGCCTGCCTGGCCGTAGCCCTGCGACGCTGGCTGTGGGCTGAATATCATGGGATTCCCGGGGGCGGGATTGCTGAACTGGTCGGGTGGCATCTTCTCTACACCTCCTTTTATGTCTGCCTGGTTGATCGCGTCGAAGACCTGCGTCTGGTTGTACCCCTCACGCTGGAGGGTCTGGATGATCTGGTTGTTCGAGAGCCCCTGCTGGCGCATCGCGACCACTGCCTCGAGCGGAAGCCCTGGCTGGAGCTGAGGAGCCGCCGTATTCCCATCCTTCTTCTTGCCGAACATGGCGCATGCACCTCAGAACGCGAGCACGATACAGAGCCCTGAACGAACGTCCCGGGAGAGAATTCAGTCGTCCTTGGTTTTTAAAGCTTTCGCTTCAGGAGGGCGCTCTCGACCTCCTGCTCGACGATCCGCTCGACCTCGCGTTGGGTCACGAAGTTTATCGGCTCCCACATCTCGATGTACTTCTTCAGGATAGTCACATTGTCCTTCTTCGCGCAGGTCCGTAGCTCCTGGATGATGACCTTCATCTTCTCGCGCAGGTCGATGATGTCGCGGCGCAGTTCCTGGATGTCGAGGTTCGCGGTCTTGATCTCGTCGAGCGCCGTCCGATGCTGGTTGATCATGTTCTGCTCGGTCACCTGGAGCTTGCGCTGGAGGTTGGTGTAGCGCTCCTCCATGATCCGCATCCTGCGCAACAGGTCGTTTATTGAGTTCAGGATCTCCGCGAGGTCAGGTCCGGGAGCGGGCTTGCCGCCGCCGAAGAGGCCGTGCTTCGCCGGCTGGGCGGGCGCCCCCTGCGAGGGCTCCATGCTCGGGAACGGCGGCGGAAGGTTGTCTGCCATGGGCATAACCAGGTCGAGAGACCTCTTAAAGTTTGTGTTAGCATATGGCAGTGGTAAGCATGGCCGGCAGACGACGGCACCGCAAGATTAAAGAGAAGGATCTGCCACGCCGTTTCCATGCCGTTCTCCTGCCTCCACTGCGGCGCCTGCTGCGAGCTCCCCGAGACCCAGATCGCGGTCACCCTGGGGGACATCAGGCGGCTCTCGCGGCACATCGGGAAGCCAGTGGCAGAGCTCTTCAGGGAGCGCATCGGCTTACGGCCGTTCGCTGTCGATGGTTCCTGCACGGTCTTTAAGACCGGTCTCGGCCTGAGGATACCCTGTGCGAGCAGGGAGGGCAGGCGGTGCGCCGTTTATCCTGCGCGGCCGCTCAACTGCCGGCTCTTCCCATTCCACCTGCTCGCTCGGATGAGCCAGGAGGAGCTCGATGCCTTCGACGACCCTGCTGTCCGCTGCATGCAGGGCATCTCGATCTCAGCGGAGGAAAGGGGGAAGTACCGCCGGTATGTCGAGCGTCTCGCCGATATCCTCGCGAGGGAGCAGGCGGCGACCGAAGCTCTGCTCAAGGAGCACGGCCTTCTCAGGACGGTCGACATCACCACGCATGAGGACATCTCCCGGCTGTGCGCCGGAAGCGGCAGGGAGAGGGACAGGGAGCTCGTCCGGCTCGCGGTCCGGATGATCGAGGGGCAGCCCCTGCCAGACCTGCCGTCACTCGTCGCGGAGGCGATCAGGCGTCATGCGAAGACGCTCGCCGACACGCTCCCTCCTAATCCCATCTGATCCCCTCCCGATGTGCGTCGCCGATAGAAATATTTATAAATAACTAAATTAACATATCCTAGTAAAGGAGCTTAGTTTGATTAACTAACTTAACTAAGCTCCCGCGACGAGGCGCGATCGGCGTGGGACGCATCAACATCGAGCTCGAGGACGAGGTCCATCGGAAGATACGCGCGGTTTCTGCCCTCAAGGGCATCACGCTCATCGAGTACATCAACCAGGCGCTGAAAGAGAGTGTGGGACAGGAGAGGATTTGAGTGGGACGCATCAACATCGAGCTGGACGACGCGGTGCACCGCAAGGCGAAGGCCGTCTGCGCGCTCAGAGAGATCACGCTCATCGAGTTTGTCAACCAGGCGCTGAAAGAGAAGATCGCGAAGGAGAAGATATGATGGCACTGTTCGGAAACAACCCGAAACCCGACTCGTATGAGATCGTCCGCGAGGGCGACGAGGACATCATGCGCATCGACTATGAGGATGCGACGATACTCCCCTCTATCGAGGACAACCCCGTCGTGATGGGCAGGACGATCGACAAGCTGATGGAGTCGCCGAACGTCTCGAAGATCGTCTTCATCCAGAAGCGAGACTATGAGTACGACTTCGCCCAGACCCAGGTGCTCGCCGAGATCGCCCGCCTCTACAAGCAGCTGATCAAGCAGCGCGACCTCGTCGGCTACCAGGCGGTCGCCGGCGGCAGGGGACGGATGGCGGATGCGCGCTACACGCGCCTCCAGAACATCATCATGAACCTGATGAAGACTGACCCTGTCGGCGCCTACATCGAGCTCAAGCGCTTCGCGAGGAATGAGCGCATCGAGATGCAGAAGACAATCGAGACCGAGCACACCCGGCAGATGAACCGCTTCGTCCAGGTGCTCGACTACATCGTCGAGAAGCTCGAGGCGACGAGGCTCATCACGCTCGCGCGGCCGCACATCGCCGGCTATGAGGTGGGCGACCGCAGCGTCTACCGCAGGATCTTCACCCCGTTCATCAAGCCGGACTTCATGTTCACCAAGCTCATGTCGACCTACCCCGTCGACGCCGAGGAGATGGCGAACTACACCGTCGGCGACGACATCGAGATTACGATCTTCAAGCAGCCGGACAACGTGCAGTACATCTACCATGTCATCCCGCCGGAGTTCAAGCTCGACGAGGACAAGTACGAGCTGCTCGACATGGCGCGAAAGATCATGGCCGAGCACAAGCCCAAGAAGAGCGAGTTCGTGGACCCCAAGCGCATGCGCCAGGTGTTCTTCAACGTCGGCCACGACCTCCTCGAGGAGCTCGCCGATTACAAGAACATCCGCATGCGGGGCAAGGATCTCGACAAGCTCACGAACATCCTGGTCAGGTACACCGTCGGCTTCGGCCTCATCGAGGTGCTCCTCGCCGACGAGAAGATCCAGGACATCTCCATCAACTCACCCATGGGGAAGATCCCCATGTTCATCGTGCATGGCGACTTCGACGACTGCACGACGAACATCGTGCCCACCCGCACCGAGGCGGAGAGCTGGGCGTCGAAACTCAGGCTCATTTCAGGCAGGCCCTTGGACGAGGCTGATCCGATTCTGGACACCGAACTCGAACTCCCCGGAGCGTCCACACGCGTGTCAGTGATTGCTCCCCCACTCAATCCAACGGGCCTTGCCTATTCTTTCCGGCGGCACCGCGACCGGCCGTGGACGCTGCCCCTCTTCATCAAGAACAGGACCATCAACGACCTCGCGGCGGGCCTCTACTCGTTCCTCATCGACGGGACGAGGGCGATGCTGATCGCCGGCACCAGGAGCTCGGGCAAGACCTCGTTCCTCTCCGGGCTCCTCATCGAAATCATGCGGCGCTACAGGATGATCACCATCGAGGACACGCTCGAGCTCCCCACGGGGTCCATGCGCGACCTCGGCTTCAACATCCAGCCGATGAAGGTCGCGAGCGCGCTCGCGCGCGGCGGCACCGAGATGGACGCGACCGACGGCATCAGGTCGACGCTGCGCCTCGGCGACTCGGCACTGATCGTCGGCGAGGTGCGCAGCAAGGAGGCGGTGGCGCTCTACGAGGCGATGCGGGTCGGCGCCGCCGCGAACGTCGTCGCCGGCACCATCCACTCCGACTCCCCCTACGGCGTCTTCGACCGCGTGGTGAACGACATAGGTGTGCCGAAGACGTCCTTCAAGGCGACCGACATCATCACCGTGGTGAACCCCATCAAGAGCGCGGACGGCATGCACAAGTTCCGCCGCGTCCTCTCCATCACCGAGGTGCGCAAGTTCTGGAACGAGGATCCAGTGGCGGAAGGGGGCTTCGTCGACCTCATGAAGTACGACGCGCGGCAGGATACGCTCGTCCCCACCGACGAACTCGTCAACGGCGATTCGGAGTGCCTCAAGACGATCGCGGGCAACGTCCGCGACTTCGCCGGCAACTGGGACGCGGTCTGGCAGAACATCCAGCTCCGCGCGAACATCAAGAAGGCGATCGTCGACGTCGCCGAGCAGTACAGCGACCCCGAGCTCCTCGAGGCCGAGTTCGTGATACGCTGCAACGACGCCTACCACATCATCGCCGAGCGGGTGAAGGAGGAGACCGGCGTCTTCGACAACGACCGCATCTTCTACGAATGGATGGAGTGGCTGAAGCGGGACATCAAGAAGCGAAAGATGATAACGTGAGCCCTGACAGCCGCGGACCGGCCGGCCGGGGAAGAAAAGAGAGGTGAGCGGGCGGCATGCCTGAGATAGAGAGGAAGGAGATCGAGGATATCCTGAAGAAGTACCAGCGCAAGCTCGACGAGGATCTTGGCGAGGAGGAGGTGACCGCCGAAGTCAGGCCCGGGAGCTCCCGCGAGTACCGCCAGTTCAAGACCGAGATACTGCCGCCGCACATGACCGCCTATGAGACGCTGTGCAACCTCTCCGAGAGGATAATCAAGATACCCCCCGACAGGAGGAAGGAGGCGAGGCTCCTCGAGTCAATCGAGACCTGCCATCTCAACATCACGCCCACCGGCGTCACCACCTTCGCGATGGTCCTCCCGGTCCTCGTGCTCGTTCTCGGGTCCGGCATCTCCTTCCTCGTCTACGAGGAGGTCTTCTTCACCCTGTTCTTCGCGATTATCGCGGTCTCTCTCATCTTCCCGCTCTCGAACCTCCCTCACACCCTCGCCGAGCGATGGCGGATGCGCGCCTCGAACGAGATGGTCCTCTCGATATTCTACATCGTGACGTACATGCGCCACACCTCGAACCTCGAGCGCGCCATCAACTTCGCGGCGGAGCACCTCAACGGCCCGCTCGCGCTCGACCTCAAGAAGGTCGTCTGGAACGTCGAGACCGAGAAGTACGAGTCGATCAAGGAGTCGCTCGACATGTACCTCGAGAGCTGGCGCAAGTACAACCTTGAGTTCATCGAGGCGTGCCACCTCATCGAGTCCTCGCTCTATGAGGGGTCGGAGGACCGGCGCCTGCTGATGCTCGACAAGGCGCTCGCCGTCCTCCTCGAGGAGACGTACGAGAAGATGCTCCACTACGCGCAGAACCTCAAGAGCCCAATCACGACGCTCCACATGCTGGGCATCATCCTGCCGGTGCTCGGCCTCGTCATCCTGCCGCTCGTCGTGAGCTTCATGGAGGGCGTCAGGTGGTACCACATCGCGATGCTGTACGACGTCGCGCTCCCGGCGATCGTCTACTATATGGGGAAGAGCATCCTCGGGACGCGCCCCACCGGCTACGGCGAGGCGGACATATCGAAGCACAGGCGCATGAAGAAGTACCGGGATATCCTCATCACCATCGCCGGCTTCGAGATCAGGCTCTCGCCGCTCTGGTTCGCTGTCATCATCTTCGCCGTGTTCTTCCTCCTCGGCCTCTCGCCCATCATGCTCAACGCGATGAACTGCAACTTCGACTACGTGGTCGCGTCGGAAGGCTCGAAGACCGTCTTCAAGACCGTCTTCTCCGACACGCCGCAGTGCGACGGCGTCGTCGAGCCGACGGCGACCTTCTACTTCCTCGGCTACCGCGAGGCCCAGAAGCCGGACGAGGAGTCAGGAGAGATACGGCCGATCGGCCCGTTCGGGTTCGGCGCCGCGGTCCTCTCGGTCTTCATCCCGGTGGCGCTGGGGATCGCCATTGGCTTCTATTACAAGAAGCGCTCGCAGAACCTGATCAAGATCAGGAAGGATGCCAAGCAGCTCGAGGACGAGTTCGCCTCAGCCCTCTTCCAGCTGGGCAACCGGCTCGGCGACGGGCTGCCTGCCGAGATCGCCTTCGACAAGGTGGCGGAGGTCATGGCCGACACCAAGTCCGGCGCGTTCTTCTCGATTGTCTCGGGCAACATCAAGAAGATGGGCGTCGGGGTCGAGCAGGCGATCTTCGACCCGCAGTTCGGGGCGATGAAGTACTACCCGTCGAACGTCATCGAGTCGAGCATGAAGGTGCTCATCGAGAGCATCAAGAAAGGCCCGCAGATCGCGGCGCAGGCGCTCGTGAACGTATCGCAGTACATCAAGGAGATGCACCGCGTGGAGGAGCGGCTCAAGGACCTCCTCTCTGACATCATCTCGTCGATGAAGTCGCAGATCAGCTTCCTTACCCCAGTGATCGCAGGGATCGTCGTCGGCATCACGGCCATGGTCTCCGGCATCCTCGGCCAGCTCCAGATCCAGATGGCGCAGATCGCGGCCAAGACCGAAACCGGCGTGGGCTCGATCGTGTCGCTGTTCGGCGACGGGATCCCGACCTACTATTTCCAGGTCATCGTCGGCATCTATGTCGTCTCGCTCGTCTACATCCTGACCGTCATCACGAACGGCATCGAGAACGGGCAGGACAAGCTCAACGAGCGGTTCCTTCTCGGCAGGAACATGACCAAGAGCACGATGCTGTACACCGTCGTCTCGACGGTGATCATGCTGCTGTTCAACTTCATCTCCTCGCAGATACTCTCCGCGACGCTCGCGCCATGAGCAGGGGACGGGCGGCGGCAGGACGATAAGGAGGAAGGGGGAAACGGGGATGAGAACCGACGGTTCCGTCCGTTGAGACCGAAGGCCGGCATGCGCAGCACGCAGCCGACCGAAGAAGAAGGGAGTGGGAACGCGGGGATTTGAACCCCGGACCCCTACGTCTTCAGCGTAGTGCTCTCCCAGTCTGAGCTACGTTCCCGGAAAGATGGAAAAGGGGTGGAAAGGGCGAGGCCTAGTCCTCGTCGGGGTCGTCGATGTCCTCCTCCTCGAGGTCAATGCCAGCATCGTCGTCCGGACCCTCATCCGGTTCGTCGGCAGGCGCAGGCTTCGACGCAGGAGCAGGCTTCACCGCCGGCGCGCCGGGGAGCGTCTCCTGCGCCTCGAGCACCTCGATCTGACCGAACTTGCCGGTGCCGAGCTGCTTCTCGCCCTGCCACTCGCTCACATAACCATTCGTGATATGGACCTTGCAGCCGGGCTTCACGCGATCGATGTCGTCGTTCCAGAGCGTGAGCTTTATCTCGCCCGTCTCGTCCTTCGCGGTCGCGTTCGCCACGCGGCCGCTCTTCCCGAACTTCGAAAACTCGCGCACCTGGCCGACATCGGTCACCTCGACGATGATGTCGACGTTGCCCTGGCGCGCCTCGAGATCCTTGATTGCCATGGGTAATCCCTCCGTTTCTCGGCGATGGATTCGCTCATCATTTAAAAAATTATTCCTTCATAAGCGCCGAGAAGGCGATGCCCCCTTCCAGGAGCCTGCCGAGGACCTCCGCGAGCTCCCTGGTCCTCACCCTTGCCTGCGCGGTCGTCTCGCGGTCCCGGACCGTCACGGTCCCGTCCTCGAGACCTTCGAAGTCGACGGTGACGCAGTAGGGGATGCCGAGCTCGTCGGCGCGGGCGTACCGCCTGCCGATGCTCCCTGAGCGGTCGAACTGGGCGACGAAGGCCTTCCTGAGGGTGCCGAAGACCTTCCGCGCCTCTGCGTCGAGCTTCCCCACGAGCGGGAAGACCGCGACCTTCGTGGGCGCGAGCTGGGGGTGGAAGCGCAAGACGATATTGCCCCGTTCCTTATCGTCGTCATAGGCCTCATAGAGGAACGCGAGCAGCGCGCGCTCGATGCCCTGCGAGGGCTCGGACGCGACATAGGGCCTGACCTTCTCGCGCGTCTCCTCGTCGAAGTAGGCGAGCTCCTTGCCCGAGAACTCGGCATGCCGGTCGAGGTCGAAGGTCGTCCGGTCGGCGTTGCCGTGGATCTCCTTCCAGCCGGACGGGAAGCGGTATTCTATGTCGAAGCAGGCCGCCGCATAATGGGCGAGCTCGTCCTTCGCGTGCTCCCGGAGCCTGAGGCTCTCCGGCCGGATGCCGTAATCGAGGAAGAACTGGCAGAATCCCGCGAGCCAGTAGGCGTGCCAGGGGCCCGCCTTCTTGCGCGCGACAAGCTCCTTGAAGGTGATCGTCTCCGCTTCCTTTGCCCCATCGAACAGGACCGCGACCGTGAGGTCGGCCACATCGGCAAGGAGCGGGCAGTCGTCCTTCTTTTTCCCGTCCACGAAGAACTCGATCTCGAACTGCTCGAACTCGCGGGAGCGGAAGAGGAAGTCCCGGGGGCTGATCTCGTTCCTGAAGGCCTTGCCGGTCTGGGCGATGCCGAACGGCAGCCTGACCCGAGCGGTGTCGAGCACCTGCTTGAAGTCGGTGAAGATGACCTGCGCGGTCTCGGGCCTGAGGTAGGCGACGCTTTTTGGGTCCTTCCCTGCGCCCACGTTCGTCTCGAACATGAGGTTGAAGGCTGCTCCTTTCGAGAGGGATTTATTGCATTTCGGGCAGGCGAGCCGCTCATTCTCGATGATATGGTCGATCCGCTCGATCGGGACGCCGTCGACGTCCTTTCCGAGCACGTCAGCTATCAGCAGGTCTGCCCGGTACTTCTCCTTGCAGCCGGTGCAGACGAGCATGATGTCGTTGAATTTCTCGGTATGGCCGGAGGCCTCCCACACGCGCGGGTGGGTGATGATTGCGCCGTCGATGCCCACGATGTCCTCCCGCTCCCAGACGAATCGCTTCCAGAAGAGGCGCTTGATGTTGTTCTTGAGCTCGACACCTTGAGGTCCGAAGTCCCAGAAGCCCGCGAGCTTCCCGTATATCTCGGAGGAGGGATAGACAAGCCCTTTCTTCTTGGCGAAGGCCGCCATCTCCTCGATCGAGGGTTTTGCCATGGTAGGCTGCGTGTTTGCTGAGGGCTATATATTCTTTTCCCAAAGGGCGAGGGAGAGCGTGTGGATAAGGTTGTCCTAAAGTTTTATCACCATATAGGGACTACAAAATAGGAAGTTTTATATAGAAGATCTTCCTGCCCAACCCATCAGTATCTGTTCTCAACACCACCCTCGTGCCAGGGTTCCCTGGAATCCTGGCACACCCCCTCTTTTCTGCCGGATAACGCCCCAATCAGGCCGAAATACGGAAGATTAAAAAAGGCCGATACATCCCTGAATCCGAGCGGGGTGAACGGAGGGATATGCCAAAACAGCGGCTTTCCCCATGAAAATGGCTGCAGAAAAGTGTTATACCGTCTATGACCATTCATTCAACGCTAATATCCTCACTATAAACCTTCTCGTTCTCGGTTTCCATAAGAAGAAGCTCAGAACGACGCTTGGTGGTCATATAAAGGACAGTGTGACTGAATTCTCGGAAGGAGAGGCCAGATGGAGCACCTCCGAGGTGCTCTGGGAGCGGCTCGCGAAGTCGGCGCTCTCCAAGGTCAAGAAGGACAAGCGCTACTCGAAACGCATCGCAGCGACCGTCGATGAGGCAGGAGCCGAGATGCAGCGCATCTACAAGGAGTTCGTCAAGGTTGACATCGAGAAGGCGACGAGCCAGAAGATGCTCAATTATTACAAGAAGATCATCCATGCCCAGGAGAATCTCGGATTGGCCGTGATCGCCGTCAAGCTCCTCGATCCTGCTGGATCGCCGTTCGCCGATTTCCTCAAGGACCAGATAAAGCGGCAGAAGCGACGGCACCTGCGGCAGGGCACCATCGAGGAGCAGTACACGGCCCTAGTCAGGCCTGACGCAGCGGAATCCCTCATCCGCAAGGAGACAAAATCGATGCACCGGCTCGCGATCGCGGTCTGCAAGCAGAAGGAGCTCTACCGGAAGCTCCACTTCCTCAGGATCGACGACATCAACACGGTGCTCAACAAGAAGTACAAGAAGATCTACAAGCTGCTCGAGACCCACGCACACAGCTTCAAGTGGGTCCAGTACGGCTTCCAGGGGCCCTCGTTCGACAAGTACCATTATCTCATGGGCCTGAAGAAGATGGTGATGGGCTGCCATCCGAAGGACGAGCTCGCGCGCATCGAGGAGAGGGAGGACAAGGCGAGGAAGCGGCAGAAGGCGCTCGAGAAGGAGCTCAGGCTCAGCGCCCAGCAGGAGGACCTCTTCGCTGCGGCGCGTGAGCTCAGCCATCTCAAGGAGTACGCGCAGCAGCTGTTCTACCTCTCGTTCTACATGGTCGACAAGATGCTCTGGGAGCTCTCGAGGAGGCACTCGCTCAGCCACCAGCAGGTGCGTAACTGCACGATGCCTGAGGTCGAGCGGATGCTCACGAAGGAGGAGCATCCCGACCCTGCGGTTCTCGACCGGCGGCAGGATGGCTGCGTGCTCCTGATCGAGGACGAGAAGGGGAGCGTGCTATATGACAAGGAGGCCCGTGCCGCGCTCCGCGACCGCGGCTTCAAGACGAAGCCCCTGCGTCAGGCGAAAATCGTCCAGGGCACGACCGCGTACCAGGGCATGGTGAAGGGGAGGGCGAAGGTCATCAGGAGTCCGGCAGACCTCGAGAAGATCGAGGAAGGCGACATCGTCATCTGCCAGGCGACGACCCCTGAGTACCTGCCGTACCTGCGCCGTGCAGCCGCCTTCGTCACCGACAGCGACGGCCTGCAGTGCCACACCGCGCTGATGGCGAAGGACCTCAAGAAGC
This sequence comes from Candidatus Woesearchaeota archaeon, assembly GCA_016935985.1. GTDB lineage: Archaea > Nanobdellota > Nanobdellia > Woesearchaeales > JAFGPW01 > JAFGPW01. The sequence goes on from JAFGPW010000004.1 coordinate 165,363, forward strand.
CCTGCATCATCGCCGCCCAGAACGCGACGCAGATATTCGCGGACGACGACCTCGTCGAGGTCCATGGCGAGCAGGGGTTCGTCAAGAAGGCGTAGGGCAGGTCAGCGACGCTCCCTGAGCCAAGCGATCTCCTCTGAATCGAGGCCGTATTCCTCAGCGATCGCCACGGCCGCCACGGCGTCCTGCCTGCACACCGCCGCGAGGTAGGGCACCATATCCTGGATAACCCTTCTCGTCGAGCTGTGCGTGCCTGCCGCAATCTTCTCGGCGATCGACCGGCGCCTGAGGTAGCGCTGGTTCGCCTGCCAGATCTTCAGTGGCCGCATCGGCCGGCGATAGGAAGGGAAACCCTTATATTTCTCCTTCTTCGCGAGCGCGACCCCTACGGTCAGCAGCTCCCTGATGTAGACCAGGAACCGCCAGTGCTGCTGCCGGCGGATCCGGCCGCGGTAGACGTCGGCGCGCGAGAGCGCGTCGTAGGCGGCGGCGAGGTCTTCAGGCCTCCCGTATTCCCGCGGCAGGTTCTCGTCCAGCCACAGCAGGACCTCATCCAGGTCCTCGTCGGTGCTGTCGAGAGCCGCCCTCGCGACCGCCTCATCGGTCGTCTTCAGGATGCGCATGATCGCCTGGGCGATGGGTTCGGTCTGGCGGCGTCCGCCGAGGAGCGCGAGGTCGCCAGCGGAGAACCGCCTCGTCTCCGACGATACGGTCTGGAGGTCGTTGATCGCGGCGCGGACATCCCCTCCGCTCGAGCGGGCGAGCGCAACAATCGCCGCATCGTCCGCCTCGACCCCTTCCGCCAAGGCGATGCGGGAAAGGACCTTCGCGACGCTCTGGTAGGTAAGCGTCCTGAACTCGATGAGCTCGCACGTGGAGCGGAGGGACGAGAACTTGCTGTCCCATATCTCGTTCGCAGTGAGGATGATGGGATGCGCGCTCGTGCGGATGAGCTTCGTGACCGCCGCGAGGCCGCCGCGGTCCTTCGTCCCTGAGAGGCCATCAATCTCGTCGAGCAGGATGAGCTTCCCCCTGAAGAAGAGCGACCGCTGGGAGAGGGCGGTCCCGACGCGCTCCCTGATCGCCGCCTCGTTGCGCACATCTGAGGCGTTCACCTCGAGGAGCTCGAGACCGAGGTCGCGGGAGATGGCGTGGACGGCGCACGTCTTCCCGCTGCCGGTGGGGCCGTACAGGAGCGCCGCCCGCTTCTTCTGGCTCCGGTAGCCGGTGAGGTACGCCTTCAGGCCTGCAATCGCTCTGTCATGACCCTGCACCTCTGCCAAGGTCTTCGGCGCGTACTTCCTGATCCAGGGAACGGTCGCCTGCATGGTCAGCCCCTCTCAGTCCCCTGGCCGCGGACGCCCGAGCGTCCCCTCATCGTCCGCCTCTTCGCCGTCCGCAGGCGCTCCGGCCTCGGGATGTCCTTCTTGTAGACGACCGTGCGGTACGGGAAGGGAATCTCGACCCCCTCACGATCGAAGCGCTCCTTGATGCTCTTGCGCAGGTCGCACAGCATGGCGAATCCCTTCGCCGGCGTCTCCGCCCACGCCCAGGCGCGGAGGCTGATGGAGGAGTCGCCAAAGCCGATGACCCGTACCGGAACGATCGGTTCCCCCCTCCGCTTCTCCTCATCCGTCCGGTTGTCGATCAGGTCGGGATGCCGCCCGCACTCCTCACGCATGATCCGCATCGCGAGGTCGATGTCGGAGTCGTACGAGATGCCGATCTCCACGAACTTGCATATCTTCTCGTCCCCGATGTTGGAGTTCTCGATGACCTCCCGGTTGAGGACCGCGTTCGGGATGATGATGCGCTTGTTCTCGAAGCTCTTGATGACCGTATGGCGCAGCGTGATGTCCTCTATCTTACCCGCAGGGTAGGTGCCGACCTGGACCACGTCGCCCACGCGTATCGGCCTGAAGATCACGATGAAGACGCCCGAGACTATATTGGAGAACGCCTCCTGGCTCGCGAAACCGACGACGACCGCGAGGATGCCGGCGCCGGCGAAGACCGAGACCGAGAGCGTGCGGAGAGGGGGAATCACGTAGACCGCGAGCGAGAGGCCGAGGATGTAGGTGAGCGCGGAAAGGAAGTGGCGCATGAAGCGGTAGTGCGTCGGATCGACATGCATCTTGCGCGAGGCGCGCGTGAAGGACCGGTCGACGAGCTTCCGCACCACCTTCGCAGCGATAATCGTCGCTATGATGATTAGCGCTATCACGATGATGCGTTCGAACGAGTCCAAGAAAAGGTCTCCGTAGTCGACAAGCGTGAGCATGCAAGCCACCCCTTATTATACAGCGATGCGCGGATGGTTAATAAAGGTTATGCTGCTGAGCCATTTATTTTCAATATTGCAATCAATACAGGCAAAGTTTAAATACTTTCGGCTGTTTACTGCGGACCATGAGGCTCGCCAAGGACCACGTCACAGCAGTGGGTGTCGTCGTCGTAGCATGAGCCTGCTCGTTCTCTGGCGGTGCGGCACAGCGCTTCCTGACGCCTAAGGGCCCGCAAGGGAAGGGGTACAGCGTGTGGTGCGGACAATGGAACTTCAGAAATGGTATGACATCGCGGCCGAGGAGGCGAAGTGGCAGGCATTCTGGGAGGAGAAGAAGATATTCAGGTTCGACCCCGACGGCACGGGAGAGGTCTTTGCCGTCGACACCCCGCCGCCGACGGTCTCGGGCAAGATGCACCTCGGGCACGCGTTCTCCTATGCCCAGCAGGATTTCGTGGTCCGCTACCGGCGCATGCGCGGCATGCATGTCTACTTCCCGTTCGGCACGGACGACAACGGCCTTCCCACCCTGCGCCTGATCGAGAAGACGAAAGGGGTCAAGGCAGAAAAGATGGGGCGCGAGAGGTTCCGTAAGCTCTGCGTAGAGACGCTCGAGAACGATCTCCGGCCCGGCTATATCAAGGACTGGAAGCGCATCGCGATGAGCTGCGACTTCGACTCCTTCTACACCACGATCAACAACCACTGCCGGCGCATCTCCCAGAAGTCCTTCATCGACCTTTACAAGGCGGGCCGCGAGTACCGGAAGGAAGCGCCGGCCATGTACTGCACCGAGTGCAGGACCGCGATCTCCCAGGTCGAGCTCCAGGACGCTGAGCTCGACTCCTTCTTCAACGACATCGTCTTCGAGCTGGAGGACGGAAGCGACCTCATCATCGCGACGACCAGGCCCGAACTGCTCCCCGCCTGCGTCGCCATATTCGCGCATCCTGAGGACGAGCGCTACGCCAAGCTCTTCGGGAAGAGGGCGAAGGTCCCGCTCTTCGACTTCTGGGTGCCGATCATGCCGTCCCCTCGCGCGGACCCTGAGAAGGGGACCGGCATCCTGATGTGCTGCACCTTCGGGGACCAGGATGACGTCGAGCACTATCTCGAGCACAAGCTGCCGCTGAAGGTCGCGATCGACGGCGAGGGGAACATGACGGATCTCGCGGGAAGCTACAAGGGCATGAGCGTGAGCATCGCGCGCAGGATGATCATCGAGGACCTCAAGGGCCGGCGCAAGCTCCTCTCCCAGACGCCGATCAGGCACACGGTGAACGTGCACGAGCGCTGCGGCACCGAAGTGCAGATCCTCAACTCCAAGCAGTGGTTCATCAGGTATCTCGACCTCAAGGAGCAGATGCTCGCGTGGGGGCGGGAGCTCAACTGGTATCCCAACCACATGCGCGTCAGGTACGAGAACTGGGTGAACGGCCTCAGGTGGGACTGGTGCATCTCGCGGCAGATCTACTTCGGCATCCCCTTCCCGGTCTGGTACTGCGCCAAGTGCGAGGCCGTCATCCTGGCGCGCGAGGAGGACCTGCCGGTCGATCCGATAACTGACAGGCCGCCGGTGACAAAATGCCCGAAGTGCGGGCATGGCGAATTCGTCCCCGAGACCGACATCATCAACACGTGGGCGACCTCCAGCCTGACGCCGCAGATAGCCGCAGACCTCTATAAGGGCCATCCCATTCACCAGAGGCTGTATCCGATGAGCATGCGGCCGCAGGCGCACGACATCATCACGTTCTGGCTGTTCAACACCGTGGTGAAGAGCAGGCTCCACAACGGCGTCAACCCATGGAAGGACTGCGTGATCTCCGGCCATGCCCTCGACCCGAGGGGGAAGAAGATGAGCAAGAGCAAGGGCAATGTCGTCGAGCCGCAGAAGGTGATGGATGAGTACGGCGCCGACTGCCTGCGGTTCTGGGCTGCCTCGAGCAAGCTCGGTGAGGACCTGCCGTTCATGGAAAAAGACCTCGTCACCGGGCGGAAGTTCATTACCAAGCTCTGGAACGCATCGAGGTTCGCGCTGATGCACCTCGGCGGCTATGCCGGCGCGCGGCCGAAGCGCCTCGCTCCGATCGATGCGTGGCTCCTCTCACGGCTGCACCGCCTCATCAAGGGGGCGACCGAGTCGTTCGAGAGGTATGAGTACGCGCGCACCAGGCTCGAGACCGAGAAGTTCTTCTGGCAGGTCTTCTGCGACAATTACCTCGAGTTCGTGAAAGAGCGGCTCTATAACAGCGAGGCCTTTGGCCCCGACGAAGTGCTCTCGGCGAAGTACACGCTCTACCAAGCGAACCTCGCGATCATCAAGCTGATGGCGCCGATCATGCCGCACATCACGGAAGCGGTCTTCCAGCTCTACTACGCCAAGCACGAGAACGAGAAGAGCATCCATCTCTCCCAATGGCCCGCCTACGACGCGAAGCTGGTCGACGAGAAGGCGGAGAAGGCAGGCGACCTCGCGGTCGTGATAGTGGGGGCAGTGCGCCGCCACAAGTCTGAGAACGCGCTCTCGCTCAAGACCGAACTCGCGATGATCACCGTCGAATGCACCAAGCAGGAGGAGGCGCTGCTGAGCGGGATCGAGAAAGACCTCCTCGGCGTCACGAAGGCGAGGCGGATCGCGTTCGGCAAGGCGGATCAGGATATCCCTGACACCGCGCTCAGGATCTCTATCGAGCAGTAGGGAGAGAAAGGACGCTCAGGCGCGCTTCCAGCGCACGCCCGTCTTGCCGTCCTCGAGGATGATACCTTTCTCTTTCAGCTCGTCGCGGATCCGGTCGGCGGTCTTCCAGTCCCGCGCCACCCGCGCCTTCTCGCGCTCCTCTATCAGCGCCTCGACCGCCGCGCCTATAGTCACCTCCTCGAAGTCGAGGATGCCGAGCACGATGTCGAACCGTTCCATCTGGGCCCTGACCTCCTTGGCGTCAGCCTTCGAGAGCTTCCCGTCCTGGAGGAGCTTGTTCACCCCCTTCATGAACGAGAAGACCGCGGCGAGCGCCTCGGATATCGAGAGGTCGTCGTCCATCGCGTTGCGGAATCCGGTATCCGCCTCCCTCACGAGCGCGTCCGTCCCCTTCGCGCCTGTCCCGTGCGCCGCGTCCAGGTTCGTCAGGAAATCGCGGAACTTCTTGACAGTCGACTCCGCCGCCGCAAGGCCGTCCTCGGTGAAGTTGAGCGGCACCTTGTAGTGCGTCGCGAGCAGCAGGTAGCGTATCGCCTTCGGTGAGTGGCCCATCCTGAGCACGTCGCGGAGCGTGTAGAAGTTCCCGAGCGACTTGCTCATCTTCTTCCCCTCGACGAGCAGCCACTCGTTGTGCAGCCAGTAGTTGACGAACGCGTGCCCTGAGCAGCCCTCGCTCTGGGCGATCTCGTTCTCGTGGTGGGGGAAGACGAGGTCGACGCCGCCGGTGTGGATGTCGAAGTGGTCGCCGAGGTACTCCGTCGACATCGCGCTGCACTCGATATGCCAGCCTGGCCTGCCGGGCCCCCATGGCGAGTCCCACTTCACGTCGCCGTCGTCCTTCGTGTACGCCTTCCAGAGCGCGAAGTCATTCGCCGATTCCTTCTCGTACTCGTCCTGCGTCACTCGCGCCCCCGCCTTCAGCCGGTCGACGTGGATCCGCGAGAGCTTGCCGTAGCCCTTGAACTTGCGGACATTATAGTAGACGCACCCGTCATCGCCGAGGTAGGCGATGCCCTTGTCCATCAGCCCCTTGATGATCAAGAACATCTGCTCCAGGTGCTCGGTCGCCTTCGGGAAGATGTCAGCCGGGTCGATGTTGAGCGTTTTAAGGTCCTCGAAGAACGCCTTGATGTACCTCTCGGTATACTGCTTGAGCGGAATCCCCTCTCTCTGGCTTCCCCGGATCGTCTTGTCATCCACGTCGGTGAGGTTCATCACATGCCGCACCGCATAGCCGAGGTAGGTCAGGTAGCGCTTGAGGACGTCGGCTGCCATGTACGCCCTGAAGTTCCCGACATGGGCGTAGTCGTAGACCGTCGGGCCGCAGGTGTACATCCTGACTTTCCCTTTCTCGATCTCCCTGAACGGTTCCTTCTTCCGCGAGAGCGTGTTATAGAGCATGAGCGCCATGTGCTTCACCTGCGTGCGGACCTCTTCACCACGAAGAGCGCGTGGTCCTTCTCGAACGGGTCGAGCTCCCGGTGGTCGACCACGGTTATCCTCTGCTCGAGCTCCTTGAGGACCGTCCGGTACAGCTGCTTCGGCTTCTTGGTGACGTCGATCGAGCGCGCCTTGACGCAGAGGACGGCGAAGCCCTCATCCTTGAGGAAGAGGTCACAGTTCTTGAGGAAGATCCGCACCTGGTCCTTCTGCGCGACGTCCATGTAGACGAAGTCGGCGAGGCAGACGCGCCGCGCGAGCTCCTTCGTGTCGTTCGCGTCGCAGAGGATGGGGACGACCGTCGGCCGCTTCTCTGCCATGAAGAGCAGGTCGCGCATGGTCCGGTACGCCATGTCGACCGCGAAGACGAGGCCGCGCTTGCCGACGATGTCGGCGACGTGCGAGACAGTCGTCCCTGAGGCGGCGCCGAGGTAGAGGACATAGTCGCCTTCCCTGACCCCGATCTGGGATATCCCTTTCATGATGGCTGCCGCGAGCTTGCTCCGCGATGGGTCCCAGGAACGATACTCACTCTTGCCGTCCCTGAGGAGCTCTTCTCCGTAGACCGGCTCGCCAGGGACGAGGCTCTTCGTATAGAGCGCTTTCCGGTTCCCCTTTCTGCCGAGGAAGATGTTCGGGAACTTCTGCCCGAGCGGGCTCAGCTGCGGCACAGCTTCACCTCCAGCTCCTCGTACAGGCGGTCGGCGACGTACGTGCCCTTGAAGTAGTCGACCCGCGCCGCGATCACGATCTTGTCGGCGAGCATCCTCGCCGCCCTGCCCTTGTCGCCCCGCTTCGCGCCGGAGACGAGCGGGTGCTGGGATATCAGGCCGTGCTTAGGTGGCGGCGCCTTGGTGCGCATGTGGCGAAAGAGCGCCTTCTCGGCGCCGAGCATCTGGAGCTTGGAGGCGGTCATGCGGACGATCGCGGCAAACGATCCCGCGTGCGCGAGCAGGCGGGCGCCGACGGCGGCGCCGGCGAGGCGCGTGTAGTTCGGATAGAGCCGCTCCATGCCGGTCTTGATATACTCTGCCTGACACCTCTTGACATCAGCGAGCGAGACGATCACTTCGGCGAGGGAGCGCACCGCACGGTCGTCGGCCTCCGGGAGGCCTACGCCGAGCGAGGAGCTATCGTCCATGCCGAGTGAGGCGAGAAGCTCGCTGCGCGAGGACCCTGCGATCCGCTTCGCGAGCGTCTCTGCTGCTGGTATCGCCTCGACGAGCTCGGGAAGCGTGATTGCGTACCATTCGGCGAGGCGCTTCCCCAGGAGGCCCATCGCCTTGTCGATCTCCTCGAGCAGGTGGGCGGCGTGGATGAGGAGGATGTCGTCATAGTGATGCCCCTTGATTGCTCTCCGGGTCTGCGCGGTGTTGGTGGTCCGGAACCGGTGAGCCGGCACTTGCGAGCGGAGCGCCGCAAGGAATTCGCGCAGGTGGCCTTCTGGCAAAGGGGGGAGGCCTTCTGTTCCTCTCACGCCGTCTGCCCCGACGATCGAGCCGTCGCCCGCCACCGCGTACGCGCCCGAGAGGTGGTTGAAACGGTATCTTGGTGCTGTCGCCATGGGCCTTGCGGAAGACCTCCTGCCTATATTATCTTTTCGCAATAGGGGAGGAGCCCCCAACAATAGACCGCTCGTATGCTTCTTGGCAGATATAGAATTAAAGCAGATATTGACCTTTTTTAGACAAAAGAAAGCAAATTTTATCTTATTTATACTTACATTGTAAGTAGAAAAATCAAGCGAAATGGCTCGACAGCATGATGAAGTACGCGCAAATGGAAAGATTTATATATTTCATACCACCTTAGTATATCAATTCGTATATTGATTGGGTTTACCAATCAAGTATCCGAGAAAAAATGAGAATTATACTGAAGCGACGGGACATCGCAGCCATGCTGCTCGCTCTCACCGCACTCTTCCTGGTCCCCTCAGCCCCTGACGCCCTCGCCGCGGTCACGAACATCACCTTCACGGTCCACCTCACGGTCGGCAACTATCCGCCGACAATCGATTGGATTGTCACTGTCCCCGCCCAGGACCCGACCGAAGCTGCCAACACCACGTTCTACGTCTGGTACAACGTCTCCGATCCTGACGGCGCCGGAACCATCAACAACAACACCGCCGAGGTCGTGATCAACCGGTCCGGCGTCTCGCTCACCGCGATCAGCTGCTCGAACGCCACGATCAACGGCACCATGCAGACAATCAACTGCACCATGGAGATCGAGTATTACCGGAACGCCGGCGGCTGGGACATCAACGTCTCTATCAGGGACATCAGCTCGGCGTTCGCGAACGACACATCCAACTCCTTCACGTACAACATGCTCTCCGCGCTCTGGATGAACACGACTGCGATTAGCTTCGGGAGCGTCAACATCGGCCAGACGAACGTCGCGCCGAACTCCTCTCTCGTGCTCAACAATACGGGGAACGTCGACTTCACCGAGGTCAACATAACGGCGTACGACCTCGTCGGCTTCACGAACCCCAGCTACTCGATCGCAGCCGACAACTTCACCGTCCGCCTGAACGCATCGACCCTCGGCGGCGATGTTCTCGACAACGTGACGAACACGACGGTCACCGGCGCGACGGTGCCGCACGGCGCGCCGCCGGCATCGAACGAATCGCTCTGGATCTACATCAACCAGGTCCCCGGCGGCCTGATCTCGCAGGACTACAACACCACAAACTCTCTCGATTGGTGGGTCCTCGTCGGATAAGCATGATGGTCTTTGGATACCAAACCCTGGCGCTACTCTGCACGCTCATCCTGGCGGCAATCCCGTCCGCTGTGGCTATTGGGGTCGCCGCCGACTACCTCGAGGGCGACGTTCTCGAGCTGCCGCAGGGCGGCTGGACGACGTATGGTATCAGGCTCCAGAACCCGACGTCGGGGACCTATGAGGTCGAGCTCGACTACGACGATTCCCTCGGGACAGTCATCGGCGGGCAGAAGCGCTTCATCCTCGAGCCCCAGACATACAGGAACGCGGTCACCTTCAACATCACTGGCCCGCCGGGAGCCCGGCCGGGCGACGAGTTCACCTTCTTCTACTCTATGGTGCCAATCGTCCAGCCCGATTCGGGGGCGATCTCCATCAAGACCCGGGTCGGCAACCGGTTCACGCTGCGGATCGTGGGGAATCCTGACCTCATCCCTCCGGACGGGGAGCAAGCCTCATCCGGCGCAGCGACGGCGAACCCGTGGCTGCTCGTGGGCATCCTCGTCCTCGCGTCGGGAATCGCGTACGTCCTCGCCGGCAGGACCGTCAGCGACGGCGGACCCCTTCCTAGGCAAAAGCGAAGGATTAAATAGGCCGCATCCCTCCTTCGGGCCATGGCGAGGATCGCGAGGGAGAGGTGGAAGACCAGGGACGCGGTCTTCGACCAGTTCACGCTGCGCACCCTGTTCAGGCTCTCGGCGACGCTCGGCCTCTCAGAGGACATAAGCCCGATGAAGATCGGCAAGGAGGCGAATGTCTTCTCGGCGAGGACGGACGACCGGACGGTCGCGATCAAGATCTACCGGCTCGAGACATGCGACTTCAACCGCATGTACGACTACATCAGGTACGACCCCCGTTACGCGCACCTCAAGAACAACCGCCGCAAGACCATCTTCGCCTGGACGCAGCGCGAGTTCCGCAACCTGCAGAAGGCGCACGCCGCCGGCGTCACCGTCCCCCAGCCGTATGCGTTCTCGAACAATATCGTGGCGATGCAGTTCATCGGCGGGAGCGAGCCTGCCCCGCAGCTCAAGGACGCGCGGCCCTTGGACCCTGACAGGTTCTTCGCTGACACAGTCTCGTCGCTCCAGCTGCTCTACCGCGCCGGCCTCGTGCACGGCGATCTCTCCACATTCAACATCCTCAACGACGATGAGCGGCCGGTGCTGATCGACTTCTCCCAGGCGACACCGACGAACAGCGCGCGCGCCGACGAGCTCCTCGCAAGGGACGCGAAGAATCTCGCCGGATACTTCGCCAAGCTCGGCATACGGACCGACCCCGCCTCGTTCGCAGACAGGGTGCGGGCATCGGGGCCCATCCACAAGATTTAAAAAAGGGGTTCGATTTGCCAGGGGCATGACCCGGTTTTCCTATGAGCTCAAGGTCCCGAGAGAACGTATCGCGGTCCTCATCGGCAAGAACGGCGAGGTGAAGCGGCAGCTCGAGGAGCTCACCCGTTCGACCATCAGGGTTGACTCCGAGGAAGGGGACGTCTTCGTCGAGGGCGACGATGCGCTCTCGCTCTACACCACGCGCGAGATAATCCAGGCGGTCTCCCGCGGCTTCAACCCTGAGGTGGCGACGCTCCTCCTCAAGCAGGACTACGCCCTCGAGATACTCTCCATCGCCGACTTCGCGAAGACCAAGAACCATCTGGTGCGGATCAAGGGACGCATTATAGGGAGCGAGGGGAAGGCCCGGCGGGCCATCGAGGCGCTCACCGACGCCCACATCTCGGTGTACGGCAAGACCGTCGCGATCATCGGCGAGACCGAGGCGGCACTCTACGCCAAGCGGGCGATCGAGATGCTGCTCTCGGGCAGCCCGCACACGAACGTCTACAAGATGCTCGAGAAGCGTCGCAAGGAGATGAAGCTGAAATGGATGCTGCCGCGGGACGATGGTAAGGGGGACGAAGAGCCATGAGCGCTGATATGGACAGCATCAAGACGAAGGCGCAGGAGATGGCGACCAAGCAGCGCGAGATATCGGTCGCCGAGTTCTTCGCCAAGAACCGCCACCTGCTCGGCTTCGACAACAAACGCAAGGCCCTGATGACGACGGTGAAGGAGGCGGTCGACAACTCGCTCGACGCGTGCGAGGAGGCAGGGATACTCCCTGAGGTCTCTATCGATATCATCGACATGAAGGAGGACCGGTACCGGATCATCGTCGAGGACAACGGGCCGGGCATCGTCAAGCAGCAGATTCCGAAGATCTTCGCGAAACTCCTCTATGGCAGCAAGTTCCACCGGCTGAAGATGAGCCGCGGCCAGCAGGGGATCGGCATCTCGGCGTCGGTCATGTACGCCCAGATGACGACCGGCAGGCCCGCGAAGATCGTCTCCAAGATCCACCCGAACGAGCCGGCACACTACTACGAGCTCCATATCGATACCGAGAAGAACCGGCCCGACATCGTCAAGGAAGACACGGTCGAGTGGGCGAAGGAGCACGGGACCAAGATTGAGCTCGACCTCGAAGGCACCTACCAGGTTGGGAACCAGTCGGTCGACGAGTACCTCAAGGAGACCGCGATCACGAACCCCCATATCACCATCATCTACACCAATCCCAAGGCCCAGCAGCTGATATTCCCGCGCGCGACCGAGACGCTGCCCGACGAGCCGAAGGAGATCGCGCCGCACCCGTACGGCGTCGAGCTCGGCATGCTCTTCAAGATGATGCAGCAGACGCAGTACCGGACGCTCCAGGCGTTCCTGACGAACGAGTTCTCGCGCGTCGGCGCGGGCACCGCGAAGCAGATTTGCGAGAACGCTGCGCTGCTCCCGAACGCCGCCCCCTCCAAGCTCTCGCGCGTGCAGGCGGAGCAGCTGCTCAAGGGGATCAACGCGACGAAGATCATGGCGCCGCCGACCGATTGCATCAGCCCGATCGGCGCCGACCCCCTTGAGAAGGGCCTGCGGAAGGAGATCAACGCCGAGTTCTACGCGACGACGACCCGGTCGCCGGCGGTCTATCGCGGCAATCCCTTCATCATCGAGGTGGGCATCGCCTACGGCGGCGACCAGCCGGGCGACACGCCGGTCAGGCTCATGCGGTTCGCGAACAGGGTGCCGCTCCTCTACCAGCAGGGCGCGTGCGTCATGAACAAGGCGACGGTCGGCACGGCCTGGCGGTCCTACGGCCTCTCCCAAAGCCAGGGGGCGCTTCCCGTCGGACCGATGACGATCATCATCCACATCGCGAGCGTATGGGTGCCGTTCACCTCGGAGTCGAAAGAGGCGATCGCGCACTACCCGGAGATCTACAAGGAGATGAGGCTCGCTCTCCAGGAGGTCGGGCGCAAGCTGTCGAGCTACGTGAACCGGAAGAGGCGGGTGCGCGACGAGCTCAACAAGCGCTCGTTCATCGAGAAGTACATCCCGCATGTCGCTGAGGCGCTCAAGGAGCTCGTCGGCGCGAAGGGGTTTGACGGGCGCGCGGTCGAGGAGTCGCTCAAGAAGATCCTCGAGAAAAAGCGCGGCACGGTCGAGCCGCTGGAGTTCGACAAGGAGGCGAACGTCGATTTCGACGAGGAGTTCGCGCGGATAGGGAAGGAAGGCGATGAGGAAGGAGAGGGAGGCGATGACGATGAGTGAGGAGACCGGGAAGCGGATACAGGGCATCGCGAAGGGCATCTACGACGACATCCTCAGGAAGAAGCAGCCCCACGTCGACATGCCGCTGCGCTCTCTCCAGAACGTCACCTACGACCCGAAGGAGGGGTATTTCCAGCTCGACGGCAAGGTCAAGCAGCGCACGCTCACGGCATCCACCATCAAGACCTTCGCCCAGACGCTGCGCATGATGGCGCTCTCCAAGGACCTGGTCTCGGCCGATGACATCGCGACGAAGAGGGAGGTCTACTACGTCTCCAAGAACTGGGACGAATGCCGATTCAACGAGCAGGCCGAGTCGGACAACGTGATGGACGACATCGAGGCGATGCTCATGATGAACCGCGAGCAGATGGGCTTCATCCCTGAGGAGAAGGGAGGGGCGGTCGCCGGACGGCTCACGGTCATCGACAAGGATCCGGAGACGGGAAAAGAGATCAAGATTGATTGCACCAAGATGGGATCGGGCGCGTACTCCATCCCGAACAGCGTCGAGGAGCTGCAGTTCGAGACCAAGGCCGACTTCATCCTCGCGATCGAGACCGCCGGTATGCACCAACGGCTGGTCAAGCATCTCTTCTGGAAGAAGAAGAACTGTATCCTCATCTCCCTCGGCGGTGTCCCCACGCGCGCCTGCAGGAGGTTCATCAGGCGCCTCGCCGACGAGCATAGGATCCCGGTCTACGGCTTCGTCGACGGCGATATGTACGGCTGGACGAATATCTACCGGACGCTGAAGGTGGGGTCGGGCAACGCCGCGCACATCAACAAGTATTTCTGCGTGCCGCAGGCGAGCCTCTTCGGCATCACCGCCCAGGACATCGTCGACTACAAGCTGCCGACACACCCTCTGAAGGAGGTCGACATCAAGAGGGGCAAGGACGCGCTCAAGAACGACCCGTTCATCATCCAGCACAAGGAATGGCAGAAGTGCATCAAGGACCTCATCGCGATGCGGAAGAGGGCGGAGCAGCAGGCTCTCGCCAAGCACGGCCTCAATTTCGTGATCAGCGATTACTTGCCGGCGAAGCTCGAGAACGACCAGACCTGGCTGCCGTGACGGATCCCGGGCAACATTTATAAATGGACCCTGCATCCTCCGGTCATGGACCTGTAGCCCAGCCTGGATAAGGCGCCGGCCTTCTACGCGAGGATCGGAGCTCTCGGGCTCTCCTTGCAAAGAGAGCCGGAGATCGGGGGTTCGAATCCCTCCAGGTCCATTAACGGCAAATCAAAACTTTTATTAACGTGCATGGTGTTGCCGTGCCTACGAATGCGGGGGTAGCCAAGCGGCTAAGGCGATCGGCTGCAGAGCCGGTACCGCGATCGGTACGACGGGTCCTGCGGGACGATGACTGCGCTGATACCGATTATTCGGGGGTTCGAATCCCCCCCCTCGCTTTTTTCTTCTCTCTCACTCCATGAGCAACAGATTTAAATAGCACCATCGCGGGTATCACCATCGGGATGGACTGGCATCATCACAAGGAACTGGTCATGCTGCTCTTGTTCCTCATGGCGGCGTTCGTCCTCAGCGCGCTTGTCGTCATCCTCAAGGTGACCCCCGGTTATCTCGGCCATCTGGTCGCGGAAGGCGGCAACATGACGAGCTTGAACATCAGCCAGCGCGAGCAGGCCGCAAGCTGGGAGGGAGTGTATGGGAACATCAGCGTCGGCGGCAGCGCCATGAGCGTCTCGGTCGGAGGCGGCGCGATCCAGCGGGTCGACATCGTCACCGCTGACAGCGGATACGCGAACGGCTCATTCAATGTCTATGCCTCCAACCAGTCGAGCCTCGACTTCGCCTGTCTCGAGCCGGCGGCGCCGTCCGACGTGGACCTCCACCTCGGCGTGGGCGCCGGCAGCCTCGGCTCCGGCACCGGCACCTTCACCGCGCAGGCGCTCTTCATGGTCTATGGCCAGAACGCGAGCCACCTGCTCAACGCGACCCTCACAAACCCGCCATCGAGCGGGTTCTGGGAAGGCATCATGCGCGACAACAGCACCGGCAACCTCGTGTTCGTCGGGAAAGTGCTGCCCGCAGGCGTCGCCTACAACGGCGAGACCGTCAACTATCAGCTGCTGCTACCGGTGAGCCCCAGCGGGAACGACACATACCATTTCTTCCTCGACCAATACGGCTGCACCGAGGAGATCGAGATCGAGCTCGCCGACAACCTCATCTCGTTCGTGTGCAACCCTACCGACCCGAACATCTCGGTGGTTCTCGCGCCGATCGACGGCGAGTACGAGTCTGCGCACCACTACGACGACGAGGACCCGATCGACCATTGGAAGGTCTACAACCCGGCGCTGCCCGGCTGGGTCGTGCAGGACCTCGCGACGCTCAACAGCTCGATGGGATTCTGGCTCAAGATGAACGCCTCTGACAACCTGACCGTCACCGGCTCCATGACCGGGAATAAGTTCCAGCCTCTCGGACTCGACTACAACATGGTGGGCTATCCGACGACCGTGCCGATGGCGATTAACCTCTCGCTCGCGAGCATCGAGAACAACTACACATCGATCCACATGTACAACGCATCTGACACTGCGGACCATTGGAAGGTCTACAACCCGGCGCTGCCCGGCTGGGTCGTGCAGGACCTCACGCGGACGGTGCCGCACCAAGGGTACTGGATACGCATGAACCAGACCGAGGTCTGGGAGATTATGTGGTGAGTATGAGAACGGCCCTGTCACGCATCGGCATCTGCATCCTTCTCATGCTTGCAGCGACCGGGATGACGCAGGCCACTGACACACCAATCCTCTCGGCAGAGCTGTATGGCACCCTAACGATCAACGGCGAGGACGCTCCGATCGGCGCTGAGGTCGTGGTCACTGACCCCTCGGGCACGGTCTGCGGCAGGTTCACGGTCGAGACGATCGGCAGGTATGGGCTGCTTTCGTGCCATGGCGACATCGGAACGACGCCCGAGGATGAGGGGGCGGTTCCGGGAGAGACGCTGAGCTTCGCCGTCGAGGGAACGGTTGCCGTCCCGGCAGCGCCGGTCGCGTACGCTGCAGGCGAATTCATCGAGGTCGGCATCGCCGCCGACATCCCTGGCTATTGGGACGTGCCAGCCGTTCCATCGGACCGGTCTCCGGAAGAGAAGGAAGACGGCGACAGCGTCGGCAGGGGGGCGCCTTCGGGGAGCGTGCCCTTTCCACGGGAGCGGCAGATCGGCGGCACTGTTCCAAGCGATGAGAATCGCTCGGATTTTGAGATCCTCCTCGAGAGCGGTGGGGTTGCGACCGAAGAGCCGCGCGCGGTGGAGGGCGAGTCAGGCCTCGATTTCTCGATCCTCAAGCTCTTCGGCCAGGACAAGGAAGGCAAGAGCAGGAACCCGTTCAGGGATCCGTTCGCCGGGCTCTGGATCCCGCTCATCCTCAGTTTCGCAATCCTGGTGATCTATCTGGTCGCACGGATGGTCCGTCTCGAGCGGCGACTCAGGCGGAAAGAGAGGGAATCCGAAGCGCGCACGCTCGAGTAGCCGTCGCATCTCTCCATTGTCGTCTTTTCAGACCGAAAGGTATAAATAGGAGCGAATCCACTTTTCTGATTATCAGATATTAATTTAGAAAGAGTAATAAAATTTCGTATAATCATATTTAAAAATATATTATCAGATATTATCTCTGATTATCAGAATATATTCCTAGGTATGGACCAGGAAAAGAAGCGAAAAAAAGAGGCGCCCAGGTGAAGAGGTATCCCCGTATTGTCCAGAGCGACAGACGCGGCCAGATCGTCATCCCAAAGGACATCAGGGCAGAGCTCGGCATCGAGGAAGGATCCGGATTCTGGGTCTACGCGATAGAGGGCGAAGGGATCCTTCTCAGGAAGATCGATGACGAGGAGCTCTCCGAAGACAACCCGGTCGTCAGGAAGCTGAAGGAGAAATCCGACAAGACATCCCTTTCTTATAAGAAGATCGACGCGACCGTGAAGCGGTACAAGCGGACGAGGAAGGGAAACCTCGAGGTGGTATGAGTGCGGCCTCTCCTGCTCATCACGATCATGCTCCTCATCACCGCCTGCGCCGCCAGCGTCGCTCTCAGCCAGGGCCTTCCGCTCGGCGTATCCCTCTTCATTATTGGCGCGAACCAGACCGAATTCGACTTCGATCTCGACTGGAACCTCGCCTCGCTCCAGATCATCCCCAACGACACGAACGTCTCACGCATGCTCACGCCCATCCTCGGCAAGTACATCTCGGTCCATTACTACAACGCGACCGACATGGCGGACCACTGGAAGGTCTACAACCCGAGCCTGCCAATATGGGTCACCCAGGACCTCACGAATCTCGATGAGAAGAAGGGATTCTGGATACGGATCAACGAGTCGGTCAACCTGACCGTCAACGGATCGCAGAACTCATACAACGATATCCCGATACAGCCCGACTGGAACATGGTCGGCTACCCATCCCTCTTCAAGAGGAACGTTACGGTCGCGCTCACATCAATCTGGGGGAATTTCAGCTCAGTCCATATGTACAACGCGACCGACATGGCGGACCACTGGAAGGTCTACAACCCGGCGCTGCCCGACTGGGTCGTGCAGGACCTCCTTTGGTTGGTTCCCAAACACGGCTACTGGATAAGAGGAAACGACACGGACACATGGAGGGTGGAATAGGTGAGATGATGGGGCGCTCCTGAAACTGCAGGATGAGGGATTCCTCGCGGTTGCAATCGGCCTCGTCGCTGCAGTGGCGTGCGCTGTGCCCCCAATCCCTAGGGAGATGTACCGGCAAGCCGCCGAGGAAGATGGATATGATGGTGAGAGCACATGAGAGATGACCACATGAGCAAAGCAGTGGCCCTGCTGGCGATCGCGCTCCTCGCGGCTCCTGCAGCGGCCGCGGTGCCGCCGATAGCGATGGAGATTTATGGCGGGATCACGATCGACGGCGAGGACGCGATCGAAGGGATCCTCGTAGAGGCGTACGGCGAGGACGGCCGGCTCTGCGGCCGGTTCGTCGTCGAAGTGCCGGGAAAATACGGCCTGCTCTCCTGCAATGCCGACGATCCCGACACCGAGGAGGACGAGGGAGCGTCGCCGGGCGAGGCGATCGTGTTCAGGATCAATCGGCAGGCGGCCGTCGCTGAGCGGCAGGTCCTCTTCGAGGCAGGAGAGTTCGCTGAGGTGAGGCTTGCCGCGTCGCTCCCTGACGGCCAGCAGCCGTTTATGGAGGTGCCGGCAGACGATGAGGGCGGCGCGCCATGGAAGACCATCTTCGTCGCGATCATCGTCGTCCTCGCCCTCATCGTATGGAACAAGCGGCTCGAGCTCCGGATAAAGGATCTCACCAGGAAACGCGAATGAGGAAGAGCAGCTCACAGCGGACCGTGCAGGCGATCTTGGTAGCAGTCGCCCTCATCATGGTCATGCGTCTCGCCTCGGCGGTGCCGCCGATACCTGCGTCCTTCTCAGGAACGCTCACCATCGACGGCGCGAACGCGCCTCCCGGCACGAACGTATCGGCGTTCGACCCCGACGGCGTGATGTGCGGCCAGTTCATCTCCACTGTCGTCGGCTTCTACGGCCTGCTCGACTGCGAGGGCGACGACACGGACACCGGCCCTGATGAGGGAGCCGAGGACGGCGACACGATAACATTCTACGTCGACGGCGACCTCGCGGACGCCGTCGGGAGCACGACCTGGACCGCAGGAGGGTTCCCGGTGGCGAACCTGAACGCGCAGAACGACCCGCCGACGATTTCGTCGATATCCGGGCTCTCGGGGACCGTGCCGGCAGGCTCCCTGCAGACCGTCGACTCGGTGACGAGCGACCCGAACCCGACCTTCGGGACTAAGGACCAGGTGCGGCTCATCATCTGCACGACGAACTCCGCGTCTGACGGCTCCGGCTGCGACGCCGCGACCGTCTGTAGCGGCGCGCTCGCCGCCGACGACCCGAGCTGCTCATTCAACGTCGAAGGCAGCACCGGCTCCTGGACGCGCTACGTCTTCGCCATGGACGAGCACGACGAGGTCTCGCTCTCATCGCGGCAGCTCACCTATTCGACCGACGGATCGCCGCCCTCGATCACGGGCATCACGCCGACGAACAACTCCTGGCAGAACGCGACCCCGCTCCCGCTCAACGTCAACACCGACGAGAACGGCTGGTGCAAGTACGACTTCGCCGTGGGGATCGCGTTCGCGGCTAAGGCGAACCTCATGACCGGCGGCGGGTCATCGGCCCACGATGGCAACGTCGCGCTCGCGCCGGGGAACAACGATTTCTACATCCAGTGCAACGACACTTTCGGCAACGTCATGGCGCTCGCCGACGAGGTCCACCACCGCCTCCGGTACGATGACGCTAACCCCACCTCCGGCGGCGCGACCGTGTGGATCGACGGCGGCGACCCGAACAGCACGATCGGGAACGTCTACGTCAACTGGACTGGCTTCACCGACGCGCAGTCGGGCATCATGGGCTACTACTACAACACCGCCAACAACCAAGGAACGATCGGCGGGACCTACACCGCGAACACCTTCGCGAGCATGGCCCTGCCTGAGGGCGCGGCGCCCGCGGTCTACGTCTGGCCGATTGACATTTCCTATCGCATCGGAAACGCCGCGTCAGACACCATCATGGTCGACCTTACCCCACCCACCCTCTCCAATTGGGCGGAATCGCCGCCTGACCTCAACTCGAGCTCACCCGAGAACTTCACCGTGTCGGTGACCGCGGCAGATGCGGTCTCAGGCCTCAACGGCAGCCCCCAGCTGCGGTACCGCAGGGGGAGCTACGACTCCTCATACACCTCCTGGCAGACGATGTCAGGCGCCGGCCCCTCTTACAGCCATACCATCCCGCAGCCGACCGGCGGCTGGTTCACGATCATCGACGAGTATGTCTATTACCAGGTCAGGGTCTGGGACCGCGTCGGTTGGAACCAGACGACCGGCATCCTCTCCGAGCGCGTGAACCGCATGAACTACCCGCCGGTCTTCGACGCGATCGGCAACAAGGTCGCCCAGGAGGACGAGCTCATCTGGTTCTATATCCATGCTGCCGACAACGACAACGACACGCTCGCCTTCACGAGCAACCTCTCCGTCCTTTCCATCGCCACTGTGAATCGGACCACCGCGAACGTCAGCTGGACGCCCGGCTACGCGTACAACGGCGACAACCATATCTATTTCACCGCGGATGACGGGACCGTCGCCGTGAACTCCTCGACGGTCAACATCTGGGTGAACGCGACGAACGATGCCCCTGTGCTCGCAACGATCGCTGACCAGACCGTCTACGTGCACGAGGAGCTGAGCATCCAGGCCATGGCGACCGATGAGGACAACGAGACGATCACCTATCATCAGGATCCCGGCTCGAGGAGCGTCTTCAGAATCGATCCGGCGACAGGGTGGATCAACTTCACCGCGCTCCTCGGCTATGTCGGACGCCGGAACGTCACCATCTACGCCTCCGACGGGAAGGTCAACGACTCCGAGAACTTCACGCTCACAATCTACTACTGCGGAGATGACATCTGCAACACGAACGAGAACTGCTCGTCCTGCCCGCAGGACTGCGGCAGCTGCAGCTCCCAGCGCCCTGACCGGCTCGCCATTGTCATCCAGCCGCGCAACTGCCTGAACCAGACCATGCTCATCAAGGTGTATGACATGACGGTGCGTGCGAACTGCACGACGATGGGGCTGATCTATGAGGGCTATGAGGTGTGCGGCAACCTGAGCGATGTCGGGCTCACCATCTCCATCAAGGACGAGGGAACCGGCACCTACAACGAGAGCGCGGAGCTCTCCACCGACGATCTCGGCGAGGCGACATTCACGCCGATGATCCCCGGCCACTATCGGATCGTCGCGAAGAAGTCGGACTATCCCGACACCCTGATGCACTTCGAGGCCGACTACTGCTACGCCAACGAGACGCTCAACGAGACGACGGCGCCGGCGGCCGTGAACCAGACCGGCGAGCCCACGACGGAGCCCGCCACGAAGCCGCCGGAGACCGAGGGGCCGGAGGAGGTTCTCCCCAAAGAGGAGACGAGCCTCTTCCTCTTCATCCTGTACTATGTCATCATCCCGATACTCCTCCTCTCGCTCTTCACCGCGAGCGCCTGGTACTACCAGAAGGAGAAGGACAACAGCATCGCGATCCTGAAGGCTCGGATATCGGTGAAGCGCCAGTACCTCGTGCTCGCGAAGTACGCCGAGTACTACTGGCACCTGCTCCTCGAGAGGATCGGGCTCGGCAAGAAATGAGCATGGAAGCGTGAATCAGACCATGGCACGCCAACCCGTACGACGGATCCTGATCCATAGCGGCTCGGTCTTCTATGTCCGTGACCTCTCTTCCGACTACCACTGCCAGCACGGCAGGATCGCGAAGGCTGACCTCATGAAACGGGCGGGCTCGCGCATCAGGAGCAACACGGGCAGGGAGTTCGTGCTGCTGCGTCCGGGCTTCCGCGACCAGCTGGCGAGGATGCGGCGCGGCCCCCAAATCATCCCAGCGAAGGACGTGGGGGCGATTCTCGCGATGACCGGCATCGGCAAGACGAGCGCGGCGGTCGATGCCGGCTGCGGCAGCGGCGCGCTCGCCCTCTCTCTCTCCCAGGTGGCAAAAAGGGTCACGAGCTACGAGGTGCGGGAGGACTTCTTCAGGATCGCGGAGGAGAACAAGCGCCTCCTCAAGGCCGCCAACCTCACGCTCAAGAATCAGGACATCACGCTCGGCATCGACGAGCGTTCGGTCGACCTCGTCACCCTCGACCTCCCGGAGCCCTGGAAGGCGATCCCGCACGCGCACGCGGCGCTCAAGCCCGGCGGGTGGCTCGTCTCCTACAGCCCGAGCGTCCCGCAGGCGATGGACTTCCTCGCGTCGCTCGGGGAGCGGTTCATGCATGTCCGGACGATCGAGCTCATCGAGCGCGAGTGGGAATTCGAGGGCAGGAAGGTGCGCCCCAGGAGCAGGATGCTCGGCCATTCGGGATTCCTCTCGTTCTGCCGAAAGGTTTAAATCGGTCGCCCGCCTACCCCCTGTTGGGGGTGCAGCCATGCTGGCATATGTCTTGGTGGCGCTCGCGACGAACCGGGAGAAGGACGTCTTCGACGCTCTATCCAATCTTCCGCAGGTGCGCAAGATCCACATCCTCTTCGGCGAATGGGACATGATCGTCGAGGTGCAGTGCGCTAGCCCTGAGGACCTCGCGGACTTCGTCATGAACAGCATTCGCACCACGAAGGACGTCAAGCTCACGAGCACGCTGATCGTCGCGCAGTGACGATCGCGCCGGGGGTTGGAAAGGTTTTAATAGGATAGGATCCCCTGTAGGGTGCATGTCCATCGAGCTCATCCTCAAGCCGCTCTCGCTCGAACGGCGGCCGCGAAACATCTTCCCCTTCGGGCTCCTGTTCGCGACAATCGCAGTCATCCTCACGCTCCTCGCATTCCCCAGGGACAGCTCGATCCTGGTGGTCACTTTCACCGTCATCCCGCTCGTCCCTATCTTCATCAAGATCATCGAGATCGAGGAGCGGGACTACGAGCGGCGGCCGCGGCGGCTCTTCTTCAGGCACAACATCCTGCAGGTGTACGCGTGGCTCTTCCTCTCGCTCATCATCGGCTTCTCGCTCTGGTACGGCTTCCTGCCCGAGGAGACGTCCTCGCGTGTCTTCGGCTCGCAGCTGCGGGCGCTCTACGACTCTTCCGAGGGGACCCCTGGGCAGCAGGGGAGCGCGAACTACGGCGCAGGACCGGTCTCGGCGCGCCTCTGCGACAGCTCGCTCCTCTCCGGACTCCTCATATCCCACGACATCACCGACTGCGTCGTCTCCGACGTCGACCATGACGGGGCCGCCGAGTACCTCGTCTATGAGCGTCAGGAGGGAAGGCCCTTCATCGTCTACCTGACGGCGGCGGGCGAGTACGTCTCGTACCGCACCTTCATGTCGAGAGTCATCATCCTGAACAACCTGCAGCTCCTGCTCTTCATCTTCCTCACCTCGTTCATCTTCGGCGCCGGCGCGCTCTTCGCCCTGATATGGAACGCCTCGATCATCGGCGTCTTCGTCGGCGCGAGCATGAGGGGGCTCTCCGGCACGCTCCCGCCGCTCGCCGCATATGCCCACTCGCTCGGGCTCTCGCTCTGGACGATCGCGCTCCACGGCGTCCCTGAGATGCTCGGCTTCTTCATCGGGGCGCTTTCCGGCGGCATCGTGAGCGTCGCGGTCGTCAGGCACGGGCTATCGAGGCAGAGCCTGCCGGTCCTAAAGGATTCGCTCTGGCTCTTCGCGCTGGCGGTCGGCCTGATAGCCATCGCTGGCGTCATCGAGGTGCTCTGACGATGCGGACGAAGCCCCAGATGCGCGTGCTCGGGATCGACGACGCGCCGTTCGACCGCAGCAGGAAGGGGGCGCGGGTGCGGCTCGTGGGGGTGGTCGTCCGCGGCGCGGACTACCTCGATGGCATCCTCTCCACCTCTGTGACGGTCGACGGCAGGAACGCGACCGCTCGAATCGCCACCATGGTCAACGGCTCGAAGTGGAAGAGGCAGCTCCAAGCGATATTCCTCGACGGCATCGCGGTCGCCGGCTTCAATGTGATCGACATACGACGATTGCATGCGGAGACCGGCATCCCGGTGGTCGTGGTGATGCGGCGGCAGCCCGACATCGCGGCGATCCGCCGCGCGCTCGAGAGATCGGGGATGCCGGAGCGGATGCGGGTCATCGGCCGCGCGCCCCAACCCGAGAAGGTCGGCGACATCTATGTCCAGGCGATAGGCACGGAACGGGAGGAGATGAGGCGCGTGCTCAGGATATGCTGCGCGCATGCGAAGGTTCCTGAGGCGCTGCGGCTCGCGCACATCATCGCGTCAGGCGTGACCGACGGTGAGAGCAGGGGCCGCGCCTAGGATCAGGTATAATAGCGTTTCCCGGCCTCCTTCTGCCTGCGGTCCATCACCGACCCTTCCTTGTTGATGCGGGGACGGTGCGACTCCTGGTCGCGCCGCATGGTGATGTCGAGGTCGCCGAGGAAGCGGTTCATGCCTTCCCCCATCGTGAACGGGCCGGTGACAGCGCCTCTCCTCGCCGGTTCGCCGTCGAAGACGATGAGCTTCTCTGAGAGGTAGTCGATGAAGAGGAGGTCGTGGTCGATGACCAAGACAGTCTTTCCCGCCTGCTCGGCGAAGTCGCGCAGCACCTTCGAGACGATGAGCCGCTGCTCGACGTCGAGGTAGGCAGAGGGCTCGTCGAGGAGATAGAGGTCTGCTTGCTGGGCGAGGCAACGGGCGATCGCGACGCGCTGGAGCTGGCCGCCGGAGAGCTCGGCAAGGGTCTTGTCCATGAGCCGGTCGAGCCCGAGCGGCCTGACGACCGTTGTCTGGTGTTTCGCGACCGCGTCGGCGAGGATCATGGCGGCAGGAGCGTCGCCTGCCTCGAGGTACTGCGGCTTATACGACACCTTCCCGGTGTCGGAGAGCTCGCCCGCGTCCGGCTGTATCTCGCCCGCGAGGATGCGCGCGAAGGTGGTCTTGCCGATGCCGTTCTCGCCGAGGATGCCGAGCACCTGCTCCCGCTGCGCCTCTCCCCCTTCTGCGGTGAGCTCGAAGTCGCCGAGCGTCTTCTTGAGGCCCTTCCAGGCGAGCAGCGTCTCGGTCCTCCTGGCGGATTCGGAGGGACGTGTCGAGAAGGCGATCGCACTGTCGCGGAAGCGCACGTTCTCTTCCTTCAGGTAGCCTGAGAGGTAGGTGTTGATGCCGGCCTTCGTCGCCTTCGGGCCGGACACGATGCCGTAGGCGTTCTCGGCGCCGTACATCAGGTGCACGAGGTCGGTCATGTAGTCGAGGATGATCAGGTCGTGCTCGACCACCAGGACCGCGGTCTCCTCATCGGCGAGCGAGCGTATGAACCGCGCGACCCTGATGCGCTGCTTGATGTCGAGGTGGGACGACGGCTCGTCGAAGACGAGCAGGTTCGCCCGCTTGAGGACCGTCGCCGCGATCGCGACGCGCTGGAGCTCGCCGCCGGAGATGTGCGTGATGTCCCGGTCGAGGATTTTCTCCAGCTGGAGCAGGGGGACGATCTCGTCGAGCATGCCGCGCTCGTCGGCCTTGGTGAGGAGGTCGCGGACCCTGCCGCTAAAGGCCTTCGGGATCTGGTCGATGTTCTGCGGTTTGTAGCCGATCCTGATGCCGCCTGCCTTTACCTCCTCGAAGAAGCGCTGCATCTCGCTCCCCTTGAAGCGCTCGATCAGCTCCTCATGGCTCGGCTCCCCCCAGAGGTTGCCGAGGTTGGGCTTTAGCGTGCCGGCGAGGATCTTTATCGCGGTCGACTTGCCGATGCCGTTCCTGCCGAGGATGCCGACGACCTTGCCGAAGATGGGTATGGGGAGGTTGTAGAGGTGGAAGCCGTTCTCGCCGTACTGGTGGATCGGCGCTGAGCCGAGCTCCTCGGGCAGGTTGATTATGTGGATCGCGCCGAAGGGGCAGCGCTTGGGGCAGATGCCGCAGCCGGTGCAGAGCGCTTCGTCTATCCTGGCCTTGCCGTCCTCCCCTTGTGTGATGCAGTCGGTGCCGGTCCTGTTGACTGGGCAGAGCTTCCTGCAGAGGAAGTCGCCGCATTTTACGGGGAAGCACCGGTCCTTCTCGACGACAGCGATGCGTGCCATGGCGCGGGGAAAGGAGGGGGAGGATTAAAAAGGTTTGCTGGTATTAATTATTTTCAATATAGTAAAAAAATGAGTACGCGAGGAAGACGACCTGACGACTCAAGCACGTCCCTCTCCCACGAGGCCGTGCGATTGACACAGAGAATCGGGGACCTGGACTGATCGCGGCGCTTGCGCGGTCCGGTAACGGCAGCCGCAGGCAAATCTTAAATAGAGAGACGCACGATAGGGAATGTTACGATACAAATGATGAGCATGGCCCTGCTTTTGGCTGGTGCTGTCGTCGCAGGCATCATCATCTATTATTCCGTATCAAAGGAGGGACCGGTAGGAAGGATGGGAAAGGAAAAGAGGAAAAGCGTCGTCATGATCTGGATCTTGGGCATCTTCCTTGCAGCCATGATCTCAGGGTTCGTCAACCTCGGCATCGAGGTTTTTTACCCTTCACCGAAATACGAAGCGTACTGCACACCAGAGATCGTGAGCGACGAGGTGAGCAAAGAGGGGGATTATTATCCGAAGCAATGCGATCTCGAGTACCAAAGCGCCAGGGACGGATACAACCAGAACATCTTCTGGGTGCTCGCCCCCATCGGGTTCGTGCTGGTCGTGGCAGGGATATTCTATTCGAACCTGCTGATCAATCTGATAGGCGTTTTCGGCGGCAGCTTCCTGGTGATCGAGAGCATCATACGGAACCTGAGCAACAAGGTCATCGCGTTCATCACGCTTGGCCTTATAATTATCCTCATAGGATACTTCGCGTTCAAGAAATACAAGGAATGAACCAGGCGCTGCCCTCACATCCCCATCCCTATTTTTTTATAGGGTATAGGGCATGAGCTCCGTTAACGGGGCCTGTCCATGCGGATATTAATCCTTGAGTAGTATCATTTATATACAACCTCGATTCTGCCTACTGATTACGGAGACGCGTCGTTGAGATGCATGGCGAAACGCACACTGTGGAGAACACTGCTCCGGAGACTCAACGGAGATACGAACCGCAGCAAGGACCTGGACATCCTCTATGAACGGTTCCCTGCCATGAAAGGGCTGGTCAGGACCAGCCTCTACTTCGGGATCTTCAGGGGGCTCATGGATCTTTCGGTCGGCGCCAAGCTCTACATGAACCTGCCGGACATCGGCGTGCTGAGCACGCTGACCAGCTTTTCCTTCAACGTCCCCGGCGACTATCTCGGCGAGGTGCGGGGCACCGACTTCGTCAACGAGAGGGTCAACGCCATCAGCCCACGGAGCAAGGTCGCGTCCCTTCTCGAGAGCAGCTGCGGTTTCCTCGAAGACGCACCGATGAAGGCGCGGATCTCCCTTGAGGAGTACCTAAAGGAAAAATATTTCGAGACAGACGCCGAGTTCGAGGAGCGCTATCTGAGGAATTTCAGCAGGATCGATTCCATACTGCAGCGGCATCCGGAGGGCGGGCAGGCAGCAAGGGAGATCGGCGACGTGCTCTTCGGCACGAGGTCGCCCTTGCCGTGCAAGGACCAAACCCTCATCTCGCTGCTTCAGGACCTCCGGCCGATCGATGCCGACGAGATAGAGCAGTCCTTGCGGAAATTCTACGGCCAGATATCCGCGATCCCAGCGAACATCCCAACCTCGAGCCGGCTGTGGACGAGGGGACGGTACATCGATCTGGTGCGGGGCTTTGCCAGCGTCGCGAAGAACGGCTTCTACGACGAGATGGACGAGGAGCTGAAGGTGATCCGCGAGGCCGAGGAGACCATCAAGGACATCAAGGAAGGGAAGAAGCTTTCCAGAGATGACTATGCCGACCTCGACCGGATCGCGAGGGAGTACCTGGCGTTCCTGATGACCACGCAGGTGGTTTTCCATGAGGGTGAGGAGAATCTGAACCGGGTCGCGAGGATCCTCGACGCCGTCAAGCGGGGGCATAACCTCGAGCCCGGCAGCAAGAGGTACCTCGGCGCCTTCATCGCTGAGTACCGGCGCTTCCTCGACCTGAGCAGGGCCTGTTTCCCCGACGCGGATCTCGCGAGCCTCGAATCCAAGCTGCACGCTGCAGGAACGTTCATGAACGGATGCGTGGAAACAAGACAAGGCAGTCCTGACGACGCGATCGGCCTCTTCACCGACTACATGGCGAAGCTGCGCAGGGTGGACGCCTCGATGGACAAGGAGACGCTGGAGAGCAAGATACGGTCGGTCAGGGACCTTATCAGGAAGATCGGGTCGAAGGAGATACACCAGAAGACCGAGGAGCTCGACGAGCTCCTCGCCTACATAGACTCCCGTGAGTATGCCATGAAATCCGCCGGCGTCTCGGAGAAACGGGCCTATTGCCCGCTGGCCGAAGCGAAGCGGCGGTTCATCGATTCCCCGCTCGCCGAATTCACTAGGGACCTGACGAAGGCGGAGACCGATTCGATCATCGGCCTCTGCTTTTCCGAGGCGGAACGGACCACGAAGTATGAGATAGCGACTCAAGGGACGCTCTTCGGGCTGCTCGGCCTCAGCTGGATCAGGCCGGAGTTCTCCGAGACCACTTTAGTCAACGCGATCGCGTGGGGGCTCCCGCTTGCGGGCAGGTCGCTCATGGAGAGCTATTACACCACGAAAGGAGGCAGGGTGATGACCGCTGCCATGACCCATATCTTCTTCAAGAGCTTCGAAAAAGAGGGCATCAACGCCGAGACGGCGTTCAGCGAGTACGACTCGACCATGATGCAGGCATATAACAGGGGATATTTCGGAGCGATGGCAGGCTCGCTCCTTCCCGCCTACTACGCGACGAGCTCCGCCAACCCCTTGCCCCTCACGGTCCCTATCTTCGGCTCCCTGGTCTTCTTCGGCCTGGCATACAGGTCATGGTTCAGTTCAGTGCGGGCCTTGAAGTCCCAGATTTACGAGCACGCGAAAGGGCTCGCATAATTATTATTTTCTATATAGAAAATAAAAACCATGAAATAGGAGCTCAATGCAATTAACAGGTATGGATCTCGGCACCAACTTCGTCGCGGTGCGGACCGCGATCCGCGAAGCGCTCCTGCGGAGCGGGAGACAGGGCGACGTGCAGATATGCGCAGCCACAAAATATGTCGGACCTGAGGAAATCGTCGCGCTCGGGCGGCTCGGCATCCGCCACATCGGCGAGAACCGCGTCCAGGACGCGGAGGAGAAGTTCGCCGATCTTCCGGACGGACTGCAGATGACGAAGCATCTCATCGGCACGCTCCAAGCGGGCAAGATCAACCGGGCGCTGAAGATATTCGACTGCATCCAGAGCGTGGACTCGCTCGGGCTCGCCGAAGCGATGGACGCGCGCGTCCCTGAGGAGAAGCGCCCGTTCCCGATATTCTTCCAGATCAACATTGCGGCTGACTTGCACAAGGCAGGAACCGCGCCCGAGGGCGCGCAGGATTTCTATCGGCAGCTTCAGGGGCTGCAGAACCTCGACGTCCGCGGCATCATGACGATCGCGCCGCTCGTCAGGGAGCCTGAGGAGCTGCGCGGCCTGTTCTCGAGGATGCGCGCCATCCGCGACGCGCTCGGCCTCCTGGATCTCTCGATGGGCATGTCGAACGACTACGTGATAGCGGTCGAAGAAGGCGCAACCATGGTGCGCATCGGCTCCGCGCTCTTTCAGTGACGCCGCAGCCGCGAGAGGAGCAGCAGCACTAATATGCCGGCAAAGGCGGTCATCGCCATGAACGGGATCGTGATGAACCCATAGGAGGTGATGTATCTCGCTGAGCACTCAGCGCCAGCCGTGCACAAGATCGCGATCTCTGCCATCTGGCTCGCATAATGGTAGAGGGCGAGGAGGAGGCCGCCGACCGCGAACGGCGCCGCGTAATCGATCACCCCGCGGTCGCCTTTCATGAGCGCGATTCCGAATACCAGCACGAGCGGGTACATCAGGATGCGCTGGTACCAGCAGAGCGTGCAGGGCGTGAGCATCTCGACATTAGAGTAGAAGAGGCTGCCGAGCATCGAGGCGAGGGCGAGCGTGAACGCTCCCGGTATCGCAGAGGGGGCGAGCCGTCTGAGGAATACCTTCGCTGACGGATTCCTGCTCGCCGCCAACAGCGCGATGAGGGCTACGATCGCTATATCCGCGACTAGGACCGCAGTCGGGATGAGCCAGCCTATGAGGGGGACGTGCGCCATCTGATGACGAACCGCGCGTCCGTATTTAAACTTTTTTGGGGTAAGTTTATAAATGAAAGCGGTTTCCAACGGCAGCATGAAATGCGCGATCTGCAAGGCAGGGATCGGGGAGACATTCCTGAAGAAGATGATCGGGACGATAATCAAGGATGCGAAAGGGAAGAGGTACCCCGTCTGCCCAGCCTGCCAGCAGAAGCACCAGAACGACAAGAAGGAGATGCTCAAGGCACTCTGAAGAGTAGCGTGGACAGCACCGCGCCCTTGTAGCTCAGTGGTAGAGCGTCTGCCTCGTAAGCAGAAGGTCGGGGGTTCGATTCCCTCCAAGGGCTTGCATCATCATGGCCGTCATGCGGCCCCAGCAACGAGAATGAGAGCGGAGACCATACGCACCAGGTGCAGGGAATGCGAAGCGTCGTGCTGCAGGCTCGGCGGCGTCGATGTCACCGGCAGGGAGCGGACCCGGATCCTCGCTGCAGGCCACCCCAACTTCTTCGTCCGCATCGGCCCTGACCACTATGAGATGCGGAGCGTCCGCGGCGTCTGCCCGTATCTCACCGAGGACCACGAGTGCTCGATCCACGCGGTCCGGCCGCTCATGTGCGAATGCTGGCCGGTGGACGTCGAGCTCGTCGAGGGGAAGCGCGAGTATGTCGTCAACGCCTGCCCGATCGCGGCCCTGTTCGATGAGGAGGAGCTGCAGGCGTCGAAGGAACGGCTCGCCGACGTCCCGGAGCGGATCCTCGCCGCCGGTATGCGGGACTCGCAGCTCCCGGCCGAGGACCTCGACCTCATCGAGATGCGCTCGGCGCGGTTCCGGTCGCGCAGGCTCTGATAGCGGCATCACCATCTCAGAGGCGCTTTCCCTCGTACTGGGCGATATGCCGCAGACCGCCCATGAGCCGGGAGAAATGCTCGACCGTTATCGTCTGCGCCGCATCCGAGACCGACCGCTCGGGATCGGTGTGCACCTCGACCATGATGCCGTCGGCGCCTGCCGCTATCGCCGCCTTGCTCATCGGAATGATGTACTCCGGCCTGCCGGTCCCGTGCGAGGGATCGACGATGATCGGGAGGTGGGAGAGCTGCTTCACCGCAGGCACGACGCACAGGTCGAGGGTGTTGCGCGTGTAGTCGTTGAAGGTCCTGATACCCCGCTCGCACAGGATCACGTCAGGATTCCCCTCCTTCATGACGTACTCGGCGCTCATCAGGAACTCCTCGAGCGTCGCGCTCATCCCGCGCTTGAGCAGCACCGGCCGCCTGGCCTGCCCGACCGCACGGAGGAGATCGTAGTTCTGCATGTTGCGCGCGCCTATCTGGAGGATGTCGGCGTACTCGGCGACGAGCGGCACCAGCGCAGGGGTCATCACCTCGGTGACGACCGGAAGGCCGGTCGCCTCGCGCGCCTGCGCGAGATACACGAGTCCCTTCTCGCCAAGACCGTTGAAGGAATAGGGGCTGGAGCGCGGCTTGAAGGCGCCGCCGCGGAGCACTGTCGCCCCGACGTCCTTAACCGCATGGGCGATCTCGACGATCTGGTCCCTGCTCTCGACCGCACAGGGGCCAGCCATCACGCAGAGCGTGCCGTTTCCGACGCTCGCGGCTCCCGCCGTGACGAGCGTGTCCTCGGCCTTCGTCTCCCGCGAGACGAGCTTGTACTGCGCGAGCACCCGTTTCACGTCCTCGACGCCGTGCATCGCCTGGAACGCCTCGACGTCGAGAGTGCGTTCATCACCGATGATCGCGATCACCGTCCGTTCGATGCCGTAGAGCGGCCGCGGCTCGAGCCCGACGCCGTTCACCCTATCGATGACATGCTGGATATCCGCTTCGTTCGCTCCCTTCTTCATGGTTATTATCATGGCATTCCACCGTGTCCTTGAGGCGTCGAGAGCGTCCAATCTAGGTTTGTTCCGCATGGCCCCGCTTCCGGAATGATCAGAAGGGAGCCTTATTGATAGAAGAAAAACCCGAAGAACGCGCTCTGCCAGCTCGCACTGCATGCATGGTCCTGCCCGGGCTGGCTGCCACTCATGCCTCCCTGAAGCGCTGCAGTCATATAAATAAGTTTCGGGACCGAAGGCCAAGGCTTATATACGGACCCCTTTTCCGGCCACGCATGGAGAATCTTCCCGCTGATCACGAGGAGACGGTCAGGAGAGCCGGAGAAGTCTTCAGAGGACGCTTCCCACCGACGACACGCTTCGAGCGCGCGCTGTTCTACGGCTGGTACTGCAGCATCGGCGACTGCGGTTTCTGCTACATGTCCCTCCCCCACAACCGGACGCGCCCTGGCGCGAGGCGGAGCGTCCACTCGCTCGTCGCCGAGACCGTCCTGTGCAGGGAGCTCGGCTGGAATCTCGGCTTCCTCTCAGGCGGCCATGACGCCCATACCCTCATCGACTTCCGGCGATTGGTGCGGGCGGTGAGCGAGGCCTATGGGGAAAAGGTATGGATCAACGCAGGCCCGCTCATGGCAGGAGATCTCAGGCCGCTGCTGCCGTACCTCAAAGGCATCGTGGCATCGATCGAGACGGCCAATCCAGGGATTCACGAACGAGTCTGCCCTTCAAAGCCGATGGGGCCTTTCGAGGAGTCGCTCAAGGCCGCCACTGGATTCGGCCTCGCGCGCGCGATGACGATCATCCTCGGGCTCGGCGAGACGACTGACGACTATCCGCTGCTCAAGGAATTCATCACGAAGCACGGCATCTCCAAGATCCATTTCTACGGGCTCAACCCGCATCCAGGCACGGTCTTCGAGGACGCGAAGCCGCCGTC
This sequence comes from Candidatus Woesearchaeota archaeon, assembly GCA_016935985.1. Classification (GTDB taxonomy): domain Archaea; phylum Nanobdellota; class Nanobdellia; order Woesearchaeales; family JAFGPW01; genus JAFGPW01. The sequence goes on from JAFGPW010000004.1 coordinate 197,762, forward strand.
TGCCGCCTACCACTCCTGGTGGATCGCGAAGACCAGGATCGATTTCCCGGGAATCGACATCCAGGCAGGCATCTGGGAGGACCGTGCGGGAAATGTCGCAGAGCTCCTGCGCGCCGGCGCGAACTCGATCTCGAAGTTCCCTGCGATACGCCGGTTCGGAGGCGTCGCCGCGCGTGAGATCGAGCGGCAGGCGGCAGCCGCGGGAAGACGGTTCGAAGGAACGCTCACCGCGCTTCCTGAGGTCGACTGGCAGGCCCGCGTGGATGCGCTCGCGCTCCCGGAAGAGGACAGGGCGCTCGTCAGTGCGAAACTCCGCGCGTATCTGCAGAGGATGCGATCAGGGAGTCCCCGCCCGGATACAGCTCGAGCGTGATCCCGGCATTCTGATAGAACAGGTAGGCGCTGCCCTTCGGCAGGATGACATGGAAGGGATTGTCGTCGTACGCCATCGGGGTCCAGGTACCGAAGAACTGGGGGTTGAGCGCCTTGAACGAGTCCAGGGCGATGCCCGCATGCCGCGCGAGGTCGGCGATGCGCATCCGCTTCGGCACCATGACGATCTCGAGGCTGTCCCTCACGCCCTCGTCGACCATGAAGCCGAACCTTGCGGGATCGGTCGCGATGACGTAGCCGGCGGCCATGATAAGGGGGTAGTTCTGATTCTCGAAGGTCCTGAAATGCGGCTGGAAATCCATGAAGTCGACCGTGCCGTAATAGCCGTTCCAAGTGAAGAAGTCCTGTATCCCTTCGACGGGCGTCCCTCTCCGTGCCTCGGTGATGAGATAGTCCCAATAGCGGTTGTCGGGATCGATGTGGTACCGTGCCTGCACCGCAGGATCGCGGAGCGCTGCGTCGAGGTCCGCGATGAGGCCGCTTTTCCCCCGGTTGTAGCCTTCGAGCGCGAGGTGCCAGTCGCCCACGAGCGCGAAGAGCTCCCGCTTGTGGCCCGCAGCCGCGACGGTCGACCTGACGAGGTCGTAGCGCCCGTCGTACCGGTCGGCGTAGCCGTTCCTCTGGTCGCCGATGGCGATGCCGCTGCTCCTGGCGGTGCTGTACTTGAACTGCCACCAGCCCTTGGCACGCGCTCCCGATTCCGCCGTGCCGTCGAATCCTGATTCGAAGAGCGCGTTCCAGGCGAGGGCGCTCGGCAGGCCGGCGACTGAGAAGAGCTGTTCCATGAAGCCGATGTAGGGCTGGGCTGCGGCGAGCGATTCGCCGGTCCTCCCGCGCATGCCACGCTTGTAGAAGAGGTCGTCGAAAGGTATGCCGAGCTCGCGCGAAAGCGCCGTCTTCTTCGCCCGCATGATCCGCTGGTCGACGGTGGTCGTGTCCCGCCAAGGGTCGGTGATGAGGTAGGGCCTGATCCCCCGCTTCTCGTAGACCTCGAGCGTGCGGTTGTTGTAGAAGAACACGCTGTCCTCGGTCGTGGTGAGGACGTCGATCCAGAAGTCGACCTTTGGGCCGGCGAGCGGCCGGTAGGCCTGGAAGGACCCCTTCTCGAGGGCCGACACGTTTCGTGCAGGGAAGGATATCGTGATCGGGGAGCCATGCTCTGGCGCAGGGGCGTCCGCGGCGACAGAGTCGATCGACCGCTCGATCACCGTCGGGAGGGAGGGAGAGGGGAGGTCAGGATAAGTCTTCTTAGGGAGTATCGAAGGAAGGTTCACGAGGAGATAGAGCCCGACGACGACGGCGAGCGAGGAGAGCCCCGCCTTCGCGATCCTCCCGCTGTCCATGGCTACCTTCGGAGGGTCCATGCGCGACAGGGAGCGCGAGGCACTATAAAAAAGTTGCGCGCGAGGGGACCTCACTCATACCGCAGCGCGTCGACCGGCTGCTGCCTGGATGCCTGCATCGCGGGAAGCACGCCGGAACCCGCGCCGACGACGAAGGCGAAGAGGATGCAACCGGCGGAGAGGTACCAAGGGAAAATCGGCTGGAGCGCGGAATAGCCGACCGCGGCGGCGATCGCGCCGGCAGCCGAGGAGACCAGGTAGCCGGAGAGGACGCCGAGGACGCCGCCGATCATGCCGAGGACGCCTGCCTCGAAGATGAAGATGAAGAGGATATCCTCGTTCCGCGCGCCAATCGCCTTCATGATGCCGATCTCCTTGGTCCGCTCGAGGACGGCGGTGTACATAGTGTTCATGATGTTGACCGAGGCCACGACAACCGAGATGAGGGCTATCAGGATCAGCATGCCGACGATCACGTCGATCACCGTCCCGAAGGTCTCGAGGAGGTCCGCGTAGGTCTGGACATAGAAGGACTCTTTCCCCACATCCTCGCCGCGGCGCTTGCGCAGCTTGTCCTCGATGGTCTTGGCGAGCCCTTCGGGATCCGTGCCCTTGTCCGCCTCGATCAGCGCGTAGCCGAACTTGTCCGCCTTGTCCGGGAACATGCTCTCGAACATATCGAAGGAGAGGTAGACGTTCCCGTCGTCCTGAGGGTTGCCCACTTCCTCGTAGAACCCGACGATGGAGAATGGCTCGCCGTTAATCTCTACCCTCTCACCGAGCCGCAGCCCGCGCTTGAAGATCTTGTCATCGAGGAGGTAGTTGTAGCCGAGCACCACATTGTTCATGTCGCCGTCCTCGAGATTCCTGCCCTTGTCTACCTTGACCGTCATCGCCCGGTCGATGAAGTCGATGCTATCCGGGTCGAGGCCCGCGATGAAGTTATAGGCCTTCTCCTTGCCGGAGACGATCTCGCCGACGCCCATGTACATCCCGGTGGCCTGCGAGACGCCGTTGATGCGCTCGACGAAGTCGAGATCGGCCCCGGTCACGTAGAAGTTCGTGTCCATCCCAGGGGCGGCCGCGCCCTTCGACATCAGGAAGAGCATGCTCGCCCCCGCCTCGTCGGCGAGGGTGTTGACATAGTTGTTGATGCCGAGGCCGAACGAGATGAGGGCATAGATTGCCATCACGCCGATGAGGATGGAGAGGACGGTGAGGAAGCTCCGCGTCTTGCGGTGCACGAGGTTCTGCAGGGAATAGCGCATCTCGTCGGCTCTCATTTGACGAACCTCAGCGCGTCGACCGGCTGCATGCGGGACGCCTGGAGCGCAGGGACGATGCCTGCGGAAAGGCCGATGACGAAGGAGAAGATGAGCGCTCCCAATATGAGCATCGGGCTCACGTTCGCCTGGATGAGGTCAAACCCGAAGGCCGCACGCCCGGCCGCCGCCCCGCCGTAGGCGAGGAGCATGCCGAGCAGGATGCCGATGAGGCCGCCGACCATGCCCATCAGGCCTGACTCGATGGCAAAGAGCGAGAAGATCACCGAGTTCTTCGCGCCGATCGCCTTCATGATGCCGATCTCCCGGGTGCGCTCGAGGACGGCGGTGTACATCGTGTTCGTGATGCCGATGCCGCCGACGACGAGGGAGATCGACGCGATGATGTAGACGAAGAGCTGGATAGCGAACAGCGTCGAGTTGAGCGACTCGATCGCGTTCTGGGGGGATTCGACCGTGAAGTCCTCCTCGCCCTTCTTCACGCTCCGCTCCTTCCTGAGGACCTTCTCGATGTCCTCCTTGACGCGGTCCATCCTTGAGACGTCCTGGACCTTCACGCCGAGGATGTTGATGTCGTCGCGGCTCCCGTTCCTGAAGAGGTCGAGCATGACATCCTCTTCCATCACCACGATGTTGTCGAAGAGGAAGCTCCCCTTCTTCTCCATGATGCCGACGACCTCGAACGGTCTGCCGCTGATGAGCACGCGGTCACCGGCATTGATGGGCTTGCCGAACGCGTCGCTCGAAAGGAAATTGTTGCCGAGCAACACAAGGTAGGTGTCGCCTTCCTTGAGGAGGCGTCCCTGCACCACCTTCATGTTGATCATCGTCTCGACAAGCTTGCGGTTCTTCCCGCCGGGCATCGACATGGCGTATCCGATGCCCTGGACGTCGTTGAACTCGAGCGTGCCGCTCTCGACGTAGCGGGGGATGACCGCCTCGACGCCGTTCACCCCCTCGATCGGCTTGATGAGGTCCTCGGTGAGCGGCTCGACGACGCCGATGCCCGGCGGGCCCGCGAAGTCGAGCCCCTGCGCGCGCACTGAGAGGACGTCGGTGCCGAGGAAGCCGAACTGGGCTGAGATCGCGGTGCGTAGTCCCTCGCCGAGGCCGATGAGCCCCACCACCGCGGCGATGCCGATGAAGATGCCGAGCATGGTCAGCCAGGAGCGCAGTCGCCGCCTCGTGATGTTCGCGAGCGACATGAGGAGGTAGTCCTTGAGCATCTCTCAGCACCGGGGCATGATGGAGGGGAAAAGAAAGGAAAGGGGGATGGTCACTTCTTCATCCCGTTGTGGTTGCGCCGCTTCTTGCGCCAGCGCCGCCAGAGCACGAAGCCCACGACGAGCACCACGACGACGCCGAGGTAGATACCGACACCGCTCTTTTGGACGAGGCCGTACTGCTCCAGCTGCTCCGCCGTGTAGAGCGGGACCTTGAGCTCCACCCGCATGGAGTATTCCTTGTTGTTCGGGTCGAGGTAGGTCACCTGGAGGGGGAGCGTCACCGCGCCGGAGGCCGCCTTCTCGATGTAGAGGTCGAAGTCAGCGGTCTCGTAGTCATCGGAGTCAATGTTGCCGAGGTAGAGCTCGGTGGGCGAGAAGACCTTGTAGAGGTCTGACCCTTCGAGCACGACGTTGACGAACTTGACGTCCGAGAGCCCGCGGTTGACGAACTTGACCGTGACCTCTCCCTTCGAGCCGGAAGATCGGATGTCTGTGGTGTCGAGGATGACCGAGAGGTCGGGCGTGCTCCCCACCACGAGACTCGTCACCGCGGCCATGGTGTAGTCCTCGCCGTCCATGTCGCTGTAGGTGATGGCGACGGGGATCTTGTAGACGCCGGAAGCGGCGTCAGATTCCGCGATGAGCTTGAACTCGACCGCCTGCTCCTTGCCGGGGTCGAGCCGCTTGATGACCTTCTCGTTCGTCGAGTCGACCGGCGCGAACGGCACGTCAGTGCCCGAGAGCCCGAGGGAGACCTTGATGTCCTTGAGGCCGGTCCCGACCATGTTCTTCAGCCGCATGGAGACGTCGACCGTGTCGCCGGGGGAGACATGGGAGGGGTCTGCGGTGACGTCGACAATCGAGATGACGGCGTTCGATGAGCCGACCCTGACGTCGAAGTCGTCGGTGGGGTGCCAGATGTCGTCAGCCCCCTTCTTGTACCTGAGGCTGAGCTTGGAGATCCCGTCGATCGCGTCGGCATCGACCCTGAGCCGGTAGGCCATGATGGCCTCCTGGTCCTCGTCCGCGCTCGCTCGGATCGACCCGTAGTAGCGCATCGCCGAGGCGCCGGGATCGAGGGAGAATGGATAGTTGTATATGAGCTCGAAGCTCACGTCCTCCGCCTGCTGCGTGCCGACGTTCTCGATCAGGAACCTGACGTCGACGTAGCCGCCGGGCTCCGCCGGGAAGGGGTCCTGGTTGAGCAGGGTGACCGTGAGCTTCGATGCTGTCGGGGTCGCCCCGAACGCCGGCACGATGCCTATCATCATCATGACTGTCAATGCCATCGCGAATGCTGTCTTACGCATGTGATTCACCTCGTCTGCTGGTGGGATTCGATGAGTGTGCATGGTTGTTCTTGGTGTCCTTGACGATCGCGCCGTCCTTCAGGTAGACCACCCGGTCGGCGTATTTCGCCAGGTTCTGGTCGTGCGTGACCATGATGATCGTCTTGTGCTTCTCGCGGTTGAGCTTCTTCATGAACTCCATCACGTTGATGCCGGTCTTGGAGTCGAGGTTGCCGGTCGGCTCGTCGGCGAGGATGACGTCGGGGTCGTTCACGAGCGAACGGGCGATCGCGACCCGCTGCTGCTGCCCGCCGGAGAGCTCGGTCGGCTTGTGGCCTATCCGGTCGCCGAGCCCGACGAGCTCGAGCACTTCCCGCGCCTTCACGATGCGCTCCTCGTGCGGGACGTCCTGGAATGTCATGGGAAGCATCACGTTCTCGAGCGCCGTGAGCGTCGCTATCAGGTTGAAGTTCTGGAAGATGAAGCCGATTGTCTGGCCGCGGATCTGGGCGAGGTCGGACTCGTCCATCTCGGAGATGTCATCGCCGTTGAGGAAGATATGCCCTTCGGTCGGGATGTCGAGGCAGCCCACCATGTTCATCATGGTCGACTTGCCGCTGCCCGACGGGCCTTCGATCACGAGGAACTCGCCGGGATAGATATCAAGGTTAGCATTGCAGACTGCCATCACATTGACCTCTCCCATCTGGTAGGTTTTGCATACGTCCTTGAGCCTGATGATCGGGTGCGCCATGATTCTCACATCCTCTCGATTTTCGCTTGCATCTCCTTCATGATGGCATCGAACCTCATCAGCTGCGTGTAGTAGTCGGTGATGATCTGGAGCTTCTTGCGCTCGATATCGGTGAGCTTCGCCTTTCTCGCGCTCTCGATGATGGGGGGGATGGTCCGCTTCGCCGGCTCGATGAAATGGGCAGTGAAGGCGTCCATCTTGCTGCGCAGGAGGGTAGGCAAATCGCTCTCTATATGATAGTAGACCTTCTTCGATCCCGGCCTCTTGGTCCGCTGGACCTGGCCGATGCTCTCGAAGAGCTTGAGCTTGCTCGAGACCGAGGCGAGAGAGTAGCCGGTCCGCTCCGCGAGCTCGTGTATCGATATCTCCCCCGGTTCCAGGAACAGTACGCCGACGAGCTTCGCGCCGAGCATATCCATGCCGAAACTCCTGAAAACCTGGATGATGAAATCCTGGAACTCCTTCTCGAATGCCGCCATTTTCACCATTTATCGAATTTTCAGTATAATCTGGATATGATGATTATTGAGGTATATAAAGGTTATGAAAGGACATACAGTTTTCAGTATTGAAAACAATCCATGCCGCAGCCACCGTAAAGAATAAATAGTGCAGAGCCGTTCGCGGGCAGAATGCGGCGCAAAAGGAAGGACACGCTCCTGTCCGGCAAGAACCTCATGGCAGGATTCATCGTCAGCATCATGGTGCTCTCGGTGCTCGGCTTCATGTGGGGCAGGGAGGCTGACACCCAAGGGAGCCTCACTTATGATGGCATCGTGTTCGACAGGGTCCAGGAAGGCTGGCAGACGGAGGTCGGCGGCAGCAGCCACCTTTTCCAGTATTTCCCCGGCGAGGTGGATGCAATCGACTTCTCGTCCGCTGACGCCGTGATGGTCCGTGACGCGAGGATGATGGTCTTCCTCTTCGACCCTGATGACCCCGACCTCGTGACTCTCGACACCCTGCGGCTCGACCTTTCGGACGCCTTCGCGACCGGCTTTGACAGCTATCTCTCGAGCGCGACGACCGCGGCATCCGACCTATACGCGCTTCCGGTCCTCGGCTGCGCGAACGCCTCGCAGTATATCCCCTTCATCTATTTCACGCGCGGCAACGAGACGGGGATCGCGCCATCGGCCGAGAGCCCGTACTGCCTGGTGCTCTCTGGCAGCTCAGGGATGCACTATGTCCAGCTCAAGGACCGGCTCCTCTACGGCATGCTCGGGGTGATCGGATGAAAGCCGGGAAGAAGGGCGAGGTGAAGGAAGGGCGTCCTGAAGAGAAGGATGAGAAGGCCACCGGGAAAGGCGATACCAATCTCTACCTGCTCGGAGGGACGATCGTCGTCGTGATCCTCGCCATCGCGGGCGTCGCCTGGTACGCGATGACCCATCAGGAGCCCCAGACCATCAACGACCGTTTCCAGGAGCTTGAGGAGGAGGGCCCGGCAGCGGTCGACGATGACAACCTCATCTACAACAACTTCGTGTTCATCAGGTACGACGGCCTCTGGTACACGAAGGTGCGGACCCAGAGCGCGGAGTATGAGATCCCGCTCCACTTCAGCCCGCCCGAGGTGATGGATGTCCCGGTGACCGGCGACATCATGCGATTCTTCCGCGACAGCCACCAGCTGTGGGGCGGGCGCGCCTTCATCACCTTCGATCCTGCCGCGACCGACCTCTCCTATGTCGCGCTCGCGAACGGCGAGCTCTCGATGAGCCTTATCAAGGCGATCGAGATACGGCTGTTTGCCGCGTGCACCGAGAACATCACCGGCATCTGCCAGACGGTCCCGACCGTCACCTGCGGGACCAATCGGACGGTCATCTACCTCAAGCAGGACCCGGAGACAGCGGTCATCGTCGACGGCAGCTGCCTGATTCTGCAGGGCGCAGGACCGGGGCTCGTCAAGGCGGTCGACCGGGTCCTCTACACGATCTACGGCATCATGCCCTAGGACGATGGCGCATTACTTCTCCCCCAAGCAGGACTCGGAACTGCGGACGAGGGAGTTCAGGGTGCGGCTACGGGGGGAGGGGATAACGCTCTTAGCGGGGTCGGGAGTCTTCTCGATGCACAGGGTCGATCCCGGCTCGAGGCTCCTCATCGAGAGCGCGGAGATACGGCCCGGCACGCGCGTCCTCGACCTCGGTTGCGGTTATGGGCCGATGGGGATCGCGATCGCGAGGGCGTTCCCGGATTGCGAGGTCGTGATGACCGACGTGAACGAGCGGGCGGTAGCGCTCGCGAGGAAGAACGCGAAGCTGAACCGGATCGAAGCGACGATTCTCTCAGGCGACGGTTTCGCGAAGGTCGAGGGACCGTTCGACGCCATCCTCCTCAACCCGCCGCAGTCGGCCGGAAAGGAGGTCTGCTTCTCGCTCATCGGTCAGGCGAAGGGGTTCTTGAGGAAGGGAGGCACGCTGCAGGTCGTCGCGCGCCACAACAAGGGCGGCAAGACGCTCTCTGCGAAGATGGGGGAGGTCTTCGGCGACGTGCGCGACGTCGCGAAGTCCGGCGGCTACAGGGTCTATATATCCGAGAAGTCACGGTAGGGCGTCATACCCCGGCTTCCAAGGGATGCCGCCCTTCTTGAACTCTGCCTTCAGCTTGCGCTTGAGGACCTTGAGCATCCCTCCCAGTTCAGGGAAGGCCTTGACCGCGTCGTCGGCGTAGTTGGCTATGAATTCCGGCTTGTCGTAGATGGTATGGCCGGTCTCATAGAGCTGGGTGGTCGTCTCGATCTTGTCAAGAGCGTTCACGAAGCGGGCCTCAGGCGATTCCTGACGCGCGTATTCGTCCCACAGGGAAGAGAGCTCTGCCGCCGATCTCGGCGGGAGCAGCCCGCGAAGGGTGGCAATCGCCTCGGCTTCGAGCGCACGCTTCCGCTCGCGGGAGAATGACCCCTCATAGAACTTGATAGCGTCGATGTCGCCGGTGATGGCTTCCGGAAGGTCATGGATGAGGGCGAGCTTCATCGTGCGCAGCACATCGACCTGCAGGCTGAGCTCCTCTGCGACGACAAAGGAGGTGAGCGCAAGGCGCCATGAGTGCTCGGCGCTCGACTCCTTCCGTCCTGAGGTGGTGGAGGAATACCTGAGCGTGGACTTGAGGCTCTCGATAGTATGGAGGAATGAGAATATCCGCCCGAGGGTCTGCTCGGTGACGGCAGGGTCGGTGCCTGGCATGCTGCCGTCACACCTCCCGCGGGCCCTCGTCGGTCATCCCGACGAGGCGGAACCCGACACCGAGCCGCATCACCGCCGAGAGCACCGCCATATGCTCCTTCCCGGTGCCGCTCGCGAGGTTGATGCCGACCTCAGTTCCGAGGACCCGGCCTTTGAGCGCCTTGCGGATGTCATCGACGAGCGCGGGCAACGGCTTTGAGGGGTCGATGATCACGAGCGTCACGCTCTTGCCGCTCGAGAACTTCTCTTTTCCGAACTCGTTCGTGATCAGGAATATCTGGTCCCACCCGATGCCGTCGATCACCCGGGCGACGTCGCCCCAGGTGCCCTTGCCGGTCGAGAGGCAGGCGATGAGGTCGGTCATGGGGCCGGATAGTGAAGGGGATTATATAAAAGTTTAGAATAGGGAAAAAGGAGAAAAAAAGGAAGAAGGGGTTCAGCGGACCCCGAGCCTGCGGCACTCCGTCTTGACGTCGTCCTCGTAGTCCTCGGCGTCCTCGAGGTCATCCTCGAGATCCTCGAGGTCATCCTCGAGATCCTCGAGATCCTCTTCCTCATTGTCGAGGTCATCCTCGGCGCTCTCGAGCTCATCCTCGGCGTCCTCGAGGTCATCCTCGAGGTCGCGGATCTCGTCGGCGTCAGTCGCGTTCGCGAGCAGCGCCTCGATCCCCGAGACCTCGTATTCCCAGTAGTTCACGTCGTCCTGGGCAGCATCGATGTCTTCCTCCTGGTCCTCAATGTCGTCCTCGGTGGTGTCGATGTCGTCCTCGAGGTCCTCGACAAGCTGACCGGCGTCGCGGATTGCCTGCGGGCAGGCCGCTGCGGTGAGCTCGGAGACGGTGAGGTAGGCCGCCGTCCCGCTGGCGCCGGGCGAGGTGTAGCCGCGCTCGAGCACCTTGCAGACCGCCTCGATGTCGTCGATCAGGTCCTCCTGGTCCCCGATGTCGTCCTGGATGTCATCGAGGTTGTCCTCCTCGTCCTCCAGATCGTCCTCCAGATCGTCGAGCTCGTCCTCCCACTCCTCGAGGTCGTCGCGGAGCCGCTCCCGCTCGTCGGGGTCGGTCTCGTTCGCGAGCAGCGACTGCAGGCGGCCAATCTCATCCTCGGCGTCCTGGATGTCGCGCTCGATGTCCTTGATGTCGTCCTTGGAAGTGTCCTCGTCGTCCTCGAGGTCCTCGAGGTCGTTCTCGGCGTTCCTCAGCTCCTGGTCGCAGTTGACGGCGGTGAGCGTGAGCTCCTCGCCGCGGTAGGTGATGATGGTCTGGGAAGGGATGTCCGATTCCTCCTCAGGCTCTTCTTCTTCCTCAGGCTCCTGGAAGGGGACTGGCTCCTGCTCTTCAGGCTCCTCCTCAGGCTGCGCAGCGAAGACCTCATACTTCACCACGGTCGGCTGCTGCGTGTACTGGAGCTGCGAACCGGTCGGCATGGTCGTTACGTACGAGCCGGTGACCGAGGCTGTCCCGCCCTCGAACTCGAGCAGCTGCTGGACCGTGAAGTAGCCGAGGCCCAGCACGATGATTATCAAAATGACCAACAGAATCGTCAAGAGTGCTTTCTTCATTGTTCATCCACCCCTAAGTGTTGATGCCAGGCCGGATACACGCTCCTGTCATATATAAATTTTACTATTTTAAAGAAGTAAAAAATCTGGCTAGTCGGAAGACGCGTCCTTGATCTCCTTGAGCGTGAGCCTGAAGTGCAGGGTCTTGCCAGCGAGCGGGTGGTTGAGGTCGATCGTCACCTTGGCATCGTCCGCCTTCATGATGCGCGCGGGGATGATCTGGCCGTTCGGCGCCTTGAGCGCGAGGACGACGCCTTCCTTCACCTCGATCTGAGCGGGGACCGCATCGCGTGGGACCTCTTGGGTAAGCCTCTCGTCACGCTCGCCGTAGGCCTTCTCAGGCGGGAGCGTGATCTCCGTCGACCCTCCAGGCTCAAGAGACAAGACCGCCTCCTCGAACCCGGGGATGACCGCGTTCGCGCCGAGCGGGAACTCGATCGGATCCTTGCCGTCGGTGGTGTCGAACATCGTACCGTCGTCGAGCGTCCCGACATACTCGACAACAGCCACCTTCTTCGTCTCTTCAGCCATCGTGATAGACCTCCCCGGCACAGGTGAGCCAGCGCCGTATCCCTCATTGGGCGAGAATATGGTGCAGAGCCGTATACGTGCCGCGAATGGGCCATCATATTTAAAGCTACCCCATCGGTGCACCGCAAACGATAAATACACGGCCGGGTTCCTGCAGGTCATGTTCTCCCTCGCCGAGACCATCGACCTCGTCATCATGACCGTGTTCGTTGGATTCATCTTCTCAGGGGTCTTCACGCGTCCTGACCGCCGCGAGCTCGATGTCATGGCGATGTACCGGAAGCGGCGTTTCGACTGGGACGGCTTCACGACCGCGGTCATCATCACCGCCCCCGCCATAATCCTCCATGAGATGGGGCACAAGTTCGTCGCGATCGGCTTTGGCCTGAACGCGGTTTTCCACGCCTCCTACACCTGGCTTGGCCTCGGCGTGCTGCTCAGGCTCCTCAATTTCGGCTTCATCTTCTTCGTCCCCGGCTACGTCTCGATACCTCTTCTCGGAAGCCCGCTCCAGCACGCGGCAATCGCGTTCGCAGGCCCAGGCATCAACCTGCTCATCTGGCTCATCGCGTTCGCCGTGCTCAAGTCAGGGGTCTCGCTCTCGCGAAACGGAAGGTATATCCTCACGGTCACCAAGCAAATCAACCTCTTCCTCTTCTTCTTCAACATGATCCCGATCCCGCCGTTCGACGGGTTCTCGGTCTTCTCGTCGCTGTGGCGCGCGGTCGCCTGAGCGACGGGCCTCGACGCGCCATCCACCCTATGCCAACATATAGGTTCCGGGCGAGAAATGCATAAATATATCCCAGCATGCCGTCAGGAAATGCCCCACAGAAAGACGCGGTACATAGTCGTCACCGGCGGCGTGCTCTCCGGATTGGGGAAGGGCGTCGTCGTCTCCTCGATCGGCAGGATACTCTCGTTTCTCGGCTATAAGGTGACGGGCGTCAAGATAGACCCGTACATCAACATGGACGCCGGCACCATGCGCCCGACCGAGCACGGCGAGGTGTTCGTGACGTACGACGGCGGCGAGACCGACCAGGATATCGGGACGTACGAGCGCTTCTTCGCGGGCAGGCTCTCCCGCACGGCGAATATCACGACCGGCCAGGTCTACGATACGGTGATCAGGCGCGAGCGGAACCTCGAGTACGCCGGGAAGTGCGTCGAGGTCATCCCTCACATCCCCGAGGAGGTGCGCAGGCGCATCTACGGCGCGGCGAGGGCGAACGACGCCGACTTCGTGGTCATCGAGATCGGCGGAACGGTAGGCGATTATCAGAACGTCCTCTTCCTCGAGGCGGCGCGCCACATGAAGATCACGCGGAACAATGTCGTGTTCGTGCACGTCGTCTATCTCCCGGTGCCGAACAACATCGGCGAGATGAAGACGAAGCCGGCGCAGCACTCGGTCAGGCAGCTGATGGAGAACGGCATCCAGCCCGACTTCCTCGTCGCGCGCTCGAGCAGGCCGGTGGACGAGATCAGGAAGGAGAAGCTCTCGATATTCTGCAACACGCCGAAGGGGAACGTGATATCCGCGCCGGACGTCGAGTCCATCTACGAGCTCCCGCTCATCTTCCTCGGCCAGGGCTTCCACACGAGCCTGCTCAAGAAGTTCCATGCCTCCCTGCGCCCGCTGAGGAGCGCCGAGGTCGCCTCGTGGAAGCGCCTCGTCAGGCGAATCAAGACCGTGAAGGATGAGGTCACTGTCGGCATCATCGGCAAGTACTTCGACATCGGCGACTTCACGCTCGAGGATTCCTATGTCTCGGTCATCGAGGCGGTCAAGCACGCCGCCTGGCACTGCGGCATGAGGCCGGTGGTACGATGGATCGACTCCAAGGCGTATGAGAAGAGCCGGGCGAGGCTCTCTGAGCTCGATGGGTGCGACGCGGTCATCGTCCCCGGCGGCTTCGGCGCGAGCGGGGTGGAAGGGAAGATCATGGCGATCACGTACGCCCGGGAGAAGCGCATCCCCTACCTCGGCCTGTGCTATGGCATGCAGCTCGCGGTTGTCGAGTACGCGCGTCATGCGGCAGGGCTCAAGGGAGCGCACACGACCGAGATCGACCCCAAGACCCGGCACCCGGTGATCGATATCCTTCCTGAGCAAAAGGAGCTGCTCGCGAAGAGCGACTACGGCGCGACCATGCGGCTCGGCGAGTATCCGGCGCGGCTCGCCGAGGGGACGCTCGTCCGGCGGCTCTACGGAAAGCCCCTCGTGCATGAGCGGCACCGCCACCGCTATGAGGTCAATCCTGACTACATCGGCCGCCTCGAGGCGGCAGGCCTCGTCTTCTCGGGCAAATCCCCAGACCGGACGCTCATGGAGTTCATGGAGATCCCGGACCATCCCTACTTCATCGGGACCCAGGCGCATCCTGAGTTCACCTCCCGGCCGATGCGGCCGAACCCCCTCTTCTTCGGGCTGCTCCAGGCAGCGAAAAGCCGCAGGCGATCCCGCCGGTAAGGCCTCCCCTTCTCCTCGATATCCCTGGCCTGGCATCCTCCCTGGATACAGTAAGGTTTATAAATGACACCCGGTTCCCTGAGGCCATGTCGAGGAAGTCCCGGTTCAAGCGGATGCTGCGCAGGCAGCAGGAGTATGCCCCGGCTGATGAGGGGACCGGAGGCGCAGGGCAGACGCCTGATGCGACGCATGAGCATCAGGAGCGCCACGCGCACGCCCGGCGGAGCGAACACGCGGGATTCCTAGGGTTCTTCGATTCCAATTGGAAGCTGCTCATGACCATCCCGCTCGCTATGCTGATCGTAGCGCTCCTCTTCCTCAGCGCGAAGTTCGCGATGACCGGTGACGTCATCGACAAGGGAGTCTCGTTGAAGGGAGGGGTCACGATCACCATCGCGGAAATCGGCGACCTGACGGTCCTGACGCTTGAGGAAGGGCTCCGATCCCGGTTCGCTGGCTCCGACCTTTCCGTGCGGAGCATAAGCCAGGCGGGGACGCCGATCGGCATCATCATCGAGGCGACCGATATCGATCCCAGAGACCTCTCGGACCACCTGGAGGGCCGGTACGGCCTCGGGCCTGACAGCTATTCGGTCGAGACCATGGGCTCCTCGCTCGGCGCGTCCTTCTTCAAGGAGACGATCATCGCAGTCCTCATCGCCTTCGTCTTCATGGGGATCGTCGTGATCCTCTATTTCAAGAACTTCGTCCCGAGCGTCGCGGTGATCCTCGCGGCGTTCTCGGACATCGTGGTGACGCTCGCCGTCATCTCCGCCCTCGGAATCAAGCTCTCGACGGGCGGCGTCGCCGCGTTCCTCATGCTGATCGGCTACTCGGTCGACACCGACATGCTCCTCACTACCAGAGTGCTCAAGAAGAAGGAGGGAAGCGTCTTCGAGCGCATCCTCGGGGCGGCGAAGACCGGGCTCACCATGAACGTCACCACCATGATTGCGATCAGCGTCGCGCTCATATTCACCGACTCTGAGGTCATCGGCCAGATCATGACGATCCTGCTCATCGGCCTCTTCGTCGATATCATCAACACCTGGATCCAGAACGCAGGGATCCTCCGCTGGTACCTGGAACGGAAGAAGCCGGAGTGAGGACAAGGACGATGGGAAAGCTCAAGAGGATGCTCACGAACGTCAGGGTGATCATACTCCTGATAGCCCTCGTCTTCGCGGTCGTCGCCATCCACCCCAACCCCGACGCGAGCGGCGTCGCGGTGCGCTCGGTCATCTCGAACAGCTCGGCATCGGTCGCAGGCTTCGTCTCGCCGAAGCCCTCGACGCCGCCCATGTCACGGGAGCTCATCGTCGGGATCGACTCGAAGCCGATCGAGACCCTGCAGGATTATTACCAAGCGGTCGAGGACTTCGTGCCGAACAGGACCTACCGCCTCAAGACCGCGGCCGAAGCGACCTACCTGGTGACGACGAGACCGATAACGGAGACCATCATGCTCAACGAGACCGAGGAGATCGTCCTCCCGGAGATGGTGACCTTCGTCGAGGAGATCGACGGCGAGAACGTCTCGGTGAACATGACTGTCAATACGACGCTAACGGTCAACAAGACCCTGACACGGGTCATCGGCACGCAGGACATCGGCCTCTCGGTCTACGAGGCCCCGACGACGAACCTGCGCAAAGGGCTCGACCTGCAGGGCGGGACGAGGGTGCTCCTCCAGCCCCAGGAGGAGGTGTCGGCGGATGACATGGCGACCATCATCGACAATATGAAGGAGCGCCTGAACGTCTTCGGCCTCTCCGACGTCATCGTGCGCGAGGCGCGCGACCTCTCGGGGGACACGTTCATCCTCGTCGAGATCGCGGGAGCGAACAAGGAAGAGGTCGACGAGCTGCTCGCCAAGCAGGGCAAGTTCGAGGCGACCATCAGGAACGAGACGGTCTTCGTCGGCGGCAGGGACATCACGTATGTCTGCCGCTCCGCCGACTGCTCGGGGATAGACCCGATGCGCGGCTGCGGCCAGACCGGCGACGGGACTTGGGCATGCAGGTTCCGCTTTTCCATATCGCTCACGCCGGAAGCCGCGCAGCGCCAGGCCGACCTCACCAAGGACCTGCAGGTGACCACCGAGAACGGCCAGGAATACCTCAACGAGTCGCTCGTGCTGTATCTCGACGACCAGGTGGTCGACTCTCTCAACATCGGCGCCGACCTCCGCGGCCGGGCGGTGACCGACATCGAGATCTCAGGGAGCGGTGTGGGATCGAACCAGCAGGAGGCGACGTTCGACTCGCTCAAGAACATGAAGCGCCTGCAGACAATCCTCATCACCGGGTCGCTCCCCATCAAGCTCGACGTCGTCAAGAGCGACAGCATCTCGCCGGTGCTCGGCGGCGAGTTCATCAGGAACGCGCTCCTTGTGGGCGCGCTCGCGATTGTCGCGGTGGCGCTCGTCATATTCGCCCGGTACCGCAGGTTCACGGTCGTTATCCCGATCATCATCACCAGCTCATCCGAGATCATCCTCCTGCTCGGCCTCGCCGCGCTCATCGGCTGGAACCTCGACCTCGCGGCTATCGGCGGCATCATCATCGCTATCGGCACGGGAGTCGACCATCAGATCCTCATCACCGACGAGGTCCTCGCAAAGAGGCGGGAGACGTTCACCAACTGGAAGGAACGGATCAGGAACGCCTTCTTCATCATCATGGGCACGTATTTCACCACGCTCGTCGCGATGCTGCCGCTCTGGTTCGCCGGTGCCGGCCTCCTCAAGGGCTTCGCCATCACCACCATCTTCGGCATCACGTTCGGCGTCTTCATCACCAGGCCCGCGTACGCGGCGGTCATCGAGCTTCTCCTCAAGGAGGAGTGAGCCATCACGCGTCCAGCGCCGTTGCGGCGCCCAACGAGAGAATGAGGTGAGACCATGGGAAAGCTAGCCGTCATATCGCTCGGCGGATCCCTCATCATGCCGGGCGAGGTCGATGTGGCCTACCTCAGGCGGTTCAGGAGGACGGTCCTGCGTCTTGTAGGCGAGGGCTACCGGTTCATCCTCGTCTGCGGCGGCGGCGCGGTGTGCAGGAAGTACCAACGCGCGCTCGAGCTGATCCGCGGCAAGGACCACTACACCCTGGACATGCTCGGCATCTACGCCACCTACCTCAACGCCAAGCTCGTCCAGCTCATGTTCTCCGACGTCGCGGAGCCCGAGATCGTGCGGGACCCGACGAAGCCGAAGCGCTTCGCCGCGAAGGTTCTCGTCGCGTCCGGCTGGAAGCCGGGATGGAGCACCGACTATGTCGCTGCCGTCCTCGCGAGGCGCTACGGGGCGCGGGAGGTCATCAACCTCAGCGACATCGCGCACGTGTATTCTGCGGACCCGAAGAGGGACCCGTCCGCGAAACGCTACCGCAGGCTCACCTGGGACGAGTATATCGGCATCATCGGCCAGGAGCGCATGCCGGGCATGAACACGCCGTTCGACCCTGTCGCCGCGATGTTCTGCAGGCAGCACCGGCTCCGGGCGGTGACGCTCGACGGGAAGCGGCTCGTCCAGCTCGCGAGGCATCTCAAGGGCGAGCGGTCCGCCGGCACGCTCATCGGCTGAATCGGCGGCGATAAGCACTGCGCTGCAATAGCTTTATAAACTCCGGCATCAGCACTCCCGGCGGTGGGGTGACAATGGGCCTGATCAACCTTCTCAAGGACATCAAGGACATACGGCGCTTCGAGCAGATCCTCCACGCGCTCATCAAGCATGAGCTCGGCTTCGTCGTCGACCGGCTGAAGCTTCGCGCCTACCTGCCGCTGCCGAAGATCATGGACAAGGAGAAGTACATCGAGCGCGAGACCCAGCCGCAGCGGATCAGGATGGTGCTGGAGGACCTCGGCGGCGCCTTCATCAAGCTCGGCCAGCTGCTCTCCCTGCGCCCTGACCTCATCCCCCAAGAATACTGCGACGAGCTCGCGAAGCTGCAGGACAAGGTCCCGCCCTTTCCGACCGAGAAGGCGCGCGAGATCGTCGAGCTGGAGCTGGGAAGGCCCATCGAGAAGGTCTTCGCCTACTTTTCCGAGAGGCCGATCGCCGCTGCGTCGGTCTCGCAGGTGCATGAGGCGGTCCTGAAGAACGGCACGAAGGTCGTGGTCAAGGTCCAGCGACCTGGCATCAGGAAGGTCTTCCAGACCGACATCGACATCCTGTCCTTCTTCGCGCGTAGGATCGAGGCGCAGTACAAGCCGGAGATCATCAACCCGATCGACATCGTCAAGGAGTTCGAGTCCTATACCGAGAGCGAGCTCGACTTCGAGCGCGAGCGGCGCAACGTCGAGCGCTTCTACGAACGCTACCTGCAGGACAAGGCCGTGACCATCCCGAAGGCATACAAGGAATCCTCCACCTCACGCGTGCTCACCCTCAGGCACATCCAGGGACCGACGGCAGGGGAGGTCATCAGGCATCCTGAGGGGTTCGACCGCAAGGGGGTCGCCTCGGCGATCACCAACGCCATGTTCAAGCAGGTGTTCCTCTTCGGCTTCTTCCACGCTGACCCGCACCCCGGGAACATCCTCGTGCTCAAACGCAACCGCATCGTCTTCCTCGACTTCGGCATCGTCGGCTCGATCTCCGACACGCTGCGGGAGAAGACCCAGAACCTCTTCATCGCGATGATCCAGGCCGACGCCGACGCCATGGCCGATGCCATCATCGACATGGGCATCGCCGAGACGCGCGTTGATCGGGAGCGCCTGCGCGACGACCTCAAGCTCAATCTCTCGCAGTACTACGGGACCGCGATCAAGCGGATCAACATATCGGTCCTGTTCTTCAGCCTGCTGACGCTCGCGAAGCGCAACCGGATCAGGCTGCCGGCGAACTTCGTGCTGCTGGGGAAGGCCATCATCACCATCGAAGGCATCGCGCGCAGCCTCAATCCCGACTTCGACTTCGTCACCGAGGCCCAGCCGTTCGTGCGCAAGCTCGTCGAGAAGAAGGCGTCGCCGCAGTACCTGCTCCATCGGATCGGGCGCTTCTCGTCGCGGCTCAAGAGCTTCATCTATGACTTCCCGGACAAGTCGAGCGAGATCATCGACGCGATCAACAGCACCGAGAAGGACGTCCGCAACCTCCACGACGACATGCAGACACTGACGACGGAGATGGACCGCTCGAGCAACCGGATCGCGTTCGGCCTGATCATCACCGGCTTCGTAATCGCGGCGGCAGTGCTGTACCTGATCGAGCAGCCGCTCCTCTTCGGCATGCCGGTGTTCTCGCTCGTGCTCGGCGCGATCGCAGTCATCGCCTTCCTCGTCCTCGTCGGCTCGATGCTGCGCGAACGGCTGCGATAATCAGACCCTGCGTTCTTCCGGCGAGGCAGACCCTTAATAAATTTTATATAGAGCGGATGCACCGGGATCGTCATAGGCCAGGGTACAAGAGGTGATAGGGCATGTTCAATGCTATCAAGAAGGGGCTTGTCCTCGGCATCGGCGCCGCGTCGCTCACGAAGGAGGCTGCAGAGAAGCGCGTCGCAGCGCTCGTCAAGCGCGGCGCGATAACGAGACGTCAGGGGCAGCTCCTCACGAAGCGTCTTTTCGCCGCCGCGAAGAAGGAACGCGCGCGGCTCCGTGACCTCGTCTCGGCGGAGGCCAGGAAGGCGGCGCGCCAGGCGAGGAAGGAGATTGCGAAAGCGCGGGCGAAGGCGATCGCGCTCGAGCGGCGGCTCAGGGCGACGGCCGAATGCCGCGGCAAGGAGGTCCTTGCCCGACAGGTGCAGCGCGCCGGACCTGCGAGGAGGAGCGGAGCGAATCCGGCGCGCCGCAGGCCGAGACGCTGATGCTCGGCGGCCTGACACAATATTTAAATAGGGTCAGGCATCTCCGGGAGGCAAAATGGGATCGCCAGTACCGAAGCATGTCGCGATTATCCTCGATGGCAACCGCCGCTTCTCACGCCGCCTCATGATGAAGCCCTGGAAGGGGCATGAATGGGGGGCGAAGAAGGTCGAGCAGCTGCTCGACTGGTGCAAGGATCTCGGCATCCGCGAGCTCACGCTCTACTCGTTCTCGGTGCAGAACTTCTCCCGGCCGAAGGAGGAGTTCGACTACCTGATGGACCTCTTCAGGAAGGAGTTCGATCGGCTGAAGACCGACCCGCGCATCGAGGAGAACGGCATCCGGGTCACGTTCATCGGCAGGCTCGGCATGTTCCCCAACGACATCCAGGAGATGATGCGCCATCTGATGGAGAAGACGCGGAAGAACAGCGGGCATCTCATCAATTTCGCGATGGGCTACGGCGGGCGCGAAGAGGTCATCGACGCCGTGAAGCGCGTCTGCAGGATGGTGCAGGGCGGGGAGCTAGGCATCGACGACATCAACGAGCAGGTGTTCGGCGAGAACCTCTATATGCAGGACGAGCCAGACCTCATCATCAGGACCGGTGGCGACAAGCGGACCTCGAACTTCCTGATATGGCAGTCACATTACGCCGAGTGGATATTCCTCGAGAAGACCTGGCCCGAGTTCGAGAAGGAGGATCTCGTGGCGGCGATACAGGATTTCTCGGCGCGGGAGCGCCGCTTCGGCACGTGAAAGCCGGCAGGCCCCGATCACCCCTTCTTCGGGTCTTCTTTCACCGTCTGCTCGAGCGTCTCAGAGATGTGGTCCCCCTTCTCCGAAGGGATGTAGCCGTCCCAGGAATCATGGCCCGACCCATGGAAACCGATCCGTATGCGCACCTCTTTCCCGCATTCGCAGGTGAGGGTCTTGTAATGGATCTCGCCGTGGAAATCGGAGCGCCAGGGCAGGAGGGTGAGGTCCTTCGCGCAGTAGATGCATTGCTCCTTGGCGCTCCTCTCACCGATGAGATGGTGGACCATGGGACTAGGACAGCGAGGGTTATATTTAAATATTGAGGAGTGTGGGGAGGGGCTTCACAAATTGATTTCAATATAGAAAATATGTAGAAATAAGGTGCTTCCATCGCCGATACCGCCGCATGGAAGGCAGTAAGGAAAAGTATAAATATCCCCTCGCAATCACCGTATAAATACAGCCATACGAAAGGGTCCTTGGTTGATCCGGGGCAGTGTCCCGCGAAGTGATTCCAAACCACTCTTGTATGCGTCAGCCCGTCACGAGAGTACTCATGGGAGCTGTCGACGAAGTCAAGCGATGAGCCGTGGGAGTTAGTGGTACGGGCGACATACCTTTCATGATCATTGTTCAACACAGTTACGTCCTTTGGACAGGCCCTGGACATGCGCGTCCTCCCTTCGATGACACACGCGGCGGAGAGGAGCGGGAGGCCAGGGACGTGTCCTTGGATCACCGCAGAGGGCGGATAGGGCCGCCGTGACGAAGAAAGGCCGCGCATGAGCGTATATGCTCGCGCGGCAGCCGAGGAGCGATTCATGTTCATCAAATCACCTGCTCACCCAGCGATCGAGGAATTCCTGATGAGGGCGCTTTCTTCTAGCGAGCGGCTTCCCTGAACGCGGTGACCGGCATCGGGACGAACGGCCATCGAGTATAGGGAGGGTTCGCAATGGCAAAGATATCACCAGTCTCAGCGAAATACATAGTCCACGCGACGATAGAGATAGAGGGCGTCGTCGACCGGCCTGATGTCATCGGCGCGATATTCGGCCAGACCGAAGGGCTTCTCGGCGCCGATCTCGAGCTCAGGGAGCTCCAGCGCTCGGGAAGGATCGGCCGTATCGAGGTCAACGTCGACACCAGGAGCGGCAAGACGCAAGGAGGCATTATCATCCCATCCTCGCTCGACAAGGCGGAGACGTCGATCGTCGGCGCCGCGCTCGAGGTCATCCAGAGGATCGGCCCCTGCAACGCGAAGCTACGCGTCCAGAAGATCGAGGACGTGAGGGTCTCCAAGCGCAAGTTCGTGATCGAACGGGCGAAAGAGCTCCTCAAGAACCTCATGGACGGCGTGATGCCGGACTCGCAGGAGCTCGCCGACGAGGTCGCGTATTCGGTCCGCGTGATGGAGATACAGGAGTACGGGAAGGACCGGCTGCCGGCAGGCCCGGTGATCGACGAGAGCGACGAGATCATCGTCGTCGAGGGACGCGCCGACGTTCTTAACCTGCTCAAGCACGGCATCAAGAACGTCGTCGCGATCAATGGGACCTCGGTCCCGCAGACGATCATCGAGCTATCGAAGAAGAAGGTCATCACCGCGTTCGTCGACGGCGACCGCGGCGGGAACCTCATCCTCAAGGAGCTGCTCACCGTCTCAGAGGTCGACTACATCACCAAGGCGCCCGATGGGAAGGAGGTCGAGGAGATCACCAAGAAGGAGATCCACAAGGCGATCCGCTCGCGCATCTCGGCCGAGCAGGCGCGCCTCGAGCTCTCGACCGACGTCGACCGCATCAGGAACAAGCCGACCCTGCGCGAGCCGCGCAGGAACGAGCGAGATCGGGTCCGTGACCCCAGGGACCGGCCCGACCGCGAGCCGAGACGGGACGCCGTCGAGGCGCCGCGACGGCAGGAGCGGCTCTCGATGCAGGAGCAGACGACCTTCCGGACGATGCTCGAGAACCTCATCGGGACGCGCGGGGCGTTCATCCTCGACGCGAAGCTCAACATCATGGGGAAAGTCCCGATAAGCGAGCTCGCGACGACGATAAAGAGCCTCGCCTCAGGCATGTATGCGGTCATCTTCGATGGCGAGATCGAGAAGGAGCTCGTGCTGATAGCGGAGAAGACGAGGATATCCTACCTCGTCGGCATGAGCTCGAAGGTCCGGAAGGAGGAGTCGCGAGTCGCTATCCTCACGCAGCCGGACCTGGATGCCGAGAACTGAGGCCCGCATCGCCGAGCCGTTCTTCTTTTCTTCTTTCCCCTCATTCTTCAGCATACCCATCGCTCGCACCATCCACGCCGACAGCGTCGGCGATCGGGGAGCCACAGCTCACGTGAGCGGTATGATGAGGGAAAAATAAAAGAGCAGGAAAGGAGGAAGGGTCAGCCGCACTCGTTCGCAAAGGTCTCGAGCGCGCGCTCGGTCGTCTCGCCGATCGCCGCGTCGCCGGTCCGCACGCACACGTACTGCGGCGCGATCGAGAGGTTGACGTCAGGGAAGCACGTCTCGAGGACCCGCGTGTCGCCGGAGCTCGCCTCGACCTGCCGGAAGGAGGCGCCCTGGTCGATCAGCCCATTCACGATGTCCTGCATCCGCTGGCTGCGCTCGCTCGCCTTCGCATAGTAGAAGATGACCGCGTCGGTGGGGACGCCGAAGCCCGACGAGCACAGCTGCGTCTCGGTGAGCTGCTCCTGCGCCGGCGGCTCAGTCTCCTCCTCGATGCCGACCGCGACGTCGCCGGTATCGGCTGACGGCGGGGTGTAATACACCTGGATGCTCGACTCCGCCTTGAGGGCATCCATGTAGTCCGCGAAGTAGGCGCGCTCGCTCTGCTGGCGCAGCACAGCCGCGATCTGGTCATGGGCGTCCTCGAGCGACAGCTCCGACGCGGGCAGGTGCGCGAGGGTCTCGATGACATGGTAGCCGAAGGTGGTCTTCGCGATGCCGATCCCGCCGTCCTGCTGGTCGAATGAGAGCTGCTCGAACTCAGGCACCATCATGCCGCGCGGGAAGGTGTACTCGCCGCAGTTCGCGACGCTTCCCGGGTCCTCGGAATGGAGAGTCACCATCTCGCAGAAATCGGCCCCTTCCCCGATCTGCGCGAGGATTCCCTCGGCCGTCGCCTCGGCCTCCGCATCAGGCACCTCGTCAGAGATCCTGATAAGGATGTGGCGGGCACTGACCTGCTCGGGGAGCGCGAACTGGTCGGGATTCGCGGCATAGTACGCTCCGATCTCCTGCTCAGAGACCTCGATCCCCGAGAGCACGTTCTCGTTGATGAACTTGTTGATGACGAGCGTCTGCTCGGCCTTCTCCCGCGCCTCATCGAGCGAGAGCTTCTGCGTCTCGAAGAGCCAGCTCTCGAATTCCTCATCGCTCATGCCAAGCTGGACCTTGGCCTCGTCGATATATCCCTGGACCTCCGCAGGATCGACGGTGACCGCGGCCTTGTTCGCCTGCTGGAGGAGCAGCGTCTGGTCGATGAGCGACTGCAGGAGGAAGTCTTTGGAGAGCAGGCTCTGCACCTGCGGCGAGAGCCGCTCGTACTCGGTGTTGAGCTCCTCGAGGGAGATCGTCTCGCCGTTGACGACCGCCGCCGTCTCCCCAGGGGAGATGAGCCCTTTAACATAGCCGGAGATCGCCCCGAAGTTCACGACGACGAGGATGAGCCCGATGACGATGAGGACCGCGATCGCGACCGAGAAGAAGTTCCAATAGGTCAGCGGGTGGCGCCGCGCATGGTGCGGATGGTGTATGGGGCCCTTCCGATGGGCGTGCTCATGCCCCGTATGCTCCTCTTCCCTATGGATGGGCTGGTAGTGCAGCTCATGCTTCTTGACCTTGTCCTTCGCAGGGGTTTCCGGGGAGTCCTTCGCGTGGCGCTCCTCGCGCCCCTTGGTCTGCTTCTCCTTGTGCGACTCTACCTGATGGCTGTGCGATTTTTCTTCCATTCCTTTCACCTGGGGTGCATGATAATCGGTGATTGCCGGAGAGCGGTGACCTGGCCAACCAGTGCCGCATCTCCCTTCCCGACTTTTTTATCATTCTTAAATAACAAAAATGATGCCACGAGTACTTCAATGGATATGTCATACATAAAAGTTTCGGTTGGCTGTCGGCTCCGCGAGGCTTCCTGGGCCATCGTAGGCCTGCAGACGGCCAGTTAAGGGCCTTGATGGATACTGGGCAGTGGTTGCACACATTTTTAAAAGCCCGGTCCCCTTCCAAGAGCATGTACGATATCGTCATCGGCAGGAGCGAGGAGGACAAGAGGCGGCTCGGCCTCAGGGGGACGGTCTTCATCGGCAAGCACTATGTCCAGATGGGCAGGACCACCTCTCTCTCGAACGACATGTACCTCGATGCCTCCTCGAGCCACGTGGTCTTCGTCTGCGGCAAGCGCGGCGGCGGGAAATCGTACACCATGGGCGTCGTCGCCGAGGGCATGGCCGACCTCCCGCCTGAGATCAAGCAGAACATCTCGGTGATCATGCTCGACACTATGGGAGTCTATTGGACCATGAAGTTCCCGAACAAGCGGGACGAGAAGATCCTTGACCAGTGGAAGTTGAAGGGAAAGCCCCTCAATTGTACCATCTACACGCCGTTCGGCTTCTTTAGGGAGTATAAGGAGCAGGGCATCCCTACCGACATCCCCTTCTCCATCAACCCGGCTGATCTCGATCCCGGCGATTGGCACATGACCTTTGAGCTCCAGGCGAACGACCCGATCGCGGTCCTGGTAGAGCGCATCATCAACGATCTCAAGGACAGGGGGAAGGCCTATACGATGGAGGATATCATCAAGGCGGTGCGGGAGGACAAGCGGGCGGACCCGCAGGTCCGCGACGCGGTCGAGAACCGGTTCGAAAACGCCATGAAATGGGGCCTCTTCTCCGAGAAGGGGACGCCGATCGAGGAGCTCGCGGTCGGCGGCCAGGTGACGGTTCTCGACTGTTCCTGCTACGCCACCATGGCGGAAGGGTGGAAGATCAAGGCTCTGGTGATCGGCCTCGTCGCCCAGAAGCTCTTCCTCAACCGGATGCTCGCGAGGAAGTATGAGGAGCTCGATGAGGTGAGGGCAAGGACCAATTTCATGATCGACGAGCAGAAGATGAAGAAGAAGGAACCGCTCGTCTGGCTGATCGTCGACGAGGCGCACGAGTTCCTGCCGAACGACGAAACGACCGTCGCCTCGTTCCCGCTGATCACCATCCTCCGCGAGGGCAGGCAGCCAGGGATATCGCTGATTCTCGCCTCCCAGCAGCCGGGGAAGATCCATACCGATGTGATGACGCAGGCCGATACGGTCATCTGCCACCGCATCACCGCGAAGATGGACATCGAGGCGCTGGGGAAGCTCATGCAGAGTTACATGCGCGAGGGCCTCGACGTCGCGATCGACAACCTACCCCGCGCTAAGGGGTCGGCGCTCATATTCGACGACAACAACGAGAAGCTCTATCAGATGAAGATTCGCCCCCGGTTCACCTGGCATGGCGGCCAGTCGCCTTCGGCGATCGAGGAGGAGCATAGGATATTCGAGTTCTGAGGCGCAAAAGTTATTTATAGCCGGTCCCATACCCCCAGGGCATATCATGGCATTCTCAAAACGGTTCCCAAGATCTGATGACAAGACGCTCTACACGCGGTGGGAAGAGGTCTCCCTCACGCCTGAGGAGGAGCGCGCCGTCGAGAAGGAGGCGCGGGAGCGCAACCATGCGGTCATGAAGGACTGCCTCGAGGAGGCGAAGGCTATCGTCGTCGAGTCGGGCCTTCGGCCGTTCCAGACGAACGTCGTGCGGATCGCGGTCGCGCTCTTCGAGAAGCGGGCTTCGCACGAGGTCTTCCACAAAGAGAGCAGGACGAAGGGGAAATTCGACGCACTCCAGAAGAAGGCGTGAGACGCCCGCTCGGGGGATTATGCCTGCTGCTTCTTCCTGCCATGCAGCTGCATGCGGCGCTTCTCGCGCTCGTCTATGTGCAGGATCGCCTCAGGCTCGGCGTAGGTCATCGATATCATGGACGAGATGAACATGAGCAGAAATACTGATGCAAAGGCGAACGCCCAGCTCTTGTCAAGGCTGCCGAAGTAGCCGAGCAGGGCCGAGAAGATGAAGCCGAACATGGAAACGATCATGAACGATCCCGAGAGAGGCGCGATGCGGGTCCTTGTCCGTACCGGTTCAGCTGCCATCGGTCCATCCTTCGCATGAAGCGTACGATGCCGTAGGCCTCGACACTATTTATAGGTTTCTGAGCATCAGATGATGATAACTCCCTCCAACCCCTGCCCTTCAGGCTCTCATGGCGTATAGAGGTAGGAATCGACCTTGTTCCTCGCCTTCTCCCGCGCGTCCTGATGCCTGCCGAGCATGCCGACGAGCTTCTCGACCAGGATCCCCTTGAGCTCGCCGGAGAGGATCTTTCCTGCCGCGTAGTCGTCATGGATCTTCCGGAGCTTCGTATCGTCCTCCTCGAAGAAGGTGAGATACTGGTAGGCGACATCGACCTCGGGCCTGCCGCCGAGCCGACGATGGTCCTCGACCGTGTCCCTGCCGCCTGAGAATGCATACTTGTTCACCTTCTTCCGCACTGTCCTCTCGTCGTCCACGGTCCAGATGGTGGCGAGGCTGTCGGCTGACGCCGACATCTTGCCTGAGGTGCCCTCGAGCGGCGGGAGGAAGCGGCATTGTATCGACGCCGGCTTGTCATAGCCGAGCTTACCGACCACATCACGGGAGAGCCTGAAGTGCGGATCCTGATCGACGGCATGGGGGATGAGGCACGGCAGGCTCTTCCCAGCAAGGACCGACGGCAGGAACGCCGGCACCGCCTGCATCGCGGTGTAGAACACCTGGCCGAGATTCGCCTCGTTGGTCAGTCCGAACGAGGATTTCACCTGGGAAAAGGTGATGCGCTTCGCGACGCGCAGCGCTTCCCGGTACATGATCCCCGCGTGGCGGGTGTCGATGAGGAAATGGGTCCGCTTCGGGTCGAAGCCGAGGGCGATAACGTCGAGCATGTTCTCCTCGGTGAAGCGGTTCGTGTCCTCGAGCGTGAGCCGCTCCTTGAAGAGGAATTTCTCGTCGTCAGGGAACTGGAACCAGAGCTCGACGCCGTAGGCGTCCTGGAGCCATTTGGTGAAGATCCACGGCACCAGGTGGCCGAGATGGGTATGTCCTGAGGGCGCGCGGCCGGTGTAGAGGAAGAAGGGGTCCCTCTGGTCGTACTGGTCGAGCACCCTGCCGAAATCGCGGTGCGCGAAGAATATCCTGCGGGAAAGGAAAGGGTGCAGGCCCCCTGCCTGCCGCCTGATGCGCTCGAGCAGGCGGTCGTCGAGCTCCTGGATGCCGAACTCGGTCATCAGCCGCTTGTAGTCGACGTCGCCCTCGACTTCCCAGGGAGTCACCACATACCGTGCCAGGAGAACCACCTCATCGCAATAACCGGTATCCGACAAGCCCGTCCTGTTTAAATATATTTCGATGCACGCCGGTTCATGAGAAGAGCTCCTCGATGAGCCGGTAGGCCTTCTCCCGCCGCTTCGGGTAGACGGAGAGGTTCATCCGGATATGGAAGCAGTTGCCGCCGTCGGTCACCACATGCTCGCCCTTGAGCAAGGCCTCCTTGTCGAGCCGGATGAAGAAGTTGCAGTCGTCGTCCGTCCGTGACCCCTTCTGCTCGGCGAGCAGGCGCCGCTGGCCTTCAGGGAGCGTCTCGAGCAGGCGGTCGAGGAAGGAAGCAGTATGCCGTTCCTTGGAGAGCGTGCATTCAAGGATGGTGATCCTGCGCTCTGAGAACCCGGTCGCATTCCTCTCAGAGACCCGCACCTTCTCTGCTGCCGGATCGAGGCCAAGGAGCCCGTGGAAGGCCGCCCTGACGCGTTCCGCATCATCGTCCTCCCTGATGAAGACACCCAGGGTGACTGTGTTGCAGGCCTTCATGAGCTGCCGAGGGGGATGATCATATTTATATCTAGGGGTCTGCTCCAGGAGAGATGAGTATCCTTATTTATGTAAAAAAAGGAAACTCGTTTCTGGGAACATTTAAATACCATAGCTGTCAAGGAAAGCTCCATGAAGCACACGCCGAGCATAACCGCGGTCCTGATCCTCGTCTTCTTCGTCGCGCAGGTGACAGGGCTTATCGTGACCGCCTCGTATGTCGATGCCGAGGCCACCATCGCGAGCGGCGAGATCGTGGCGAAGGCCCTTCCCGGCGGAATCGAGCGGCCTGAAGTCGACCATGATTACACCTGGCTCTACATAATCATCGCGGTGCTGATAGGCACCGTTCTCGCCCTCTGGCTCGTCAGGCACCGCAAGATGCAGCTCTGGAAGCTCTGGTTCTTCCTCGCAGTCACGCTCTGCCTCGCGATCGCCTTTTCCGCCTTCATGGACCAGTGGGCCGCCGCGGTCCTCGCTGTGGTCCTCGCGACGCTCAAGGTATGGAAGCGGGACGTGATCGTCCATAATTTCACCGAGCTCTTCATCTACGGCGGCCTCGCCGCGATATTCGCGCCGATCATCAGCATCTTCTCCGCCTTCATGCTGCTCGTGCTCATCGCCTTCTACGATATCTACGCGGTCTGGAAGTCGAAGCATATGGTGGCCCTCGCCGAGTTCCAGACCGCCGCGAAGCTGTTCGCCGGCATCATGGTGCCCTATCACCTCCACCAGCGAGTCATGAAGATCCATCCGGCGCCGTTCCCTGGGCAGGAGAGGCAGGACAAGGGTGCATCGGCGATGGAGAAGACGGCGAAGGCCCAGAAATCCTCGAAGGCGCCCGCACCGCCGAAGCTGGTGCCGAAGAACGCGATCCTCGGCGGCGGCGACATCGGCTTCCCGCTCATCTTCGCCGCGGTCGTGATGAACAGCCTGGTTCTTGTGGGCATCCCTCTCCAGGCCGCCTTCTTCCGCTCGCTACTCATCCCCGTCTTCGCGACCCTCGCGCTCGCCGGGCTCTTCTATTTCGGCAAGAAGGACCGCTACTATCCGGCGATGCCCTTCATCGGGATCGGCTGCCTCATCGGATATTTTATCATCTTCGCGCTGCACGCGCTGTAGAAGCGAGCATCGCCGCATCAGAACCTGAGCGACTTGGTGCCTGACTCGACGGTGTGGGAGAAAGGGTTGATCACCAG
Source organism: Candidatus Woesearchaeota archaeon (assembly GCA_016935985.1). Lineage (GTDB taxonomy): Archaea > Nanobdellota > Nanobdellia > Woesearchaeales > JAFGPW01 > JAFGPW01. The sequence continues at coordinate 227,540 of JAFGPW010000004.1, forward strand.
GCCGTCCTTGGCGGCGATCGTCTGGATGGAGGTCGCCTTCTGTATCTCGCGCGCCTCGTTGATCGGGTCCCGCTGGAGCATCTTGACCCCGAAGTGGGTGATGATCGCGAGGCGGGGCCTGGTCTTCCTGATGATCTCGACCGCGTCATCGGTGCTGAGGTTCGAAGGGTCCTTGTGGCCAGCCGGGTTCACCACGTTCAGGATGAGGATGTCAGCGCCCAGGTAGTCCTTGATCAGCAGGTCGTCGTACCCGGTGTCGGAGGAATAGACGACCGTGAATTCCTTGGTGATGATCTTGAGGCCGATAGCCGCGGGATCGGTGTGCTTGGCGTAGGTCGCCAGGATCTCGGCCGAATTGATGCCGACCCGCTGGCCGTGCTCGAGCGTGATCATACGCTCGGCGAAATCCCGGAAGTATGGCGAGAGCATCGACGGGCTGTAGTCCGACCCCTGGATGAATGTCTTGTTCCCGACGAGCACGCCGAACTTGTCCGCGCCGCCAAGCGTCATCGCGTTGAGGACCGCGTTCGCGTCGTTCGCGTGGTTGAGGTGGTTATGGGTGACGATGACGGCGGTGTTGCTGCGGGGGGTGACCTCCATCTGCCTCGCGCGGACGAGCGCTCCCGGACCGGGATCGATGTGGAACTGGTTGTCCTCGGTGATGAGGATGATGCCGCCGGTCGCCCGGTACTGGTTCGCGGTGCAATAGATGTCGCCGCCGGTCCCCAAGAATATGAGCTTCGATTTCCTTGATTGCATCAGGCTGCCCCCAACCCCTAGGAAAGAGTGAGGACGGCATCTTATTAAAACTTTCGCTCGGATTTTTTAAAGGGAAAACCTTAAAAAGAAAGATGATTCTCCCTCTCCGGCAGGCTAGGCCGGGAGGCCAGTCCCCTCCTGTCGCCATAAGCGGACTCATGATGGGGCCGAAGCCTGGAGAGCGGCCCGGATCAGGCGCGTCAGTCCTGGTCCCGACGTTGAGGTCCTGTCCTGCAGGATGGTGCCGCATGGAAACCGGGTCAGGCCAGGAATGGAGCAGCCCTACCCGTACGGGACTGTGCTTGGAGGGTAGCGGGACTGAGGGAGGATCAGGGCCAACTGCCGCGCAGGGCACAGGTCCATCCTCAGGCGCGCCTGCCACTTCTCTCCCTTTCCGCAGTTTCCTCTTCTTCTGTGAGTACTCACGCAGTGACGAGAAAGATTTAAATTTGAGACCTAGTATCAGGCCAGACTGACGTGACACCCGTCCAGGACACCCGGAAGATACTCACCCATCCTCACCCGCTGCTCCGCTCTGCATGCGTCCCCGCGGACGTGGGCAGGAACGGGACTGCAGTCCAGGCCGCTTCGGTCCTCGCAGCCCTCCTTGCTATGGACCACCCGCTCAAGCTCGTCAACGGCCTCGCCGCAAACCAGATAGGCCTCGACAAGCGCATCGTCGTCCTCAAGCGGTTCCCGAACAGGTATCACATCATGGTCAACCCCGAAGTCGTCAGCTCGCGGCTCACCATCCCCTCGATCGAGGTCTGCGCGAGCCTGCCTGGGATCGTGCGGATGAAACTCCGGAAGTATTGGATGCGCGTGCGATACCACGAGCCCGAGGGGGAGATACAGCACCTCTCGCTCTTCGGGAGCGCCGCTTTCACGCTCCAGCAGGAGCTGGATCATCTCGACGGCAGGCTCATCATCGACTGACTATCAGAAAGGGCCCTCCGCTCATTTCTCGACATGAATAGCACACTTCCCCGGCATCGCGCCAGCCGCCTTCGCAATGCCTTTTTTCGCGGCGACCGTCTCGGTGAGCGCCTGCGCTTCGCAGCCGAACCCCCGCGTGAGCGAGGGGATCGCGGCCTTCGCCGCCTTGAGCTCGCCTTCTGCGCCGAGCATGACGAGCGGTATCCTGCTCGGGTTCTTGACGAGCGCGGAGACAATCTTCGGAATCTCCTTCGCATGCGCTTTGTCCATCACCGCAGGGATGATCTTCGACACGTCGTGAGTCTCCTCAAGCTTCACCCTCACCTTGCCGACGAGGTCGTGCTTCCAGGCGTCCGCCACGATGAGCGTGATGCGCTTCGGAGAACCGGCCTTGATGATCTCGAGAACCGACCTGACATCTGCCTGGACGCGCTTGATGTAGTCCTCTGACGCGATGAGGGCCTTGTCTATCCTCGTCTCATCATGCTTCGGCCAGGGCGCGACCGAGACAAACCCCTTATTCCCGATATGCTCCCAGAGCTCCTCGGCCAGGTGAGGGGTGAACGGCGCCATGAGGAGCACGAGCCCCTCGAGCGCCTCGCGGGAGACATCCTCCTGAGCGGCGAGGTAGTTCGCGATCTCCATGATGCGGATGAGCGCGATGTTGTACCTGAAAGAGGAGATATCGGCGGTCACGTCGCGGATCGCTGCATGCAGCCTGCTCAGCTGGGCGGGGCGGGAGGCGGTGACGACCTTTTTTCCGGTTCCGAGCGCGTGGACCTTATTCAGGAAGCGGTACGACCCAGCGACCGCCTGGTCATCCCACTCCATGTCTTTCTCCGGGCCCGCGACGAACATCAGGAAGAACCGCGCGGTGTCGATGCCGAACCTGGCCGCGATCTCCTCCTGGGAGACGACGTTGCCCTTGCTCTTGCTCATCACCACGCCCCCTTTATGGAGCATGCCCTGGTTGAAGAGGTTCTTCGTCGGCTCGTCGATCCTGAGGAGGCCGAGGTCGCGGAGGAACTTCGTGAAGAACCTGAAGTAGATCAGGTGCATGGTCGCGTGCTCCTTGCCACCGATGTAGGTATCGATCGGCATCCAGTAGGCTGCCTTCTTCGGGTCGAACGGCATCTCCGCGTTCGCCGGGTCGCAGTAGCGCAGGAAGTACCAGGACGAGTCGACGAAGGTGTCCATGGTGTCGGTCTCGCGTCGGGCGGGCCTTCCGCACGTCGGGCAGGCTGTCTTCACGAATGATTCGCACTGCTCGAGAGGGTTGCCCTTCCCTGAGGTGAACGCGAAGCCGTCAGGGAGCCTCACCGGCAGGTCCTTCTCCGGCACCGGCACGATGCCGCAGGCGTCGCAGTAGACGATGGGGATCGGGCATCCCCAGAACCGCTGCCGGGAGATCAGCCAGTCGCGCAGCTTGTACTGGACCGTCGCCTTCCCGCACCCGTGCTTCTCGAAGAAGCGCGCGAACTCGGGGATCGCGTCCCTGTTGTTCATGCCGTCGAACTCGCCAGAGTTGACCATGGCGCCGTCGCCCACATAGGCGCGGTTCATGCGCTTTTCGTCGAGATCGAAGTCCGGCGGGTTGATGACAACCTTGATGGGGATCCCATACTTCTTCGCGAACTGGAAGTCTCGCTCGTCGTGCGCCGGGACCGCGATTATCGCGCCGGTGCCGTACTCGTGGAGCACGAAGTTCGCGATGTAGAGGGGGATCCTCTCCCCGGTGATCGGGTTCGTCGCGTAGCGGCCGATGAACATGCCCTCCTTCTCGCGGTCCTCGGCGGTCCGGAGGAACCGGTCCTCGAGGACGACCTTGCGGATGAAGGCCTTTGTCTGTGTCTCGTATTTGGTGCCCCTGACGAGCTCGAGGACGTCCGGGTGCTCGGGAGCGTAGACGAGGAAGGTGATGCCGAAGAAGGTGTCGGGCCTCGTCGTGAAGACGGTTATCCGCTTGCCGCTCCCCTCGATCGGGAAGGATATCTCAGCGCCCTCGCTCCTCCCGATCCAGTTACGCTGCATCGTCTTGACGTCGTCTGACCAGCCGTCGAGCGTGCCGATTCCGTCGAGGAGCTCTTCCGCGTAGTCGGTGATCCGGAAGAACCACTGCTCGAGGTCCTTCACCTCGACGTCGGTCTCCTCGTGCCGCCAGCACTTGCCGGCGTGCACCTGCTCGTTCGCAAGGACTGTCTGGCACTCCGGGCACCAGTTGACGACCGAGCGCTTCTTGTACGCGAGCCCCTTCTCGAGCATCTTGAGGAATATCCACTGGTCCCAGCGGTAGTATTCGGGCGTGTGCGAGGCGATCATCCTGTCCCAGTCGTAGGAGAGGCCAAGCCCCTTCTGCTGCCTGATGAATCTCCTTATCGCCTCCTCGGTGAACCTTTGGGGATGCGACTTCGCCTTTATCGCCGCGTTCTCGGCAGGCAGGCCGAAGGAGTCATAGCCCATCGGGTAGAGGACATTGAAGCCGTTCATGCGCTTGAAGCGCGCATAGACGTCGCCGATGCAGTAGTTCCTGGCATGTCCCATGTGCAGGCCTGAGCCGGAAGGGTAAGGGTACATCTCGAGTATATAGCACGTCGTACGCTTCGGATCCTCGGTCACCCTGAAGAGCTTCGCTTCCTCCCAACGCCCCTGCCATTTCCTCTCGATCGCGGTGTAATTGGGCATGGTGTTCCCCGGCCTCTGAGGAGACCGGCTCGATTATTATATTTTTCCCTTCCTAAGGGGAGAACGAGAGAATATCTCCGACGGAAAGGCCGTGCTGCCCGGCGAACCCTGCCGGCAGCTCGAGTACATAGCGCGCAGGGTGGGACGGCGTGTAAACCGGGCAGGGGTCTGCCGCGCAAGGCGGGGCGTCAGCCACGAGATGGACGACGCGAAGCGTGCTGTCGAGCCAGAGGATGTCAATCGGGATCAGCATGTTCTTCATCCAGATTCCCGGGTAGCCATCGGCGCCGAAATGGAAGAGCATACCGCCCGAGAGCGTGTCGCGGTACATCAGCCCCTTGGCCCTGGCCGCCGGCGTGCCGGCGTGTTCGAGCGGGATGCAGGTGCCATCGGCGCAGACCGATGACGGACGGGCATAATCCCCGGCCACGGCCCCTGCCCCGTCTCCGGATCCGGCGCAGCCTGCGAGCAGGAGGAGAGGGATGAGAAGGGAGAGGAAGAGCAGGTCCTGAGAGGACTGCCGCGCCATCATCTAGAACTTCTTGAACTGGGACGCGGTGTCGATGAGGTCGACGTGCCCGAGGAAGACCGACCTGCAGCAGTAGCGCTCGAGCCCGAGGGCGTCCATGACGTTCTTCGGCGACTCGCCGTTCTTCGTCCGCTCCAGGAACTCCTCCCAGAGGTGGCCGATCGGTTTTCCGCAGCTCATGCATCTGATGGGAATTATCATGGGTATCCCTCGGTTCTTGCCGGCATCACCGGTAGGACTTCTGGCGCTTCGCCCGCGCGCGACCGTGGCTGTTCGGCTTCTTGGCCTCCTTGCGCCTGACGTCGGCGACGAGGAGCTGTCGGTCGTACTCGAGGAACACCGCCTTCAGCCGCTCGCTGCGCGAGGCCTGCACGAGCGCCCTGCTGATTGCGAGCCGGGCGGCCTCGGCCTGGGACATGTAGCCGCCGCCATGCACCCGCACGAGGATGTCGACTCCCTCCGCGACGTCTCCCGCGAGGGTGAGCGGCTCCTTGATCTTCTCCCGCGCGAGCGGGGGCGAATAGGAACCGAGGAGGCTTTTGTTTATCTTCACGACGCCGCTGCCCGGGTAGAGCGTGGCGCGCGCAATCGCGCGTTTCCTCTTTCCTGATGTGACGATTACCTTCGTGATGGTTTCCACCCCAGCTGCGTGCATATCTCACCGACGGTGATCAGGGCCGAATGGAGGACCTTCGTCCCGGACGCGCCGGGCACCTGCTCAGCCCCCTTCCCGATGAGGTCCCTCGGGACCCCGAGATAGCACCTGATGCGCTTGAAGGCCGCCGTCCCCTTCGGCTGCTTGTAGGGGAGCATGCCGCGGACCGCCTTCTTGACGAAGAGGTCGGGCCGCCTCGGCTGGAAGGGTCCCTTCGTGTGGATGCCGCGATCGGCCCGCCGCTTGTACGCGGCGAAGACATGCGCACGGTCGCCTGAGATCACCGCGGACTCGCAGTTGACGATGCGAATCGTCTCGCCGAGCAGCGCCTTCTTGGCGACGTATGCCCCGAGCCGTCCGAGGACCATTCCCTTCGCGTCGATGATTCTCATGGTATGTGCTCCGATTATGCCCCTGGCTAGCCGATGATCCTGATGTCCTTCCCCTTCGGGTTCCTCTCCGCGAGCTCGAGGAGCGAGACCGCCTCTGCGCTCGCCTCTTTCAGCTTGCCGAGCGCCTGGTCCGAGTAGCCGAGCGCGGCGACCGTCACCTTGTGCGACAGCGTCCCGGTGCCGAGGACCTTGCCCGGAACCACGATCGTCTCGTTAGCCTCGGTGAAGCGGTCGATCTTCGCGAGGTTGACGACCCGCCGGTTCCTTGTCGGGCTCTCGAGGTCGAGCGCTATGCGTCGCCAGATATTCACCTTCTCCTCGCGCGACTTCCGCTTCAGCTGGTCGATTGTCGCCTGCAGCAGTTCGTTCTTCATGGTCTCGCGTCCTGTCAAGGGGACCTGGTATGCATCTTATGTCTGTGCCTGATGAGGGGTGAGTGCGGGGGACGGGGTTTGAACCCGCGCAGGCACTAAGCCACTAGGCCCTCAACCTAGCCCGTTTGACCACTCCGGCACCCCCGCATGTCACTTGAGGGCTCCTGCGAACGACTCGAGCTCTGCGCTCAGGTAGGCCATCGCCTGCTGGAGCATCTCGGCGGCCGGGAGCGATCCCCAGGACTCCACCGTGAAGATGAAGGTCTCCGGGTCGGCGGACACCCGGATGCTGCCCTTCTCGCACGCCTCGAGGCACGCCTCGCACAGGTCGCACCCCATCAGCCGGTCCTTGTCGACCGTGAGCTTGTCGTTCTTGAGGATGAACACGTGCTTCGGGCAGGCTTCGACCGCCTCTGCGCACGACTCTCCCTGCTTCATCACCTCGATATTTGGCTTGAAGTGATAATAGGCAAGGCCTGGCGACCATTTCATATGGTCCTTCCCCTGGCCGAGGACCCCAGTCATCTCGGCCTGCACTTCCTGGCCCTTGAGGAGCTTGACGATGGGGGTCTTGGGATAGACCGGCTTGATGTTCGGATCCTTCGTCTTGATGTCCGAAGCGTACACGTAGCCGGGCCCCTTGGCCTTGAGGGTCATGGAGAGCGTGCACTTGGCGCAGCCCTCTCCCTTGCATGAGCAGCTCTCCTTGAGCTCATAGCTCCCGAGGTCGGTCGTGAAGACGACGAGGCCGAGCCGGTGGGCGAGCATCTCGTCGTACAGGATAGAGTTGTTCTTGCGTATCTCGACATCCTCGATCGCGAGGGTCGGGACGTGGTTGACGACCGACCGCCGAATGGCGTTCATGTAGGCGGGGGAGAATCCCTTCATGATGAGCGAGGCCCTCATGCCGTCCTTGCTCTTCGATAGCAGCCTGACTTCCATCTTACACGCGCCTCCCGCGCCGCCCGCCCTTCTTCCTGCACCCGTCATGGGGCAGGGGGGTCACGTCCTCGATGATGCCGATGCGAAGGCCCATGCGCGAGAGCGCGCGGACCGCCGCCTGGGCGCCAGGCCCCGGGTTATTCGGGCCGTTGTGCCCGCCCGGCGCCTTGATCTTGACATGGATGCCTGAGATGCCTTTCTCGATTGCGCCCTCAGCCGCCTTCTTCGCCGCGACCATGGCAGCGGTGGGCGAGCTCTCCATGCGGTCGGCCTTCACGACCTGGCCGCCTGACGAGAGCGAGACCGTCTCGGTGCCGGTGATGTCGGTGATGTGGATGATCGTATTGTTGTAGGAGGCATAGATGTGGGCGACGCCCCATTTGATGTTCCCGATGCGCTCGAAGTTGCGTTGGGGCCGTGGCGCCCGCGGGCCGCGGCGTTCGAACCGTCGTTCAACCATCGTCAGTTCCTCCTCTGCTGCGGCCGTCCCCGTCCACCGGGTCCCTGCCGCTGTCCGCCGAAGCGCTGGCCTGGCCGTCCGCCCTGCCGTCCTCCGCGCCTGCGACCGAAGCGCGAGTCGCGCTGCTCCATCCGCTCCTTGCGCTCATCAGTCTTCTTCTTGATGATCTCCTGGCGCTTGCGCTCCTCGTCGGGGTCGAAGCGTTCGGGGTGGTCCATGCTCGCGAGCCCTGAGCCGGAGTAGAACGCGATGAGCCCCTCCTCTTTCACGGTCACGAGGTGCGAGGGGGAGGTCACCTTCTTCGGACCGATGGTCACGTGGTGGTGGGTGATGTACTGCCGCGCCTGGCTCATGGTCCGGGCGAAGCCCTTCCTGACTAGGAGGGTCTGCAGCCGGCGCTCGAGGATGTTCTTTATCTTGAGGTCGAGGATGTCATCGAGGCTCGCGTTGTCGGGGATGAGGCCGAGCTTCGCTAGCCGGGCGATGAGCTGCGCCTTCTCCTTCTCCGCCTGCGCGGTCCTGAGGGCGATGAGGTGCTTCGCCATCCTGAGGAAGCCCCGGAGCTTGGAGTTCATCTTCCAGAGCTCGGTCTTGCTCTTGGTGCCGTATTCCCTCGCGAGCTCCTTCTCCTCCTCGATGCGTCCCTTCTGCCAGGGATGGCTCGGGGTCTGGTACTTCTTCCTCGTCTTCTTCGGATCGCCCATCAGTCATCACTTCTTGCCGATCTTCTTTCGCTTGACGCCCTGGACCTTGCCCTTGTTCCGCCGGAAGTTGGATTTGGTCCGCTGGCCGCGCACCGGCAGGCCCGTCTGGTGCCTGACCCCCTTGTAGCATTTGATCTTCTGCATGGTGCGTATGTCATTGTCCCTCGTGAACTTGAGGTCGACGGTGAGGAGGTGGATATCAGCGCCGGTCTCAGGGTCCTTGCGCCGGTTGTAGAGCCAGATCGGCGCCCCTTCCGGGTTCCTGACGAGCGTGTCGATCGCCTTTACCTCGGACTGACTGAGGTCCCCTGCCTTCTTCTTCGGAGGGATGCCGGCGGTCTTGAGCACCATGTTCGAGTACATGAACGAGACGCCCTTGATTTTCTGGAGCGCCATCCCGATGCCCTTGCGGCCGTCGAGATCGGTGTTCGCGATGCGGACGATGTGCTGGAAATCCTTCTTCTGTTCCATGGTGGATGCACAGTATAGCCAGAATTCGCGTACCTCAAGCGGCCCTAGGATCGCTCACGGGTGAACTCGGGCTGATGGTTGAGGGAATCCGGCCTGCTTTATAAAGGTTTCGGGTGGTAGGAGAGGCAGGGGAGAATGATAGGAGGGGCAAAGGGAGGGATTGAGGGCGGTAGTCGGGATTTGAACCCGAACTGCAGGATCCACAGTCCTGTGTGCTGCCAGGTTACACCACTACCGCCAGGGGGCAGGATAAGGTATTCAGGAATGCTTTAAAAACGTTTCTATGGGGAAAAGGAGAGGAAAGAAGGCAAGCCAGGGAGGTCCTCAGCTCTTCAGGAGCGTGTAGATGTAGGGCGCCATGAATGCCCCGACGAATACCACCGCCGTGAGGATCGCGTTGTTGTGGACGTAGGTGCCGATAAGGTCCGCCACCCTGTTCGCGACGACCACCACGACCGCGAAGTCGATGAGGCCGACAATCGGGATGAAGACCGCGGCGAAGAGGTGGTGCTTGCGCTCCAGGTGCTCGATCGAGCGGATGAGCGTGTTGAAGAGCATGCCGAAGACGAGCCCAAGGGTGAGGACCACGAGATAGAGCCACAGGTCGTTGAACATGAGCATGAACGGTATCAGGAAGAGCGAGATGATGAAGTTGCATACGAGCAGCACGAGCAGGCTCATCCAGTACAGGACGTCGGAAAGCCCCTTCGCGATGTGCGCGTGCTTGGCCCGCTTCTCGTCCGAGTCCATGATGCGCTCCGCATGGGAGATCTCCTTCGTGGTCCATCCCTTCGCCTTTAGCCGTTCCTTCTGCGACTGATGCATGCCCTCTCACCTCTCATGTATCATGGATGTATTATGGATGTATCATGACTCATTTCAGCCCGAGCCGACGGAGCATGTAGGCGAACATGCCGCTCCGCTCCTCGCGCTCGACGCGTTCCTCATACCGCTCGCCGATGAGCTCGGCCGCGACGCGCCTGAACTCGACGGATGCCGGGGTCCCGGGATGGGAGAACACCACTGGATGCTTGATCCTGAGAGAACGCTTGACATTGCGGTCCTCAGGGATGACCGCAATCACCGGATGCTCGAGTATCGCCTCGACGTTCGCGCGGTCCATGTCGACATAGGCGTCCGCCACCCTGTTCAAAATCACTCCCATGACCCTCCTGCCAAGCCGCTGGGCGAGGCGGATCGTCTTGAGCGCGTCGGTGACGGACGGGAGGTCCGGCTGGGTGACCACGAGCACCTGGTCGGACGCCTTCATCACCTGGATGCACTCCTCGTCGAGCGACGCGGAGCTGTCGATGATGACGAGCTCGCTCACGTCGGAAAGCCCCCGCACAGATTCGGGCAGCCGCGCGACGTCAATCCCCCTGCAGTCGTCGAGCGTGATGCTCCCCGGAACGACCTTTATCCCTGACGGGTGCAGGTAGACCGAGTCCGTGATGGGGGTCTTCCCCCGCAGCACGTCGTGGATGGTCGTCGAGACGAACGGCGAGCCGAGGTGCAGGCCGACGTTCGCGGTCGAGAGGTTGCCATCGACGATGATGACGTCGCGGCCGTACGCGGTGAGGGCGGAGGCGAGGTTGAGCGCGACCGTGGTCTTCCCCACGCCACCCTTGCCAGAGCAGACCGCGATGAAAGTCGTCATGCGTCCTCCCCACCGAAGGTCTCGTTGATGTAGTGCAGGAGCTCGGTGGTCTGCTTGAAGTGCTCGGTGACCGAATCTATCGTGACGTCGATGATGGTGCTGGGAGCGACCGCCGCGCTCATGGTGACATGGCGCCTGAACTCGTTCGCCTTGGTGTACTCCGCCTTGTCGAGCTTCCGGAAGAGGAGGTAGCGGTCGAGGTTCTCGATGAGGTAGGCGTCATCGGGGAAGGTCTTCTTGAGGAGCTCCACCTTCGGGATGTACGCCGCCGGCACCTCGGCGATCCGCTTCTGCCGGAGGAGCATCTCGAGCAAGCCGTCGATGATGAAGTTGAAGCAGTTGATCAGGCGCATGATGATGCTCTTGAAGACATCCACCGTGCGCGTGTACTTGAGCGAGACGTAGATCAAGTGGTCCGCGCGCTTCAGCTCCTCATTCGCCTCATCCAAATAGTCTCTCATTCTTGCTGACCATCGCAATCATATCTTCTATAAATAGCTTTGTCTTGGCGATATAGCGCTTGAGCTGGTCGTGCGACATCGTCGCCATGCTGTACGTGTCCGAGCAGATGACGAACGTCTCTTTCCGCGAGAATTCTATCGGGCTTGCCTTGTGCCGCTTGAGCAGCGACCGGACGTCGGCGATGAGCGCGATGTACTCGATGTTGATGCTATACCGCCGCGTGCATCGCGCCTTGAACAGGTCGAACTTGGCCTCGAACTCATCGGGGAACGGCGGGATGCGCTTGAAGGTGCGCTCGTAGTACAGGATCGCGGAGACCGCGGCCTCGAGCGCCGTCATGATGTTCGAGAGTATGGAGACCAGGAGCTTAGGGTCCCTGACGATCGGGTAGGTCACGGTGAGCATGTGGTCGGCGAGCTTGACCGCCTTCTTCGCCTTCTCCCGCTCGACCTGGAAACGCTCCATCCCGAAGCAGAGTAGTCGACGAGGATATTTAATTGTTGTGATTAACGGACCGATCAAGAAAAAGGTGCCGGAGCGCTACTCCTGCGAGAGGTCCATGATCGCCTGGGCGAGGTCGCCCTTCGCGCGCTCGATCGCCGCCCGCGCATCCTCTTCCGCGCAGCCGGCCTGCTCCATCACGGTCCTGACATCATCGTCGGAGATGGAGGGAGCCATATCGGCAGCCTCGTCCTCGAGGGGCTCCTCGCGCTCCGCTCCAGCTATCTGGTAGGTCTGCTGGCCCATCATGTTGACCTTGGTGACCTGCGGGCCGTCGATGACGATCCGTCGGTCCGGCAGGTACATCACGACCTGGGTGACGGGGAGCTCCGCCTGCGAGATGCCCATCTTCCTCATCATCTTCTGCATCTGCCGCGGATTGACGCCGGGGTACATCATGCCACCTCATGTCCCTGCCCGATCCACCATCAGGGGAGATTGAGCCACGCGCCGCCCTGCGCATGGAGCAGGATCAGCACGATCATGATGACGACCGCGAGGATGATGACATGGCCGGGCTTGATCTCAAAGCGGGACTTGTAGTCGTCGAAATACCTGACAAGGCCGCCCATGCCCGACGGCATCTGGATCCTGTTGTCGCGCGCCATCCTGCCCCTGGGAAAGGAGGGACACTATTTATACTTTACTGCTGCGTCGCGCCGCCGCGCTGCCGTTCCGGAGAAGGAGAGAAGGTGGTGTCGGCCGGCTGTAAGCCGCCTTCTGTCGCAGGCGAACGCAGGACAGGATGTCCCTGCGCGGTCCTGCGCCGAAGCATTACACTGAGCGTCACGATGGACTTGCACCGGCCAGGGCTCACCGTTTCATCCGTCCCCGGAAGAACGTCTGCCGGTCGTTCTCGATCCCATCGCTGGGAGCTTCGCTGGCGTCATCCTCCTCCCGGGAGGTCTCGTTTCTGAGTGGTTGCCATCCCTTTCAGGATCTCACGATGAGGTGAGTGGCCTTTCGCGGTGGGCGGACTTTCCTCAGCCCCGTGAGGGACCGTGAGCTTCGCACCGGCCTACACCGGAGCAGGGGATGCCGCTATCCTTTATATATGTTGTCTTCAGTATCCGAGAAAAAGGACGGCGGAATACAGCCTACTATGGCCGGCTGTCAGCGCCGCGCGAGCTCCTCGCGCAGCAGCTTGATCTCCTGGAGGCTCTCATGGGAGATGTCCTTGAGGAGTCGGGTCTCCTCCATATGCTCGCGGATGACAATCGCAAGCTCCTCCTTCACGTCCTCCATCGTCGCCGCGAGGATCACCATCACGATGAGCACGAGCCAGAGGAAGACGGTCTGGAGAAGGTTCCAGGTCATCGCCTGGTCCTCAGCGTAGAGGCCATTGATCAGGTTGAAGCCGAGGATGCCGATCCCGACCCCTACAATCAGGAGGATCAGCTCGAAGACGTTCGCCTTGCGGAAGGGGGATTTCATCAGGCATGCTGAGTGAGCGCGCTATAAAAACATTTATCGTTTCTCGCAAATGATGACATGGCGTTCCTCGGTGAAATGCCTGCCGATCCTGACCGTGTGGTCAGACACGATGACGAGCCCCGCCTTCTTTATGAGCGGCGCAAGCGGCGTGCCGTGCATGAGCAGCGCCATCCGGCCCTTGGGGATGAGGATGTGCCATGCCTCATCGAGGAAGTCTCCATACAGCCGTTCCATGCGGCGATGGTCGGTGGCCTTCGAGAACTGCGGCGGGTCCGAGACGATGAAGGCGACCGAGCCGTCATCGTGCTTCGCGCCGAGATGGGCCGCGTCGTTCCTGCCTGATGAGACGATGCCGTCCACCTTGCCCGCCTTCGCGTTCTTCCTGACCGCAGCTATGCAGGAGACGTCGTGGTCAGAGGCGTGAATCGCAGGAAGCCGCCCTGCCGACGGGGATCTCTCGGCGAGTGTCGCGGCCGGAGAGGGCCCTCCATACCTGATGAGATCGCCGAGCGGCGAGCGAGCGAGCTTGCGGCCGTTGACAGGCGCCCCTGAAGCGAGGTAGGCCGCCTCGATCGGGATGGTGCCGCACCCGCAAAAGGGGTCGATCAGGCTCCCTTGGCCCGCATACCCCACCATCCTGAGGAGCGACGCGGCCAGCACGCCGCCGATTGAGGCGCGGTGTGCGAAGAGCTTGTAGTCGCGCTTTGCGATATCGTCGACGAAGGCATCGATGCCGAAGTGGCAGGCATCCCCCATCACCTGGCAGAAGAAGATGATGCGCGGCGCCTTCAGGTCGGCCGAAAACCGGCCTTCCGGGAGGCGCTCCTTGACGATCCGGAGAAGCTCCCGCTCGAAGGCGTCCCTGACGACCGCGCCGGTGCCGTCGACTTTTGCCGCCACGCGGAACGTGCATGGCCCTCCTCCGGAGAGCAATCGGGAGAGCGCCGGGCCGTCGAGGCCTGCCGCGACCGCCGCCGCCAACTCGTCCATGGTCGCGCCGTCGGCCCGGACGAGGCGGATGAAGACGCGCAGCGCGCACTGGACGCGCGCGAGATAGTGGGGCAGGGTCTCGGTGCCGGAAAGCTCGGCCGTGACGACACCTGGTTCCTCAACGACGGACGTGACGGACGTGCTCAAGAGCTCCCGCATCTCCGCTGCGCATGCCGGCTCGAGGCCGGGATAGGTGGCGGCCGAGAGATGGAGCCCCGTGTCGGATGCCATGGTGGGATCAATAGCCGTTGCCGTTCGCGACCTTCGCAGCCCCGACCACGCGGTCGCCGGACGCGAGCTTCATGAGGCGCACGCCTTGCGTGTTCCTGCCTATCGTCGAAATGTCCTTCGACGCGGTGCGGATGATGATGCCGTCCTTGGATATGAACATGAGCTCGTCGGTCTCCGCTACCCCCATGATCGCAGCGACCCTGCCGTTGCGGGGCGTGCACTGGATGTTCTTGACGCCGATGCCGCCGCGGTTGATGAGCCGGTAGTCCTCGATGGACGTGCGCTTGCCGTACCCGTTCTCCGTGACGGTGAGCAGCGTCATGGTGTCGTCGCCGTACACCATACCGACGACCGCGTCATCGCCCTTGAGGGTGATTCCCTTGACCCCTTTGGATCCCCTGCCGACCGGCCGCGCGTCGCGCTCGTCGAACTTCACCGCCATGCCCTTCCTCGTCGCGAGGATCACCTGCATGGTCCCGTCGGTGAGGAGCGCGTTGATCAGGCGGTCGTCGGGTGCGAGGCCGATTCCCCTGATGCCGCCGCGCCGCGGCCGCGAGTAGGCCGAGAGCACGGTCTTCTTGATGATGCCCTTCCTTGTCGCGAGCAGGAGGTAGTGCTTGGGGTCGAACTCTTTTACCGGGATGAACGCAGTGACCATCTCGTCCTTCCCGAGCTCGAGCAGGTTCACCACTGCCTTGCCGACCGCGTACCGCGACGCTTCCGGCACCCTGTAGACCTTAAGCCAGTGCACCTGGCCGCGGTCGGTGAAGAACAGGATCGACGACTTGGTGTTCGCGATGAAGATGTGCTCGATGAAGTCGTCGTGCTTGGTCTCGGCGGCGACGATCCCCTTGCCGCCGCGCCGCTGCGTCCGGTAGGCGGTGAGAGGGATGCGCTTGATGTAGCCGGCGCGCGATATCGTGATGACGACATCCTCCTCCTCGATGAGGTCCTCGATGTCGAGGTCCTCCTCCTCCGCCTCCTCGATGACGGTCCTGCGTGCGTCGCCGTAGGCCTTCTTGATCCCCCTCATCTCCTCCTTGATGATGCGGCAGACCTCCTTCTCCGATGCGAGGACCGCCTTCAGCAGCGCGATCTCCCTGATGAGCGCCGCGTGCTCGTCGGCCACCTTCTTGCGCTCGAGGCCAGTCAGCCGCGACAGCCGCATCTCGAGGATCGCGTTCGCCTGCTTCTCGGAGAGGGAGAACGAGCCGATGAGGCCTGTCCTCGCCTCGTCGACCGACGCCGAGCGCCTGATTAGATCGACGACGTCGTCGATGCGCCCGAGCGCGATGATGAGGCCGGCGAGGATGTGCGCGCGCTCCTCCGCCTTCGCGAGCTCGAACCTCGTCCGACGCGTCACCACCCGCTTGCGGTGCGCGATGAAGTGCTCGATGAGCTGCTTGAGGGTGAGGACCCTCGGCTCGCCATCGACGAGCGCGATGAAGATGATGCCGAAGGTCGTCGCGCACTTCGAGTGCGTGTACAGCTGGTTCCTGACGACGTCAGGGGAGGCCTCCTTCTTCAGCTCGATGACGACCCGCATGCCCGTCCGGTCGGACTCGTCGCGGATGTCGGCGATCCCCTGGATGTGCTTGGCCCTGATGAGGTCAGCTATCTGCTCGATGAGGAGGGCCTTGTTCACCTGGTAGGGGATCTCGGTGAGGATGAGCCGGTTCCTGCCGCGTGATTCCTCCTCCTTGATATGCGCCCTGACGCGCACCTTGCCCCTGCCGGTGGTATAGGCCTCGACGATGCCCTGCCTGCCGGAGATGATGGCGCCGGTCGGGAAGTCGGGGCCCTTCACGACCTCGATCAGGTCACGCAGCGGGACCGCCGGATCGTCGATCACCCTCTCGACCGCGTCGCAGACCTCGATGAGGTTGTGCGGCGGGATGTTCGTCGCCATGCCGACCGCGATCCCGCTCGTGCCGTTGACGAGCAGGTTCGGCAGCCGTGACGGGAGCACGAGCGGCTCCTTGAGGCTGCCGTCGAAGTTCGGGCCGAAGTCGACGGTGTCCTTGTCAAGGTCCTCGAGCATCTCGGCAGCTACTTTCGCGAGCCGAGCCTCGGTATAGCGCATGGCGGCCGCATTGTCGCCGTCGACGGATCCGAAGTTGCCCTGGCCCTGGACGAGCGGATATCGCATAGAGAAGTCCTGCGCTAGGCGCACGAGCGTCTCGTAGACCGCAGTGTCGCCGTGAGGGTGATATTTTCCCAGCACCTCGCCGACGATCCTCGCCGACTTCTTGAAGGGCTTCGCATGGGTCATGCCCATGTCGTGCATGCCGAAGAGAATCTTCCGGTGCACGGGCTTGAGGCCGTCCCGGACGTCGGGGAGCGCCCGCCCGACGATGACCGACATGGCGTAGTCTATGTAGGATTCCCTCATCTCGTCGGTTATCTCCTTCGGGAGCACCGACTGCCGCCCTGCGGGCTCCCCTCCTGAGGAGGATTTTTCTTGCGCCATTTTCGAGTATGATCGGGTATGTCGGGGAGAAGGGAACCGCCGTCGGAGAGGCGTCAACAGAAGACGTCTGCAGGCATGGTTTCCATGCCGATGCGAATGACCAGGTATTTATAAACGTTTTGGTCTGTTTCAGAGGAGAATCGGTGTTCGGGAGGCAGCAGGATTCAGAGGTCAGGATTCTTCTTCTCCTCCCGCTTCTCCTCCTCCTTCAGGTCGTTCTCGATCTCGTCGAGAAGGGGGTTCGGCTCGTCGTCATCGGTCCCCTCGCCCTTCGCTCCATCAAGGGCTCCTCCCGTGCCTTCGGCGTCCTTCGCCCCTCTGTCCACGTCGGCTTCAGCCTCCCCGTCGTCCGGCCTCTTCCCCTCCGGTTCGTTGTCTGCGACAGCGTGCTCCGGCCTGGGCTCGACGAAGGTGTCAGGGCCCTTCGGCCCCCTTTCCTCAGGGGCCCCATCATCCTCGACGTCCTGCGCGCCTCCCTCATCCGCGTCCTGCCCCTCGTCAGATCCGTCGTCGGGCTCCTCCTCGAGGACGACCTTCGGAAGCGGCCTCACGACGATCCTCTCGCCCGCAGCGCCCTTTTCCTCATCGTCGTCCGCCGCCTTCTCCTCCTCTCCTTGCGGCTCCTCGAACACCTCGAGCGGACCGAGCCGCTCGGTGTGGCCGAAGGTGTCGATCGTCTTCTGCTTCTCTGGCGGCTCGTCGGGCAGGTCCTCGAAGTCGGCGAAGAGCTTGTCGAGGTCCTCTTTCCCCTCGAGGTCGAAGTAGTCGAAGAACTTCTGGGTGAGCTTGAGGAGATAGGTGCGGCCGTGCCGCTCCTTCACGATGAAGCCCATGGCCTCGAGCTCCTTGATGTGGTCGTAGGCCTTGTTGGTCCTGATCTTGACGAGGTCCGCCTGGTGGATGGGCGACTTCCAGGCGAGCGTCGCGAGCGTCTCCATGACGGTCTTCGAGAGCTCGGTGTTCGGGACGATCTTCCGCACGAGCGCCATGTAGCTCTCGCGCACGGTGATCTTGTAGGTGCCCGCCTCCTCGACGAGCATGAGCGACGACTTCTCGTCGTCATAGCGCTTCTTCAGGCTCGCGAGCGAGGATGTGAGATGGCGCGTGTCATGGATGCCCGTGAGGTCCCTGAGCTCGTCGAGCGAGACCTTCCTCCCCGAGGAGAAGAGGATCGCCTCGACCTTGTTCTCATCGCCGGTCTTTGCCGCCATCCGTGCCACCGCCCTTCGCTCCCGGCCTGGCCGCCGGGTGATAGATCTCGCCTTCCTTCCGCACTTTTCCCATCCTCTCGAGCCCTGCCATGAACTGCTCCATCTGGTCCTTCGGGACGCCGAGCGCCTTCTGGAGGAAGGAAAAATCCCTCGGCTTGATGATGAGATGGGAGAGCACCGCGTTCTGAACGACGAGGTTCGTGTTCTTTGTGTGCACTTTCACCTCCTGCCGGGACGTCTTCGCCACCATGTCGATCTGGTGCAGCCGCGCCTGGAGGTCGTTGAGGAAACCGGCAAACTCGCGCGACTGGAATTTGAGGACCGTCGGCTCGATGACCTCGATCGAGGAGGGCATGTAGTCGAAGCAGAACCAGAAGAGCTTCTCCATCCTCTTCGCCCACGCCTCGATCTCGACGAAGGTCGAGTACATCCCGGTCTCCAGCTTCTCGGCCTTCGAGAACTCCTTCTTGAGGACCGTTATCTCCTCGTCCCCCTCGATGCTCCTGACATACTCCCGGATTGCCTTCTCGATGTGCTCCGCAGGCTGGCCGAGGACCTCGATGATGGAGCGGAAGAGGACGTAGCCTGCCTCGATCCGCGCAGGGTCGGAGAGCCGCTCTTTTTCCTTGATTGTCATGGGCCGGATAAAGCTCGGGGTGTTTAAAAAGGTATCGGTTCATCCTGCTCCCCTCTTCCTCGTCGCGAAGATGATCGCCCCAAGGAGGAGCAGGCCGGCGAAGAGGTAGGGGGCGAGACGCCGAGCCGTATACGAAGATCCCTCATACGCCTCGATCGGGCGCGCGGGCGCGACGAGCGCACCGGTCAGGGGGAGCGGCGATGCCGCCGGGGCAGCTGCTGCCCGCCCTTTCTCAGGGTCCCCGGCAGCAGGAATACTGTCGAAGGGGCTGACATTGATTGTGAAGGTCTTGGTGTAGGGGTTCTGGTTGCCTTCCTTGAGAAGCTCTGCCTTGAGCATGAGCCGGCCTGTCCGGTTCCCGATCGGCGAGGCGAGCGCGAACGTGAATCCCGCCCCGGGCGGCACCGTCGCTTCCTGCAGGTTGTCCTTCGCGTTCTCCACATCGATGCGCCCGTCATGGATGTGGCTCCACGCGGAGAGCGACACTGGCTTCCCTCCTCCGTTCACGATGCGTATCTCGACCGTCGCTGTCTCCTCCGGAAGGTAGGAGGACCGCGTGAGGTTGAAGGCATAGGCGAATCCCTTCCCCGCCGATGCGGTGCCAGCGACAGCACTACTGCCAGGGGCCTTCTCCTCCACAGCAGGCAGGCAGCCGTCCCAATCCAAGGGGAACGCCTCCGTGTCCTTCTTGCCAAGCCCCTCGACGACTATTCTTGCATCACCACCCTTGCCGGAAAGGCGGCAGTAGTCTTTCAGGAGGAGCGGGACCGTGATCTGGGCCGCAGAGCCCTTCTGAGAGAGGCTGAGCTGGACCGTGCTGGATATCCGCTCATGGAACAGCGCATAGACCGAGACCACGCGCTTGGACGTGTCCCCTTTCTCGATGTCGAGCAGGACGTCGATCGTCTCCCCGACCGATGCGACGCCGTCCTTGCCGAGGGCGATGCTGTCTATCCTGACGCGCGTCTCCGGCTCGTGCCGCTCGCCCTTGACGACGAGGAGCGCCGACGATCCGTTCTCCGGCGGCAGGCAGTCCCCAGAGGCGTTGACGAGCCGGTTCTTGACGATGAAGGCGCCGATAGGGCCTTCCAGTTTCGGGGTGTAGGATTTCATGTTGAGGTTGGCGGTGACATACGGCTGCTTGACGATGTCGCCGAAGAGGTCCTCGATCCAGTACTCGATCGCGAAGGTCTGCGGCCTCGGCTCCAGCGTGTTGCCGAACCTGATCTGCTCGCCCGGCAGGTAGATCGTCTTCTCGGTCTCGATCCCGATCATGAGCCGGCAGGTGCTGTTCGCATACTCAAGAGCAGAGCCGTTCTGCCCGTCGACCGTGAGCGCGTCGTTCGGAGCGCAGGGCGTCCCTCCAGGAGCCCTGCTCGCCTGCCAGGAACCGTTGACCAAGGAGAGCGAGTGCCCGTCCGGGATCGCAGCCGCGGAGGCATCGTACGAGGCTGTCGCGATCGCCGTCCGGCTCACCAAGATCGTTATCGTGTCGCCATCGTTCCCCAGCCCGTTCCCGATCGCCGCCCCTAGGGAATAGGCCGTGCAGCCGAGCCCAGAGAGGTTGAACCCATCCTCGACGATGAGGGCGAAGCCCGAGGTCCCGTTCTGGAGCAGGACGAGCGTATCGTTCGCGTGGGAGTCGGCGATCACCCATCCGGAGAGGTCTTCGGCACCAGTGACTTCGATGAACTCCCTGTTGTTGTCGGCTCCGGCAGGGTCGAAGAGTATCTCGGTGATGGTCAGGTTCCCTGAGCCGGTGGCGAGGATGATTGCGATTGTCCAGAGCAGGGGCAGAACAGGATGTCTCATGCAGAGCAGCAGGCCACTGCCGGTTAATATTGATGATTCGGGCGTTTCCGGAAATATGCCGTTGGCTTCCGGAGGCTCATAGGATGAGGAAGAGCGCTGTCTCGATGCCTGCGCCGACCACGATGAGCGGCAGTATCAGGAAGACGAAGACCTTCGCCGCATCCGCGTAGGCGGCAGCGTATTTCTCGGCGGTCGGACGCCGGAAGACGATCAGGCCGATTGCGAGGCCGAGCGTGTAGGCGAAGAGCACCGCCGGCAGCTCGAAGATGCCGTGCGGCAGGACCTTGAGCGCGACGAGGGGCGACCCATCTGCCATGCGTCCGACGATGACCGAGCCGACGAGATAGCCGTTCATCATGAGCGAGAGGATTGGGACAACGCCGAGGAACGCCCCGAGGAGCAGCGAGGTCGCGGCGGCGCGCAGGTTTGTCCCGAAGATGTAGGCGAAGAGCCCCGGCCAGGAGAGCAGGGCTGTGTCGCTGACAAGGCGTCCGGTGACCCTCGAGACGAAGGGGCTGTAGGCGTCGGGGAAGAGGAGGCCGAGCAGGACCGAGAACAGGTACATGACCGTGACGGCAAGGAGGAGCCGGCGATGCCGGACGATGACTCGTGCGGCGTCACGAACCGGCCACCAGAAGGAGGCTGTCATGCCCACATCCCTCTAATCCTCGTCCCGCACCGCGGGCACGCGCCGTCCTGCAGGCCGTTCTTGATCACGCCAAAGCCGCTCCGGACGATGAGCGTCTCGCCGCACGAGGGGCAGACGGTGTCCTCGCCGCCGGCGAGCGCGATGTTGCCCAAATAGACATGGTCGAGCCGCTCCTGCGCGATCCTCCTCGCCTCGAGCAGGGTCCCCTTCGGCGTCGGCGGGACGGCGGCCATGCGATAGTGGGGGAAGAAGCGCGAGAGGTGGAGCGGGACATCCCGCCCCGCGCGGTCAGCGAGCCAGTCCACGAGCTGCCTGAGCTGTTCCGGCGAGTCGTTCTTTCCGGGGATGAGCAGGTTCGTCACTTCGAGCCAGGTGTCGGACCGCGCGACAGCCTCGATGGTGGCGAGGACCGGCTTGAGCTCGCCGGCGCACACCTTCCGGTAGAACGCAGGGTCGAATCCCTTGAGGTCGACGTTCGCCGCGTCGATGAGGGGGAGGAGCTTCGCGAGTGGCGCCGGATTGATGAAGCCGTTCGTGACGATGATGTTCTTCAGCCCGGCGTTTCGCGCGAGCCGCGCGCAGTCGAGGACGTACTCGTAGAAGACGGTCGGCTCGTTGTAGGTGTAGGCGATCGCCTCGCATCCCTTCTGCCTCGCGAGCTCGACGACGGTCTCGGGGTGCGCCTCATAGTCCTGCACCTCGCCCGGCTTCGCCCGCGCTATCCCCGCGTTCTGGCAGTACAGGCAGCCGAGGTTGCAGCCGACGGTGCCTATCGAGAGCGTGCGAGCGCCTGGCAGGAAGTGGAAGAGCGGCTTCTTCTCGATCGGGTCGATGCTGATCGAGCAGGGCCGGGCGTATACGAGGCTGACGAGCGTTCCCCCATCGTTCCTCCTGACGCCGCAGAAGCCGACAGTCCCGTCAGGTATCACGCAGAATTTCGGGCAGAGGGTACAGCGCACGGTCTCGGGCTTGCCCGGGAGCGGCTCGTAGAACTGGGCGGCATGCATGAAGCTAGGGAGGGGCGCGCGCTATTAATAGTTTGCGGAACCCGCGGTTCACGGTTCACGTGAGCCGGGAGGCGTGCTCCTCCGCCGCTGCCGTCATGTCATCCGCCCGGTAGATGCCCCTTCCGATGATCGCGTGCCAGCTCCTCCCGGCGGCCTTCGCGCCGTCGGTGATCGTCCCGCCCTGCGCGACGAGGCCTGGTGAGTAGAAGACTGGCGTCGTGCCGAGCCGTTCGAGGATCTTGCGGTAGTGCGCGATCCGCTCCGGCTTGTTGCCCGGCACCACGAAGTCCGTGACCCCCTCCTTCGCAGCGAGCGTATACATGCGTTCCGGCGCGCTGTCGTCGAGGTAGCCGCCGTCGGCCTTGAGGTAGGATCTGTGGCTCATCTCGCCGCCGACGATGACCTTGAGACCGGCGGCGAGCGCCTGCCTGATCCATTCGGCCTCGGTCGCCGGACCCGCCTGCGGGAAGAGGATGACGGCGTCCACGCCGCTCCTGCGGCACGCGTCGGCGAAGCCGGCGCCCATGTCCGGGATGTCGGTCGCCGCCTTCTGGTGGTCGTAGATGACCGGCTTGTCAGTGATATCCTTGATCGTCCGAACGACCGCATTCAGGCCGTAGGGTATCGTGAGCTGAAACCCGACCTTGTACGCGCCGACGCCATCGACCGCATGGGTTGACTCGACGAGCCTCCGCAGCCTCGCAAGCGTCGGGACGTCGCAGGCCGGTATGATGCTCCGTTCTGCCGCTATGATGTGTGATGCCGCTTTCATCATCGCCACCCCTTCTCACTTCACCCCGTATAGCGTGAGGTAGGCCTCCATCTTCGGCTTGTGCACCGTCGAGAAGCCGGAGATCTTCCTGTCGTCGGAGAGGCAGTCGATGATCTCGCGCACCGTGACGATCGCATGCACCGGTATCCGGTACTTCTTCTCGAACTCCCGGATCGCCGACGTGCCGTCCTCGCCCATCTCCATCCGGTCGACCGCGATGACGACCGCGGGGTACTCGACCTTCGCGACAGCGATGATCTTCTTGACCGCCTCCTCCTTCGTCTCGCCGGTGGTGAAGACATCGTCGAGGACGAGCCATTTCCTCCCCGATTCGGGGACCGCGCCGACGAAGGCCTTCGCGTCGCCGTGGTCCTTCGCCTCCTTCCGGTCATAGGAGCATTCCTTGTCGATGCCGAAATCGTTGAGGAGCGCGATCCCTGTCGCGAGGGAGAGCGATATCCCCTTGTAGGCGGGGCCGAAGATCACGTCGTACTCGTCAGGCTTGAACTGGTCGCGTATCTTCGCCGCGTAGAAACGGCCGAGTCCGTAGACGGCGCTCACCTTCCTAAACTCGCCGGTGTTGATGAAGTAGGGTGATATGCGCCCGCTCCTAAGCGTGAACTCGCCGAAGCGGAGCGCGCCGTTGTCGATAAGAAAATCGATGAACTGTTTCTTGTACGCTTCCATCATGCTCATCTCCGGTTATGCGAAGGTGAGCGGCCTGCCGCGATGGCGGGATGCGATCACCTTCCTGCCGCCGGAGAGCTCGTACACCTTCGTCCCCCTGATGAAGGTCGCAATCGGCCATCCTTTAAGAACTTTTCCCGCGAATGGGCTCCAGCCACATTTGGAGAGCAGCCGTGAGGTCTCGACCTCCTGGGAGAGGTCCATGTCGATCATGACGAGATCAGCATCCATACCGACGGCGAGCGATCCCTTTCCCCTGATCCCCAATGCCTGGGCGGGACCGGAAGAGGTGAGCCTGACCAGGCGCTCGAGCGAGAGTCTCCCCCGATTCACGAGATCGAGGAGGAGCGGCAGCGCGGTCTCGACGCCAGGGACGCCGTACGGCGGGCTCATGCCTTTCTTCTCCTGCAGCGTATGGGGCGCATGGTCGGTGCCGACCGTATCGATCGTCCCGTCGAGGAGCGCGCGCATGAGCGCCCGTCGGTCCTTCTCCGGACGCAGGGGCGGCTTCATCATGCCAAATCCCTTGAGGCGCTTCGCATCCGCATCGTTCAGGAAAAGGTGGTGCGGGGTCGCCTCGGCGACTATCCTCGCCCTGAGCCCTTTCTCATGTATCATGCGCCGCGCCTTCCGTAGGTAGGCGAGCTCCTTCGCCTGCGAGATGTGGCAGAGGTAGAGCCGCGCGCCGGTCCGCAGCGCGATGCCGATGGCGCGCCAGACCTGGTCGTCTTCCGCGTGGCAGAAGACCATGCGCGACCGCCTGAAGGCCTCTTCGAGCGTAGCGTCGTCCTCAATCAGCATCCTGCCGGTCGAGAGGTTGAGGAACACCTTGGTGGAGGCAACAAAGGGTCGGCGGCTGGCATGGGAGACCTCGTCGAGGTTGTCGGCGCTCGCGCCGAAGTGAAAGCCGTAGTCGACGAGCGAATGCCGTTTCACATGCTGATGTTTCTCATCGAGGAGAGCGGTGGTGAGCAGGGGCGGCTGGGTGTTCGGCATGTCGACCACCGCGACGATCCCGCCGCTAGCAGCCGCGCGGGAGGCGTGCTCCCAATCTTCCTTCTCGGTCATGCCCGGATACCTGAAGTGGACGTGCGGGTCGATCATGCCCGGGATCACGTAGTTCCCTCGTGCATCATAGGCCGGCGTCATGCCGCCGCTGCCCCTGCTGATGGCGACGATCTTCCCCTTTTCGATGATGATGTGGCGGATGATGTCTTTCCCTTCCTGCCGGATCTTGGCGTTCGCGATGAGCGTCCTCATCTGGTCTCACACCCCCGTTGCCCTTTGCGCACCGGATGGCCGCTGGCGTCGCGCGAGTATTTGCCGAACTCTGCGTGCGCGAGGATCTCCCCGAAGGAGAGCGCCGGCCCCTCCACGCACACGCGCTTCCCTGACCCGTCGATGCAGCACTGGCCGCACACCCCGAAGCCGCATTTCATGTAGCGCTCCATGAGCACCTGGCCGGGCACGTCCCTCGCTGCGCAGAGCTGCGCGACCGTGCGCATCATCGCCTCTGGGCCGCAGGTGTAGACACGGGTATCGGAAGGGTCCGTGCCGTCGAGCAGCCGCGCGAGGACGTCGGTCGCGAAGCCCGCATGACCGACGCTGCCGTCATCCGTCGCGAGATGCGTGGTGATCCTGCGTCGGCGCGCGAACCGCTCGCGGAAGAGGAGCGCGCGTTCGGTCTGCGCGCCGATGATGAGGTCGACGGCGATGCCCTCGGCCGCCGCGCGTTCGGCGAGGAGCCCCAGCGGCGCCGCGCCGCATCCGCCGCCGACGAGGATCGCGCGCGGACGCTTCCGGTCGAGCGTGAAGGGGGTGCCGTACGGCCCGGTGACGCCGACGAGGTCGCCGCTCTTCAGCTGCAGCAGCCGCCTGGTGAAGGGCCCGACCTCGGCGACCGTGATGCCGAACAGCGCCCCATCCTGGTAGGAGACTGATATCGGCTTCTGGTCGACGCCGGGAAGCCACAGCATGACGAACTGGCCGGGAGCGGCGTCGAGCGGATAGGAGAAGAAGAGAGTCCTCATGCCCTGTGCCTCATCGGCGACCTTCCGGACCGGAAGCATGCGCGGGACCTCGCCGGTCCTGCTCCGCGTCGGGAACTCGAATGTCGGGCGGTCATGCGTCATGGGCGCACCCCCTGAGCTGCCCGATACCCGCATAGCCGTGTTCCTGCATGAACGCGTCGAGCTCGCGGGCGACCTTGGCGAACACGTCGATGCCTCGGTAGTAGACCGCAGAGCCGATGCCGACGAGAGAGGCCCCTGCCATGATCATCTCGGCGGCGTCCTTTCCGGTGCTGATGCCGCCGGTGCCGATGATGGGGACGTCGACCGCGCGGTACAGGTCGTACACGCAGCGTACTGCGATGGGCTTTATCGCCGGTCCGGAGAGCCCACCGGACCGGTTGGCGAGCACCGGCCGTCGCGCCGCGAGGTCGATGAGCATGCCAGGGCCGACGGTGTTGATGGCGCAGAGCATGTCGGCTCCCGCTGCGCAGACCGCCTTCGCGATCTCGACGAGGTCGGGCACGTTCGGCGAGAGCTTGACAATGAGCGGCGTCGCTGTCTCGCCCTTGATCTCCTCCACGACCTTCGCAGCGGCGGCAGAGTCGGTGCCGAATGGCCTGCCGAACTCGCTTCCGACGTTCGGGCAGGAGATGTTCGCCTCGAAGAAGGCGGGCTTCGCCGCGTCGAGGACGCGCACGACATCCGCGAATTCCTGCGCGGTCGAGCCGAAGACCGACGCTATCACTGGCGCGCTGCATCCGCGCACTGCCGCCGCGAGCTCCTCGACCGACGCTTCAGCGCCCGGGTTCGAGAGGCCGACCGCGTTCAGCAGGTAGCCGTCGGTCGCGATGACAACCGGGTTCGGATGCCCTGCCCGTGCGGCGGGCCCGACGGATTTCGTCGTGACGGCGCCCGCGCCGTTCCTTATGACGTTCGCGAGCGAGCTCGCCGAGACGCCGAGGATGCCCGCAGCGAGCACGGTCGGGTTCGAGAAGACAGAGCCGTGGTAGTCCTGGGAGAGCGTTGCCAGCGTATGCACCTCGTTGCGGGGAGAGGGGGGCGATCAGTGCTCGACCTGGATATAATCGCGGTCGATGACCTTCTCGCAGTGATGGCACCTGATCCGGAGCGGACTCCTGCAGGCGAGATGGAACCTGCTCGGGATCTTCTGGACGCGGGTTATGCAGTTCGGGTTCGTGCACCGGACCATGCCGTCGATCGTCTGGGGCAGCTTCACCTTGAACTTCTTCGCGACCTTATAGCCCTTGATGATGTTGATGGTCGCCTGGGGCGCGATGAGCGCGAGCCGGTTGAGCTCGTCGTCGGTGAGCTCCCGGTTCTCCACCTTCACCACGTCCTTCCTGCCGATGTCCCTTGACTGGAAGTTCATGCCGACGGTCACGATGCTCTCGTCCTCCTCCCCGATGCCGAGCGCCTCGAGGATGCGGACCGCCCGCTTCGCGGGGATATGGTCGATCACTGTCCCCTCCTGTATCGCATAGACCTTGTAGGGCCTCACCTGACCACCCCCGTCGTCAGGCAGAGCAGCGCCTGCCGCACCCAGAGGCCGTTCGCCGCCTGCTCGAAGTAGTGCGCATGTTTCGTGGAGTCGACCTCAGGCGCTATCTCGTTGACCCTCGGCAGCGGATGGAGCACCTTCATCGAGGGCTTCGCGTCCCTGAGCATGGCGACGGTCAGGATGTAGGCGTCCTTCACGCGCTCGTACTCGATGGGGTCGGGGAACCGCTCCTTCTGGATGCGGGGCATGTA
>JAFGPW010000005.1 GCA_016935985.1 Candidatus Woesearchaeota archaeon
GGTCGGGGAACCGCTCCTTCTGGATGCGGGTCATGTAGAGTATGTCGACCCCGCCGATCACCTCCCCTATCTCGAGGTGCTCGCTGAAGGGAATCCCTGCCTCCTTAAGCTGGTCGAGGAGGTGGGCGGGCATGCGTAGCGCCTCCGGCGAGACGAAGTAGAGCGTGCAGCCGAACTTCGCGAGCGCCGAGGCGAGCGAGTGGACCGTCCTGCCGTACTTGAGGTCGCCCACCATCGCGACATGGAGCCCTGATATCTTCCGCTGGGTCTTCTTGATGGTGTAGAGGTCGAGGAGCGTCTGGGTCGGGTGCTGGTTCGCGCCGTCGCCGGCGTTGATGACCGGCACCCGTGCGGCGTCGGCCGCCGCCCTCGCCGCGCCGTCGTTCGGGTGGCGTATCACCATGACGTCGCAGTACTTCTCGACGATGATCGCGGTGTCGTGGATGGTCTCGCCCTTCGCCGCAGAGCTCACGTTCGGGTCGGCGAAGCCCACCACCCGCGCGCCGAGGCGCTGCGCCGCGCTCTCGAACGAAAGGCGCGTCCTCGTCGAGGGCTCGAAGAAGAGCGACCCCATGACCTTGCCGGAGAGGAACTGCTTCGTATGCGCGTTGCTCTCCATCCGCTTCGCCGTCTCGAGGATGTGCACGATCTCGTCCTTCGAGAGGTCGTTGATGGAGATGATGTCCTTTCCGGAAAATCCGCGTGTCATGAGTGCCCCCCAGCACCTATCGCCATCTCCGCAGTGGGCTGCCCTATATAAATCTTGCTGTGCGTAACCATCTTCTAGTGGTTATTTTAGTGGTTATACTACGGTCGGTGATGATATCATCGGGAATATTCGTGCCAGGCGGTGATGCGCAGGTCTTCGACCCTTGTCTTCTCGATCGCGCCGATGAACAGCTTCGCGAGTTCCATGTTGGTGAAGAGGGGGACCGAGAAGTCGATCGCCGCGCGCCTGAGGAGATAGCTGTCGTCGATGAAGGCTTTCTTGGTGACGTCGGGTATGTTGATCACGAGCCCGATCCTTCCCACGACCAGGTGGTCCATGACGGTCGGGCGCCGCCGCTCGTGGATCTTGCGCACGCGCCGCGCCGCGATGCCGTTCCTCGCGAGGAACGCCGCGGTGTGCTCGGTCGCGTATATCACATAGCCGAGCCGGTGGAGAGCGCGCATCTCGTCGAGCATGCGGTACCTGTTCTTCTCGCCGGAGACTGAGAGCAGAACGCTACGTTTGGTGATCCTGACGCCTGTCGCGATGACGGCCTTGAGGAACGCCTCCTCGAGCGTGTCGCCGAGGCAGCCCACCTCGCCGGTGGATGCCATCTCGACCCCCAGCACCGGGTCGGCGCCCTTGAGCCTCGAGAAGGAGAACTGGGGATACTTGACTCCCACGTAGCCGAGGTCGAGGCTGTTGTTCCTCGCCGCGGAGCGCCTGCCGAGCATGAGCCGCGTCGCGTGCGCGATGAAGTTCTCCTTGCACACCTTCGAGACGAAGGGGAAGCTCCTCGACGCGCGCAGGTTGCACTCGATCACCTTGATGTCGTTGTCCTTCGCGATGAACTGGATGTTGAACGGCCCTGATATCGAGAGCCGCGCGGCGATCCGCTCGGTGATCCTCCTGATGCGCCGGATGGTCTCGAGGTAGGTCTTCTGCGGCGGGAGAACGAGCGTCGCGTCCCCCGAATGGACCCCCGCGTTCTCGACGTGCTCGGAGACGGCCCAGAGCGAGAGCCGCCCCTTGTCCGCGACCGCGTCGATCTCGATCTCACGCGCGCCGGTGATGAACTTGGTAATGACCACCGGATGCTCGGGCGAGACCTCTGTCGCCGCTGAGAGGAAGGCGCGCAGGTCGTCCCTCGTGAAGGCGACGTTCATCGCCGCGCCGGAGAGGATGTAGGACGGACGGACGAGCACCGGGTAGCCGACGCTCGCCGCGAAGCGTGCCGCCTCGTCGAAGCCGGTGAGCTCCTTCCACGCCGGCTGGTCGATGCCGAGCTCGTCGAGGGCCTGGGAGAAGGCGTGCCGGTTCTCGGCGGTGTCGATGTCCGTCGGTGAGGTGCCGATGACCTTGAGTCCCTTCGCATGGCAGCGCATCGCGAGGTTGTTCGGTATCTGGCCGCCGACAGAGAGGATGATCCCCTCGGGCCGCTCCTTCTCGTAGATGTCCTGCACCGACTCGAACGAGAGTTCGTCGAAGTAGAGCCGGTCGCAGACGTCGTAGTCGGTGGAGACCGTCTCCGGGTTGTAGTTGATCATGATGGTCTCGTGGCCGATCTCGGAAAGCGTCTGCGCCGCCGAGACCGCGCACCAGTCGAACTCGACCGACGAGCCGATCCGGTAGGCGCCCGATCCGAGCACGATGATCGGCGCTTTCCGCTTCCCGCTCCGCTTCCCTCCTGCCGCACCGAACGCGACGTCGTCCTCGGTCGCGTTGTAGGTCAGGTAGAGGTAGTTCGTCCGCGCCGGATACTCGGCGGCGAGCGTGTCGATCTGCTTGACGAACGGCATGATGCCGCAGCGTTTCCGCTCCTCGCGCACCGCGTCCTCAGTCGTGCCGAGCACCGTCGCAATCTGCGCGTCGGAGAAGCCGAGTCTCTTGCCCTCGAGCAGCGTCTCGGGGGGGATCGCCGCGCCCTCCCCGAGCCCTGAGAGCCTGCGCTCGTAGGAGACGATGCGCCTGATGGAATGTAGGAACCAGCGGTCGATCCGGGAGAGATGGTGAATCTCCTCGACGTCGATCCCAGCGCGCATCGCGACCGGTATCGCGAAGAGCCGTCGGTCGGTGGGCTTCCGGAGCTCGGCGCGCACGTCGGGGAAGGAGATCCGGTTGCCGACGACGCCGTGCATCCCGACCTGGAGCATGCGGACCGCCTTTTGGAGCGCCTCCTCGAACGTGCGGCCGATCGCCATCACCTCACCCACCGACTTCATCTCGCTCCCGATGAGCTTGGAGACGTTCCTGAACTTCTGGAGGTCCCAGCGCGGGACCTTCACGACGACGTAGTCGAGCGCCGGCTCGAAGCAGGCGCTCGTCCGCTGGGTGATCGAGTTCGCGAGCTCCGGGAGCGTATGTCCGAGCGCGAGCTTCGTCGCGACGTACGCGAGCGGATAGCCGGTCGCCTTGCTCGCGAGAGCCGAACTCCGTGAGAGCCGGGCGTTCACCTCGATCACGCGGTAGTCGTCGGAGTGCGGGTCAAGGGCGTACTGGATATTGCACTCGCCGACGATACCAAAGTGCCGGATCACCTCCAGAGCGACCGCCCGGAGGCGATGGTATTCATGGTCGTCGAGCGTCTGGGAGGGCGCTACGACGATGCTCTCGCCGGTGTGGATGCCGAGCGGGTCGAAGTTCTCCATGTTGCAGACCGTGATGCAGTTGTCGGCGGAATCCCGCACGACCTCGTACTCGACCTCCTTCCAGCCGGCGAGGTACTCTTCCACGAGGACCTGGGGGGCGTGGGTGAGCGCCCGCCGCACGATGCCGTCGAGCTCACGCTCGGTCCTCGCGATCCCACTCCCCGAGCCGCCGAGCGCGTAGGCGACGCGAAGCATGACGGGGTAACCCACCCTCTTCGCCGCCGCGCGCGCCTCGTCGAGCGAGCCGGCGGGGAAGCTCCGCGGGGTCTTCACGCCGATCTCGTCGAGCCGGGCGACGAACCTGCCGCGGTCCTCGGTGTCGATGATGGAATCGACCGGCGTGCCGAGAACCCCGATCGTGTGCTTCGCGAAGACGCCCGTTGTATGGAGTTCGACCCCGCAGTTGAGCGCGGTCTGCCCGCCGAAGGAGAGCATGATGGCATCCGGCCTCTCTTTCTCGATCACCCGCTCGACGAAGTGCGGGTCGACGGGCAGGAAGTAGACGGCATCCGCCATCCCCTCGCTCGTCTGGATGGTCGCGATGTTCGGGTTGATGAGGACGGTCGCAATCCCTTCGTCCTTGAGCGCCTTGAGCGCCTGGCTCCCCGAGTAGTCGAACTCTCCCGCCTGCCCGATCTTCAGGGCGCCGCTCCCCAGCAGGAGCACCTTTTTCGGTCGTTTTATCATCGTCGTGCCATGGAGGGGATCATTCAGGATTGTCGATCGCGGAGGAGCGAGACGAACCGATCGAAGAGGTAGTCGGTGTCGGTGGGACCCGGCATCGCCTCGGGATGGAACTGGACCGCGCAGTGCGGGCGGTCGGCGCATCGGATGCCCTCGATGGTGCCGTCGTTCGCGTTCTCGAACCAGGGATGCCAGCCCTTCCTGAGGGCCTTCCCGTCGACGGCGTAGCCGTGGTTCTGGCTCGTGATCACGCATCGCTTGGTGCCGGTCTCGAGGCAGGGCTGGTTCTGGCTGCGGTGGCCGAACGGCAGCTTGTAGGTGTCTGCCCCTGACGCGAGCGCCATCAGCTGGATGCCGAGGCAGATGCCGAAGACGGGGAGGTCCTCCTTGAGGAATCCCCTGAGCTGCCGGACGGCAGGAGCGCACATCTTGGGGTCGCCGGGCCCGTTCGAGATGAAGAGCCCATCGAAGTCGATCGCCGAGAGGTCGAAGTCGTAGGGCACGCGGACGACCCGCACGCCGCGCTTCAGGAAGGAGCGGATGATGTTATGCTTGCAGCCGCAGTCGATCAGCGCGACCGTAGGTCCGCCGCTGCCGTAGGTGCGCGGGGCGGGGACGGTCACCTGGGAGACGAGGTTGGTCAGGTTCGGGTCGATGAACGGAGGCTCCTCATCATACATGATCCTGCCGAGCATCGTGCCCTCGTCCCTGAGGCGCTTGGTGAGGGCGCGCGTGTCGATGCCGCAGATGCCGGGAACCCTGTGCTCGGCGAGCCAGAATCCGAGTGATTTCGCCGCCGCGTGATGGCTGTAGCCGGCCGAGTAGTCGGAGACGACGAGCCCTGCGACGTGGATCCTGTCCGACTCGAAGGGCATCGCGAGCGGGTCCTTCGGGTCAGGCCGGGGTACGCCGTAGTTGCCGATGAGAGGATAGGTACAGACCAGGATCTGCTGGTGGTAGGAGGGGTCGGTGAGCGCCTGGGGATAGCCCACCATACCGGTGTTGAAGACGACCTCGCCTGCCGCCGACCGTTTCGCGCCGAAGGAATAGCCGGGGTAGCTGGTGCCGTCCTCAAGTTCGAGAAGGATGCGCTTCATCAAAAAAAAGGTCACGCCACCGCCGACGTAATAAAGATTATGGTTCTCGGACCGGTGGTTTGCATCGTAGAGGTTTGAGTGTTATCATTGCCGAATTATAATAAATGTTTTAATACTCTTCTCGGTACGGTGAGCCTGAGGGGATGGAGCATATGGGAGTATTTGGCTTTCTGAAGAAAAAGGAGAAGCGTTCCGGACCGGACGATGGCATGCTGCCCAGCCTTGGCCTGGGCGGGCTCCCGCCGCCCCCGCCCGACATCCCAATCGGCTCAGGCATTCCGCCGCTCCCACCTGCGTCTCTCGAGGAGCCTCCTGCGCCACCGACACTCCCTGACCAGGATATCCCCTCGCTAGGCCCGCTCCCCCGCATGCCGGCAGGGCAAGGGCTGCCGGGCGCCCATCCCGCCGATCCTTTGGGGGAAGCGGAAGAGTATAGGGGAAACGGCCCGAGCGCCTCCGCGCTGCCGCTGTCCGGAACCGGACCTGTCGGAGGGAAGCGGAAGCAACCGCCTGCCCCAGGGCCGCTACCGAAGCCCCAGTTCTCCTTCGAGGATATCGCGCCCCTTGAGGAGTTCAGAAAGGACGAAAGCCCCCCACTCCGAGAGCCGATCGAGAAGGCGAGATTCACCTCCCCCACACCGCCGCCAAGGCCTGAGGAGGAGCGCCCGAATATCCCACGGAGCGACTTCTTCAACCTGCACCGACCGCTGTTCGTGCGGGTGTCGGAGTACAAGGCGCTGCTCATCTACATGACGCAGATGAAGGACAAGACAAAAGACCTCTCTGACATCATCTTCAGGCTCGACGCTATCAAGAAGGATAAGGACAAGGGGTTCGAGGCATGGCACGACGCGCTCGAGGAGGTCCAGAGAAAGCTCGTGTACATCGACCAGTCGCTCTTCAGGGAACGGTAATGGTAGAACGCACAAGGTGAACCATGATGGCATACGGCGATGACGGCCCGATCTACGTCAGGATAGACGAGTACAAGGAGATACTCGATATCATATCGCTGCTCAAGAGCAAGCTCGGCCAGGCGAAGGAGGTGCTGGGGAAGATCCAGGAGGTCAAGAACCAGGAAGACACCGAGCTCGAGCTCTGGGGCAACGCGATCGACGAGATCGAGCGCAAGATCGGCTATATCGACAAGTCGCTCTTCGAGCCGCAAGCGTGAGGGGCAAGGGGCACAGATGGCAGACGACAAGGAGCTTTTCTACGTCGGCGTCAGGGAGGCGTCCGAGGTACGCCGCGCGGTCCTCGAGGCGTCGAAGCGGACGATCAAGTCCCTGCAGATGCACGAGCGCTTCAAGGACACGCGCCAGGAGAAGGCGCTCCAGACCGCGAAGCTGCGCTCCATCCTGCTCGAGCTCGACGAGCTCATCACGCGGCTCGACGAGGAGCTTCCCAAGACAAAGCTCAAGGAGCGGGTGAGGACGGCGAAGGGACCGGCGCCCCTGCGGCCGCTCGAGACCATGCGCCGCGACGCGGGCGGCACGACCGAGCTCGAGAGGCTCGAGCTCTCCCTCAACGCTATCGAGGACAAGCTCAAGAAGATTTCTGGATGACCCTCAGGGGCATGACTACAATTTCCCGTCCCCGTTCTCCAGCCAGCCCATGCCGCAGAAGAGGACGAGCATGAGCGCGATGATGACGACGATGACGGCAGCGACGCCGAGGTAGGCGAAGGGGTACTCGGCGAGGGGCAGCCGCAGGTTCATTCCGTAGAAGCTCGTGATGATGGTGGCAGGGGTCATGACCGCCATGATGATGGTGAGGACCCGCATGGTCTGGTTGAGCCGGTTCGAGGTGATCGTCAGGTAGCTGTTCCTGATGCCGTTGATGCGCTCGAGGCTCGTCTTCAGCCCGTCGTTCACCCTGAGGATGTGGTCATAGACGTCACGGAAGTAAGGGATCAGGCTGTTCTGGATGAAGTTGTCGGTCGGCTTCGTCAGCCGGAGGCAGACGTTAGTGATCGCCTCCACCTTCTGCTTGAGCTCCAGGAATATGGCTTCCTCACGGTAGACCTGACGCAGCGTCGCCCTGCTCTGCTTCGCGATCAGCCGCTCGTCGAGGGCGACGAGCGTCTCGCCGAGCTGGTCCTTGAGGTCGAGGTACCGGTCGACCTCCTTGTCCAGGATGTGGTGGAGGATATGGTCCTCTCC
Source organism: Candidatus Woesearchaeota archaeon (assembly GCA_016935985.1). GTDB lineage: Archaea > Nanobdellota > Nanobdellia > Woesearchaeales > JAFGPW01 > JAFGPW01. Next base: position 7,301 of record JAFGPW010000005.1, read on the forward strand.
CCGCCGCAGGAGCGAGGCGACCTTCTTCTGGTTCGCGGCAAGGCCATCGAGCGCGGCGTTCCTCGCCTGGTGGTGGATGGTGAGCAGGAACCCGTCCCCGTCGACGAGGAAGAGAGTATAGAAACTGACGGTCGCCTGCTGTATCTCCCGCACACCCTTGAACACGATGAAGGTGTTGCTCTCGAACTCTTCATACTTGACCCGTGTCGTCGGCGTGGCGATGTCCTCGGCCGTCGTCGGATGGAGCAGGAAGCGCTCGGAGAGGAGCGCGACCTCCGTCGGCGTCGGACGCTGGACAACGACCCACGCACGCGCCTTCTGCCGTTTCAGCATCCTCACCGAAGGCAGCCGCGATGCGGTGACCTCCTCGAGCCTGTGGTTGCGGTAGATAAATCCGTTGATCATGGTCCGGGCCGTCGGGAAGGCCGACAGGCTATTTAAGGTTTCTGTGCCCGGTTCACACCCTGCGCGGCAACGGCACGCAGTAACCTTTTTATATGGGAGGGCACTCTTCCCTATCCTCGGGCGGGGGTGCCGGAGCGGTCAAACGGGACAGGCGCAAGACGGTTGAGCGAGGATCCGCAGCGGATACTGCGGAGATGACTGGCTGTGCGACACCTGTTGGCAGAGCGCCTACGCGGGTTCGAACCCCGTCCCCCGCAGCGAAGCGAGGAGGGCGGCTCAGGAAGCCAGGCTTTCTGCATGCCGTCCTCCCCAGCCGCATCATACCGGAGTTAGCGGAGAATGACAGCGATCATCTTCATACATGGGCTCACCGCGACGAACACGATATTCGAGAGCCTCGAGAGGCGGCTCTCCGAGGAGGGGTACGAATGCATCAACCCGATGCTCCCTGGCCACGGCACCTCGCCGCAGGACATCGGGCTGTACACCCATAAGGACTATGTGCGGTTTGTCCAGAGGCTCTATGACCGGGCGGTAAGGAGGCATAGGAAGGTCATCTTCATCGCTGAGTCCTACGGCACCAACCTCGCTCTCGATCTCAGGATTAGGGAGGGCAGGACCGCGCTCGTCGCCTGCGGCGCGGTGATTTACCCCCGGATGTACTGGCTGATCAAGACGATACTCTGGCTCACGAGGGTCCTCAAGCGGCGCATCGACTATCCGAAGACCGCGAAGCACCGCACCAAGAACAACCACGCCTACCCGATCATCCCGCATGAGGCGATCGTGATGTTCTATGAGGAGAACCGGCGGCTGCGGGAGCGCATCCGAACGTATCCCGACCCGTCCATCTTCATCTTCTCGACCTGGGACACGCTCGTGCGGCTCGGCCCTTCCTTGCGGTTCCTGCGGCGGGCGAAGAAGCGGGCGGTCGAGATATCGACCGTGATGTCCTTCGTCCACGCCTTCGTCGACCTCGAGGAGAAGCGCCAGGCGATCAATGACACGGTCGTGGGCTTCGTCAAGCGGCATGCCTGACCCCTGTTCCCAAAGACATAAAAACCAGCGGCGTTCTCTGCCTGCCCATGATTGAGATAAGGACTGTCGGCGGGTACGACGAGGTCGGCAAGAACATGACCGCGGTGCGGGTCGGGGACGAGGTCGTCCTCTTCGACATGGGCCTGCACATCGACAACTATATCGCGTACACCGAGGACGAGGACATCATCAACATCTCGAAGGATGAGCTCATCGGGGCGGGCGCGGTGCCTGACATCACTGCGCTTGGCGACTGGAAGGGGCTCGTCACGGCGATCGTGATAACACACGCGCACCTCGACCACCTGGGCGCTGTCCCTTTCATCGCCGGCGACTTCCCGGAGGCGATGGTCTACTGCACCGCGTACACCGCCGCGGTCCTCGAGACGATCCTCGCGGATGAGAAGCTGCGCATCCCGAACGCGATAAAGACACTCACCACGAACTCGAGCATCTGGCTCTCCGAGACGCTCAAGCTCGAGTTCATCAACGCGACGCACTCGGTGCCGCAGACCGTGATGGCGGCGCTGCACACCCCCGACGGCATCCTGCTCTACGCGAACGACTATAAGTTCGACAACACGCCGGTGCTCGGGAAGAAGCCGAACTATGACCGTCTCAAGGAGATCGGCTCGCAGGGGAGGTGCCTCGCCCTCTTCATCGACTCGACCTACGCCGCAGAGGCGAGGAAGACCCCGTCCGAGGCGGTGGCGAAGCAGCTCCTCGCCGACGTGATGCTCGGCACGGTCTCGAAGGGCAAGGCCATGATCGTGACGACGTTCTCGAGCCATCTCGCGCGCCTGAAGTCGATCCTCGAGTTCGGGAGGTCGCTCGATCGGAAGGTGGTCTTCTGCGGCAGGTCGCTCGCGAAGTACATCACCGCCGGCGAGAGGATCGGCATCATCGACTTCAGCTCGGAAGCCGAGATCGTCGGCTTCGGCTTGAAGGTGAGGAAGCGCCTGAAACGTATCGAACGCGAGGGCAAGCACAGGTACCTCATCGTCTGCACAGGGCACCAGGGCGAGCCGCAGGCGGTGCTCGCGAAGATCGCGAAGGGCGTGTTCGATTTCCAGCTCGGCCATGAGGATCATGTCATCTTCTCCTGCACGGTCATCCCGACCGCGCTCAACCGGAGGAATAGGGCTGAGCTCGAGTCACAGCTCCGGTCCCGGCACGTGCGCATCTTCTCAGATATCCATGTGAGCGGCCATGCGGCGCGTGAGGACCACCGCGACCTCATCAATATGGTGAAGCCGACGCATATCATCCCCGCCCACGGCGAGCCGCGTATGCTCGCCGCGATGAAGGACCTCGCCCTCGAGATGGGATATACTGAGGAGAAGGTCCACACCCTCTCCGATTGCGCCTCGATCACAATCGAAGACGGGAAGATGCAGCGTGTCGTCGGCAGGAAATCGAAGCAATAATTTACTACTTTTTAGTGATAAAAAACGAAACATTTATAAAGTCCGGATTCTCGTCTCGACGTGATGAAGCTCACTTACCTGCTGGGTGCGGAGCCGCTGAACACCTTCAACAAGAGAGATATGGTGCTTTTCCTCCGCGAGTTCGACACTGAGGAAGGCCGGGGCCGCTCCTACAGCCATATTGTCTCCGGCATCAAGCCGATCATGGCAGCGCAGGAGCTGAAGCGTGAGGATACCCAGAAGAAGATACGCCTGCTTCGCGAGGAGTACGGCTCCTTCGGCTATGAGTTCTCTGAGAAGGAGTTCGTGCTCAACACGAACAAGTCGGTCATGTGGGTACACCTGCCCGACCGCTCGAAAGAGAGCAGGAACCGCCTGAGCGACATGCTCAGCTACCGCATGGAGCACCGGTACCAGCCGGCCGACGCGCTCAAGCTCATGCTCCGACCCTTCTCGCTCGTCGATATCCGGGGGGAGCGGGTCCACTTCCCGCTCAAGGACGGACAGCGCATCGCGCTCGACGACCTCGTGGCAAGCGAGAGCGTCAGCATCCTCTCCCAGCGGAAGCTCATCCCGCCCGAGCACGTGTCGAACGATGTCTTCCTCACGCTCGACATCGAGACGAACCGACATGGCAGACTGCGGAACATCTCGCTCGTGACCGACGAGGATCATCCGCGCGCCTACAACCTCACCGCCTATCCCCTCTCTGAAGATATCGACGGCACGCGGGTGCTGCGCTTCGACCCGGACGACATGCAGGGATTATGCGCCACCCTCAACGGCCTGATCAGGGAAATCGACCCGGTCGCCTGGAACATCTACAACGCGAAGTTCGACAGCCTCGCGCTGCGCAAGCTCCTCCCCGGCTTCGAGCCGGGCATCGAGCCGCGGGCGAACGTGCGCATCACCGCAAGCGCGCGCTTCAAGAAGATGAAGAAGGTCGGCCAGTCCGGCATGCAGACGATCGACCTCTACAACTACAACCTCAACCACCGCGGCCACTGGGGCCAGTTCGACCTCGAGACCCAGGCTGGCCGTTCGGGCGTGGCGTTCAAGAAAGGTATCACCATCAGGGAGCTCTTCGAGCTGTATGACCGGGCGGACGCGGGCGACCTCTCCGCGGCGCTCGCCGCGTTCCGGTATTCCGACGCCGACGGCAAGGCAGAGTCCGAATACTGGAAGCGGCAGAAGGGGCACCTGCTCAGGCAGGCGGTCCGCTTCGGCACCGAGCTCGAGACCCTCTGCTTCTCGAAGCTCGAGAACATCATCGGGAAGGCGTACGACCGGCAGTTCTTCGTCTGGCACGGGACGCACCGGTCCCGGTGGGACAGCGGCTATGAGCCGATCCCATCGGCTGCTGACGAGCAGATGCGGCTCATCGGCATCATAGGCTCCGGCGTCGAGGGCAGGGGAGGGAAGAGACCGGAGAAGCGGATGTATGACGAGAGCCTCAGGAGGGGCGGCGTCTTCCGCTCTGCGGCGCTGGTGGCCCCGGCCTTCCTCGGAAGGGAATTCGGGAGGTTCATGCCAAGCACCCAATTCCTCCGCACGATGCAGGACCTCAAGGCGGCCGAAGGCATCGACAGCAAGGTCGACCATCTGAAGATCATGAACGGGCTCGTGGGCGTGCCGCTCAAGGATATCCTAAAGATTTTCTCCCGCTACGGCCTCAGCTTCGGGGAGCATATCCCTTCGGTAGACGAGGTGGCGAACCGGCGGCGGGAGGTGCGGCCCGGCGTCACGATCACTTTCACCTACGACGATTGGCTGTTCGGCAACGAGTACCATATCAACTATCAGGCAACCGACGGCGACGGCCGTTACCAGTCGGGAAACCTCTTCCATCTCACGAACAACGTCGCAGACGCGCTCGCCGACCTCCGTTGTCACCTGCGAAAGGACAGGATTATCAACTACTCCGATTTCGCGTGCGTGATCGAGGACTCGGATGACATCGCCTACCTCGAGGATAGGGAGCTCGTCGCCGTCCTCGCGCGGGGCCCCGCGGTCTCGGCAGGCACGCGGAGCATCATGCTCGACGGGGACCGGCCGCTCTACCTCGGGATGCGCCTCTCTTCCGGATCCAGGAGCAAGTTCGAGCGGAGAGTCTTCGTCGAGACCGTCAGGAAAGGGCTCGGACAGCTCGCCGAGAAGGGATTTGTGGACGGGCAGGAGCTCGGATTGTTCCAGGCGGGCCTGTTCGACAGTCTCAGGGCCGGAGAGGTGCGCCGCGAGGACCTCCTGTACAAGGTGAAGAGGGGGGAAGACAAGCTCTATGTGGGGAGGACGACCGCCGGGGAGGCCCCTGAAGAGCTGTTCTACCAGGGCGGAGACATCGACGCCGGACATTATATCAGGAATTACCAGTCGACCTTCTCCGACCTGCTCGCTGTCCTCTTTAACGCCGGCCAGCGGCGCCTGTTCTAGGGCTGGGGCCGCCACAAAACATTTATATATCTCCGCGGTTTGTCACCACCCAGCACTAGGCCTATCCGGAGGGGGAGCCGTCATGAAACTCAGTCTCGCTGAACCCAAGTATCTCAAAGAGAGCATCTCAATCATCTCAGAGCTCGTGAACGAAGCCAGGATCAAGGTCACCGGAAGCGCGATCGAGCTCGTCGCCATGGACCCCGCGAACGTCGCGATGGTGATATTCAAGCTGCTGTCGTCAAGCTTCGTCGAGTACAAGGTCGAGAAGGACCAGGAGATCGCGATCAACCTCTCCAACCTCAAGCAGATCCTGCGTCGCGCGAAGCCGAACGACGTGCTGAGCCTCGAGGTCGTCGAGAACAAGCTCAAGGTCACGCTCAAGAGCGGTACGGTCAGGACGTTCTCGCTCCCCATCATCGACATCGAGGAGCGCGAGCAGAAGATACCTTCCCTCACCTTCCCGGTGGATATCCAGATGCCCTCATCCGTCCTCCTCGAGGCGGTCGAGGACGCCGACATCGTGGCAGAGTCGGTCTCCTTCGTGGCCGAGCCGAAGAAGCTCGTCATCGACGCTGAGGGCGACCTGTCCAAGGCCCAGATCGAGATCAGGGACAACAACCACACCAGGATCACGGTCGAAGGCGGCAGCGAGGTCAGGTCGAAGTACTCGATCGAGTACCTGAAGAAGATGATCCAGGGAGCCAAGCTCGCCGAGAACGTCAGCATCAGGTTCAACAAGGACTATCCGCTGAAGATCGACTTCACCGAGGTCGACAAGGTGAGCCTCTCGTTCATCCTCGCGCCGCGCGTCGACAACGACTGAACGCCGCATGCCCGTTCTGCGGGAGGGTATCGGTTTCTCGGCCGACAACCCCGAAATCACGCTCCCATTCTCATAGAGCCGCTTCTCCTGCCGATAAGATTCTGCAGTGGTAACGAAAGCATTATATGTATAGCATAGGAAGGGGAGATAAGGGTAGATAGGGGAATCATGACACAGCGGCGAAGCGGCAACGAAGCGGCAAGAGAGAGGGGATCAGGTGGACATAACCAAACAGCCATGGCACAAGTACGACATCCATGAGGTCATCGATCTCCTCAAGACCCGGAAAGAGGGCCTCACCGATGAGGAGGTCAGGCTGCGGCTGCAGGACTACGGGAAGAACACGTTCCACGAGAAGCGCCGCGTGACCTGGCTCGACATCCTCTTCCGCCAGTTCGAGAACTTCCTGATCTACATCCTCGCGTTCGCCGCCATCGTCTCCTTCTTCCTCGGCGAGCAGATCGACTTCGTGGTCATCGTCATCATAATCGCGTTCACCGCCTTCCTCGGCTTCTTCCAGGACTACCGCGCCGAGAAGTCGATGGAGGCGCTCGAGCAGATGACGACCAAGAAGGCCGTTGTCGTCAGGAACGGCAAGAAGTGCGACCTCGACGCGAAGGAGGTCGTGCCCGGCGACATCATCGTCCTCGAGCGCGGCCAGCACGTCGCGGCCGACATCCGCCTGATCGAGGTTTCCGACCTCCGGATCGACGAGTCGCCACTCACCGGCGAGTCGCTCACCATAACCAAGGAGACGGCGAAGATGGACGGCGAGGTGACGCTCGCCGACCGCAAGAACATGGCATACACCGGCACGTTCATCGTGTCTGGCCAGGGCAGGGGCGTCGTCGTCGAGACCGGCCCGCGCACCGAGATCGGGAATGTCGCCCAGCTGATATCGGAGATCAAGCAGGAGAAGACGCCAATCCAGCAGAAGCTCGATCTCCTCTCGAAGAAGATCGGCATCGGCGTGCTCGTCATCTGCGCGTTCATGTTCGTCCTCGGCGTGATCAGGGGCACGCACTTCCTCGACATGCTGCTCATCGTCGCAGCCGTCTCCATCTCCGGCATCCCGGAGGCGATGCCCGCCGTCGTCACCGTCATCCTCGCGACCGGCGTCAAGCGCATGGCGAAGAAGAACGCCATCATCAAGAAGCTCCCGGCGGTCGAGACCCTCGGCGCCGCGACCGTCATCTGCACCGACAAGACAGGCACACTCACCCAGAACAAGATGACGGTCAAGAAGATCTACACCGCAGGGAAGGTCTACGACGTCACGGGCGAGGGCTACATCCCGAAGGGCGACTTCGCCTTCGACGGCGACAAGGTCGACCCCCTCAAGGTCCCGAACCTCGCCGCGCTCATCCGGATCGGCATCCTCTGCAACGACGCCGACATCGAGGGTGAGGGAGGCGAGATGCGCATCCTCGGCGAGCCGACGGAAGGGAGCCTGCTCATCATGGGCCTCAAGGCAGGTCTCCTCAAGGGGAACCTCGAGGAGCGCTATCCGCGCACGAAGGAGCTGCCGTTCGACGCCTTCCGGAAGCGCATGAGCACGGTCCATACGCATAAGGGCGCCGCCTTCGTCTTCACCAAGGGGGCGCCTGACATCGTCATCAACCGCTGCACGCACATGCTGGTGAACGGCCAGGAGAAAGACCTCTCGCCCGGCGAGAAGCACCGGCTGCTCGACAAGAGCTACATCTTCGCCGAGAACGGACTGCGCGTCCTCTCCTTCGCCTACCGGCAGGCGAAGGACGCGAAATCGCTCCGCGGCGATATCGAGAAGGACCTCGTCTTCGTCGGGTTCGTCGGCATGCGCGACGTCCCGCGGCCGGGCGTGCACGAGTCGATCGCGATATGCCAGCAGGCAGGCATCAAGGTCGTGATGATCACCGGCGACCACAAGGCGACCGCGAAGACGATCGGGCAGGAGCTCAACATCTTCAAGAAGGACGACCTCATCCTCACCGGGCAGGACCTCGACGGGATGGACGACTTCAAGTTCGAGCAGGTGGTGGAGCGCGTGTCGATCTACGCGCGGACGACGCCGGCGCACAAGCTGCGCATCGTGAACGCCCTGCAGAAGCAGGGCCATGTGGTCGCGATGACCGGCGACGGCGTGAACGACGCGCCGGCGCTGAAAAGCGCGGAGATCGGCGTCGCGATGGGCAAGAGCGGCACCGACGTCGCCCGGGAGGCCGCCGAGATGGTGCTCGCGGACGACGACTTCTCGACGATCGTGAAAGCGATCAAGGAAGGCAGGACCATCTACTCCAACATCAAGAAATTCATCTACTACGTCCTCACCGGCTCGATATCCGAAGTCATCATCATCTTCGTCGCCGTGATGATGGGCGTCCCGATCCCGCTCACCGCGCTCATGATCCTCTTCGTCAATCTCGTCACCGGCGACCTCCCCGCGATGGGGCTCGCGCTCGAGCGGTCGTCGGACAGCATCATGCGCCTGAGGCCGCGCTCCATCAAGGAGAACATCCTCTCCGAATACATGATGCTGCGCATCTCGGAGCTCGTTCCCCTGCTCACGCTCGGAACCATATCGCTCTTCATGTGGGAGATCGTCGTCCTCAAGGGGCCGCTCCCGAAGGCGCGGACGCTCGCGTTTTGCACCATCATCTTCTTCGAGCTCTTCCACATCTACAACGCGCGCAGCGACGACAAGTCGATCTTTGACGTCGGGATCTTCTCCAACCAGTACGTCAACTACGGCATCCTCGCCTCGGTGGGGCTCCTGATCCTCACTGTCTACACGTCGTTCGGCAACGTCGTCTTCGGCACGGTGCCGCTCACGATGTACGAGTGGTTCGCCGTGGTCGTCATGGCCTCCTCATCGCTCTTCATCGTCGAGATCCAGAAGATCGTCGTCGGGCTCGAGATAAAGGAGCGCGAGAAGTATGAGGTCAGGGCGGCGTCCCAGGAGGTTCAGGAGGACATGAGGATGATCAGCTGATTCCCTGCCGCCCTGTTCCGCAATATATTAATATCCCCTCTGCGGAGAGATCCACCATGCCAGGAAACGTCGGACCGGCCGTAGGCATAGCCCGCTGGACCGCCGAGTACCTCCACAACAGGAACCTGATGACGCGCGCCTACGTATCCATAGAGGAGCGGGCGGACCGCATCGTCGCCGAGGCGAAGGATGGATCGAGGCATATGTTCTTCGTCGTGCCTGACCTCGGCATGGCGGCAGAGGCGCTCCGGGAGGCGACGGGCTCTCCGAAGCCGGCCATCATCACCGCGAACACCAGGAAGAATGTTGAGGCGCTCGCCGCCGCATGGAAGTCCTTCGTCGCGGTGCCCAGACTCTCGATCTACTTCGTGAGCCCCGGAGCGGCCGGCGAGAAGCGGTGGATCATCCACCCGTCGACCCACGACCGCATCGCGGACGCCGCCTCGCTCAAGCGCGGCCTCCTCGCCCTCTATGAGGGGGTCGAGCCCTACCGGTGATCCCATGGCGATGGAAGACCTCTTCTCAGGACGGATGCTGTACCGCTGCCCCGTCTGCGGCAGGCTCGCGAAGACGCAGGAGAACTGCTGCAATCGCGAGATGGTGGAGTTCTCGCACAGGCTCTTCGATGAGTGAGTTCCTCACGGCGCCTTCCAGATGCCCATCCTCTTGCCGAGCTGGTAGAAGGGGCTTGCCGGCGCGCCGATCCAGCCGAAGAGGGTCGTGCCGCCGATGCCGGTCTGCCGTTTCCTGATCGCGCCGTAGAGGTCGTCAGGCCCGGTGCCGGGGAACAGGGTCCAGGCGCGGCCGACCTCGACCGGGAAGTGGCCGTCCGATCCGCCCACGACCGCGAGCGAATGCCTCGCCGCAGCGCGCCGTGCCATGCCGTTGGGGAAGGATTCCATCATGCGCCCGTTGAGCCCCTCGAGGGCGTGGATGCGCTCCGCGACGAGCTCGAGCGGCAGCCCGAACCCTTTCCGCACGACGGTGAAGGGATGGGGAAGCGCGACGAGGCCGCCCATCGCCCTGATGCGGTCGATGACCTCGAACGGGTCCCGCACACCCCTAAGCGGGGCCGCGTCGGCGATAAAGTAGCCGATGATGTCGCCGGCATCCGTCGAGAACTCGCAGCCCTTGACGAGACCGAATCCTGTCCCCTCCTTCCGGTTATGCCGCTTCACCAGCCGCTCGATGATCGCCGACCCCTCCATAGTGTCGTGGTCGGTCACCGCGATGCCGTCCATGCCGCGCCTGATCGCGGCCTTCAGGAGCGTCTCCGGCCGCTGGCCCGAGCATGCCGAGTAGAAGGTGTGGGTGTGCAGGTCATAGCGCATGCGCCTTAGGGAGGAGGCGCCGTATATATGTCTTATGGTAGGGGGAAGACGCTAGAGAAGAACATCTTGTAGATGAGGAAGAGGACGAAGAGGACGCACACGACGATGATCCAGAACTGGAAGTTCTGGTACCACATGAGGCGCTGGTGCTCGTGGTGGAGCTTCTCGGTCTCCTTCACGATGTCGGTCTGGGTGACGAGGCCGAGGAGCCTGCCGTGCGGGTCGACCACCGGCGCCCGCCTGATGCCGTGGTTCTTGAGGAACTGGGAGACCTGGCCCAGGTGCTGGTCAGGGGCGATCGTGTGGACCGGCGAGCTCATCACCTCGCGCACCGAGGTGAGCTTGGAGTCGCGGTCCTTCGCCACCACCTTCTTGATCAGGTCGCGCTCGGTGAGGATGCCCACAGGGAGCGAATCCTTCACGACCACGAGACAGGAGATCTTATGGTAGGTCATGAGGTCAGCCGCGAACTTCGTCGACTGGTCCGCGTCGATCGTGATGACATCGCGCGTCATGAAATCCCCGATGGTGACCATGGGGATGCTGGGGAAGAGGGCAGTTATATAGTTTTCGGGGATACCTGTAGGATCAGGCGCTCATCCTGTCGACGAGCGGCCCCTCGCAGCGGCGGGTCGCGTAGTCGGGATCGGTCGCCCAGCCACGGTAGGCCTCCTCGTAGAGCGAGAAGCCGACCGTACCCGGCGGGTCGGAGCGGTGGAAGGTGTAGAAGACGTCGGTGAGCGTGCAGGTGACCGAGAGCCGCGCGAGTTCCTGGTGGACCGCGAGCGGGATGTCCGCGGCAGAGCCGTAGCGCATGCTCACCGTACAGGCGCCGTCCTCCGTCGGCTCGAGGTGGAGGATCGCCGGGCCGAACGAGGCGTCCTCGACCGTCGCCCGCGCCTCTGCGCAGCCGTCGAGGTAGGCGGCGCCGAGGCAGGTGAGCGCGACGTCGGTGAGCGCGTCGAAGTCAGGGTCCTCGATGCGCATCATGGCCGTGGCGCCGCAATCCCGCACCCGCGCGCTGGGGTCAGGGACGACCGGCGGCGTTCCCGCAGGTGACGGCTCGGGCTGGACAGGAGGCGTTCCCGGCTGGCCGGCAGGCTCTGCTGCCCGCGCCTGCTCTCCATGCTCCTCAATCTCTTCCATATCGAACGGGTGCAGCAGCAGGGCGGCAAGGACGCCGGCGATGACCACCATCGCGATGAACGCCCAGAGGAGGATCGGGGATTGCCTGGCCTGCCGGGGCCCTGCCCTGACCACGACCTCTGAGGAGGGCGGCACGAAGCCCGCCTCCCTGACCGCCTGGGTGGCCACCTGCGGCGGATAGCCCTGCTGGACCAGGAACCCGTAGATCTCCCCAGGGGTCGCGCCCTGGGCTTCCCTTCCCTGTATCCAGGCGATGAGCCGCGGGTCTGCCATAGGATATCCAGATATCTAGAGAAGGAGAGCGTTAAAAAGGTTACTACGGCTGCCGGGATTCGAACCCGGGTAACGACCTCTCTCAAGGCTTGAATCCTCGGTGGGCACAATGAAGCTGATGCCCGCCCCCAGCGTCATCAGAAACACAAGTGTTTCTGGGATGCCAGCAATCATCGATTGCTGAGCATCAACCGACGGACCGGTTGGGAGGGTCGTGTCATACCGCTAGACCACAGCCGTACAGGAGATTTGGGTGTATTTCCCGGTTGCTTTTAAACTTTGTTGTCTCTATTCCCTGATCCTGCAAAGAATCGCCACTCGACGATAATAAAGTATTAATAGGCGGGCGCATCCCCCACCCGCATGGAGGAATCAGAAAGGATAATCCGCTCGGTCGGTCCTGATAAGGGATCGTGGAAGAAGGCGAACGACCCGGAGGGCGTGGTTGCCTATGATCGGGCGAAACGGAACCTTGAGCGCATCCCGAAGCTGAAGGAATCCCTCGAGGAGCGCCTGCGGCAGGCGTCGAAGTGGAGCATCAACCGCCTCCCGTCGGCGAAGGACGTCGAGAGCGGGGACAATATCGAGAAGCACGACATCGGCGATGTCACCCTCAAGGTCACCTCGTTCATCCAGATCAACCGGCCGGCCTACAAGAGCGCTGTCGACCAGTTCAGGCATTACCTCGACGGCATCGCCTTCCTCTACTCGGAGGGGCATGCGGTGACCGAGGTCATCAAGGGTGATGACGCCAGGCTCTATGTCAGGGCGCCGCGCGCGCGTGACGCGCTGATGCTCTATGTCATCCCCCTGCTCCGCGCCCAGTTCAAGCAGAACGTCGCCCATTCGGTGCGGGGAGCGCTGAAGAAGGAGGGGTCGCCCCTCGAGCTCGCGCTCCCGGAGAGCGGCCTCGCCTCGATCATCGAGGAGAGCTTCTATGCGTATGCCAGGCTCGACAAGATGCTCAAGACCGAGAAGGCGTACTACGACTGGACGAAAGCCGGCCTGAAGAAGGAGCTCAAGAGGGCCGGCACGAAGAAGGCGACACTCGAGGCCTCTGACAAGGTCGGGGTCGAAGTCGAGCTCGCGCCGGTCGTGACGCCGTCGTACCTCGGCGTCGTCGCGACGCTGATACGGCTCCCCCACATCAAGGACGCGCCGCTCGGCGAGCTCGATTACCTCGCGAGCCAGGAACAGCCGCACGACTGGAAAGCTGGCCGGTTCCCGCAGTATGAGCTTATCACGCGGAATCTCCCGCGTGACGGGCCGGTGACCTATGTCTCGATCGCGAGCATGGAGCGTCGCGTGAAAGACCTCCTCGCCCGCGACCCGAAGGAATACGACCGGTTCCTCGCGAGGATCGTGCTCATAGAAGAAGGGATGACAAAAAAAGAGAAACAGTAAAGGCCCCCTATTCCTCTTCCTGGCTGTAGTTCGGGACCGCGCTCTTCGAGATGATCATCACGTCGCCGATGCTCTTCGTGAGCTGGTGCGGGACGATGACTCCCTTGGCGCTGCCGAGGACTTTGGTCAGGAACGAGTTCTTGGTCGACTTCACCCGCCACCCGAACACCTTGTTGCTGGTGAGTATCGCCTCCTCGACGTCCCCGAAGTAATCGCCCGAATCGGTGAAGACCTTCATGTCATAGGTCTCTGAGATGCGTTTCATACGTAGCATGCCATTCCCCTCCTCACATCGTGATTATGATGGTAATCCCTATGGAGAAATAAAAACTTTTATAGGTTTATATATTTTTCCCTTGCTGACCATGGCGACCACCCGGTACGGCAGGCTGACCCTCATCGGGAGCTCCCACATCGCCGCGGGCTCGGTCCAGGAGATCCGGAGGATATTCTCGCAGACCGACCCTGACATCGTGGCGGTCGAGCTCGACCGCAGGCGCCTCGCCGGCCTGCGGGACAAGGCCGCGAAGGCCTCGGGCCTCCAGGTGCTCAGGGCAGTGGGGGTCAAGGGGTTCCTCTTCTCGCTCCTCGGCTCTTGGGTCCAGGGCCGGCTCGGCAAGGTGGTCGGGATCGAGCCGGGCTCAGAGATGCTCGAGGCGGTCTCCCTCGCCGAGAAGGGGGGCAAGGAGCTCGCGCTCATCGACCGCGACATCCTCGTGACGGTCTCACGGCTCAAGGCGATCACCTGGAAGGAGAAATGGCAGTTCGCAAAGGACCTTCTCGAGGGTGTCGTCCACCGCAGGAAGGGTCTTCCCTTCGACCTCCGGAAGGTGCCGCCTGACGAGGTCGTGCAAAGCCTCCTCGAGGAGGTCAGGCTGAAGTATCCGACCCTCCACCGGGTGCTCATCGACGAGCGGAACAGCCACATGGCGCGCCGGCTCCGTCGGCTGCTCGATGCGCGGCCCGACGCGTGCGTGCTCGCGGTGGTGGGGGCAGGCCATGCCGAGGCGATCGTCGCGCTCCTCCAGGGGACTGATGGGGCGGAGGACGGGACCGACGGCCTGTTCAGCTACACCTTCTCCGTCGGATAGACCCTGAGGAAACATTTTTAAACCTCCGCGGCATAGGGAGCCCCATGGGAGAATTCCTCTACCGGCTCCGGCAGTTCTACTATTTCACCGCGCAGGAGGTCCGGGACCTCGTCCTCATCATCCTCATCCTCGCCCTGATCGTCGGTTTCGACGACGGCAGGGAGAGCTTCAACCTCGCGTTCTGGCTGGGCAACTACCTCGTGACGCTCCTCATGATGGCGGCAGCCGTGCTGGTGCACGTGTCCGCCCACAAGGCCTGGGCGCTCAAGATCGGCTACAACACCGAGTTTCGGCCGTTCTGGTATATCATCATCATCGGCGTGCTGTTCACGCTCCTCTCCGGCGGGAAGCTCTGGTTCCTCGCCTTCGGGATGGCGGAGATGCACCATCTCAAGATCCAGCGGCTGGGCAAGTTCCGCTACGGCATCAACAACTTCGATCAGGGGACCGTCGCGTTCATGGGCCCGCTCGCGAGCATCCTCTTCGCGATCGTCCTCAAGCTCCTGGGGCTGCTGCCCTTCGTCCCCGCAGCGCTCATGCAGCACTTCGTGCTCATCAACATCTGGATCGCGGTGTGCAATTCGCTCCCTATCCCCGGCCTCTCCGGGCTGCAGATGTTCTTCGGCTCGCGGCCGACGTACGTCTTCTATCTCGGCATCATCGTGGGCGCCGCACTCTTCGTCTCGCTCACCGCGAATCTCGCGTTCATCGTCTTCGGGTCGCTCCTGGTCGGCGGCCTGTTCTGGCTTGTCTACATCATCACGTTCGAGAGCACTAAGGGGAGATGATAGTGATGATACCGCTGCGAGGAAAACGGGCGTCATGGAGCTACTGGAAGAACTGGGCCGAGACCTACGCGATCGTGCTGCTCATCATCGGCTTTGTCATCTCTCTCGCCGCGGGGAGCGCCGTCATGAGCTACATCATCATCTTCCTTTCCGGCATGTTCGCCGGACGGCTGATGTACTTCCGCAAGCGCAAGCTCAACTTCCCGTTCTACCTCATCATCATCGGGTTCCTGCTCGGCTACCTGCTCGGCTCGTTCTACGGCAGGAAGGATATCATCATCATCTGCTTCATCCTCGGCTTCATACTCTCCTACTACCTGCACGAGCAGAAGTACCTGGAGTGAAGGGGTGGGAGCGCTGCCTCGAGGAGAGGACGGATGCGAGTGTCGCGGCAGACATGACAGGTGCCAGCATCCGCGAAGCATCGCAGGAGCCCCGCAACGCGAACGGAAGTGAAGCATCATGATAACCAGGGTATGCGACAGGGTCTGGAAGCTTTCTGTCGATTCCAACATCTACTTCTGCGACTTTGGGAGAAAGACCCTCATCGACACCGGGCCGCGCGCGAAGCGCGGCCTCGTCCAGCAGTTCCTGGACAAGGTCGTGCCGTTCGACGCGGTCGAGCTCGTCCTCTTCACCCACCTGCACTATGACCATATCGGAAACTTCGACCTATTCCCGAACGCCGTCTTCGCGGCGTCGCGGACCGAGATCGAGAACTGGCGGAAGGACCCGCTCGGCACCGTGCTGGACGAGGACATGGCAGGAAAGTTCAGGGAGGCGCGTCTCGTGCCGCTCGAGGAGGCCATGGGCAAGGTGCCCGAGCTCGAGGTCGTCCCGACGCCGGGCCATACCACAGGATCGGTCTGCCTCTGGTATGGGAAGGAGAGGGTGCTCTTCTCAGGCGACACGCTCTTCGGGAGCACCACCGGCAGGACCGACCTCCCCACGTCCGACCCGCGACAGATGCAGGAGTCGATGATGCGGCTCGTCGGGTACAACCACCGCATCCTCTGCCCAGGCCATGGCTAGCGATGCCACTGGACAGCCTCCCGGCAAAAGTATATAAACGAAACCGGCTTCTTCGGAGTCATGCTCAAAGACTTCAAGCCGCGCCTCTACCAGGAGACTATATTCTCGACAGCGGTGCAGAAGAACACGCTCGTGGTGCTGCCCACCGGCATGGGCAAGACCGCGATAGCGATGATGCTCGCCGTCTACCGGGCCGGCCAGTTCCCGCAGACAAAGGCCATCTTCATGGCGCCGACAAAGCCGCTCGCCGAGCAGCACCTGCAGGTCTTCAGGGCGAAGATAGGGCTCCCCGACGAGAAGTTCGCGCTCTTCACCGGCGCGGTCAGGCCCGAGACCAGGGAGGCGCTCTGGAAGGACGCCCAGTTCGTCTTCGCGACCCCGCAGGGCCTGGAGAATGATATCATCCAGAACAGGATCAGGCTCGAGGACGTCTCGCTGCTCGTCTTCGATGAGGCCCACCGCGCGGTCGGCGACTACTCGTATGTCTGGATCGCGAAGCAGTACCACAAGCGCGCCCACTACCCGCGCATCCTCGCGCTCACCGCATCCCCCGGGTCGGAGATCGAGAAGATCAAGGAGGTGTGCGTGAACCTCCACATCGAGGATGTGGAGATCAGGACCGACGAGGACCCCGACGTCAAGCCGTACGTTTTCCCGATCGAGGTCGTCTGGGACGAGGTGGACCTGCCCGAGCGGTTCAAGGAGGCGAGACGGCACCTTGAGTCGTGCCTGCGCGACAAGGTCCGCGCGATAAAGGCGCTCGGCTTCCTCGAGAGCGCGAACCTGCAGGACCTCTCCAAGAAGGCGCTGCTCGAACTCCAGGCGAAGCTGCACGGAAGCTTGCGCGACGGGAAGGACTTCGAGACCATGAAGGCTATCTCGCTCGCGGCAGAGGCGATGAAGGTCTACCACGCGCTCGAGCTCCTCGAGACGCAGGGGGCAGGCCCGCTCCACCGCTATCTCTCGAAGCTCCAGGCCGAAGCGAAGACCTCGAAGGTGAAGGCGGTGCAGAACCTCGTGCGCGACCTGCATTTCAAGAGCGCATCCGTCCTCGCCGCGCGGCTCGTCGAGGAGGGCATCGAGCATCCGAAGCTGCCGCGGCTGCGCGGGATCATCGCGCGCGCGACAAAGGGCCCTGATGCGAAGGTGATCGTCTTCTGCCAGTACCGCGACACCGCGCAGGCGATAGTCGACGACCTCAACGCCATCGAAGGAGTGACCTGCAGGCTCTTCGTCGGCCAGATGAAGAAAGGGACGACTGGCCTCTCCCAAAAGCGGCAGATCGAGATGCTCGACGAGTTCAGGAAGGACGGCTTCAACGTCATCTGCATGACGTCGGTCGGGGAGGAGGGGCTCGACATCCCTGAGGTCGATCTCGTGGTGTTCTACGAGCCGATACCATCCGCCATCAGGCACATCCAGCGTCGCGGCAGGACCGGCAGGCACAAGGAAGGCAGGGTCATCATCCTCTCGACGAGGGACACGCGCGACCAGGGATACCGCTGGAGCGCGCACCACAAGGAAAAAAGGATGCACCGCAACCTCGCGACGCTCCGGAAGAGCCTCGCCGGCGTCTTCCACTCGGCGTCGGCAGGACAGACGACGATGGATTCCTACGGCGGCGAGACGCCAGTCCGCATCGTCGCCGACTACCGCGAGAAGGGAAACACCATCATCAAGGATCTGATCGAGATGGGCGCCGACGTCTCGCTCGATACCTTGAAGTACGCCGACTACGTCGCGTCGCAGCGTGTCGGGATCGAGGTGAAGCGCGTGCCCGACTTCGTCAACTCCATCGTGGATAAGCGGCTGCTCCTGCAGATGAAGGACCTCAAGCAGGGCTACGCGCGGCCGCTCGTGGTCATCGAGGGAGAGGAGGACATCTACGAGGTGCGGAACGTGCACCCGAACGCGATCCGCGGCATGCTCGCGACGATCGCCGTGAGCTATGGCATCCCAATCGTGCACACGCGCAATGCGAAGGACACCGCAGGCCTCATCCTCACGATCGCGCGGCGCGAGCAGGAGACCGGCGGGAGGGACTTCTCGCTCCACCAGGAGAAGAAGCCGCTCACGCTCCGCGAGCAGCAGGAGTACATCGTGGAGGCGCTCCCGAGCATCGGGCCGGGGCTCGCAAGGCCGCTCCTCGAGCGCTTCGGCAGCGTGCGCGGCGTGATGACCGGGAAAAGGGAGGAGCTCGAGGAGGTGCCCCTCATCGGCAAGAAGAAGGCGCAAGCGATACGCGACGTGCTCGATGCGGCGTATGAGAAGAAAAATTAATAAGTATAATTATCTTTATCATTTATATATATTTATTGTGGTTGCTTTACGATAGGGTTTCTGAGCAGAATTTTTTAATGCGGTAATATTTAACGATTCAGCTTTCGAATGACAATTGGGGCATAATATGATTAAGTTATTCACTCGGTTATTAGCCGGGTTTTTATCGATATGATGTATATGTAATTTTGATTGATTATCCCCACATAACTGACAAGAATTTTCTGCTCTTCGATATACTATTTTTTTTATTTTAGATTTAATTGGAATTCTTTCTTTCCTGGTACTTTCCCTATCGTCGAATCCGAAACCAATAGAACTCCCTTTCTTTCTAATTATTTGAGATTTTGGTTCTTCACCCAACCACTTACCTTCTTCTTCATTCCATTCTTTTTCATTACCATAATTACATTGTTTACAGATGAAAAAATGCCTATCATACTTTTTTTCTCTGATAATGGTTTTTTCCGTTCCCTCAACATTTTCTGTGGTACCATCATCATATTTGTAAATTTTTGTGTAATAAGTATAAGGTTCTTTTTTTAGTCCTAAATCTTGTTTCCATTCCAATTTCTCAGTTTTCCTGAAAGGTCTTTTACAATTCGGACATCGTGTAACCCATAGGAAAAAGGTAAGTATCCCAAAAAGTGTTCCAAAGACTGTGGAGGGAATGGTAAAAGATTGAGGGATGGTTTTTCCAAGAATTATTAATATTATTAAACCAATAAATGCGATTGTAACTAAACCAGTGTAATATACAGGTTCTTGATAGAACTTCCAAGGAATGATTTCTTTGTTAATCACAAGCATATCATTCATTTTATTAAGTATTTAAATATATCCCATTGTTAACAAGCGTAATTAAATTAGAATTCAGTCTAGCTCGCCGTCGGCCTCGTAGTCCTCTTTGTCCTCATCCTCGGCATTCTCGTCCCGGGAATCGCCTGCCGCTTCCTCGTCCTCCTCGATCTCGGTGACGAGCAGCGTCTCGGAGCGGTCGATGCCTTCCGTTATCATCAGCGTGTTCCTGATGAAGTCGTTCAGCGCGTGCCGGTCGTCCGCCACCACCTTCGCGACGAGGTCGTACTGGCCGTAGACCTCGTGGATCTCCGCCATCGGCGCGTGCTTCGCGAGCGCCTTGCAGACGAGCTTGGCCTTGCCGTGCCCGGCCTTGATGAGGATGAAGGCGATCTCCATGCGGCAGAGAACGCCAGCCCCGTTTATTAATCTTGCGCAACCCCCTCTGGAGCCGCATCCGGCTCGCATCTCTCCTGAGGAAGATTTATATAGTGACTCATCTTGCCCGGAACCCTCAAACCAGGAGGTGATATCCATGGTCGATGCGACTATTATCATCATCGTTGTTGCGGTCGTCGTGGCGCTCTATCTCATCCTTGTCTACAACGGCCTGATACGCATCAAGAACCGCGTCGAGAACGCGTGGGCGCAGATTGATGTCCAGCTGAGGAGACGGTATGACCTCATCCCGAACCTCGTCTCCACCGTCAAGGGCTATGCCAAGCACGAGAAGGAGCTGCTCACCCAGGTGACGAGGGAGCGCAGCAACCTCGTCGGCGGCGCGAGCATGGCGAAGAAGGCGGCGGCGTCAGACGCGATAACGGGCGCGCTGAAATCCCTCTTCGCGGTCGCGGAGAACTACCCCGACCTGAAGGCGAACCAGAACTTCATGCAGCTCCAGGAGGAGCTCTCAGGGACGGAATCCAAGATCGCGTATGCGCGCCAGTTCTACAACGACCAGGTGATGCTCTTTAATACCAAGCTCCAGGTCTTCCCGACGAACGTCTTCGGCCGCATGCTCGGCTTTTCGGACAAGGAGATGTTCGAGACCAAGGGCGCGGCGCGGGAGAACGTCAAGGTCGAGTTCTAGGCCTGCAGCAGAGGGTCCGCGATGGTGGATTTCTACCAGCACATCACCGCGAACAAGGTGAAGTCCTATGTACTCCTCGTGCTCTTCCTCTTCGTCGTCATCCTCCTCGGCGGCGTGCTCGGCGAGGCGTTCTGGGGCAGCTTCGAATTCGGCATCATCTTCGCTTTCATATTCGGCGTCGTCTACTCGCTCGTCGGCTGGTTCTCCGGGCAGAGCATGATAGCCTCGGTCTCGAAGGCGAAGCGGATCGAGAAGAAGGATGACCCGTATCTCTGGAACACCGTCGAGGGCCTCTCGATCGCCGCCGGCATCCCGATGCCCAAGGTCTACATGATCGAGGAGGAGTCGATGAACGCCTTCGCGACCGGCAGGGATCCCGGACACAGCCTGGTATGCGTCACCTCAGGCCTGAGGAAGAGGATGAACCGCCAGGAGCTCGAGGGCGTGCTCGCGCACGAGCTCGCGCACATCAAGAACTACGACATCCGCATCATGATGCTGACGACGGTGCTCATCGGCGTCGTCACCCTCCTCTCCGACTTCATGCTGCGAAGCTTCCTCTGGGGCGGCGGCAGGCGCAGGAGCGACTCCGGGAACGCCGGCGCGATCCTCGTGGTGGTCGCGCTCGTGCTCGCGATCCTCGCGCCGATCATCGCCCAGCTGATGCGGCTTGCTATCTCGCGCAAGCGCGAGTACCTCGCCGACGCGAACGGCGCGCTGCTCACCCGCTACCCCCCCGGCCTCGCGAACGCTCTTCGGAAGATCCGCGACGACCACGACACGCTCGTCGACTCCGCCAACAAGGCGACCGCTCACCTCTACATCGAGAACCCGATGAGGAAGGCCAAGGGCGCGGTCAACCATCTCTTCTCGACGCATCCGGACATCGACGACCGCATCAAGCGCCTTGAGGCGATGTAGCCAGGCGCTCGAGGTAGGCGGGAAGACCCTCTATCTGGCGCAGCTTCGTCTCGCGCAGCAGGAACTCCCTGAACCGGGCATCCACCTGAACGCCCATCCGGGACAGGCCTGAGTTGAGCGCGCCGTAGAGCTTCTTCCCCTCGCGGTCGAGGTCGGTCAGGATGATCGCGCGCCGTGCGCGCGCCGCGACCTCTTCGCACACCGCATAGAGGGGCTTTGCCAGCTCGTAGACGCCCGTGATGCCGAAGGCATTGAGCGCCCGCACGTCCTTCTTTCCTTCCACGATGATCAGCCCGTCGGCACCCTTCAGGTCCTCTATCCAGGCGATCAGGCCGTCATAGGTCGCTGCCATCGTCCCATCAGAGAGGTTCGACATCACATTTTATAAACCTTCGTCCGATACCCCTGCCCATGATCGACATCGGCACTGCCCTGCGCCACTACAAGCGCCGCGATATCCAGGAGGCGATCCTCGCGACAGCGCACGGGAGGGAGGTGGCGGTGAAGTTCGGCACCGGGTTCGGCAAGCGCCCTGACATGCTCCAGTACCCCGCCGACGTGCTCGAGTTCGCGAAGCAGCGCGCGACCTCGTTCCACATCTCTGAGGAACGGTGGAGCAACGTGCTGCAGCTCAAGCCCCAGATGAGCGCAAAGGAGCTCGAATCGCTCAGGATCGGCTGGGACCTCGTGATCGACGTCGACTTCGAGGAGTTCTCGGCGACGCGGCTCATCGCGGATGCCATCGTCCAGGCGCTCAAGGACCATGGCATCAGGGCAGTCTCGTGCAAGTTCTCGGGCAACAAGGGCTTCCACATCGGGGTGCCGTACGAGGCCTTCGCGAAGGGCCCCGGCGACACCGAGACCAGGAAGATGTTCCCTGACATGACGCGGCGCATCGTCGCGTACCTGATGGACTGTATCGACAGCAAGGAGAACCGGTTTTCCCTCTCGAAACGGATTCTCGCCGACCCGGGCTTCAGGCGGTACCTGCAGGAGACCGGCAAGACTCAGCAGGATTTCTTCAAGGAGAGCTGCGCCTCCTGCGGCGCCGAGGCGAAGGGACGGGCCGGGACGGCGAGGTATGAGTTCATCTGCCCGAAGTGCCAGTACCGGGAGATGAGGGAGAAGGATGAGCGGTTCCTCGCGTGCGGTCGGTGCGGGAGCATCATGGAGAAGATGGTGCATGAGACTGTGCGGACGTGCCGGTGCGGCAGCACCTCGTTCGAGGAGCGGCTCGACCTCAAGGTCGACACGCTCCTCATATCCTCGCGCCATCTCTACCGCTCCGCCTATTCGCTGCACGAGAAGTCAGGCCTCGTCTCGGTCCCGGTCGACCCTGACAGGGTGCTCGAGTTCGAGCGCGAGAGCGCAGCCCCTGACGGTCTCGATCTCTCGCCGCACACCTTCCTCGATCCCTCGCGCGCGACGCCTGACGAGGCGCGCGAGCTCGTGATCAGGGCGTTTGACCACAGCCCGCGCATCGAAGCCACGCTCGACGGGTTCGAGAAGCGGCACGCGAAGGAGTTCGAGGAGCTCGAAGAGGCCGCTCCCCTCGAGGCATTCCCGCCGTGCATGCGGCTCGGCCTAGCAGGCCTCAAGGACGGCAAGAAGCGCTTCATGTTCTGCCTGGTGAATTTCCTCCAGAACGTCGGCTGGACGCACGAGATGATCGAGGAAGCGCTCGATGAGTGGAACGCGAAGAACCCGGAGCAGCTCAGGAAGGTGGTCCTCAAGGGCCAACTCTCCTACCGGAAGAACGCGAAGGAGAAGGTGCTGCCGCCGAACTGCGACAACAGGACCTATTATATAGACCTCGGCATCTGCCATCCTGACAACCTCTGCGTGAAGATCAAGAACCCGGTCCAGTATGTCAGGAGGAAGCTCCTCTACTCCCCTGCCAGGCGCAGGAAGGCAAGGCGGGCTCCCGAGAGCGAACCTACCGGGCAGCCGGCAGGGAAGCCGTAGGAGGCTATATAGGTAAGCATCCCTCCTGCGCAACCACAACATTTATAAAGAGCCCCGCGTTTCCCACGCCCACTCTATTCGGTGTTTAAACAGGACCGATAAAGGTTTAAATACCGTCATTACACCAATCGAAGCCTGAAAAAAAGTCTTTCAGACTAGCGGATGATGAAATCCTTCGTTCTGAAAGAAAGGCTTTAGGAAAAGGCTTATTTATCCGTCATACGGGAAAATGTGCCTTTGCAGCTAGGACTGTCCCCAAAAAGGGGAGAGATATGAGAAACCATGCCGAAGAAGAAGGCGCCGCGATCAGGAAGCATGCAGTTTTGGCCTAGGAAACGGGCCAAGCGCAGCTATGCCCGTGTCAGGTCCTGGCCTGCGGCGAAGGACGCGACCCTGCTCGGCTACGCAGGGTATAAGGTCGGCATGACCCACCTCATGGTCAAGGACAACGGTCCGCGCTCGCGCACCAAGGGCGAGACGATAGCAGTGCCGGCGACGATCATCGAGTGCCCGCCGATCAGGCCGCTCGCAGTCAGGTTCTACACCGACACGCCCTACGGCCGCACGCTCGCCGCAGAGGTCGCGCTCAAGGCGGAGAAGGAGCTCTCCCGCAAGATATCGCTTCCCAAGAAGCAGGGGAAGACGCTCGAGGGAATGGAAGGCGGGCTCGAGGGGATCGATGATATCACGCTCGTCGTCCACACCCAGCCCAAGCTCACCGGCATCGGCAAGAAGAGGCCTGATGTCTTCGAGATAGGGATCGGCGGCGCCACGGCCGGTGACAAGCTCGCCTATGCGAAGTCGGTCGCCGCGAAAGAGATTATGGTCGGTGACCTGTTCAGGCCGGGCGAGCAGCTCGACATCCACGCGGTCACGAAAGGCAAGGGGACCGCAGGGCCGGTCAAGCGCTTCGGCATCGGGCTCAAGGCGCACAAGAGCGAGAAGGGCCAGAGGAGGCCGGGATCGCTCGGCCCCTGGAAAGCGCAGGGGCATGTCATGTACAGGGTCGCGATGGCCGGCAAGATGGGATACTCCCAGCGGACCGAATACAACAAGTGGCTTCTCGGCATCGAGACCGACCCGGCGAAGCTGAACGTCGCCGGCGGCCACATCAACTACGGCATCGTAAAGAACCCGTGCATCATCGTCAAGGGGTCGGTGGCCGGCCCGAAGAAGCGCATCATCAGGTTCACGAAGCCGATGCGGCCGAACAGGCAGATCCCGTCGCAACCGCCTGAGATACTCACGATTAGCATATCATCCAAGCAGGGCAACTGACCATGAAGCTCCCGATCATTTCCGTGAAGAAGGAGAGCAAAGGCGACATCGCCCTCCCGAGGCAGTTCTCGGAGCCCGTCAGGCAGGACCTCATCCAGAAGGCGCACCGCATCCAGGAGCTCTCGGGCCGCCAGCCGTACGGGGCGAAGCCGGGGGCAGGCATGCGCGCGTCGGCAGAGCTCTCGCGCAGGCGCCACGACTATCGCGGCTCCTACGGCTTCGGCATCTCCCGGGTCCCGAGGAAGATCCTCTCCCGCAGGGGCACCCGGATGAACTGGGTGGGCGCGGTCGCGCCGGGGACGGTCGGCGGCAGGCGCGCGCATCCTCCGAAGGCGTACAAGAACACCGAGCTCAAGATTAACGCCAAAGAAAAGCGGAAAGCCATCAGGAGCGCGCTCGCTGCCACCATTAAGAAGGACACGGTCATGAAGCGCGGCCATCGGGTGCCTGACGCCTATCCGTTCGTGCTCGCGAAAGATGTCGAGGCGATCGCCAGGACCAAGGACGCCCGCACGCTCTTCAGCGCCATCGGCCTCGCCGACGAGCTCGCCCGGAGCGCGAAGACCGGCATCCGCGCAGGCAAGGGCACGATGCGGAACCGGCGCGCGAGGCCGCGGATCGGCCCTCTCGTCGTGGTTTCCCGGCGCTGCGGGCTCTCGGACGCCTGCAAGAACCTGCCCGGCGTCGACGTGGTGCCGATAAAGAGGCTCTCGGTGCTCACGCTCGCGCCCGGGGCGCATCCCGGCAGGCTCACCCTCTTCACTGAAGAGGCCATCAAGACCCTCCAGAAGGAGAACCTGTTCATGTGAACCGACGATGGACCCGCACCAGATCATCAGGAACCCGCTCTCGACGGAGAAGTCGATCAGGCTCATGGAGTCCGAAAACAAGCTCATCTTCGTCGTCGGGCGCAGGGCGAACAAGCACGATATCAAGCAGGCCATCGAGAAGCTGTTCAAGGTGAAGGTCGTGGGTGTGAACACCTACATCACGCCGGCAGGGGAGAAGCGGGCGTACGTCACGTTCAGCGACGAGACTCCGGCTATCGATATCGCGACCAACCTCGGACTCATGTAAGGCGACGCATATGGGAAAGAACCTCATCCAGCAGGCGCGGGGGACAGGGAGCCCGACCTACCGGTCGCCCTCCCACCGCTTCAGGGGGAGCATCCAGCATGCCAGGAAGAGCGACATCCTCATCAGGGGGGAGATTGTCGACCTCATGCACTGCCCCGGCCACTCCGCGCCGCTCGCGTTCATCAGGTATGAGAACGGCGAGGAGACCCTCGCGCCCGCCGCAGAGGGGATCAGGGTCGGCGATGAGGTCACGGTCGGGGCGGGCGCCGAGCCGCAGCCGATGAGCGTGCTCCCGCTCAAGGACATCCCTGAGGGGACGCAGATCCACAATATCGAGAACCAGCCCGGCGACGGCGGCAAGTTCGTGCGTTCGTCAGGCGCCGCCGCCCGGATAATCGCCAAGCTCCCATCAGGCGTCGTCGTGCTGCTGCCGTCAAAAAGGCAGAAGACCTTCCCGCCCGAGTGCAGGGCGAGCGTCGGGGTCATCGCCGGCGGCGGCAGGACCGAGAAGCCGCTCGTGAAGGCGGGCAAGCGATACCACAAGATGCGCGCGCGGAACAAGCTCTATCCGCTCGTCTCCGGCGCGTCGATGAACGCTGTCGACCACCCGCTCGGCGGCACCAGGTCGTCGAGGAAAGGCAGGCCCACGATCTCGCCGAAGAACGCGCCGCCGGGGCGGAAGGTGGGCATGATCAGGCCGCGGCGAACGGGCCGCAGGAAAGGCAAGGCGTGAGGGAACGATGGCAAAGAAGGAATTCCGCTACCGGGGGAAGACGATCGAGGAGCTCCAGGAGCTCGGCATCAAGGAGTTCGCAGAGCTCCTGCCGGCGCGGGCGCGGCGGTCCCTGCTCAGGGGATTCTCCGAGCAGCAGAAGACGCTCCTCAAGAAGGTCAGGGCAGGCGCGAAGAACATCGAGACGCACTGCCGCGACATGGTCATCCTCCCCGAGATGGTCGGCATGACCATCAAGGTGCACCAGGGCAAGAGCTTCGTCCCGGTGATGATACAGGAGGACATGGTCGGCCACGTCCTCGGCGAGTTCGCGCTCACGAGGAACCGCGTGCAGCACAGCGCGCCGGGCGTCGGCGCGACGAGGAGCAGCGCCGCCATATCGGTCAGGTAAGGATGCGACGATGAAGTTCGGACTCAGCTTCACACCAACGGAGAACATGGCCACCGCTGTCGGGCGGGACCTGCCCATATCCACGAAGCAGGCGGTCGAAATCTGCCGCTTCATCAGGGGGAAGAGGGCCGATGCAGCGAAGGCCGCGCTCGAGCGCGTCCTGAAGCATGAGTCTCCCCTCCCATATACGCGCCATGTGAAGAAGATGCCGCACCGGCCGGGCATGCGGACCGGCGCGTACCCCGAGAAGGCGATTCGGGAGGTGCTCAAGCTCCTGAAGTCTGCCGAGATGAACGCGCACGTCAAGGGCCTCTCCGAAGAGCTGGTGATCGCGCACACGAACGCGCATCTCGCCTCGCGGCCGATGCGCTACGGCAGGCAGTCGCGACGGATCACCAAGCGCACCCATATCGAGGTCGTGCTCGCAGAGGCGGAGCCGAAGAAGGACGTGAAGGCCGCGCCGGACAGGGAAGGGCCGGAGGCGCCCGCGAAGAAAGAGGCCGATGACGCCAAGAAGGCCGGAGCCGTGAAGGAGAAGAAGCCGCAGGCGGAAGCGAAGACCCCTGCGGCGCCGGAGGCGCCATCACCGTCGCCAGAGAAGAAACCCAAACCCGAGGCAGCACCATGATTGAGCGAGAGTTCGTCGAACAGAAGATGAAGGAGTTCCACATACAGGAGTTCATCTCCTCGAACCTGTCGCGGGTCGGCTACTCGCACTGCAAGCTCCAGCGCACGCCGCTCGGCGAGAAGATCGTGATCTACGCGTCGCGGCCGGGCCTCATCGTCGGCCGGGGCGGCGCAAACATCAACAGGCTCACGAAGACGCTCAAGAAGAAGTTCAACCTCGAGAACCCGCAGATTGAGATCAACGAGGTCGAGAACGTCAACCTCGACCCTGATATCATCGC
This sequence comes from Candidatus Woesearchaeota archaeon, assembly GCA_016935985.1. Lineage (GTDB taxonomy): Archaea > Nanobdellota > Nanobdellia > Woesearchaeales > JAFGPW01 > JAFGPW01. The sequence goes on from JAFGPW010000005.1 coordinate 34,904, forward strand.
CGAGCGCATCGCGAACAGCCTCGAGCGCTACGGCACCACCCGTTTCAAGGGTGTCGGCCACAAGACGATGGCGGACGTCATGCGCGCGGGCGCGCTCGGGGTCGAGATACTCATATCGGGGAAGATACCCTCCACGCGCGCGAAGAACTGGCGCTTCTACATGGGCTACCTGAAGAAGTGCGGGGACATCGCCCAGTCGGGCGTGCTCGTCTCGCAGAAGTTCGCGCTCCTCAAGAGCGGCATCGTCGGCATCAAGGTGTCGATCATGCCGCCCGACATAGAACTCACCGACAAGATCCAGTTGGTCTCGGAAAGGAAGGAGACGGTCGAGGAGACCGACGAGTCCGCGATGCCGGAGGCAGCGCCCGAGACGAAGCCGAAGAGGAAGGAGGACAGCACGGCTGCAGGCGCCGAGGCGCCCGCGGAGACGAAGGACGATGAGAAGCAAGGACCTGCTCGCGATGAGTGAGAAGGAGATCGCCGACAAGCTCGGCGAGATCCAGCTCGAGCTGATCAAGGAGAACGCCCAGATTTCGACGGGCACCAACCCGAAGAGCCCAGGCAGAATCAAGCAGCTGAAGAAGACGATCGCGAAGATTAAGACGATACAGTACAACACAAAGGAGACTACACAAGCATGAGCGAGATTTGCTCCACCTGCGGACTTCCCAAAGACCTATGCGTGTGCGAGACGATAGCGAAGGAGAGCCAGCGCATCGTGATCTCCCTCGAGAAGCGCAAGTTCGGCAAGCAGTACACGATGATTGAGGGGATCGATCAGAAGGAGATCGACATCAAGGACCTCACCAAGAAGCTCAAGGGCGCGTTCGCCTGCGGCGGCACAACGAAGGGAGGCAAGATCGAGCTCCAAGGGAACCACGCCAGGAGGGCGCGGGACACGCTGGTCGCGATGGGGTTCGCGCCGGAAACGATCGAGGAACGATAGGACCCGGAGAACAGCTATGTACAAGGAGCTGCTGATAGGGACCGACATCAAGGTGACCGAGGCAGGGAACAAGGACCTCATCGGGATCGAAGGGAGGATAGTCGACGAGACCAGGAACACGCTCATCATATCGACGCCAAAGGGCCGGAAGACGATCGTCAAGGACCAGGTCGTCTTCGAGGCCCGGAAGGGCGGACAGACACTCATCATCGACGGGAAGAGCATCATGCGGCGCCCGTATGATAGGATACGGTAAAAATGGCCACCACAACCAGAAAGAAGGAGGACAACGGCCTCGGGATCGGCGTCCCCACGCCCAAGGCGACGTGCGAGGACGCGAACTGCCCATTCCACGGCACCGTCAAGGTGCGCGGCAGGCGGTTCCAGGGGACCGTCGTCTCGAGCAAGGCCCACCTCACCGCGACCGTCGAGTGGGAGCGGTTCGCGAGGATTCCCAAGTATGAGCGGTACCAGCGGAAACGGACGAAGATCCATGCGCACAATCCCGCGTGCATCGATGCGCGAGAAGGCGACCGCGTGGTGATCTACGAGACCCGCCCACTCTCGAAGACCAAATCGTTTGTCATCGTCCAGAAGATGGCGAAGCGGGAATGATACGGCACACCAGCGCGAGATGATACCAGATGCAGTCGGTCAAGGCGAACATCGTCAAGTCGCTCCCTGTGGGCGCGTGGGTCCCTACCTGTGACAACTCCGGCGCGAAGGTCATCAAGATCGTGGCGGTGAAGGGCCACAAGACGCGGAAAGGGCGGTCGCCCGCCGCCGGCATCGGCGACTTGGTCCTCGCGAGCATCAAGAAGGGAAAGCCCGACATGCGCAAGCAGGTCGTGTTCGCGGTCATCGTCAGGCAGAAGAAGGCTTACCGCCGGCCCGACGGAACGCGGGTCAGGTTCGAGGACAACGCGGCGGTCGTGCTCAAGGACGATAAGGGCAACCCGAAGGGGACCATCTTCAAGGGCCCCATCGCGAAGGAGGCCTGCCAGCGCTGGCCGGGCATCTCCAAGGTCGCGGGCATCATAGTATGACAATCGGCAGCGCACCACCGCAGGCAGGGCAACAACGATGAAATCGGCGTTTTCACCGGCATGGAAGGCCTCGACGCAGGCCAGGAAGCAGCGCAAGTACCGCTATAACGCGCCGCGCCACATCCAGGCGGGGTTCCTTTCCGCCCATCTCGACAAGGCGCTCCGCGAGAAGCACGGCAGGCGCTCGATGCGCGTTCGGAAAGGGGACCGGGTGAAGGTGCTGCGCGGCTCGTTCAGGGGCAAGGACGGCAAGGTCGACCATGTCGACGTCGGGCGCAACGCCGTCTATATCGAGAAGCTCGAGCGATCGAAGAAGGACGGCACGAAGCGGCTCGTCCCGTTCAACGCCTCGAACCTCATGATCGTCGACCTCACGCTCGAGGACAAGAAGCGGAAGCGCATACTCGAGCGGACTGCGCCGAAGAGGAAACCAGCATCCGGAGAGAAGAAAAATGGGTAAGCAGCACCTGAAACGGCTCGCGACGCCGCGGACATGGGACATCGGCAGGAAGGGGACGACCTTCGTCGTCAGGCCGAACCCGGGAAAGAGCTTGCGCCTGTCGCTCCCCATCGCCGTCGTCCTCAAGATGATCGGCGCCGCGAAGACCACGAAGGAGTGCGTCCGTGCGCTGAACCGGAGCGTCGTCATGGTCAACCAGAAGCAGGTGAAGGACATCAAGCTCCCGGTCGGGCTCTTCGACGTGCTCGCGCTCAAGGCGAGCGGCAGGTATTTCAGGCTCGTCATCACCGACCGCGGCCTCCTCACGCCGGTGGAGATTATGGAGGAGGAGTCGACGAAGAAGGTGCTGCGGATCGAGAACAAGACCCGCCTCAAGAGGGGCAGGCTCCAGCTGAACCTTTTCGAGGGCACGAACGTCATCGTGCCCGAAGACGCCTACCAGGTCGGCGACTCGCTCCTCATCGAGTTCCCTGTGCAGATAAAGGAGCGGCTGCCGCTCGAGAAGAAGATGCTTGTCTACATCGTCGGCGGCACCTATCTCGGACGGATCGGGACCGTCGAGAGCGTCGAGGGAGGCAGGCTGTTCTTCAGGATAGGCTCTGAGAGCTACGAGACGCTCGCGACGTACGCGTACGTCATCGGCAAGACGAAGCCCGCGATAACGGTAACGGGCGGCGGGAAGGCAAAGTGAGCGGCATGGCGGGCATAGGCGATACGGGGACGGAGAACCGGATGCGGATGATCCGCGTCGAGAAGATCACCCTGAACATCGGGGCGGGGAAGGACCAGGGCATCCTCGAGAAAGGGCTCAAGCTCCTCAAGAACATCACCGGCGTCGAGCCGGTAAAGACGTTCACCAAGAAGCGCATCCAGGCGTGGGGCCTGCGGCCGGGGCTACCTATCGGGTGCAAGATTACGCTCCGCGGCCCGGCGGCGCACGACCTCATCAAGCGTGTGCTCGCGTCGCAGGAGAACAGGCTTAAGAAGTCGCATTTCGACGGCTTCGGGAACATCTCGTTCGGCATCCCGGAATGCATCGACATCCCGGGAACCCCGTATGACCCGGAGATCGGCATCATCGGGCTCGAGGCATCGATCACGCTCGATCGCCCTGGGTTCCGTGTCAAGAAACGAATGATCAAGAAGGCGAAGGTGTCGCCGAGGCATCGCATCACGAGAGATGAGGCGATCGGCTTCATGGAGCGGACCTTCGGCATCACGGTCGGGTGAGGCACATGACGGCAAGCTATTACAAGAAGGCGTTCAAGCAGCTCAAGGCGAAACCGACGAAGCTCGCCCGCTACCTCAAGCACAACTCGCCGAAGAGCCGCACGACCGGCATCGGCGCGAAGCGGTGCAGGCGCTGCGGCAGGACCGGCGGCCACATCGACAAGTACGGGCTCGACCTGTGCAGGCAGTGCTTCCGCGAGATCGCGACGAAGATAGGATTCAAGAAATACTCATGACCATATGGGGACAGAACCATGACACTCAACGACTCGCTCGCAAACGCGCTCACGACCATCGGCAACGCCGAGAAGGTCGGCAAGAGGTCGTGCGTCGTACGGCCGTCATCGAACGTCATCAAGCGCGTGCTCGGGCTCCTGAACGAGACCGGCTACGTCGGCGGGTTCGAGGAGACGGAGTCCGAGAAGGGATCCTACCTCACGATCAGCCTGCTCGGCAGGGTGAACCGGATCTCGGTCATCAAGCCGAGGTTCGAGGTCAAGGCCGACGGCTACGAGAAGTTCGAAAAGAGGTTCCTCCCGGCGAAGGGATTCGGCATCATCATCGTGTCCACGTCCCAGGGCATGATGGGGCACGCCGAGGCGCAGGAGAAGAGGCTCGGCGGACGGCTGATCGCCTACTGCTATTGAGCCCAGAAGGACAGCATGGCAAGTTGAGCAACGATGAAAGTCGACAACCTGACCGAGACCATCGACATCCCCGAAGGGGCGCAGATCACGGCAGCCGACGGCCTATTGACCATCTCCGGCGCGCTCGGCTCCTCATCGCGCAGGATCGACACGCGACGGTTCTCGATCGAGAGGGGGGACGGCACGGTTACCATAAGCCTCAAGGACGCGACGAAGCGGGAGAAGCGGGAGATTTACACGCTCGCCGCGCACGTCAGGAACATGCTCACGGGCGTCACCGAGGGCTATGAGTACCGCCTGAAGATCTGCTCCGGCCACTTCCCGATGAACGTGTCAGCCGCCAACAAGAAGTTCGTCATCAAGAACTTCATCGGCGAGAAGGTGCCGCGGGAGACCCCGCTCAGGGAGGGCTGCGAAGTCAAGATCGATGGCGACATCGTCACCGTGACATCCCATGACAAGGAGATAGCGGGGCAGCAGGCGGCCGACATCGAGCAGCTCACCCGCCGGCCGCATTTCGACAAGCGCATATTCCAGGACGGCATCTACATCATCAGCAAGGCAGGGAAAGACCTCAAGTGATCCGCATGGCAGACGCACTCACGCTCAGGAAGAAGCTCAAGGCGAAGAAGCCCGTCTTCACCATGCAGGATTCCCACAAGAAGGGCAGGCTCGCCGCGAAGTGGCGCAGGCCGCGCGGCATCCAGTCCAAGATGCGTCTGAACATCCGCGGCTACCGCAGGGGCGTCTCGGTCGGCTACGGCTCGCCGCGAAGCGTCCGCGGCACCGACGCGCAGGGGAAGACGCCTGTCGTCGTCACGAACGCGCACGACCTTTCCGCCGTGGACACGGCGAAGGAGAGCGTCGTCCTCTCCGGCAAGATCGGCCAGCGGAAGCGGCTCGCGCTCGTCGAGGAGTGCACGAGGAAGGGCATCACGATCAGCAACATGAAGGACCCGCTGCAGTATGTCGCGCGGGTGAGGAAGGCGCTCGAGGAGAAGCGCGCGGCGAAGGACAAGGAGCGGAAGGAGAGGGAGAAGAAGGCGAAGGAGGCCGCCGAGAAGAAGGCGAAGAAGGATGCCGGCAAGGACGCGGGCATCGAGAAGAAGGTCCTGTCCGACGAGGAGAGGAAGGAGCAGGAGAAGAAGGAGAAGGACCGGCTCCTCACCACCATGAAGCAATAGGCGTGAACGGCAATGATACTCAAGGCCCAGAAACGGATTGCAGCATCGCTCATGAAGGGCTCGAGGAAGCGCGTCAGGTTCGATGTCTCGCGCCTCGACGAGATCAAGGAAGCGATCACCAAGGCAGACATCAAGGGCCTCATCGCCGACCGCGCGATCACGATCACCAAGAAGCGGGGCGTGTCCAAGGCCCGCGCGCGCAAGCGCCAGATCCAGCGCGCCAAGGGCAAGCGCAAGGGTCCGGGCAGCAGGAAGGGCACCAGGAACGCGCGTGAGAAGGGCAAGACCGCCTGGATGAACAAGGCGCGGTCCCAGCGCGAGACGCTGAAGGGGCTCAAGGAGAAGTCGCTCGTGTCGACGGAGAACTACCGCCAGCTCTACCGGAAGGTGAAGGGCGGCTTCTTCAGGAGCGTACGCCACCTCAAGCTCTACATGCAGGAGCACGAGCTCTTCGAGAAGAGGGCCGAGAGGAAGGGCGGCGGGGCGAAGGCGCCGCCGGCGAAGAAGGCATGACAACGGAGAACCGACGATGGCACAGAACACAGTCCACACGGCACCGTACCGCAGGAAGGGGAAGACGAACTACCGGAAGCGGTTCGGGCTGCTGAAATCGAGGCTCCCCCGGCTCGTCGTCCGGCGGAGCAACCAGTACTTCGTGCTCCAGCTCACCGGGTACGAGAGCTCGGGCGACAAGGTGCTCGCGAGCTTCCATTCCAAGCGGCTCGCCGCCTACGGGTGGGCGTATTCGAAGAAGAGCGTCTCCGCCGCGTACCTCTCCGGGTACGCGCTCGGCGTGCTCGCGAAACGGCGCAGGATCGCGCGGGCGGTCCTCGACACCGGCGATGCGGTCTCGAAACGCGGCTCGCGCCTGTACGCGGCGCTTAAGGGGGCGCTCGACGCGGGCCTCGACATACCGCACGACGAGAGCATCCTCCCTGACGGGAAGCGCGTTTCAGGCGCGCATATCAAGGAGCATTTCGGCATGCAGCGGCCCGGGGAATCTCAGCAGTATGCCGGCTACCGCAGGGGATCGGTCGACCCCTCGAGGATCGAGGATACCTTCGCGAAGGTCAAGCAGGCGCTCGCCGGCATCGGCGCAGAACGCACATAATCATTAGGGACGGTCTTACCATGGCAGACGAAGAAAAGAAGCGGAAGGCGAAGACGGACGCCGAAGAGACGAGCGAGGGGCCCGCTGACGAAAAGCCGGTGAAGGAAGAGGAGGTCAAGACCCGGCAGGAGGAGGGCTTCGACATCGTCGTATGGAAGCCGAAGACCTCGCTCGGCATGGCCATCAAGGAAGGGAAGATCACCGACATCGCCAAGGTTCTCGAGTCGGGCAAGAAGATCCAGGAAGCGGAGATCATCGACGCGCTTGTCCCTGACCTCGAATCCGACCTGCTCCTGATCGGCCAGTCGAAGGGCAAGTTCGGCGGCGGCCAGCGCAGGGTCTTCAAGCAGACGCAGAAGAAGACGAACGAGGGCAACAAGCCACGGTTCGCGACCATGGCTGTCGTCGGCAACAGGAACGGCTATGTGGGCGTCGGCTATGGCAAGGCGAAGGAGACCGTCCCCGCACGCGAGAAGGCGGTCAGGAACGCGAAGCTGTCGCTGATGAAGGTGCGGCGCGGCTGCGGCAGCTGGCAGTGCCAGTGCAGGAGCCCCCACTCGATCCCGCTCGCAGTCGAAGGCAAGTGCGGCTCCTCGGTCATCAGGATCATGCCTGCCCCGAAAGGCACCGGCCTCAAGATCGAGAAGGAGTGCGCGAAGATCCTCGAGCTCGCCGGCATCAAGGACATCTATTCGAGGACCGAGGGACAGACGAAGACCAAAGTGAACCTCGTTTATGCCTGCATGAAGGCGCTCGGGAACCTGAACAGGACGAGGATCCCTCACCAGTACCATCAGGACCAAAACATCGCAGAAGGCCCCCTCAGGGAGGCGGGCAGGGACGGACCGGCTGACGACGACGGGACCGCAGAGGAATGAAGGGGAGGGCAATGACGATGGCAGACGAAACCGTGACCGCACCACCCGCGCCGGAGCCTGCGGCCGGCACGCAGAGGAAGGCGTCGCCTGCGCAGAAGCAGGAGGACCAGGACCTCGTCGCGGTCGTCAGGGTGCGCGGCATCACCGGCATCAAGAAGGACATCAAAGACACGCTCGCGATGCTCAGGCTACACCGCAAGAACCAGTGCGCCATCTACCCCAAGACCCCGACGACCATGGGCATGATCAAGAAGGTCAAGGACTTCGTCACCTATGGAGAGCTGTCCCCTGCCGTCAGGCAGAAGCTCGACGCCCGGGGGAAGGGAGGCCCATACGCGCTCAGCTCGCCCAGGAAAGGCTATGGCAGGAAGGGCATCAAGACGGGGTTTTCCATCGGCGGCGCGCTCGGCTACCGTGGCGCCAAGATAAACGACCTCATCGAGCGCATGCTCTGAAAGCATCGAGGGAACGTCACCAGGACACCAACGGAAGGACCGCACCATGAAGCTCGTCAAGAAGAGGAAGAGCACCCGCCTGCGCGCGGGGACGACCCACGGCTACGGGTCCATGAAGAAGCACCGCGGCGCCGGCCATCGGGGCGGGCGCGGGAGGGCTGGCAGCGGCAAGCGCGCCGACGCGAAGAAGCCGCGCTACTGGAAAGTCAGCGGCCCGTCTGAGCTCAAGGGCAAGTACGGATTCAAGAGGAAGGGCGCGCGCCAGCACCACTGCCAGATCAACATCTCGATGGTCGAGCAGAAGGCGGACGGCTGGATCGCTGCAGGGACGGCGAAGAGGGTAGGCTCGGCGGTCGCGATCGACCTCGGCGCGCTCGGCTACACGAAGCTCCTCGGCGCCGGCGTCCCGACGCGGGCGTACGCGATTGCCGTGGAAGCGGCCTCCGCCAAGGCCATCGAGAAGATTGCCGAGGCAAAGGGCTCGGTCAGCTGCGCGGCCGGTGAGGCCGCGCCAACGCCCGGCACCTGAGGGTATACCGCACCATGTCATTGTTCGACACCATCACAGCGAACCTCCCTGAGGTAGCGGCGCCGACCCAACGCAAGCTCTCGTTCAACGAGAAGCTGAAGTGGACGCTCATCGTGCTCGTCCTGTTCTACATCCTCGGCCTCGTGCCGCTCTTCGGCCTCGGCCAGAACGCGCTCCAGAACTTTGAGTACCTCTCCATCATCCTCGGCGCGAGCTTCGGCTCGGTGATATCGCTCGGCATCGGGCCGATCGTCACGGGATCCATCGTTCTCCAGCTGCTCAACGGGTCGGGGATCCTCAAGATGGACCTGACCACGCATGAGGGCAAGATGCGGTTCCAGGGGCTGCAGAAGATTCTCTCGATATTCTTCATCGTCTTCGAGGGCGCGATCTATGTCTTCATGGGGGGCCTCGCGCCGCCCGCGGCGCTGCACGGCACGCCCGCGTACTTCACGGTCGAGCTGCTGCTCGTCTTCCAGCTCTTCCTCGGCGGCATCCTCATACTCTTCATGGACGAGGTCATATCGAAATGGGGATTCGGCTCAGGCGTGAGCCTCTTCATCGCGGCAGGGGTCTCGCAGGAGATCTTCGTGCGCGCGCTCAGCCCGCTCCCTAGCCCCACTAACCCGGGCGTCGCGACCGGCGCGATCCCCGCGCTCTTCCAGTCGCTCGCCTCGAACGACCCGACGACCGCGACCCTCATGCTCGCCGCGATCATCTCGACCATCTTCGTTTTCGTGATCTCAGTCTACGGGCAGGCGATGAAGGTCGAGATCCCACTCTCCTTCGGGAGGGTCAGGGGCTATGGCATGCGCTGGCCGCTCGCGTTCATCTACACCAGCAACATCCCGGTCATCCTCGTGGCGGCGCTCATGGCGAACATCCAGCTCTGGGCGCGGCTGCTCCAGAACTGGGGGCATCCGATCCTCGGCACCTTCGTCGGAAACACGCCCGCCACCGGCTTCGTCGCCTGGCTCTTCTCGCCGGACATCGTCGGGAAGATCATCCGCGGCAACATCGCCTGGCCGGATTTCGGCCACGCGCTCGTCTACATGGCGTTCATGATCGGCGGCGCGATCATCTTCTCGTGGTTCTGGGTCCAGACGGCAGGCATGGACGCGCGCAGCCAGGCGAAGAACATCATGGCGTCGGGCCTGCAGATACCGGGATTCCGGAAGGACCAGCGGGTGCTCGAGCGCCTGCTCGAGCGGTATATCGGCCCGCTCACAATCATGGGCGCGATCGCGGTTGGCTTTATGGCGGCGATCGCAGACCTCACCGGCGCGCTCTCGCGCGGGACCGGCATCCTCCTCGCGGTAATGATCATCTACCGGCTCTATGAGGAGATCGCCAAGCAGCATATGATGGACATGTACCCGGCGCTCAGGAAGTTCATGGAATGATGCGCCAGGGGCATGATCCGCCATCCGCGGCATTCCCGGACAGTGCCGCGATAGGTTTCCGGATCCGTCCGCATCATGAGGTGGTATGACAATCGCATTCGAAAGCATCATGGACCCCCTTCTCGGCTGGACGCTCTCCCTCCCGCCGCTCGTGGCGATTCTCATCGTCAGCCTGATCCTCTCGGTCTTCATCACGCTCATCTACAAGTACACGACCGACCAGAAGATGATGAAGAATCTCAAGGAGAGCATGAAGGCCTCCCAGGCCGAGATGCGCAAGCACAAGGACAATCCGGCGAAGGTCATGGCGATGCAGAAGGAGGCGATGGAGAAGAACATGAAGTACATGATGAGCTCCTTCAAGTCGACCTTCATCACCATGATCCCGATTATCCTCATCTTCGGCTGGCTCAACGCGCACCTCGCCTACGAGCCCATACAGCCGGGAGCGGAGTTCACGACGACCATGACATTCAAGAACGGCGTATCCGGCGAGGCGATGCTTTCGGCGCCAGACGAGGTCGCCCTCCTCTCCGACGCGCGGCAGACGATCGAGGACGCGAAGGCCTCCTGGACGCTCGAGGGTGCGGCCGGAAGGTACCTGCTCGAGTACGCCTTCGGCGACAAGGTGTACGACAAGGAGGTCCTGATAGACGGAGACCGCTACACCGCTCCGGTGAAGCAGGTGAAGGACACCCAGGTCAAGGAGATCAGGGTCGGCAACGAGAAGCTCATCGTGCTCGACCTCCTCGGCTGGAGGATCGGCTGGCTCGGCACCTACATCATCTTCTCGATCCTGTTCTCCATGGTGATGAGGAAGCTGCTGAAGGTCTATTAGATAGGGGGAGGAAGGCAGCGAAAGGAGGGCGGTCAGACCGATACGCATACGGGCGATGCCATACTAAGCAGGAAGGGCGTCTCAGGCGGCAAAGAGCAACATTTTTAAAGGGAACACGTTTCCCTCACACCGGAAAAATGGTCTCAGGACGGCATAAATCACGGACACTGCGCCGGGTGGCGAAGAAGACGCCGGGCGGCAGGAACGTCACGCATTACGAGGAGCGCAAGCCCGCTGCAGCGCGGTGCGCCGGCTGCGGCACAACGCTCAAGGGAGTGCCTCGGGAGCGTCCGTTCCGCATGCAGACCATGCCGAAGAGCAGGAAGCGGCCTGAGCGGCCCTACGGCGGCGTGCTCTGCCATGCCTGCCTGAAGAAGAAGATCGTAGCCGAGGCGCGGAGATGATCGAGGTCGGACGGCTGGTCATCAAGACCGCAGGCAGGAGCGCAGGGAAGGTCGGCGTTATCGTCGAGGTGGTCGATGACACCAGGATCGTGGTCGACGGCTGCCTCAAGCGGAAATCCTATTCCATCAGGCATTTCGACGCGCTCAAGGACACGGTGAAGCTTGCGAAGGGAGCCTCCCATGCCGCGGTCGTCAAGGCGCTCGAGGGCCACGGCATCACGGTGCCCATCACCAATCCTAAGAAGGCAGGCGAGCGGCCGAAGCGGGTCCGCAAGGCGAAAGGCAAACCGGCGCCGAAGCAGAAGAAGGAAGCCGCCCTGAAGAAGGAAGGGACGGTGAGGCCGGTCGAGGCCGTCAAGGACGCGCCTGCAGCGAAGCCAGCAGCACCGGCAGCAACCACAGATGCGAAGCCGGCGATGCTTGCAGCTCCGAAGAAAGAGTGACGGAATGTCCTAGTTCTCTGGGTCCTCGGCCCCGGAAATGACCGAGAACAGCTCTGAGAGGTTCAGTTCGAACCCTGCCACCGGCATCTCGAGGCCGAAGTTGGTAATCGCCTCGGGATGGAGCTCTCCGATGTACGCGACATCGCGCTGGCCCTTCCCATCGCCTACGCTCACCCGTCCGACGCGCCCCTCGATGAAGCTCGGATGTTCAGCGGGGCGGATCGTATACCCTGTCGCGAGCGCGTCGAAGAGCGCCTGGAAAACCTGCCGTACGGCGGTATAGTCAGCGTCCCTGCCGCAGAGCGCGACCGCAACACGCGTCTGCTCACGGACACCCGTTTCTGCCTTCGACCCTGCCGGCGCAGACGAGAAGACCTCGCCGATGCAGAAGAGGTTCTGCGGGTACTCGTACTGCCGGTTCGACTCGAGCACCCCGAGCACGCTCGGCAGCACCCAGGCGCGCAGGGTGTCGTAGTCGGCGGTGAGCGCGTTCTTGAGCGGGACGAGAGGAATATCCGCCCGCATGCGCGCCGTCTGCGAGGCCTTGTCGGTGATGTTGTAGGTGGAGGTCTCCATGAGACCGAGCCCGACGAGTATCTCCCCGACCTTGCGCCTGAAGACCGCGGACGGGTCCTCAGCGCCGATGGTCGAGACGTTCGGGATCTCGGGCTCGAAGTTCTCGTAGCCGTAGGCGATCGCGACGTCCTCGGCGAGGTCGACCTGGTGCAGGATGTCGGCACGGTACGCCGGGATGAGCACCCTCCCCTTCTCATGGCCGTGACCCATCCGCGCGAGGAGCGCGACCATCTCCTTCTCGCTGAGCGAGAGCCCGAGCCTGCGGTTGATGTAGCCGCAGTCGAGCGCCATCGCCCGCGGGGCGAGGTCAGGCGTGACGACGGTCCGGTCAGGATAGGCGACCCGCATGGCATGTATCTCCCCGCCCATGTCGGCGAGCGCGCAGACGATCATGTTCAGGCACTGCTGGAGGGTGGGAAGGTCGTGGCCGCTGCACTCGATGAAGACCTCCCTCGTCCTCTCTGAGATCTTGCCGGTGAGGTGGGAATTGATGATAGGGGGCATCGAGAGGATCGACCCTCTCGCGTCGATGAAGAGAGGATACCTCTCGGCTCCCTCGAGGAGGCGGGCGTAGTCGCGGCCCTTCGGGTGCTTGGAGAGTATCTGCCTGCCGGAAAGCTCTGAGGGATATTCGAGCGGCCGGAACCTGAACGAGTCCGGCGCCTTCGCTGTGTAGGTGATGGGGAGCGCGATGCCCTCGAGCGGATAGATGCCGATCGCCGCCTTCTTCCGGTTCCTGCCGAACGTGACGTGCAGCTTCTCTTGGATCTGGATGACCTCCTTGATCCGCTCGTCGTCGAAGGAGAGACCGACAACGATCGCGCACGCCGTGTACGGCCTGATGCGAGCGACCTCCTTCGTGACCGTGACCCGATAGTCCTTCTTCGGTTTCTCAACGAGGTACTGCTTGAGCCCTTCCTTCGCGCCGATGAACGCGGCGAACGCCCGAGCGAAGCCTTGCTCGGAGAGCATGTCCGGCCGGTTCGGGAACACCTCGACCACGATCTCATTACCCCCGATCCTCTCGAGGTCGGTGCCGAGCATGCTGATGCGGTCCTTGAGCCGCTCGAGCGGGAGCCGCTTCCCGACGAGCTTCTCGAACACGTCCTTGTTGAGCGTCACGGTCGGCATGGTAATATCATATCCTTTTCATAGGGCTTTCATCGCATCCAGTAGCGCATCTCACGCAGCTGCTTCAGGTCGTTGAGGTACAGGTCGCGGATGTCCTGTATCCCATAGTATTCCATGATCGTCCGGTCGAAGCCCGGCCCCCAGGCGAGCACCGGGATATCTTTTCCCAGGAGCGGCTCGACGACCTCGGGCCTGAATATCCCCGCGCCGCCGAGCTCAATCCAGATCTTCTTCGCCGGATGGAGAACATCGATCTCGACCGAGGGCTCGGTGTAGGAGAAGTACCCCGGCCTGAACCGCGCGTCGGGAAAACCCATCTTCATGAAGAACTGCTTGAGATAGCCGAGCAGGTGCCTGAAGTTCGCATCAGGGTCGATCACGATCCCTTCGGTCTGATTGAACTCGAAGAGGTGCGACCAGTCCATGGTCTCGTTCCGGTAGTTCCTGCCGAGCGCGAAGTACTTGCCCGGCACCTTGACCGTGCCTTTCGCGAGCGTGAGCGCCGAGAGCACCGTCGTGTGCGTGCGGAGAACGTTCCTCTTCGCCTCCTTAGGGTCCCAGGCGTACTGCCATCCCGCGCTCCCTTCGGTCCCTGTCTCATGGGACCTCCGCACCGCGTCGACGACCTCCTTCTCGGGAAGCGTCCCGAACTCCGGCTCGCCGACGAAGAAGGTGTCCTGCATCTCCCGCACCGGATGGTCCTGCGCGGTGAAGAGGGCATCGAAGTTCCAGAAGCTCGTCTGGACAATCGGGCCGGTCATCTCCTCGAAACCCATGTCGAGCCAGACGCGTTTCGCGTAGTCGATCGCGAGGTTGACGAAATGCCGTCTCGCAGGATAGCGCTTCGGGACGTTGATCGCGACGTCGAACTGCCTGAAGACCTTCCTCTTCCAGACGCCGGAGGCGAGCATCTGAGGGGTCAGGCGCTCTGCCGGCGGCGGCGGCGATCCCCGCTTCTCGACAGAGAGGAGCGATAGCTGCCTGCCCAGCGGCGTGAGCGACACGACGCGCCTTTTCCGGATGACGACCCGCACCAAGCGCTTGCGCTTCCTGAGCGCGTCGAGCGAGTATCTCTCCTCAGGCGAGAGCTCGGCGATCTTGCGCTCGCCCTTCGCGAGGCTCTTGAGGAACTGTTCCTCGAGCGAGTCCTTATCGACGAGACGCCTGCCCTGGTCGGTGAGGGAGATCTCGCCCTTCTCGATGGTCGCCGCCGCCTTCCCCTTCAGGATGCCGAGCGCGATGTCACGCTCATCCTTGGCGAGCTCTTCCCTCCGCACGAGGTCCTCCATAGGGATCGGCTTCTTCGCGAGGAGCAGCAGGAGCTTGCGCTCAGGGAGCCCCTCCTTCGCGACACGCCTGCCTTCGCTGTCGAGGCTGACGGTCTCGGAGATGTCGGCGGCGAGCGAGACCGCCCTGCGGTTGGCAAGCCACTGCAGCGCCCGCATCACCTCGACCTCCTTGAGGCTTGAGGCTCTCACCAGGCCGTCGAGCGTCGTCTCCTTCCTGAGATGCGGCAGCACCGCCCGCTCGAGCGGATGGAGATTCGCGAGCAGGCGGACGAGATCGTCGGATGTGTCGGCCATGCCAGGGCAGGAGCCGATGACAGTATAAAAAGGTATTGGTCAGAAGGGAAGAGGGAAAAGAAGAGAAAAATGACGGGAACAGAAATTTGTTCCCTGCTCACTTCGCGAGCTCTTTCGGGACCTTGAGCGACTTCCAGGCGAGGTTGAAGAGCTCGTTGAGCGCGTTCGCGAAGAACGGCGTGTTCACCCAGATGCCGATATCATAGGTCGGGTGCACCTCGGAGTCGTCCATGATCATGAAGATAAGCTCTTTGCCGTCGACGATGCTGAATCGCGCCTTGGAATCGGTGTGCCTGACCTCAGCGACCTCGCTGATGTCCTTTGCCGCAGCCATCGCCTCTTTCGTGAGGGGAGCCGCGATCCTGATCTTGACACCGCGCTTCCTGAGCAGCTCGAAGGTGGGCTTGAGCCCTTCCACCTTCCGGATGAGCCCCTGCGTCGTCGTCATCATGGACACCGACTCCTCAGCGTTCCTGATGGTCAGCTCGAGATGGTTATAGAGGTTATGCCTGCCGCGAAGCGAGCCGGAGAGGTCGGATGGCTCGACGAGCTCGACCCCCTGGCTGTGGAGCGAGTTGAGCTCGTTGAGGATCTCGGTCTCCCGAAGCTCCTCGAGGCGCTTGACCCGGTCTTCCGCCTCGATCTTCATGTTCTTCTTGACCCGCTCGAGGACCTCCGACGGCGGGACCGCGATATACTTGATCGGCTTTCCCAGCTTCATGATGACGAATCCCTTCTTCTCCAGGGATTCGAGCACATCATACGATCGGGAACGAGGGACATTCGCGATATCAGACAGCTCGCCCGCGGTCGAGACTCCGCGTGACAGGAGCGCAGCCCATATCTTTACTTCATACAGGTTCAGAGAAAAATAGCGTCGCAGTTTACTCAAAAACTCTTCTTTCACTATCATGTATCTCCCCCCCTCTTTTTTGCGAGTGTTAACTCGGCTCTATGGCAAAAACGGAGGACTACTATTAAAATATTACGTTTTTTTACTGCTCGTGAGTGCGTATCTCAGCCAGAGGAGGCCATTTCTTCCCTTTCGAGTCGAAACAAGTAATTTCCGAGTAGTAAATTTATTTATCTCTATGCGATGATGATGCTTCAGGAATATAAAAATTTTTTCTTTTGAACAGTGGTAAAAATTCAATCGCCGAAAATAACCATGGATTGGTCATTAGATGATGACAAACATTCTGCAGAATTAAACAGTGGTGCCGGCAGGTCATCATTGGGCAAGAAGTGATGCCTCGCAGAGGCAGGAAGAAGGAAGGGATGAAAAAAATGATGCAGGCGAGCCTGATCAGATAAGCAGCCCGCCATAGGCGAGGAAGAGCGGCACGAAGATGAGCGCGACGATGCTCATGAGCTTGATCAGGATGTTAAGGGACGGCCCTGAGGTGTCCTTGAACGGGTCGCCGACCGTATCCCCCACAACCGCCGCCTTGTGCGGATCCGACCCTTTGCCGCCGAGGTTGCCCTCCTCGATGTATTTCTTGGCGTTGTCCCAGGCGCCGCCTGAGTTCGCCATGAACACCGCGAGCAGGAACCCGGTCGCGATCGTCCCTACGAGCAGCCCGCCGAGCGCCTCGAGGCCGAGCAGCAGCCCGACCGCTATCGGGACGAGGATCGCGAGCAGGCCGGGGACCACCATCTCGTAGAGCGCTGCATGGGTCGAGATCATCACGCACCGCCTGTAGTCAGGCTTCACTTTCCCCTGCATGAGCCCCTTGATGGTTGTGAACTGGCGCCGCACCTCAGTCACCATCTGGAACGCGGCCTTCCCCACCGCGCGCATGGTGAGCGCCGAGAAGACGAACGGCAGCACCGCGCCGATGAAGAGGCCGACGATGACCACCGGCTCGGTCACCGATATCACCGTGATGCCGGCGACGCCCGTGAACGAGGCGAAGAGCGCGAGCGCGGTGAGCGCGGCCGAACCGATCGCAAAACCCTTGCCGATCGCGGCTGTCGTGTTCCCGACCGCATCGAGCGCCTCCGCCCGCTTGCGCACCTCAGGGCCCATCCTCGCCATCTCGGCGATGCCTGCCGCGTTGTCGGCGACAGGGCCGTAGGTGTCGGTCGCGAGCGTGATGCCGAGGGTCGAGAGCATACCGACTGCGGCGATCGCGATGCCGTAGAGGCCAGCGAGCTGGTAGGCGACGAGGATCGCGACGCAGACCGCGAGCGCCGGGATGACGGTCGATATCATCCCCACCGCGAGGCCGTCGATGATGTTCGTCGCGGCGCCGGTCTTCGAGGCCTCGGCGATACCCCTCGCCGGCTTCCTGTCCGCCGAGGTGTAGTATTCTGTCGAGAGCCCTATCACGATGCCGGAAGCGAGCCCCACGAGCGCCGCCCAATAGACGTCGAGGGTCGCGAACATCGAGCGGACGAGGAAGAAGGATCCGATCGCCATCAGGATCGCCGCCGCGAAGATGCCCCGGTTGAGCGCGGCATGGATCCTGCGGTCATCCTTCACCCTGACGAAGAGTGTGCCGACGATCGAGCAGGCGATGCCGAGACCAGCGAGGAGCAGCGGCAGCATGACGCCGCCCTCCCCCGAGATCGCGACCATGCCGATCACCATCGCGGCGATGATGGAGTCGACATAGCTCTCGAAGAGGTCGGCTCCCATGCCGGCGACGTCACCCACGTTGTCGCCCACGTTGTCGGCGATCACCGCAGGATTGCGCGGGTCGTCCTCAGGGATGCCTGCCTCCACCTTGCCGACGAGGTCCGCCCCGACGTCCGCCGCCTTCGTGTAGATGCCGCCGCCGACGCGCGCGAAGAGCGCTATCGACGACGCGCCGAACCCGAAGCCGTACACGATGTTCGGGTCGCGGAAGATGAGGTAGAGGATAGTGACTCCGAGGAGACCGAGGCCCACCACGATGTTGCCCATCACCGCGCCACTCGAGAACGCCACCTTCAATCCGTCGCCGAGCGACCTCTTGGCGGCGACCGCAGTCCGGAAGTTGGCCGCTGTCGCGATCCGCATGCCGAGGTTCCCCGCGAGCACGGAGAATATCGCGCCGAACACGAACGAGACGGCGATGCCCCAGCCGTCGGGCCTGATGAGCGTGCCGAGCACGAGCGCCACCACGACCACGAAGACCAGGAGTATCCTGTATTCGCTCATCAGGAAGGTCATCGCGCCTTCCCGGATGGCGCAGGCGATGTCCTGGACCTCCGTGGGCCCCTTGTCGTTGCGCGAGATCCTCCAGGAGAGGAATCCCGCATAGGCGAGCGCGAGCGTGCTCGCGAGAATCGCATAGCCATATACCATCATCCACTACCCCCCATGATACCGTATCAATGCCGCCCGACGCGCTGGAAATCAGGCACGATACCGTGTGCCAGGCAGGAGGGGTCACTGGAGGGGAGATATAAAAAGGTTGCGGGAAACAGACGGCAAAAGGGGCGATACAAGGGATGATAGGGGGCCTCTCACGTGCTGAAGACGTAGCGCAGGAGCGCGCCGATGCCGCCGACGCCGTCCAGGCGCCTGCCCGCGTCGTTGGCGGACTCTATGATATGGACCGTCCCTTTGCCTGCCTCGGCGGCGAGCATCGCGCGCTCCACCTCGCCGTAGCTGCCCTTCTCCCGTGATGAGGCGATCAGGCCGTCGGTGACGAGGAGAGCCTCGACCGCGCCTGCGACAGCAGCTGCCGTCACCTGCTCCCTGCCATAAGCCGCTTTCCCGCCAGCGGCTATCCCGGCGAAGAGGAGGTCGACCTGCCTGAGCTGGGCGGCCGCATGGGAATCGGCGAGCGCCACCGCGGTCTCGGGGCGCCTGAGAACCTCGTTGACGCCCGGCTCTCCGACATGGTTCGTGGTCGCGGCGAGGATCTTCCCCTTGAGCGAAGCGTCGGTGATGCCTGCGATGAAGTCCTCCTTGAAGAAGCCAGGCGAGGCGACGATGATCCTCGCCGGATCGTGACGCCGGGCGAGTTCCGCGAGCTTCTTCTCGAGCTCGAGGTAGAGGTTGTTCCGGGTGACCGAAGGGTCGCCCTTCTTCGGGACTGCCGCAGTGAGCGAGACGAGGGTCTCGAAGCCCTGCCGCGTGATCCGAGCGACCATCGCCTCCTCGCGGTCCATGACGCAGACGAGGACTCCAGGGCCCCTGCGCCCTTCCGCCTCCTCGAGCCTGGCCAGCTGGAAGGAGAGCCAGCGGCGCTTGGTGAGGGTCACTGTGGTGCCGGGGGTGATCGCGAAGGAATGGTGCGTGCCGCGAGGGATGTCCTCAGGGCCGTCGGTGATGGTGCCGAGGGCCCGCAGGGTATCGCCGTGCGTGAAGGCCTCGACCTTCTCGACTGTGATCGTGAGCCTGACCGGCTTCCGTGATGCTACCTGGCCTCGCTCGTCGGGCTCGCCTGATCTCATCTTGCGCAGCGTCCTTCCGCTGAGACGGTCGCCGGGATCAATCGCCTGGGAGAGGTACCAGAGGTCATCGATATCCTCGACCGTGAGCGTGACCTCCCCTTCGCCGTCCTTCGCTATCTTGCGGGCGATCCGTTTCATGGGATGATGATTCTGGGGCAGGGTATAAAAGGGTTGCGGCGACCCGGCAGGGGCGGGGGAGCATCCCCTTGGCGTGGTGGTGAAAATAGAAAAACATTTAAAGAGAGAAGGCGAGAACAGGAGTACGCGGGAGCCAGGCGACTCGTCTGAGCTCTCAAGACCCCCGATGGTGATACGCTATGCATAAGAGAGGCCAGTCCGGCTCCGGAGCCGCAACCCTTGTCCTTATCATCACAGGCCTGATTATCCTCTATGTCCTGTTCCTGCCGGCTGACGTCCGCGAGGACCTCCTCGAAGGGAATGAGAGCCAGGGTAACATCCTCGGCGAGGACAAGAACCTCACGCTCCTCTGGGAGAGCCCAGGCAGGCTCGACTACCTGAAGCTCGACGAGTATGAGCACAACATCCCGTCGGTCTACCTTTCGACGTCCACGAGCTCCCAGATGCTCAAGCGCATCAACTCGGTCTACGTACGGAACGGAATGTTCGACACCCAGTTCAAGAACACGACCTTCTCGGCGGACGACGTCGAGAACCTCGACAACATCCTGCTCACCTTCTCGGCGACCAAGCGCAGGGGGACCCTCTCGGTCCTGCTGAACGGCGAGACGGTCTACGAGGCTCCGCTCGCGAGCCAGACGCCGCCGCCGATCCATCTCGAAAAAAGGCTGCTCAGGCAGGAGAACACCCTCGAATTCCGCGTCTCCGGCGTCGGCTGGCGTTTCTGGAGCACGAACGAGTACGTGCTCGAGGACGTGATGATCGTGGGCGACGTGACGGACATCACGCAGCAGAAGTCCCGCAACGTCTTCACGCTCTCGGACACTGAGCATTATAACCTCAACGAGGCGCGCCTGGTATTCCTGCCCGACTGCACGCCGTCGGCAGTGGGGACGCTCAACGTCTACATCAACAACAGGAACATCTATTCGGCGAAGCCCGACTGCGGTTCGCTCCGGCCGATCGAGTTCTCGACCTCGCTCCTGAACGCCGGGGAGAACAACGTGGTCTTCTCGAGCGAGAAGGGGAGCTTCCTCATCGACCGGATAGCGGTGAAGACCGAGCTTAAGGAGATCGTCTATCCGGTCTACTACTTCGACATCAACAGCTCGCTCATCAGGGATATCATGGACGACAGGGTCGATGTCAACCTCTCGATCGAGTTCATAGACGACAACAAGAACAAGCGCGTCGAGCTCAACGTCAACGGCCATCGGACCTTCATCGAGACCGACGAGCCCCTCTACTCGCGGCTCCTCGACCGCTATGTCGAGGAGCGCAACAACTGGATCCAGTTCATCCCCTACCGCGACGCGATCGACATCGTCGAGTTCAGGGTCATACTCGAAGAGAAGGATTAGGGCACGCGATAGTCATCGCTTCTCGGCCCGCGCAAAAAAAGAGGTCGCCATGTATGGCAGGTGAAGAAAGCAGCGCGAAGGATAGGGCACGGTTTCTCGAGGCGATGCGCGGCAGGGCGCAGTACCACGCCCAGAACATCAAGGTCAACGTGAACGAGCGCTTCGACGGCCTGAAGGAGGCCTTCCGCCAGAAGATCAGCGCCCCGAAAGAGTTCATCCAAAACAAAATCGAGGACCATCGGGAGCGGCAACGGCTGTATTCTCTCATCAGCTCCGGGACCGAGGAAGAGAGGCGTGAGGCGCACGCCGCGCTGCAGCAGATGAAGGCCGAGGACAGTGAGGCGAGGAGCGAGCGGTGGGCATCCCGTCGGGAGTCAATGCGTGAGGGCATGGCGAGCGCCCGAGCGGCGGCGAGCGCGGTCGGCTCGAGGGTCGCGAGCGGGGCGGCTGCCGGCTGGCATGGCGCGAAGCGCGCCGGGAGTGCCATCAACCGCATCACGAACGTCACGAACGTCAAGGACACGGTGGTGGCGGCCGGCCAGTGGACATTCCAGAAGCTCGCGTTCCTCGGGCTCATCCTCATCATCGTCTTCCTCGTCGCCTACTTCGGCCCCTGGGTGTGGGTGAACTACGGCACCCAGGTCCAGGATGCTATCCTTGACCTTCCCAACTTCGTCAACAACCTCTGGCAGAAGACGGACAAGCAGATACAGGACACCTGGGAAAAGCAGTTCGCGTACGCGACCGGCGACTACTTCACCGGCGAGGTCGAGGACTCGTTGGAGGAGCCCATCGGCGTCTACCTGGAGGATATGGAGCAGGCGGACCAGAACTACAAGGAAGGGGAGCCCGTGATCGTCTGGGCGACGGTGCGGGCGAAGACGCTCCGCGACACGCCGGTCACGATACTGTTCAAGTGCAACGCGACCGAGTACGGCCACAAGACGCGAGGGGCGGTGGTCCCGGACCAGATCATCGTACTCACGCAGGAGGAGGAAGACGTGCTGTGCACCTTCGACAACGACAATCTCCTTGAGGGCGGCGTCCAAAAGGTACTCATCGCCGCCAACTTCACCTTCAAGACCATGGCGTACGTCAGGACCTACTTCATGGACCAGGACCGGCTGCGCAGCATGCTCAGGGAGGACATCGACATCGCCGCCTACTTCGGGCTCATCGACCTCAATCCGATAGCCATCTACACGCCTGGCCCGATCTCCCTTGGTATGGACACCAAGGAGCCGCCGATCGGCATCGCCACGACCGGCCAGGGCTACGGCGTCAGCAGGCTCGGCGTCACCATCGACAACGCGCAGGACGGCGTCGTCAAGAAGATCAGGAGCGTCAAGATTTATGTCCCGGACTCTATGGACATCAACATCGGCGCCGGCACGCCCCAGGACAGGGGACTGTGCTCGCACGCCTTCGTCGCGAGCCCGATCCAGGACCAGCCGGGCTACAACGCGTATGAGCTCTCGCAGGAGGAGCTCGACCGGCCCAAGGAGTTCGACACCTTCCAGTCCTTCTCCTGCAGGGTGAACATCCAGGACCCGCAGGGGGTGCTCAACGGCCAGCCGATCGCGATCCAGTACTTCAAGGCGGTGGTGGAGTACGACTACGAGCTCCAGGAGACCATCAATGTCAGGGTGATGGAGGACCACAACGACTACATCCAGGACACCAAGGACAATGCCAACTGCAACAACCGGGTGAACGACGGCGAGACCTGCGGAAGCAGCACGTACAAGGTGTGCGACTTCGACGAGACGGCGCTCACCGGCAACTGCGTCTCCAAATGCGTCTACTGCGGACGGCCGGAGAACGAGCAGAAGACCATCTGCACCGTAACGCGCACGAACATCGGCCCGGATTGGGATTGCCTGTGCCGGACCTGCCCGACCCAAGGGGAGTATGCCGACGATTGCGTCAAATTCCTCTGCCCCGGCTCGCCAGTCTGCTGCTCCGAGGAGATGGCGGCGAACGAGACGATGCGGGCGGTCAACATCTCGAACGGCTTCGCCTGCCTCTACGACACCCAGTGCACGAGCGGCCACTGTGGGACCTGCCCTGGCCAGGGCTGCCGGTTCTGCTGCGACACCAGCCAGTGCGCCGCTACCGGCCAGCCTAACTGCGTGCCGGACGGCTTCACCAAATGGTTCGGCGGCACCGAATTCACCTGTAGCGGAGGCGCGTGGAGCGGAGGCGCGCAAGGATGACTTTCCCGAAGCGACTCCTGCTGGCGGCGCTGCTTCTCGGGCTCGTCGTCCTCGCGGCTGGCTGCACCGGCGGCTTCCCGTTCGCGGAGAAGCGGGAGGCCGGCCTCTCGAGCTACAACTTCAGGACCGGCACCTTCGGCCTCACCATGGAGTTCCTGAAGGGGAGCCCACCCGCCTATATCTTCGAGGACACACCATTCGACCTCTCGATAAAGCTGCAGAACCTCGGAGCGTACGAGATCACCGACGGCGTCATCGTCCTCGGCCTCGAGGATGACTATGTCTCCCGGACCGGCAGCGAGCCCACGGCGATCGAGATACGGGGGAAGAGCATCTCCGAGCCATACGGCGAGGTCCAAATCCGCACCTACGGCCTGCGGAGCGACTATGTCGATGACTACTCCGAGACCCACCACTCGGTCATCATGGCGACCGCGTGCTACCGCTACCGGACCGAGGCGTCCCCCACGGTCTGCATCGACACCGATGTCTACAACCTACGGCCCGGCCCGAAGCCGTGCAGCGCCTCCACGCTCACCTTCGCCGGCCAGGGCGCGCCGGTGGCAGTCACGCAGGTCGAGCAGCAGATGGTGCCCTCTGGCGACTACCTCATACCACAGTTCATCATCACGGTCGAGAATAAGGGCGGCGGCACCATCATCGACCCCTACCGCGTCTCTGAGATATGCTCTTCCACCGGCACCACGGTCGAGGACTGGAACACCATCTACCTCGAAGCGTTCATGGGCGACCGTCTGCTCGACTGCAGGCCGAACCCCCTGCGCATGCGGTCAGGTCTGGACACCATCCGATGCTACTACCAGCAGGGCTTCCCGAAGGAGGACCCCACCTATTCCACGACCCTCGACCTCAGGCTCGACTACGGCTACAGCTTCACCGTCTCCCAAGGAATGACTATCGAAAAGGCCGGCATCCGCTGAAAAAAGAAAAGGTTTATAAATGGCAAACGCGGGAAAGAGAGTGATGAAGCATACGTATCTGGCAGGCATCACGCTCGTCGTGATGCTCCTCATGCTCACCGGCCAGTCCTGCGCCGGCACTGGCACAATCGGCTGGGGGAACTCCCAGGGCGGCAACGCCGACTACGACTACCGGACCGGCTCACGCGGGCTCATGTTGCAGTTCATACGGAACGCGCCGCCGCCGGAGATCTTCGCTGGCGATGGCACCAATTTCCAGATCGAGGTGCGCAACGTCGGCACCTACCCATCTCCGGAATCGGGATCCTCGCTCGACGGCAAGATCGTCGTCGGCGGATTCGACAGCACCGCGTTCTCCAACAGCATCAGGAACGGCGACTCGCAATCGCTTCCCGGGAACATCCTCATCGGCAAGAGCCAGTTCAATCCGGAGGGGAGCTACGCGATCGTCAGCTTCCCGACGAGCGGCGTCGCGACGGTCGACGTCCCGCAGAACCTGAACTACTACGACCCGTGGATCATCGCTTCGGCATGCTACCATTACACCACGACCGCCGGCGCGAACGTGTGCATCGACCCTGACCCGTACACCATCCAGCGCGAGAACGAGGTGTGCACCGTACGCGACGTCTCGCTCGGATCACAGGGGGCGCCGGTCGCCATCACCTCGGTTGAGGAGGACGTCATGACGAACAGGATCCTCTTCAAGATCAACATCGCGAACGTGGGCGGCGGCACTATCGTCGGCCCTGACTACTACAGCGAGTGCCCGTTCAACCTCAGGAACGAGATGATTGACATCGTCGACGTGCATGTTAGCTCGAGCAGCCTCGGCACCGCCTCCTGCCAGCCGAACAACGGCCAGGACCTGCGGCTCCTGAACGGGAGAGGCGTGCTCTACTGCTACTTCACCGCGCCCGCGTCGACCGGTCCGGCGTATGAGACCCCCATACAGATCGACGTCGACTATGTCTACATGGACAGCATAAAGACGCGCGTCAAGATATTCTCGGCGCCTGCCTCGAACTGAGAGGCAGGCGTCATCAGGTCGCCGTTCTTCGGCAAGGACGCTCCCTCTCGAGCGCACGAAGGGAAAAATTTATATATAGTATAAACCAGAGAAAGAGAATACAGTTGAGGAACTACCATCCAGTCGGTATCACGGCCGGATGCGTGGATGAGGGACTGCTGTTTATACAGGAAAAGAGGAGGTTTGCAAAATGGCGAACAGATATCTAATTGGTCTTGTCGTGCTCGTATCGCTGTTCTTCGTGACCGGCCAGGGCTGCGGCGCAGGAACTGGCGGCAGCGGAGGCGGAGGCGGCGCCGGCTTCGTCGGTGGATCCGACGGCCTTGCCATGGATTTCCTGACCGACTCGCCGCCAGGGGAGGTATTCGACCAGAACACCTATCCCTTCGACATCACCATCCGCGTCGAGAACAAGGGCGAGGATGACGTCGGCGCCGGCGAGTACAAGCTCGGCATCGAGGGCTTCTCGCCTGACGATTTCGGCCAGACGCAGGCGGTCATGATGGGCTGGCCCACTACCGTTCTCGAGGGCGCGAGGAAGGACGCCGGCGGAAACCTCATCGATGGAACGATTGAGTATTTCAGCTTCCCGTACGGAGGCGGCATGTTCTCCTACCAGGGGCAGGTCGTGAAGTCAGAGATCTTCACCGTGCGCGCGAAGATGTGCTACACCTACGAGACCACCGCGACCGCGCTCCTGTGCTACCGCGAGGACACGCTCGGCATCAATGACGAGGGCGTGTGCGAGGTCGACGGCACCAAGAGCGTCGACAGCTCCGGCTCGCCGATCCACGTGACGAGGCTCGACGAGACGAAGCAGGGATCGGACACCATCCGGTTCACCTTCGACGTCGCCCATCGCGGCACCGGCAAGATCTACGGGCCTGCCGCCGACCAGAACGACCTCTGCACGCATGACGTGCAGAACGAGGATCGCGTCCTCGTGACCGTCGACACCGGCATGGCAACGGCCCCGGTCTGCTCAGGCCTCGGGAACTCGAACACCGGCGAAGTGACGCTCCAGTCAGGCGGCAAGAGGACAATCACCTGCTCGCAGGAGGTCGGGGCGGTCACCGGCTCGTACGAGAAGGTGGTGACGATAACGCTCAAGTACGATTACGAGCAGTCGAAGGACACGAGCCTCATCGTCAAGCCGTCTGAGCAGTGAAGGCCGAAACGCCCTTTTTTCTTCCTTTTTCTTCACTCTTTTCCCATGCCTTAGGCAAGGGGAGAATTAGTGGATGGCCTCTTTCAAGGCCTTCTCGATGTTCTCATGGTGGTAGCCCGAGTTGGCGAGCGAGTGCCTGATTTGCTCTGGAGAATCCATGTGCTCGAGCGCGATCCTGATTAGCGGGACCATCTCCTCGACCTGCTCGTCGTCGGTAAGATGGAGCTCGAAGCGGTCACCCTGCCCTTCTGGCGCAGGCGCAGGAGACGCAGGCTTCCCCCTTATAGGAAGGATATCACGGGCAGGCGAGGGCATGCCTGCCATGCGCTCTCCGTCAGGCGGCCCCTGCTCGGCTTCGGCACGCGGGACCGGACTGCCGGGAAGAGGCCCGATCGGCCGCAGCGCCGCAGGCATCGGCGCGCCGCGCGAGGCCTCGGCGATCAGGAGGCGGTCGCGCAGCTTCTGGACGACGTTCGAGAGCACTTCGATCTTGGTCTTGAGGTCGAGCTGCTGCTTCGTGTGGTCCTCGATGATCCTCCTGATGCGCGCCTCATGCCGCTCCTTGTTCTCCTGGATTATGTGGAGATAGGCCTGCTCGCGCGCGGCGAGCGTCTGGCGAGCCTCCGCCGCCCTCGCCTGCGTCTCGGAAAGCGCCCGTTTCGCCTCCGCGAGCTGCGAGGCGATCCCCGCCCCGGATTCGGCGACGAGCCTCCCCTTCTCCTGCTGGACCACGAGGTCGGTCTTGAAGCGCTCGAGCACCTTGTTCTTGTTGAGCAGCTGCCGCTTCAGCATCCAGAGGTACTTGCCCTTGGTGAGCAGGTCCTTCGCGAGCACCTCCTGGTTGCGGCCGAGCTCCTGCTTCGCCCTCTCGAGCTCGGCGATGCGCGCGTCCCTCCCCTTGACCTGGTCGCGGACTGCTGCGGCGAGCTCCTCCTGGACCTTCAGCCGCTCCTTGTAGTCGGCGACAATCTCGTCGTGGGCGTCGAGGTAGGAAGACATCTCCGCGAGCTTCGCGCCCGCCTCCTTGAGACGGACCTCGGCCGCCGCTGTCGCTGCCTGCTCGTCGCGCAGGAGCTTCTTGCCATCGAGCATCTCCAGCTCCTTCGCGACGAGCTTCGCCTTGAGCACCTCGAGCATCGCCGCGGCCTTCTCGCCCACCTCGGCGACATTCATCAGCCGGTTCTGCATCGCGAGGCGGTCCGCCCGCCCTTCCTCTACCGCCTTCACGAGCGCCTCCCTCTCGTCGGTCAGCGAACCGGCGCTCTTCTGGAGCGCGGCGATCTCGGCGTCCTTCTCGCGCAGCGCCCTGATAAGCCGTCCGATCTCCGCGTTCCTGAAGGCGAGGTTCTCCTTCAGCCGCCCGATCCCCTCCACGAACTTCGGCAGGAGGTGCGCCTTCGCGATGAGTTTCTCGAACTGCCGCTCCCGTGCCTCAGCCATGCGCTGGTGGCTCTCGAGGTTCTTGGCGAGCTCCTGGATGAGGGCGTTCTTGAGGTTGATGGTGTCATAGAACTTCTGGAGGCGCTTGTCCAGCTTCTCGAGGATGATGGATTTCTTGATGCTCCTCTGCTTCAGGAACGATAGGTCGGCGTCGAGGCGCTGGATAATCGCCTCCTTCTCCATGAGCTGGCCGGTGAGCGCCCGCGCGGTCTCGTCAGGCGCCAGCTCGGCGGTCTTCTCGCGGAGCACCTCGAGCTCGTCGTTGAGCTTGAGGATCGTCCGCTTGTTCTCCTCGAGAGCGGCTGAGAGGGTCTTGTTGAGGCCCATCGCCTTCTTGGAATCCGCCGCGATCTGAGAAATCAGGTCTGCGGTCGCAGCCTTCGGCTGCGTATGCTGCTGTGTCTTACGCGGCATGGTGTCGTATGGCGAACTGGGCGAGGAGCGCCTCGAGCTGGAGGAACTCGTCGCTCCCTTCGACCATCCTGAACTCGATCTCGCCGCACTTGTCGACGAGGGTGATCTTCCGCTCCGAAGGGATGTCGAGGTCCCAGACGGCCTTCTGTATCTGCTTGATGACATCGGTCCCCGAGAGCCCATGGGCGGTCATGGTGGCGAGCAGGAGATCCCGCGCCTCGACGAACCTGCCGGCGAGCGCATGCGCGAGAATCTGGGCTATCTCCTTCGGCTGGGCGACGGACGCGACCGCGTAGACGAGCTCCTTGGTGATCCGTTTGGATGAGGCGGCGCAGCTCTGCAACAGGTTCTCGAGGCGCCTGCAGTCGCCGCCCGATACCTCGCAGAGCGCGCTTCGCGCGTCGGCTGCCACCGTGAGCCCCTCTGCCTTCGCGATCGCGTCGACGATCGGGGCGAGGTCTGCGGCATCGAGAGGCCTGAAGCGGAACACCGTGCACCGGCTCTGGATAGGGTCGATGATCTTGCTCGAGTAGTTGCAGGAGAGGATGAAACGGGTCGTCTGGGTATAGTTCTCCATGGTCCGACGCAACGCCTGTTGGGCCTCCTTGGTGAGCGCGTCGCACTCATCCAGGTAGATGATCTTGAACGGGACGTCGCCGATCGCCCGCGTCCGCGCGAAGTCCTTCACTTTGGTCCGGATCACGTCGATGCCGCGCTCATCCGACGCGTTGAGCTCGAGCAGGTTCTGCCGCCAACCCTCGCCGAAGAGCGTGCGCGCGACGACGAGGGCGAGCGTGGTCTTCCCGACGCCTGCGGGCCCTGAGAAGAGCAGGTGCGGCATGTTCTTGCCCTCGACGAACCCCGACACACGGCGTACGACCTCGGCCTGGCCCGTGACCTCGCCGAACGTCTTCGGCCGGTACTTCTCAGTCCAGATGGCGTGCTGCTGATCCATGGTGCGGGTAAGGGAAGGGTCCTATAAAAACATTGCGCGCTTGCCGTGGAGCGGCCGGACAGGCAGTGAGAAAGAGGGGAAAAAGGAAAAGATCAGATGATATCCTCTTCGGCGATGACCATGAAGTCGCCGATGGCGATCACCGCTGAGAACGGGATGAGGATGTTGCCCTCCTTGTCCTTCTCGAGCTCGAGCTTCTCGGTGTAGGAGGTCGGGTTCGTGAGCATCATGTGGATGAGCTCGCCGCTCCTCGTCTCGAAGATTATGTCGCCCACCTCGCCGAAGCGCTTGCCGGTCTTTGAGACGACGGTCTTCCCGATCAGCTGCCTCGAGAACTTCTTGTCTTCTTCAGCCATAGCATACCACCCTTACCGTGTGAAATCGTGATGTGTTGTGACACGCATCACGGCCGTCAGGAGCCTGATGTGTATCAAATAGTGAATACACGCCCTCCTATTTAAAGGTTTCGAACCCCCAGGAGCGCCCTGGCAAGCGTTTCCCGACGGGAGCGGGCGGCGGCGGCGGCCGTATCCGCAAAGGATATAAAGAGCCGCCGGCTCTGTATGGCGCACGGCATCTAAGGTGACGCCCTATGGACATCGACGGACGGCTCGGACTGGTTCGGCAGGTCGGGGAGGAGATCGTGACAGAGGAGGATCTCAAGGCGCTCCTCGCAGAAAAGCGGCGGCCCATCGCCTACGACGGCTTTGAGCCCTCAGGCAGGATCCATATCGCCCAGGCGGTGCTCCGGGCGACGAACATCAACAAGATGACCCGGGCAGGATGCCGCTTCACGATGCTCCTCGCCGACTGGCACGGCTGGGCGAACAACAAGATGGGCGGCGACCTGGAGCGCATCAGGACCGTCGGCAGGTACTTCATCGAGGTCTGGAAAGCCTCGGGGATGGATCTCGACAACGTCAGGTTCGTCTGGGCGAGCGACCTCGTGAAGGAGGAGGCCTACTGGCGCCTGGTCATGCGGATCGCGATCCAGTCGACCCTCAAGCGAATCCTGCGATGCGGCCAGATCATGGGGCGGAAGGAGTCTGAGGTGCTGCAGGCCTCCCAGATCCTCTACCCGTGCATGCAGGCGGCGGACATCTTCCATCTCAAGGCAGACATCTGCCAGCTGGGCATGGACCAGCGCAAGGTGAACGTGCTCGCCCGCGAGCTCGCCCCGCGGCTCGGCGAGAGAAAGCCGGTGATAGTCTCCCACCACATGCTCATGGGCCTTCAGCGGGTCGAGACCGCGGCGAACGACGCCGCTGAGCGCGCGATCGAGATGAAGATGTCGAAGTCGAATCCCGACTCGGCCATCTTCATGACCGATTCCGCCGACGAGATCAGGAAGAAGCTGCAGAAGGCCTACTGCCCGGAGAAGCAGGTGCGCGACAACCCCCTGCTCGAATATGCCAAGTACATCGTCTTCGAGCGCTTCCCTGATCTCACGGTCGAGCGGCCGAAGAAGTTCGGCGGCGACATCACGTTCTCCGGCTATGCGGCGCTCGAGAAGGCGTATGCGGAGGGCAGCCTCCACCCGATGGACCTGAAGGGAGCTGTCGCGGTCGCGATCGACGAGGTCATCGCGCCGGTGCGCAGGCACTTCGAGCGCAGCAGCAAGGCGCGGGAGCTCCTCGAGCAGGTGGACGGGTTCCAGGTCACCCGTTAGGGCCAGCGTCACAACCACCGTCGGTTTAACAAAGTTTAAATACGGTCGACTGTTTTCTAACCCCTATGAAAGACGACTTGGACGCGGATATCGCAGAATTCGCGGTCGAAAAGGCGCGGGAGGCAGGCGCCTCCTTCGCTGAGGCGCGCATGGTCTCGACCGAGGGCTCGAACTTCCTCCTCAAGAACGGCAACCTTGAGATCTCTGAATTCAACAAGGTGAGCGGGCTCGGCCTCAGGTTCATCAAGGACGGCGCCATGGGATTCCTCTCCTCGAACGTCCTCTCACGCGACAACCTCAGCAGGATGATCAGGCGGACGCTCGCCACCATCTCTAAGTCACGCATCAACGAGCGGGTGCCCTTCGCCGAAGGGAAGGCTGTGGTCGACCGTTATACGGTCCCGCAGAAGCGGAACCTGCTCGATGTCGACCCGGCGGAGAAGACCGGCCTCCTGTTCGAGATCGAGAAGTTTCTCGCCAGCGGAACGGCGAAAGTCCCGGGGAGGTACCTCTCGCTCGGCGACTCGGTCCAGGAGAAGCTACTCCTGAATTCCGAGGGGACGAGGATCGAGAGCGTGACGCCACGGGCCTCTTTCTTCTACTTCCTGACCATCGCCCACGGCGACACGAGCGTGCAGCGCTACTGGCAGCACGGCAATGCGGGCGGCTGGGAGTTCGTGGAGGGGTGGGGCCTCCCCCAGAAGATGGCGGAGGAGGCAAGCGCGCTCGACCGGAACGCGCGTGAGGGGGCTGCAGCCCCCACCGGCAAGCTCGATGTCGTATGCGGCCCAGAGGTCGTCGGCATCATGGTGCACGAGAGCGTCGGCCATCCCTATGAGGGCGACCGCATCCTCGGCCGCGAGGCGGCGCAGGCGGGCGAGTCGTTCGTGAAGAGGGGCATGCTCAACACGCGCATCGGCTCCGACGTCGTGGACGTCTCCGACGACCCGCGTATCGAGCACAGCTTCGCGTACTACAAGTACGACGACGAGGGCGTTCCTGCAGTCGAGAAGCGGCTGATCACGAAGGGCATGATACGCGAGTTCCTCCACAACAGGAGCACCGCCGCCGCCCTCGGGACGGTGAGCAACGCCGCGAGCAGGGCGACCGACTATGACCGCGAGGCGATCGTCCGGATGTCGAACACCTTCCTCAAGCCCGGCGACCATTCCGAGCAGGAGCTCATCGAGGGTATCACGCGCGGCGTGTACATCAAGAACTTCACCGAGTGGAACATCGATGACCGCAGGCTCAACCAGAAGTACGTCGGCGCCGAATGCTTCCTCATCGAGAACGGCAGGCTCACGAGGCCGGTCATCGCGCCGGTGATCGAGATCGACACGCCGACGCTGTGGGGAAGCGTGGATGCGGTCGCCGACAACATAGAATACCATGCCGGCACCTGCGGCAAGGGCGAGCCGATGCAGGGAATCCCTGTCTGGTTCGGCGGGCCCTCGATGCGCCTGAGGAACATCACCTTCGGAGGCGGGACCGGTGGATGACGGAAGGTTCATGGAGCGGCTGATGCGCTCGCTCCAGGGGGCGGGCGCCGACGACGTTGTCATATCCTCCATCAACGATGACTCCATCCAGCTCAAGTTCGCGAACAGCACAATCTCCACCACCAAATCCTGGAACACCCAGGATATCGTCGTCTTCGCGGCGGTCAGGGGGCGCACGGTCTCCACGTCCATCAAGGATCTCTCGGAGGCGAGCCTGCGCACGGCGACGAAGCGCATCATCGCGTTCGCGGACTCACTCGCGCCGAACAGGGAATATGAAGGCATCGCGAAAGGGCCCTTCTCCTACGCAGAGGTCGAGGGATGCTACGACCCGAAGGTCAGGTCCTTCGGCGAGGAGGCGCCGCTCCTCGTCGAGCGTGCGATCCGCGCGGCCGCCGAGGAGGGCGTCGCGCGGTCCGCCGGGACGCTCCGGGCGAGCGCGGTCACCGCCCGTCTCATCTCGTCCGGCGATGTCGACGTCACCGAGGATCAGAGCGGCCTGTACTTCTCGTTCAGGGCGATGAAGGACGACGAGGCCTCAGGCCATGCGATCAGCGTCGGGCGCTCGCTCGGCGGCTTCGATACCGAGGCTGCCGCCACCCGGGCCGCGCGGATCGCCATGATGGCGCAGAGCCCCAAGACCATCGTGCCGGGAAAGTATGAGGTGCTCTTCGACCACCTCGCGATCGCAAACCTCCTCTCGGTCGCCGGATCGGCGGCGAGCATCTTCTCTGTCGAGAGCGGGCTCTCGTTCTTCAAGGGCAAGCTCGGGAAGAGGGTCGCGTCGCCCATCGTGTCACTCTATGACGACCCCCGGCTCCCCGGCGGGTTCGGATCGTCGAAGTTCGACGCGGAGGGCGTGCCGACGCGCACGACCCCGATCATCGAGGACGGCGCCTACAGGAACTATCTCCACAACACGTCGACGGCGAAGCGGTACAAGACCGAGACCACCGCGAACGCGGGGATCATCTCGCCGTCGCCCCATCAGGTCGTGATGTCCGCCGGCGACGCCTCGCGCGAGGAGCTCATCGGCAGGATGAGGAAAGGAATCTACATCACGAACGTCTGGTACACACGGTTCCAGAACTACGAGACCGGTGCGTTCTCGACGATCCCCCGCGACGGCGCGTTCTACGTCGAGGACGGTGAGATCAAGCATCCGGTGAAGGGCATCAGGCTCTCAGAGAACATCCTCAACATCCTCGCGCAGGTGCAGGGGATATCGAAGGAGCGCAGGCAGGTGCAGGGGTGGGAGGTCGACGTGCCGGTTCTCGCTCCGCTCGTCCTGACGCAACCTTTAAATATCACGAGGCCCGGCTCGTAGGCACCGACGGCAGGGTCGCGCAGGAAGGACACCATCATGACATCCAAGGAGAAGCTCGAGAAGGTCATGTACAGCTACACGGCCGAGACGAACCCGCTCGAGGACGAGAACAAGCTCCTGCGGGAGACGATCAACGGCCTGAAGAACGAGCTCGACCGCTACCGCCAGCCGCCGCTCATGGTCTGCGAGGTGAAGGAGGCGTACCACGACAAGACCGCGCTCGTCAAGGTGCCGAACGGGAACGAGTTCTTCGTCACCGTCTCGCGCGAGTGCGGGCCCATCAAGGCCGGCGACTCGGTACTCGCCGAGCAGAAGAACCTCACCGTCGTCAAGAGGATCGACACGACGAAGAACTTCTCTGTCGAGCAGTTCGTGATCGTCGAGAAGCCGGATGTGTCCTGGGGCGATATCGGCGGCCTCGATGGGCAGGCTCGGGAGATCCAGGAGGTGATCGAGCTCCCGCTGAAGAACCCCGACCTCTTCAAGCGGGTCGGCATCCAGCCGCCGAAGGGAATCCTCCTGTACGGGCCGCCGGGGACCGGCAAGACCCTGCTCGCGAAGGCGGTCGCCGCGTCGACGAACAGCACATTCATCGAGATCGTCGGGTCTGAGCTCATCCAGAAGTTCATCGGCGAGGGAGCGAAGCTCGTGAAGGAGATCTTCCAGCTGGCTCGCGAGAAGGCGCCGTCCATCATCTTCATCGACGAGCTCGACGCGCTGGCGGCGCGGCGGATTGAGGTGGGGACCTCCGGCGAGCGCGAGGTGCAGCGGACGTTCATGCAGTTCCTCGCCGAGATCGACGGGTTTAAGCACCTGGGCAACGTCAAGGTCATCGGCTGCACCAACAGGAAGGACATCCTCGACCCCGCTGTGCTGCGGCCGGGCAGGCTCGACCGGCTCATCCACGTCGACAACCCGAACAAGGAGGCACGCGAGCAGATCTTCATGATCCATACGAGGACCATGAACCTCGACAGGGACATCAGCCTGCCGAAGGTCCTCGCACGCATGGATGGGTTCTCAGGAGCTGAGGTGAAGGCGGCGTGCACCGAGGCAGGATACTTCGCGATCCGGCGCTACCAGGAGAGCGACTTTGAGGAGAGGCTCGTCGGCCTGAACAAGAAGATCAGGGAGTGCCAGGCCCAGCTGCGGGTCAGGATCGTCGAGAACCTGAAGGGTGTGACGAGGAGGCGGATGGAGGCGCAGCGCAGGGAGGTCGAGCGCAATCTCGAGCTGACCAAGAACCGCAAGTACCGCCTCCTCGCCCAGATGAAGAGGGGCATGGTCATCTCCGAGAAGGATATCCTCGACGGCATCGAGAAGGTCAAGCAGGAAGAGGAGCGTGAGGGGAAGGATTACCTGCGCATGTTCGGCTGACCGCCCGGCCGCAGCTATTGCTTTGGGAACCCGATCCGCAATGAGAAGAGGGTGTGTGCTCATAAGTTACTTCCGTTCGTCATCTCCCGAGGGATCCGTGGGTGTTCACTCAATCACCGCACACACCGCAGGGAAGAATCGGGCGGCGTATATAAACCTTATCCCTGACCC
The DNA here is from genome assembly GCA_016935985.1 of Candidatus Woesearchaeota archaeon. Lineage (GTDB taxonomy): Archaea > Nanobdellota > Nanobdellia > Woesearchaeales > JAFGPW01 > JAFGPW01. The sequence goes on from JAFGPW010000005.1 coordinate 69,866, forward strand.
GCACATCATCCGACGACGAGATCATAGCACACGCGGTAGGTGCGCGGCGACTGCTGGCCGCACCGAGCCACGCGCCGCATCGAGCAGCTGACACCCGCCCTCTCCGCCTCCTCGCGGATCCGCGCCGCACCTGCTGTCATGATCTCGTCTTCGGGCAGGAACATGTAGAGATGGATGACCGTCCCCTTCCGGCTCGCCGCGAACGCGACGCCGAGGAAGTCCTCGGCATCCTTAGGCAGCGGCATGATGATCCGGTCGAACGTCCGCCCGAGCCTCGGCACATAGTCGCGCGCGTCGCCGCAGTGCGGCGTTATGTTCGTGATCCTGTTCTCGGCGATGTTCTTCATGAGCAGCCGGATCGCGGCGGGGTTGATGTCGTTCGAGACTATCTCTGCCGCCGCAGTGTTCTTCGCGATCACGCAGTCATAAGGCCCGACGCCGCAGAACATGTTGAGGATGCGCTCTCCGGGCTTGACCTGCGTATAGATGCGCTTGCGCTCGGTCGACAGCCGCGGCGAGAAGTACACCTCCGCGACATCAGCCCATATCCTGACGCCGTGCTCGCGGTGGAGCGCGAGCGTCTTCCTCTCGCCGGCGAGATGGACCATCCGCTGCACCCGACAAGGCCCTTCATGGGCGCCGCCTTTCCTGAGCACGGTGGCTATGGTTCGCTGCTCGGCGAGGAGCGCCTCCGCGATACCGCGCTCGCGCGGCACGAGCCTGTCAGGCACCTCGAGGATCGCGATGTCGCCGACGACATCGTACGCTGTCTTGAGGACCCGCCGCTCCGCCGGCGAGAGGGTGGCGGCGACGCGCTCCTTGAAGGACGTCCTCCGCGGCAGCCGCTCGAGACGGATGCGTGACGCCTTGACCTCAGGGAACCTGCGCCTCACCGACGCTGCGTCGGTCACCGCGAGGAGGACCGCATCCTGCGTGCTCCGCACGCGATAGCCGCGATCGAGCAACCCTTCCCGGATGCAGAAGCCGCGCACCTCCTGCGCGAGCCTTTTCGGGACTGCGATTACTGCCATGAGGGACCGAAAGGCGGCCAGGGTATATAAATCCTGATATGATTGGAGCATACAAGGGGGTCGAGCCTTCAGAAGAACTCTGAGAGCCCCTTCTGGGCGCGGGCGCCCTCGATCTCCCTGATCTGGCTGAGGGAGCGGAGGATGTTGTCCTTGGAGAAGGCGTGCCGGTCGCAGAGGACCTCGATCACCTTGTCAGGGTCAGGCGCGCGCCAGGCGAGCGTATAGTCGCCGCGTGTCGGCATCTCAGCGATCGTCTTGAACACTTCCTGCCAAGGGGTCCTGAACTGGCCGTCCCAGCCGGCTGAGGAGAAGAGGGCGCCAAGGTCGTCGCCATGCTCCTTCACGAGGGCGAGCGCCCCCTTCGGACCGATGCCCCGTATGCCGCCGACGTCGTAGTCGGTCCCGACGAGCATCGCGAGCGCGATGAGCTGTTCCTGCGATATGCCGAGGGCCCGCAGGTTCTCGGAGAGCAGCAGCAGCTCGGGAGCGACCGTCTCGAACGCGAGCCTCCCCGGACGCTTCTTCCTGCCGTGGATCGAGAGGTTGCGCACCACACGGGGGCTGCCGAAGAGGAGCGCGTCAGTGTCCTGCGAGACCGCGGCGTAGGCGCTGCCGTCGAGGACCATCCGGGCCGCCTGCGCCTCTCCCTCCGACGGCGCCTGGACGACCGGGAGCCCGAGCGCCGCAATCAGCTCCTTCGCCTCGTCCACCATCTCGTGCGTGAGCCGCGCGGTCCGCTGTGCGTACTTGCGCATGCCATCGACATCCTCCTCCTGCTTCGCTTCCTCGTACTTGCGGGCGGCCTCATCCTTCAGGCCTTTCCTGCGCTCGCGCTCCTGGCGCTTGAGATCAGGCGCTTTCCCGTCGAAGACGAAGCCGAGCCTGAGCCCCTGGCTCATCAACCCCGTCGTCCGTGATATCAGGCCGGCAAGGTGGCTCGTCACCGCTCCCTCGCTGTCGACCAGATACGTGCCGTCGCGCTGCCTGATGGTCGTCAGGAACTGGTAGAGCTGGTTGTACCCGTCGACGATGAGGGCCTTGCCTGCGAGCGCCCCGATAGGTATCTCCTTCGCCCGTATGATGTCGCGGAGGTTGGTGCCCATCATCCTATGCCTCCCTTCATAGCCGCTTGTACGCGAGCCCCCTGAACTCGGTCGCGAGCATCTGGTTCGCCTTCCCGGTGAGCTCGCCGGTGGTGAGATAGAGGACAGGGAGCTTCTTCGTCTGGCCGACGAGGTATGCCGATGAGAGGTCGCCGTCGTTCGATTTCTTCTTGTTCTTCGCCTTGCAGAAGTAGGTCAGCATGCCGATCGGCGACGGCACGTCCACCGTCGCCTCGATATCGGCGTTCTTGCGCACTACCTTCAGGTCACGGATCACGACCTCGTTCTTCCTGAAATAGTCGCGGACCTGCCTGAGAAAGGGATCGTCGCCGGTGCGGTCGATGAAGGATAGGTCCTGGCGCGAGGCTTCCTGCCGCCGTTCCTTCTGCTTCTGCGCGGGGAGCGCGGACCGCTTCTGCTGCTTCTGCGGCGGATCCCGCCGCTCCGTCGGTTCCTGCCGCGCCTGCTGCCCGACATCCTGCTCAGGGGATTCCGGCCAAGGCGCCGGCTGCGGCTCCGGCCGCCCGGGCTCAGGATGCCGGGACGGCTGCACAGGAGGGGGAGCCGTGAGGTTCAGAATCTCCCTCACCCTCGCCGTCGCATCCAGGGTGGAGAGCGAATGGAACTTCCAGAAGAGCTCTTCCTGGCCGCCCAGGCTCACCTGGATCGGCCGCGCGAAGTCCTTGATGTTCCTGAGGGATACTCGGAGCAGCGGCTCCTGGCCCTTGTCCCTGATGACCCCTTTCTCCTTGAGCAGGTCGAAGGTGCGCTGGTCCTTCTCGTTGAGCTTTCCCTTGAAGGCGTCGAGCCTGCGCTCGTGCTCGGGGAGGTAGTAGAGGGGGGATCCGCCCACCTTGAGATGGGAGATGCGGATCTTTCCCTTGGACGAGAGCTCTGAGAGGGTCGCGGATGCGGTGAGGGTGTCCCGCCCGATGTGCTTCGCGACATCGATGGGCAGCACCGGCCCCTTCATGCGTATGAACGAGAGCACATCATCGAGGGAGAGCATGCCGCTGCGGTACGCGGCAGAATATAAAAAGGTTTGGTGGTTCGGCTGATCAGGGCCTGAGCCAGCGGATCTCGTAGTAGGTGACGTCAGACTCGTCGTCGACGACAGCGATCAGCAGCCGCTTCTTGGTGCTGTGGGCGACGCGGTTCTTCGCCGCGAACTCGTACCACGAGAACGACGATCCCTCCTTCACCGGATAGACGACCCATTTGGCATGCCCCTTGCCTGGCTTCACGCCGCGGTCATAGACCCGGAAGTCGGCGCCGAACTTGAGCGCGGTCTTGACAGTGTAGCCGCGGTCGCGCAGGTCGCGCAGCACGCAGTAGCGGGGCCAGAGACCGGGCTCATCCCGCTTCACCTTCCTGAGGAGCTGGTCGAAAGAGGCTTCCTTCCGCCGGCTGTCGAGGAGCGTGATACGCTTCTTCTCGAGGAGGTAGAGCGCCTCTATCCCTGAGAGGTCGAGCCTGCCGTCAGGCGAGAGCGCGCCGAAGGCGCTTCCGTTGTAGAGCGCCTGCGCCTCATCAGAGGGCTGCAGGTAGACCGAACCCCTGATCAGGTAGGCGACAGCAGGTGGCCGTGACATAGGGGCTTGAAGGTCGGGATAGGTATAAAAGGTTTGTGCCGGGAAAATATTAATTTCAATATTGACAATTAATAAGAAAAGCATTAAATAGATGCAAGGGCATTCCTCGGAGAATGATAGAAGTGCTGTTCTTGGGCACCTCCACCATGGTGCCGACGAAGGACCGGAACCATTCGGCGATACTGCTTGCCTACAAGGGCGAGGCGCTCCTCTTCGACTGCGGGGAGAACACCCAGCGTCAGCTCAAGATCGCAGGGGTGTCTGCCTCCACGATAGTCCGCATCTTCATCTCGCACTGGCACGGCGACCATGTGCTGGGGCTTCCTGGCCTGATCATGACCCTCGGCCAGCAGGGATACGCAGGAACGCTCGAGATCTACGGTCCGAAAGGCTCGAAGCGGCACATCGCAGCGATGGATGACATCACGGTCGACCGGATTCGCATCAGGATGCGGGTGATCGAGGTCTCGGAAGGCGTCGTCTATGAGAACAGCGCGTATAGCGTCTTCGCCCACGCGCTCGACCATGGTCCGCCCTGTTTCGGCTACCGCTTCCAGGAGAAGGACCGGCGCAGGATCAAGGTCGCGGCAGCGAGGAAGATCGGCATCCCTGATGGTCCTGACCTCGGCAGGCTCCAGCGCGGCGAGGACATCCTGTTCAGGGGGAAGAAGGTGCCGGCCGATTCGGTGACATATGTGGTGAAGGGCAGGAGCGTCGCGTACGTCGCTGACACCGGCCTGTGCAACGGCGCCCGCGTGCTCGCGAAGGACGCCGACCTCCTGATATCTGAAGCGACGTACAAGAACGATCTGGAGGAGAAGGCGTCTGAGTACCGTCATCTGACCGCCCTCCAAGCAGCGCAGCTCGCCTCGCACGCAGGGGCGAAGCGGCTCGCGCTCACCCATTTCTCGCAGCGCTACAAGACGACCGACGACATCCAGGCAGAGGCATCAGAGATCTTCCCAGGGGTCGTGTGCGCGTACGACTTCATGAGGCTCAGGGTCTAGAAGGGACCCTGAGCGGAAGCACGTCGATCGTGTAAAGATGATGGGGATCGATCCCGCTGGAGCAATGCGTGCACCTCGGCCCGAGCCCGAGGCGACGGTAGGTCTTCTTGATGTTCTCCAGGGAATTGTAGAGGATATGGAAGTCCTGGGGATTGAACCGGGCTGCATCCTGCGGGGATATGTCTCCAGACCCCATCTTCTCCCTGAGGGCCCGCCTGATCCTCGACCTGGCAAGAAGCGTCGCCTGACGGTTGAATTCGTCGATGCCATAAGATATGCCGGAGACCGGGTCGTAGGCATGAGGGACCTTTTTGAGGACCTGGACCGCGAAGAGTCTACGGCGGTCCGCGAAGTCCATGCCGTCATGGCAGCCGAAGAGGATCGGCGAATAGCCGATCGCCATCGTGATCCTCTTCGCCCCTGCCCGCTTGAGGTCGAAGTACGCGTCGAGGATTGTGTTGAACCGCACGATGCTGTCGTCAGTGATGACCGCGTTGCCTCCGCGCTCCTCAATGACCTCCTCGTTGATCACCCTGCGCTTCCGCCTGCGGCCTTCCTCCTGGATGAAGAGCCTGACCGACTCTCCAGGGAAATCCTTCGGCTTCTTGATCGCATCGTAGGGCATGACATGGAGGAAATGGACGAGCCCCTGCGCGTAAGAGTCGCCGGAATGCTGCATAGGGATGATGACCGAGACGCCCTTGAGCTGCTCCTCGTAGGACTCGGCGAACTCCTTCATGCTCTCATGCCTGATCTTGTCGACGACGACATCCCAGTCATACGACTTGCTCATCGTCGACTTGAAGTAGAACTCGCCGAACTCACACCCCAACCCCTGCTCTTCGAGCAATCGCGACGAACCTTTGAATGCCGATGAGGGCCGCGGCCTGACGGCCCGCACAGACACCAGGTCCTCGAGGCGTTCTGAAGGCATCCTGATGATCTCGCCGGGCAGCACGTGACGGACCGGCCGTATACCGTTGCCCGACACCTTGGTGGTGAGCTCCCTGAAGAGAACGGTCTCGCTCCCGATGATGATGCCGTTCCCCTCCGGAGAGTCGAGCGACGCTATCGAGAGCGGCGTCACCCCTGCGGCGCTCTTGAAGGCATAGACCGCGTTCGGCCTGTTGACATAGAGTATCGACGCCTGGGTCCCCTTGAAGGAGAGCTGGCGCTGTATCGCCTCCTCGACAGAATAACCCTTCGCGATGAGGAGCAGCAGGTGCTCGGCGAGGACCGCGGTGTCGATCTCAGCCTGGTAGGAATACTCCTTAAAGGTATCGGATATCGCCGCCGTCTTTGTGAAAGTGAGGTAAGGCCTCAGCCCAGGGTCCTTGAGCAGGTCGCTTATCTCCCGCTGGATCGGCCTGAGCCGACGCTCGTTGTAGTTGCCGTTGCTGACGAACGCGATCTCGAGGTCGCCGTACGCGAGCCTGATTGGCTGGGTGTTCTGGAGCAGCTTCCTCCGCTTCTCACGTATGCTCTCTGCCTTCTCGTGATGGAAGGTCGTGTATTTCGTCTGCATGAGGAACCAGCGCGCCTTGCGCTCCTCCTGCATGTCATTGAGCTTCTGGATGGAGCTCTTCTTGTGGTAGGTGCCGGCAGGTATCGATTCGCTGATGATCCCCGCCTCCCTCACCGTCTCCATGCGCTTCTTCGCAGGGTCATCTAAGGAGACGAGGGGGTTGATGCCGGTGATGCCATGGGACTGCTCGCCGCGCTGCGAGAGGATGAGGGCTCCACGTTTTGCCAGGTAGAAACTCAGGCCTTGATTGTCAGTGAGCACGCCCCCTATCCCACACATCGTTCAGGGAGAGAACGGCTCGCGCTATTTAATCTTTTCTATCGAGTGATAACACAAAGAAGGGGATTGGTGAATCAGCGCGCGGCGAGCTTGATGTCACCTGCCTTCACCGTCTTCCTGCCTGCGTGGATCGCGAGCTTCACCGCGTTCGCCGCAATCTCCTCCGCGATGTCTTCGAGGACCGACTTCAGCGCCGCCTTCGCCTTGTCAGAGACACGGTCTGCTCCGCCATTCTTGAGAATGCGATCCATCGCGGCCAGTGGAATGAGTCGTTTGGTCATCGTAGGCACCCCCTCGAAAAGCATCGATTCACGAGTCTTTTCGTACATCAGAGCGAAATCCATGATGTATAAAAAACTTTCTCTTGCCTCCGGCCTCTGCTCGGCGTGCGAAGCGTGATTCTGTCCCGGACGCGCCGCAGCCACCTGATCGGGACTGTGCCCCATGAGCGATGTTCCATAAAGAATAGGTCCCCCAAAGGTTTAAATCGAAGCGAAGAGAGCCTATGCGTATGAGCAGGAAAAGCATCGGCACCGCCGCCGAGCGCCAGCTGGTCGGCATGTTCTGGCAGGCCGGATGGGCGGCGGTACGGGTCGCCGGATCGGGGTCATCGCAGCACCCGAGCCCGGATGTCGTGGCAGGAGACGGCACCAGGAAGCTCGCTATCGAGTGCAAGGTAACCGAAGCGAAGGCCAAATATTTCCCAATCGATGAGATAGCGCAGCTCGAGACCTTCGCGCGGACCTTCGGCGCTGAGCCGTGGATCGGCATCAAGTTCAAGACACTCACCTGGTATTTCCTCGCGGTCGAGGATCTCGATCGGACCGGCACCCAGTTCTCTGCGAGCCTGCTTGCCGCCAAGCGGAAGGGACTCCTCTTCGAGGAGCTGATTGGCATCGGCAGATGAACTCATTATCGGCAAGTGACGATAACGGCCTTAAGTTTTTCCGAGAAGCCTGATTCAACCGTATTTTTATGTATTTGACTTTATTAAAACCGGATTCTCCAGGCAATCGGCGGTTCAAATAACCGAAAAGTTTATAAAGGATAATCACGAGAAAATGTATCAGTGTGTTTGTTGGGGAGCAAGCGACACTACCAACACAAGCCAGTTTCGAGTCCGGAGGTAGTATGAAAATTTCAACCGCTGTACTAGAAGGGGTCATCAAGGACGTCGCCGGTGAGGATGTCATCCCGCTAGTCAGGTCTCTCAAGAACAAGAAGAACATCTCCGAGTTCAAGATCGCGGAGAACATCAACCGCGAGATCAACGAGACGCGGAACATGCTCTACCGGCTATATCATGCCAATCTCGTCTCCTTCACGCGCCGGAAGGACAAGAAGAAAGGATGGTATATCTATTACTGGACCTTCAACGCAAAAAGGGTCAAGTACCTCGTGACTGACCTCAAGCGGAAGAAGATCGACCGCCTTCGGGAGCGCCTCGAGCGCGAGCAGGCGAGCCATTTCTTCGCCTGCAACAACCGTTGCATCAGGCTGGACTTCGAGCAGGCGACCGACTTTGAGTACAAGTGCCCTGAGTGCGGGAGCCTCATGCATCAGGAAGACAACCAAGCGCAGATCGCCGAAATCTCATCCGAGATTGCGCGGCTCGAGAAGGAACTCAGGGCGACCCCTACGGGCGGATAGGGCTTTTCTGCCTCTTGCCGAACGCTTTGAGGAAAGGATATTCCTTGAGCGCTGCCCTGATGAACTGTCTAGGGGGATGGACGCCGAGCTCTGAGACGATGCCGGTGACGAGCCGGGAATCGATATTCTCGAACGCGTAATTATCGATCTTTATCCCCTTCGGCGCCGCCGACCACACCTCTTCCGATGATCGCCGCTCGATCTCCTCATCATACCCAAAGAGCGTGTGCGGGTCCAGCTTCCAGGAATTGGTGCAGATATAGACCGGGATGCGCCGCCGGTGGGCGACCTCGCAGGCGAGCTCAGACCCTATCTTGTTGATGATCTTCGTCGGCGTGATGGCGTCGCAGCCGAGGAGCGCGATGTCGCATTGCTTGAGCGCGTAGCGCATCGCAGAATCGACGAAATGGATGACCGGCACTCCTGCCGCCGCGAGTTCGGCGGCGGTGGTCCGTCCTTGGTAGAGGGGCCGCGTCTCGGTGTTGCGGACCGTGAAGCGCATCCCCTGCGCGTGGGCCGCCTTCAGCACTGCGACGACGGTGGAGCTATGGCAGTGGGTGTACGCTGCTTCCTTTCCCCGCAGGAGCGGGACGCCGTACGCGACGATCCGCTGATCCCCCCTACTGAAATGGAGGATTATCGACCGGACGCGTGCCTGCATCTCCTCCAGGGTCGTCTCCTCAAACCCATGGAAGATATAGCTGAGCACGTTCCTCAGGAACGGCTCCGTCGGCCTGGCCGCCTCGAGGAGTTTCCTGTCAGCGAGCAGCCTCTGCCTGAGAGAGGCGAACGATGAGACACGGCCTGATGATAGCATATGATTGATTGCCTGCACTGCGGAGAGCGCGACGTGTTCGGCCCCTTGGACCTTCAGCGCCTTGATGTCCCTGACAAGCTGTGCGATGGTCATGTGAATAGGAGAAATGGTGCGGTTGGCATAAGGAAAGGAAAAAATAAAGAGGACCTATTTCTTCTTAGAGGCGCCCTTCCTGCCTGAGAGCTTCGTCTCGATGCGCCGCTCTTCGGCCTCTATCTTGAGCTCCTCTTTCGCGATCTTCTCGGTCATCTTCTCTATGTTGATGTCAATCCTCGCAATCCGCCTCTCCAGCAGCACCAGGACGCGGAGACTGTAGACGATCGCGGCGAGCGTACCGATGATGATCGCTAGAATGATAACCTGCAGCTCTGCCATTTTGCACTGGACCTCCTTTTTTTCAAAATAGGTAATGGTAACTAGGACTGATTATGGAGGTCCTTATATAAAAATCTTTCCCTCATTGACGAGGATAAAAGAAATGACTGGCGGGTGGGTTCAGCCTTTGACTGTCTTTACCGGCTGCACGGTCTTCCACATGACGTCAAACATCGACTCGATCGCCGAGGCGAAGAGCTCGGTGTTCACCCAGACGCCGACATCGTAGGAGGGATGGACATTCGCGTCATCGAGCAACATGAAGAGCAGCTCTTTGCCATCGACCACACAGAAGCGCGCCTTGAGTCCCTTGACATCCCTGACCTCAGCTATCCCTTTGAGCCTGTCGAAGTGATTAGCCGCTCCTTTCGAGAGGGGGGCGGCGATCCTTATGCTGACCCCGCGCTTCTTCGCCTTCTCGAGCTGCACCTTGAAGGTTTCCACCTTCCGCATGAACCCCTGATCCGAGGTCACGATCATGATGGAGGTCTCCGCTGACTTGATCATGGTGTCAAGATGCTCGTAGAGGTTGCTCCTTCCCCTGAAGGAACCGGTGATGTCAGAAGGCTCGACGAGGTCGACCCCTTGGTTGTGCAGGAGGGTGAGTTCAGAAAGAACCTCACTTCCCTTGAGATCATCGAGCAGACGGGTGCTTGTCGCCGAATCCTCGACGATCTTCTTCTTGACCCGTTCGAGGACCTCCGACGGCGGGACCGCGATATATTTGATCGGCTTGCCGATCTTCATGATGATGAACCCTTTCTTCTCCAGGGATTCGAGCACATCATAGGATCTGGATCGGGGAACGTTGGCGATGTCAGATAGCTCACCGGCAGTCGAGACTCCGCGGGAGAGCAGCGCGGTCCAGAGCTTGCTCTCATAGGTGTTGAGCCCGAATGCCTTGAGCTTGTTCAAAAAGTCCTTCTGCACAATCATCATGGAACCCCGCAATAGTCGATGTATGGAGTGTAATGGGAAAGGGGAAGGCCGAGGTAATATAAATATGTTTCTAATTTTACTATATGACAGTGATAAAAAAATTATCATAAGGGGAGACACCATGATTTCGTGTGGAAGGGTCTGTTTCAAATGGAGTAATCTCCAGCAACAACCATGATGCTGTGAATAATATATAGTAAGATATATTTTATAAAATATATTACTAAAAAGATATATTATCATATATATTATATATTTATTTCTATATAGAAAATAAATAATAAGAGAATGACCTGATTTTAATTAGACGAGAATCCTATGCAATGATACGAAAATCCTTCACCTTCATCTCTAACACACACACTCAAACATCATCAATGGCGTCTTATGAGTCACTTCAGGTTCTTCACAGGAAGATTACCTACTCCTCTCCTTTCCCTATCTCCACAAGAAATGAAGGGGTGTCATGCACTATGCAGAATGCAAATGCATATATACCCCCGCTTCATCTGGAAACTCTCATGAAATCGAACTCCCTTACCCCTTTCTTCGAATCATTCCTCAAGAAGGATTCCCTGTTCCTCGACAAGACGGTGCTGCAGAGCGTCTACACGCCTGACACGATCCTGCATCGAGACGACCAAATCAAAGTCGTCGCGAACATCCTCGCACCGGCGCTCAGGCTCGACAAGCCATCGAATCTCTTCATCTACGGCAAGACCGGCACCGGAAAGACCCTGACCATCAAATTCGTATCGTCCCAGATGGAGGAGATGGCGCGCTCCCAAGGCATCCCGCTTCATATCCGCTACCTCAACTGCAAGCTCAAGAAGATCGCCGACACAGAATACCGGCTCGTCGCGCAACTTGCCCGCGAGCTCGGCAAGGCGATACCGCCGACAGGGCTCCCGACAGACGAGGTCTACAAGATATTCTTCGACGCCGTCGACACGGAGCGGAAGCTCGTCATCCTCATCCTCGACGAGATAGACCAGCTCGTCACGAAGGCGGGGGACGAGATACTCTACAACCTCACCAGGATCAATTCAGAGCTCAAGCAGAGCCAGATATCCCTCATCGGCATATCGAACAGCCTCGTCTTCACCGACCATCTCGATCCGCGCATCAAGTCATCGCTCTCGGAAGAGGAGGTCGTCTTCCCCCCCTACAACGCGCTTCAGATACAGAACATACTCAAACGCAGGGCGCGGCTCGCGTTCAAGGAAGGCGTACTCTCCGAAGGGGTCATCGAGAAATGCGCCGCCTACGCGGCGAGGGAGCACGGCGACGCGCGGCGGGCTCTCGAGCTCCTCCGGGTCGCGGGCGAGGTGGCGGAACGGAACCAGCGGGAGATCGTGATGATAGCAGACATCGACGAGGCCGAGGATAAGATCGAGCGGGACCGCATCATCGACATCGTGAGGACCCAACCGAAGCAGTACCAGCTCACCCTCGCCGCGATACTCTCATCCCATCAGCACACCAAGGACAGCATGGTCACCGGCGACGTGTACGACACCTACAGGCGCCTCTGCATCAAGGCGGGACTGCGGCCGCTCACCCAGCGGCGGGTCTCGGACATCATCGCCGAGTTCGACATGCTCGGCCTCATCAACACCAAGGTCGTCTCGAAGGGGAGATATGGGAGGACGAGGGAGATAGTGTTCTCAATACCAGGGGAGATCATCCCCCGGGTGCGCGCGATACTCGACGAGAACTATGTACCATGACCCCGGCGCAGGAATCGGTCGCGGAACAGAAGCGGTTCGTCGCGGAACTGCTCAAGAGGGGGATCCTAATGAGCGACGACTTCCTCGACGAGGCCGGCGGCCGCTCAGCCAAGCTCGTCCTCGAACGGCTCAGAAGCGACCTGCCTGACGACGACCTGCTGGTGATCGACCGCCAGACCGCCTCATCGCTCGCCGGGATCACCCTAGAGACCGGATCCCCTGGCCGCCAGGCCCAAGCGATACGCGCAGCCGGTGCGCCAGGACGAGGTCCGGCAGCGGATGCAGGCGACGCGCGCGTGACGGTTGTCAGGTCGTTCGTCGAGGAGTCAAAGAAGCGCGAGATACAGGATTTCATCGATTACTTCTCGATCCGGTACGCCTCGATCCAGCGACTGCTCGCCTCGCGGCACGAGCTCTCGAACCCGATGGCGATCGCCCGCGTGCTCGCGAAGCGGGAGAAGGAAGGGGTGAGCATCATCGGCATGGTGAAGGAGATATCCCACACCAAGAACAAGAACCTCATCCTCACCGTCGAGGACCCGACCGGCGAGATACAGGTCCTCATCAGCAAGAACAAGCCGGAGCTCTACGACCAGGCCTTAGACATCGTGCTCGATGAGGTCATCGGCATCGTCGGCGTCTCGGGAGAAAGAATCGTCTTCGCGAACAATGTCGTGTGGCCCGACGTGCCGGCGCTCGTGGAGCAGAAGTCCTCGCCGCGCGAGGGGAATGTCGCGTTCATCGGCGACCTGCACCTCGGCGCGAAGACCTTCCTGTACGAGAAGTTCGACAAGCTCATCAAGTGGCTGTGCGGCGAGATGGGCAGTGACGCGCAGCGGGAGCTCGCCTCGAGCATCAAATACCTCATCTTCGTCGGGGACCTCGTCGAAGGTGTCGGGATCTATCCCGGCCAGGAGGACGATCTCGTGATCAAGGACATCTACCTGCAGTATGACGAGTTCACGAAATTCCTGCTCAGGCTCCCGAAGGACAAGAAGATCATCATTTGCCCCGGCAACCACGACGCGATGCGGGTCGCAGAGCCCCAGCCGCCGCTCTATCCGGACTTCGCCGAGGCTCTCTACAAGCTCCCGAACGTCGTGATGGTCTCCAACCCGAGCCTGATCAACATCGATGCCGGCGGCGGCTTCCCCGGCTTTGACGTACTGCTCTACCACGGCTATTCATTTCCCTTCTTCGCCGACAACGTCGAGAGCATCCGGCGAAACGGCGGGCAGCGGCGCGTCGACCTCATCATGAAATTCCTCATGAAGCGCCGGCACCTCGCTCCGACGCAGGGGTCGGCTCCCTATGTCCCCTACACAACCGAGGACCCCCTGTTCATCGACTCGGTTCCTGACTTCTTCGTCTCGGGCCACATCCACCGGACCTCGGTCACCACCTACCGGGGCATCACGATGATCAACGCGTCCTGCTGGGTGGGGAAGACCGACTACCAGGAGAAGATCGGGCTCGAGCCCGAGCCGGCCCGGGTGCCGATCGTGAACCTCAGGACGCGGCAGGTGAAGGTGCTCAAGTTCTGACTCAGAGAGAAGGCGACATGGCAAAAGACGAGCCCGACCGGACCGAGCAGCGTATCACGGCCTATTTCCGGGAGATGGAGCGCCAGGTGAAGGAAGCGCACGGCATAGCGACCGCCGCCAAGCGCAAGGGATACGACCCGCTCCGCGAGGTGGACGTCAAGCTCGCGAAGAACATGGCAGAACGGGTCGTCGGCTTCATCTCCATCGTCGCGCCGCAGCTGCAGGACTCCGGGCTCACCGGCCGGATTCAGGAGCTCGAGAAGCAGTACGGTATCCTCGCCTGGGAGGTGGCGCTCATCATCGCCGAGGAGGTCGCGAAGCAGAAGTTCTGCTCCTTCAAGGACGAGCGCGAGGCGATGGAGGTCGGCATCAGGACCGGGTTCGCCTACCATACCCTCGGGATCGTCGCGGCGCCGCTCGAGGGGTTCATCGAGCTCCATATCAAGGAGCGCGCCGACGGCGGGAGGTATGTCGCTCCCTTCTACGCGGGGCCGATCCGGGGCGCCGGCGGCACCGCCGCCTCGGTCTCGGTCATCATCACCGATTATGTCAGGACCAAGATGGGGTATGGCGCTTACGACCCGACGGAGGACGAGATAAGGCGGTACATCACCGAGATCAATGACTACCACAGCCATATCACGAACCTGCAGTACCACCCCTCAGATGCCGAGATAGATTTCCTCGTCCGGCACCTGCCGGTCGAGATCAACGGCGATCCGACCGAACAGTTCGAGGTGTCGAACTACAAGGGGCTGCCGCGTGTCGAGACCGACCGCCTGCGTGGCGGCGTGTGCCTCGTGATCGCGGAGGGGATATCCCAGAAGGCGCCGAAGATTTGGAAGCGCCTCTCCAAATGGGGTAAGGACTTCGGCCTGAACTGGGGATTCATCGAGGAGTTCCTGAGTCTCCAGAAGAAGATCAAGGCGCAACAGAGGATCGAGGGGAAGAAGGACGCGGGATCGAAGATATCGCCGAACTACACCTACATCAAGGACCTGGTCGCCGGACGGCCAGTGCTCACCCACCCGATGGCCGACGGAGGCTTTCGGCTGCGGTACGGCAGGAGCAGGATCAGCGGCTTCTCGGCGGCGGCGATCAACCCGGCGACGACATACCTCCTCAACCGCTACATCGCGACCGGCACCCAGCTGAAGGTCGAGCGGCCAGGGAAAGCGTGCTCGGTCGTCCCCAACGATTACATCGAAGGCCCGCTGGTCGAGCTCGCTGACGGGACGGTGAAACGGATCGAGAGCGAGAGCGAAGCGAAGGAGGCGGCACCGAACCTCGTGAGCATCCTCTACCTCGGCGACATACTCTTCAACTACGGCGACTTCTCGGAGAACGGCCACGTGCTCGCGCCCGCCGGCTATGTCGAAGAGTGGTGGGTGCTCGATCTCGAGAAGGCGGTGGTCGACCTCTTCGGCAACCTCGACACCGACAAGCTCGCCGACCTCCTCGACATACAAAAGGAGACGCTCGACCGGATCCTCGATGACCCCCGGGCGCGGAACGTCCCGCCGGGCCTGCTCATACGGGTGTGCGGCAAGCTCGGCATCCCGCTCCATCCGCGCCTGCTCTATTACTGGAAGGGGTTCCCCCTCGACAGCATGCGGCAGCTGTACGCGGCGATCGGCACGGCGGCGATCAAGACCGGCCAGGACGGGCCTGAGAAAATCGTCATCCCCTACACGCAGGAGACGAAAGGGCTGCTCGGGCTGCTCGGCGTCCCGCACCTGCTCGTCGCGGGCGAGAACATCGTCATCGGGCATGACGACACCGTCGCGCTCCTGCACACCCTCGGCATCGTAACTGCGGACGATATCCCCCTGCGCCTGGCATCGCTGCCGGAGAGTTCAGGCGCCGGCCTGCTCGCCCATCTCAGCGCCGTGTCAGGGACGGCCATCAAGGACCGGGCGGGGACCTTCATCGGCGCGCGCATGGGACGGCCTGAGAAGGCGAAGATGCGCAAGCTCGTCGGCGGGCCGCACGCGCTCTTCCCTGTCGGGACCGAAGGCGGCCGGCTGCGTAGCTTCCAGTCCGCGCTCGCGGCAGGCAAGGTGACCTCCGACTTCCCCATCTACCGGTGCGCCTCCTGCGCCCAGGACACCATCTACGCGGTCTGCGAGTCGTGCGGCAAGGAGACCTCCCGTCTGTTCATCGCGCCTGACGGGACGGTCACCGCCACGAGGGACGACGACAGCATCCCCTACCGGAGGACCGCCATCGACATAAACAGGCACTTCAAGGAGACCCTCGCCATGCTCAGGATGAAGACCTTCCCCGACCTCATCAAGGGCGTGCGCGGGACGAGCAACAAGGACCACGTCCCCGAGCACCTCGCGAAAGGGATCCTCCGCGCCAAGCACGACGTCTACGTCAACAAGGACGGGACCACCCGGTACGACATGTCCGAGGTGCCGATCACCCACTTCCGGCCCGTGGAGATAGGAACCCCGGTCGAGCGCCTCAGGGAGCTCGGCTATACCCATGACCTGCATGGCAGGGAGCTCAGCGACCCGAACCAGATCGTCGAGATCATGCCCCAGGATGTCATCCTGCCAGGAAGCGATTCCATGTTCGACGAGTCAGCCGCGCGCGTCCTCTTCAGGGTCGCGAACTTTGTCGACGACCTCCTCGTCGGCCTCTACGGCCTGAAGCCCTTCTACCGGCTGACGTCGGCGGACGACCTCGTCGGCCACCTCATCGTCGGCCTCGCGCCGCACATCTCCGCCGGGATGGTCGGCCGCATCATCGGGTTCTCGAAGACGCAGGGCTTCTTCGCCCATCCCCTCTACCACGCGGCGCTCCGCAGGGACTGCGACGGCGACGAGGCGTGCGTCATCATGCTCATGGACTGCCTGGTGAACTTCTCGCGGCTCTACCTGCCGAACAACCGCGGAGGGCGCACGATGGACGCGCCGCTGGTGCTCACCTCCAAGCTCGTGCCGACGGAGGTGGATGACCAGGTGCATGGGATCGATGTCGTCTGGAGGTATCCGCTCGAGTTCTACCGCGCGTGCGAGGAGATGAAGAACCCTTGGGACGTCGAGATCGAGCAGCTCGCCCGCCGCCTGCACACGCCGAAGGAGTATTACGACTACGGCTTCACCCACCCGACGACGGGCATGAACCAGGGCGTGCGCGTCTCCGCCTACAAGACTCTGCCGTCGATGGAGGAGAAGCTGAAAGGACAGATGGAGCTCGCCGAGCGCATCCGGGCCGTGGATGCGAGCGACGTCGCCCGGCTCGTCATCGAGAAGCACTTCCTGAAGGACATCAAAGGCAACCTCCGCAAGTTCTCCATGCAGCAGTTCCGCTGCGTCGACTGCAACGAGAAGTACCGCAGGCCGCCGCTCGTCGGCAGGTGCACCGCCTGCGGGGGCAAGCTCCTCTTCACGATAGCGGAAGGGTCAGTGATCAAGTACCTGGAGCCGGCGATATCCCTCGCCGAGACGTACCACGTCCCGCCGTACCTCATGCAGACGCTCGAACTCCTGAAGCGGATGATCGAGAGCAACTTCGGGAAGGACAAGGACCGTCAGGAGGGTCTCGGCAAGTGGTTCGGCGAGCAGGGCGCGGCATGAGGGGCCTTACCGCCTGATTTCGAACCCCCGGTACTGCTCGCCGCTATCACGCCGCTCGACCGCGACACCGTCGACCCTGGCGAGGAGGGGGCCCCTGCGTATCCCCACGATGAAGGCCCTGATATCCCTCTCGTCTCCCTGGCAGGCGATCTCGACCCTGCCGTCGCCGCGGTTGCGCACCCAGCCGCGGACACCGAGCCGGCCTGCCGCATGTCGGGCGAAGTACCTGAACCCGACGCCCTGGACCCTGCCCGAGACGACCAGCCGCTCTTCCGGTGCCATCGGCCAGCCCCAGGCAATAACTATTTATATTAGTTTTCCCGGTGATGACCGGTAAAGAGGTGCCAGCATGCCAACAATCCGCGCAGAGACCCTTCTCATCATCAGGGAGGCGATCAAGCTCCTCGACCGGGTGAAGGAGAATCGGGCGACCAAGCGCGAGATCATCAGCCATCTCGAGCGGGTGATCAGGCTCGGCGTGAAGGAAGCCGAGCAGGAAGAGGTCATCTACGAGGATCTCGAGCGGGCTGAGGATGACATCAAGCGCGGCAAGGATCCCTTCTCCGAGCTCGATGACATCGGCAAGCAGCTCTAGGGATCCCCGGCGAGCATGACCTGGACGCACGGGACGCCCCTGACGGTCAGCACCGTGCCCTTCTCGACGAGGCCGGCATCGCGCGCGAGCCCGACGCATTCCTCCCCCACCAGGTTCACTATATAGGCCCGGGAGAGGAGCATCCTGAGCCGCTCGGCGTCGGCCTTCTTGCCGTGATAGAACGACGGCCGAACCTCGAGCACCCGTTCGCCCTCCTCATAGGTCTTCCCGAGGTGCCCCTCGTCGCATGCGGCGAGCATCATCCTGCCGCCCCCGGCGTCATGGGTCTTGTAGAACATCGTGGGACCGTCAGATCTCAAATCTTGTTCCGCAACGCGCGCTTCGAGCCGCACGCCTGGCAGCGCATGAACAGGAAGCTGCCCTCCCTCAGCAGCTTGGTGTCGGGCTTGCCGCAGTCGGCGCACACGACATAGGCGTTCGCGTACTGGCGGACCTTGTCGTTGATGCGCGAAGCCGGTATCTTCGCCTGGAATATGGCCGCGTTCTTCTTCACGTCGGCCCGTGTCGCGAGCTCCTTCGTGATGAACTTGATGAGGTGGGGCAGCGGCCGATGCAGCGTATCAGCGATTTGGTGGATGTTGCTGATGATGGTCTTCGCACCCTGGAGCTGGCCGCGGACTTTCGGTATCTCGAACCGTTCCTTCCGCTTGATCGATTCGGGCATGTTGTCCTGAGCCCTCTTGAGCATGGCTTCATACTCCATGGTTGTGCGAGAACAAGGGACCATATATAAAGCTTTGGGCGCCTCTTGCGGGCGCTCACTCGAGCACCTTGAGGCGTCCGGGACGCACTTCGAAGACCTCCCCCTCTTCGAGGAGCTGGCGGATGGCACGCTCGGCGTCAGGGGAGCCCGCCTCGGTCGCGACGACGCCCGTCGGCGCGCCTTCGCCGGCATCATGCTTGCGCACCAGCTCGCACACCTTCTGGTAGATGTCGCCAGCGCCCGCATCATCGAACTCCTCGGCCTCAGGCGCCTGCGCCGCTGAAGGGGCTGTTGGCCGCGGTTCCCTCTTCGGCGTCCTGATCGCCGCGAGCCGCAGCTCGAGCAGCCGGGCATCCACCCAAGCGTAGTCATCGATCCGCTTCACGATCTCAGCCATGAGATAGCGCTCGCCGCCGTACTCGCGCGGACGGCCGATCACATTGATGACATCGCCCACCCCGAGCCCGGCGAACGCATCCTCGTCGCCGAAGCTCCTGACCGGAATCGTGCCTGAACGGTCGTCGATCACGGCCGAGCGCATCCGCTCCGGCACGTCGCCGGAGAGGGATATGATGACGCCGAGGACGTTCGCCCGCGAGACGCTCTCGCCCGCCTCGGTCTCGACGCGGTTGGGCTCCCACCCCTCCTCACGGACATACCTACCGGTGGCGAGCTCAGCTATCGTCATGTGCTTCGCCACCTGGCGCCTCCGCTGTTCAGGCATCCGTCCTGTCCCCCAACCGTCCCTGACGCGCGGGTCAGATCTTCTGGATGAACCCCTTCCTGGGCTCGAAGATGTCGCCGCTGCGCTTGAGCTTCTCGATGGATTCCTCGACCGCCTCCTCGCTCATTCCGCGGTCGAGCGCGGCCTGCACGACGTCGGCCACCGGGATGGTCTTCCCCAGCATCCGCTCCATCTCGTTGATGATCTCCTTTATCCCCACGATCTTGCTCCGCTCCGAGGCCGATACCCCTGTCGAGATGCGGTCGATGTCGATCCTGCCTGTCTCGGGGTCGACCCCGACCGCCGCGAGGCAGGTCTGCAGCAGGTCGATCGCGCGCTTGGCGTCCTCACGCGACACCGTCCCTGAGAGCCGGATCTTCGCCGACGCCTCGGCGAGCCGCACGAGGGCTTCGAGCTGGCGCGCGGAGATAGGGATCGCCTTGATGTCGCCCTCGGTCGAGCCGCTCCCGCGCATCTTGACATAATAGTCCTTGAGCTCCCCGAGCGCTATGTCGGAGAGCCTCGGCTTGAGCTGCCGCGCGTACGCGAGGTACTTGCGCAGCGTCCTGGTGTCGATCTCAGCGCCGATCGAGTCGGGCTTCTGGTGCAACCGGAGTATGAACGAGGCCATCGACTCATCCTTGTCCTTGTCAGGCAGGTCGCGGATCGGGAAGATCAGGTCGAAGCGATTGATCAGCGTCGGCGGAAGGTCGATCTGCTCGGCGATCATGCCATAGGGGTCGAACCTGCCGAACTTCGGATTGGCGGCGGCGAGCACTGTCGTCTCTGACCTGAGCGTCGCCTGGATGTTCGCCTTGGAGATCGTGATCGTCTGCTGCTCGAGCGCCTCGTGCATCGCGCTCTGGTCCTCAGTGCTCATCTTGTCGAGCTCGTCGATCATGCAGATGCCCCTGTTCGCGAGGACCAAGGCCCCTGCCTCCAGGCTCCAGCCGGAGAGGAACTCGTCCTTGACGACCGCCGCCGTGAGGCCGGCCCCAGACGCGCCCTTGCCGCTGACGTACCGCGACTTCGGCGCGACGACATCCATGCGCTTGAGCAGCTGCGATTTCCCCGACCCCGGATCGCCGATGAGGAGCACGTGCAGGTCGCCCCTGGTGACGACGCCGTCGCTGCGGGTCTTCCTGACGCCTGAGGCGAGCTGGAGGAGCAGCGCCTCCTTGATCTTGGTATGTCCGTAGATCGACGGCGCTATCGACGAGACGAGCCGGTCGATGAGCTTCGGGTCCCGGGAGATCTCCTTGATGGTCTCCAGCTCCTCCTCGGATATCTCGAGCGTCGAGAACTCCTCCTCCACCGGCTCGACATAGTTCGCCTCGATGAGCAGGTCGAACCGCGTCGACTGGCTGCCGGTCCTCGAGATGATCGGCACCTCCTTTATCACGCCGTTGATGAGGATCCTCGAGCCGGGGTTGGTCCGCTTCTCGGAGATGGGGCTGACGAGGTCCGCCTTGAGGAGGATGTTCATGCGCTTCGGCTGCTCGCCGCCCTCGAGGTCCTCAGGGGACTCCTCGAGGACGATGCCCTGCGCGTCGACGAGCTCCTTGTGCACCAGGCGGAACTTGCCCTTGCGGCCGCAGCCGCATCGGGTCGGCTCCTTGAACTTGGAGTCGAGCTGGAGCACCGAGATGATATTGCCGCAGGACGGGCACTCGAACTTGGCGGCGGTCACCTGCGGCCTGACGTCGCTCTTCTGGCGCACGATCCCGTCGACGGTGATGAAGCTGCCGATGTGGGTCGAGCGGATGTTCCTGATCAGCACCTTCTGCGATTCGGGCAGGTTCGTGAACCTGATGCGGAAGTTCTTGAGCTTCTCGGGAAGGTCGAAGTGCTCGGCTGCGATCTCGCATCCCCGGATTCCCTCATCAGGACGCTCGATGACGAGTTCGGCGAGCTCAGGGTTGTACCTGAGCAGGTCGGAGAAGTCGATGACCAGGAAAGCAAGGCCTTTGGAGATCGTGCTGAGCAGCTCGACCTTGTAGTTCGTCTCCAGGAACTCCTGGAAAGATTGTATCTGCTCCGATGCATCCATGGTCGGTCCTCGAGCCTTGCCAGTAGTGCGATACGTTTATATGCGGCGAAGGCAGTTACTTGACGACCTTCTTGAGATTCTCGACGAGTATATCGAGGGCCTCGTTCACCGCAGTCTCGGACTTGGTGCCGGTGCACACGACCTTCCCGTTCGAGAAGAGCAGGAACGTCGCTTTCGCCGCAGGCAGCTTGTACACGAGCCCCGGGAACTGCTCAGGCTCGTACTCAGTGTTCTCGAGCTTCATCGCGAGCACGTTGAGGTTCAGGTCCATGCCGATCGTGCCTGAGGCGACGATGTTCTGGATCTTGATCTCCGGCTCGATGGTGATCTTGATGCCGATCTTCTCGAGGCTCTTGATGATCTTCTTGATGCTCAAGCGCACATTGTCCATGGTCCGCGCGCCGGTGCACACGATCTTGCCCGACGAGAAGATCAGCGCCGAGGTCTTAGGGTCCTTGATCCTGATGACGAGCCCCGGGAACTGCTCGGGATTGTACTCGGTGTTCGAGAGCGTCGCCGCCATCTTCTCGAGCGGGATATCATGCTCAAGCGACGTCGAGACGACGATATTCACCACTTGGATATCACGTTTTGCCATTGCGAAAGCACCCCCTTGCTAGCAACCGTAATGAAATTGTTGTGGTTGTTTATAAGGGGATATTTAAATCATATATAAATACTTTTATTTTGCAACCGCTGTGTCCTGATGCGTAGGTTCTGCACTGCATGCCTCCATCATTTCCGCTGGAAATAGCCTGCCAGGCTCTCCTGCAGCTGTTTGAGGGCTCCCTGCCAATTTATATATCTTACCCTCCTCCATTTCCAGTGGAAGCCCATCAGCATCAGCATTCCACGAGTATAACCAGTAGCGCCCTGTGGTCAGGAAGGGTTTCCCTGCAACATCTTTTCAATATTGAAATAAATATAATCACAGCCTTCACCCGACCTGCGTAACCTTTATATATTATTTAACTATCGTTAACACGCCGTCCGAGGTGATCGCATGGTCGAAATGCCCCAAGAGATCGAGGTGTGGTATGTCATCCCTACAATCAGGCGCGAGCTCTCGAAGAACATGAAGGCGAGCGGCCTCACGCAGCGCAGGATCGCCCGGCTCCTCGGCATCACCGAGGCGGCGGTCTCGCAGTACCTCAAGCACAAGCGCGCGAAGGGGATCGAGTTCGGCGACAGCCTGAAAGAGCACATCGCCGCTTCGGCGAAGGCGATCCTCGGCGGCGCCGACCCGCTCTCCGAGATCCAGCGGATCTGCGGCCGCATCAGGAAGAACAAGACACTCTGCGAGATCCACCGCAAGTACTCGAAGGTGCCGCGCAACTGCGAGGTGTGCTTCCAATGAGGGCCTACCTCGACAACGCGGCGACGACACGGGTCGCTCCCGAGGTCATCGAGCGGATGGGCATCTTCTTCTCGACGGCGTACGCGAACGCGTCGTCCCTGCACGCGCAAGGGATGGAAGCGAAGCGGGCGCTCGACGAGGCGCGCGCAGCGATCGCCGCGATGATCAACGCCTCGCCCGAGGAGATCATCTTCACGGGCGGCGGATCGGAGTCGAACAACCTCGCGCTCAAGGGCGTCGCTTTCCTGCAGAAGGAAAAAAGGCATATCATCACCAGCGCGATAGAGCACCCGTCGATCCTCGGCACCTGCGCCTTCCTCGAGAAGCAGGGCTTCTCGGTCACCTATCTCCCGGTCGGCCGCGAGGGCTTCGTCAGCGCCGGGGATGTCGAGAGTGCGATCACGGATCAGACCGCGCTCGTCTCGATCATGCACGCGAACAACGAGATCGGAACCATCCAGGACCTCGACCGCATCGGGAAGGCATGCGCGGCGAAAGGCGTGCCGTTCCACACCGACGCCGTCCAGAGCTTCACGAAAGCGCCAATCGACGTCACGCGCATGGGCCTCTCGCTCGTATCGCTCGCCTCGCACAAGATCCACGGGCCGAAAGGCGTCGGCGCGCTCTATGTCAGGAAAGGGATGCGGCTCCAGAAGCAGATCCACGGCGGGCATCAGGAGAACGACAGGCGGGCAGGCACCGAGAACCTGCCGGGAATCGCCGGCTTCGCGCACGCGGCGTCCCTCCAGACGCCCGAGCACATCACGAAGATGGCGGAGCTCCGGGACTACACTATCACCGAGATCGAGCGGCGCATCCCCGACGTGATCGTGAACGGCAGCAGGGCGCGGCGCCTGTGCAACAACGTGAATGTCATATTCAAGTACATCGAGGGCGAGGCGCTCCTCTTCACCCTCAGCCAGAAGGGCATCGCGATTTCCACCGGATCGGCCTGCTCCTCGCGGTCGCTCCGGCCGAGCCATGTCCTGCGGGCGATCGGCCTCCCCCACGAGGTCGCCCACGGCTCCTGCAGGGTCAGCATCTCGCGCTACACGACGAAGCAGGAGATTGACTATTTCCTTGACACCGTGACGGCGGTGGTCGCGCAGCTGCGCGAGGTGTCGCCGTTCACGAAGATGGGCAAGTATGAGGCCTACACCGACGATGACCATACTCACGAAGGACATCCTGCTGCATGAGATCGCCGAGGGCCACCTCAGGATCGAGCCGTTCGACCCCGAGCAGGTCGGTCCCGGCTCGATCGACCTCACCCTCTCGAGGGACTTCCGGGTCTTCGAGGAGGGGAAGACCATCAGCGTGACCGACACGATCGACTACCGGGCGTACACCCGGCCCGTCCATGTCGAGGACTACATCGAGATCCTGCCCGGCCAGACAGTGCTCGGCATGACGCGCGAGCGCATCTTCATGCCCCGTGACCTTGTCGGCTGGCTCGAGGGGCGCAGCAGGTTCGCGCGCATCGGCCTGCTCATCCATGTGAGCAGCAACTTCGTGCACCCCGGGGTCGAGAACCGCCAGGTGCTCGAGATCAGGAACGTGTCGCCGAACCGGCTGCGGCTCTTCCCCGGGACGCGCATCTGCCAGCTGGTGGTGGAGCGTGCGGAGGGCGAGGCCTCGTACGAGGACCAGTTCAAGGAGCAGACCGACCTCTAGAGGTGCATGATCATGTATTCCAGGAAAGTCATGGAGCATTTCGCGAGCCCCCACAACGTGGGCGAGATCCCCGACGCTGACGGTGTCGGCAAGGTGGGGAACCCCGTCTGCGGGGACGTCATGTTCGTCTACATCAAGGTCAAGGACGGCCGGCTCGAGGATGTCAGGTTCAAGACCTTCGGCTGCGTCTCGGCGATCGCCACGAGCTCGATGGTCACCGACCTCGCGAAGGGGAAGACGCTTGCCGAGGCTGAGAGGATCACCCGCGATGACGTGGCGGATGCCCTCGAGGGCCTGCCCCCTATCAAGATGCACTGCTCGAACCTCGCGGCTGACGCGCTCCATGCCGCGATCGAGGACTACAAGAAGAAAAGAAAAGGGTCGGCAGGCTAGCCGCCGTTGAGCTCCCTCGGCCTGAAACCGGCGAGGTCGTAGTCGAAGATCTCATAGAAGTCCCCGATCTCGCCGCCCTCCTCCTCGATCGTCGCGGCGACCTCCTTGCAGTAGCAATGGGCGCAGACCCTCATCTCCCTGCCGCAGATGACGCACGAGGAGCCCTCATGGGCAAAGCCGGTGAAGATTCGCGTGGTCTTCTTGATCAGGGGGATCAGCTTCGAGGATCTCCCCTGCAGCCAGTGGACCATCTCGGCCTCTAGGCAGTGGATGCACACCGGGTTGGTTATCGCCTCGTTGCAGACGAGGCACTGTCCCTCGAGTTCTGCACTCATCTCATTCACCTCTCGGTTTCCTGTGCAGGTCCCGCGTCGACGCGTCCGGAGAAAACCAGAACCGCCGCCACAGAACCCGCGAACGTTCGCGACGGTTCTCAGCAGCGCTTGATGGTCATGACGGAAAACAGAATGACAGCCGGCGACCTATGCAGCGAGAACCATCGATACGAATCCCTCGCGCCGGTTGTCCTGTCCATTGCTCCATCCTGCGGACGGACTACTATAAATAACTTTGCCTGTTAACCTGGAATGAGGTTCCGGTCCTGCGGAAGGTTAAAATAGTGCCGGACCTCCCGGCGCTGCATGATCGTCTACCTCGAGAGCACGGAAGAGGAGAAGCGCATCAGCTTTTCCGGAACGGTGAAGATGCTGCTCGCCGAGCTCCGCATCAACCCGCACACCGTGCTCGTCGCGCGCTACGGGCAGCTCCTTGTCGACGACGACACGGTCTCTGACACCGACAGGATCGAGATTCTCTCCGTCATCTCAGGTGGCTAGCGATGCGCTGCTCGCGGTGCGGCGCGAAGGCGGTCTTCTCCCCGCCCCCCTCCTGCGCCAGGCACCTGATCGCCGCCGTCGAGCGCGAGGCCGCGCGGACGATCAGGGAGCGCCGCCTCCTCAGGAAAGGCGACCGCGTCGCGGTCGCGGCATCAGGCGGCAAGGACTCGACCGCCTGCCTCGCGATCCTCCATAGGCTCGGCCATGACGTCACCGCGATAGCGATCGATGAGGGCATCAAAGGCTACCGCGGGCGCACGCTCGAGGACCTGCGGCGCTTCACATCGGAGAACGGCATCCCACTCGAGGTCCACTCGTTCGAAGAGGAGTTCGGCGCGACGCTCGACAGCATGCTCGCGAGGACGAAGGAGAACCCCTGCACGGCCTGCGGCATCCTCAGGCGCTACCTGCTCAACAAGCACGCCCGGCGCTTCGACGCGATCGCCACCGGCCACAACCTGGACGACGAGGCGCAGTCGGTGCTGATGAACCTGCTGCGCAACCAGATAGGCCCGCTCACCCGATTGGGGCCGGCGACCGGCACAGTCGCTGACCCGAAGTTCGCGCGGCGGATAAAACCCCTCTACTTCATCCCTGAGCGGACGGTCGCTGCGTACGCCTTCCTCAGCCGCTTCGGCGTCCGCTTCTCAGAATGCCCATATGCCTCGACCGCCTATCGGGCGGATGTCCGCGACCTGCTCAACCGGCTCGAGCAGCGGCAGCCCGGGACCACGCGGACGGTCATCGACCGCTTCCTCGAGCTTCTTCCTGCGCTGCGCGAGCGATACGCCCCTGATGGCGAGGTCGCTTCCTGCAAGGTGTGCGGCGAGCCGGCGCGAGGGAGCAGGTGCAGCGCCTGCGCGCTCGTCGAGAGGGTTGTCAGGATAGAATGAGTCTTATTATTTTCAATATTGAAATGAATTATCAGCCGACACTGTTATATAGAGCTTCCCACCTTTCATAGCATCATGATCGACATAGCGCTGCCCAAAGGGAATGAGCGGGAGCTCGTCGGCATGGCCGAGCGGCTCGGCCACGATGGCCTTGTCCTGCTCTACCCCTACCGGAAGGATGTGGCTCCCTTGCGCACGCGCATCGTCTCGCTCCAGAGGACATCCCGGCCCGTCCTCCACCTCGGCCTTTCCTGCAGGCAGGACCAGCTGAAGGACGCGCGGCAGAAGGCGGACATCCTCTTCGGCGACCCGGCGCAAGGGGCGCGCCTCCTCATCGAGGCGAAAGGATGCGACGCGGTCTACGGCCTGCCATATCACGCGAGGAACGATGGCATCTACCACCGGGCAGGCGGGCTCGATCATGTGATGGCGAAGGCCGCCGCTAAGGGAGGCACGCTCATCTGCATCGGCCTCGCGCCGCTGGTCTCGACCTCCTCGCCCGCCTCCCTTCTCGCCCGCCTCAGGCAGAACGTCATGCTCTGCAGGAAGTATAAAGCGTCGTACGCGGTCGCCAGCTTCGCCTCTGCGCCGTACCTTCTGCGGGGGCGCGCCGAGCTCGCGGCGTTCGCTTCCGTCCTCGGCGGCGACGGCGCGGCGGTGCGGGCGCTCGCCGGGAAGCTTTCCGAGAACAGCAGGCTCAAGCACCGCATCACCGACGGCGTCTACAGCAAACCTTAAATACCATCGCCTGCCAGGGATACGTTGGAAAAAGAGGTACCATGAGGCATCCCAGATCGCGCTATCTCGAACGCTTGATTCTCCTCTGGACAGCCCTCAATCTCCTCTCCCTCCCGCTCGGCCTCGCCGGCGAACACGCCGGGAAATCGGTCTCGTCCCAGGTCACGCCGACGCTCGATGCCGGCCCCTTCTCTGCGGTCGTGCCCGTCACGCTCAACAGGTATGGGCAGGAGCCCGCCACAATCACGACGGATGCCTCAGGCGGGCTCCTCATGCTCTACCTGGCCCTGATCGCGGCAGGGCTCGTCATGGCGGTCAGGCAGCCGGCGTCGCGCGCAGGCCAGATATCCGTCTTCCTCCTCATCGGCATCATAATCATCGCTGCCTTCTCGAGCGTCTTCTACCTCTCGCAGTACCTCACCAAGCGCAAGTTCGACACCGAGATAAGCAGGATGATCGAGGACTCGCTGCACGCATCGGCGTTCGAGAAGTATGTCCAATGGTGCGTGCAGGAGGCGACGGAACGGGGGCTGCTCCTCATCGGCATGCAGGGCGGCGTCATCTACGCCGACCAGGGGGGGTTCATGCAGCCCGACAGGACCGTGCCGTTCATGGTCTACAACGAGACCTATCGCGTCGCGCTCGGCATCAGCGAGCCGAGCTACACCAATTACCCTCCCCTGCCGCCGATGGCGGCCCCCGGATACCCCCTTGACCTGCCGCTTCTGACCATTCCTGAGATCCCGCCCTTCTTCACCCAGAGCGGCGACGACTTCTCGGACGGCCACTACAAATCCTACTACGGCTGGCGGACGATGCCGAACCTCTGCGACAAGTACGGGCCGAACCAGTACAACCCGAAAATGCCGAGGCTCAGCTGCGAGGACACCACCTACCACAACATCAACACCATCCAGCAGCAGCTTAACCACTACATCTCCAGCCAGGTCGGGGTCTGCTCCAACTTCACCGCGTTCGCCGAAGCGTTCGGCTACAACGTGACGAAAGGGAACATCAGCACCTCGGTCATCCTGGGTCTCGACGACGTCCAGGTGCGGGTCACCTACCCTATCGTGATCTCAGTCGCCGGGAAAGAGCCCATCACCCAGTTCATCAAGTTCGAGGAGAACCCGAAGATACGGCTCAAGCGCATCTACAACCTCGCGAACGCGGTCGCGAAGCGCGACGTCCGTGACATCGAGTTCAACCTGAGCAGCGACTTCATCGACGTCCCTGACTGCCGGTTCTACACCTCGGTCGGCGAGTCGAGGAACTGCTACCGGACCTACTTCGACATCCGGCGGTACGACCGCCTCGAGGTCTGTCCCGGCTGCGCCGGCGACACCGGGCATGCCGACATCTTCCAGATCACCGACACCGAGACCTTCCTCTACGGCAAGCCCTACATCTTCCAGTTCGCGGTGGAGAACCGGATCCCCGCGCTCGACCCGATCTGGGAGGACACGATCAACAACACCATCTGGGACATCCTCGTCTATGAGGGTGACACCATCCAGATACAGCCGTTCGGCTACGACCCTGACGAGGACGGGCTCGTCTACAACTACTCCGGCTGGAAGGAGACCTACGACGAGACCTTCGTCCAGAACCTCCCCGGATGCTCGGCGTTCACGCCGTCGAACTGCATCCTGCGCAACGATTCGGCGCAGCCCCACAACTGGATCTTGTCCGGGCCGTACGTCACGCCGAGCTACCCCTGCAACGGATCCGACGGCTACCGGCGCTGCGCCGAGTACACGACGACCGCGGCCGACGTCGGCTACCACGAGCTCAACGTCTCCGTGTGCGACCATGAGGGCCTCTGCGACTGGCAGGTCGTGCGCATCATGGTGGATGACATCCCCTACTCCGAGCCGCAGGGGAGCAACTATTTCTCGGACATTCTGGACACTGACGCCTCGATCGAGGACCCCTACCTCCTCGACGCGACCGGGAGCACCGACTTCTTCCTCGCGAACCTCACCTTCAACTGGTACGACAACCTCGAGCCCTTCAACATCACGACGCCTTTCTCGCAGCTCGTGCTGCCCGAGACCATCAGCATCCTCACCATCACGGATTGGCCCAACTACTTTACGGAGCTCGGCTCGCACCAGGTGAACCTCACCCTCACCGACAAGCTCGGGCTCGTCGACACCCAGGCGCTCGACATCATGGTACACCAGTGCCTGCCGCACCGCTACCCCGGCTCCGCGCCCTACCCCTTCAACAACCTCACCTTCGACGACATCCTCTACCCGGAGAACGTCGGCGACCCGTTCCAGGCCGACCACACCTGCTGCCAGGACGACCTGGACCCGGCGCCCTTCACCTACTTCGACAACACGACGCCCTGCTACTCGGCGGTCTTCTACGGAGGCAACAAGAGCTACGAGACATTCTTCCCCTTGTCCCTCGAGCCGGGCGTGACGCACACCATCGAGTACCCGAACATTACCTCTGGCCAGATCACTGCCTTCGACGCGCAGAACGACATCTACGAGTTCGACTTCCGCCGCAACTGCCCCGGCGACCGCGGGAACGCCTGCATCGGCCCGGCGAACGAGACGCGGACCGTGATCGAGGAGTGCAACGACCTGAACACGACGCGCGGCGACACCCAGCGCTGCCAGGGGCCGTGCGCGGCTGAGGCGGACGACCCGTCGTGCGCGCTCACCAACAATTCCTCGGCCCTCTCATGCCAGAACTTCACCGCAGGGCAGACGTTCGAATTCACCTATCTCGGCGATCCCTCAACGCCGTATGTGAACAATAATATTATTCCCACTTTCACCAGGAGCGACGGGATCTGCAACCCGCTGCTCCGCTGCTCGTCTGGCATCGGGCCCGGAAGGTATGCCGCCGGCGGTGATTACCTGTTGATAGGGCAGTGCAGCGCGGGAGACTGCACCTATGGCCGGGATGTCGGAGGGCTCTCATCGTGCTCAAGCCTGCTCGGCAGGCAGATTCCCAACGCGCGGCCTCCCTGGACGACCAACAACACGCCGACCGTGTGCGTCGAGAGGCATGACAGCTGCAACGGGACGAATTCCACGCGCCCGACCTCGGCCCCGACCTCGAACAACGCCTGCACCTCGTATGAATATGCCTGTGCGACCAGCGGCAACCCCGCGGCCGACGACTGGTGCAACCGCTCGGAAATTACCAACCTCGACGCCAACATCACGTACCGCTCTGCCTGCGAGAGCTCCTGCAGCCTCAGCTGGACCGACGCGGGAGAGGTGGTGGGCGAATACACCGTCGCCGAGGTCGGGAACCATGCCCAGGAGTGCTGCGGCGACGACTCGGGCGAGCTCCCGCGCTGGTGCGTCGCGCTTTCCGGGACGAACGTGCTCGGCTGCAGCGGCGGCTCGCTCTGCTGCAATGACGCCACCGACTGCCCGAACACCTACTGGCGGAACTGCACGTCCGCGACGCAGTGCGCCGAGACATCGGCAGGGCAGTACTCCTACTGCCTCGCCAACGGCACGTGGCAGGACATGGATACCAGCCAGGCCCTCTGCGAGACCGTGAGTCCCGGGTGTGGGGGCTTCCATTGGCTCACCGACTACTGGGCAGGAACGATCCGATGCTGCGGCGACGACGGCGTGAATGACGACTATTGCATCGCCCTCGGGAGCGACATGTGCCTTGACGGCGTCTCGACAGGGACCTGGGACGCCGACGCCGGCCAGGCGGAATGCAATTGCCGCAACACGAACGGCGAAGCGGACAACGGCCAAGCCGACGTCTGCAACTATGCCGGCGAGGAGGATTGCTGGATTCCTCTCGCGACAACGCTCGACAACGTCCTCTACGGCGGCGGGAGCGACTGCTGCGAAGCAGGCGATACGTTCTGCTACGCGGGTGAAGGCGTCTGCGACAGCGGTGTCTTCAGTAATGTCGGTGATGCGACCCAAAACACCTGTGACTGCCGCAACAGCAACCGCACCGGCGAGGCGTGCGACTCCCCTGGCGAGCAGAGCTGCTGGTTCATTGACCTCCTCAACAACGGCCAGTGCTGCGATGGGACCGATTACCTCTGCGCTAGTGGCGGCGGCGCCTGCGTCAATGGGAGATTCTACAGCAACCCCGACGCAGCGCGGTATGTGTGCGAGAACTGCTCATCCCAACGCTGGGCCCCCTCAGGCCATCAATCACATCTTACCCAAGCGGGACTATGGGAGATGCCGAACGGGTTTGCGAATCCCTCCTGCTGTGGCGACGAGTCGAATGAGTTATATGTCACCAATACCAGCATCTACAACACCAACCCCCTGTACCCAATGTATGGGCCTGGGAGGTGCTGCGATGCATCGATGTTTTCAAATCCCAACACGATTTGCATCGACTTCGACGGCAACTGCCGAGGGGAATGGGGTCACGAGGTGACGTGCAATGACGGCCAGGACAACGACTGCGACGGCCTCTACGACTGCATGGATCCCAACTGCTCGCTGCAGGCGTGCACGGTGGGGGTCTCGTTCGGCAACTGTCAGCGCGAGTTCCACGAGCAGCAGTACGTCTGCGTCACGCAAGCGAACTCCTGCGCCTTCAACGACAGCGGCACGCTCGAGTACCGGCCTGCCAGCTATCGCGAATGCTGGGAGGACAACTCGAGCCGCAAGACCTGCCATCTCGACGGATTCTGGGAGGCGAACTACTCCTGCTGGAACACCAACTGCAACCCCGGCGAGGGCAGCCCGCTCTGCGGCTTCGTCAACAGCACGAACGCGGTGTGCAACCCCGGGCCTCTGAACACCGACGGCTGCGGCTACTCGACCTGCTACGACTGTGGCCCCCACCAGTCGGCCTACAACTATGCGCTGCCGTCAGGATCGCAGTTCTTCTGCGGGACAGTGTGCAACGCCGCGTGCCAGGACGGGTTCCAGTGCGATGACAACGGCGACTGCGCCGACGTCTGTAACAACCCCAATGTCCTGGAGATTATGGGCTGCAACTCCTCATGCATGTGCGAAGCGACCCCGTTCGTCTGCGACTCCTGGACTGTCGAGCTTTACACTTCGGCGCACGAGTGCGGCGGCACCGGCAATTCCTACCGCTACTGCTGCAACTACGACGCTGGCGCCTACACCTGGGAGCGGTTCAACAACCTCAACGAGGACACATCTGCTGAGTGCAGCGACGGGTATGACAACGACTGCGATTCAGATGCGTTCGGCTTCAACAGCACCGACTGCAACGATTCGAGCTGCTGGTCGCAGTGGACGACCGACGACACGCTCTGCTGCCAGAACCCCTCCACCTGCCGAAATGCGGGCCTCTACAATTACAGCTGCCCTGCCGACCATCAGTGCGACTGCGTGGGGATGGATCCTCTAGGGACCTTCACGAATTTTGCAACAATCGAAACCTGCATCGAAGCAGGTGCGAGTATCTTCGGAAAGACCTTTGTATGGGACGTCACGGCTGCAGGGGATTATGAATTCAGCGCAGATTTCGAGCATCCGAACCCAGCGTATGATTGTACAAGTCTCACTTATATTACCATCCCGGGTGTTGGTACGGTGAGCGATGGGAACAGCATATTTACTGTATCTGCAGGTTCTTATGTGGGTACAATCTATAATTCACGGCCCTATGACTGCCCCCTCTCTGTCATAATCAGCTAAATTCACCACTCCACGATTACAAAAAAACGAAAGCTTTAAATACTCTTCTCTCGCCTCTTCCTCTCAAAATGAGCCGCCTTGAGAAGATTGCGCTCACCGGCCTCTTCGTCTTAGGTGTCGGCGCCGGC
Organism: Candidatus Woesearchaeota archaeon; assembly: GCA_016935985.1. Lineage (GTDB taxonomy): Archaea > Nanobdellota > Nanobdellia > Woesearchaeales > JAFGPW01 > JAFGPW01. Next base: position 102,790 of record JAFGPW010000005.1, read on the forward strand.
GCAGCGAGGTCCCAGACCGTCTCCGGGACGGTCGTGAACTACAACGAGAATATCCCGGTCTCCGGGATAGAGCTCTATCTCGACGGCGCGATCAAGGACACCACGAACGCGCAGGGCACCTTCGGCTTCCCGGTCTCGGTCGTCAGGGACGATTCGCCCGTCATCCCGAAGGACTTCACGCTTCGGCTCTTCCCGAACCCCTTCAACCCGGCGGCGATCATCGAGTACACGGTCCCGTACCAGGGCGACATCTCGATCGTCGGGTACAACACCCTCGGCCAGCGGGTCTATGCCGAGGACCTCAAGAACCAGATGACCGGCACCTACAAACTCCAGTTCGACGCATCCAAGTACGACCTCGCCTCGCAGATCCTCTTCTTCCAGGTCCTGCTCGATCCTAAAGACGCGTCGAAACCGCCTCTCGTGAAGATAATCAAGGGGGCGTATGTGAAATGAGGTTCCGTGACGCGTTCCTCATCGCGTACCTCTCCCTGTTCTTCGCGGCTGCGCCGCTCGCCTCTGGCGGCCCTTCGAAGAAGGAGCAGGCGAAGCAGCAGGCCGGCCACGTCCTCACGCTCAAGGATCCCCAAGGCAGGTTCTACACCTGGGAAAAATTATTCCCCGACACGCTCATGCTGCCTGACACGATCGGCATCTTCGAGAAGAAGCCGTCAAGCGGCGCGTATCCGGACAACCTCGCCTCCATCGTCGACCAGCTCGCGCCCGACACCTCGTTCGCACGCTGGAACTCGACGCCGGTGCCGGTGTTCTACGGGAGCAACGTCTCTTCCGGCGTCCCGTTCGACTCGATCGGACGCGCGTTCGGCGAGGGCATCAACGCAGGGACCGGCAGGGGAATCGTCGCAGAGGGCGCGGTCTCCGACTACGGCATCATCTTCCAGTACGCAGACTCAAGCTCGATCAGCATCGCGCGCAATCCGGACGGCTCGCCGCAGCTCGCGGTCGTGACCGTGCAGAAGGACCTCTACGATCCTGCTGCGGCAATCGCCCGGCTCTACGCAGCTGCCCTCGGCTTCCGCTGGTCGCTTGACCGGACGAGCGTCTCAGGCGGCGCGAGCGCGTTCTCGCCGCTCGACGTCCAGTCGCTCGCGACGTTCTTCGCGCACCCCTTCGGCTACGACCTTCGGCCGAGCTGGGGCGACAGCGCGCGCGGCGACGTCGAGAAGCCGACGATGGCGCTTGACGCTCCAGCCCAGGCGACGGCGAACGCGCCGGTGGCGCTCGACGCCTCGGCGAGCACCGACAATACCGGCATCGTCGAGTACCAGTGGGACACCGACTACAGCGGCTTCTTCGACCCTGACACCGCCACCACGACATCGACGCTCGAGCACGTGTTCACGAATCCCGAGCCGTCTGACCGGACGATTATGGTCGTTGGCAGGGACGCGAACGGCAACAGGGGCTACGCCGGGAAGGACATCTCTGTCATCGCGAGCCCGACAGCGCCGGTGTTCGGGGGATATCATGTCCACTCTGCAAGTCCAAACCTCACTTTGAATATTCAAAATATCTTTTCAGACCTCTCAAACCCAATACCTCTCTTTACCTATTTCATCATTTCAACAGACTTCCCAAATTTAGGAATAAATCCTTCGAACGGTGTGATGGGGAGCACATTCTACCTCCCCGACTCCATGGCAGGGAAATCCTACTACGCGGTCGTCGCCGCTGACAACGGGAGCGAGGTGACCACCGCGACGATCGACTGGATCGTGAACAGGTACCGGCACGTCATCGACGTCTTCTACCTGAAGGGCGGCCAGACGCAGACGGAGCAGCTCAACGGCACTGACCGGCTAACCGACTACGCGCGGAACGTCGTCACGCCCGCCGGATTCTTTGCCTATAGCATACAGTCGACGCCGCAGGAACTCCAGGAAGTGGCTGACCGCATCGTACAGCGGCCTGCCTGGGCAGAAGAAGACCTCCTCCACTACAACTTTACTACTATACCCAGCTGGCCGAATATATCGGCGACCATGGATTCGGTCTTCCAGAACATCTCTCCGTACGAACTCAGGGGGATTGGTTTCACCGTCTCCAGCAACTGAGCATCTCCGCTGTCGTCATGACCGGGACCAGCGACTGCTTCTTGAGATGCGAATCGTCCGACCAGAGCACGCTTCCGGGATGAGCGAGCGCGCACGCGATGAAGGGGGCGTCGTCAAGGTCGATAGGGCCGACACAGCGGAGGGACATCTCACGATGCTTATCCAATGTTTCGTGCGGGACCAGGCGCACTCTGCCCATCACGAGCCGCATGAGCAGGTCGAAGTCAGGCCCATTCATCCGAGACTTTCGCATGAGGATGTCCCGGTGCCGCTCAGCCTCCTCGACGATGTATGCCGGAGCGACGAATTCCTGGTCCATAGAAAAGAGGAGCGTCCGGGTCAGCGAGTCCCTGATGAGCGCGGAGAAGAGGACGTTCGAGTCGACCACTACTGTTTTTCCATGAACCGCTTCCCCGCTTCCCGCTTGACCAGCCGTGAGAACGATGCCACATCCGCCTCTGAAAGAGCGCTCTTCTTCGCGAGCGCGTCCGCGAGCCTGAGGAGCTCCAGCTTCTCCTGTATCGCGCGTCGCGCGACCTCGCTCCATCTGACGTCAGGGAACGCCCGCATCTCCTTATGGAGATCATCCGGCAAAGATAGCGTCATGTTCGCCATGTGGATCACTCCACATAGATATGTGATGCCACATATTTATGTCTTTCGCCTAAAAGCCGGAAATGGAGATACTCGACTCTCGTGCTTATCGTGTCTTTGGTCTTGGTCGCCGGAAATCTTCCGATTCATGAGAAGAAAGGCAATTTTTAAATAGCACGTCTACGCCAATACCGGGCCATGGGTAGAAAAAAGAGGTTCATAATAGGTATTGGGCTCTTTCTCCTCTTCCTTCCGCAGCTCTACGCGCAGATCGATCCCAGCGCGACTGAAGTCACCATCTGTCCGGACGACTGGAGCGAATCGCTGGCGGTCAGTCACTGCGTCAACACTTACCCGATTGATTATGATCTGGCTGCGACTGACCTCGACTATGGATGTCAAACCGGACAGACGCGCCGCTATGTCTACGGTCCCGGCGCAGAGCTCGCTTGCGATGAGCTCGGCGTCACGCTCTGCTGCGAGGTGGGAGAGAGGAGGATTCCCGCAGGGACTGACGCATGCGTGAACGGCTATGATGAGGACAGCGATGGTAGCGTCGACTGCGATGACAATGACTGCGAAGTCGTCTCCGTGTGCTCCATGTCAGAGCCGACATTCACCGGCTCCTCGCGGATCATCCCGATGTATGAGGACGCAGTCCTCAACTTCGAGGCCGATGTCACGGGGACCACCATGAGCCCCTCCGAATCCATCACTATCCAGCTGCTCGTCTCAGGCGCATCCTTCGATGTCCGGACCTGCACCTCGACGGCATGCGGCATCCACGAGATGGACGTCTACGGATCGATGGCCGACGGGTCGACTGGATCTGTCTTCAGTCTTAGGGCTGGCGTGCCGCGCAGCTACTTCACCGCGCAGCGCTACTACTACGGCTTCCGCATCCTCCGGCAAGGGACGATAATCAACCATATCCAGGCGACCTACACCGACCTCACCGGCTGCTACAACCGCACAACAAACGCATGGTACCGTCCGAACTACCCCCAGCAGACGAGGACATGCGGCTCGTCGATCGGCATCTGCACCGTCGGTACCCAGTACTGCACCGGCTATGAGGTCTGGAGCACCTGTACGGGCACGCTCCCCGGAACCGAGACCTGCGGCGACGGCATCGACCAGGACTGCAGCGGCGCCGACCTCGCCTGCCCCCCTCCGCCGACCGCCTGCACGGACGAGTGCGACGTCCTCGGCCAGACCTTCTGCTACAGCAACAACCTCTACACCTGCATCACCGGCAGCGACGGCTGCTACGACCGGAGCATCGTCGAGAGCTGCGCCAACGGCTGCGCGGACAGCGCCTGCATCCCGGCAACGGACTGCCAGCACGAGTGCGGCACGACCGGCACCCTCTCCTGCAGCGCGTCAGGCGACCTCTACATCTGCCGGGCGGATGCGGCAGGATGCCGCTCCTGGGAGCTCTCGCAGGACTGCACCGGCCCGTGCATCAACACGACGGTCCCGCCGTACTGTGTCGATTGCGCCAATCCCTGCGCCACCGAAGGCGCCTTCGAGTGCCTCACGGCGACCTCGTCGCGCTCTTGCACGCGCAGCCTGACGATCGATTCATGCCTGCAGTGGGTGCCCGACACCTGCGATACCTGCTATGAAAGCTCAACCGATCCGAGCGTGAGCCGCTGCTACGACGAGTGCCCGGCGAGCGGCACCTGTTCCGAAGAGAGGGTGTGCAGGGATGCTGATGGGACCGAGTACCCGATGCAAAGGATCGCGGGCATCCTCTGCTGCCTCGAGGGGGCCTGCCAGGACGAGGATTCGGCAGCCGCCTGCACCGAGCCGAGCGAAGGCACCGCCGTGCATCAGGGCCTGCCCTATCCCCCCCGCTGCGACGGGGACTACCGCGTCACCTTCTCCTGCGCCGACGACGGCTCGCTCGTCACCACTACCGCGACGACGCCGTGCGAGTACGGCTGCGTCGGCGGCACCTGCCAGCTCGCGCCGCCGACCGTCACGCTCACCGACGCCCAGAAGCTGCGGAGGATTGTCGAGGACCTCCCGGCGCAGGGACGATGGCGCGAGAACGATTACATCGACCTCATCGACTACATCCGGCGGCGCAACCAGGGGCTCGACCTCGCGGCGCTCCAGGTGGCCATCCTCTCGACCAGCACCGGCACGCTCACCGAGATCGGCATGGGAGGTGTCTGGCAGACCGGCTTTGACTCAGCAGGCACCTACGACACCACGCTCCGCCTCAGGATGGGCAACGTGACCAACCAGACCTCGTTCAGAATCATCGTCGAGGACATCAACCGGGCGCCGAAGCTCGAGATGGACGACACGCTCTCCCCCTACGTCGGCAGGGAAGGAGAGCGCCTCACGATACCGTTTGTGGCTTCTGACCCCGACGGGGACCCGCTCTCCTTCGACTTCACGCCGACCGTCCAACCCGGCAGGGAGAACGACCCGAAGCCCGCGTTCCAGATCGTGGGAAGCTCCATCGTGTGGGACGACCCCTGGCCGACCAAGCTCTATGTGGAGTTCCGGGCGAGCGACGGCATGGTCTCCACCCAGCCTGAGGTGTTCGAGATCGAGATACGGCCTCGCTCGGCCCTCGCCGACATCACCCTCGGCGAGGGGGAGGACGACCGGCTCGTGCGGCAGGGGGCCGACGAGGGGTTCGAGGAGGCGGCGGGCGAGGCGGGCCTCTCCGACCAGCAGCGCCGCGAGCTCATGGGGAATCCGGACGGCCGCGCCCAGCTCGTGGACACAATCAACCAGCGCCGCGAGGAGGATGCAAGGAGGGTCATCGACCTCGTCGTCGCGAAGGACCCTTCCATCAACAAGAAGGTCCAGCTCGAGCGGTTCAAGGAGACGCGGCCGAACATCAGGATAACGAAGGAGCCGACGGTCGACCGCGAGCGCAAGGAGACGACCGTGACGATCCGGCTCGAGCCGAAGCGGGTGATGTACAACGTCACGATCCTCGAGGACATCCCGAAGGAGGTCGCCGAGAGCGCGGACGAGCTCGTCTTCTCCGTGCAGCCCATAGTCATCGAGGCGGATCCGCTCATCATGTGGCAGTTCGAGCGCCTCGAGGCGCCGGTCGAGCTCTCGTACACGGTGAAGAAGGAGCTCGAGACCGTCAACACCTCGACGGTGCCTATCGCCGAGCTCGTGACCCTCGAGGAGGTCAGCCAGCCCCAGGTCCTCTGGCGGCTCGCCATCATCCCGGTGGTCGGCATCATCCTGATATTCTTCGCGCGGTTCCAGCATCACGGCGGGAGCATCACGAAGGCGGAGAAGGCGATCGAGAAGGAGTCGAAGGAGATCGCGAACTACCTCGAGAAGCTCGCCGACTACGTCGCGCTCGAGCTCGAGCGCGGTTCGCCGGACATGGAGATCAGGACCCAGCTGACCGTGATGGGCCACCGCATGGACATGATCGACCAGGCCTTCCGGAAGGCTCGCGGCCGCGTGAGGCCCAAGTGACAACAAAATATATATAGAACGGCGCCGTTTCGGCCCGGCATGGGGGGCAGGACCGATAGCGGCAGCCAGCGGAAGGATTCGAGGCGAAACCTCTCGCTTGTGAAACTATTTTCACAGCTGTTCTCCGAAACGCCCGCATGGGCCGCCTACCTCCCGCACACCATCGTCGTCCTCGTCATCCTGCTCGCCGCCTGGCTCGTCATCACCGGGACCGCTTCGTTCCCCTCCACCGCGGCGCTCGTCCTGCTCCTCGCGGCAGCGGTCGCCCACCGGCTGAAGAGGCCCGACTGGCTGCTCGTCCCGCTCGTCGCGCTCATCGGCGTCGTCATCCGCATCCAGAACCTGCCGCTCCTCAAGGGGCAGTACCCGCTCGCCCTCGACCCCTTCATCTTCCTCAGGTACGCCCGCGAGCTCGTCGAGAACGGCGCGATCCCCGCGGTCGACACCCTGCGCTATGTCCCGCTCGGGTTCGAGACCGGCTCAGAGCTCCTCTCGGTCTCGTATATGAGCGCTTGGCTCTACAAGCTCCTCTCCCCCCTCATCCCTGGGCTCACCATCGAGTTCGCGCACATCATCTACCCAGTCATCTTCTTCGCGCTCGGCATCGTCGTGTTCTACCTGCTCTGCCGCGAGCTCTTCGACTCCAGGGTCGCGTTCACGGCTTCCCTCATCCTGTCAGTCTTCCCCGCTTACCTCTACCGCACCATGGCAGGCTTCGCCGACAAGGAGGCGCTCGGCATCCTCCTCATGTTCCTCTCGATCTACCTCTTCGTCCTCACCCAGAAGCGCGAGCGGCGCTGGCAGGCCGGCCTCTTCGGCGCTCTCTCCGGCATCGCCGCCGGCGGGATGGGGCTCACCTGGGGCGGCACCACCTTCCTCTACATGATTGTCGGCGCGTACGCCTTCGCGCTCATCTTCCTCGGCAAGATGCGTTTGCGCGAGACCATCGCGCTCGTCTCGTGGGCGGTCCCCGCCTACCTCATGGTGGCGTTCCTCACCCCGCGCTACGGCGGCATCGTCGGCGTCCTCTCCTCGCTCAACTTCGCGATCCCCTTCCTCGCCCTCCTCTTCCTCATCGCCGACCGGCTGACCGGGCCGCTCACCTCGCGCCTGCACCAGGCGGCGACCGCGTTCCTGAAGGACGGATGGCAGGCGGCGAAGACTGCGCTCGGGCAAAAAGAAGCTTCCCCATCACGCATCTCGCCGCACGTCCTCGTCCTGCTGCTCGTCATGATCGGCGGCATCGGCGCGCTGGTGCTGCTCGGCCCGGAGAAGGTCTTCGGCATCATCGTCCAGATAAAGGAGCAGATCCTGCACCCGGTCGGCACTGGCAGGCTTACGGTCACCGTCGCCGAGAACCGGCAGCCGTACTTCTCCGACTGGTGGGAGCAGTTCGGATACTTCTTCTACTTCTTCTTCATAGGATCCATGTACCTCTTCTACCGGATGGTCGCCCCTATCAAACGCTACCGCGTGCCGCTCACCCTCGGCTACGTCGTCTTCATCACGCTCTTCATCTTCAGCAGGAACCGGGCGGGGACGGTGCTCAATGGCGTGACCCCCTTCTCCGCGTTCCTCTTCTTCGGCTCGGTCATCGGCTTCGCGCTCCTCTTCTATGCGCTTATCATCCGCTCATCGACGCGGGACGACGCCTCGTTCAGGGGATTCGCGGCGATCCCCTCCGGCCTGCTCCTGACCCTCATCTGGTTCATCATCATGATCCTCGCCGCGCGCGGCGCGATGCGGCTCTTCTTCGTCTTCTCGCCCGTCATCGCGCTCGTCGCAGGATACCTCATCGTGGATGTCATCACGCGGTCCTTCGCCATCAAGGACCGCATCTACAAGTGGACCGCGCTCATCATCGTGCTCGTGCTCGTCGTACCGACCGTCTACGGCATGTGGGAGACGAGCTATGCGCAGGCGCGCTACACCGGCCCCTCGCTCAACGACCAGTGGCAGGCGGCGATGGCCTGGGTGCGCGAGGGGACGCCGGAGGACGCCGTCTTCGCGCACTGGTGGGACTACGGCTACTGGGTGCAGGCGGAAGGCAGGCGGGCGACGATCCTCGACGGCGGCAACTTCATCTCCTACTGGAACCACCTCATGGGGCGGCATGTGCTCTCCGGCAGGAGCGAGACCGAGGCGCTCGAGTTCCTGAAGGCGCACGACGCGACCCATCTCCTGGTCATCTCCGACGAGATCGGCAAGTACACCGCCTACTCCTCCATCGGGTCTGACGAGGAGTTCGACATCTTCTCCTGGATCGGCACCTTCGTGATGGAGCCGCGCGCGACACGGGAGGCGGACGGCCTTTCCTGGTACACCTACTACGGCGTCTCGGCGCTCGACGAGCAGCTGACGTACGAGGGAAAGACCTTCCCCGCGAACGCAGCGGCGATCGGCCTCATCCAGATACCCATCAGGTACGACGAGGACGACCCCGACGAGTTCGCGATCGAGCAGCCGACGGCGACCGTCTACTACCAGAGCGACCGCATGGAGGTGCCGATCGAGTGCCTCTTCTTCGAGGGCGAGCGGCGCTATTTCGAGAAGGAGGGGCTCGGCGGCTGCATCAGGCTCATGCCCCGCTACCTGAACGCCCAGTACCAGCAGGAGAACGGGGCGCTGCTCTGGGTCTCAGAGCGCGGCTTCGGGGCGCTCTGGACCAGGCTCTTCCTCTTCGACGAGGAAAGCGAGCGCTTCACGCTCGTCTACGACGACTCGGACACGCGCCAGCTCGCCTACTACGGCGGACGGATCATGGGCCCGCTCAAGATATGGGAGATAACCTATCCCGAGGGCTTCGGGATACCGCCCGAGCTCCGGGAGCTCTACACGAACAGGACCACGAACTACTGGGAGTACCTCAACGAGAACAACAGGAACAGCCCCTATGTCCAGGAATAAGCGGCAGCGGATCGGGAAGCGTATCGCAAAGAGCGCGTTCGGAAGAATCGTCGGGCGCTACCGGACCCACCTCTTCATGCTCGCGATAACGCTCGTCATCCTCGTCTTCATCATCGGGCTCCGCGAGAAGACCTACGACGTCGAAGTCGACCTCGCCTTCTCGCAGGTGCCGCCGGGCTACGACCGGGTCCTCTTCCTCGTGACGCAGCTCTCCGGCCTTGACGAAGGCCTCTACCGCACGGTCTTCTCCGTCCTCGCCGAGCATGGCCAGCCGCTGACCGCGTTCTACGTCACCAACTACACCGACGACCTCGAAGGGAACGTCGCCAGGATTCTCGACATCGCGCAGGAAGAAGGGGCGACAATCGGCATCGGCGTCGGCGGGCTCTCCGGAAAGCCGCTCGGCACGCTCGAGTACGGCGCGCAGGAGGCGCAGGTCAGGAGCGTCCGGAAGGCGCTGCAGGAGGCGGGCGTTAGGCCGAAAGGCCTCATGCCGGTCTCGTTCTCGTACAGCTACGACACCTTCCTCGCCGCCGAGAACAACAACCTCGACTACATCGTCGTCGGCCAGTCAGGAGAACCGGCGCCCTACCACCCGCCCTCGCTCCTCGGCGGGCTCATGGGGCTCGTCGTGCTCCCGCTCCACACCAGGACCGAGATCGGCGCGCCCGGCGTCTACACGCTCTACCTCAACCTCGATTCAGCGTACGGCAACCTCCAGGACTTCGACGACTTCGCGGCTGGCCTCGAGGCGTCAGCGGGGCTCTGGCGCCCGACGATCGACGAGTACATCGCGTACCTGCAGGAGACCGAGCGGCAGAGCGCGTTCCTCACCACCGACGAGAAGGCGCTCTACACGATGATCGAGTTCAGGGAGCTCATGAACAATTCGCGCATCATCATGCGGTCGAACCTCGTGCCCGGAAACATCACCGCCGGGAACGAGACGCTCGCCTTCTCCCCGGCGGCCGACGGTGACGATATCGTGTTCGAGCTCGTCCTCGACGAGCGTCAGGACTACGTGCGGATCGACTGGCGAAAGCCGGAGGGCCCCCGATGATCGACCCCTTCCTCCTCCTCTGCCTGCTGGTGAGCTTCGTCGTCACCTTGCTGCTCGTCCCGTGGTGGATCAGGCACGCGAAGCGCGTGGGGCTCGTCGGGAAGGACATGCACAAGCCAGGAGCGAAGATGGTGGCAGAGGTGGGCGGACTTCCGGTCATGATGGGATTTCTCGCCGGGCTCCTCCTGTATGTCGGTCATCTCACCTTTATACAAGGCGTACCCCATTTCAACACCCTCATCCTAGGCGTCGTCTCGACGATGCTTATCATAACAGTCATCGGCATCCTCGATGATATTCTCGGATGGAAGATTGGCCTGAAGCAGTGGCAGAAGCCGCTGCTCACGCTTTTTGCGGCGCTTCCCATGATGATGATTAATGCCGGTCAATCCGTGGTCGTCCTCCCGCTCATCGGCCCAATCGACCTCGGCGTCCTCTACCCGCTTGCATGGGTGCCGCTGACAATCATGGTTTTCTCAAACGGCTATAATCTCCTCGGCGGATACAACGGGCTCGAGGCGGGCATGGGAATTATCATGCTCATCTTTCTTAGTTTTCTCTCATGGTGGTTCGGCCACGGCTTCGTCGCGATTCTTGGTCTCTCGATGGTCGCCTCACTCACCGCATTCCTGCTCTACAATTGGCAGCCGGCAAAGATATTCCCCGGCGACACGCTCACCTACACGGTCGGCGCGACGATAGCGATCGTCGCGATTCTCGCCAATCTCGAGAAGGTGGCCTTCATACTCTTCATCCCCTTCATCCTCGACTTCGTGCTCCTCTTCAGGGCGCCGAGCTTCAAGGCAGAGGCGTTCGCGAAGGTGCTGCCCGACGGTGGTCTCGCGCTTCCCCATCCGATGCCCTACGACTCGACGCACTACGCGTTGCTGCTCGTCTCGAAGATTGCGAAGAAAGTGAGGGAATGGCAAATCGTCCTCGCGCTGCTCGCGTTCGAATGCCTGCTCTGTTTGGTTGCGCTTGCCTACCTCTTCGTATTCTGAACGGCGCGCTCGATGATGTCAGCCGCAGTCTTGTTCCAATCGAACCGCGTGCGCGCATACCTTCTGGCGTTCCGCTGGATGCGCTTCCTGAGACTTGGTTTGTCAATGAGTTCGTTCACAGCGGCGGCGAGCGCTTCGGAGTTCCTCGTTGGCACGACGAGCGCCTCTCTCCCGTCCGTGAGCGGCAAGCCGATGTCGGTGATGACCGGTGCGCAGCCGGCTGCCATCGCCTCGGCGAGCGCGAGCGGGAACCCCTCGCCGTGGGAGGGAAGAACAAATATTTCTGTCTTCTTCAGGAGCTCTTCCACCCCATTGATCCTACCGAGATACAGTAACCAGCCCTTCCTCGCGGCTGTTCGCACATCCCTCTCGAGCGGACCGTCGCCAGCTACGATGACCTCCCCCTTGATAGAGGGCAGTGCGGAGAGCAGGTCCCTTACTCCCTTCTCCTCGACGAGTCTGCCGATGAAGGTGATAGGTAATCTGCCCTTGTTTGGCTTTCGTCCCCTTATCATGAACTTCGTATGATCGACGCCAGGATTGACTATCCTCCCTTTGCTTCTCTCGCTCGGATACCTATGTTCGTACAAGGCCTGCTCACGCGCGTTTAGATAGATAATGTCGTCCGCCGCTTTGAGACCCTTCCCCATACCGATGCGGATGATGGCCTTGACGAGACGTGGATGGGGCTGTGAGAAGATCTCACCATGCGGGATGCAGATGCTCTTCACGCGAGGCCTAAACAACCTGATGACCGGAGAGAGGCTACTAGCGACCTGACCTTGAAGCACGACCACCGCCCGCTCCTTCCTCTTCACTGCTCTGAAGAATGTCCAGAGCGAAGCGAGGTTGAACGACGGGTTCCGCAGGTACCTACCGCGCAGCCACACGGTCCTAATAATCTGCGGGTTGGTGCCCTCATGCCTTGGCGAATTGCTGAACCGTCTGGTGATGACAATAACGTGATGCTCGTGTTTCCATCGCGCGGCAACAGCTTCGGTGAACCGCTCGATTCCGCCGCCGCTTTGGCGTTCAAAATGCATCCCATCCCCGAAGGGGTATTCCTTGGATCCCATAATAATTATCTTCATGCCGCTCCTCTCGACCCTGCTACCTGGATTCTCATCCTCTGCGACGTCCGTTCCACAACTGCCCAATAACGACAACCTATTTATATATGCTTTGGTATGTCGTTGCAATCACTATGAACCACCTTCGTCTGTTGATGGTCAGCGAGTATTTTCCGCCGAGCGTCGGTGGGGTCGAGACTGTCGTCGCGAGGATGGTCCATGCCTTCTCAATCATCGGTATCGCGGCAGACGTCTATTCCGGATCCTGCAAGGGTGACGCCGTATACGATGCGGTATATCCATCCAAGATCACCCGTTCGCCAATGCTCCACATACCAAGACTCAATGCATTGAGCTTCATCCTCTCTGGAAGGCTTCTCAATCCCATCAACACCTCGGCCTACGACATCATTCACGCCCATAATCCCCCCTCCCTGCTCGCGGTGCCGAAGACACGGACTATCCTCATCCTCACGATCCATGGCAAGTACGCCGAGAGCTTCAGATTTTTTTCAAAGATTCCCTTCATCTCGGTGTTGAGCGGTTGGCTTGAGCGTACCGCAATCCGACGGGCCGATGTGGTCACGTGTGTATCGAAACGCCTCGCCGATGAGATGCAACAGAAGTATCCGCAAAAGCGCATCCTCCATATACCCAACTTTATCGATGCTGGTTTCTTCAGGCCGCTGCCAGCTACCAAACACGTCCCGACGCTCATCTTCGTGGGGACGCTCCATCCAGTTAAAAATATTAATTCCCTCATCAGAGCCATGCGGATCATGCTGCGACGCGTGCCGGATATGCGTCTACTCATCATCGGGGAGGGAACGCAGAGGAAATCGCTGGAGCGGTTAGCAGAAATGATGGGAGTGAAACAGAATGTCCGTTTCCTCGGAACAAAAAGCCGTACTGAGTTGCTGACCTTCTACAACAACGCTGACTTCCTCGTTCTTCCTTCGTATACGGAAGGTCTTCCCCTTACTGTCCTCGAGGCGATGTCCTGCGGAACCCCGGCGATAGCAACCAGGTGTAGTGGCGCAGATGCCTTCCTCCCCTACCCAGAACTGCTGATTGAGAGCCCCACTCCCCCGGCGATAGCACATACAATCCTGTCATGCATGATGCGCGCGAAGCGGTTCGACAGGAGGCGGATTAGAAAGCATGTCATAAAGAATTTCTCCCAAAAAGCGGTTATCCGAAGCTATCTCGCGTTGTACGCCTCGATGTTTAAGAGAGATGGGTCCCCTGTCGTTTCCGGTATCGGTCTTCTCCCCTCATCCCAAATTATTCGCCGACCCCAAAGACCCAAACGAAAACCTATTTAAATCACCTTCGCTTTGTGCGCCTCCATGCGCGCCAAGCTCAACGTCGTCTATTACTTCCTGCTCAACGTCCTCTCCAAGTTCGGGACCTACCTACTGCTGCTGCTCCTCGCGAACCGCTTCTCCCCCGAATCCTTCGGCGAGGCGCGCTTCGTGCTCTCCCTCTTCTTCGTGGCAGGCGTGCTCGCGGGCCTCGGGCTCCCCGAAGCGCTCGTCCCCTACTTCGTCAACTACCGCTTCAAGCTGCCGACGCTCGCGAACCTCTACCTGCTCATCAACCTCGTCTTCCTCGCGCTCGGGCTGATCTTCTTCTCCGGCACCCCCTGGAAGGCGGCGCTCGTCATCTCGCTTCCCTTCTACGTCTTCATGGGCTTCGCGAAGGCCTACTACCAGTCGCGCCACCGGCACCACCACTACCAACTGATCAACTCGGCGACCTCACTCCTGCCCATCCTCTTCGTGCTGCTCCTGCCGGCGCGGACCGTAAGCTCCATCATCTACGCGTACGCAGCGACCTTCATCATCGTCCCGGCAGCGACGGTCCTGCTCTCGCGGACGTTCCGCGACGAATGCCAAAAGACCCTCAAGGTCAAGCTCTACCTCGACGAGCTCGCGGAGTACCTGCCCGGCGCGGCGACGGTGTCCTTCTTCACGATATCCTTCCTGGTGCTCGGCTGGATCGACACCTTCATCCTCGGCATCTTCTCGAGCTTCGACTCGGTCGCGAAGTACAACATCGCGGGGCCGATAGCGAACGTGGTCACGCTGATCCCCCTCTCGATCGCCATGTTCCTGCTGACGCGGACGGCGGAGCTGAAAGAGGAGCGCTATGCGCAAGGGATACTCCACCGGGGGCTGCGGCTCTCGTTCTCGCTCTCGCTGCTCCTCGCCGTCGCCGGCATCAGCCTCATGCCCCTGCTGCTGCGCCTCTTCTTCCCCACCTATCCGGGGATCGAGCCGTTCGTGATGATACTCTTCTCCGGCATACTGTTCTACTCGGTCTACTACCTCCTCTACACCCACCTAGTCGGCAAGCTCGAGCAGGGAACGGCCCTCATGCCGATGGCAGTCGCGCTTCTCGCGAACATCGCGCTCGACCTGCTGCTCATCCCCCGGTTCGACCTGCTCGGGATAACGCTCGCGACATTCATCGCGCACCTGCTCGCCTTCGTGCTGCTCTCCCTGCGGATGGGGCTGCTCTCCCGCTACTGGCACGTGCTGCCCCTCTCGCTCTTCGTCCTCATCTCCTATTTCCTCGGGTATTTCGGCGTGCTCCTGCTCGTGCTGCTCATCCCGCTGCTCACGCTTCTCGGCTACCTGAAGAGGCAGGACCTCGCGCTCGCGGCAGACCTCTTCAAGGCGTTCTTCCAAGGCAAGGCCCGGCTCTAGGGTCATCTCTCTTGAGGAGGAACAAAATGTTTATATATGATGGGCCACAGTTCCGGGTCTGCGCGTGCAGATTTTCCGCCCCGCGAGCCGCCGTTGTCTGATTTTCAGAATCGCGAGGAAAATTTGGCGAAAAGTTTTTAAGTATCCTCTTTCTGAAAAAGGGTAGATTAAGATAGCGAAAGCTATATTGAACCGCGATCGGCAGGGGTGGGCCTGTCGAGGATTGCGGTGCCACGTGTAGGGTGGTCGGTGATCACGAAAAAAAGAGGTTTGGTAGTCGAGGGAGAGCGACGTGGAGCGTCCGCGTCGACCCGCGCCGTGCTTGCGGTCTGGCTGGTCCTCAACCTGCTGAGCATGCCGGCGGCGGTGGCGGTCGAAGCGACTCCTGCGATCGGGCAGCAGGCGGTCGGCACCTCGCTCGTCCCAGCCAGCTCGTTCTCGAAGGTGGCGCCGATCGGCCAGGGGAAAGGGACCTACGCCGCAGAGGAGCGGGAGCCGCTCCTGCAGGGCGCGTCAGGCACCTGCTACGGATCCACCGCCTGCGTCGGCGGCATCTGCTGGGGAACGGATGACGGCCCGTTCAGCTGCATCGCGTGCAACCAGTCGTTCATGCAGAGCGTCTATCCGAGCTCTATCCCCGAATGCGACACCTCCGAGCCTGTCGGCTGCTGCTGCCACCTCGACGACCCGATCTACCAGCCCTATGAGATCATCTATTCGGTCCTGGAATGCGACGCCTCAGACCCGAATCGCGTCTACTACGACCTGATCATTGACGATGCCGCCTGCGCCGCCGCCTGCGGCGGTTCTGTATCACCATGCGTCTTCACCTCCTGCGAGGAGAACAACACCCAAGCATGCTACTGCGGCATCCAGCAGGGGGTCGGCTTCTGCTGCGCGTCGGACGGCGCCGGCACCATCTACGGCACCGGTGCTGATTGTCGGGCAAACGCCTGCGCAAGCGGGCTCTACCTCATCAACGGCACGGTCTTCAACACTATCACGAGCCTGCCGGTCGCCGGGGTCGACGTCAAGACCACCATCGACTCGGTCCTCGTCTCAGACATCACCGACGCTTCAGGCAACTACCTGCTTACCGGCCTGCACAACGGCACCACCCCTGGCGGACAGACGTACTATGTCACCGCCTCGCTCGTCGGCTTCTATCCCAACATGACCGCCGTCATCATTCAGGACGATAATGTGACCGATCACCACATCTACCTCACACCCTTCGACAACTGCTCGGACGGGGACAACGCCAGCGATTGCATCGGCATCGGTCCCAACTGCCTCTGGTGCGACGACCAGTTGACGTGCTACACCGGCACCTGCGCCAACTGCACCGGCTTCCCTCTGGTGCGGAACCAGGTCTGCACCGCGCCGCCCAGCTGCGCCGACAACCCCGACTACAGCTCCTGCCAGAACACCGGATGCTGGTGGTGCGATGACGACAGTACTTGCGGAGATAATTGCAGCGGCTGCGCATCACCATATCCTGGGGTCGGGAACAACTGCACCGATGCCGAGTGCATTGAATTGACTTCCTACGCCAACTGCACAGAGCGGCAGGACTGCTGGTGGTGCTCCAATGACAGCAGAGGCGCCGCATCGTGCGGCGACACCTGCGCCGACTGCCCCAACTTCACGATCAACCGCGCCGACAACCGCACCTGCCTCGAGGACTACTGCCTGACGAACGCGACCATGGAGTGCGACGGGCAGTGTCCCATGGACTATGTCGCCCTCTTCGGCTACGACCTCTACTGCTCGGGCTACGACGACCCTGACTGCGACGGAGGATTCTGCAGGATCGAGGACCTCGGCTCCTTCGCCAACCGGTGGTGCGACACCGACAACAGCACCGGCAGGGCCGGCCTGAACGACACCGGCACCTTCTGGGTGCGCTTCAACGCCACCGGCACCGCGGTCTCAGGGAACTGGTCGAGCGACGACTACTGCTATCACTGCGGCCCTGCCGACCACTGGACGTGCGGCCTCTCTATGTCCTGCGACATCAACAATCCTGCGCTCGGCCTCTGCGACGGCCAGCCCCTCGGCTGCACCCTCAACCTGGATCCTGACGCCGACGGCGGCAGGTGCAACCAGAGCATCAACGCCTGGTGCGACTCAGCCGGCTGGTACGGCAGCGGCGTGGTAGGATGGAAGGCCGCTGGGATAAGCCCCGGCTTCCAGCTCTCAGACTACTGCGAGCGCTGTCCGACCGACGCCGACTGCAGCTCGCTTCCCGCCTGCACACCGGAAGACCCGGTCGTCTGCAACGGCAGCGCGCCTCCCGGCTGCACGCTCTTCTCCCAGGACCCTGACAACTACCCCTTCTGCGACATCACGAATAATCAGTGGTGTGCCCAGGACGGCGAGTATCCGACCGCGCCTGGTTGGGTAACCGAACAGGAGAACCATACCGCCTACTGCGCCGCCTGCGGCGCCTGGGACACCGACGGCACCTGCTGCAACAATATCAACCATGTGTGCGATGGTGACTGCGCGCTCGGCTGCTTCTACACCGATGACCCCGACTGCGCGCAGAACCAGATCGAGCGGTGCAACGTGACCGACCATTCCTACTGTGGGCCGGGTGGCACGTTCATCGAAAATGCGAGCAATACCACCGAGTACTGCGCGCAGTGCGCCCAGTTCGACTCGACGGCGTGCAGCTCCTACCGAATCGAGGGGTATCTCCTCGACCCGGGCGGGAGCCCGATCGCCGGCGCTACGGTCCGGCTCGAGCATCATATCCACGGCCTCTACCCAGACGGGCATACCGACGGAAACGGCCTCTTCAACTTCACCGGCGTCTACGGCGGGATGAACCGGCTCAGCTTCAACGACACCGCCGCCTACTGCTACGACCCGATCGCCGTCGACGTCTCAGCCGACGATACCAACTGCCCGCAGCCGGCAGCGGTCTGCGAGCAGAACCTCTCCCTCACCGCCGGCGACCTCATCACCATACACGGATATGTCAACGACGACGAAGGCAATCAGCTGTTCAATGCGCGGGTCTACGCCCATCCCATCAACATCGTGAACGGCAACCCGTCGTCCCACCTCGTCGGGATGACGGCGCCCTACACCACGACCGATACCACCGGCCGCTACGAGCTCAGCATCTGCCTCAACACCACCGACTACGACATGACCGCGACGGCGATCAGCCACCTCCCTGCGAACCGGACCCTCTACGGCACGCTCAGCGACGCCGAGTGCAGCCTCCTGCTACCGGCCTGGATCGATTGCATCCAGTATTACCAGGCGCATGACCTCAACTTCACGCTCGAGACGCTCCGCTGCTTCGACAACGCGAGCGAGATGCGGCCCCAGATCGACCCCAACAACCTGCAGGACCACCTCATCAACAACGGCAACAACATCACCCTCGTCTGGGGCACGACCTGCGACCCTGAGGCGTTCTTCGTCTACCGCTACGACGATACGACGGCCAGGCAGCTCCCCATCTCGGAGCGCATCCCTGCCATCAGCGGCCAGGCGAGCTACACCTGGACCGACACGCACCTCGAGGGGGACGGGCCCTTCAACTACACCATCTACGCGGTCTACCAGTTCCCCTACTCCACCAAATACGGATCGATCCCGCTCAGCAACGCCGATGCCGGCGACCCCCGGTGCATCAGCGGCCTTGCCGGCTGGTGCGACGGCGCCGACCTAGCAGTCAACTGCCTGCCTGACTACTCGACCGAAAACACGACCTGCGGCAGCGGGACGACCTGCCGGCTGAACAGCACCGGCAGCGCGGTCTGCGCGCAGGACCAGACGACAGACTGCATGGCCTGCGGCATGCCCCTCGGCCTGTTCTCCAACTGGACGACCTCGCGGCTCTCTCCCAGCGGCCCGTTCTGCAATCAGGTCCCCAACTGCACTCTCGAGCGCTCGACCACCGTCGCCGACAACTTCAGGAACTGCACGGACGTGCGCTCCTGCTACGACTACCTCTCAGATTTCTCCTGCACAGAAGACCAGTGCGAAATCGGGATGAACTGCACCTGGCAGGAATCGCCTGACCTCGCAGAGCTCGGCATCGGCGTCTGCAGGCCTGACAACCCCTTCTTCCAGAACTGCTCGCGATGCAACGGCGAGCCGTTCAACAGCGTCTTCGACCAGTGCAGCTTCGAACGCTGCCGGCTCTACGGCGCCTGCTTCTACATCAACGGCGACGCGAACGGCTTCGGCGGCGAGTGCGTCGACGCCTCGCAGGCTGGCGGCGCCTCATGCAGCATCTACGGCACGAACGAAGAGCAGTGCCTCGGCGAGACAGGCAACCGCAACTACACGATCAACATCTCACGTTCGACCGGGCACATGGGGCGGCCGCTCACGAGCGGCTCGCACGCCGTCATCAACCGCAGCAACGACGAGCTCGATATCGGGCTCTGCAGGTTCGATTCCACCTGCTTCAAGGACGGCGACGGCGACCTCGGCCTCGACCCCGGCGACGACAGCAGGGTGCCCGAGCTCTTCATGGCACATCTCGACGGCTACGGCGACCAAGGGACCGCCCAGGTGCCGGTCTCGGTGGACTACTTCATCCTCGACAGCAGAGCGGAGCCGACGACCAGCCTCTCGCTCCGCTACAATCCCCGGCAGGGCGCGGACACGAACCTCTACTGGATCTACCCCACCTGCCCCGGCGCCACCTACATCGGGCCATACGCGACTCCGCTCAGCGAAGCGGCATTCAGGCATTACACGCACTATGCCCCCTCCTTCGGCATCAACTACTGCATGTCTGCTGCGCAAGACCGGCCGGAGGGCGCCTACTGGCTCTACGCCTTCCCGACCGACTCGTCCGGCAACTACGGCCTGGTCAAGAACTACTCGTTCTACTACGACACGACCCCTCCCGACGTCACGCTCACGCTGCATACCGACTACTATAACACCACGCCTGAGGACTATTTCACCAACTTCTCGCTCAACCTGACCATCGATTCCTGGGACGGCTCGCACGGGAACTGGGTCGTCTGCTCGCTGAACATGACCCTGCCAGGGGGCGAGATGGTGCCGCTCATAACGCCTGAGCAGTACTGCATCGAAAACGACTACTGCGACTTCAACCGGACGTACGGCGAGAACCGATGGGTGAGAGACGGCACCACCAACCCCGAGCTCGTCAATCGGAACGAGATTGGCGTCTACACCTTCGCGTACGAATGCAGGGACTGGGTCAAGCACGTGACGAGCGAGGTGCGGCAGCCGTACATCAACCCCGACACCCGGGTGTTCGATGTGAGGCCGTTCCAGACCTTCAACGATAGCAACGGCATCATCCTCATGCTCAGGACGCCAGAGGCCATCACGTGCCGCTACCACCGCTGGGGCGACGGCGAGGACCACACGACCTTCCCCAACGGGTGGGACGCCTTTAGCGTGGCGCCGGTCCCCGCAGGCGGCGACCCTTCCTGTTGCTACGCCGGCGCCTGCGGACCGGCCGAAGGGCCGTGCGGCCGTGACCATATCCGCTTCACCTCGATCCTCGGCGACCTCGGCGTGACCAACCAGACCTTCACCTACGAGTACGGCTGCAGGTTCGACGGCAGCGACGACCTGTTCGTCAACGCGACGTTCACGGTCGATGAGCAGCCGCCCCAGCACGGCATCTACGCGGGCGAGAACTGGGGGTGGGCCTACGGCACCGGCGACGTCTTCGACAACACCTACTGGAAGAAGGATCCCCAATACATCATGGTCGGCTGCCATGACCCCTACATCAACGTCTCCGATCCGACACTCGCCACCAACGCCTTCGGCTGCTACGGCCAGGGCCTCACTGGCGGGGGGGCTCTGGGCGTATTCCTCTGTGAGGAGGACGTCGACTGCACGCCGGTCCGCGCGAATGCCGCAGGGGTCGCGCTCAACGCGAGCTTCCCGCGCGTATTCGACGCCTATGTGCGCAAGGTCGTCAGCATCCCGACGCCGCTCTGCTACTCCGTCGCTGACCTCGGGGGCAACCAGGCACCGGCAGCCAAGAACTGCACGGTGATCAGGGTCGACAATATGCCACCGGTCATCGGCGGCTTCGGGATCGCCGGCAACGCCGCTTCGATAATCGTCGGCGAGACGCTCATCACCAACGGCTCGGGCGTGAACCTCACCGCGATGGTCTACAACCTCGTCGACCATACGGATACGGTCTCAGGGACCTGGACCTCTCCCTACGGCTACGGCAACCTGACGATCGACGGCACGATACGGGCGGTGGGCGCCATCCCCCCGACCTTCGAGTTCCTCCGCTTCAGGCGGCAATGGGACAACGAGAACGAGAGCTACGCGCTCGCCTTCACGCCCGGCACCGGCGGCGACCTGCGGCTCATGAAATACGTCGGCGCCGGCTCGGCGAACCCCCTCGGCAGCGCGACCGTCAACACGGAGCTCAACGTCTCCTATCCCTTCCGGCTCACGGCGATCGGCAACCGGATTGACCTCTACTTCAACGGCAGCGGCACGCCGAACCTATCATACACCGACTCGTCGAACCCCTACCTCTTCGGCTGGGTCGAGGCGAACGCATCAGCCAACTACACAGTCACCGGCCTTGGCGTGCACGACCCGACGCTCGTCTCGCCCCTGCGCAACGTGAGCATCGGCGTCAACGGCACCTGGGCCGACGCCCTTCTAACGCCTCAGACTGCCTCCTTCCAGCTCAACCGGCAGGTCGGCCTCAACTCCGGCCTCAACACGATCACGATCTATGCGGAGGACAACGCGACCTCGCTCACCAGCCCCTACAACAAGGCGGAGATAGACATAACGGTCTATTCCGACACCGTAGGGCCGCAGATAAGCCCGATCACCCCTTCCGTCCCCTTCGGCGGCGACACCTACGGCCAGAACATCACCATCAACCTCACGGTCCAGGATGTGAACTGGACGGCAAAAGGCCCGTTCCTTCTCGCCAACACCACGGCGAACATCACGATCACGCCGGACCTCCTGACCAGCCCCACCCCGATGACTCTCGTCTCGACCCAGAACACGGTCGACAGCTATGGCTACCTCATCGAGACCGCCTATGACCCAAACACCGGCCGCTACACCGTTTCTCCCGGTACCTACCTCGTGACCGTCACGGCGGCCGACCTCTTCGGCAATGTCGCCACCGCGAACGGCACCTTCGACGTCTCCGACACCACCGGATCGTCGGCCGCCTACAACATCACCGACTCCGACTTCCCGCTCGGCCTCGGCTACGCGGTCCACACGCGAGGACGGACCTACACCTTCGAGGCGAACTTCTCCGAATGGACGAACGTCACCGACATCATCCTCGAGCCGGCAGGCGTCTCCGGCCTCCAGCCGACGGCAGGCCTCTCGAGCGTCTTTGTGAATGAGACGGTCGTCAACGGCGCCCGCACCGCATACACCTACAGCATCTCCGTACCGACCTACTCCTATTTCGACAACCTGTCCCATGACACGCCGCGCGCGCAAATCCGGATCGTCGGGACCGACACGAGCGGCAACGACATTTTAATCAGCACCTACCCCTTCAGGGTCGACACGAGCGCGCCCGACCCACCGCTCTTCCAGCCGCACCTCTACAACGGCGGCACCGTCTACATCAATGACCCGGGCATAACAATCTCTGGCTGGGAGGCAGACCGCGAGGCGGACGTGAACATATCCATCATGATAAACTCCGACATTGAGGTCAACGCGAGCACGCTCTCGGCATATGCCACCCTCCTCGGAACCGGCACCCTTGCGCAGCCGGCGGCAGTCGGCGCCGGCTACGTGCTCCTCGTCGGCGACAAGACCATCGAGTTCACGATCGCAGGATTCCTCGAGATCGTCGGCGCGAACCGCACAGGAAGCGTCTACTACGGCATCACTGACGTCAGCTACAACGCCGGCCTCAGCCAGACGCGGGTGAACGTGACGCCGACGATCGAGACGCCGGCGCCAGCGGGGCAGGCCGTCAACACCTACGACAGCGACCGGCCGACCGGCTGGTGGGGGTTCTCGACGCTCACGCTTCCCACAGGCAATAACTCGGTCTACGCATTCGGCATCGACCAGTTCGGCAACCGGGGGCTGCCGAACATAACCTACCTCTTCTATGACGGGCAGGCGCCTTCCACCGGGACCTTCCAGCTCCCGAACCAGACGAGGACGAGCGACAACCGGACGAACATATCAGTCACCCTCAATGACGGGCCGGCAGGCGCCTATTCGGGCATCAACATCACCACCATCAACCTCACGATCAACTCATCATCCATCGCCCAGACCTACGGCTGCGGAGGCACCATCACCTGCAGGAGGCCCGATGGCAACCAGAGCCAGGCCGGAGACCAAACCGTCGTCATCACCTACGCGCCCCCGGCCGGGACGCTCCCCTTCGACCAGTACGACATGACTATCTACGCAGAGGATCGGGCGGGAAACAACCTCAGCCAATCCTGGTGGTTCCTGATCACCGAGGCCTCCCCCGGCATCCCGAACCTCACGCTCGACGGCGGCTATCGGTTCTCAGACGCGTACTACATCAACCAGACCGACTTTATCGGCACCCTATCCTACCCAGACACCCACATCTACGATGAAAGCCTCAACATTTCCGTCCTGACCGGCGTCGGCGCGGTCGGCTACACGAGCCTCTCGCTCAACTCATTCAACCTCTCCTACACAAGCTTCTCCGAATCCCTCTACGAGCACAGCATACGGGTCGACGCGACGAAGGAGATCAACGCGACCGCGAACGGCACAGGCGTCTCGTTCCACGACATCGTCGTCGACCAGACGGCGCCCCAGCTCTGGATCACCAGCAAGAACGCGACCAACACCAATACCTTCGTCGTGGCGGGGAACTACCTCGACCAGAACCTCACCGCCACCGAGAGCGTCGATGGCTATCCAGACCTCAACAAGATCAACGTGACGCTCCGCTGGAACCCGACCATCCCTCAGACCAGCCAGACGTATGCGACGATATCTTCGATTGCTGACCACAACACCAACGGCACCTGGCAAGCGACGCTTATAGGCCCCGACTACCCAATCATCGTCAACGTGACGACGGTCGCGTGCGACCGTGCGGGCAACTGCGGCACCGTCCAGCAGACGATGGTCTACGACGACCGGGAGCCGACCGCCTCCCAGACCGGCGGCGATGACGGCTGGACGAACGGCAACGTGAGCGTGACCGTCTCGGGCGACGACTCCAGCTCGAGCCCGAACAGCGGCGTCTGCCAGGTCGTGATCGACGGCACCCGCTACGACGGGAGCTCGCACACGATCGTCTACTCGACCGAGCAGAGCCAATCCCACACCTACTCGGCGATCGACTGCGCCGGCAACCCGTCCGCCACCGGCTCGTTCATGATACAAATCGACCGCTCGAACCCGGTGACCGCGATCAACCGCACGAGCCCGACCGTCACCTACCAGAACGACACCTGGTACAACCAGACCTTCACCGTCTACCTCGATGACGACAACGACGCCGGCGCGCCGCCGTCAGGCGTCAGCGGCACCACCTACTGCACCAGCGGCGCGGCATGCGACCCCGGCACCGCCTACACCTCCTCAGGAGTCTCGGTGTCGAGCCAGGGCGCGAACTACGTCAACTACCGTTCCGGCGACAACGCGGGGAACAGCCAGGACGTCCAGCGGTATGTCTTCTACGTCGACACGACGCAGCCGGCGATAACGGTTTCCGGTGTCCAGTCGGCAGGCGCGCCGGCGACGATCCCCTACGGTATCGACACCTGGAAGACCGCCGACTCCTCGGTCATCGTCTCCGGCAGCGTCACCGAGGCGTACCCCTACCAGATGTACTACCAGGTGAACGGCTCGGGCGCGACCGTGATACCCTTCACCAACACGAGCGGGACATTCGCCTACAACTTCACCTACGGCATCAGCGCCGATGCCGCTCTCACGGTCTGGATCGAGGACCACGCCGGCAACCGGGACAGCCACACCATCACGGTCCTCCACGACGCCCAGGCGCCGACGGTCAACCTCACGGGGATCAGCCAGGGCTTCGTCTACCCCGGCACCTACAGCGCGTTCACGCGCAGCCAGACGCCGCAGCTGACCCTCATCACCGACGAGCCGGCGACGTGCGTGCTCGCCGACGACGATTTCGCTACCTTCGCGCAGTTCGACACGACCGGCGGGACCACGCACACCAAGACGCTCGACGACGGCTCCACGCTCTTCTCCGACCTGATGGGCGAGCAGTTCGAGCCGACGAACAGCCGGTATGTCTCCTGCCGCGACGACATCTTCAACTACGCGAACAGGACGCTTGCCATCGTGTATGACACCATGCCGCCGGACGTGAACGTCACCCTCGTCAAGAGCCCGGCCGGCCCCGGCCCGGTCGAGATGCCGCTCGGCTACGACCTCTTCCGGCTGTCGGCGGGGACCACCGAGACCTACGCGATAACGACGCTCCCAGAGAAGACGCGCTGCAAGTATGCCGGCGGCAAGGGCTACGCGCCGACGATAATCGACGACCGGACCTTCTTCGACGGCAGCATGACGGACTTCAGCGACATGAACTACACCGCCGCGCACCTGCAGGACTATTCGATGGCGAGCATGGTCGCGCTCTACGGCGCGGACATGAACAACTGGACCGGCAGCTACACCTACTACGTCGGCTGCGAGGACGAGGCGGGCAACCTCGGCCCGCTCGCGAGGACCGACTTTACCGTCAACTTCACCGGGCTTGTCGTCTCCATCACGAACCCAGCGAGCGACGGCGCGGTCATCCCGACCTCCTCCTTCCTGCTGAACGTCTCGACCTCGAAATCGGTCAACTGCAGCTACCGGCTCGACGGCGGCGCGACGACGCTCATGGCGAGCACGAACGCGTACGTCCACAGCCAGCAGCTCAGCCCAGGGGAAGGCGCCCACTCGGTCCTTGTCAGGTGCCAGGGCTACCCGAACCTCGACGTGAACCAGACGCGCTCCTTCACGATCGACACCCAGCCGCCGAACAGGAGCCAGACGCCGGCGGTCACCTCCTCCACCCATCCTGAAGGCACCTGGGTCACCGGCACGGACGCGCCGAACCCGGTCTTCCAGTGGCACTTCTCCGACCCGAGCGGCTCAGGCATATCGCGGTACGAATACTACCTCAGCGGCACCGGCGGGACCGTGCTCCTCGACGGAACGGTCGTGTCCGGCACGCAGACCGCGAACACCACTGCCTCCACCATCGCCTACAATGGCGTCTCGGATGGCCAGTACACCTACACCATACAGGCAGTCGACAACGCCGGGCACACGAGCGGCTGGGAGACCTACGCCATCATGGTGAACGCGCAGGGGCCAGCGGTCGCCATCGCTACGCCGGCCGACGGCTACCTCTCGCGGCAGGAGAGCGTGACGCTCGTCATGAACCTCTCCGACGTCGCCTCCTGCTGGTACCGCGTGAACGGCGGGAACGCGACCGCTTTCGGCTGCTCCTCGGGCCAGCAGACCCTCACCGTCTCCGGCCTGAACAACACCGCCATCCAGGGCACCCAGTACACGATCGCCGTCACCGTGAACGACACCGGCGGGCTCACCGCCTCGGACTCGGTGTCGATAACCGTCGACGACGTGACGCCGAACATCAACAGCCTCACCGTGTCCCCGAACCCGGCTGCCCACGAAGAGATAACCATCTCCTTCAACAGCGACGACGACGTCAATGCGAGCCTGAACTCGGTCACGGTCGGGAGCAACCCGGCGGCCTACGCGTCCGGCCAGTGGTCCTACACCTACACCCTCTCCACCTCAGACGGCGGCGACGGCAACAAGACGATAACCGTGCGGCTCACCGACACCGCAGGCAACCAGAACTCGACCACCGCCCAGGTCAGGCTGGATGCGACCGGCCCGGCAGAGCCGGTGATGTGGACGAGCACCTTCACCACGACGACCCCCTCCGGCCAGCTCATCGGCTTCCTCAACGAGCCGGGGACCGTCTACGTCACCGACCTGAACGACACCCTTGTCGCGACCGCCACCACGTCGATCGTATCCTCATGCACGTCGGAGCCAATCTATACCGGCGCTGCAGGCACGAACGTCATCCAGGTGCTCGACACCCTCGTCGCGAACGGCACCTTCACCACCGCCGACTACATCGAGATACCGAGCCAGATCAGGCCCTCCTTCCGGCGCTACGATATCCAGACGATCACCGACGTCACCGGCCAGTATTCCCACCTCAACCTCGACGGGACGCTTCTCGCGAACCTCTCCGGAGGGACGGTACGCGTCTGCGACACCCCCTACCCCTCAGGCTGGTTCAACATAACCGTCTCCAACCTCACCTCTGGATCCAACCGTTTCATCATAGTGGGAGAGGACCTGCTCGGCACCGACGGCGTGCCCACCGACCCACCGGTGGAGATCATCTACGACGACGCGCCCCCCCAGATCGGCGGCAGGACGCCGGGCCCGAACACCCGGACCTCAGATTCCGTGTCGGCGGTCGTCTTCACCTGCACCGACGGGCAGTCGCTCGTCAACCAGTCGAGCCTCAGCATGGACTTCAACGGCACGACCTACCTATGCGCGAACGCGAGCCTGTCCTGCCAGCAGAACGGCAACACCTACACGGTCACCTACAGCCACGGCTCGGCGCTCCCCTACAGCTCCTATCCCGTGACCGCGCGCTGCGCGGACAACGCCGGCAGGCAGGCGTCCTCAGCCTGGGTCTTCCAGGTCGACGACAACGTCACCCACGCGCCGACGGTCAACGTCACGAACGCGGTCTACCACAGCGCGACAAGCGTCTACTACACGAGCGACGTCCAGCCGCTCGTCCTGCTCGACTACTCGCTCGACACGCCCTATGACGTGACGCTCTCGCACACCGGCATCGGCGCCGACGGCTCGACAGCCGGCTCGGACGACCCGACCCTCGTGCAGGCCCTCAAGACCGGGGAGACCACCTTCTCGCTCGGCGTCCTCCAGCCCCTCCCCGGCATAGCGGGGACCGAGGATTACACCTTCCAGCTCAACCTAGAGAGCTTCAAGACCTACGAGCCGGGGAACGACTCGGCGGTCGGCGTTCATGCTGTCGACATCAGGGTCGACACGCAGGCGCCCACCATCGCCTACACCGGTCCGCTCGCGACGAACAACCTGACGAACTTCACGGTGACCGGCACCTATGACGAGACGAACCCTGCGGGGATCGCCATCTCCGGCGACGTCTACGGCGCGCCTGTCGCGGTCACCGGCTATGCGGCAGGCGCCTTCAGCGCGACAGTCTCGTTCACCGGTTCGGCCTGGACCGAAGGGAACAAGAGCCTCACCCTGGCGATCACGGACCTGTTCGGCAGGAGCGCTTCGCAGCAGGTCCAGGTGACGTACGACATAACGGCGCCAGAATCGCAGATCCAGTCGCTGTCGCAGAACGGCAGGACCGTGACCGCGGATCTCGCCAACAGCGGCGGCGCCACCTCCTGCCAGATCAAATGGAGCGCCGCCGAGGCCTGGACCTCTGCGCAGACGCTCAACGCGAGCCAAGCCACGGCCGAGCACACCTACGCGTCCGACGGCACCTACGAGGTCTCCTACCGGTGCAGGGACCAGGCAGGCAACTACGACCCGACCCCTGCGACGCAGACCGCCTCCCTCGACCAGACGGCTCCCGCGATCTCGGCGGTCTCAGCCTCGCCGAGCCCGGCGAACAGCATCATCAACGTCTCCTTCACGGCGACCGACGCGCATTCGGGGATCGCCTCGCAGGCGGTGAGCATCCCTGCGGCGAACGTCACCTGCGCCGGCATCGACACGGTCGCGCCGGACTTCACCTACTCCTGCAACGTCGCCGGCGTTATAGCAGACAACGTCCCGCATGCCATCAACATCACCGTCAATGACGGCTCCGGCATTCCGGCGTCGGCGATCGTCACCGCGAGCATCGACACCGTCGCGCCGAACATCACAACCGTGCTCGCCCAGAACGTGCCGATCACCTCCCCCGAGTACCGGACCAACCTCAGCTGGTTCACGGCCCGCATCACCACGAGCGAGCAGGCGGCCTGTTACTACAGCACGACGCCCATCGCCGGGCTCCCGACGAACGCCTTCAGCGCGACCGGCAGCACCACGCACACCACCAACCTCACGCTCAACGAGAACGCGTATACCACCTACCACTTCAAGTGCCGCGACGCCGCCGGCAACTACCCGGCATCATCGGCGAGCGTCACCGTCTACCGCGACACCCTGCCGCCGTTCATCGGGAGCGTCGCCATCAGCCCGATCCATGCGTCGGCGGGGACGACGAACTACACCGCGAGCCAGTACGCCGTCTTCTCGGGAGAGACCGAGCAGATGGCGCGCGTCGAGCTCTATCTCGGCGGCACCTACATCGTCCAGGACGTCGCGGATGATGCGGTCGCCATCGGCATCGACAATTACCAGTTCCAAGGGCACGACAGCTACACGCTCCCGCGCGGCGCGGTCGTCACCTTCACCGACCTCATGGGCGTGCAGGCAGAGCTCCAGAGCGACATGCCGGGCCATACGAGCTTCACGGTGCTGCCCGGCCAGTACGAGCCGATACTGTTCGACACCATAGGCAGCTACCGCTTCACCGTCATGCTCGGCGCGACCGAGAACGACAACCTCACGGTCACGATCCAGGACCGGAACTCGTCCTTCTCCATCAACCAGTCGCTCGCGTCGCGCGCGAACCAGCCGCTCGTGGTCCAGCTCAGGGCCCTCGACCAGCTGGGCACCGGGCTGCTCTACACCTATCCCTACTCGCTCTACTACGACAGCAGGGCGCCGACTATCGCCGTCACGCCGACGAACGGGACCTACACCACGAACCGCCGGCAGCCGGTTGTCGCGACCATCCAGGACGCCGGCTTCGGCGTCAACCAGAGCAGCATCACGGCACGCATCATGACACCATCGGGTCAGATCCAGTGCGACACCTCCTCCTGCACGCCTTCATCCGTCAATCCGTCCTACAGCCCGGCGACCGGTGTCCTCACCCTCACGCCCACCTCGGACCTGACGAGCCAGAACCGGACCGTGATCAACGTCACCGTCTACGCCGAGGACGGCCTCGGGAACAGCAACCGCTCTGACACGAGCTTCATCTTCGACACGACCGTGCCGCTCTTCGACCGCTTCTCCTACACCCCTCTCTTTGTCGACGCCGGAGGCGCGCACTACACGAACACCACCCAGCCAACGGTCTACGCAATCTTCTCAGAGACCGTCATCCTGACGCGCTTCACCATCGGCTCCATCGACGCGCTCGGCGACGGCGACGTCTCCACGACCGACAACCGCACCTTCACCGTCTCAGGCCGCTACCTCGCTGGCTCGCAAGGATACCTCATCAACGTCACCGCCGTCCCGCTCGGCAGGACCGGCAACGCGGGGAGCTGGACCGACACGCTCTACGTCGACGCCGACCAGCCCACAGTCACCATCGCCCAGCCGTCCATGGCGCTCACGAACGTCCAGGATATCATCGTCGCGGGGAGCTGCACCGACTACGCGCCGGCGCGGCTCACGGTCAACGGCCAGGACGCGAACTGCTCGGGCGGCGCCTACTCGACAGCGCACCGGCTCTCGAACGGCGCCAACACGATAACCGTCGCCCTCACCGACAAGGTCGGCAGGGTCGCGAACGCAACGCGGAACATCACGCTCGACACGACGATCCCCGGGACGCCGGTCCTCTGGCCGCTCCCGGCGCTCTCGGCGCGCCAGACCATCTCCATCATCGGCTACGTCCCCGGCGAGGGGGACACCGCCGTCGTCGTCAGGAACGAGAGCTTCGAGGCGGTCCAGACCGACACCGGCGGCCCGCGCTCAGGGCTCCTCGACTACAACCGCCAGGTCCAGGGATACCTCGGCTCGACCGCGGCATTCATCAACCCCGGCACGAACCCGCTCTCGCTCTACCAAGACACCTATCTCACCTTCAGCTTCTCCGGCAGGGACTACTTCGAGCGCTTCGCGACGAGCTCGGTGTCGTCTGGCGCAGGCGTCTACCGCCTCGACTTCACCCCGACGCTCCCCGCGACCCAGCTCCCCGCGACCCTGAACGTCTGGAACACGAGCCACCCGGACAACTGGTTCAACCTCTCGGTGAACCTGCGGCAGGGCAACAACACCTTCTACGTCCTCGCCCGCGACCAGGCGGGGAACCACGGCAGCCAGGCCGGCCCGCTGACCGTCTACTACGACCCCGCGCTCACGCTCAACATAACGCTCGTCGAGCCGGCCGACGGCGTGGTGAACTACAACGACATGTTCGTCACGAACGGCCAGACGATACCGGTCAGGGTGACGACGACGCTCGACGCCCGCTGCACGATCAGCCATTCCTCGGACAGCGTCGCGCGCTCCTTCCAGGACCTGCCGATGCAGGCGGACGCGTTCGGCAGGACCCACACCTTCACCGTCTCGGCATCGAGCTGCGGCGAGGAGAGCGGCCCCTACTGCCAGGTCGGCGGGCCCACCCACTACCACCACTACCTGATCACCTGTGAGGGCAGCAACGTCTCGGTCGACGCCCAGTCGCTCCCCGTCTGCTTCAGGGTGAACACCTTCATGCAGTCGTACAACCCCTACAGCGTGTACGGCGAGAACCTCTGCACGAGCACGGCCTGCTCGTCGACGATGCCCGGCGACTGCACCGCCCCGGCCTGCGGGCTCTACGACGGCGACCCGAACGGCTGCAGCGGCGCCGGCTGCAGGTACTGCGTCGGGTCGGGCAGCTGCCTGCAGTCCTGCTCTGACTGCGCGCCGCCGTACGTCTACGACATCGACCCCGCCGACGGCATCTGCGACGACGGCGTCGACTGCCCGACCGAGTACGCGGGCGACCAGACCGGTTGCATCGGCCATCCGGCGTGTCGGTGGTGCCCCTCGAGCGCGACGCAGAACGCCCAGGTATGCCTCCAGAGCTCCTGCAGCCTCTGCGGCGGCAACCTCTACGACAACCTCGTTCCCTACGGCGAGTGCGACGACCTCGCGCCGTGCCCCGACTGCGAGGACGTGCACGCCTCTGACTGCCTGTGCGGCCCCTCATGCGCGAACGTCGGCAACATCTACGGCGTGTGCGGCGGCGAGCTCCAGGAATGCGCCGACTGCTCGACGCACGCGGCCGCGTGCGTCTGCCCGACCTCCTGCGTGAACGCCGGCAGCACCACCGGCGTGTGCGGCGGCGACATGAGCGGCGGCGGGCCCATCGGAGGGTGGGAGGACTGAGATGACGACGAGACGCGATGACGGACTGAGGACGTTCGCCCGGTCAGCGGTAGTCCTCTGGCTCGTCCTCAACCTCGTTATGCTGCCGGTCGCGGCCCGCTTCAGCGGCGAGGAGGCGGTCGAGCGGCAGGCGGCAGGGTCGTCCGCCGTCGCAGGCGCGGCGTTCGCCGAGCTGGTCCCGATCCCCCTCGCCGTTGCGCAGGCGCTCGCCGAAGGGAGCGCATCGGGAGCGCCAGGCATCCCCGGAGGCATCGCGCCCGTCATGCTCGTCCTGCTCATCGTAGGGACCAGCATCGCGGCCGCGCGTGCGCTCCCGGGCAGTGCGCTGCGGTCGTGGCTCCCTGCGGCGTCGGCAGTCGCCTTCGCCCTAGCGGCGGCAATCATCGCGCTCGAGGCAGAGGACGCGCAAGGGTACGTCTACCAGGCCCTCCCCAGCTACGCGAACGTCACCGCGACCAACAACCCGAGCCCGACGCCCTGGGTGCGGTTCTCGCCCGGCTTCTCGCCGGTACGCCAGAGCACGAGGATCATCAACGACTTCACGAGCCAGGTGGCGGTGCTGCCGGCAGACTTCGACGACCCCTTCATCAACGACGACAGCCACGGCACCAACACCTGGAAATTCCCGTTCGTCGTTAACCTCTCGACCGCGAGCTACACCTTCTACACGAACGCCCTCGACAGCGATGGGAACACCTTCCCATCAGACCTCCCGCTCGCCATCATCATCGACACCACGCCTCCCCGCGCGGCGCAGCTCCTCTCGGCGCAGGGCGGCAGGACCTACCACGACGCCACGGCCGGCACGTGGTACACCAACGCCTCGGCAGTCCAGCTGCAGCTGCGGGTCGAGAACGCCTCCACCATCTGGAGCGGCGCGGTCCAGCTCCTCGCCGTCTCCGGGAGCTACTACCCCTATGACGCGAGCAGGACGCAGGACGTCTGGACGCCGCCGATATCGCTCCTCGCCGACGACTACACGGACATCCCGCTCACCGTCACCGACTACCTGAACAACTCGAACGCGACCACGGTCGCCGTCTACTCCGACCTGACCCCGCCATCAGCCCAGTACCTCTACTACACCGACGGCATGCAGGTGGGAGACACCAGGCCCCAGGTCCAGGTGAACCTCTCCGACGCCGGCGCCGGCGTGAACGCGAGCTCGGTCGTCATGAGCATCCTGAACGCGAACACCATCTACCACTGCACCTGCAATGCGGGGTGCGCGTCGGTCTCCTGCACGGACCCGGCGGCCACGATGACCCTCCTCGGCGGGCTGCTCACCATGTCGGTCAACGCCGACATGAACCTCTCGGCAGTCACCGACATCACCTGCCAGGTCACCGCCTACGACAACATCGGTCGCAGCACCATCAGCACGCTCAACTACCAGATCAACACCGAGCTTCCCGGCAGGCCCGACTTCCAGGTCGAGGACGGCACCGACTACCTGGGGCTCGGCACGCTCTACACGCAGAACAACCGCTCAGGGCTGACGCTCATATTCGCGAACACGACCTCCCTCGACGCCATCACGCTCTACACCGCGGCGCGGCAGCAGGTGCCGCTCAGCCAGGCCTCCGCAGACAACCTCACCTTCGTCTACCTTCCGACGGCGGACCTGCAGGACGGCCGGCTCTCGCTCGAGTTCTCCGCCCGGAAGTGGCTCGGCGCCGCCTGGGGGCCGGCCCAGCAGTTCACCGAGGCCTTCGTCGTCGACACCGAGGACCCGGTGCTCCTCATCCCGTCCTACCAGAACCTCACGAGCACCGGCGGCGTGAACGTGAGCGGCAGCTTCCTTGAGGACAACGTCGCGACGCTGACCGTGTCAGGCGACGCGACGCCGCAGACGATACCGGCGCCGGCGAACCCCTTCATCCTGCCCCTCCAGGTCACGAGGCAGAACCAGGACAACACCGTGACCGTCACGCTCACCGACCGCGCCGGCGCGAGCGACACCGAGACCCTGACCATCACATGGGACTCGACGCTCCCGCAGATCGCGACGCTCACGAGCCCGACGCACCCCAACCAGTCCGCCTGGTACAACATCTCGGACGTCCAGATGCAATGGGGCGCGGACACGGCGGACGTCGCCGGGTACTCGTACCTCCTCACCGCCGACCCCGCGCTCGAGCCCGACACCGACTACCAGACCGACGCCGAAGGGGCCTTCACCACGCTGTCCTCGAACGTCATCACCTTCGGCCCGTCGGGGACCAAGCACTTCGCCATCCGGGCTGTCGACGCCGCAGGGAACTGGGGGCCGACCGCGCGGTACACGCTCCATGTCGACGATGACCAGCCGGGGGCGACGCTCGAGAGCCCAGCCTCGCACACCACGACGAACGACCCGCGGCCGACGATCGTCATACGGCTCGACGAGAGCGTATCGGGGATCGATCCGGGCAGCATCGTCTTCCGGCAGAACAGCAACGACATCGTCGGCTACACCTACGACCCGGCGCTGGGCACCATCTCCTGGCAGCCGCCGGCGGACGACACGCTCCTCATGGGCGCCGAAGAGCGCACCATCAACCTCTACCTCGAGGTGGCCGACCTCGCCGGCAACCGCCGGACCCTCACAGACTACTTCACCATCTCGCTCGACGCGCCGGGCCTCGACGCTATCGACGTCGGCACCACCGGCCTCGGGCCCTTCTCCTACGAGGTCGAGCACCTCGGCACCTACTCCTACGGCTCAGACTACGGCTACCTGCGGCTCACCTTCGACGAGCCGGTCCGGCTCCTGCAGTCCGACCTCCAGCTCGCTCCCGGCGGCTGCACGATCGTCGACCAGAGCCAAGGGTTCTACCCCTCCTACTTCACGGTCTATGTCTGCAGGCTCGGCAGCGTGCAGGAAGGCCCGTACGCGCTCTCGCTTCTCGCCGCCGACATGGACGCGAACGTCAACCCGTCGATCACCATGAACTGGACCCTCGACCACACGCCGCCCGCGGTGTCCCTCTCGTCCCCTGCTGACGGCGCGGTCCTGCTGAGCAGGCAGACCGGCTTCGGCTTCGTCGCGACCGATACGGGGACACAGGGGCTCACGTGCGCCCTCTACATCAACGGCACCGCCGCCGGATCGCCGATAGCCGTGACCTCGGGCATCGCCGCGTCGATCCCGCGCACCCTGCCGTCGGACGGGCCCTACACCTGGCGCGTCGGCTGCACTGACGCCGCCGGCCCGTTCAACAACGCCGCGAACTCGACGGTCCGCACACTCTCCGTCGACACGAACCCCCCCCAGCTCTACCCCTTCGCCGTCCCGGCCTTCACGAACCAGACGCCCTACCTCTTCGCAGGCGTCGCCTTCGACGCTGTCCGGGTCCACGTCTTCAACGACCAGACCTACGCCAGCATGAACACGACCACCTTCTCGAGCCCCGCCCTGATGGCGAGCTGCGACGTCCTCGCGGCGAACGGGACCTCGGCACGGTTGGAGAACTGCGGCACGGCGCCGCAGGCGGGGCAATACCTGCGCTTCGACCAGGCGCATTCGGCAGAATATTACGTGTCGGCAGTCACGCCCATCGCGATCTACTATGACCTGACGCTCGACCGGCCGGCCCTGGGAAGCCCTGCGACCGCCACCCTCTACAACGACCACATCCCCGGACGGTTCAGCGCCGGCCTCGGCCTCATCCCCGGGGCGAACACCATCGAGATGACCGCGATCGACGCGGCCGGCAACACCAACGGTCCGCTCGCGCAGGGCGTCTTCTTCGACGGCATCCCGCCGGCGCTCGTCACGAGGAGCCCGACGCTGCCGGTGGCCGACAACACCACCGTGATCAGGGTCGAGGTGACGGACGCCGGATCCGGTATCCTCCGCTCATCCGTCGTCTTCACCGTCGGCAACCGCACCTACACCTGCGCATCCCCGTCGGACGCGTTCGGCAGCCTCGCCTGCCCCGCCGACGGCGCGATAGCGCACGCCTTCTCCTTCACGCCGACCGGCCTGCCGGACGGCTCCACCAGTGTCAGCCTCACGCTCACCGACCGGGCGAGGAACTCCCTGTCGACAGCATGGAGCTTCACCATCGACCCCGATCTCGCGCCCTATCCCACCTTCAGCGTCTCCGACGTGCTCTCGAGCGACACCTCGGGCGCCGAGCACGAGTTCTACCTCGACCAGGGCAGCCCTTGGGTCAACTTCACCTACGCGGCAGACGTCATCCTCAACCGGTTCCTCGTCGACGGAGCCGACCGCACGGCCAACCTCAGCCTCATCGCGGCGGACCGTTCGTGGGCATACGCCTCGGACCTCGCCGAAGGCCACCACACGATCGACATCTACGTGAACAAGTCGCTCGGCTCGGGCGTCTACAGCGACCAGACGATGCACCGCGCGCACGTCACGATCGACAGCGACGACCCGACGATCAGCCTCGCCGCCCTCCCGACAACGGCGGTCCCGCACGCGAACATCACGGTCACCTTCTCCGACCTCGCGACCGACAGGATCGAGTTCTCAGGGGACATCCAGCCGTCGACGCACACCATATACTACGACGGGCTCGCCTCCGGCCAGGAGACGATACGGTTCAACCTCACCTCGGGCGACGGGAACAAGACCGTCGTCGCGACCATCCATGACTATGCCGGCCACACCGCGAACGCGAGCGTCACGGTCCTGATGGACACCGCAGGACCGGTGATCAGCAGCCTCGCCTCGCCGACCCATCCCGACCAGCAGGCGTACTACGCGGCGACCGACGTGAACCTCATCTGGACCGTCGACGCGCAGCCGTCGGGAGTCGGCGCCTACGTCTACGCCTTCGACCAGAACGCCACCTCCGAGATCCGATCGGGCACCGCGATACCCACCGGCCAGACCTCCCTCACCACAACGGTCAACGTGCCGTCTGGCCAGGCAGGCACCTGGTATTTCCACCTCAACGCGCGCGACAACGCCGGCACTTGGGGTGTGACGAGGCACTACACGCTCAACATCGACCGCCAGGCGCCGAGCGTCACCTTCACCGGCCCCGGCCAAGGCACGGTGACGAACGACCCGACCCCGACCATCACCTATACGATTGCCGATGCCCACGCGGGCGTGAACGCGAGCTCGATCTCGTTCCTGGTCAACAACCAGCCGGTCCCGGCGGGCGACGGCACCGATTCCTACCGCTTCGACGAGGCGACCGGCGGCCTCACCTACACGCCGAGCGGCAACGACACGCTCCTCGTCGGGGCGGAGGAGGCGACGGTCGGCCTCCGGCTCTCGGTGCGCGACCTCGCCGGCGCCCAGCAGACCGCCGACAACGCCTTCACCGTGTCGCTCAACGCGCCGGACCTCGCGAGCGTCATGATCGGCGATGCGGGGACCGGGCCCTTCCACCTCCTCGACAATGCCGGGACCTACTCGTTCACGCAGGCGAACCGGTACCTGCGGGCGACCTTCGACGAGCCGGTCGAGCTCTTGGCAGGCGACATCACCGTGAACGGCGCCGCCTGCCCGATTGTCAGGAGCGAAGGCGGCAGCGCGCCCTTCTTCACGAGCTACGTCTGCGACCTCGGGCCGCTCGCCGAGGCCTCCTACTCCCTCGTCTTCAGGCCGACTGACGAGGATGGCAACATCAATCCCGGCGCCTCGTTCGGCTTTTCCATCGATCGGACCGGCCCTGCCATCAGCATCATGTCGCCTGACGACGGCGCCATCTCGACCCTGCGCACCATGCCCATCGTCTTCACGGCGACCGACGGCCATGCGGGCGCGCTCTCGTGCGGCCTCCTCATCGACGGCACGCAGCGCGGACCCCTCTTCCCGGTGACCTCAGGGCTCCAGCACACCTTCACCTCCACCTTCACCGCTGACGGCGCCTACGGCTGGCAGCTCTCCTGCACCGATCTGATGGAGCCTGCCGCGAATCCGACCGTCACGCCGGCACGGACGATAACCGTCGACACGACCGACCCGCAGCTCGTCCTCTTCACGCCACGCCCGACCGTGAATGCGACGCCGCAGCAGTTCGAGGGCGTCGCCCTCGGCGCCGCGTACGTCCGCGCCTACGGCGGCACGACCGGCAACCAGACGATCCTGTCCTTCTCCCAGCCCGTCCTGCGCGCGACCTGCTCGGTCCTCACCCAGAACGGCATGACCGTGACCCTCCAGGGCTGCACCGATTCGCCGATGGTCGGCGACTATGTCCGGTTCGACGGCTTGAGCGCGAATGAGTACCGCATCGACGGCGTCTTCCAACCGATTCCCGAATACTTCGACCTGACGCTCGACCGGCTCCCGCCGGCGGGCGCCGGCACCGCCGAGGTGTACGACGCGCACATCCCCGGCCACTTCTCGTTCAGCATGGGGCTCGCGCAAGGGGAAAACGCCATCGGCGCGGTCGCCTTCGACGCTGCAGGCAACAGCGAAGGCCCGGCGACGGTCAGCATCACCTACGACGACACCCGGCCGGACGTGGTCTCGGCGCTTCCGGCCGTGCCGGTGCCGAACCCCCTGACCCCGATCCAAGTCAAGATGAACGACACCATATCAGGCATCGACCGGTCGAGCATCATCTTCACGCTCGGCGGGATGTCCTACACCTGCGCCAGCCCGATCGGCAGCCAAGGCACCCTCTCCTGCCCGCCCGACCGCTCGCTCGTCGGCACCCTCACCTTCCAGCCGACCGGCCTATCCAACGGCACGGTCTCGCCATCCCTCATTTTCGCCGATTATGGCGGGAACGTCCGGACGCATGGCTGGAGCTTCCTCGTCGACCCTGAGGTGCCTGCCTATCCGGCAATCGCCGTGACGCCGCTCGTCTCCAGCCAGGAGGACGGGCTGCTGAACTACTATTATACCAACGCGAGCGCGGTCACGATCACCGTGAACTACGCGGCAGAGGTTCGCCTTGACGCGTTCACGCTCGACGGCAGCGACATCACCGCGGGCCTCTCCGAGACCGATCCCGGCCGCACCTGGACCTACGCCGCGACGCTCGACGAGCTCTCCCACGAATTCAGGACGACCGCCGCCAAGCACCTGGGGGCAGGGGTCTACAGCGCGTCCGTATCCCACACCTTCAGGGTCGTCGTGGACTCCCACACGCCGGACCTCGCCTTCACGCTCTATGATGACATCGTCACCGTGGCGCAGGCCCGCGCGCGGGTCACATGGAGCGACCAGGCGCTGGACACGATAGCGTTCTCAGGCCCCATCCAGCCGCTGACCCTCGACCTCGACCGGAGCGAAGGCGGCTCGCAGGACATCACCTTCAACCTCACCGGCCTCGACGGCACCAAGACCATCGTCGCCACCGCGACCGACCATGCCGGCCTTGCCACGGTGGGGAGCGACAGCGTGGTCCTCGACCGCGAGGGGCCGGCGCTCGCCAACCTCGCCTCGAGCACGCACCCTTCGCAGGCGGCCTGGTACACCACGACCGCCGCGGACTTCAGCTGGACCGTCTCGCCCGACACCACCGGCATCGCCGCCTACTCGTACCGTTTCGACACCAACGCCTCCACCGTCATCCAGTCCGGTGACGCGGGGCTCCATCCCTCCTCCACCTCGCTCCTCGGCGCCGCTGTGCCCGCGAACGACGGCCAGGCGATCGTCTGGTACTTCCACCTCGCGGCGCGCGACAACGCAGGCCTCTGGGGTGCCACGAGGCACTACACGCTCAACATGGACCGGCGGCAGCCGGACATCGCGCTCGCGAGCCCGGTCCCCAGATCGGTCACCAACGACCCGACCCCGCTCGTCAGGTTCTCCCTTGACGACGACTACGCCGGCGTCGACCCGGCGTCGATCCTGCTCTACGTGAACGGCATCCCGGTCTCGGCCGGCACCGGCACCGACTCCTATAGCTTCGATGCGGCGGCAGGCGAGCTCACCTACGCCCCGAGCTCGCCCGGCATCCTCCTCGGCGGGAACGAGGAGGCGACCGTGCGGCTCCAGCTCTCGGCCTTAGACCTCGTCGGCAACGGCCCCGCAGGGACCGATGCCTCCTTCATCATCTCGCTCAACGCGCCCGACCTCGAGGAGATCGGGATCGCCACCGCCGCGGCAGGCCCCTACGCCGCCCTCGTCTCAGGAGAAAGCTACTCCTACAGCGCGTTCCACCGCTACCTGCGCCTCACGTTCGACGAGCCGGTCGAGGTCACCGAAGCCGACATCACGCTCAGCCAGGGCTCCTGCAGCCTCGTGGGCACCGAAGGGCCGGGACCTGCCCCTTACTACACTACCTACCTCTGCGACCTCGGCAGCCTCGGCACCGGCGGCTACGACATCAG
This sequence comes from Candidatus Woesearchaeota archaeon, assembly GCA_016935985.1. GTDB lineage: Archaea > Nanobdellota > Nanobdellia > Woesearchaeales > JAFGPW01 > JAFGPW01. The sequence continues at coordinate 143,164 of JAFGPW010000005.1, forward strand.
CATTGCGGCCTCCGACGCGGACGGCAACACGAACCCGAACATCGCCTTCAGCTTCTCAGTCGACCGGACCGAGCCCACCGTCACGCTCTCCGCGCCAGCCGACGGATGGTCATCCCGGGCCCGGGCCGTCAACTTCACCTTCGTAGGGACCGATGCCCAGACGAGCTCGCTCAGCTGCCAGCTCTACGTCGGGGGCACCCCCCGCGGCGCGGGCTCGGCGGCGGACTCAGGGGTCGAGGAGAGGATACCCTACGCCTTCAGTGCTGACGGCACCTACGACTGGGAGATCCGCTGCGCTGATGCGAGCCCGCCGAGCAACAACGTGGGCGTGTCAGGCTCGCGCGTCATCACCGTCGACACGCAGCCGCCGGCCCTCTCCCTCTTCGCGACCCCGGCCTGGACGAACGTCAGCGGCTATGCCTTCGAAGGCATCGCGGTCGGCGCCGCTGCCGGCACCGCGATCGACAGCCAGACCGGCGAGGATACCCCGATCGGCCCGTTCAGCACCGCACAGCTCCACACCGACTGCGGCTTCTACGCTGCGATCGACGCGCGGACCGTCTTCCTCGACGGCTGCGGCGCGCCGCCGGTCACCGGCCAGTACCTCAGGCTCGACGACACCTATACGAACGAGTACCGGATCGAGGCGGTCGTGCAGGAGACGGCCTCCGTCTACCGCGTGGCGGTCGACCGGACGCTCCCCGCGAGCTTCACGGCCGCGCACGTCTACGCAGGCCACGCCGCGGGGCACTATACCTTCACGCTCCAGCTCGCCCCCGGCAGGAACGACCTCCTCGTCGACGCCTCGGACGCGGCAGGTAACACGCTCGCCGCGCCCCTCGCGCGGGCCGTCAGCTACGACGGGAGCGTGCCATCCCTCGTCAGCGCTGGCCCCACGGTCCCGACAGCGAATCCGCAGACCGACATCACCGCAGACGTGAACGACACGGTCTCAGGCATACTCCGGTCGAGCATCAGGATGACGGTGAATGATATCACCTACGCCTGCGGCCAGTCTGACGCGCAGGGCTCGCTCGCCTGCCCGACGAGCGACGGGTTCCTGCGCGGCGCGATCACCTTCCGGCCCACCGGCCTTCCCAACGGCACGACCGCGGTGAGCGTCAACCTCACCGACCAGGCGGGGAACGGCCTGTGGCATGATTGGAGTTTCCTCGTCGACCCGAACGTCGCGAGCTACCCCTCGTTCAGCGTCTCGTCCCTCATCGACAGCCGCATCGACGGCGTCCATGACTACTACTACACCGACGCGAGCGACGTCTGGATAAACTTCACCTACCCGCACGACGTGCTCCTCAACAGCGCCTCGCTCGACCTGCTGCCCATCACCGCGAACCTCACCGCCGTGACGCCCTCGCGCGCCTGGGCGTACCAGGCGGGCCTCACCGAAGGCGAGCACGACCTCGCAATCGACGTGAACAAGTCCCTCGGCGCGGGCGTCTACAGCATCGCGACGACGCATCCGGCGACGATCGTCGTCGACACCCAGGCGCCGACCGTCGCCATGGCCGGCCCGGCGGTCGTCGCGACAGACCACGTGGATGTCACCGTCACCTTCTCGGACCTCCAGGGGGCGGCGAAGAACATCACCTTCGATGGCGGCATCGTGCCCTATACGGCGGAGCTCAACGGCCTCGTCTCGGGGACGCTCCAGATCAGGTTCAACCTCACCGGCACCGACGGCCTCAAGACCATCGATGCGACGATCCATGACTACGCGGGCCACAGCGGCACCGCGCAGCACAACGTGACCGTCGACCGGTTCGGCCCGGTGATCAGCGGCCTCGCCTCGCCCACCCATCCCAACGCGAGCGTCTACACGGCGGCGACGAACGCGACCTTCACCTGGGCGGTGTCCGCAGAGCCCTCAGGCATCCAGAACTACGCCTACGTCATCGACCAGCTGCCGACGACGCCTGTCACCTCGGGAAGCTCAGCGATTCCCCCGAACGCCACGAGCGCGACCGTCCCCGTCCCAGCCCCGTTCGGATCGGTCGGCACCTGGCACCTCCACCTCAACGCGCGCGACAACGCCGGCACCTGGGGAGCGACCCAGCACTATGGCATGCTCATCGACCGCATGCAGCCGAACATCACCCTCCTCTCGCCTGCGGAAGGCACGACGACGAACAATCCGATGCCCACCATCATCTACCGGCTGGAGGACCTCCACGCGGGCCTCGACGCGGGCTCGATCGTCTTCATGATCGGCAACCAGCGGATCAACGCGACCGGCCCCGGCTCCTACCTCTACAACAGCTCGGCAGCCACGCTCACCTACACGCCCCAGGACGCGAACGAGCTCCTCAGGGGAGCTGAGGAGACGGACGTCAACCTCTACCTGGCGGCGCGCGACAACGCCGGCAACGACCGCTCCTCGAGCGACCAGTTCACCATCTCGCTCGTGGCCTCTGACCTCGCCGAGCTCGGCATCTACCGGAACGCCGACGGGCCCTTCGCCCCCCTTAACCACCTCCAGTCCTACTCCTATCAGAGCACCTACCAGTACCTGCGGCTCGCCTTCGACGAGGAGGTCATCGTGACCGATGATGCCCTGTCGCTCGTGCCGGACGACTGCTCCATCGTGCGGCGGGCGAACGGCGCCGATCCCTACTACCGCGAGTACGTCTGCGAGATCCCCGGCGGCCTCGCCGAAGGGCAGCATACTCTCGCGATCACGACCGAGGACCATGACGGCAACATCAACGACGGGATCATCAGGCAGTTCTCGATCGACCGTCAGGGTCCGGCGATCGCCCTCGACGCGCCGGCGGACGGCGCTTCCTCCACGCAGACCGCTGTCGCCTTCTCCTTCACCGCGGCCGACAGCGCGCCGCAGGCGGACTGTGCGGTAGTCATCGACGGAACATCGCGGAGCGTCACACGGGTCACCGCCGGCGCGCCGGCAGCGATAGCGGTGAACCTCCCTCAGGGCGTGTACGGCTGGGCGGTCAACTGCTCGGATCTCATCGGGCCGACGCCGAACACCGCGCTCTCCGCGTCCCGGACGCTCGTCGTCGACACCACGCCGCCGGCCCTCTACATCTTCCCGCTCCCCGCGTTCACGAACCAGACTACCTTCATCTTCGAGGGGACCGTCAGGAACGGGACACGGGTGTCTGCCGTGAACGTCAGGAACAGCGCGAACGCGGAGGAGACCTCCTTCTCGACCGCGCCGCTCGCCGCCTCCTGCAACGTGCTCACGACAGTATCGGGCGACAGCGTCATGCTCGTCGACGGCTGCACCGCGGCCCCCCAGACCGGGCAGTACCTGCACTTCGACAGCCTCTACGGCCAGGAGTACCGGGTCGAGTTCGTGACGCCGGTAGGGACCGGCATCTACAGCGTCTCCCTCGACCGGATCATCCAGGTCTCCCCGATGCGAGCCTACCTGTATCAGGGCCACATCTACGGCCACTACGCGCTCCCGATCGCGCTCGCCGAAGGCGACAACACGATATACTTCACCGCGTACGACGCGGCAGGGAACAGCATCGACCCGCCCTACGCGCGGACCATCGGCTACGACGGCACCGGGCCGCAGCTGTACACCCACAGCCCGCAGCTCCCGGTCTCTGACAACCGGACCCCCCTCACGATAACCGTGCTCGACGCGGGAACCGGCATAAGGCGCGCGACCACGAACATCACGATCGTCGACGCCAACGGACTCCATGCCTACACCTGCACGAGCGCGTCGGACGCCTTCGGCAGCCTCGCCTGTCCGGCCGACCGCGCCCAGAACGCGGTCTTCTCCTTCACGCCAGCAGGCCTCGCCACCGGGAACGTGAGCGTTTCGATCGCCGTGGAGGACTATGCCTCGAACGGCATGGCCTACTCCTGGACCTTCGCGGTCGACCCTGACCTCGCCCCCTATCCTTCGGTGGACCTCTCCGGCATGATCTCCGCGGTCGAGGACGCCATCCCGCACCGCTACTACACCGCGACCCCGAACCCGCACGTGGGCTTCACCTACACGCCAGAGGTGCTCCTCAACGGCTTCACCGTCGACCTCGTGCCAGCGACCGCGAACCTGACGATTGTCGACCCCGGGCACGCATGGTCATACTCATCTGCCTTCGGCACCGGCAGGTACGACCTTTCGATCGACGTGAACAAGTCCCTCGGGTCTGGCGTCTACAGCCCGGCCACCATCCACCAGCTCGAGATAATCGTCGATGACGACGTCCCCCAGATGACCCTCTCTGCGCCGGCGATCGTGAGCGCCGCCTACGCCGACGTCAGCGTCATCTACAGCGACCTCTCGGTCAGGAACATCACCTTTGGCGGCGACATCGTGCCGTCCACGCGCGACATGGCAGGGGCATCATCAGGATCAGAGACCGTGCGGGTGAACTTCACCGGCCAGGACGGCAACAAGACGGTCACCGCGACGATCCATGACTACGCCGGCCACGCATCGAGCGCAACGATATATATCATCTCTGACACCATAGGGCCGTCGATCACCGGCCTCGCCTCGAGCACGCACCCGGTCCAGACCGCGACCTACGGGACGCCGAACATCACCCTCTCCTGGACGATCGACGCCTCACCGTCGGGCGTCGCCCAGTACTCCTACACGTTCGACCAGAACGCCTCAACCCAGCTGACGAGCGTCCGGAGCACGCTCCCGGCCGACCGGACCGACCTCACGGCCACCGTGCCCGCGAACGCCGGCCAGCACGGCACCTGGTACTTCCACCTCAATGCGCGCGACAACGCCGGCACCTGGGGAGCGACCCAGCACTACCGCATCAACCTCGACCTCTCCCTCCCGACGGCGGCGGGATGGACGCCGTCCCAGGGGCTCGTCACCCGCGAGGTCCAGCCGGACATCAGCGTGACGCTCGACGGCACCGGCACCGCCATCAACGAGAGCGCGCTCAGGATGGAGATCGGCAAGCAGTACGACGTGTACGGCTACACCTTCATCAACTACCAGCCCGCCTCCGACTACGGCACCGTCTCCTATAGCCCGGCGACCGGCGCCTACGCGCTCGGCACCACGCAGAACCTCACCGGCTACCTGGCGCAGCGGATCTATGTCCGCGTGACGGCGGCAGACGGGTTCAACACCGCCGTCTTCACGAGCTGGTTCGACATCAACCAGAACGCGCCCAACAACCCCCTCGTCGTCCTCTCCGATGGGCAGGGGAGCGACATCGAGGTGGCGGACGCTGGCCACGTGAGCATCAGCCAGGCGCACACCGTTCTCGTGCTCGACTACCGCGGCCAGCAGGTCACCCTCACACCGAGCGGCATATCGCTCACACGCGACGGCGCCCCGATCGGGATAGCCGAATGCACCGACTACTCAGGGACCGTCTGGCTCTGCACCATGAATATGCCGAGCGGCCTCCTCGAGGGGAGCTACGCGCTCACCGCCACCGCGACGAGGATGGACAACAACGTCTCAGGGACCTACACGCACGCCTTCGTCGTCGACCGGACACCGCCCTCCATGACGGGCGTCGTCATCGACAGCGGCGCCGCCTACACCAACCAGCGCACCGTCCAGCTCGCCCTCTCCGCGTCCGATTCCCTCTCTGACGTCACCCAGATGATGGTCAGCGAGAACGCCGACTTCAGCGGCGCGGGATGGGTGCCGTTCACGGCGACCGCGAACCACACCTTCGTCAGCGCGATGGAGGGGGTGAAGGCCGTCTACGCCAGGTTCAGGGACGCGGCAGGCGTCGCCACCCAGAACGCGGCGAGCGACACCATCATCTATGACATCACACCGCCCGCGCTCTCGCTCGACCCGATCCCCGGCACCCAGCGGTACGCGAGCATCAACGTGACCGGGAGCGTCACTTCGGACAACGGACGCACAATCCTCGCGGTCGCCTCGCCCACCGGCTCGAACGCCTCCTCGACCTTCTCGGGCGGGACGGCTTCCTTCGGCTTCCAGCTCGGCCTCCAGAACGGCACGAACACGATAATCGTCACTGCGGCCGACGACGCGGGGAACACGGCCACCACCTCCGCCTCGGTCTACGTGAACCCGAGCATGAGCCTCTCGATCGCCATCGTCCGGCCGGACGAGAACGCGAACGGCGTGCGGGTCGTCAACTACTACGACTTCATCGGCGCGAATGGCACGATCCCCCTCCAGGTGAGCACCTCGCATGCCGCGTCGTGCACGCTCATCCACAACGGCGACGACGAGGTGGCGCTCGACTTCGTCGCCCCGATGGCGGCTGACGCGAGCGGGACGCTCCACACCTACACGGTCAGCCAGGCGAGCTGCCAAGAGAACGGCGGCCCCTACTGCAAGGTGGGCGGCTATCCGCACTATCACAATTACTACATCACCTGCACCGCCACCGGCGTCTCGCTCCCCGACGCGACGCAGACGCTGTGCTTCTTCGTCTTCACGGTCGGCGGCTGCGCGGGCGACCAGTGCACGAGCCTGCCCGGCGAGAACCTGTGCACGAGCACCGCCTGCCCGGCGGTCCCGGGCACCGAGTGCGGCCAGCTCCTCGCGTGCCTCTCCTGCGAGAACGGCCAGGCGGACTGCATCTGCGGCGCTTCTTGCGTGAACGCGGGCGCGACCAACGGTGACTGCGGCGGCGTGCTCCAGGCCTGCGGCGACTGCGCCAACCACGCATCCGCCTGCGTGTGCGGACCCTCCTGCATCAACGCGGGCAGCGCCGACGGCCTGTGCGGCGGCATCTGCGCCGACTTCGCGACGAGCGGCGCCTGCACCGCGGGCGGCTGCTCCTGGTGCGAGGCGAGCGGTAGCTGCGGCCCGTCGTGCGCGACCTGCCCGACGCCCTATGACGGCATCCCGCCGGAGAACGTGTGCGACAGCGCAGGCCAGTGCGCCTCCTGCGGCGCGACAGCCGGAAGCGACGGCTGCTACTGCGACGCGTCGTGCGTCCAGACCGGCTATGTCACGGCAGGCGAGACCTGCGGCGGCGACCTCGTCTGCGCTGCCCTCGACGAGGACCAATGTGAGGCAGAGCCGCGCTGCAGCTGGTGCCCGCCGGGCGCAGGGCTCAACCAGGCGAGCTGCGTCGCCTCCTGCAGCCAGTGCGGCTGGCAGTACGACAACGTCCAGGCCTACGGGGTGTGCGACAACGTCGGCACCTGCACCACCTGCTCGAGCGTCGCGCCATCCCAAGGCTGCCTCTGTCCGGGCGGCTGCGCAGACTACTACAGGTCATTCCAGCCGGCAGGCGAGACCTGCGGCGGCGACCTCGCGCAGTGCGCCGAATGCTTCAACTACGCCTACAACTGCCTGTGCGGCAGCAATTGCGTGAACGCCGGGGCCTCTGACGGCCTGTGCGGCGGCGTCGACTCAGGAGAGGTCGTCGGAGGGCTGTACTATTAATAGAAGGACAGAAATGGCATACCCGACAACGATGCGGAATGTGAAGGGGAGGGGGTTAGCGCGAGACTTAGTGCTCGTCTGGCTCATCCTCAATCTCATGCTCATGCCCCTCGCTGCGGCGAGCCAGCCTGCCGGGGCGCTGACGACCGTGTCCCGAGGGACCGACGTGCTCGCCACCGGCGGGTTCGCGCCGGTCGCGACTGTCGTCTCGCAGCCCTACGGCCTGCCTGCGCAGCCGACGCCCGCCCCTGCCGATACCATGCCGCTCCCTGCCCTCATCATCGCGATAGCGATCGCCGGAGCGACAGCCGTCGCCTCGCGCCGCATGAGCGCACAGGCGCTCCCGATCGCCCTCGGCGCGCTCGGCGTCATCGCCCTCGGGGCTCTCATCGGCGCCCTCGGCGCCGAGACAGCGCACGCCCAGTCCTCCTACTACGGCACCTCCTACGGCGGGATCATCGTCACCAACAACCCGAGCCCGACGCCCTGGGTGCGGTTCGTGTACTGCATGGTGCCTGACGACCACTCGATCACCTCAGACCAGGGGGTCTCGATCACCCAGTACGGCGTGACGAGCCAGAACGCGAGCCTCAACACCACCTGGACCTTCCCGATAGCGACGAACCTGTCCACCGGCAGGTACACCTTTGTGACTGACGCCGAGGACTGCTACGGCGCAGGGAACCGGCTGATCCAGATCTTCACGCTCCCCTTCATCATCGACGTCCTTCCGCCCTACCCGCCGTCGGCAGACCTCGGCCCGAGCTTCCTGCGCGAGGGCGTGCGCTACACCAACATGACGGCCGTCTCCGTCGCCGTGACCGCAGAGGAGGCGTCCTACGTCCAGGCGCTCATCGGGGGATCGCCTGTCGCGGACCGGACGTTTTCCGGCACCTACAACCCCTTCACCAGGGACAGCCTGCGGACCGAGGCCCTCGGCCTCACCCTGCCGGCCGACACGACCGCGGAGGTTACCCTCACCGCCGAGGACCGGCTCCACAATCTGGCGAGCGCCTCGTTCATGGTCTACGCAGACACCCAGCCGCCGGCGCTCTCGGCCATAACCCCTGACGGGCAGACCCTCGGCAACCGGCGTCCCGCGATCACCGCGAACCTCACCGATGCCGGCAGCGGCATCGACGCGACGAGCATCACCCTCGCCGTCCAGACGCCGACGCGGAGCTGGACCTGCTCCTACGGCACTCCCTGCAGCGGCTTCGCCCTCCAGTACGACCCGACGACCGGCGTCTTCCGGGCGACGCCCACCACCGACCTCAACGAGGGGACCACCACCCCGGTGAGCGGGAGCCTCACCGTCAGGGACAACGTCCGGCGGACCGCCACCGGCACGTTCGGCTTCACGATCGACACGACGCTCCCCGCGCTCGCGAACATGACCGTCGAGGACGGTCTCGACTACCTCAACGGGCCGTACACCGCGAACCGGCAGCCGGACCTCACCCTCTCCTTCGAGGAGCTGACCGACATCGTCTCGATCGAGCTCAGGTGCGGCGGGACGCTCGTCGACGCGCTCGAATACTCGAGCGGCAACGGGACCGTCCACACCTACTCGACGAATGCCTCGCTCGCCGACGGCTCCTACACGGTCCGGGTGCGCGCGCGCCGCGACCTCGGCGGCGGCAACTACGGAACCGAGCAGACGCTCCCCGATCGGCCCTTCATCGTGGACGGGACGGCGCCCACGATCGGGTTCACCACGCTTCCCCAGGCGGTGGCGGGGACCATCACGCTCAACGGCACCTTCGCCGAGCAGAACCTCTGGCACATCGACGTGCACGTCAACGGGACGGTAGCGGACATCCTCAACGTCACGCACGGCATCGCCGGGACCTCCTTCAGCACGACGATCGACCTCTCTGCCTACGGCAGCGATGGCACCTACGCGGTGCAGGCGACGATCTACGACCGTGCGGGGAGCACCGCGAGCGCGAGCGTCGACCTCGTCAGGGACACCGCGGCGCCGGCGCTCACGATCACGAACCCGCCCTCCGACTACACCTACACCGCGGCGGACCATGTGGTGGTGAACGGCACGTCCGAATACGGGGCCACGATCTCCATCGTCTCCAACCACTACGGCGACCTGCCGCCCTACGCGATCGTCGAGCCCTACACCTACGACGTCCATGTCGCGGCCTCGGCATTCCTCTCGACACAGCTCAGCATACCGGCCGGCGCGACCGTGCGCTTCATCAACGACGGAAGCTTCGCCTACAACGTCTCAGGCAGCGGCGTCGACCTCGCGCTCCCGGCGGACGGCACCACGAGCCAGGCCTTCGGGGCGCAGGCGACCTACACGCTCAGCCTCGTCTCGCCAGCCGACGGCCAGGTGCTCTCGCCGGCCCCGCTCGTCATCGCCGTGCGCGCGCAGAAGACGGGCTTCTCGGTCGACGTCCCGCTCGCCTCGGCGGACGACGGGCTCATCAACCAGCTGGTCGTCACGGCGACCGACCCCGCAGGCAACGACGCCTCCCGTGTCCTCACGCTCCTCGTCGACACCTCAGCACCGACGATCGGCCTCGATCTGCCGGAAGGCCAGGCGACGAACCAGGAGACCTTCACCATCCAGGCGACGACGAACGACCGGGCGAGCTGCGACTTCTCCTGGGACGGGAACGCCTGGACGCCCATGCAGCCGTCAGGCGACAACCGCACGCACTCGATCGGCGTGAACATCTCAGCGATCGACCCCTCGTTCAGCCCGACCGGCTACTACGCCGAGCACGGCATCGTCATCCGCTGCAGGAACGTCGTCGGCATGACCGCCACGCAGCCCTATACGATCGCCGTCGATACGACGCTCCTCTCCATCACCGCCGCCTACTCGGGCCTCGGCTCCTACGTCATCGTGCCCTACAACGTCATCATCGTCGACACCGACAAGGAATCGATGTGCCGGTTCAACGACATCTATGGGGCAGAGCCGGCCCCCGACGGCTATGAGAACCTCCTCCACAGCGTGTCAGAAGGGTTCGCGACCCATCACGAGTACAGCTATGAGGGCCTTGACGGGCTCAACGGGCTGCACGAACTCTATATAGACTGCGTCGACCGCGCCGGCAACCCGGCGGAGAACCCCTCCTGGGTCAGCTTCACGCTCAACACGAGCGACGTCCTCAGGATCATATCCGGGAGCCCGAACGCGACCACGCTCGACCACGACAGCCCCATCCTCGTCGTGCGGACCAATTCGGAGGCGGCCTGCGACTACTTGGAAGGGCCGATAGGATTCAGGACCGATTTCCCGGCGCCGACGCCGGAGACCGACGAGCAGGGACGGGTCAGCTGGGTCTATGCCGCGCCGCAGTACGGCCTCTCAGACCGGCAGTACGACTACAGCGTCATCTGCGACTCGGGTGTCCACGTGACCGAGACGACGCTGCGATTCACGATCGACACGAGCCCGCCAGGCCCGCCCTATTTAGATTTCCCGGCAGACGGCCAGCGCGTGCAGTCGGCCGTCCCGGTCTCAGGGACCGCTGACAGCGACTCGACCAGCGTCGTGCTGCGGATCGACGGCGACCCGGTCGCGTCGGCGGACGTGACCGCGCTCCAGACCTATGCGGCGGCCCTCGGCCTTGACGGCTACCCGGACCGGAGCTACACGCTCTCGGCGGTCGCCTACGACGCGCTCGGGAACGGCCCCTCGCAAGCGCGGTCTATCACCATCATCAAGGACACCGTCTCGGCGACGCCGAGCCTCCTCCCGCTCACGCAATACACCATTACCACGCCGGTCACGGTCTCGGGGACCGCAGAGCCCGGCGCCACGGTATCGCTCTACTCGAGCACGACCACCGATCCCGCTGTGCAAGGGACGTTCGAGACGGCGGCAGTCGCGAACGGGCAGGGCGGCTTCAGCGCCCAGGTCGGCCTCGATCCCGGCCAGAACCACCTCTATGCGACAGCAGTCGACCAGCTTGGCAATCCGGCGAGCGACAGGTCCAACTACATCTCCACGCTGCTCGACAGCACGCCGCCGACGGTAGCAGGACTCTATCCCGCTCAGGCGGACATCGTCTCGCCCGACGGGCTCCAGCTCCAGGCGACCGTCTCCGACAACCAGGGCATCGCCTGGCAGGGTGTCGAGATGCGGGTGAACGGCAACCTCGTCGGCTACCAGCGCGTCCCCTTCCAGGACGCGATCACCTATGCGCCGCCGCGCCTTTCCGACGGCCAGTACACGCTCAGCGTCAGGGCCCAGGACCTCGCCGGGAACAGCCTCACCGCGAACGCGACCTTCACCGTGAGCTCGGTCGCGCCGGGAGCACCTGCGCTATCCTTCGACGGCGTCGCCGAGATAGGGCTCATCGAAGGCTTCATCAACGCATCATCGCCGTCGATCGGCATCGCCTACGGCGAGCCGGTGACGGTCACCGTCGCGACGCTCGACGGCCAGAGCATCCTTCCCGGGCTCCAGACCGCCGACAGCCAGGACTATGCCTATGCCGCAGCCAGCCTCTCCCCAGCGCCGCACACCCTGGTGCTCAGGGCCGAGAACGCGATCGGCAACGCGAACCAGCGCAGCTTTACCTTCACGGTCGACACGACGCCGCCATCGGTCAGCATCAGCGGCGCGATCGACACCACCGTGAGCACCGCCGATGTCACGGTCTACGGCTCGTATGGTGAGCCGAATGTCCATGCCTTCCTCCTCGGGACCGAGCCCTTCGCGGACACCGAGTACGGCTACTCGAGCTTCTCGAAGACGACGACGCTATCCGGCGGCGACGGCACGCATCCGGTCACCGTCACGATGACGGATAAAGCAGGCAACACCGGCTCGGACACGATCACCTTCGACCTCAGGAGCGGCGCGGCCACGATGACCCTTGCCGCTATCCCGACCCCAAGCCCCAACCGGACGATCATGGTCTCCGGCACCACGGTCCCGCAGCGGCAGGTCGCCATCCGCGCGAACGACGCGGTCCACACCACGACGTCCGCCGCCGACGGCTCGTTCAGCTACTACCTCACCGCCTCCTCCGGGCTTAGGGAGGGCTACAACACCGTCACCGCGAACGTGACCGACGCCTACGGCAGGACCGGCACCGCTGCCCAGAGCCTCACGCTCGACTGGAGCGGGCCCTCGATCGACGCGATCACGCCGGGCGAGGGCGATCGCGGCCCGTACACCTCGGTCTCGATCACCTTCAGCGACGCGACCGGCATCGCGCCCGCCACCCGGCGACTCTACGTGAACGGCCTCGAGACGGTCATCGACTCCTTCCAGAACGGCGTGCTGACCGAGACGAACTCGATCCAGGCGCTTCCCGAGGGCCAGCACACGGTCAGGGTCTACCTCGAGGACACGCTCGGCACCTACACCGACCATACTTGGCGGTTCGTCAAGGACTACGGCGCTCCGGTGATGACGCTCGCGAGCCCGGCGAACGGCTTCGTCAACCGTCTCCAGCCGGAGCTTCGCATCACGATCGACGCGGCTGACGAGGTCTTCAGCCCCGAACTCGCCGACAGCGCGACCGGCGCCATGGTCGAGCTCGTCAGGTCGCACCCCACCGAGTACCGCTACATCCCGACCGGCCCGCTCTCCGCAGGCGCCGCCTACAACCTCAGCATGCGCGCCCAGCGCAACGGCAACTACGCCGAGCTCGACCGCCAGGTCATCGTCGATACCACCCCGCCGGTCGTCGCGCTCTCGACCGCCAACCTCCAGAGCCCCCAGCGGCCGGGGACGATCACCGTCAGCGGCACCATCACCGACACCTATCCCGAGAACGTCACGCTCAACGGCATATCGGCGTCTGTCCAGGCCCAGACCTTCCAGCTGCAAGCTTTCGGTCTTGTCCCGCCCTACACGTTCATCAACGCGACAGGCCGCGACAGCGCCGGCAATGCCGACTCCGACACGAGGAATATCACGGTCGACGGGACCATCAGCGTCGACTGGAGCGTCCCGCCGCTCGTCGCAGGAAGCCAGCTCATCCTGAACGCGACGGCGGGAGAGCCGGTCAGCTACACCGTCTACGACGATGGCGTCTTCGCGGCGACGGTCGACTCGACATCCGGCATCCTCAGCCAGGCCGTGACGCTCGAGCCGGGGCCGAACACGATACGCCTCGTGGCAGAGGATGCGGCAGGCAACGTCCACAACACGACCCAGATGACCTACTACGATGACCAGGCGCCCGCCATCGGCATGGTCGCGCCGATGGGCTATACCATCGACACGACGCCCACCATCACCGCGACCATCACCGACGCCCGCCAGGTAGGGAACGTGACGGTCGAGATAAACGGCGCGACGCGCTTCACCCAAGCTGGGATCTCCGTGACCACCTACCAGCTCAGCTACACCGTCTCGCCGGCGCTCGCGAACGGCACCTACAACGTGACCGTGCGCGCGGATGACGGCCTGCGGACAAGCGCGCGAGAGGGCCAGTTCACGATCGACACGAGCATCCCCCAGGCGACCGTGACCCCCGCGGGGCTCGTCAACGACAACCGGACGACGATCACCCTCGCCTTCACCGAACCGGCCGTGGTCTCGAACGCCCGCCTCTCAGGCTCGGGCCTTCCCACCACCGCGATACCGTTCACGACGGCCGACGACCTGGTCCACACCTTCGCCATAGGCTCGGCATGGCCCGGAGGGCTGCCGGACGGCGATACCTACACGCTCGCCTTCGAGTCCCGCCGCCTGTCAGGGTCGGGCGGCACCGCCTACGCGAGCCACTCCTTCGGCATCGATACCCAGGCGCCGAACCTCACCATCGCTGTCGATGAGGAGATCGCCGGCACCGCGATGCGGACCGTCTCGGGCAGCTACCGCGACCCGCACATGGCGTCACTGCTCATCTGGGGAGACCTCGCGGCGAACGTCACGCTCGGCCAGGGCGAGGTGGTGAGCGGCAGCACGGCAGGCTACGCGGCGAACGTGACCCTCTCCGGCGCCGACGGCGCCAAGGCCGTCTATGCGACGGCGACCGACACCGCCGGGAACAGCCGCACCGTCAGCACGACCCTGCGGCTCGACACCACGGCCCCGACGCTCGTCATCACCCATCCGCAGGACGGCTCCTCCACGAGCGCCGCAGGGACGCACGTCAACGGCACGACCGAGGCCGGCGCCACGGTATCGGCGGTGAACAACCGCTTCGGCGGCGACCTCTATACAGACCCGGTCGCCGACACCTATTCCTACACGGTCGAGATCGTGAACTCGGCGTTCGCGCCCGCAGGGCCCTTGAGCGTCCCGGAGAACAGCACGATCACCTTCGTCAACCGCGACTACCTCGCCTACACGATCCAGGGCACCGGGCTCACGCTCCCGATCGCCTCGCGGGGGACCGCTGCCCACACCTTCACCGCGCAGGGCACCGACAGTCTCGCCGTCATGCTCGGCATGACCGTCGTCTCGCCTGCGCCGCTCGGCGTGACCGTCAGGGAGGCGGACACCGGCTTCTCCATCTGGGTCCCGCTCGCCGACGGCGTCAACTGGCTCTCCGTGACCGCGCAGGACCTCGCCGGCAATTCCAACACCACCACGCTCCAGCTCACCGTCGACACGAGCCCGCCGCAGATCAACCTCACCCAGCCGGCGACCGGCGCGACCAACCAGGAGAGCTTCCTCATCTCTGTCGCGACGGACGACACCGCATCATGCGTCTTCTCCTGGCAGCCCGACTTCGCCATCGAGTGGCAGATGGCCCCGAACGCGCTGGACACCGTCCACACCGTCACGGTCAACGTCTCAGACGCCGACCCCGGCTACAACGAGGACGACTACCTCCAGACCCTCTCGCTCCACGTCCGCTGCGCCAACCCCATTTCCGGGACGACCGCCACGGCGTTCCCGGTGAAGGTCGACACCACCGACCTCTCCATCCTCTCCGCCGTCTCAGGGCTCGGCTCCTACTTCATCGCTCCCTATGACACCATCACCATAACCACGAACAAGCTCTCGCGCTGCAGGTACAACGACCTCTACCAGGGGATCGAGCCGTCGCCAGTCCCGTATGGCGAGCTCATCCACAGCGTCTCCGACGCCTTCGCCGCCCAGCACCAGCACACGATCGCGCTCGAGGGCGTCAACGGCCTGCACCAGCTCTATATAGACTGCATCGACGAGGCGGGCAACACCGCCGAGAACCCCTCGTGGCTCAACTTCACCGTCAACACGAGCGAGCCGCTGCGCATACTCCAGAAATCGCCTTCAGGCACCCTCACCTACAGCGATCCGACGCTCGTCGTCGTGACCAACAACGATGTCGCCTGCCAGTTCCGCCACGACGGCCCCGGCGCGGTCTGGCAGCAGCCCACCGAGACCTACACCGCGACCGAGGACACCGGCAGGATCCTCTACTACCACACCTTCCAGACCGCCGGTCTCGCCGACCGCGACCACACCTTCTCGGTCCTGTGCAGCTACCTCACCGACACCATCGCGTTTGCGGTCGACACACAGGCGCCCCAGACGCCGGTGCTCACGAGCCCGACGGACGGCACCAGGACCGACGGCACGGTGACCGTGTCCGGCACCACCGATACCGATGCCGCGACGGTCGCCATCCGCGTCGGCAGCACCGCGATCGCGACCGTGAACGTCGCTTCCCAAGCATTCTCCTACGACCTCGACCTCTCCGGCTTCAACGACGGCCCGCACACGGTCTCCGTCACCGCAGACGACGTCGTCCACAACGGCCCTTCCGCCCCCGCCACGCGGACGGTCGAGCTCGACCGCGTCTCTGAGGAGCCCTGGCTCGCCCCGCTCCCCGCCTACACCAACACGACCGCGGCGCAGGTCTCCGGCACCGCGGAACCGGGCGCCGGCGTCGTCATCTACCGGACCGACGCCCCAGACGGCAACCTGGCAGGCGCCCCGGTCGCGGTCGCCTCCGCGAACCTCCAAGGCAGCTTCTCAGCGACCGTGAGCGGGCTCGCCGAGGCGACGCACTACCTCTACGCGACCGCCCAGGACGACCTCGGGAACCCGACGAGCGGGCGCTCCAACTACATCCACACCACGGTCGACACCACCCCTCCGGCGATCACCCAGGTCCTCCCCGGCTCCGGCGACATCGTCTCGCCCGACGGCCTCGAGATCACGGCGCAGCTCTCGGACGCGGTGGGGATCGATGTCGGAAGCATCATGTTCACGCTCGACGGCCAGCAGCGGACCGGCACCTTCCAGGACGGCACGTTCTCCTACGCCATCCTCGCCCCCCAGGACCGGCAGTACTCGTTCACCCTCGCGGTACGGGACCTCGCGCGGAACAGCGGGAGCGTCGGCCACAGCTTCATGGTCTCGAGCGCGGCGCCGCAGACCCCCACCTTCACGATCGACGGCAGGAGCGTCGAGGACCTTGTCGAGGGATTCGTCAACGTCTCGTCGCCGACGGTCGTCGCCCAGTACCAGGAGGACGTCACCGTTACCGACGCCCTCCTCGACGGGATGGCGGACGTCGCCTCAAGCTTCACGACCGCTAACGGCAGGGACCATGCGCTCGCGCTCTCCGGGCTCGCCGAAGGCCAGCATACGCTCGTCGTCAGGGCGGAGAACGGCATCGGGAACGCCAACCAGGCGACCCTCGGCTTCAGGGTCGACACCGTCGCCCCCACGGTCGGCATCAGCAACACCATCGACACGACCGTGAGCTCGCCCGTCCAGACCGTCTACGGCACCTATGCCGAGCAGAACGTCGCGAGCTTCATCCTCTCCCTCGGCGGGGCGGGCCAGGAGCTCGGCAGCGGCGAGTACGGCGGCGGCACCTTCTCCGACAGCATCACCCTCCCGGCAGCGGACGGCACCCATGCGGTCACGGCGACCGTCGCAGACAAGGCGGGGAATGTCGGGTCTGACGCGATCTCATTCCAGCTCCTCACCGGCCAGCCCGCGCTCTCCCTCGACCTGATCGCCTCGCCGACAGCGGCTGACGCGGTGACGGTAGGGGGGTTAACGGTCCCCGGCGCGGACGTGGTGATCCGCTTCAACGGACAGCCGCACGCGCTCCAGGCGGACAGCGCCGGGCGGTTCGCGAGGACCTACACCGAAACGATGGGCTTCGCCGAGCAGATCAACACCGTCAACGTCACGGTGACCGACCAGTACGGCCGCTCGAACAGCGTCGTGACGAGCGTGATCGCCGACCGGACCGGGCCGGCGGTCGTCCAGGCGACGCCAGGCCCCGGCGACCGCGGCACCTACACCGCGCTCACGGTCATCTTTGAGGACGATTCCGGAATGGGTCCGGCATACGATCTTTCCATCAACGGCGGACCTTTCGCCTCGTCCCTTTCCGGCAGCACCCTCAGCGCCGACATCAGCCTGCTCCCCGAAGGCGGGCATGCCGCCGTGGCGACGGTCGAGGACATGCTCGGCAACCCGACCACCTACCCCTGGAGCTTCGTCCTCGACTCAGGAGCGCCGGCGATCACGCTCATCAGCCCGGCGAGCGGGTACGCGAACGCGACGCTCCCCATCATCGAGGTAGGCATCCAGAACCCGACTGAGGTTTACCATCCGACCCTCATCCCCGAGGCAGGCGGATCCGAGATACCGCTGATACGCGTCTCGCCCTCGGCCTACCGCTACCGGCCGACCGTCCCGCTCGCCGAGAACGGGGCCTACGCCTTCACGATCAGGGCGCGCCGGTACAACAACTACGCGGCCTTCACCAGGGAGATAACCGTCGACACGGTCCCGCCGTCGGTCATCATCGACCAGTCCAACCTCGCCTCCCCCCAGAGCCCGAAGACGGTCACCATATCAGGCACCATGACCGACGCGCACGGCGACCGGGTCACGGTAAACGGCGTGCCCGCCACCTATGTCGGCAGCACCTTCCAGCTCCCGGGCGTCCAGCTCCTGCCCAACCAGACGGCCATCACCGCCTTCGGCCATGACCGCGCCGGCAACACGGGAAGCGACACCCACGCGGTCACCATCGACGGCACGCTCCTCATCACCTGGACGATCCCCTCCATGACAAGCAGCCAGACCCTGCCGCTCTCGGCGGCCGCAGACGAGCCGGTGGGCTACCAGGTCTACCGGGGGACGGCGCTGCAGGCCTCCGGCGCCTCGCTCTCCGGTAGCATCAGCGAGAACATCACGCTCCTTCCCGGCTCGAACACGATACGCCTCGATGCGACCGACGCTGTCGGCAACGCGTACACCGGCAGCAGGACTATATACTATGATGCCGCAGGCCCGCAGATCGGCGCCATCAGCCCATCGGGCTATGTCCAGGACATGACCCCCACCATCACCACCACGATCACCGACGACGACCGGATTGCCAACGTGAGCCTCTACCTCGACGGGAACCTGGCCTACTCGGCCCAGCCGGGCACGACCTCGCACACCCTCTCCTGGACCCCTGCGAGCCCCCTCGCCGAGACGGCGCATACGGTCGTCATATACGCGCACGACGCCTACCGCCAGACGCACGAGAGCCAGGCCTTCGTCATCGACACCACCACGCCCGGCGTGACGGTCACGCCGAGCGGCACGATCAACGTCAACATCACGCAGCTATCCCTCGGCTTCACCGATCCGGTGACAGTCAGCGGCGCGCGGCTCTCAGGGCCCGGCATCAGCACGACCGACCTCACCTTCGCGACCGCCGACGACCTCCTCTTCACCTACACCACAGCGACAGCGTTCCCCCAAGGCCTGCCCGACAGCCAGCCGGGAAGCGACTTCCACATCCGCTTCCTCGCCGGCAGGATCAGCGGCGCCGGGAACGTCGGCACCTATGACCGCACCTTCGGCATCGATACCCATCCGCCCAGCCTCTCCACCCAGCTCGACGACGACTACACGAGCTCCAGCGCCATCACGGTGTCAGGCGCCTATTCCGACCCGCGCATGGCATCCTTGCGCATCTGGGGCGACGTCGCGAGCGAGGTGCTAATCGCGGACCCGACGGTCGGTGCGCTCGGTTCCTTCTCGAGGACCATCACCCTCTCTCCGACGCCCGGCGCGAAGACGGTCAACGTCACCGCTGCGGACACGGCGGGGAACTCGAGAACCGTCTCGCTCACGACGACGCTCGACACCGGCGCGCCGGCGCTCGTCGTCACCTATCCGCAGAACAACCTGCGCACCGCGCTCGGGTCGGTCTGGGTGAACGGCACCTCAGAACACGGCGCGACGATCACCGTCCTCTCGAGCAGGGTGAGCACGACGCCCTACACGGCCGAGATCACCGAGCCCGACAGCTACGACGTCACGGTGTCGGGTTCCGAGTTCGACCTCCACCAGCTGAGCATCCCGACCGACAGCACCATCACCTTCCACAACCCCGGCGTCTTCGACCACAACATCACGAGCTCCGCGCACGACGTCAACCTGCCGCCGGGAGGGACGGTTGCGATCGCCTTCCCTGCAGAAGCGTCCTACTCCTTCGACGTCACTTCGGCGGCCGACGGCTCCGTCCTCTCCACCCAGCCGCTCGACGTCACCGTCCGCGCGGAGACGACCGCCTTCGCGGTCCAGGTGCCGCTCCTCGACGGCTCGAACCAGCTCGTCATCACCGCCGCCGACGCCGCCGGGAACGCGAACACCACCACGAGGACCGTGCTCTCCGACACGACGCCTCCCCTCATCACGCTCATAGAGCCATCCTACGGATCGACCAACCGCGAGGTCTTCGACCTCGTCGTGAACACCTCAGACCCGTCATCCTGCGTCTTCGCCTACCAGCCGGACTTTGACGGCAGCCAGGCGATGGCATCGGCCGACAATACCACGCACGCCATCGAGGTCAACGTCTCAGCCCACGACCCCGCCTATTCCCCGAGCGGCTACTACGGCACGCTCCCGATGTACGTCAACTGCACGAACGGCTTCGGCGGCCCGAACAGCACCTCCTACTCGATCGTCATCGACACGGTCCCCCTGACAATAACGAGCGCCGCCTCGCAGAACGGTCCTTACTTCATCGTTCCCTACACCACCATCACCGCGACCACCGACAAGGCGGCGATGTGCCGCTACAGCGACGCGTACGCCGAGGCGGCCCCAGCTGACTACGCCGACCTCGCGCACGCGCTCTCCGACACCTTCACGACCTCCCACAGCAGGCAGCTGGCGCTCGAGGGCGTCAACGGCGCCCACAGCATCTATCTAGACTGCATCGACCGGGCCGGGAACACCGCCCAGAACCCCTCTTGGGTCAACTTTACGGTCAACACGAGCGAGGCGCTCCAGATACTCCAGTCAGGCCCGAGCGGGACGCTCGACCACCGCGATCCGCTCCTCTACGCCTGGACGAACGCCCAGGTCAATTGCACCTTCACCGAGGACCGGCTCTTCGGGCAGCAGCTCACGCCGACCCTCGTCTACAACCAGACGCTCGACACCGGCAGGACCGTCTGGGTGCACCAGCGCCAGATGACTGGTATGGCGGACGGCCAGTACCGCTACCGGCTCGCCTGCGGCGGCGTCCAGGGCAGCATCGCTTTCACGATAGACACGAGCGCCCCCGCGACGCCCGTCCTCTCGAGCCCGGCGGAGGGCCAGCGCGTCGCGGCCTCGGTCCTGGTCTCCGGCATCACCTACGCCGACGCGGCAGAGGCGGTCATCCTGGTCGATGCGGCAGAGGCCGCCCGGGTGCCGACCGTCTCCCAGCAGTTCTCGACGACGGTCAACCTCACCGGCTACGCCGACGGGAGCCACACGATAGGCGTCGAGACGTATGACATGATCGGGAACGGCCCATCGCCGCGCGCGACCCGCGGCATCGTCAAGGACACGGTCTCGCAGGTCCCGCACCTCGACCTCCTGCCCGCCTACACCGGCAGCGGCACGCTCCAGCTCTCCGGTCAGGCCGAGCCGTCGGCCTCGGTCCTCATCTACGACAGCCCGGCCCCTGACCCCCTGGTCGCCGGGACCCTGGTGCGGCAGCTCTCCGCAACCGCCGCCGGGACCTTCACGGCGACGCTCTCCGGCATGGCCGAGGGAACGCACCACCTCTATGCCACCGCGCAGGACGCGCTCGCGAACCCGACGAGCGGCCGGTCGAACTATATCTCGACCACGATCGACACGACGGACCCGCAGATCACCGACCACTATCCCGGTGAGGGCGACATCGTTCCTCCCGACGGCCTCGTGGTCTCGGCTTCGGTCTCCGACACCCTCGGCATACCGCAGGACGGCATCACGCTCCTCTTCGATGGCATCCTGCGCAGCCACGACCTCGTCGGCAGCAGGGTCTCCTACACCCCGGCTGCCCTGCCCAACGGCGCCTACGCCTACAACGTCACGGTGCGCGACCTCGCGGGGAACGACGCGACGCTCGGCGTCTCCTTCGAGGTCGACGACCAGGCGCCCGCCCCGCCGTCATTCAGCGTCGACGGCGTGCCGGCGGCACAGCTCGTCGAGAACCACATACGGACGGCGACGCCCACGGTCACCGCCTCCTATGACGAGGAGGTGACGATTGTCGCCGCCGCCATCGACGGGGCGACCCTCAATCCGGCGGGGTTCGCGACCGACGATTCCCTGGCCTACGACATACCGCTCTCCGGCCTCTCCGAGGCGGCGCACACGCTGACCCTCACCGCCGAGAACCTCATCGGCAACAGCAACCGGGTGAGCTTCACCTTCACGGTCGACACGACCGCCCCGGCGGTATCGCTGAGCGACGCGATCGACACGACGGTGAGCAGCCCCGACGTCACGGTCTACGGCACCTACGCCGAGCGGCACATCGCCTCATTCACGGTCGACGGCGATGGGCTCGGACCGGGCGAGTACTCGGCAGGCCGTTTCAGCGCCGCGCTCTCGCTCCCGGCCACCGACGGGCAGCACACGGTGACGGCGACCGTCGCCGACAAGGCGGGGAACACCGGGTCCGACAGCATCACCTTCGACCTGCTCACCGGCGAGCCCGTCCTCTCGGTCAGCGGCATCTCCTCGCCCACAGCGGCAAGGACCGTCATGGTCGCCGGCACGGCCTTCGCCGGAGCGGCGATCTCCATCGTCATGAACGGCAACGGCAGGACCGCGTATGCCGAATCGGACGGGAGATTCTCCTACACCTTCACGCACCTCGACGGCCTCGTCGAGGGGCTCAACCGCTACACCGTCTCGGTCACCGATGGTCATGGCAGGACCGCGACGCGCGACCGCGCCTTCGTCACCGATTGGACCGGCCCGCAGGTGCTCAGCATGGCCCCCGGACCGGGCGATGTCGGCCCCTTCCACACCATGACCGTCGTCTTCGAGGACAGCGCCGGCCTCGACCCGCTCTCCCTCGAGCTCGACATCAACGGCAACCCCACGCTCGTCGACCTCTTCCAGGGAGGCACCCTCACCGAATCGATACTCCTGCTCGACAGCGGGCGCCAGGAGGCGACGGTCAGGATAAGCGACGGGCTCGGCAACCCCTCATCCTACTCATGGGGATTCACCATCGACCGCTCAGCGCCGGCGATGGCCTTCCTCGCGCCGGCCTACGGGTTCACGAACGTCACCCGGCCGCACATCGAGGTCTCCATAGACAACCCCGACCAGGTCTTCAGCCCCACGCTCGAGGACGCCGACGGGAACCTGCTCGAGCTCCTTCGGACCACGCCCGCGGCGTACCTCTACCGGCCGATCCTCGAGCTCGCGCCCGGCAGGACCTACCTCTTCACGATCCGCTCCCAGCGCAACGGCAACTACGCGACGCTCCACCACGACATAACGGTGGACCAGCAGCCGCCGACAGTCGCCCTCGACCGGGACAGCCTCCAGAGCCCCCAGCGGCCGGGACCCGTCGACGTCACCGGCGCCATCCAGGACGAGCATCCCGACCGGGTCCTGGTGAACGGCCTCCCTGCGGCCCGGTACGCCGGGACCTTCTCCTATCCAGGCCTCCCGCTCACGACGCCCCTCACCCAGGTGACCGCGACCGGCTACGACCGCGCCGGGAACAGCCACACCGACGCGGCGACCGTCATCGTCGACGGCTCGCTCACCCTCGCCTGGACGCTCCCGGCAGTGACCGACCAGGCGGTCCTGAACCTCACCGCGACCGCGGACGAGGAGGTCGGCTATACGATATACCAGAACGACGAGTACGTCGCGTCCGGGACGAGCGCGAGCGGGACGATCGCCCAGCGGCTCGACCTCGAGCCCTGGACCAACAGCATACGGATCGAGGCTGTCGACCGGGCGGGCAACACCTACAACCAGACGCGCCAGACCTACTACGACGCCGAGGGACCGCAGATAAGCCAGACGAGCCCCTCCGGCTACATCACCGACACCACGCCCGAGCTGCGCGCGAGGATCGTGGACGATCGTGTCATCAGGAACGTGACCGTGCTGCTCGACGGGACGCTGGAGTATAGCGCGAACGTCGGCGGGAGCACCTACGAGCTGCGCCACACCCTCGACCCGCTGCCGAACGGCACCTACGCGGTGACCATCCGGGCCTGGGACGACTACCAGCAGGGGTCGGCGGTCTACGGGTTCACGATCGACACGAGCATCCCCCAGGCGACAATCACGCCGTCAGGCGTCACCGCCGACAACCAGACCGACATCACCGCCGTCTTCACCGAGCCGGTGATCATCACCGACGCGCGCCTCGCAGGCCCCGGCATCCCCTACGCCAGCCAGGCCTTCACGTTCGCCACGACCGACAACCTGACCTTCACCCACGACCCCGGCACGCTCGCGGACTCGACCCTCACGTCCGAGTACCTCCTCTCGTTCGCTGCCCGCAGGACGAGCGGCTCGGGACGGCAAGGGACCTACGAGCAGCGCTTCGCGGTCGACACCCGGCCGCCTGACGTCACCCTGCGGTCCGACCTGACGGCGACGAGCGGCTCGAGCGTCACGGTCGCCGGCACCTACCGGGACGACCGCATGGCGGCGCTCGTCATCGGCGGCGACATACTCTCCGACGTCCCGATAGCGCCCCTCATCAGCGGCTCCGAGGCGTCGTTCGAACGGACGGTCTCCCTCAGCCCCGGCGACGGCGTCAAGAACCTGACCGTCACCGCGACCGACACGGTCGGCAATGCCAGGACCGCCTGGACGACCGTCGTCCGCGACAGCACGACGCCCTACCTCATCCTCGACCCGCTGCCGGCCCTGACCTCATTGCGCTACCTCACGGTCTCCGGCAGCGCGGAGTGCGGCTCGCTCATCACCATCAACGTCAACGGCGTCAACCAGGTGGTCGAGCCGCTCGTCGAGCAGCAGACCTCGTTCACCGAGCGGGTCTCGCAGCTCGCCTTCCAGCACCAGTCCCTCACCGTGCCGGCCGGCGCGACCGTCACGCTCGACAACCAGGACGACCTCGACTATGACCTCGCCGGCTACCAGGCGGCGACGCTTCCTTCCGGCGGCGAGCGGACGCTCTCCTTCCCGACGATAGGGTCCTATTCCGTCAGCCTCGTCCAGGCAGGCGAGACCCAGGACACGCTCTCCATCACCGTCAGGAACGTCTCGGACTCGTTCTCGCACGCCATAGAGCTCACCAGGACGACCGCGTCCTCGCCCAACCCCAACAGGATCTACGTCACCAGCAGGGACGCGGCAGGCAACAGCGCGAGCGCGACCGTGAACGTCCGGTCCGACCGGACCGCCCCCTTCCACACGGTCGCGGTCCCGACCGACGGGTCGACCACCGGCGACACGACGCCCGCGATCGAGGCGGAGATCGAGGACGAGTACGACATCGACGAGTCGAGCATCAGGATGCTCCTCGGCCCGACCGTCCTCTACCAGGACGGCACCGGCCTCGCCTCCTACTCGCCGGCGCCGCTCGACCCCGGACGGAAGGGGACGCTCGCCTACACGCCGGAAGCCCCGCTCCCCGAAGGCACCCACACCATCACCCTGCAGGCGCGGGACATGGTGGGCAACCTCCTCTCGGTCGACGACTGGCAGTTCACGATCGACCTCGACAGCCCCGCCCGGCCCGACATCTACATCGGCGGCGCCTTCGAGGCGGACTACACGAGCTCGCCGAACCCCACCATCCGCCTCGTCTTCAGCCAGGCGGTGGACATACGGACGATAGCCGTCGATTCCCAGACCCCCGCGCTGCAGGCGAACAGCGAGAACCGGGAGTTCACCTACACGGTCCAGCCCCTCACCGAGGGCGAACATGCCATCAGCGTCTCGGCGAGCAGGCACAACGTCGCCGACGCCCCGGTCGGCGGGCCCTACACCAAGTCCTTCTCGGTCGACCTCGCGCCCCCGGCGGTCACCATCGACCAGGGCCTCCCGACGGCGGTCGCGGTCCCGAGCTTCAGGGTGGAAGGCGGCTGCACCGATGCGGTGGGCATCGCCGCCGTCCAGGTCCACGAGCTGAACCAGGCGCCGAGGAACGCGACCTGCGTCTCCGGCAGGTACGCCTACACGCTCACCCTATCGCCGACCGACGGGCAGAAGACCGTCGTCGTCACCGCGTTCGACCATGTCGGCAGGACCGACATGGAGCTCACCTCGGTCGTCCTCGACCGGACGCCGCCGACCATCGACCTCTCGGGGCCCGCCGAGACGACCGACCCCCTCGTCGAGCTGCTCATCACCACCGACGATGACGCCGAACGGATCGAGCTGCGCGACGATACCGGCGTGCTCGCCACGATCGAAGGCGTCACGCAGACGAACATCGCGTACAACCTGACCCTCGGGAGCGAAGGCACCGCCTGGCTCCATGCCACCGCGTACGACGCGGTCGGGAACAACGAGTCATCAGCCCCCTTCCCGATCCTCCTCGACAGCATCGCGCCGCGCATCGGGACGGTCGTCCCGGCGGCGAACACCGCGATGCGGGACCTCGATACCATCAGCGTCACTCTCATAGAAGCGGACTATGAGTCAGGCATCGACCTCGCCGCTTCGGGCCTCGCGCTCTACGACCCGGTCATGACCCTGCTGCCGGTGCCGGAATCGGACGACGGCGAGGACACGCTCGCCATGGGCCTCGCGGGAACGACGCTATCGAACGGCCTCTACACCCTGCGCATCACCGCGACGGACCGCCTCGGTAACACGCGGGTCGAGGACCGGGCGTTCACGATCAACGACCAGGCACCGCTCATTGCCCGGACAAGCCCGGCCTCGGCAGTCACGTACGTGAGCAGCGCCGCGCAGACGGTCGCCGGCACGGTCGCCGGCACCCACCCGCTCGCCGGCCTCGTCCTCTCAGGGTCTGGTATCACCCAGACAATCGCCTCGGACTACGGCGCGTTCTCCTACGGGCTTTCCGTCCCGGCGACCCCTGGGACCCATGCCTACCTCCTCACCGCGACCGACGCTCTCGGGAACGTCGGCCAGGACGGCTTCTCGTTTGTCTTCGACAACACGACCGCGATCACCGTCCAGGCGCCGGCGCGGACGAACGAGGGGAGCATCACCGTCACCGGCACCTACGCCGAGCAGAACCTCGCCTCGATCGTCGTCACCGTGAACGGCGTCCCCCATGCGGTCCTCCCCGCAACCCAGACCACCTACTCATTGCCCGTCGACCTCACTGACGGCGTGAACACCATCGTCGCGACGATAACCGACCTCGCCGGCAACACCGCGGACGCGAGCGCGACGACGGTCCTCGACGAGACGATCGGCGAGCCGACGCTCGACTACATCCAGACCCCGCGGAACAGCACGCGCGCCTCGATCACCGGCACGTCAGACCTCGACACCTGGGTCACCCTCTGGATCAACAACGTGCCGCGCCAGACGACATTCATAAGCTCGACCCTCCCAACCGTCACCCTGGCGCTCCAGGACAACCGCTTCGTGCCGGCGACCGCCACGGTGCCGATCGGGACGACCGTCGTCATCCGCAACAACATGATGGTCGACGTGACGGTCGTGACCGGCATCGCCGCGCCCGCGACCCTCCCGCCGGGCGGGGAGACGAACGCGACCTACAGCGCCGCCGGGCCCTTCGCGGTCGTCGCGAACACGAGCATACCGACCGTGATGACCGCCACCCTCTCGGTCACGCCGATCTCGAACGCCTACTCCTTCCCCGACATCGACCTCGGCTCGCCGCTCAACGACTATTACTATGTATGGGCGGTCGCCCGCGACCTCGCCGGGAACGAGCGCCAGAGCCTCATGCGCACCGTGCTCCTCGACGACAGCCCGCCGCAGGTCTCTGACCACTATCCGGCGAAGGGCCATACCGTGCCCCTGGCGGAGAGCATCTCGCTGCGGCTCACCGACAACCAAGGGGTCGTGCCCTCGTCGATCATCCTCGACGTGAACGGCACGGAGATCACCCTCGCCTCAGACGTCCTCACCTATGCGGGCGACGTCCTCACCTATGCCGGCGGGCTCGCGACCGGCCTCTACCAGATGTCAGTCACGGCGCGCGACGCCGCCCAGAACCCCGTCTTCGACTCATGGTACTTCGCGATCGACTCGAGCATGCCCTCGCAGCCGACGATCACCTTCTCCGACGAGATATGGGTCAGCGGGACCGCCTACGTCGCCTCGGCGCGGCCGACCGTCACCATCCAATTCCAGGAGCCGGTGACCGAGGTCACGGTCGACTCCGACGCCGCGATATGGCTGCAACAGTCCTACGGCGACACCCGGTACGTCTACGAGCACAACGCCGCCCTCGCCGAGGGCACGCACGCCTTCTCGGTCACCGCCCGCAAGCTCGTCGTGGGCGAGAGCAGCCCGCAGACCTTCACCGAGGATTTCCTGGTTGACACCCGCGCCCCGCAGATCGTCCCCCTCTCGGTCGACGGCTCGACCGACCTCGACGGGATCGTCATCACGAACAACAACCCGAACATCACCCTGCGCTACACCGAGCAGCACATGGGAAGGATCCACATCGGCACGGTCTGGATGAACAGCCCGCCTTCAGGCACCGATGTCGAGGTATCGACCGGGGATGTCGTTCTCCAGGAGGGCCAGAACAACCTCCTCATCGAGGCCTACGACCTGCTGGGGAACAGGAACCAGACGATCCTCCCAATCACCGTCGACCGGACCCCGCCGCGCGTCACGCTCTCCTCGGACGTCGAACAGACGCGCCAGGGCAGCGTCCAGATCCAGGTCACGCTCGACGCGGCCGAGGACATCCGCGTCTACGACAATGACCAGTTCATGCGTGCCGAAGGGCAGCAGACCGGCAACTACACCTTCAGCCTCGCGTTGCTCCAGAACCAGAACAACAACATCTACGCGAACGCGACTGATGAGCACGGGAACTGGGCGCTCTCGAACGAGCTCGATGTCCTCCACGACAATCTCGTCCCCGAGCTCGTCTCGACCTCCCCGGCGAACCTCTCCCGCAGCAACGACGTCGACTACGTCGAGGCCGTCCTCTCTGACCGGACCTACGGCGCGGGCATCGACCCCGACCAGACGACGATCGCGCTCGCGCTCGCCAACGGCACCGCCGTCCCCGGCCAGGTCTCCAAGGCGGCCGTCGCGAACGGCTACCGGCTCAGGTTCCAGCCCTCGGTGCCGCTCGAGTCCTACGCCGTCGCGAGCACCTTCCGGGCGACCGTCACGGCGGCCGACGAGCTCTCCAACAGCGTCACCTTCCCCTTCGAATTCGTCGTCGACATCAGGGCGCCGAACATCATCGTCACGCATCCGTCCTCGAGCCCCCGCTACACCAACACCACGAACGAGACCATCCAGGGACACGTGGTCTCGCAGAACCCGATACCCACCTTCCTGATCGCCGGCGTGCAGGTCCCGCTCATCGGCGGCGGGTTCCTCCATCCGGTCGTCCTCCAGCAGACCTCCCAGCAGCAGAGCTACAGCCTGCGGGCGACCGACAGCCTCGGCAACATAGCGGACACGAGCGTCTCCTTCATCTACGACGGTACGGCGCCTACGCTCACCCTCACGGTCGTGACGCCCACGAACGAGAGCCAGCAGGTGGTCACCGGGACCTACGGCGACAACCTCGGCATCGAGGGCATCGCGCTCTCCGTCGTCCAGGACCAGGACGGCGACGGGATGCCGGAGACCGTCCCCTACGGGGTCGTGTTCGATTCCGACACCGCCTGGCACGCCGACCTGACGCTCTACGACGGTGAGAATGTGGTGACCGCACGCGCGACCGACCACGCCGGGAATGGGGTGAGCGTCACGAGGTCGATCACCCTTGACCAGGACATCGCGAACCCCTCGATCGACCCCCTCCCTGCCTTCACGAACACGCCGATCGACGTCAGCGGGACCATCGAACTCGACACGACCGTGGAGCTCTGGATCAACAACCTCCTGCGCGACTCGCGTAGGATCAGCTCGACGCTCCCTCCGCAGACGGTCTCGATCGGCACTGCGCTCTCCCCCCAGGACCTGACCCTCGAGGCCGGCACCAACCTCACGTTCCAGAACACTCTCGGCGTGGACGTCACGCTCGGCGGCGCCTTCTCAGGCGCCATACCGCCGGGAGGCAACCGCACCTTCTCCGGCCTTGTCCCGAACACCTACACCTACACCATCACCACGCCGGTCTACACGCTCACCGGGACGGCGACGGTCCAGCCCAGGAGCACCCGATACGCCTTTACCGGTGTCAACCTCTCCTCATACGCCGCCTACAGCGGCAACCGCTACCTGATCAGGACACGGGCGCGGGACGACGCGGGGAACGCCGCCTGGAGCGGCACCCGGGAGGTCAGGTACGACGACGAGAAGCCCGAGATTCTCGGCCTCTCGCCCGGCGACGGCAACTTCATCGCCGAGACCTCGACCGCCATCAGCGCGATCCTGCAGGACAACCTCCAGCTCAACGCCTCCTCGATCGCCTTCGAGCTGGACGGGCAGCCGCTGCAGTACACGTTCGACGGGACGACGCTCCGCGCGGATGCGGCGAACCTCTCCCAGACCGAGCATCGCATCCGCATCGCGGTCTCGGACATCATCGGGAACACCGCGGTCTCGGACACGACCTTCACGGTGAACATCCTGCAGCCCGCGCGCCCCGGCGTCACCTTCTCCAACCAGACGCTCCTCGGCGAGCTCCGGTACACGCGGGATACCCAGCCGTTCCTCGCCGTCAACTTCACCGCCCAGGTGACCGACGTCACGGCGACGCTCGACGGCCAGCCGCTCGAGCTCCTCTCGAGCCAGAACAGCACCGGCTTCCTCTTCCGGCCGACCGCGGCGCTGAACGATAGCGGCTACCGCCTGACCGTGCGGGCGCGCCGGCTCGTCTACGGCCAGAGCAACTACGGGGAATGGACGTACGACGTGATCGTCGACACCGTGCGGCCGGCCATCTACACGAGCCTGATCGACGGCGCGGACTACGTGCCCGGCATGCGGATCGCCGCCACCCAGCCGACGATCGAGCTCACCTACTCCGAGGCGCACCTCGCCACCGTCAGCGTCGGCTCGCAGGACTACGGCGACCTCCCGTCAGGCGATTTCCTCAAGCTGCCCATCCAGAACATCCAGCTGACCGAGGGCGACAACTACCTTCCGGTTACCATCAGGGACCGCGCTGGCTGGGAATACGCAGCCCCCGACACGCACCTCGTCAGGGACACCACCGCCCCCACCATCACCCTCATCGCCGACCGGGCCTCGACGCGCCAGACAGCTGTCCAGCTCACCATCGGCACCGACCGCGCGGACTGGATCACCATCCACAGGAACAACCTACCACTCATGCCGCTCGAGAACATCGCCGGGACCTATCTCATCACCGTGCCGCTCGAGCCGGACATGATCAACCACTTCTACGCGACCGTCTACGACGACCTCGGCAACAGCAGGGACTCAGGCATCGTCCGCGTGCTCCAGGACTCGCTCGCCCCCGCGCTCACGGCCTACCTGCCCGGCGAGAACGCGCGCCTCGCCGCGCTCACCCAGGCGCAGGCGACGCTGGACGACCGGCCCTTCGGCGTCGGCATCGACCTATCGGCCTCGCGCATCGAGGTCCTCGACGCGCAGGGCAACGACCGCGGCGGCATCAGGACGCATGACAGCGAGAGCACCCTGTTCCTTTCCGGCCTGAGCCTGCCCGACGGCGACTACCTGCTCCGCATCACCGCGATAGACCGGCTTGGGAACAGCGTGCCGTACGCCTCCCCCTTCACGATCGACAGCAACGCCCCGCGCATCGCCTTCCTGCACCCGCCGCCCGCCTACTACACCGCGAGCCCCGCCGAGCGGATCAGCGGCACGATCGTGCCCCTCGCCGCCGGCGCGAGCCTCGTCGCGACGCTCCTCGACAGCCAGCCGCTCTCGCTTTCCGGCTCCACGTTCGACGAGCCGGTCACGCTCTCGCTGGGAGAGCGCACCTTCATGGTCTGGGCGAACGACACGCTCGGCAACAGCGCCCAGGACAGCAGGATGATGACGCTCGACACCGCGCCGCCGCAGCTCTTCATCACCAGGCTCGAGACCCCGACCATGCGCGGGACCCAGACCGTCTACGGCCTCTATGCCGACGAGTATGGCCTCGCCGGCATCAACGCGACCGTCAGGAACCAGGTCGGCACGTTCTCTCCGGCGGCCAGCATCGATTCGGAGAACGCGTTCGACGTCGCCGTCAGCCTCTTCGACGGCCAGAACAACCTCACCATCACCGCCTGGGACCGGGCGGGCAACACCGCCACCATCACCCGGACGATCGTCCTCGACCGGGGCGTCGGCGTGCCGGTCCTCGACGCGATCCCCTCACCCACCCGCCGCCCGATCAACGTCACCGGATCGTCCGAGCTCGACACGACCGTCGAGCTCTGGATCAACGACATCAGGCGCGAGAGCACCTTCGTCAGCTCGACGGTCGAGTCGACGGTCGTCAGGATCAGCCAGGTCCTCTCCCCGCAGGCGGCGCAGGTCGAGATAGAAGGGGAGCTCGTGCTCGCGAACGACCTCGACATCCCGGTCCTCGTCTCGGGAGACCTCTTCGCGAACATACTCGCGCACCAGGAGGCGCGCTTCCCGATGGAGGCGCTCGGCAACTACTCCTACACGGTCACCGCCTCGACGACGCTGCCGGGAACCGTCGAGGTCGTGCCCAAGTCGACCCGCTTCGCCTTCGGCCCCATCGACCTGTCCCTCCCCATCTACCTGCCCTACAACGAGGTCGACTACTTCGTCCGCGTAAAAGCGATCGACGAGGCGGGCAACGAGGAGTGGAGCTCGACCCAGGTCGTCAAGTACGACGACCAGCCGCCACAGATCACCGGCCTCGTGCCCGGCAAGGGCGACTACATCAGCGAGCACAACTTCACGGTCCGCGCGGCGATCGAGGACGCGATAGAGATTAACGAGAGCTCGATCGTCTTCCGGTTCAACGGCAACGTCTTCAACTACACCTTCAAGGACGGCCTCTTCACCTACGAAGCGAATAACCTCGTCGACAACACCTACCACATCAACCTCTCGGTCGCTGACATGGCCGGCAACAGGAGGACACTGGACGACTGGACCTTCACCGTCGACTCGACCCGGCCCCCCCAGCCGACATTCGCGTTCACCGACCAGCACATCATCCGCAACCAGACCTATGTCAGGGTGAACGCGCCGCAGATAACCGCGACCTTCGCCGTCCGGGTGATGAACGTCACCGCGACGGTCGACGGGATCCCGGTGCCGCTCGCCTCCTCATCGGGCGACACCACGTTCACCTTCTCGACCGTCGGCCTCGACCTCCAAGAGGACATCGACCCGTACATCTTCAGGATCGAGGCAAGGCGCCTCGTCGTCGGCGACAGCCTGTACGGCGCCTGGTCCAAGGACTTCACGGTCGACATCACCCCGCCGGTGATCGAGGCGAGCACGCCGACGCTCACCAAGGAGACGCGCATCAACATCACGCTCGGCACCGAGGACACGCTCGAGCAGGTGCTCGTCTCGGGCAACGTCGTCGCGACGACCGTCGTGCTCAACCAGACGCCGTACGTCATCCCGGTCGAGCTCCTGCCCGGCGATGGCACCAAGACGATCAACATACAGGCGTATGACCTGGCGGGCAACGACTACACCGACACCGTCGTGATCACGCTCGACCAGACCGGCCCGCGCCCGACCTTCGGGATCGAGGGGAGGGAAGAGGAGAACGCGACGGGCGGGATTCCCGCGGTCTGCGGCGACGGGCTCTGCGAGCTCGGCGAGCGGTGCACCCGCGACTGCACGATCCAGCGCAACATCGGGAGCTACCTGTTCCTGACCAGCTCGATGGAGACCGCGACGCCGCTCCCCGCAGGGTCCATGGGGGCCACGAACATCTACCGGGCGGCCTACAGCAGGTCGCCGGATTACCCGCTCGCCTACGTCCACCTGTTCAGGAACCAGGCGGACGCGACGACGGCGTTCTTCCAGGCGATCGCCGGACGGCAGGTGGCCGCGAGCGAGGACGGCTCCTACTACATCATGCCCGACACGACCGTCATCTGGCTGAGCGGGGCGAAGGTCGTGTACGTCTATTCGCCGCTGCCCTTCAGGACGGCTCCCGAGCCGATCATCGACAGCTACCTGGCGCGCTTCCCGAGCGACCTGTGAGGCCAGGACCACGAGAGCACAGAGGACCATAATGAAAAAAGAGGGACACGGAGCGCGAGCTCCGGCACGGATCGCGATCATGATGTTCGCGGCAGCGCTCGCCCTCCTCGCCGTGGCGGCAGGCGCGCACGCCCAGATAGTCGTCGAGAAGCCGCGCCCGGTAATCACCGCCTCCTTCGACGAGCAGGTCACCCTGATCAACTACTCGCTGACGAACGACCGCACGCACGCGCTCGAGCCGCTGCTGTTCCTCGGCCAGGAAGACAACACCTTCCGCTTCCAGCCTGAATTCAACCTCGCCGACGGCACCTACACCTTCGACATAGCCGCCGAGGACAACGTCTCCAACCCCGAATCGACGACCTTCAGGTTCGAGGTGGCGATACCGACGCTTGGGATAACCCTCATCTCCCCCTCGTTCGGCGTCTCCCCCTCGCTCGTCACCAACCTCATCTTCACGACCTCCCGGTTCGCGACCTGCAGGTGGAGCCACATCGAGCTCCCGGCCTACAACCAGATGATCCCCTTCCAGCAGAGCGCAGGATCCATCCACGTCCAGGAGAACCTCTCGATCTTCGCCCCGGAGAACACCAACTACTCGGTCTACGTCAGGTGCATGGACGAGTTCGGCTACATCACGCCGAACCGGCTCTTCCGGATATCATGGGACTCGAGCCCGCCGGTGATACGCTCGCTCACCATAGACCCGAGTGATGGCGGCACCCCACCGAAGGTAGTCCAGCAGCCGCCCGAGACCACCATCGTCGTCGGGACGGATGACGAGACGCGCTGCAAGTACTCGACCGCGATCGAGGACTACGAGGACATGACCGAGTTCCCGACCTACTACGACCCGGCCTTCTCCGATGAGAACGGGCTCTTCAGAGGAGGTCTTGCCGACGGCACCCGCTACACCTACCACGTCGCCTGCGAGAACCGGGCGGAACTCGTCTCGGCGCTCGCGAACATCTCCTTCGTGGTCGACCTCGCGGCGACGCCCTCCATCAGGGTCATATCGCCTTCCGGGACGCTCCCGAACGGCTCGGTCTACTTCGCGCTCGAGACCAACAAGAACGGCAACTGCTACTACTCGGACGACCCGTCTGACCGCACCAAGTACAGCTTCCCCCAGCTCTCATCCCGCGACCACCACGTGACCCACCCCAGCACCGTCCCCGAGGGCAGGCAGGCCTGGTACTTCTACTGCGACTTCGCGGAAGGCTCGAGGACCGCAGAGGCCACGTTCACGGTCGACCTCACGCCGCCGACCGGCCTCGTGATCGACCCCCGGAACTACACCTGCTCGCTCGACGAGCTAAGGGCCGAGTGGGTGGCGGAGGATCTCATCTCCGGCATCGACCGCTACGAGGTCGCCATCGGCAGGACCCTTGGGGGCATCGAGGCGATGAATTGGACTGACGTCGACGACGACGAGTCGATGACCGCCGACGGGCTCAACCTCACCGACCTCCAGATCTACTACTGGTCGGTCCGCGCGTATGACCGCGTCGGCAGGATGGCGCAGGCGACGAGCGAAGGCGTTCTCGTCAACCTCGGCGCCGAGGAATGCATCGAGCGCATACCGCCGAGCGCCTGGATCAACACGAGCAGGAGCGGCGACATCATCTACATCACGCTCCATTGCCAGGACAACGTCGGCGGATCCGGCTGCGATCCGAACGGCGACCGCTACGGCATCGCCGACCTCGGGTCGAGCTGCGTGCCCGGCACCGGCTACACGCTGCCCGTGCCGGTCGTCCGCACGAGCACCTTCTGCTGGGAGGTAGCTGACCTCGCGGGGAACACGGTGACCGGGAGCCAGACGGTCACCCTGATACCGACGTCGGACGACGCCGACGGCGACAACGTCACGAACGAGGCGGACAACTGCCCTGCCATCTTCAACCCGGACCAGGCGGACGCCGACGGCGACGGCATCGGCGACGCGTGCGAGACCGACACGGAGCCGGGCGCATGCGAGCACGACTACGATTGCGACGGCATCATCGATGAGGAGGACCCGGACATCGACGGCGACGGCATCCCGAACGACGAGGACCCTGACGACGACGATGATGGGAGCTGCGACACGCGCGACTCGCCGCTCAACGATCCCGACACCTGCACCGGCACGGACGGCGACGATGACGGCGACGGGACGGACGACGACATCGACATCGACATCGACAACGATCTGGACAACGACGGCATCCCGAACGGTGAGGACGGCGACGATGACGGCGACGGCCTCGACGACTTCGAGGACGATGACGACGACAACGACGAGCTTCGCGACTGGGAGGACAATGACGACGACAACGACGGCACGCTCGACATCGAGGACCCCAACCATGGCGGCTCGGATCCCGACTGCGAGTATGTCGCGGGCGACCGCACGACATACAACTGCCGTGACAGAAACGACGACCTCGACGGCGACGGCGAGGAGAACTGCGTCGACACCGACCTCGACGGCGACGGGCTCGTGAACTGGGAGGACGATGACGACGACAACGACGGCGTGCCCGACCAGATCGACGTCGACGACGACAACGACGGGACGTACGACTACAACGAGGTGGACTGCGACAACGACCTCGACAACGACGGCCTGATCAACGGCCAGGACCCGGACGACGACGGCGACGGCATCCCCGACAGCGAGGACGATGACGACGACAACGACGGCATCCCCGACCAGTACGACAACGACGACAACAACAACGGCATCCTCGACAACGAGGAATTCATCGACTCGGACGGCGACGGCATGTCCGACCAGTGGGAGATAGAGAACGGGCTCGATCCCTATTCCAACGACTCGGAGCTCGACCTCGACGGCGACGGGCTGACGAACCTCGAAGAGTACCGCGCGGGCACCAAGCCCAGTTCGGCCGACTCTGACGATGACGGCATGCCGGACGACGTCGAGCTCGCCGAGGGCTTCGATCCCATGGACCCTTCGAGCTACAAGAGGTCGGGCCTCATGACGATCATCCTACTCATCATCGTCATACTCGTGGTGGTCTCCGGCGGCGGCTACCTCGGCTACACCGAATACCAGAAGCGTCAGGAGGCGCAGATGCGGGAGCGCCAGCCTCCGCAGCAGGCGGTCCGGGCGCAGCAGGTCGTCCAGCGACGCCAGCTCTCTCCGGAGGAGATCAAGCGTCGGCAGGAGATCCAGAAGCGTATCCAGGAGCGCCAGTCCCAGAAGGTGCAGGAGCGCGCCCGGGTCTTCGAGAAGTTCCGCGAAGGTGGCGCCCGGCGCGAGGGAGAGATACTGCCGCTCAGGACTTCGGAGAAGCCAGCGGCTGAGAAGCCGGTGACAAAGGAGAAGGATTCCGAATGGATCGATATATCAGAGATCGGGAAGCGGTCCGCTTCCGCTGTCGGTAAGAAAGGGAAGAAGATCGGCAAGCATTCTGATTTCGACACGCTCGAGGCGCTCTCGACCCAGAAAGCCAAGGGGAAGAACGTTCTCGAGGAGGCGAAGGCGAAGGACGCGTTCGAGGCCCTTGACCGGAAGGCCGGCACAGCGAAGAAGGGGACGATGAAGGAAGGGAAGTCCGGTGCAGCCGACGAGTTCGCGGCGCTCACATCGCTCAAAAGGGGAAGGAAGAAGAAGGTAGCCGAGAGGAAGGGGGCGAAGGACGATTTCGAGACCCTGAAACGGATCGGGAAGAAGCGGCCGAAGAAGAAGCGGAAGTGATGTTGGCATGCCCCTCTCCCACCACACCAAGCGACGGGCCCAGGTGCAGGGGCAGGTGATAGTCTACGTGCTCTCGCTCGTGGTGGTCTCGCTCATCCTCCTCTACGGCTACAACGCGATCAGGAGCTTCCGCGACCGGGCGGAGGATGTCGAGACGGTCCAGTTCAGGACCGAGATACAGGCGGCGGTGAAATCCCTCTCCGCCGACACCGGCACCTTCCGGAAGATGGAGTTCTTCGTGCCGGAGACGATCGACGAGGTGTGCTTCGCCGACATCGTGAAGAAGGGGTTCATCTATGTCAATGGAGTCGATTCCGAAACCCATCAGCCGGTGGGACCGCCAGTCCTTCGAACTCGTGTGATGGGATGGACTTTTGAGCAGAGCGGCTCATATCCCTACATCTGCGACAGCATTTGCGGAAGCTGCCCCGCCCTGATTATGAATATGTATTATTCCTGTGCTGATCCGGAATCAGGGTCAGGCCACAACATCTTCCTCCGTACCAAGGGAAGGCTCATCGACTCGTTTTCGATCGGAACCATAACCGTCTATCAGCCTGATACGACCAATAATTTCGAAGATTTCCGTTGCTTCCCCATAAACCAGGGAAAGCTCCGCATCAAGCTCACCGGCGAGGGGAAGTCGACGAACGTCGCCGGCTGGGACGACTGACTACTCTTTGTGATACTGCCATGAGAACGATTGACGGACGTGCGCGCGGCCTCATCACCGCATGGGTAATAATCAATCTGTTCGTGCTGCCGCTCTCCTTCGCCACCGATAGGCCCTCACCTGCGGCGCTCGACACCGCGGAGATGCATACCGTTGTATTCCAATCCTTCGCAAAGGTCGTGCCCGCTAGGCAAGGAGCGCACGGCCTCGTGTCCGAAGGGGTGGATGGGCTGGGGGGTGCCCGAGGGTCGGGATCGTTCCTCATCTCGCTCTGGTTCCTTGCGATAGCCAGCCTCTACGGCGCAGGCCTTCTCGCGTCCCTCGCCTTCTCAGGGTCTAAACGAGGCATCATCGAGGTCCAGTTCAACTGGGTCTTCACGATCATCATCGGCGCGCTCCTGCTCGTCTTCTTCATATCCATCGTCAACAAGCAGCGGCAGGGCGCCGACCTCACGGTGTCGTCGATTATCCTCAGCGACCTCAACTCCATCCTCGTCGGGTCGAAGGTCAGCACCGGCACGCTCCGCCTGGTGCAGTTCCCGGAGGCGACGCTCGGTTTCTCGTGCGACGAGTACTACGTGAACGGCATACCGAAGCAAATCAAGGAGCGCACCATCTTCGCTCCCGACTCGATAAAGGGCGAGTCGCTGCTCGTCTGGGCGGAGGATTGGGGGCTTCCGTTCAAGGTGACCAATTTCCTCTACGTGACAAGCCCGGAAGTGCGTTACGTGATATACAACCTGGGGGGCGGCTCGGTCCTCGCCCGGGAGCTGAACGAAACCCTGCCTGCAGAGATAACGAAAGAGGTCGTAACAGATCTCAATGATCTCTACAACCTCCCTGACCAGAACAACTACAAGGTGCGGATCGTCCTCTTCGGGTACGGGGATTCCGTCCCGCCGATCCCGACGGACCTCATGAACTCGATGCCTGACGGCGAGCTCACTGTCATCAACATAACCGTCACCTCCTCTCCGGAGACCTCGCCGCTCGACGGCTATGGAAGGATCGACTGGTGGGAGAAGGAAGGGACGGGCTTCGCGCTCCGCGGCTCGAGTCCCTTCATTCGGAAGGAGAGCGTCCATGCGGCGGTCATCGCCGAAGATTTCGAGACCTATGAATGCATCATGGAGAAATCCTTCCAGCATGCGAACCTCGTCGCGCAGGTGTACCTGAACCGGTCCGATACGCTCCGGATATGGCATCAGGACCATCCGCCGCTCAGATGTGCGGGTTACCACGACACGGCAAGGACTGCTCTTAACGCGATTATAGCGAACACCGAATCCTATACCTCCACATCAGTATCCGACGTATTCACGCAGATCCAGTCACTCAACGAGAACAACGACCTGCTCGAGCTCTACAGCTGCTCGCTCATCTATTGACATGGCATACGAACGGCACTCGCGGAAAGGGACGCGCTCCCAGATCAAGATGGGAGAGACGATCGCGATACTCTTCATCTTCTTCTTCATCATGGCCTTCGGCTTCGTCTTCTACACTCGCATCCAGACGAGCTCGATCCAGGACGACATCCATCAGCAGTTCATCCTGCGCTCGATCGAGGTGGCGCAGATGGCGCTCGCGATGCCCGAGCTCGCCTGCAGCCAGGCTGAGGTCGAGGAATTCGACTGCTTCGACGTCATCAAGCTCGAGTACATACATTCCCTCACCGAC
Organism: Candidatus Woesearchaeota archaeon; assembly: GCA_016935985.1. GTDB lineage: Archaea > Nanobdellota > Nanobdellia > Woesearchaeales > JAFGPW01 > JAFGPW01. The sequence goes on from JAFGPW010000005.1 coordinate 183,023, forward strand.
CAGACGACGAACCCAGCTGCGCATCTGTTCTATTTCGACATGTTCTACTACGGGAGGATCTATGTCGATGAGATCTATCCGGATCCCGATAACCAGTGGGTTATCTACGAGCACGGCCTCCCCGACGCCGCAGCCGGCGTCACGAGCCGGATACCGGTGGTGCTACGGGACGTGCGGGGGGCAAAGCCGCAGCAGCGGTTCGGGGTGCTGACCATTGAGAGCTACGAATGAACGGCGGTTCGGGAACCGGGCGCAGACCGAGGTGCTCGGGCTCGCGATAGTCATCATACTCATCATGGTGGGCATCCTCTTCGTGGTGAAGTTCACGCTCCGCGAGCAGACGTCTCAAGCGCGGACGACCTTCACGAGCGCTGAGATCGCCTCGAACCTCGCGAACACGGTCCTCGAGACCTCTGATGTCGATTGCCACGGCCTCTCGGTTAAGACCTTGCTCGAGGACTGCGCAAAGCCGCCGTCAGACATCGACTGCGACAACAACAATGTGCCGGACTCCTGCCAGTACGCCCTCGACATCATCGATGAGCTGCTCAAGGACACGCTCGTCGCCTGGGAGCGGCCCTTCGTCTTCAACGTCACCCAGTTCCCGGGAGCGCAGCGCTACCTCTTCTCCGGCGGGGCGCCGTCGAACACCGGGCTCTTCCAAAGCACTCCAGGAGTCTGGGTGTGGCCGCCGCGCGCGACAGGACCCACGACCCTCCCGGACGGCGACTATGCCAGCCGTGAGAGCAAGATCTTCATCGTCCCGCTCAACCCCGGCACCCTCTTCATCAGGGTCGACCTGTACAGCTGACGAGTGGGAACTGGTGCGCAAGGAAGGAGGCTCTCGGCGCCGATTATAGAGAGTAAGGAGTGTCTATTAAAACTGGCGTGCAGCAAAAGATTTAAATATAACTTAGTCCACTGGTAGAGATTATCCTGATTAAATGCTCCGTAGGCAAGAGGTGATAACCGTATGAAAAAGGCTCAAGGCATCTCCATGAATGTCATCATCATCGCAGCAATCGCCTTGCTCGTCCTCGTGATCCTGTCCATAATCTTCATGGGCCGGATGGGAAGCTGGGGCCAGAGCGTGAACCAATGCGATAACAAGGGAGGCACCTGCATGACCGGGACCGTCTGCGATCCCGGTTTCCAGGTCTACCAGGGATGGACCTGCGATGCAGGCGAGGTCTGCTGCGTCCCGATAACCGCCTGAGGGCGGCACTTCCTTTTTTTCATCATTCCCATTCTATCTTCTCCTCATCCGTACGCTGCCTGATGGAGAGCTGGAGCGCGTGTCCTGAGGCATAGAAAGGTATTTAAAGCCAGGAGGCAGGTATGCTCCTGCTCGCCGGCTAGCGGCCGTGCATGGTGGAAATATGGAGTTCCCTCTCAAGATGCTGGTGTCGGTGATCATCGTCATCATCGTGGGAGCGATCTTCATCATGGCCTTCTTTTCGGTCAGGTCCATCCTCACTTCCTAATACCATGAACAAGCAGGGAGTCCTCCAGAACCAGCTCGTCACCATGATCGCGGTGCTGATCGTAGCGGTCATCATCTTCAACTTCTCGACGCTCTTCGCAGGCATCGCGAACCGGAGCTCTGACATCACGGTCTGCAAGATGAGCATCAAGCTCTCGACCGAGATCGAGGACGCGACTGTCGGCATCATCGACTCCGGTTTCTCGTGCCCGGCTCTCCAGTACGAGATCCCGAAGGCCGGCCCGTGGGGGATGGCCGGGCATATCGACAACGCGAACCTCTACGCCTGCTGGGACATGACCCTCGGCGCCCTGAGCCCGCTCGGCCTCGACAAGAAGTATTTCCTCACCCAGGACTGGGCGAAGGCGGACAACCGGCGCAACCAGTGCTTCGTCTGCTCGCGGTTCAGGCTGCTCGGCGATCTCGAGACGAGGTATGCGATAGCCAACCTCAAGAACCCCATCCCCAACAAGGGCGACCTCACCTTCGAGGAGGCGCTCGACACGAGCTGGAGCGACCCGCACAACAAGGTCTACTTCCTCGACCTCGACCGCCAGGGCGAGACCAGGGTCGTGCGGCCGCTCGAGCGCTTCGAGGCCTGGAGCAAGGACCAGCCGCGCGACGCGCAGAGGACCTACCTCACGCTCTTCGTCAGGTACAAGGACGACCCCGGGGCAGAGGGCAACCCCTACCACTACCGATTCGAGATCGAGGACGTCAGGTTCCAGGCGATAGCGAACGAGCGCGCCGAGAACAACATCGAGGGGTACAAGCACGTCCTGATCATCCCCGAGGAGGACCTCATCCACCTCTACTGCGAGGATACCTACTACGACACCTCCCAGCGGATCAAGGATGCCTGGATCGAGCCAAAATGAGCATGCGCAGCAGGAGAGGGGTCACCTGGACGCAGTGGACCATGATATCGCTCATCATGGCGGTCATCATCATCATCCTGTTCGTCCTCATGATGCAGCGCCAGAGCGAGATGCAGGACGCATGGCTGCGCAAGCAGACCTGCAAGACGAGCGTGATCGCGAACGCGGCGACCCGTATACCGGGCCTCGTCAGCCTGGACAGCGACCTGAAATGCCCGGCTGGGGAGGTCGTCATCGACTACGCCGACCAGGACAGGATCAAGGAGCGCGTCGCTCTCTCGATGTACCACTGCTACGACAAGTTCCTGCGAGGTCGGCACGAGCTCTTCGCTACCAAGAGCGGCCAGCAGGAGCTCTACTGCGTCTTCTGCGACCGCATCGGGTTCGAGGGCCCGGCGGCATCGGTGGGCGAGGTCCCCGAATTCACGAGGTACCTCCTCACCCACAAGATACCGAAGGAATCGGGGCTCGACCTCCTCTACTCGACCTACCTCTCCGGATACCAGGTCAGGCCCGACGAGGAGTACATCCTCCCGAAGCCGCTCGAGGATCTGGACGTCGATGCCGACGGAATCCCGAACGACCGCGACACCGACAACGACAACGACGGCATCCCGGACAGCATGGACACCTGCCCGCGCGTCAGGAACCCCCAGCAGGAGGACGCTGACGGCGACCGCATCGGCGACGCGTGCGACCCGGACAGAACCACCATCAACACGCTGCCACCAACGGACGCGCCATTGTCGGACTCGATCTACACCGACCGCGACTACGGCGTCGTCTTCTTCTATGCGAAGAACTCCGACTGGTGGAACATGTACAACGGCTTCGGCTTCGGCGCTGCAGGGGGAGGGGTCCTTGTCAGCGGCACCCTCGTCGCGATCGGGGCCTCGGGCGGCACCCTCCTCATCGCCGGTACCGTGATCGGCGCCATCAGCGGCGGCGCCATCGGCGCCTATCTCGGCGGCGACCCTGACATCCGGTGGTCGGCAGGCGTCATGCTCGTCCCCTGGGAGACGGACTATCTCGACCAGCTGCAGTGCACCTACCTCCCCGCCGAGCAGGAAGGGGCCGATGACGGATCTGACTCCTGAGGCCTGGCGTCCCGGTCGCTATTCCTCGGCAGCCAAGGGAAACATTTATAAGCGGAGTATCCCCTGATGCTGCATGCTGATACGCGCCGTCGCTGCCATCAGCGGATTGCAATGAGTCTCGGAAAAAGAGGTATCACCGTCACCTGGGAGATGTTCCTGTATTTCGCCGTGGCGATAGTCGGGCTCATCATCTTCATCTGGATAGCGATGAGCAGCAACAACTCAATCCTCGGCGACTTCCTCTCACAATTCTTCGGGTTCCTGCCATGAGACGACCACTTCCTGCCGGCCGGAAAGGGGACATAAGCCAGTTCGTGCTCATCATCGGTGCGCTCCTGGGAGTCGCCGTCTTCCTCGGCGTCGTGCTGCCGCCGCTCCTCTCGAACCAGTGGGTTTCTTTCACGGTCAACGATACGATCGACGACGCCCAAGGGCGGTTCCCCATCCACTGCGCCGACGACTCGGCGGAAGGATGTCGGACGCACGACGTCGGGTACCAGACAGAATCAGAAAACCCCCTGGGGGGATTTTCCGGCCAGTGCGACATAGATTTGTATCGCTGCATCAAGCAGGACCCGCTCTGCGACGACGCCTACTGCACCTGCATCGTCGAGTGTATGGGATGATGACCATGATACCTCCCGCACGCGGCAGACGAGGAGAGCTCTCGTTCCAGATAATCGTGATAGCGGCGCTCTGCCTGCTCATCCTCGTCATCCTCGCGATCATCATCACCGGCAGGTTCGGGGTTTTCAACAAGAGCCTCTCCCAGACCTGTACGCAGCAGGGAGGGGTCTGTGCGGCGGCGGACCCGCAGAACACGAACGACCGGCTGTGCGACAGCCCGGACTACCCGATCAAGATCTTCGCCAACGGCTGCAGCGACGACGGCTCGATCTCGACGACGAAGGACGTCGGGCCGTGCTGCCTGCCGCTCGCGAGGCAGGGACAATGAGGATGCGACGCGGGATGCTCTCGATGGAGGTGCTGGTTATGATAGCCATCGCCCTCATCGTGCTCTTCCTCGCGTTCTACATGGTCACGACCCGGTCGAGCGTCGCGGACAGGAGCCTGAACGACTGCGTCGCCAACAACGGGGTATGCAAGCAGTACTGCGACGGCATGCCGACCGGCTACACCGGCTGCCCTGAAGGGCAGTCCTGCTGCGTCGAGCCAGGATGATCGTGAGGTGTGTCATGATGAACAAGCGCGGAGAAGTCCAGTTCTGGGTGGTCGCCCTCGCGATCGCCCTGCTCGTCCTCTGGGTGTCGAGCTCGTTCGCCGGCAGGACCGGCTCCTCGGTCTTCAGGACCGTCAGCAAGATCGAGTTCCAGAGCTCGATGGGGCTGTGCGAAGGGAGGTCGGCGAGCCTGAAGAACAGCCCCCAGTGGATCGACGTCGACGGCGACGGCAACTACGACGGCTGCGACGTCTGCATCCTCGACCCTGAATCTCGTAACGGACCTGCCGGGAGCGTGCAAGACTCCGACTTCGACCTCGTGCCCGACGCCTGCGAGAGCGATCAGACCAAGAACGACCAGAGCAAGATCCAATGCGCATACGCGGTGGTAAACATCGAGAAACGGGAGTTCCATTGCTGTTCGTTCTCTGGTACGAGATGCATGAACCCTCCCGATGGGCCTCCCTGCATAACCTGCGGCCCGACATGACCCCGCATGACTGCCCGGCCCCACTATAAAGGATGATGATATGAGGAATATCTCTCACGACAGGCGGGGAATGGGCGACGAGCTGCTGCGCATGCTCTTCGTCATCGTCGGCATCATCCTGATAGTCACTATGACCCTCATCATGCTGAAGGTGACCGGTCTCCTCGGACCCACCAAGGCGGAGGATACGGCGCGGGCGTCGCTCGAGCGGCTCGCGTGGGCAGTGCGCGAGATCCTTGAGGACGACACCGTCTATTCGCAGACGGTCGTCCCGCAGCTCTCGATCCCTGATGGCTATATCATCGTCGGCTTCGACACCGAATGGGACGGCCTGCGCACCGTCACCGACCACCAGTTCGACGAGTACGTGATAAAGCCCTCCGAGCCGCCGGAGGACTGCTCAGGGTCCGCCTGCCTGTGCCTGTACGAGAACACCGAGGGGCCGGATTTCGGCGACTACAGCTGGAACCTCGGCGGCTACAAGCAGGACAACTTCCTGATCGACTGCGTGCGGCTGCGCGGCGACATAGTCTTCCTCGGCCCCACCGACGAGTTCGACCAGGACGTGAAGAACTACGGCCAGCTGCGGAATCCGATCGTCCAGCCGCTCTTCGCGGAGACGCCGCTCGCGGACCGCCGGTACGAGTACCTCCTGCTCTATGGCGTCACCCACCACGCGGGGACCGTCGGCAGGGACGAGTGGAGGGCGACGAACATGTACGTCGAGAAGACGGCTGTCCAGATCGCTGACGGCCAGGAACGGACGCTCGTCTACATCGCCAAGTGGAATGACGATTCCTTGCGCAGGAAGGCGAGGATCGGGATGATCGCGCCCGGCAACGAACCCTGCCCCGACTCATCGACCGTCTTCCAGTGCAACGGCGTCCGCAGGGACCAGGTAGTAACGGCCGAGATCATACCGGTCGGCCTCGGCACTGCCCCTCCCTCAGGGACGAGGGAAGAGCGCTTCTACCAGTGCGCCTACGACGAGAGCGATGGCGCCTGCTCGTTCGACGAGATCCCTCCCTGCATACCGCCAGGAGGCGTCCAGGCGACGAACGTCAGGCTCTACACCCTCTGCCGCTGCGGCGACCTCGCCTACTATGACGGCGTGTGCTACGGCAACGAGCTCTACCTGACCGAGCAGGGGGGCTGACGATGCGACCGCTCACCGGACGGAGGGGGGACACGCACCGCATCCTCTCCATCTTCATCGACACCATCATCTTCATCATCTTCATCGTCCTCATCCTCACGGTCTTCTCCAAGGCCTACTCCGGCTGCCCGCTCATCCCGAAGGATTACCAGTCCGCGAAGTTCAGCGCCGAGTACCTCAGGGCGGAGCTGCTCGACCTCATCGACGAGAAAGGGACCTATGCGGTCTATGACAACGTGCCCATCAACATCAATCCCGGCTACGCCTACGCCCTCTTCGGCACCGCGTACGAGCCGATGTACCCCTGGTTCCTGCTCGACGACATCGAGAGCGTCACCGCACGGCCCATCGGGTTCTCGCTGGTGCGGATTCAGAAGCCCAAAGTCCCCGCCTGCGAGGACAAGGCATGCCTCTGCATCTACGAGTTCGAGCTCGATCAGGACAACTTCGCGGCGTCGCAGGAGAACATCGAATGCCTAACCATAACCCACGATCCTGTAACCTTCGTCACCTACCGCGGCTACGGCACCTATTCCGACGTCCCGCAGGACGAGATCTACCCGGAAGGGCTGCCCAAACTCCTGCTCAGCGGCGCGTATAGGGGGCGTGAGCGGGTGTACGGGACGCCGGTCCTCCATGGCGAGGGGACGTCTCAGACCGGGATTCGCAATACCTGGAACCACCGGTCCCTCTATCTCGACAAGTACACGAAGGAGGATGGCGAGACGATCGTCTTCATCGCGCTCCTCTCGGACGAGGTGATGCGACGCTCGATACTCTGGACCAACCGGGCGCTCAACAATCCTCCCTGCGAGCGGGGCCAGCCGTTCTGCATCACCGCGAACCGAGGGGAGGTCATCCTGGTCGAGCACGCATTCGGCGAGAATCCCGGGAACCGCTACTACGCGTGCCCCTATGACGCGGCAGAACAGGCGTGCCTGATCGAGGGCCCCTACCCCCTCTGTCAGGATCGGACTGCCATCGAGGACTGGTGCCAGTGCGGCGACCTGGTCTGGTACACGGGCTTCTGCAGGGAGGGCGTCTGGTACCGCGAGGACCCCGGCCTCGCCTAAAGGGCCGCACTGCCCGCCACAGCCAAAAAGATATAAATAGCACCGGTCCCCCTTTAAATACATGGCTGCGGGGAAAAGAGGTGCGAGCAGGTTTCTCGTCTCGAAGCGGGGCGACGTCACGGAGGCGCTCCTCTTCAGGATCCTGGAAGCGCTCATCGCGATGCTCGCGGTCGTCGCGATGTTCGCCTTCATCGACGCCTACGCCGCGAACACCGTCCTCGAGAAGATGTACTTCGCGCGGGACCTGGCCTATCTCACCGACATCGTCCAGGCGAGCCCCTACGGGATCGAGGTCACCTACTACAACCCCAGCTTCGCCGAGGTGCCGCTCTCCACGTTCGAGGTCACGTTCGTCAGGAACGAGGTGGACATCAGGGGCGGCGAGGAGGAGATGGAGATCTATTATCCCCTCGCCTACAGCGAGCTCTTCACCACTCCGCTCTCGGCGCACCTCCAGAACCCGGGAGCCATTACCTTCTCCAAGACCGACACCGGCCTCCTGATAACCAATCCCTGGGAGCAGGGCCTCGACCCCCGGCTGCTCACCTGCCCGCCGCATGAGCAGGACACCGAGCTCTCCACCATCGACATCGTCCTCGACCCTGCCCACGGCGGCGCCGACCACGGGGCAGAGAACCGGGCGGCGCTCCTGCAGCAGCCGCCGATCGAGCTCTTCGAGTCGCGCCAGGCCTTCCTCATCGCGAACGGCGCGCTCTCGCGGCTCAGGCCTGACGTCAGCTCCGTATCGCTCACGCGCGGGGAGGACGCCTCGCCGACGCTCGAGGAGCGCCAGGCTGTCGTCTCACCCGAGACCGACGTCTTCATATCCATCGGCACCGGCAGCGACCCTGAGCTGCTGATCGGCGAGCTGCGCGCCTACATCCCTCCCGAGTACGCGCTCCGCGACAACAACACGCGGCTCGCGTGCCTGCTCACGAACGCCATCCTCGAAGCGGTCCCCTCCCTCTCGCGGGCTGCGGTCATCGTCTCGGACGACCCGCTCCTCGACCTGCCCCATCCGGAAGGGTCAGACCCGAAGACGCTCGCGGTCATGCTCGAGATCGGCAACATCCAGATACCGCCTGCCGAGAACCCCCTCTCGACAGACTGGGACACGATCGCGGGAGCCGTCGACGCCGGCTTCCGGAGGTACTACCGATGATACGCGGCAGGCGTGGCGGCGTCTGGCTCGATTCGCTCACCATGATGCTCAGGATGGGCTTCCTGATCATCGTCTTCATCACGCTCGTCCTCCTGGTCCGCAGCTACAACGTGGCGGTCATCGAGACCTACGAGACCGAGGCGCTCGTGTTCGCGAACGCGGTGATATACTCCCCTGACGCGATATCCTACCACGACCCCGAGATAAACAGGGTCTACCCCGCGATCATCGACCGCACGAGGTTCAAGCCGGGCATCGAGCCGCGCCTCGACGAGGTCTTCAGCTACGGCGACACGAACACCCAGATCGCCGCGCAGATGACGCTCCGGCCGGTCGGCGAGACGCCGATAACGATCGTCTACAACAGGGACAGGTTCGACGCCTGGTACCAGCTCGCCTCGACGAGCTACGGCGCCCTCGGGCCCGGCGGCGTCGAGAAGCGCGAGTACGCCTTCCCGGTCCTCGCGAGGGACCAGGCAGGCGACCTCACGCAGGCGGACCTCGACTTCATCATCGTCATGCCACGGTCATAGGGCTATGGGAACAGGACACACGGCATCAAGGAAGCGCGCCCAGGCAGGGCCAGTCGTCGACTTCTGGTCGTACCTAGCCTTCATACTCATCGTGATCGTCTTCTTCATCATCTTCCAGTTCTCCGGCGGCGAGAAATCAGACAACAAGGTGCTCGCCACGCAGGCGGACATGGACCTCAAGATGGAATTCCTCAACTTCATGCGCCTGCCGGTCGTTTCGCTCATCCCGCGCATCGACCTCGCCCGGCTCAACGAGGCCCAGCTCGCGGTCTACGACGAGGCGACGCTGCGGGACATGCGCATCGCCGAGGTCTTCCATCTCATGACGGTCGAGATGTACGGCGCAGACGGCGACCGGCTCTGGAACGAGAACGACGTCGTCGGGTTCGTCAACGCGGTCGCGGAGCAGACGACCACGGCGCTCAGGGAAGAATACTGCTCCATCACGCCGCTCCTGCGCAAGAACGTCGCGAATCGGCTGGTCGCCCAGTACTCGTTCCCGCTCCCCTATGACCTTGAGAAGCGCACGGTCGACATTAACCTCTATTGCATCGCAAAGGACGACGGGCGTCCGGGAGGAGGGTTCCTATGATGAAGACCCGCATCCGTTCTGGCCGTCGGGCTCTCATCTTCGTTCCCTTCGTCGTCATCATGCTGCTCGCTGCGCTGATCACCGCGCTCGTGCTCCTCAGCCAGAAAGGGGACCCGTTCAACGAGCGCTTCATCGGCATGAGCCAGTACGAGGTGATCGACGCCTACCAGAAGGGCGAGGACGCCCTCCTCTACATCGACCTCTCGGCCGAGCACGCGGCGAGGCAAGCGCTCTTCGACCTCGGCCAGGGCGGCGGCTACGACCTCCTCGGCGGCACCTATAACGAGGAGGAGAGCCCCTGCGGCACCTACCTCGGCTTCGCGAGCTGGGGGGACACCCAGAAGACCTGCTTCCCCAGGCCGGCGCAGCTCGAGGACGCCTTCGAGATCTACTTCTCGCGGAACCTCGACGAGTACCTCAACGCCTATCCCCTCTTCCCGCTGCCCCTCATCGACACGATAGCCCTGCGGACCGACGGCGATGCGCTGACGATCATCGGCACCACCACCGGCATGATGGAGATCCCGATCGGCGCGTACACGAGACCCAGCGAGTACGGCATGTTCGCCTGGCCGCTCGACCTCTCGAAGCCCAAGAATCGGCTGATCACCTCCTGCATCGGGCTGCGCGACTGCACCAACTGCCTGGACAGGGACCACGACGGCACCGACATCGACAGCGTCGACGAGGCGGTGCCTGCGCCGGCCGAGCCGGTACTCGCTATCGCTTCAGGGACGGTGGTGAAAGGCGCGAATGACCCGGACGATTTCAACACGACCATCATCGACCACGGCGGCGGCTACACCTCGCGCTACCTTCATCTGAACACGCGAGAGGTGCTGCGCGGCGACATGGTCGTCCAGGGCCAGAGGATCGGTACCGTCGGCGGTGCGGGGCCGCTTCCCTATGGTTGGCACCTCCATTTCGAGATCCGCAAGGACAACCACAGGCTCGACCCCCTCACCTTCTACGACCTCGACGCCCTCGACCTCGTCTTCTGGGAGCAGTCGAACTGCTACTACCGCGCCTACACCTACCCCTATGCCGCCTATATCCTGACCCATACGACACCATGAGGAACCGCCCCAACCGACGGACCAGCGCAGCAGCATTCGGCCAGGCAGCGGTGCTGCTCTTCCTGCTCCTCCCTCTCGCCTCGGCGCTCGATGCCCCTGCCGTCACGAAGGGGGCGGTCACGCCCGAACCCCTCCCCACTGACGGGTTCGGCAGGGTCATCCCTTCCGCCTCTGCTCTCCCCGAGCAGACGTCGCCTCCGGATCCCGTTCCCGGGCGCCAGCCGCTCTCCTTCCCTGCGGCCGCCGTGCTCCTCATCACCAGCATCCTCGGCTGCTCGCTCTACTACAGGCACGACGACGACCATCTCCCTGAGCGGCGGCCGCTCATCACCCTCCTCTTCACCCTCGCTGTCGTCCTCGGCGCGCTCATGGTCTACCTGCTCGCCGGCACGTCGGGCGACGGCGGCATCACCGGCGCGGTCACCGTCGACGACGCCCTCCTCGCGCTGATCTCATCCTACGACCCGGCGATAAGCCAGGCCTCGATCCAGTACGGCGTCGAGGTCCCGCTCATCAAGGCGGTGATGACCCGGGAATCGCGGGGGGTGGCCGACATCGTCTCGCCGGTCGGGGCGGCGGGGCTCATGCAGCTCATGCCCGGCACCGCCAGGGACGAGGGTCTCGAGGTGCCCGACTACCCGCAGAGCGGGACGATGATGATCGACGGGCAGCAGTACTCCCTCGTAACACCGATCACCGACCCGGCGGTCGACGAGCGGTTCGACCCGGAGAAGAACATCAGGGCGGGGACCGCCTACCTGAAGAAGCAGCTCGCCGCCTTCACGACGATGGAGCTCGCGCTCGCCGCCTACAACTGGGGCCCGGGCAATGTGGAGGACAACTGCGCGGCCGGCTGGACGAGCTGCACGAACCTGCCCGACGAGACGCGCTCCTATGTCGGCAACGTCAGCGCGTACTACACCTACTACGGCGGGAGGGGACTCTCCGCGGTCATCGGCAGCAGCGGGCGCTACCTGCTCAAGCCCTCGTTCAAGCACACCATGTACCAGAACTTCGACGCCTACTCCCATGTCGCAGAGGCCCTGGTGAACGCGACGACGCTGTGCTCCGGCAACCACCAGTGCGTCGCCGACTGGGTCGTGATGAACGACGAATGGCGCCTCGACGAGGCCTTCATCCCGCAGTCGACCGGCTACGACTGGCTGATACGGGCGGACGGCGAGGTCCTCACCACCCTGGCGAACGCCACCGACGTCTTCCCCGAGACGGAGAAGTGGTTCGACTACTGCGAGACCCCGGGGGAAGTCTTCTTCAACGACTTCGTGGAGTCCTTCCTCGTCTGCAACGAGTCGGTCCAGGACGGCTGCGTCTGCAACATCAGCATCCCGGACATGGACATCGACTACTATTACGATATCATCCTCGACAACTACTCGGAGAAGGCCGAGCGCTTCGGACCTGCCGAAGGCGATCCCGCCATGACCCGGTTCTCCTTCCGCGTCAATCCCGACTGGCCGCAGGACACCTCGTCGCCGATCCTCTACGACACCGCGCTCAACGCGACCAACTACGTGCGGTTCAACGCATCCTCACATGAGCTCGCGTTCGAGCCGGAGACGGCCGAGCAGACGGTCCTCACCTACCGCCACACCGGCACCTGCGTGCCCCTCCTCGGCTGCGTCAACATGGACTTCTGGATCAACCGGGACGAGCTCCACACCGGCAGGGTCCCGCTCGACGAGGCGATCGGCTACAAGCTCTACAAGAGCGATGAGAGGATGGGCATCCTGTCCCCCGAAGCGCATGAGGCGTATGACGACGCCCACGCCGACGCGCCGCTCGAGTACTGCGCTGTCCGCCCCCGGATGCTGAAGGTGTGCGTGCTCACCGCGCACCCGCAGTTCGAAGACCTGTACCAGGACACCTACTTCGACCGCTACCGGAAAGAGCAGCATGAGACCAACCCCCTCATCAAGCTCGCCTTCTACAACCGCGACGTCGTCCCGCCGCCGCCGGTAGGGAACCTATCGGCCGTCGACAAGCTCCGCGACTCGGGACGGGTGCTCCTCAAGTGGACGGCGCCCGACGCCCAGGACATCGCCGGCTACCGTATCTACCGCTCAGAGCGCGACCTGTCCGCGCTCACCCTCGAGCAGATCAGGAGGGTCATCGCCGAGCCGCCGAACGAGACGGAGCTCCGCATCCACGAGGAGTCCTTCGACGCCGAGGGCGTGCCCCAGCACTTCGGCAGCATCGACCTCTCCTACTGCTATTACAACCGGCTCCTCGGCGACTGCGTCTACATGGTGAGCGTCGAGAAGGACCTCGCAAGCTACCACTACCCCTTCCTCTTCGGCGCCTACCCGAAGGCGCATTTCTTCCTCGACCCCGACTACGTCTATATTGTTGACGTCCCTGACGGGATAGTCTATTCCTTCGTCGTCACCGCTTTCGACTTCGAGGGGAACGAGATCACGAACGACCCGGCGGATCCCTCCCAGCGCTTCCCGTCGGTCCGGGGCGGCTCCATCGACGACGCGCCGCCGGGCAACCCCCGCGACGTCGACATACGGATGAACCAGACCGCGGTGAACATCACCCTCAGGCCCGACCCTGAGGTGACCGAGCTCTACTTCACCTTCGTCGAGCGCGACGACCGGAACCAGGCGCTCCACCAGGTCTCGACCACGATCGACCTGCTCCGGCCGCCGACGATCTACCCGATCACGCGGGAGGAGGACCGCATGACCATCACCTTCATGAACCTCGGTTTCATACCGACCGAGATCAGCGTACGGTCGAACAAGCGGTTCGACGAGGGCCAGACCGCGATGCAGGCGATACTGCTCACCGAAGGAAACATCGAGGTCACCTCCCCGATGCTCCGCAAGCGGCTCGCTGACGCCGGGCCGCCGCCGGCTTCTCCTGATGGCGGTTCCCCAGACGAACGCGATATCCCCGTCTGCCAATCCTGCCTCACCGATGCGATAGTCGCGGAGACGTGCAGGTGTCCGGATGGGTGCGGGCTTCCCGCGGGATCCACGATCGTCGGGGATTATTATAATAGTAAGAAAAACAGCATCGAGCGCTATGTCAGGTGCGAAGAGCAGAGCGGTGCCGCTGATGAGGCTGACCTAATGATCGGCAAGTCATTCGGCGACACGACCTTCGGGGCATTGGTCGTCGATTGTTTGGGCATAACCTCCGCCTCCCAGTGCGACGAGTCCCAATCCTTGCCGCCCGGTGGACGCTGTAAGTGTCCCGCCATATGCACGAAGGGAGGCGATACGATTGGGGACGACGAGGATTGCGGGAGCGCCGTGCAGTCTTCTCCACCATAAGGGACCACCCCCTCCTGGCCCACCACAAACTATTTATATAATCCCCTGTTCCGCCGTCTCTATCATGATCCGCATGCCCTATGAGAAGATCATCGGGAAGATCAAGGAGAGCGCGAAGCTCTCCGACCAGGAGATCGACGAGAGGATCAAGCTCAAGCTCAGCCAGCTCGCCGGGCTCATCTCGAAGGAGGGCGCCGCCCACATCGTCGCGAACGAGCTCGGCATCAAGCTCTTCGACGCGAACGGCGGCAAATTCAAGATCCAGGACATCCTGATGGGCATGAGAAGCGTCGAGACCGTCGGGCGCGTCACCCAGGTCTTCCCGACGAGCGAGTTCACCCGGCGGGACGGCACGCCCTCGAAGGTCGGCTCGTTCGTCATCGGCGACGAGACCGGCACCATCCGGGTCGCCTGCTGGGGCGACAAGGCGGACGTGCTCAAGGGGCTCAGGCCTGGCGACATCGTGAAGGTCAAGGACACGTATGTGCGGGACAACCGCGGCAGGCTCGAACTCCACGCGAACGACCGCGCGGTCATCCAGGTGAACCCTGCAGGCGAGAGCGCGCCCGAGATACCGGTGCGCCAGGCGCAGGCCCGCACCAGGAAGAAGATAGCCGACCTCCAGGAGAACGACCAGGACGTCGAGCTGCTCGGCACCATCGTCCAGGTCTTCGACCCGCGCTACTTCGAGGTCTGCCCTGACTGCAACAGGCGCGTGCGCGACGCGGGCGACGGGTTCTCCTGCGAGCAGCACGGCAAAGTGACGCCCGACCTCTCCTTCGTCTTCAACCTCTTCATCGACGACGGCTCTGAGACCATCCGCGTTGTCTGCTTCAGGAACCAGGCGGTGAACCTCACGGGGAGGACGCAGGGAGAGATAATCGCCATGCGCGACCAGCCCGAGGCTATCGAAGCGATCAAGACCGACCTCTTGGGGAACACCATCAAGGTCGTCGGCCGCGCGGTCAAGAATGAGATGTTCGGCCGGCTCGAGTTCATCGCGAACATCGTGGACCCGAAGCCAGACCCGAAAGATGAGGTCTCGAGGCTCAAGGATGAGATCGCGAAAGAGGAAGCCGGCCAGAAGCCGTCAGCCCAGCCGCAACCTTTTTCTGCAGATGCCGCTTTCCCTCCCCCATGAGACCCCTTTGGCTCCTGCTCCCGCTGTGCCTGCTCTTCCTCCTGCTCCTCTCCGACTACCTCATCTTCGATTCGGCGAACGACTTGCCCCCTCCGGTATCCCGAACCGTCCTCCTCGGCTTCGACCTCGAGGAGCCGGACACTGACGAGGATGTCGCGGCACTCCTGGACCTGCTCGAAGCGCACAGCGCGAGTGCCACCTTCTTCGTGGTGGGAAAGGTCGCCGAGGAGCGGCCCGAGCTGATGCGGTCGATCCTCGCCGCAGGCCACGAGCTCGCCTGCCATTCCTATTCGCATCCCCAGCTCACCGGCCTGTCCGAGGCAGGGCAGCGGGAAGAGCTCACGCGATGCGCAGAAGCGCTCCAAGGCCTCGGCATCGAGCATCCGGGGTTCCGGGCGCCCTATACCCGGACGGACCGGCACCTCGTGAGCCTGCTCGCTGGCCTCGGCTACGCCTACGACGCCTCCTATATCGAGGAATGGACGCATGCGCCGCGGGCTGGCGTCCCTGGGATCAAGGTCTCGGCCTCGTTCCTGCCGCTCACCGACTACTATTGGCTCTACCTGCTACGGAGCCCCGGGCCCTTCTACGCTGCGCTCAGGGGGTACCCGGCATCGCGGCTGCTCTCAGTGGACCTCCATCCGCGCTACGTGATGCGGTATCCCAGCCATCTGGGCGCCTATCTCGCCTGGTGCGAGGAGGCCGGATGCGCGTTCCTGAGCCATCAGGAGCTCATGAAAGGCTGATCCCTCCCATCTATTCACTGGCCACTGGACAGGCTGTCGTGAGCTATAATAAGCGCCCCTTTCCTCTCTCCTTCTTGCGGTTTACGCGCATACACAACTCCTGTCCCCCACCCTGCTTCCTTTTTTCTTTTCCAGGGGGATTGAAACAAGACCCGAAAGGAATGGAGGTGTTACGGATGGACAACGGAAAAAAAAACCTGCCGGAGCGGAAGTTCAAGGCAGGGCCTGTGTCTGCAGTGGTCTGGCTCAACCAGTCGGTCACCAAGGAGGGCGAGGTCCGCGGCTACGCGACCGTCTCCCTCGAACGCAACTACAAGGATAGGGACGGCGAGTGGCAGAAGACGTCATCGCTGCGCCTCTCCGACCTGCCGAAGGCTGCGCTGATGCTCAACAAGGCCTTCGAGTACCTGGTGACGAAGGACCAGGAATCTGGCTCTTCCGCCTAAAAATTAATAAATGAGGTGCTTCTCATGATCGACGCTGCGAAGAGAGGGGCGAACGCCCCTGCGATACCCAAGGACGACACCATGGACAGCCCTGTCCAGAGACGGAAGCGGATGAGCGTGCAGGAGCTCCCTGGCGTGGGAGCCGCGACAGCGGAGAAGCTCGAGGAGGCAGGCTTCTCAGACGTGATGGCGATAGCGGTAGCCTCCCCCGGCGAGCTCGTGGAGGCGGCCGGCGTCACCGAGTCGGCAGCCCGGAAGATGATCAACGCCGCAAGGAACAACCTCGACATGGGCTTCGAGTCCGGCGAGGCGGTGCTCGAGCGGCGCAAGACCGTCAGGAAACTCCACTCCGGCTCCAAGGCGCTCGACAACCTGCTCGGCGGCGGGTTCGAATCAGGGGCGATTACCGAAGTGTTCGGCGAGTTCGGGAGCGGCAAGACCCAGATAGCCCATGTCCTTGCGGTCAGCTGCCAGAAGGACAACCCTTCCGCCTGCGCCATCTACATCGACACCGAGAACACCTTCAGGCCGGAGCGCATCCAGCAGATCGCGAAAGGGGCAGGGCTCGACCCGATCAAGGTTCTCAAGAACATCAAGGTGGCGCGCGCCTATAACTCAGACCATCAGATGCTGCTCGCCGAGAAGGTGGAGGACCTCATCAAGGTGGAGGACCTCAACGTCAGGGTGGTGATCGTGGATTCTCTCACCGCCCACTTCAGGGCCGAGTTCATCGGCAGGGGAACGCTTGCCGAGCGCCAGCAGAAGCTCAACAAGCACATGCATATCCTGCTCAAGCTGGCCGACATCCACAACGTGACCGTGCTCGTGACGAACCAGGTGATGGCGAAGCCTGACATCTTCTTCGGCGACCCCACCCAGGCGATCGGTGGCCATGTGGTGGCGCATGCCTCGACCTTTAGGATTTACCTTCGGAAGGGCAAGAAAGGGAGTCGGGTGGCAAAGCTCATCGACAGCCCGAACCTGGCAGAAGGCGAGTGCGGCTTCTTCATCGTAGAGGAAGGCATCAAGGACCTCTGAGGTCCCTTTCTCTCTCTTTTAAACCGGGTTTAATAACAAGTTTTAAATACGATATCCCGTACCCTCCTGCGCTGTCGCACCTGGTGCGGCGATTCGACGCCCGTGGGGGTGTCATTGGATAGGATAGGTGAAATGGAATATGTACAGGAATGATAGGGGCGGCGGTTTCCGCCCGCAAGGCAATTTCGCTCCGGTGAAGGTCGGAGAAGAGCTTGACGTGAAGATAGAGGCTGTCGGCGAGAAGGGCGACGGCATCGCCAAGAAGGGCGGTTTCGTGCTGTTCGTGCCCGGCACCAAAGAAGGCGACGAAGTGCGGATCAGGGTGACCAAGGTCCTGCGGAAGGTCGGCTTCGCCGAGGTCGTCGGCACTGGCGGCTCCGCTCCTGCTGAGAAGGCCTCAGAACCTGCTGAGGATGAGGCTGAAGACTACGACGACACCCAGGATTCCGAGGACTTCGGGGAGGATGATTCCGAGCCCGATGAGGCTGAGGAGGATTCCAACGAGGAGACTGAGGAAGGGCCTGAGAAAGACGAGGAGAAGAACTGATTCTTCTCTCTCCTTTTTCTTTTTCTCTACATTTTTATACTTGGCATGATTCTTCCCTCTCATGCGGCTCTTCCTCGGGATATGGCTGAGCGCTGGGGCGCGTGACCATCTGGCAGCCCTCATCTCGAGCATCAGGCCTGCGCTCCACGCGGATGACCGGCTCGCCTTCGTCCGCCAAGAGAACCTCCATCTCACCCTCTTGTTCCTCGGTGAGGTGAGGGATAGCATGGCCGGGAGGATACAGAAGGTCCTCTCAGGTCTCGATGCGATCGGCTTCTCGCTCGCCCTCACTGGCATCGGCGCGTTCCCCTCGCCGGCGAAGCCGCGCGTCATCTGGGCAGGAATCTCGCCGGAAGAGCCGGTGCGAGCCCTCTACCAAAGGATCTGCGCTGTCCTCGCTCCGTCCGGCTTCTCGGGAGAGAAAGGATACCATCCCCATATCACGCTCGCTAGAGTGAAGCGACTCGGTCCTGCATCATCGCTTCCCCTGAGACTCAACCGGACCAAGGTCATGCCCCTTCCTCTCGATGTCAGCTCATTCTCGCTCATCAGGAGCGAGCTCACCCCGCAGGGACCACTCTATTCCACCATCTCCTCCTTCCCGCTTAGGAAAGTATTATAAATAAGGGGGCATAAGGTTCCTGTAGGTAAGTATGGGAAACAGAGGCCAGATACAGTCCTATATAATCATCGTCGCGATGGCTGCCATAATCACGATGCTTCTCGTCTATTTCGGTTTCCAAGCCTGGAAGAGCATGGGCTCGAAGACGGCAGAGATACAATCCCTGAAGTTCGAGGCGGATTTCACGAATGCGATAGCCGAGATCGAGCGCAGGTCCGGCTCGGTCGAGCGCGAGTTCGAGCTCCCGGACGGCTATTCACGGATATGCTTCCTCGATCCCTCGAGGTCGCAGCTCCACTTTCCTGATCCGCCGAACCCCCTCTTCGTCCAGTTCGCGGAGGAGCAGAAGAACGTCTTCCTCGAAGGGGACAGCATGCCCCTCGGCTACCGGACGAACCAGATAAAGACTGATGTCGATGACCGCTGGCCCTGCTTCGAGGCGACCGATGGCCTTGTCAGGTTCAGGATGTCCGGCGGCGGCATGTCCGGCGGCGTGGTCAGGCTCGAGCAGATATCCTATGCCTCATAATCGAAATACTGCAAGGTGATATCATGAGAACCGCATACAGAAAAGCGCTTGCCCTCTGTATCAATGCTATCTTCTTCCTCACGGCAGTCGCGTACGCGATGCCGGTCGAGATCGTGGCAGACAAGGTCTGGCTGCTCGATGAGGGCGACCCGACGCGCGTCTATGACTACACGCCGACCTTCTACGTCGGGACATATGTCGAGGCGGGTGTCAGCTATGACACCAAGAGCATCATCGACTTCAAGAGCCTTCCTGACCTTCCCTCGGTCGAGCAGGCCTATCTCGAGATCTCCCTCTATCCCTACGCCGAGGACGTCGGCTTCAATGCGAGCATCAACACCTCCCTCCCCCTCAAGGTCAAGGACCTCGCCGATGTGGCTGAGAATCCCGCCTATATCGGCGGGTATGTCATCTCCAACCAGTACGAGTACACCGCCTACAGCGTCGACATCGGCCGCTACCGCATCGACGTCACCGGAATGGTGAACGACTGGCTCGCGACCCCTTCTTCAGAGAAGGCGGTGCTCCTCGAGGGAGATACCGCTCTTGCGGGGACGGTGAAGGAGTACGACAACACCCTCGAACGGCCGAAGCTCATCCTCATCACCGATCCCGTGGACATACTCGACCTCGACCCCGATGGGGACGGCCTCACCATCGATGAGGAGATCCAGTTCAAGATCGATCCCTATCGGGCTGACTCCGATGCAGACGGTATGACCGACGTCGACGAGATCGCCATATACAAGACCGATCCGACGAACAGCGACTCCGACGGCGACACGCTCCCCGACGGCTTCGAGATAAAGAACCTCATGGATCCGAGGCTCGTCGATTCGAACGGCAACGGCATACACGACGGCCTCGAGGTCCAGATGGGCGACAACCCGAGGAATGCCCTCAACCTCGATGGCGACGACGTCATCGGCGCGAACGACATCTGCCCGGTGGAAGGCCCCTACGGGCCCGAGCTCTCCGATGAGGGTGTCGGGTGCGAGATGCGCCGCATATCGCGCAACGGCTGCTGCTGCGCAGACCTCGATGGCGACGGAAGGTACTACTCGGCGAACGACCCGAGCGGCTGTGCGCCCCTCGACGTCTGCCCCTATGAAGGGCTCGCCGTGCCCGCAGCCGCGCCGAACGCGAACCAGTATACCATGTGTACCTCGGTCGGTAAGGACGGCTGCTGCCAGCCTGACGCCGACGCCGATGGCGTCCCGGACAAGAACGATAACTGTCCGCAGACGCCGGCAGGCGAGAAGGTGAACGCCCGCGGATGCCTCTATGAGGAGGACGACACCGACGGCGATGGGATGCGGGACAACGTCGATCCCTGCCCTTCCAACCCGAACAACGACTGCGGATGCAACCACTGCGGCGTCAACGTCTTCGGCTTCACGCTCTTCTGCGAAGCCGACGAGTGCCATGCGCTCAGGGACGGGCCGAACTACGGCTGCTTCTACAGCCCGGCGAGCCCGGACAAGTGCGTCTCGTGCGTCCGGCCGCGATGCTCCGCGTACGACACCCGGGCGGAATGCGCGGCAGACCCCTGTGGCGCCAGCAAGTGCGAATGGGTGGATGATGCCTGCCGCAGGGACTGCGAGGGCGACTGGGTCATCGCCTGGGGCCCGTGCACCGAACAAGGTGTCCAGTACGGAACCCGCACCTCGAGCAATCCGGCCTGCGCGGCGCAAGAGACGTTCGCCCCTCTCGAGCGGCCCTGCACGCGGTCCCATGTCGCGATCGACTTCGACGGCGACCTCAAGACCAACCGGGGCGACGAGCCGCTTGTCGCTATCGGCCACCAGTTCTTCGATTTCGCGGTCGACGGGCAGTCGGTCGGCGGGTTCGCCGACGACGAGTACGCCGAGTACGACGGCTCGAAGTACTTCGACTGGCAGGCGGGGACCGTCTCGCTCTGGGTCTACTTTGACCGTTTCACCCAGGAGGACGCGGTCTTCTTCCATACCCCTGACTCGAAGTACGTCGTCTACTACGACTACTGCCACGGCTGCGTGAATGTCGGCAACAAGCGGATGAAGGGCCGTGCCGGCGGCACCGAGGCGGTGCTCGTCTTCGACCAGGGCGACACCAGCCCCGATTACCCGAACTCCTGGCAGGGCTCCGGTTGGCATCATGTGGTGATGACCTGGGACGGCGCCCCCTCTGGTCTCGTATCACTCTATGTGGACGGCACGCTCGCGGACGCGAAGCTCTACTCGTACGGCGCGGTGAACACCAGGTTCAGGATCGGCAACAACTACGGCCTCTGGATGGGCTGGCATGAAGGAAAGCTCGACCAGTTCAAGCTCTACAACCACCCGCTCGAGGCAGAGGACGTGCGCCTGCTCTACGAGAAGGAGAAGGCGCTGATCCAGCTGCCGCCGGCATGCGCCGATATCTATGAGCCGGTCTGCGGCAAGGACGGCACGACCTACTCGAACGTGTGCTATGCCGCGCAGGCAGGCATCGCAGTCGCCTATGAGGGTAGGTGCGTGGACTGCGTCGAGTACGACAACGGCAACTCCCCTGAGATATCCAGCACCATCTTCGGATATTACCGGCAGACAGGTTCGGTTCTGGAGACGGTGGATGAATGCGTCGACGGGAAGCGCCTGCATGAGTACTTCTGCAACCAGGAAGGGTTTGTGGATGACGTTCTCGTCACCTGCGGCACTTCCTGCGTCGATGGGGTGTGCATAGCTTCCGGCGGCTGTTTCGACTCTGACGGCGGCCAGAACTACGGGCAGTTCGGTTGGGTCAACGCGACCGTCACCGGCAGCTCCTGGGATGCCTACTTCGACGATTGCTTGGACAGGACACACCTCATCGAGTACTATTGTCAAGGCAACGCTGTCGGGATGGCCAATCACACATGCACCGACGAGTGCAGTGGTGGGGCATGCGTCGTGGGCCGTTAGGCAGATAACCCATCCCTTTTTTTCTATTCTCTTTTGCTTTTCCCTCCAAGAAAGTGTTGTATTTTCTCAATTATTTTCTATATAGAAATCAATTATCCCTACCCAAACCTATTTAAACGTCCCGGCAGTTCCTCGCTCCCATTACCAACGCTGACGATCGGCAGCAGGCGCCTGAGGTGATAAAAACGGCGCACCAACGCTCTCGTTCTCAGCTACGGACGCAAGGTGATTCAAGCATGACCGCAGAAGAGCAGTTCCTGGTCCCGAGCAAGCAGTACCTGAAAGCAGGCATCCACATCGGCACAAAGTTCAAGACAAAATACATGGAGCAGTTCATCTACAAGACGAGGCCTGACGGGCTCTCGGTGCTCAACCTCCAGAAGATCGACGAGCGCCTCAAGATCGCAGGACAGTTCCTCTCCCAGTATAAGCCTGAGGAGATCCTCATCGTCTCGCGCAGGGAGAACGGCTGGCGCGCTGCGAAGCTCTTCGGCGGCGAGACCGGCATCACGGTCTTCGCCGGCCGCTATCCGCCAGGGATCCTCACCAACCCCCAGCTCGAGGGCTACACCGAGCCCAAACTCATCCTGGCCACCGACTCCTGGCCTGACCGGAACGCGATCACCGACGCGATCAAGGTCGGCATCCCGGTCATCGCGCTCTGCGACACCAACAACCAGTCGAACAACATCGACTTCGTGGTGCCGTGCAACAACAAGGGCAAGAAGTCATTGGGCCTAGTGTTCTACATCCTCGCGCGCGAGTACCTGCGGAACACCGGCAGGATCAAGCCCGACGAGGAGCTCAAGATTCCGATCGACGAGTTCGTCGGAGAATAGGCCCGGGCGTCAGCCCCTTTCTCTCTTCTCAGGAGGAGGCAGCTCCTCCAATCCCTTCTCCCTGATCTCGAAGACGACGGTCCGGTCCTCAGGGAGCGAGCGGTGCTTGCGCAGCACCGCCTTCCGTCTCCCGCTGTGCAGCTTCTGCAGCTCGATCAGGCACTTGCTGCCGTAGCGCAGGATGTCGCCTCCCACCATCGTGACGCCGTTCTCGCGGGAGAAATCCGCGTACACCTGGTTCGTGAGCAGCACCGGGATGCCCTTCTCGCGGGCGATGATGGTGAGCTTGGAGAGCTGCCTGCCGAGCTCGCGGTTGAGCTCGTACGCCTCCTGGTCCTTACCCAGCTCCAGCCGGTAGAGCATGGCAATCGAATCGACGACGATTAGCCCCACCTTCTCGTTCACGACCTCCAGCAGCCGCCCGAACGCCGCCTTCTGCTCGGCGAATGTGTTGGGCTTGAGGAAGACGATCGACTGGATGATGCTCTCATAGTCCGGCGTGAGCTGTATCATGCGCGCCACCGAGAAGCTCGCCTCGGTGTCGATATAGATCACCTTCCTGCCGCTCTTGACCTGCTCTATCGCGGCGATGATGCACAGGTTCGTCTTGCCGCTGCCCGCAGGCCCGAAGATCGTCGTGATGACGTCCTGCTCGTACCCGCCGGCGAGCAGCCGGTCGATCACCGCAGACCCGCTCGGCGTCCGCGGCGGCCCCTTCGCGCTTCCCTGCCCCATGGGCCCAGGGATGGCCGACGGCTATTTATGTCTTTCCCCGACGCAACAGTTAAATAGAATGCAGGCGACGGCTGGTGCATGATCATCCAGAACCGCGATGAGCTCGCGACCACAGAGCTCAGGGGGGAGGTGCTCGACATCCTGGAGGTGGGCATCGACCGGGTGCTCCCGCGCCGCATCATGCGCGAGGCGGTGCGGGTCGAGGACGGCGCGCTCGTGGTCAACGGCGAGCGCTTCCCCTTCGCTGGTAGGGTATTCGTCATCGGCGGCGGCAAGGCGTCAGGGGCGATGGCAGAGGAGCTCGAGCGCATCCTGGGGCCGGACCGGATCGTCGCAGGCGTCGTCTCCTGCAAGGACGATGCCTACCAGACAGCGCGCATCCGGGTCATCGCCGCTGGCCATCCTGAGCCTGACAGACGGGGTGTCGAGGCGGTGCGGCGGATGCTGGCCCTGAAGGCCGAGCACGGCATCGGCGCCGACGACCTCGTGATCTGCCTGATATCCGGCGGCGGCTCGGCGCTCATGCCGGCGCCGGCGGAGGAATTGACCCTCACCGACCTCCAGCAGATGACGCGGCTGCTGCTGTCGAGCGGCGCCACCATCCACGAGATGAACGTGGTGCGCAAGCACCTGTCTAACATAAAAGGTGGGGGGCTTGCCGAGAACTTCTCGCCGGCGCGGGTGGTCTCGCTCATCATCTCAGACGTGGTGGGCAACGACATCGATGTCATCGCCTCCGGCATCACGGCCCCTGACGCCTCGACCTATGCCGACGCCTTCGGCATCCTCGAGAAGCACGGCATCCGCGAGCAGTCGCCTGCGAAGGTCATCGCCCACCTGCAGCTCGGACAGGAAGGGGAGCTGCCCGAGACGCCGACGCGTCTTGACAATGCGCGCAACATCATCATCGGCGACAACATGCTCGCGCTCCGGGCGATGGACATGGCGGCGAGGGGGAAAGGGTTCTCTCCCCTCATCCTCACCGCAGAGCAGGCCGGCGATACGGCGACGGTCGCGCAGGAGCGAGCCCAGGAGATTATCGATGGCAAGCAGGGCAGCCATGACCTGCTCATCCTCGGTGGGGAGACCGCACCCGCGCTTCCGCCGGTATCCGGTGTCGGCGGGCGCAACCAGCACTACTGCCTCGTGACCCTCGAGGCCCTGCGTGGGCGCGCTGCCGAATGGGTCTGCGCGAGCGTCGGGACCGACGGCTCGGACTATGTGGAGGACGTCGCCGGCGCGATCGTCGATGGTTCCCAGGCAGCGGAGGCAGACATGAAGGGCCTCGATATCAAGAGCAGCCTGGAACACTATGATTCAGGAACCTTCCTCGCCTCGCTCGGCAGCTCGCTCGTCCGCACCGGTCCCACCGGCACCAACGTCTGCGATATCGTGGTCTACGCCCTCTCCAGACCGTGCTGAGGATTTAAAAAGGGTCCTGCCAAACATATTTATAGCCAAAGGATAACCGGCCTCGCATGGCGAAATCGCCGCAGGCACGCATACGGAAGGAGCATCTGCTCCTCGCGCTCATCTTCCTCCTCACGCTCGCGATACGGCTCTCCTTCGCCTTCCAGACGCCCTACCTCTCGACCGATGAGTCCTACCTCGTGCTCAGGCAGGCGGACGGCGTCCGCGAGTCGCTCGTGCCCTCGTTCCAGGACCCCTTCTCCTACGGCGGCAGGAGCCTCGTCTACAAGCCCCTCTTCTCCTACCTCCTCGGCCTCCTCGGCCTGATCAGTGACTCGGTCCTCCTCCAGAAAGCGTTCGTGAACGTGCTCGCTTCGCTCCTCGTCTTCCCGGTCTACCTCATCGCGCGTGAGCTCACCAAGTCAGAGAACGCCGCGCTCTTCGCCGGCTTCATCGGCTCCTTCATCCCGCTCTACGTCGCGAGGACCACGAACGCGCTCTCGGTCTACGCGCTCCTCGCGCCCGTGCTCCTCACGCTCCTCTACCTCTACCTCCTGATCATGAAGGATGAGAAGGCCTCGACATGGCCGGTAACCTGGTTCCTGCTGCTCTTCCTCGTCGCCGTCCTCTCGCACTCGTCAGCCGTCATCCTCGTCCTCGGGCTCCTCTTCTACATGGTGCTCGTCAGGACCGAACGGCTGACGCTCAAGGGATCGGAGGTTGAGCTGATCATCTTCTCGGCGTTCTTCTTCCTCTGGATCGAGTTCCTCATCTTCAAGAAGGCCTTCCTCTTCCACGGCCCGCTCGTCATCTGGCAGAACCTCCCTCCTGCGCTCCTCTCAGGGTTCTTCGCGCAGGTGGACGTGCTCGGCGCAGTCCTCGCGATCGGCGCGATCCCCTTCGTCGCAGGCATCTACATCATCTACAAGTACGTCTTCCGCCAGCGCAGGAAGGAGTTCCACCTGATGATCGGGGTCGTTCTCGCGATCGCGTTCCTGCTGTGGCTCCGGCTCATCGAGCTCGACGTCGGGCTCCTCTTCCTCGGCTGCATGCTCGCGGTGCTCTTCGCCGAGGCCTACCGGCTTGTGTTCGCCTATCTCGCGAAGACGAAGATCTCCCGCTACCGCCCCCTCATCATCACGCTCGTCCTCCTCATCTTCGTGCTCAACAGCGTCTTCCCGTCGATCTCGTTCGCCGCGCAGGAGCTCGCGCACGTGCCGGCTGACGAGGACATCGCGGCCTTCGCCTGGCTGCGCGAGAACACGCCCGAGAACGCGATCGTCCTGGTGCCGTATACGCAAGGGCACGCGCTCACCTACTTCGCCCGCCGCAAGAGCGTGGCCGACGGGAACTTCCTGCTCGTCGAGGACCCGGGAGCGATCCTCCACGACATCGACCTGCTCTACACCACGACTCTCGTGACGAAGGCGGTCGAGGTGGCGGACATGCGGGGCATCGACTACGTCCTGCTCTCCCAGGAGGCGATACGGACCTACAATACCACCGCGCTCCCCGCGGCGGATCCCGCCTGCTTCGTGCCGGTATACGAGCATGAGGACATCGTCTACGAGGCGCGGTGCTCGCTGGAGGAACGATGAGCCTGATCCCTCCCGCCTATGCGAAACACCTGGACGAGCGCAGGGCGCTCGTGGGAATCATGGTCATCGCGGCGCTCGCGCTCCTCATCCCGACGGCGGTCCGCCTCGTCGCGTTCGACGGCATGCCGCCGGGCGGCACGTCCTACTACAGCATGCGGATGGCAGGCCATCTGCTCACCGCCGCCGACCCGTCGTGGGACCCGCTGAGCTACCAGGGGCGGCCGTACATCTACAACCCCTACCACTTCCTCCTCGCCGGCATCGCGCCGGTCGCGAACCCCGGCATCATCTCGCTCATGCTCCCGCCGCTCCTCGGGATCGTCGCGGCCTTCCTCTTCCTCGTGCTCCTGCGCAGGCTCGGCATCGAGCTCGAGACCAGGTTCGTCGTCTCGCTCCTCCTCATCCTCTCCCCTCTCTTCATCTCGGTCTTCACCCAGTCGACCAGGATGCCGCTGCTGGTTGTCCTCATGCTCGGCGCAGCCTCCCTCTACCTCTCAGAGCGGCAGGCGTTGCGCTTCCTGGGGATCAGCCTCTTCGCCCTCATCCCGCTCTTCGGGCTCGTGCATACCATCGCGTTCCTCCTCCTGCTCATCGTCCACCATTTCGCCAACCGCGACCGGCTGCCCTGCTTCCTCTCCGCGCTCGCCATCGTCGTCGCCGGGGGTGCGCTCTACCAGTTCTCGCTCGTCTCCTATGTCGGCCTGTCCGGGCACTCGCCGTTCGCCGGCCAGAACCTGCTCAGCTCAATCGTCTCGGACCTCGGAAGCGAAGCGGGGTTCGGCGTCTTCAACATGCTGCTTGCGCTGATAGGGATCGTCATCATCTGGCGGAAGAAGAGGCAGTACAGACTCTTCTACATCCTCCTCCTCGCGCTCGTCGCCGTGGCGCTCCTGTTCGGACGCGAGGCGCACCTCTACCTGGCGTTCGTTTTCGCCTTCCTCGGCGGCGTCGCGTTCGTCACCCTCGCTGGGAGGAACTGGGAGGCGGGCCTGATCAGGAACCTGACGCTCGGCATCATCGTCTGTGGCGTGCTCTTCTCGCCGGTCTCCTACCTGAACCGCACGAGCACCATGCCCCCGACGCCGGAGATGGCCGACGCGCTCGCTTGGCTCGGCCGGAACGCGGAGCCTGATTCCGTCGTCCTCTCCCACTACTCGCGCGGCCATTGGGTCACCTACTTCGCCGGCCTTCCGGTGGTGATGGACAGCAATGTCGCCTACGCGCCGCAGGCCGCCGAGCGGTACGCAGACTCCGCCGGGATATTCAGCTCGCGATCGCTCGAGACGACGCGTGCGCTCCTCGACAGGTGGTATGTCGACTACATCTTCATCGACCCTGAGATGAAGCACGGCCTTGTCTGGCGCAAGGACGACGAGGGCCTCCTCTTCCTCTTCCGGAACAACGAAACATTTAAAAATGTCTATGAGAACCATGATGTCCAGGTCTGGCAGATGCTCCGAGGATAACTGAGGATTGGTATCGCATGCATATCGTCGTCAACGTGCTGCTGTGGTTCACGTACCTCATCTCTCTCTTCTTCGCGATATTCTGGTTCATCGTGCTCCTCGAGGACCGGCCGCAGAAGAGGCTCGCGAGGCTCGCGAGGCTCCCCACGGTCTCGATTGTGATCCCCGCCTACAACGAGGAGAAGACGATCAGGGACACGGTCATGTCGGTCATCAGGCTCGACTACCCGAAGGATCTCATGGAGATCCTCATCATGAACGACGGCTCCACCGACCGCACCCAGGCGATCGTCGAGGGGCTCATCGCGAAGCATCCGGGGATCGGCCTGCGGCACATCTACCAGGAGAACGCGGGGAAGGGCGCCGCCATGAACCGTGCGCTCAAGGTGGCGAAGGGCGAGTACTTCATCTGCCTGGATGCCGACTCCTATGTCTCGAAGGACGCGCTCAAGCGCATGCTCCCCCATTTCACCGACGAGAGGATAGCCGCGGTGCTGCCGACGCTCAAGGTCAAGGACCCGAAGAACATGGTCCAGAAGTTCCAGTGGTACGAATACATCGTCAACATGTTCTACAAGAAGCTCATGAGCGACCTCAACTGCGTGCATGTCGCGCCGGGCCCCTTCTCCATCTACCGCGCCCCTGTGCTCAGGGAGGTGGGCGGCTTTGACCCCAACCGCAACCTCACCGAGGACCTCGAGATAACGCTCCGGCTGCAGAGCCGCAACTACCGGCTGGTCCAGCTCCTCGACGTCGAGATCGAGACCCAGGCGCCGACCACCTACAGGCAGCTCTACACCCAGCGCAACCGGTGGTTCAAAGGCGCTCTGCTCAACGCGCTCGCCTACAAGCGCATGCTCTTCAACCGCGCCTACGGCGACTTTGGCATGATCCAGATGCCGACGATCATGGTATCCGGCATCCTCGCGCTCATCATCATCACCTCCACCGTCTACTACGCGCTCAAGCCCTACATCAAGTACCTCTGGAACCTGAGCTACGTCGACTACGACATCTGGACCTTCATCCACGACTTCACCCCCAATCTCCACCTCCTCGACCTCAATTTCATGACGCTCGCCGTCGCCTTCATCATGATCATGATCACCGGCCTTGTCATCTACAAGTCGCATCAGTCGACGAACGAACGTGTCCTCCAGTTCGGGTTCACGCCGATATTCCTTTACCTGTTCTTCTACTACCTCGTGATCTCTGCCATGTGGGTCGGGATCGCCTTCGACCTCGCCACCGGCAGGAGGCAGCACTGGTGATCGCATGCAGCAGCGTCGCGTATCCTCGGAGAAGTACGTGATCGCTGGCGTGATAACGCTCGGCATCTTCCTGCTCGGCCTCTTCCTCGGGCTCGTGATCGAGGGGAA
The DNA here is from genome assembly GCA_016935985.1 of Candidatus Woesearchaeota archaeon. GTDB lineage: Archaea > Nanobdellota > Nanobdellia > Woesearchaeales > JAFGPW01 > JAFGPW01. Next base: position 212,462 of record JAFGPW010000005.1, read on the forward strand.
AAGGGTCGTCTACATCCAGTCGATGGCGCGGGAGCAGAAGCTCGACTTCTCCTCGTTGCAGCTCCAGTACGCTTACATGGACCAGCTCTCGCAGGAGGACAACTGCCCGCGCGTGACGAAGGCCTTCGAGGACTCGATCGAGAGCCTGGAGGAGACAAGGCTGCGGCTCGAGAGCTACAACCAGAACGCGCAGATCAACAAGTACGACTTCACGGTGCTGCAGCGGGAGTACATCCAGGCGCAGATCAACTACTGGCTGCTCTCGAAGCGCACGCGCGCGACGTGCAACACGTCAGTCGCGACGGTGCTCTACTTCTACGGCACCAAGCAGCAGTGCCCCGACTGTGAGGAGCAGGCCTTCATCCTGACCTACCTCAAGAAGCGGCTCAAGGAGAGGCTGCTCGTCTTCGCCTTCGACGCGAACAACGAGGACGAGCCGATGATCGACATCCTCAAGAAGACCTACAACTTCCAGGTCTACCCGACGGTCGTGGTCGAGGACACGATCTTCACCGGCCTCACCCCGATGGACGACATCCTCATCGGGATCTGCCCCTTCTATGACGAGACTGTCGAGGACTGCGCCGGCTTCTTCGCGGCCACCTCAGCCGATGGAGAATGAGACCGTCCCCTCCCTTGCGGTTCCTCACGGACCATCGGGAACTGGCGCTGGTCCTCTTCGCGGCGCTCGCCGCGCGCCTCGTCTTCCTGCGCGACCCGCATGAGGTCTGGTGGGACGCCTCGGTCTACATCGGCATGGGGAGATTCATCTTCTCAGGGGGGGCTGCCGGCCTTTGGGAGCCGATACGCGGCCTTGTCTGGCCCTTCCTCCTCGGCAGCATCCAGGCGGTGGGACTCCCCTTGCTCCTCTCCGCGAAGGTCCTGCAGATCCTGCTCGTCCTCGCCTCCGTCGTGCTGGCGTACCTGATCGGCGAGCACGCCTTCTCGCGCCGGGTGGCGGCATTCTCGGCAGCGCTCGTCGCGCTCTCATCCACTCTCTTCTTCGCGACCTTCCACCTCTACGTCGAGCCGCTCGCGCTCGCGCTCGCGCTATGCGGCATCCTCTGCTGGCTCAAGGGACGGCACCTGGCGGCGGGCATGCTCCTCTCGCTCGCGTTCCTCGCGAAGTTCCCGGCAGGGATGTTCTTCGGCATCGTCGTGCTGATCGAGGCGGCATCGCTCCTCTCGACAGACGCTGCGGAGAGGTCGCGGGCTCTCGCCTCGATCGGCAGGATGCTCCTCGGATTCTCGTTCCTCACAATCCCTTACCTCCTGCTCAACCTGGTGCTGTATGGGAGCCCGCTCTTCCCCCTCTTCCAGGCGAGCGAGGTGATCGGAGGGGTCGTCGCCTGCACCTCCCTCTACCTGCAGCCGTGGTCGTTCTACCTGGTCCACGCGGCGAAGGATTCCGCGCTCCACCTCTTCGCGGTCCTCGGCATCGCCGGCCTCGCCGTCGGCCTGCGCGGCGAGCGGTACCGGCGCAGCCAGCTCGTCCTGCTGCTCCTCTTCGTCCCGGCGCTCTACTTCCAGTCCCTCGCGTGCAAGACGCCGCGCTACTTCCTGCTGATGCTCCCCGGCCTCGCGTTCCTCTCCGCCGTCGGGATCGATTCACTCGTCAGGCAGGCGAAGCGGCGGGAGCGGCTCTGGACCGCGCTCGCCCTCATCGCGATACTTGCGGTCGGCCTCCTCTCCGCGATCACGTACTACCATGGGAACGAGCGTTTCGAGATGAAGGGAGAAAGCTCCTTCTACACCTACCTCTCCGGGAAAGACGTCGACGGCGAGGTGCTCACCACGACACCGCACATCACGCTCTACGCGGACGCCCCGCTCGGCCTCGTCTACTACCCTCTCTTCGACTCCCGGAAGCTGGATGCGTACTCATCCTACGTGGATGAGAACAGGGACCGCATCGCCTATGTCTTCATCGACACCGCCGATATCCCCTGCCCGCCCGATGACGATACGTGCGACGGGAAACGCGAGGGGTTCATCTCGCTGCTGAACCGGACGTTCGGCCAGCTCTACCGCGAGGACCTCGGCTGGACCGAGCGCCTCATCTTCGGCAGACGAGCAGATAGTGCGGGAAGAGCGCCCGTCGCACCCTGATCCCCTCGACCCTGAACCCCCTCTCCCGCAGATCGTCCTCGAGCCGCCGCCGATCGAGGTACCACATCCTGCCGCCCTTTGTCATCAGCTTGTCAAGGAGCCAGGTGATGCCGATACGCACGGTATCCGCAGGGTCGACCTCCTTGACCACGAGAACGCCTCCCCGCCTGAGCCTCGTGGCGCAGGCGTCGATGAGGATCGTCTGGGCGGGCGGCGGGATATGGTGGAGCAGGTCGACGAGAAGCAGGCAGTCCGCGTGCATGATCGCAGGGTCCTTGACGATGTCCTTCGCGACGAAGGAGAGGTTCGGGACCCTTGCCGCGCTCTCTTGCGCACGCCTCACCCTGTGGGGATCGAGCTCGAGCCCGACGACATTTCGCGTCCGAGACCGCCGGGCGAGGTAGTTGGCGAGCACGCCGCATCCCGAGCCGATGTCCACGATGAGCCCCCGCACCGGCACGTGCGCGCCGATCTCCTCGAGCGGGATGATGCGCTGGCGCACCCATACGTAGGCGCGCACGAACGCTCCCTTATAGTATCGTGCGAACTCCATAGGGTATCCTTGGCAAAACTATTATATACGGCTTTCGTCTCCTGCCGTGGCATGGGCATCCGGACGCTTGTATCCCTCATGCGCGTGCCACAATGGTACAAGAGCCTGATGGTCCTGCTCGCGCTCATCTTCTCGGGACGGCTCCTCGACCCCTCTTCCATGCTTCAGGCAAGCATCGCTTTCGTCGCGCTCTCGCTCGTCTCGTCCGCCGGCTACATCCTCAACGACCTCGTCGACCTGCGGGCAGACCGCGCGCACCCGGAGAAGCGGAAGCGGCCGGTCGCGGCAGGCCTCGTCTCGAAGCCGGTGGCGGCGCTCGTCATGCTCCTCTCGCTCGTCGTCGGCTTCGGCCTCGGTGCCGCGCTCCCGCCTGGCTTCCTCCTCGCGATCGCGGGCGTTTTCGGCATATTCGTCCTCTATTCTCTCCTGCTGCGCCGCGTGGCGTTCGCGGACATCCTCGCGATCTCGACGAACTTCGCGCTGCGGGCGGTCGCCGGGGCGCTCGCGATCTCCGTATGGGTGTCGCCCTGGCTCATCCTCTGCCCCTTCTTCCTCTCCCTCTTCCTCTCGGTGTCCAAGCGCCGGGCGACGGTCGCGCTGCTTGGGAGGAAGGCGGCCTCCTTCAGCCCTGCCCTTTCCGCCTACACCCCTGAGACCACCGACGCCCTCTCGGTCGTGAGCCTCACCGCGCTGCTGCTGAGCTACGCCCTCTACAGCTTCCTCTCAGGCAACACCGTCCTCTTCGTCACGCTCCCGGTGGCGCTCTACGCGCTCTTCCGCTACTTCTGGCTGTCCCGCGCCGATTCGGCGGTCGGCCGCGAGCCGAGCCTCGCTGCTTGGGACCCAGGGCTTCTCCTATCCCTGGCCCTCTGGACCGGGCTGATCCTCCTCGCCCTCTACCTCGCCTGAGCGCATTCGGGCCCGGACGGTGGTGAAAAGGGAAAGATTTAAAAACCGAAAACCACCCTTGATTTAAAAAGAGGTGATGGTGTGCACATCACGAAAAAGAGGCTCGCAGTAATCACAGTGCTCCTCACAGCCCTCCTCGCGGTAGGCCTCGCCGCAGGGTTCAGCGTCATCATCGAGACCCCGCAGCCGGATGTGGTGATCGAAGGCCTGTATCTCCTCAATGTCTCGATCCTCAATCAGGATGTCACCAATATCACTTTCTTCCTGGATTCGTATTCGACCCTCATCGGATTCAACGACACTTTTTCAAACAGCACAAACTACACCTTTTTCTGGAACACCTCAAGCGTCTCCGACGGCCTCTATACTCTCTTAGTCAACGCCACGAACTGGTCAGGAGCGAATGTGACGAACAGTTCGGGCAATGTCCGGATCGACAATAACGCTCCCACCTGGTCATCGGAGAGCTCGAATACGACAATCCGAGCCAGGGAGGTTCTCCTCTCGGTCTACTGGCAGGACACCTTCAACTCTTCATCATACCTCTTTTCTACGAATAACTCCGGGATGTGGGTAAATGGATCCTGGACTTCCTTTAACGGTCTCAATTGGTCAAATTCCTCGATACTGCTCAATGACACCGTCGGCGTTCATGTCGGATGGATGGTCTATGCGAACGATTCCCTCAACCATATGAACCAGACGTCTGTCTTCACCATCGTCACCACCGGCAAGCCGAACACATTACCACAAGCACCAATACTCTTCTCTCCGGTGAACCTCTCGCAGACCGGCAACCTGACCCCCAACTTCTGGTTCAATGCGACGGATGCCGAGAACGCGACGCTCAACTGCTCGCTCTATGTGAACGGCTCCTGGACCGCGTCGGCTGTCGCCTCCAACGGGTCGAACGAGTCAGTCAACTATACCTTCGGTTCATACGGCGATTATCTCTGGTATATAAACTGTTCTGATGGGGAGTTTGTGAACGCCTCGATCGTAGCCTCCCTCAACCTTACGGATGGCGTCTCGCCAGCGTTCCTATCTGTCTTCAACTACTCGATAACGAACGAGTCGGCGGTGGTGAACTTCACGCTCGACAAGCTCGCGAACGCGACGCTCACGCTCAACGGCACGAACTACACAAACAGCAGCTTCCTGAGCGATTATCTCTTCAATCTCATCGGCCTGAACGCGAGTACCCTGTATGTCTATACAATCACCGCCTGCAACCAATGGGGCTACTGCAACGAGACAGGGCCATACAACTTCACGACACAGGTGACGCCAGTGAACACGCCTCCTGACGTGCCGACGCTCTACTATCCGGTCAACACCTCGCAGATCGGGAACCTCTCTGTCTGGTTTTGGTTCAACGCGACGGATGCGGAGAACGCGACGCTCAACTGCTCGGTGTATGTGAACGGCTCATGGGTTGCCTGGGCACCTGCTTCGAACGGCACGAACGCCTCGGTCAACTATTCCTTCGGCTCGTATGGGAACTACTCCTGGTATGTCAACTGTTCTGACGGCGAGTACTGGAGCAGCTCGGCGGACGCGTGGATACATCATATCGACAACGTCCCCCCAACCTTCCTATCGGTGTTCAACTACTCGATCACGAACGAGTCGGCGGTGGTGAACTTCACGCTTGACAAGCTTGGGAACATGACCGTCACGCTGAACGGCACGAACCATACGAACACTTCTTTCCGGCTCAACCACATCATCGCTCTCTCTGGGCTCAATGCGAGCGCGCAGTATGTGTATGCCCTCATCGCCTGTAACCTGTGGGGCTACTGCAACGAGACGGGCCCCTACTCCTTCACGACGAACGCGACCCCGACGCCGAATGCCGGTCCTGATGGCATCGAGGCGTTCTATCCTGTGTCTGATACGCAGAACGACAATCTGACCGTATTCTTTTGGTTTAACGTGATGGATCCTGACAATGCGACGCTGTCGTGCGGCCTGTATATCAACGGCACGCTCAACCAGACGAACGCATCGGTTGCGAATAGCACGAACACTTCCTTCACCTGGGCTTTCGGTGCGTACGGCGACTATTCATGGTCTGTCAACTGCACCGATGGCGAGTACTTCAACTGGACCGCTCCCGCGGCGTTCACCTTGGCTGATACCGTGCCGCCGGCGATATCCGGCGTCGTCAACCACACCATCACCAATGTCTCAGCGATCGTCAACTTCAGTATCGACAAGCTCGCGAACGCGACGATCGCCCTGAACAGCAGCGTGAACTATACCGACACCTCGTTCAACACGAGCCATAGCATCGCGCTCTCTGGCCTCTCGCCCAACACGAGCTACTCCTACACAGTTTATGCCTGCAACCCGTGTGGCTATTGCGCCTCTGACGGCCCGTACCTCTTCAACACCACGCCAACCGCACCCAACACCCCGCCGAACGTCACGCTCCTCTACCCGACCGACGGCCTGCAGCTCAACAACACCGCGACCGCCACCTTCAACTTCTCGGTCATCGACAACACGAGCGCCTCCCTCACCTGCACGCTCTACATCAACGGGAGCGCGAACGCGACCGATGCGGCGGTATCGAACGACACCAACAGCGAACTCGCTACCGGCATCGGCAACGGCTTCTACCAGTGGCTCGTCTCCTGCACGGACGGCGAGTACGCCGTGAACTCGACCGTGTTTGGCCTCACGGTCGCCGACACCCAGCCGCCGGCCTTCCATTCCATCGTCCTCAGCGAGGACTATGTCCAGAGCGGCACCAACGTCACCATCACCGTCAACGCGAGCGACGCCTACGGCATCGCCGGCGTCACCGCGGAAGGCGTCTCCCTCAGCTACGCGGCCGGGCTCTGGAGCGGGACGATCGCGCTTGCCGACAAGGCGGAGGACAATGTCACGGTGAACGCGACCGACAGCAACGGCAACGTCGCCATTAACACCTCGACGGCGTACACCATCGACGACCTCGACCCAGTCTTCGGGACGATCACCGTCACGCCGAACATCATAACATCATCCGCCACCGTCGCCTATGCCGTCGGCTGCGAGGACAACACCACGGTCGTGAGCGTGACTGCCGAAGGCCATTCCCTCACCTATAACGGCACGCACTGGACCGGCAGCGGCGCCACACAGGGCGACGACGTCACGAGCGTGTACGCGGTCGACCGTGCCGGGAACGCCGGATGGGACAACAGCACCCCCTACTTCACAGACGACGAGGCGCCGGCTCTCGCCATCACCTATCCGACGCAGCTCCAGAACGTGTCAAACAAGACCGTCGTCATGCAGTACACCATCACGGACGCGTTCCCGAACGCCTCCTGGGGCTACCAGGACTACCAGCCCGTCGCGATAAACGTCTCCGGAACCAACAGGACCCTCGCCTTCGTCTACCCAGGGATCCACTACCTGCACCTCTGCGCGAACGACACCGCCGGCAACAGCGCTTGCGTCAACCGCACCTTCAGAATCACCAACTACACGATGGTCATCTCGAACTGGACAGCCGTGCTGAACGGGACCATCAACGCCTCGAACATCTCGGTCCTGCACCCGAACGGCACCGCGGTGAACGAGACCGAGGAGATGAACCGGAGCCTCACGATCACCATCGAGAAGGAGACCATCACCGTAGAGATCGAGAACGTAACCGGAAGCGAGGCCTCCTGGGAGACGCCGTTCGACATGAGCGTGAACGACACCAACCTCACGCAGGAGGTGGAGCAGGAGATCGGCACCCAGGCCATCGACTCGGTGCGGCTCACGAACTTCAGCCTCTTCCTCAACGACTCGGCTGCGGACTATACGGGTGTCGTCTACCTGCCGCACAACCCCTCCTTCTACGGGCGCATCCACTACTGCGGGAACGACAGCTTCGGCGAGTGCGAGCAGGTGCCTGCCTGCACCCAGCCCCGCGTCCCGAGCCCCTGCTATGGGGACAACGGCACCAGGACCAAGGTGTATGTCCCCCACTTCTCGGGCGTCTTCGGCGCGAACGACACGGTCGTCCCGTCAATCGCCATATCGAGCCCCGCCGACGCAGGCACGCTCGGCTATTCGTACAACATCCCGCTCCTCGTGAGCGCATCGGAGACGGCGAACTGCTCCTGGGTCCTCAACACGAACGCGAGCGTGGACTTCACGCAGACGGGCGCGGAATCCTTCTCCGCGCTCCTCGCGATCTACGAGAACGCCGCGCACACGATCAACGTCAGCTGCGCCGACGGCGCCGGCAACGAGGCGTGGAACACGACGACGTTCACGATCAGCGACCTCTCGGCGGCGCAGCCGAGCCTCACCGTCACCGACACCACCTCCTCGATCACCTTCTCCTGGACCCAGCTCGAGCCGGTGAACTACTCGGTCCGGTATGGGCTCAACGCCTCCTACAGCTCGAACGACAGCTCGTCATCCTTCACGACCTCCCATAGTCACACCATCTCCTCGCTCTCCGCATCGACCCGTTATTACTACAATGTCACGGTCTGCGACCGGCTCGGGAACTGCAATAGCACAGCGAGCAGCGAGGTGACCGATGCGACGAGCAGCGGCTCGGGAGACGACGAAGACGAGGATGAAAGCAGCTCGTCCCGGAGATCATCAGCAGGCCTCCCCGGCCTCTCGCTCGACACCGAGCGCGTGACAAAGATTATTTCAAGCCTCGACGTCGGCGTCACGACCGTCTGGACGATCTCGAAAGAGATACTCGCCGTGACCGAGGTCCGGATAACCGCAGCCATGCGGATCGGCTCCGCCACCATCACGCTCACGAAGCTTTCCGGACGGCCTGGGGGCGTGACGACGCTTGCTGGCGGCATATTCCAGTACCTCGAGTTCGAGAAGACGGGCATCACCGACGCGCAACTCGGCGATGTCGACATTTCCTTCCGCGTCCCGAAGAGCTGGCTCTCGGACCAGGGGATCGTCGCGTCCGACGTGCAGCTGTACCGCTTCACCGAAGGCGGCTGGATTGCGCTCCCGACCACGCGCACCGGAAACGACGATGCCGACTATTACTACACCGCCTCCTCTGCGGGATTCTCCTACTTCGCCATCGGCGGGCCGGTCACCCTCCAACCGTCCGGCACCGCCGGCGCGGCGGTCGCAGGCACGAACGGGACCGAGGAGCTCGTCATCCCCGAAATCAACGGCACGCTCGAGGAGGGGCTGCTTGACCTCTCGCCTGACGAGACGACGACGCCCCGCGAGATCACGGCAGAGCCGGATGAGGTCCCTGTCGTAGGAGGGTTCTCGACGCCCTGGTGGCTCTGGACGCTCGTCGGCTTCGTCGTGGGCGTCGGCGTCATCGGCGCGGTGCTCATCTTCGTCAACATGCACTTCAGGTTCCCGACAGCGCCTCCGCCGGCCGAGGAGGGCAGCGCTGCCGCGGCTGCCGCGGCGGAAGAGCCCCAGCCAGCGTCTGAGGAAGGGAAGACGACCATCGCGGTCGCCGTCAAGTCGAAGGTAAAGCCGGTCAAGCGGAAGCTCGGCGAGAGGAAGGCGGGGGCCGAAGCCGAGCTCGCCGAGGCGGTGGAGGCGGCGAAAGCGAGCGCGAAGGAGGGCTTCGAGGTCGTGTTCCAGCTCGCCGACGGCAGGCAGGTCAGGAACCTCCACGACCTCCTCGACGCCCTCTCTGAGATCGACGACGACACGTTCAGGCTGCATGTGACAGACGAGAAGAACGAGATATCCGACTGGGTCAGGCACGTCTTCGAGGACTACAAGCTCGCGAGCCAGATCGATGATGTCCGGGTCCGTGAGGAGATGTGCCGGAAGATCGAGACGCGGCTCATCGAAGTCGGCAGGCGCATCAAGAAGCAGGAGGAGAAGTCGCTTGACGCGATAGAGAACAACCTCGCGAGGATCGGCATCACCGTCCCTGAGGCGAAGATCCGACAGCTCATGAAATATGTCAAGCACGCATTCTCCCATCAGGAGCCTGAGGTCCGTGTGCGCGAGGACATGATCAGTGTCGGCTGGCCCGAGGAGGTCGTCGACGAGGTCCTCAAAGAGATACGCTCCTCATAAAGTCTGTTATTTGACATATCAACTAAGTATAATAATTATCAATTTGTTAAATTATTTAACTATTTTGCCTCACTCCCCAATTCCTATTTCTTGAATGAATGCCTACTATAAGCTATTCTGTTAAATGAATTAACATTTATTATGTTATTTCAGGTAACATAGAAAGATATATATAGTATATATGTTAAATGATATAACAGTATGGGGGAAGGGCCAGAAACGACCGACCATCTCACTCTCAGCGAGATGGCGCTCATCACCTACTCGACAGCCCATCTCATGCCGAAAGACAAGACCCGCTTCTACTACGCCCTCAAGGGACGGGACGGGAGGTCCGGCATGCTGAAGCGGACGGGCGCCGTCTTCCTCGCGAAGAGCGTGCTCCTGGTCCCCCGGCAGCATGAGGAGGATGTCCGCGGCTTCCTCGGGTTCTGGAAATGCGGCCACACCGTCAGGCGCGCGCTCGTCAGCCCTGCGGAGGTGATAAGCCATGCGGGCTGACGCCATCCGCATCATCCTCATCGCGGCGGTCCTCCTGCTCGCGCTCCCTCAGGCAGCGGCCGCCGACATCACGGTCTGCGCGTCAGGCTGCAACAGCACCTCTCTCTCGGACGCGCTCATCGCGGCGAACGGCACCGCGCACACGGTCATCATCGCCGAGGACGGCACTTACACCATCGCGCTCGGGGCGGTACAGATAGCGGATCCCGACAGCGACGGCGCGCTCGTGCTCGCCGCCGACGGCATCACCGTCGACTGCGCAGGCGCGACGCTCTCCGGCCCGGGAGAGGGCACCGGCATCAGGTTCGATTATGCCGACGGCTGCACGGTCCTCCGCTGCGCGGTCACCGGCTACGCGCACGCCGTCTCGCTCATGGACGCCGAGGACGCGCGCCTCTCCTATTGTTCGCTTTCCGGCGGCACCGACGACCTCCTCATAGACGGCGACCACACGCTCGTCTATATAAGGAACTCGACGGTCGACCGGAGCGCGGTCGACCTGCGGGACGGCCTCCTCTACCAGACCTGGGACGTCGCGGTCTCGACCGCCTACGGCGAGAGCCCGCTCTCAGGGACGACGGTGTCGGTGACCAGCCAGTCGCTCGGCGCCGTCTACTCGGGGACGACCGACGCCGGAGGGGAGACCGAGCAATTCGAGGCGACTCAGTACCAGCTGCTGCCCGGCGGCCTGACGAACTACTCCCTGCACACCATCACCGCGCAGAAGACCGGCTACAACACGACCGCTCTCCAGACGGCGATCGTCGCCGGCGGCACGATACCCCTTTCCATCACCGACACGACCATGCCCGCCATATCAGGGCTCTCGCCGGCGAACGGCTCGACGCTCCCCGAAGGGACGCGTACGCAAGGGCTGTCATTCACGACGAACGAGGAGGCCGCCTGTAGGATGAGCGCGGCAGGCCCGGCGTTCGATTTCTCCTCGGGGACGGCGCTCAACACCTCGGACAGCCTCTCCCATGCCGCGACCCTCGTCGGCCTCGCGGACGGCGCCTCCTACACCTACTACTACAGGTGCAACGACTCCCGCGGCAACATCAACCCGACGGGCGTCAGGCACGCCTTCTCGGTCGCGGCAGACACGACCGTCCCGCAGGCCTCCTTCATCACGCCGACCCCAGCCGACTCCTCGACGATAACCCTAACGTCCCTGCAGGTGGCGATATCCGCGGGCGAGCCGGTCAGCGCGACCGTCACTTTCGACGGCCAGACCGCGACCATGCAGAACGGCTCGAACGGCACCATCGGCACCCAGCTCTCGAAGACGTTCTCGGGGCTCGCCGACGGCAGCCACACCTTCTCGGTCCGCGCGACCGACCTGGCGGGGAACAAGCGGGACCTTGCCGAGCGCACCATGACCGTCGACACGATGCCGCCGGCGCTCTCGCTCGTCTCGCCTGCCAACGGCACGGTGCTCGCGGAAGGGGCGGGCGTCTCGCTCAGGATCTCCACCGATGAGGCCGCGAGCTGCACCTACACCGGGTCCTCGTCGGGGTCCCTCACGGCGACCAGCGGCAAGAGCCATCAGACGACGTTTGCGGCCGACCTCTCGGACGGAGACTATGCCTACACGGTCACCTGCCTCGACCCCTATTCGCACTCTGAGCAGCTGTACGTCGCTTTCTCAGTCGTCGACACGACGGCGCCGGTCCCCACCTTCGTCGCGCCGACGCCCCCTGATCGTGAGGTCGTGAACAGCACGACCGTCGTCATCAACTTCACCACGAACGAGGCGCTCGGTGCGACGCCGATCATCAACCTCGACGGCACGAACCACACCTGCACCGCAGGGTCCGACTACTATTACTACACGGTGTCGAGCCCGTCGGAGACGAACTATGATTACTGGATCTACCTGGAGGACGCCACGGGCAACAACCGGACCACGTCAGAACGCAGCTTCATGGTCGACCGGACGGCTCCGGAGATCGAGGTGCACGCGCCGGACGACGATGACACGCTCGATGACTCCAACCTGGTCTACATCAACGTCTCGACGGTCTCCGGCTCGGAGTGCGGCTTCCTGCTCCTGCGGGACGACGAGACGCTCTGCGAGGACGGGTGCGAGGGTGACCGCGACGCCTGCAGGGACGAGGCGGACGACAGCGACGAGCGCGCGGAGTGCGACGACGAGTTCGACGCCTGCGAGGACGACTGCGCGAGGGAAGGATGGCGCGAGATCGAGGAGGACGAGCTCGAGGAGACGACAGAGCTCTCCTGCGACGACTGCCTTGAGGGCTGCCGCGGCGACTGCCTCGCCGACCGGGACGACTGCGACACCGACTGCACGACCGACCGCTGCGAGGACGCGTGCGTGCGGACGTACCACGACTGCACCTACGAGTGCGTCGCCGAATGCGAAGAGGACTGCATCTCCTACTACGCCGGGGAGGTCGGGGAGACTTTCCTCGACGCCGACTACTCCCTCGGCATCGTGTGCATTGACAAGGCGGGGAACAAAGCGGTCGAGAACGTCACCTTCACGATCGAGGACACGACGCCGCCCACCATCACGTCGTACGACCCGTCGGGCATCGTCTACGCCGATCACCTCACCCTGACGGTCAGGACAAGCGAGGACGCCTCATGCCGGCTCTCCGAGAGCGCTCGGAAGAACTATTCGGAGATGACGAGCCATCTCGTCGGCGATGGGTGGGATCACACCTATCCCTTCCGCGGCCTCAAGGACGGCAACCACACCCGCTACGTCGCCTGCAACGACACGAAGGGGAACGTCGGCGTTCCGGCGCCGGTCTGGTTCGAGGTCCTCGATGCCGTTCGCTTCGAGGCCGCCGGACGCCGCCTGCTCGCCGGGCGCGAATCGGTCTTCTCGATAGCGCAGGACGACCTCCCGGTCGTGCGTATCACCATCTACACGGCTAACAACTACTACGGCGTCGACCTCGGCGTCTACAAGGCCGACCCGACGGCATCGGCGAGGCTCGACCGGACCGTCTATTCATACCTCGACATCCGGCTCAACCCGTCCGGGGTGAACCTCACGAACGTCACCGTCGACTTCAAGGTGCCTCTCTCCTGGCTCGAGGAGAACCGCATCGAGCCTGCGGGCGTGAGGCTCTACCGTCACGGCCCCTCCTGGGAGACGCTCCTGACCGAGCACCTGTCGAGCACCGCGGGATTCGCCTACTACCGCGCTGTCTCGCCGGGGTTCTCCTACTTCGCGATCGCCGGGATCGAGTCCCTTCCTCCTCCTCCTCCGGCGCGGAACGAGACCGATACCGATCCGCCGCCAAAGAAAGAGACGCCGCCGCCAGAACCGGAAGCTGAGCCTGAGCCGGAAGAACCCACTCAGGAACAGGAAGGGACGCCGATCTGGCTCTACCTCGTCGGCGGCCTCGTCCTCTTCTCGATATTCGGCGCAGCCGCCTACTTCGTCTTCCATCGGCCTGGCGGCCTCGAAGGCCCGAAGGACGGTGCCAAGAGGTCCTCGATGCCCTCACTCCCATCCGACCTTCCTCTACCGGACCCCGCGCTCCGGCCGCTCCCTGATGACCTCATGAGCCTGCGGGACTATCTCGCCGGCCTGCGGGAGCATGGGCTCATCAAGTCCGAGATCATGGCGCGCCTCTCGGCAGAGGGATGGCATCCCTATGACATCGAGGCGGTCTTCCTGCAGGTGAATGAGAGCGAGGAGGACCGCAAGCTGAAGGGCATCATCGCCCGCTCGAAGGAGAAGGGGACCGGCCGCGACGAGATAAAGGGCATCCTCGTCGGCGAGGGATTCGACGACGTCGAGTGCGAGGTGCTGCTCGACGAGATCTACGGCCTGCCGGAAGAGCTCATCTCGTATGTCGCCGCGCTGAGAGAGGCAGGGGCCTCCCCTGATGCCGTCAGGGAGCAGCTCGTCCAGGCCGGCTGGTCTCTCCTGCAGTCCTCGCTCGCCGTCTCGTCAGGGGAAAGGGATGAGAGGACGTCGGCCCCTAACCCCGCCTCTTGATCCTGATCACGTCGCCCAGGGTGACATCCTCGCCGCCGGCCGAGAATGCGCCGTCGTGCGTCTCCTCATGATCCTCGATGAGACTCACCTTCAGGAACCGTTCGAGCTTCCGCGCGAGGCCGATCCCCGGCTCGAAATGGCCTGACTCGATGTTGTGGATGAGCGACTCCTTCTCCGCGATCCGCATCGCGAGCTCCTTCTGCTTCAGCCCTATCCGCTCACGCGCCGCCTTCACGATGCCCGCATAGCCGTCGACGATCACCTGGATTGTCTCGTTCCGTCTCGCCGGCAGCCGGGGACGCTCCTGTGGGGACGGCCGGGCCTTCCTGCGCCTTAGCGCCTCCGGCTGCTCCACCCTGCCGATCACCCTGCCGAGCGAGGCGCACGACTCGCAGACCTGGAGCTCGGTGCCCTCGATCTCTGCCCTATAGATCTCGCCTGTGGCGCCGCACATGTCGCATTGCATGGCTATCCCTCCGTTCACCGATGCGTATCGGGTATGATCGTGACGATGACCTGCCGTCTCCGCGGGCCGTCGAACTCGCAGAGCATGACATCCTGCCAGGCGCCGAGCGCGAGCTCCCCGCCGCTGACAGGTATGATCTCGCTCGGCCCGATGATCGCCGCCTTGATATGGGCCGTCGCGTTCCCGTCGATCCGGTCATGCAGGTATCCGCCGTGCTCCGGCACCGCCTTCGTGAGCGCATCGAGCAGGTCGGAGTTGATGTTCGGGTCAGCGTTCTCATTGATGATGACGGCTGCGGTCGCATGCGGCACATAGACCGAGCACACACCCTCCTTGACCCCTGATCCCCTGAGTATCTCCTGCACCCTGCTAGTGATGTCCCTGACCTCGTTGTGCCGAGAAGTCATGATCTCGAAGCGCGCATGCATGTCCGTTCCCCCCGACCCTATTGGGGATGCCCCATTTTTATATCTTATGCATCTGCGGCGGGGCATCCTGCCCCTTGCCCCGTGCCATCGCTTCGAACCGGTCCGCAGCCAACCTCAACCTATTTATATGCCCCTGCCTTTCTCTCTCCTATGGCAAAGGAGAAATTCGTCATGGTCTCCCTGAAGGAGGAGTCGGCGAAGCGGCTCGCGAACGTGATCTCGAACGACACCTCGCGCCGGATCCTCGACGCGCTCGCCGATGGCGACCTCACCGAGACCGAGATAGCGAAGAAGCTCGGCCTCCCTCTCTCGACCGTCCACTACAACCTCACCCACCTCCGGAAAGCCCGCCTGGTGGAGGTGGACGAGTTCCACTATTCCTCGAAGGGCAAAGAGGTCAACCATTACAAGCTCGCGAACAAGTTCATCATCATCGCGCCGAAGGAGACCGCCTCCATGGACAAGCTGAAAGAGCGTCTCCAGCGGATACTGCCGGTCTCCGCCGTTCTCCTCGCGGCCGCCTGGGCGATCAACGCGGCTGCGCCGCTCTTTTCCGGCGTCGGCTACGGCGGCGCCTCTGAGGCGCTCTCAGCCGCCGCTCCCGAGATGCTGAAGGCGCCGCTCGGGATTGCCGAGAAGGCTGCCGCCGACACCGCGGCGGCCGGTGCGGGGGAGATGCTCTCCGAAGCCGCCGTTCCGGCAGCCCTCGATACCGCGCAGGAAGCAGCGGTATTCGCGACCCGGGACGCCCTCGTTGCCGCAGCGCCCCAGCGGGTGGCAGAGGCGGTCTCACCATCGACTTCGCTCCTCGGCAGCATCGCCTTCTGGTTCGTCATCGGCGGCATCGCGGCGATCGTTCTCTATATGGTCTTCGACCTGCTCTTCAGGCGGCTCGCGAGGGACTGAGCGATACCTTTTTTAACCCTCAGTGCCATTGACCGTGGCATGCGCGCCGCGACCGTCGTCTTCCTCTGCATCCTCACCCTCGCCGCCGGCTGCGGCGGTCCCTCGACCCTCTGCCTCCAGAACGCCGACTGCCGCATGGTCCATGTCTGCGGCTGCGTCGCGCTCCCCGAGGACTGCCCGCAGGCCTACGGCCTCGACCGCGGCTTCGAGGACGACCTGGTCTGTGAATGCACGAAGCACGACTGCAGGCTCGTCGACACCGACGCCGACTTCATTGGCATCGAGGAGCCCGGTTCGGTCTGCCACAAGGAAGAGCTCTTCCAAAGCCACCGCAGGGTGGCCTCGCCCGAGGCGGCGGAGGCCGCGTTCTCGGCCTACATGGCAGCAGAGCACCCCGCTGTCGGCTACCAGATCGAGGACATCTACAGGCACGCGGCGCCGATCGATTCGTTCTGGGCGGTCAGCTGGACCGCGGATGAGGAGGTCGGGGGCGTCACCCATGCGACCTTCTCAGTGGACGCGGAAGGTAGGGTGTTCGCGATCATCATCTGCGGATAATTTTTTACCATCCTAGAGTGAATAACTAAGTTTAAATACCGTCTTCCGGACCCATCTCCCCATGACGACCGTCATAAAGATAGACGACCTCTACAAGGCCTTCGGCAAGAACGAGGTCCTGCGGGGCGTCAAGCTCGAGATCGAGTCGGGCGAGATCTTCGGCATCATCGGCATGAGCGGGTCGGGCAAGACCACTCTCCTCAATCTCCTGGTCGGCTTCATGCAGCCGGACCGCGGCGACGTGCTCTTCAAGCTCGAGCACCTGCTCGAGTTCAAGGAGGACAACGCGAGCTTCCGGAGCGTCTTCAAGAACATCAACGACGTCAAGAAGATCTTCGGCTTCGCGGCGCAGAAGCCCTCCTACTACACCAAGCTCACGCCGCAGGAGAACCTCGACTACTTCGGCAAGCTCTACGACCTCTCGAAGGACGTGCGCCGGACGAACGCGGAGATCCTGCTCAACTTGATGGCTATCTACGACTCGAAGAACGTGCTCGCCCAGAACCTCTCCGGCGGGATGGGAAAGAGGCTCGACATCGCCTGCGCCCTCATCCACGACCCTAAGGTCCTCATCCTCGACGAGCCGACGTCCGACCTCGACCCGCTCCTTCGCAAGCAGATGTGGAACCTGATCAGGAAGATCAACAACAAGGGCACCACGATCGTCCTCGCCTCGCATTTCGTCGACGAGATCGACCACCTCTGCGACCGCGTCGGCGTCCTCTTCGACGGCAGGATCGTGAAGGTGGGGACCCCTGACCAGCTCAAGGACTTCTACACCAAGGACGAGGAGATACATCTCGAGACGAGCCCGGGCCGCTACGACATCATCACCAACCTGCTGAAAGCAAACCAGAAGAAGCTCGAGATCAAGCGCGTCATCAATAAGGGCCACAAGCTCGTCATCTACGCGGCGCGCGCCGAGAACGTGCTCCATTTCATACTCCATTCCATCGAGAAGATGGGCGAGTCACTCCTCGACGTGTATGTCAACAAGCCGAGCCTCGAGGAGGCGTTCGAATCGCTCGTCGTCTCGAAGCGCAAGGAAGGGGGCGGGCAGCGATGAAGCTCCATGTCATCATCAAGAAGAACTTCAGGCTGCTCCTGCGCTCGAAGAGCTCCGCCCTCATCGTGGTCCTCGGTCCGCTGCTCATCATATTCCTCGTCGGGCTCGCGTTCGATACGTCCCAGACCTCTGCGATCAAGATCGGGGCATACGCCGACTCCTACACCGAGCTCACCGATTCGTTCATCGGGGCGCTCCGGGGAAGCGACCTCATGGTCATCCAGTACCCCAGCCTCGACAAGTGCGTTGATGCCATCAAGATGGGCCAGTCCCACGCCTGCGTCGTCTTCCCGGCGGACTTCGAGATACGGAACGACCGGCAGAACGAGATCACCTTCTACATCGACCGCTCGCGGGTGAACCTCGTCTACCTCATCCTCGACGTACTCTCCTCGAAGGTCGACGTGCGGGCCTCCGAGCTCACGGCAGACATGACAACCGTGCTCGTGGAGAAGCTCGCCTTCACGGAGGAGCGCCTCGTGAACGCCTCGCCCCGGCTCGACGCGGTCGACACAGACGCGGACGACATCTCAGGCAAGCAGGACATCGTCTCGGACAAGCTCACCCGGCTCGACCTCTCCTTCGACGAGGGCGACTTCGGCCTCGATGAGGTCCAGGACCAGGCTGAGGGATTCCTCGACGCGGTCGACAACATCAAGGACGACGCGCTCGATGCCATCGACTCGGCGCTCGACGACTTCGAGGACCTGCAGTCGGACATCGAGGGCCTGGGCCTCAACGCGTCGGTCGAGGAGGACCTCCTCGACTCCATCAACGACTCGATGGAGGCTCTCATCTCACGACGGGGGTCGATCGAGGAGATCGCGAACGACACCGACAGGGCGAACGAGGCGATCGCTGATATCCTCGACGATATCGCGGAGCGGGTGGAGGAGACCGCGGAGCGGTTCAAGGCGATCGCCGCCGCGCGCACGCAATCGATTGCCCAGCTCTCGCTCACCAAGGAGCGGGTGGAGGGTATCAAGGCGGGCATCGCCGACGTCAGGGCGCGCCACCAGGATGTTCTCGCGAGCATCCGCTCGACAGAGGTCACCGACGTCGTGAGCATCGTCTCGCCGATAACCACCCGGATCGAGGAGGTGACGATCCCCCAGACGCACCTCAACTACATGTTCCCCTCGATCATCGTGCTCATCATCATGTTCATCTCGATATTGCTCTCCTCCACCCTCATCTCCATCGAGAAGAGCTCCCAGGCGTACTTCAGGAACCTGATCACCCCCACCCGGGACATCTCTTTCATCCTCGGCGTCTACGTCACCTCCCTCATCATCCTCATCATCCAGATCGGCATCATCATCGGCATCTCCGCATACTTCTTCCAGTCGCTCGTCGCCGAGAACGCGGCCACGCTCGCGCTCATCCTCTTCATGCTGACCACGATCTTTATCTTCATCGGCATGATGGTCGGGTACTTCTTCAAGTCCGACGAGACCACCATGCTCGCTTCCGTCTCCATCGCGAGCGTCTTCCTGCTCGTCTCGGACCTCATCTTCCCGCTCGAGAGCATGCCGCAGAACGTCCTCTCGGTCGCGATCTACAACCCCTTCCTGCTCGGGGCCGACCTCGTCAAGAAGGCGCTCCTCTTCGGGACGCCGATCGAGCTCCTGAAGGAGGACCTCTATGTGCTCATCGCGTATATGGTCATCGGGTTCTGCCTGATGTTCATGGTCGCGATCTTCTCGCGCAAGAACCTCATGAAGCGGCAGAAGAAGGCGCCGCGCACTAAGTACCAGACGGTCCAGCTCTCGCCGAAGGACTTTCTCGCGATCGACGAGAAGACGAGGATCAAGAGCCTCGCCGAGCTCGAGAAGCACCTGCGCACCGTCGACAAGAAGACCTTTAGGGAGTCCTACGACGTCCAGCGCCACAAGATATGCGGATGGCTCAAGGAGCACATCAAGGAGAAGGATCTCATCCGCAAGATGGAAACCGAGACCGGGCTCGCCGCGTTCCTCAGGCACCTGAAGGCGCTCGAGAAGAACTACCAGTTCTCAGAGGACTATGAGGAGGCGGACCTCGGGATCGAGGCGAAGGAAGCGGTCCCGAAGCCGGAGAGGAAAGCCGCTGACGAGAGGAAGGGCGACGACGGGAAGGATGAGGGCGGCCCCCAGGAGAAGGAAAAGGCGGCACCTCCCAAGAAGAGGGACTGATCGCGCCAGTCCGGCGATTCTGCCATCTTTCTTTCATTTCTCCCATCCCGCATAAACTATTTATACGACCGTCCACTCAGGTGCCTGCATGATCATCGTCGTCACCGGCAGTCCGGGCACAGGGAAGTCGTACGTGGCGAAGAGAATCGCGGAGCGCTACGGCTACCAGTACCTGGACGTGAACGACCTCATCAGTCGCCATAAGCTGTCATCCGGCTACGACCGGAAGCGCAGGTGCAGGATCATCGATGTCGAGAGGCTCAACCGCCACCTCATAAGGGAGATCGGGCGGCACCCGAACATCGTGATCGACTCCCACCTCTCCCACTACCTCCCCCGTAACTACGTCCATCTCTGCCTCGTCACCAAGTGTGGGCTGAAGGAGCTCGAGCGCAGGCTCGCGCGCCGCGGCTATCCCCCCAGCAAGGTCAGGGAGAACCTGGACGCCGAGATCTTCGACACCTGCTATGCCGAGGCGCAGGAGCTCGGGCACCACATCATGGTGATCGACACCTCGAACAGCAAGGATGTCGACTACTTCATCGACACGCTCCCGATCTGAGCCGACCGATAATCCAGAATCCTTATCCAGCATCTTTATATACCCCTTTCCCCTCCCTCCCGCCCATGGCGCGCATACCCTACGCGGTCATCCTCGCCGCGGGACGTTCGACCAGGACCGAGCCGCTGACATCAGACCTCCCCAAGCCCCTGCTCAGGCTCGGCGAGAAGAACCTGCTCGAATGGAATCTCGACAGCCTCGCCGGGCTCGTCGACGAGGCGGTCATCGTCGTCGGCTTCCGGAAGGAGAAGATACGGCGCTATTTCGGCGGCAGCCACAACGGCATCAGGCTCACTTATGTCGAGCAGACGGCGCAGCGGGGGACCGGGGATGCGGTCAGGCAGGCCGAGCAGCGTCTCTCCGGCAGGTTCCTCATCCTGATGGGGGATGACCTCTACGGCAGGACCGACGTCGAGAGGATGCTCAGGCACGGCTATGCGGTCCTCGCGAGGCCCGCGCCTCACCCTGAGCGCTTCGGCGTCTACGGCGTCGACGACGACCTGTATGTCACCAAGCTCGTCGAGAAGCCGGCTCATCCGCCGTCGGAGTATGTGAACAACGCGATGTACCTGCTCGACACCGGGATCTTCACCTACCTGCGCAGGGTCACGGCCTCGGAGCGGGGGGAGATCGAGCTCACGGACGCGGTCCATGCCTTCGCGCAGGACCATCGCGTGAAGCTCGTGGTCGGCAAGGACTATTGGCTGCCCATCGGCTACCCTTGGAGCCTGCTCGACGCGAAGGAGCGCCTCTACGGAGCCCGTTCGATCATCGCGAGCGGCATCGGGCCATCGGTCACGGTCGAGCGTTCGCTCATCGGCAGGGGCTGCACGATCGGCGACAACGTCACGATCGCCGACTCCATCATCATGGACGGCGTGAGCGTCGCCGACGGCTCCCGCATAGAGTCCTCGGTCCTCATGGGCGGCGTCGTCCTCAAGGGGGCGCTCACCACCGAGTGCGCGGCAGTCGGACCTACGGTCAGCTCGGACATCAAGGGCATCATGACCGATTCAGGGAGGGAACGCCTCGGCTGCGTGCTCGGCGAAAAGGTCACCGTCGAGAGCGACTGCGTGACCGCGCCGGGCGTCAAGGCCTGGCCGGGAACGCGCATACCCGGCCCCCGTCTTTCTCAGGACCTGCACCAGGCTTAAAGCTTATATAGCAGCGGCGCCATCGGCTCCCCATGCCTGACGACAACCGTGGGCGGCTCGCGGTGGAGGCGGGCGACGTGCATGCCTTCATCGACGAGATGCGCGGGTCCGAAATGCCGCTCCCTGACACCGCGACCATCATGGGGAAGAGGAGGTCAGACGGAGACGGCCCGTACGAGCTCATCGTCGACCACGGCGGCGAGCTCGCTCCGCAGGACGAGCTCTGGCGCGCGATGGAGAGCACGCTCGCGCTGATCGGCGACCAGGACTTCGAGCCGGCAGAGATGCTCTACCGCGTCTGGGGGAAGGCTTACCATACGCTCCCTGTCGGTGAGGACCGCCGCGACGCCTATGTCCGGCTCTTCAACGAGATTGTCTTCTGCCTCAAGATGAACAGGGCGTACGACCATGCGGCGTTGGGCGAGGCGGACCTCGCCCAGGCTCAGCTCATCGAGTGCGACATCCATCTCTCGCGGATCGACCGGCGGCGTCCGCGCTCGCCGGAGGCTCTCGCGTACGCGCGGCACCAGCACGGGCAGTGTCTCAAGGCGCTCAACGCGATCGGCACCGCGTGGGAGCGTGGGAGGCAGGGGCCATGAAAGGCCTCTCCTGGCTCGAGCTGAGGCATGTCGTCGCCGAGCTCCAGACGCTCGTCGGCGCGCGGGTGAGCAAGATTCACCAGCCGTCTCGCGACGACCTCTATCTCGTGCTCTTCAAGACCGGCGACGTGAAGCGCACCCTGCGCGTGGCGCTGCCCTCTGCGCTCTTCCTCACCGACAGCCGCGAGCATGGCGGGAGCGCCCCCGACTTCTGCATGGCTCTCAGGAAGCACCTTTCCGGCGCGGTCGTGCACGCGGTGACGCAGCCGGGGAGCGAGCGCATCGTCGAGGTTCTCTTCGACACGAAAGAGGGGAGGCGCACGCTCGTCCTCGAACTCTTCGCGAAAGGTAACATCCTCCTCTGCGACGCCGGCCTAACGATCGTCGCCGCTCTCACGCGGAAGGCCTACCGGGACCGTACGGTCAGGCCCCGGCAGGCCTATGCGCGTCCGCCGTCGAGGATCGATGCCTCGCGCCTCCCGAAGGACGCGTTCATCGGGGCGATGCGCGACCCGTCCTTCGACGCGGTCGTGAAGCGGCTCGCGGTAGGGCTCGGGTTCGGTAAGCTCCTTGCCGAGGAGATCTGCCTGCGCGCAGGGGTGACCAAGCTCGCCCGCACCGTCGACGACGATGGCGCCGATCGGCTCTTTTCCGCCTACAGCGCGATCATCGCGGCGGGACCCGCGCCGCTCTGCGTTCTCGACGGCAAGCAGGCCGTCGATGCTGTCCCCTTCCCTCTCCAGCAGTACGGGCATCGCCAGTCCGTGGCGTACGGCTCGTTCTCGGCGGCGCTCGCCGCGCTCTGGGAGGCGACGTCCATCAGGCGGACCGACGCGCGCCTGCAGGCATACGAGCGCGAGGTCGAGCGTCTCCGCACCGTCGCTGAGAAGCAACGGGCGATGCTCGACGAGTACCAGGCACGGATCGCAGGCGCGACGCAGAAGGGCGAGGCCATCTACCTCAACTACACGACCGTGAACGCGGCTCGCGAATCGTTCATCGGCATGGGCTCGTTCTCTGATGATGAGCGCGGCGCGCGCGTGAGGGAGCATCCGCGCGTCGTCTCCGTCGACGCGAGACGCACGATCATCACGCTCGATCTATCATGATAATTCTCTGCGCGAATCATGAGAGCGGGAAAAGCGAAACATTTATATAATCAACATCCCAGGAAAGACGGTAGGAAAGTTTTTCATCAAGCCAAGAGGTGATTCCATGGCAAAGAAGAAGGCCACCAAGAAGAAGGCCACCAAGAAGAAGGCTACTAAGAAGAAAGCGACGAAGAAGAAGGCCACCAAGAAGAAGGCAAAGAAAAGAAAGAAGTGAATCGCTTCATCGATCCTTTTTTTTTTATCATTCATTTTTCTCGATGCGTTGCATAACGGCCTCATACCCCCGACAGAGCGCTGTCCGTAAGCATCGTTCGCAGGTGATCGTCCAGCCGATCGCTGGTTCTGTTCCGGTCAGCTCCGCGCGTTCTTCCGGCGACCGGCAAGGAAAAACTATTAACCGTATCGCATGACCCCGCCTGTCGCGCCGGAACACCGGCGGCAGAACGGAGGTGGGAGCGATGGGACTCTCAGACAAGAAGGAAGAGCAGCTCAAGCGGATGCCGATCGTGGAGACCAGGATCTCGAAGGCGAAGGACGGCAAGCTCCTCGTGCACAAGACCATCATCACCGACATAAAGCCAGTGGAATACTACAAAGTCGTGCTCGAGTCGGAGCCTGTGAAGGACGAGTGGGCGGCCGACGAAGGGGCTGCCTGAGCGCTTGTCGATGCGGGAAGGGGAAAGAGAAGGTGAGACAGCTTTTCCAGTTTCCCGCACATGAGTGCAGTACAGCTGGAAACGTAGGCTTGCTTGACTTCCGAGTTCGAAATGGGATCGGGTAGTGCCAAGCCACTATGGCCGTCTACAAGGGGGATGGAATCCGCCCCCCTTTATAAATCTTTCCCCTCTGAAGCGGCCGCTTTCCCATCCCCTCACACGCCGCATCGTCGTGGCGCAATGTTCGCGACATTCACAATCTATATATAGCATGGAGCGGCCGGAAGGCCCCATGTACCCGCTCTGGCATCTCCTCCTGTCTGCGGCGATTTCCATCTTTGCAATATTGAAATTAAATGTCGGACCGCTCGAGGTCTCCCTCATCGTGCTCGGCGGGTTCCTGATCGATGCTGACCACTACCTCATCTACATCATCAACAAGCGCCGGTTCGGGATACGCGCCGCATACCGCTACTTCAAGGGCAGCCCGAGGGCGCACCTGTGCGTCTTCCACACCGCGGAGTTCATGCTGCTGACGCTGTTCTTCATGCTCTACCTGCCGGTCCTGGGATGGTTCCTCGCAGGCCTCGCGAGCCACCTGCTGCTCGACATCATCGAGGACGTCGTGATGCGCTTCTACAAGATGCATGAGGGGAGGATATACTTCCTGATCCCCTACCTGCTGTGGGGGAAGGTGCTCTTCAAGCCTTCGGGCCGGCTGCTGAAGAGCGGCCGTCGGCGTGCGGACGAGCACTGACGCGACGGTACCGGCCGACACCTGTCCTCTCACGGTCTCTTCTGCTGCGTCCCCCTCTCACCAATCCATCGCCCGAACTTCTTCGTCTCCTTCGCCGTGTAGTGGGGAAGCCACAGCAGGCCCACGGCCGCAGAGACGACATACCGGAACGAGAAGAGGAGCCCGAACAGGAGCAGCGTCGCGGGAGCGGCATACGGCGCGAACGCGACGATGAACGCGGTCTCCCGCGTGCCGATGCCGGCGATCGTTATCGGCAGCATGCCGGCGAGGATGCCGAAGGGTATCAGCCCGATCGCGGCGAAGAACCCGACCGGCGCGCCGATCGCGCGGAAGAGCAGCGATCCCTGCACCAGGTGCAGGAACCAGGCAAGCAGCGTCGTGAGGAAGATCAGGAGGACGTTCGCCGGATTCTTTCGCAGGTCTTGGAAATAGCCGAGCATGTCGAGGGCAAGCGTGCGCAGCCGCGCGAGCCGCCTCCAGCCGAGGAAGAACGAGACGATGCGCTCGCCGAGGCCTCCCTGCCTGAAGTCGAGGCTGAAGAGGATGATGAGCGCGACGACCGCGACGGCGAGCGAGGCGCTGACCGCGACCGCCCATCCGCGGTCGACGGTCAGGAACAGGATGCCGACGCTCGCGAAGACCATGATGCCGAAGAGGTCGATGATCTTCTCGAAGAGCGCGGCCGCGGTGCCGGTGCGAAGGGGGAACCGTTCCGACCGCAGGAAGAAGACCTTGGCGAGGTCGCCGAGCTTGGACGGCGTGACGACGTTCAGCGACTGGCAGACGAAGAAGAGCCTGACGCTCTCGGCGTACGATATCGTGACGTGCTCCCGGACCATTAGCTTGTAGCGCACGCCGTTGACGATGAAAGGAAGGGCGAGGAAGAGGAGCGCGAGGATAAGGCGCGGGAGGTCTATCTTCGCGATCTCGTCCGAGAGGGCCGAGACGTCGACCGAATAGACGAGCGCGGCGAGGATGGCGAGCGTGAGCGCGGCGGTGAACCCCTGCAGCAGCCACGTACTCCTCTTCATCCTTTCCACCCCGTCGGTCTTCCGGTAGGACGATGAGACAGGAATGTCCTATATTAACTTTTCTCAACTGTTCTCCGCCTGATGCCGACGGCATATTAACAAGATTTATAAAGCGGATGAGCGCCGTTGCGGGTATACGATGGCATCGAGGATCCACCCAACGGCAGAGGTCTCGCCCGACGCGAAGGTCGGCGACGGCACGCTCATCTGGCACCACGCGCAGGTGCGGGAGAAGGCGAGCATCGGCACGGGATGCGTCATTTCGAAAGGGGCCTATATCGACACGGGCGTCATCATCGGCGACCGGTGCAAGATACAGAACTACGTCTCGGTGTACCATGGCGTTGAGCTCGAGGACGGCGTCTTCGTCGGCCCGCACGTCTGCTTCACCAATGACAAGAACCCTCGCGCCGTCAATCCCGATGGGAGCCAGAAGTCGGTATCGGACTGGAGGGTCGCGGAGACGCGCATCAGGCGCGGCGCATCGCTCGGCGCGAACTCGACGATCGTTTGCGGCGTCACGGTGGGAGAATGGGCGCTCGTCGGCGCGGGCTCCGTCGTCACGAAGGATGTCCCGGCGCACGGCGTGGTCTGGGGAAACCCGGCGCGCCTGCGCGGGCACGCCTGCGTGTGCGGCGCGGTCGTCAAGCAGGAGGGCCTTGGCGCGCCGGGCGAGCGGACGCACACCTGCAGCGCGTGCGGGAAGCGCTATCCGATCCCCGTCGCCACAAAGTGATCCCCATGATCCCGCTCGTCAAGCCGATGCTCGGCCCCGAGGAGAAGGAGGCGGTGCAATCGGTCCTCGACTCAGGGATGCTCGTACAGGGGCCGAAGGTCGCTGAGCTCGAGGAGGCGTTCAAGCGCGCCTCCGGCACGGTCCATGCTATAGCGGTCAACTCCGGGACCGCGGCGCTTCACGCCGCGCTCTACGCGGCGGGGATCGGCACCGGGGACGAGGTCGTCACCGTCCCGTTCACGTTTGCCGCGACCGCGAACGCGGTCCTGATGAGCGGCGCGACGCTCGCCTTCGCCGACATCGAGCCCGGCTCGTTCTGCATAGACCCCTCAGAATTCGAGCGGCGCATAACAAAGAGGACCAAGGCGGTGCTGCCGGTCGATCTCTACGGTCATCCGTTCGCCAAGGCGATTAATAGGATAGCGGAAGACCATGGGATAACGGTCATCGAGGATGCGTGCCAATCCATCGGGGCGACGCGCGACGGCACCGCCGCCGGCAAGCTCGGCGACATCGGCGCCTTCTCGCTCTACGCCACGAAGAACATCATCGCAGGGGAAGGCGGCGTCATCGTCACCGACGACGCATCATACGCGGAACGCGCGAGGATCTTCCGGCACCACGGTCAGGGCGAGACGACGCGGTACCTCTACCAGGACCTCGGCTACAACTATCGGATGACCGATGTCCTCGCAGCGATCGCGGTCGCCCAGATGAAGCGCCTCGGTGAGCTGACCGGTGCGCGGCAGCGCAACGCGGCGACGCTCTCGCGGCTCCTCAAGGGGATTCCTGGGCTCACGCTCCCGACGGTCGCACGCGGCATGACCTCAGCGTTCCACCAGTACACCGTCAGGGTTCCGGCAGCGAAGAGAGACCGGCTGCGGGAAGGCCTCACGAAAGCGGGCATCGGATCGGCGATCTATTACCCTATCCCTCTCCATCAGCATCCGCATTTCGCGCGCCTCGGCTACCGGCCGGGCGATTTCCCGGAGAGCGAGCGCGCCGCCGCCGAGGTCATCTCCCTCCCCGTCGGGCCGCACCTCTCCGAAGACGAGGTGCAGCAGGTGGCGCAGGCGCTGCGGACGGTCATGGGGGGGATCGCATGAGGGTCGCGGTCATCGGCGCGGGCGCGATGGGCCGCAACCATGCGCGCATCTATCACGACTTCGACGCCGCTGAGCTCGTGGCGGTCGTGGACCCGGACCCTGCGGCCGAAGCGGTCGCGAGGAAGTACAACTGCAAGTATTATCCGGACTATGAGGAGATGCTCGTCGCCGAGCGGCCGGAGGCGGTCTCGGTCGCGACGCCGACCGTGACGCACAAGGACATCGGCATCCGCTGCCTGAGGCAGGGGGTCCACTGCCTGGTCGAGAAGCCGATCGCGTCCTCGATCGCTGAGGCCGACACGCTCATCGCGGCGGCCGCGGAGGCGGGCGTCACGCTTCAGATCGGCCACATCGAGCGCTTCAACCCGGCGGTGGTCGAGCTCAAGCGCCGTGTCGAGCAGGGCGAGCTCGGGACCGTCTTCCGTCTCGAGGCGCGCCGCCAGAGCCCGTTCCCGCCGCGCATCCAGGATATCGGGGTCATCATGGACCTCGCCGTGCACGACATCGACATCATGCTGCATGTCCACGGCGCGCCGATCAGCCACCTCTACGCCCAGGCCTCGCAGCGGCTGCACGCCCTGCAGTTCGACCTCTTCGACGGCCTCATCCGCTTCTCCGACGGCGTCGTCGGCAGCCTCGGCGTCAACTGGCTGACGCCGACGAAGATACGGCAGTTCTTCGCCCTCGGCGAGAGGGGCATGTTCAAGGTCAACTACATCACCCAGGAGCTCTTCTTCTACGAGAACGGGACCAGGGTCGACTTCCCCGACTACGAGGACATCCGCCGAAGCATCACCGAGGGGAACGTCACGAGGATCGCGCTCCGGAACGAAGAGCCGCTTCGCAAAGAGCTCGTCGCGTTCCTCGAGTCGGCCCGGACGAACAGCCGTCCGCCCGTCACCGGCGAGGACGGCAGGAGGGCGCTCGAGGTGGCGCTGCGGTTCATGGAGTCAGCGGAGCAGAACCGGATCGTCGCCGGCGTATCGAAGGCCGTCCCGGCTGTCACCGGCGCGCGCCCGGAGCGCAGTCATAGAGCCCGAAGTACGGATTTGTCGGATCGAGCCCGGTCAGCGCGGTGACGTCTGCGCAGTTCTCGAGCAGGAACCCCTGCTTGTCCGGATAGTTCGAGTTCCAGGGGAGCGTCCCGGGCACGGTAGGATCAATCCTCCCGTCGCTCGTGAACCTTCCGAGCCCCGGCGTGATGCCGTCGTTATAGAACCTGTTCACCACGAGATACCGGAGCTTTCCGGCAGCGACGTTCTCGGCGAGCCATGCGACGTCGACCGCTTCGTTCCGGTAGTTCGCGCACAGCCTTCCGGTATAGAAGGTGAAGGTGCGCGCGTGCGTGCTCGCGACGCACGAGTATGTCTCGCCGCCGAGATGGTCGCGGATGTGGAGCGCGACGTCCCGCACCTCGGTCGGCCGGTACATCTGGCCTGCCTTAGCCCCCACGAGCCCGAGGGCGAGCACGACGTTCAGCGCGAGGAACGCCCCAACGAACGCCTGCCCGACGCGCCTGCGCATCGCCAGGCTGATGGTGCCATACGGGAGGATCGGGACGATCCAGGCGGCGGTCGCGACAAGCACCAGCATGACCATGAAGATCCAGTTCTCGTTCACGACGCCGTACAGCCAGCCGAGGCCCGAGGCGGCGATGAGCGCGCGTGCGGCGCCGAACTCCTCAGGGAAGAGCGCCGGGAAGAGCCTGACCATCCCGATCAGGAAGGATAGTGTGGTCCCCCAAAGGAGCGGGAACTGCCACCAGCCGGCCCGACGGTCCGCGAACCGGTCGTAGGTCTCGACGACCGCGATGGCTGCGAAGAGCACGAGCACCGGCACGTAGACATCCTGCCGGTTGATGTGCGGCTGGCCCTGGAGATAGAACACAAGGATCGTCCCGAGCCAGCCGAGCCACAGCCAGGTGACCGGCCGCCGCCAGGCGCGCAGCACGAGCGCGAGACCGAAGAAGGACGGCACGGTGATGAGGCAGGCGAGCGGCGAGAGGAATATCTCAGAGCCGAGCGTCCGCACGCTCTCGAGGAAGGGCAGGTAGTTCGAGCGGTATGACTGGCCGGCGCCGTGGAGCACGCTCTCGGCGAACGTGGCCATGTATCCTGGCTCTCCCCAGAGCAGGGGGAGCGTGAGGTAGGCGAGGTAGAGGAGCGAAGCGATCAGGAACGACGCCGCCAGATGGGCGACGAGACGCCTCTTTGTCGGCCGTTCGTACCGGCGCCGTTGGGACTGGTGCAGGATAACGCCGACGAAGAGAACGACGCCGGCGAGCGGGAGCACACCCCGCAGGGGCACGGTCAGCATGTCGATGAGCGCGGCGATACCTGCGAGATAGATCAGGTGCGGCCTGTTGCTCTCGAGGCCCTCGACCGCGAGCACGACGGTCGCGGCCAGCCAGAAGATGAGGCCGGCATCCGCCGTCCCCATCCGGGAGAAGACGAGATGGAACGGGAGAGTCGTGTAGAGGAGGCACGCGGCAAGGCCGACACGTTCGCCGTAGAACCTTCGGATGAGGAGATACAGGAGCGGCAGCGTCAGCATCGCGAAGAGCGCTGAGGGAAACCGCATCGCGAACGCGCTATAGCCGAAGAGGGAGACCGAGAGCACCGGCCAGAGGGTCGCGAACGGCCGTATCTGATAGGCGTCCTGGAAGGCGATCGGCTCGTCGGGCATATGCTGGTAGACCGGACTCACCTCGCCCTCGATGATGAGCCGCGTCATCTCCGCGTAGGTCGAGTCGTCGCCGCCCGAGAGGTCGCCCGCGTTCCACAGCCGCAAGGCAAGCGCGAGGAGCATCAGGACGATGATAATCGCGCCGCGCACGGTGCGCGGCTCCTTCAGACCTGCGGATAATCGGCCCATGCTGCATCACGACTATGTCCGAGAATGTCCGGGCGCGCCTCCCGCCGTCAGAGGCAGCGGTAGACGAACCCCTTCCGCTTCGCCTCCTCTTCGGGGAACACCGAGCGTATGTCGACGAGCAGCGGACGCTCGTTCATCCTGGCCTTGATATCGTCGAGCCTGAGTTTCCTGAACGGCTCGTGCGGCGTCGCGAGGACCACGCAGTCGATATCCGAGGCGTCCTCGAACCGCAGGCGCGGGACCCCGAATCGTGCGAGCTCCTCGTCCGGCACCATCGGATCGTCGGCGAACACCTCGACGCCGTACCGCTGCAGCTCCCTGATGATGTCCGCGACCTTCGAGTTCCTGGTGTCGCTCACGTTCTCCTTGAAGGTGAGTCCGAGGACGATCGCCCTGCTCCGCTTCGGCACCTTCTCGCACTCGTTCAGCCCTTCGATGACTTGGCGGGACACGTGCCGTCCCATGGAATCGTTGATCGCGCGCCCGGCGAGGATGACCCGCGGCGCGTACCCGAGCTCCTCGGCCTTGTAGGTGAGGTAATACGGGTCGACGCCGATGCAGTGCCCGCCGACGAGCCCCGGATGGTAGGCGTGGAAATTCCACTTGGTGCTGGCCGCGGCGAGCACGTCCTTCGTCCTGATGCCGATCTTCTCGAAGATGATGGACAGCTCGTTCATGAGCGCGATGTTGAGGTCGCGTTGGGTGTTCTCGATGACCTTCGCCGCCTCTGCGGTCTTGATGTCCTTCGCGACGAAGCAGCCGGCCTTGATGACCGCCGAATAGACCTCCTCCACCGCCTTCGTCGTCGCCGCGTCGCTTCCCGAGACGACCTTGACGATGCGATCGACCGTGTGCTCGCGGTCGCCCGGGTTGATGCGCTCCGGGCTGTAGCCGATGCCGAAATCCTTGCCGAGCCGCATGCCGGACTCCTTCTCGATGATCGGCAGGCAGACTTCCTCGGTGACGCCGGGGTAGACCGTCGACTCGTAGACCACGACGCTTCCTTTCTGCAGGTGAATGCCGACGATCGCCGACGCGCCCCTGAGCGCGGAGAGGTCGGGCCGATTGTGGTCGGTGATAGGCGTCGGGACCGCGACGATGATGAAGTTCGTCTCGGCGAGGTCCTTCGCCTCGTCCGTGTACCTGACCTTCGCCCTCGCGAACTTGCCGGGCTCCACCTCGCCTGTCGGGTCGGTCCCCGCCTTCAGCGTCGCGACCCGCCGCTCCGAGATGTCGAAACCGATGACCGTAAAACCGCTGACCGCGAACTCGACGGCGAGCGGGAGCCCGACGTAGCCGAGCCCGACGACGCCGATGGTGTAGCGCTCCTGGAGTGTGCCCATGCTGTTCACCACCTCATCCCCTCATCCCGAGAGGTTCTCCTTGTACCAGCCGTAGCTCCGCTCGAGGCCCTCGTCGAAGCCGACCTCGACCTCGTAGCCGAGCAGTCGCTTCGCCTTCTCGATCGAGGCGAGCGAGTGCTTGATGTCCCCCGCCCGCTCGTCCTTGTACTCGGCCTCTATTCTCGTGCCGGTGAGATCCGCAATCCTCTCGAGCAGCCGGTTGAGGCTGATCGTCTCGCCGGTCGCGATGTTGATCGTCTCGCCTGCCGCCTTCTTCGCGGTGCAGGCGAGGATGTTGGCGTTCACGTTGTTCGTGACGAAGGTGAAGTCGCGCGTCTGCTCGCCGTCGCCGAAGACGACCGGCCTCTTCCCCAAGAGCGCCGCCTTCATGAAGAGCGGGATCACCGCCGCGTAGGGCGAGTCGGGCGTCTGGTGCGGGCCGAAGACGTTGAAGTAGCGCAGCGACACCGTCTCGAGCCCGTAGACCGCATGGAAGACCTTGCAGTAGTATTCGCCGACGAGCTTCGAGACGCCGTAGGGCGAGGTGGGGGCGGCGGGCATGTCCTCCTCCTTCGGCAGCGTCGGGGTGTCGCCGTAGGCGGAGGAGGATGCCGCATAGACCACCCTCTTGACGCCGGCGTCGCGCGCGGCGACGAGCACGTTCATCGTGCCGGAGACGTTGTGCTCGTTGCTCGCGATCGGGTCGTCGACCGAGCGTGGGACCGAGCAGAGCGCCGCCTGATGGAGCACGAAGTCGACGTCCTTTACCGCTTCCCTGACGGTCAGCAGGTCGCGGATGTCCCCCCTGATGAGCTCGATCCGGCCCTTGACGGCATCGACGTTTCGGGGGTCGCCGGTGCTGTTGTTGTCGAGCACCCGCACCTCCTCGCCTCTCCTGACGAGTTCGAGGACGATGTTCGATCCGATGAAGCCGGTTCCGCCGGTGACGAGGTATCTCATGGTTCGGGCCTCCCTGCAGGCTGTTGGTGACGCAGGGCACCTATAAAAGGTTTCTCTCCTGGAGGCCCCGGAAAACATATAAGAAGGGTGTTAACCTCTCATTAACAACCTTTAAAAAGCGTCTGGGGACTATCCGCGACGGCAGCCTTATAAACGACCGGCTGCCGCGGAAAACGATGAGGATCTGCTACCTGGCGAACGCGGCCGAGACCCACACCCTGCGCTGGGTCGAGCACTTCTCGAAGGAGCACGAGGTCATCCTCATCACCAACCGGATCGTGCGCTCCTGGTACCGGGAGCTCGTCAGCTCCGGCAGTCTCGAGCTCCATGTGGTCAAGGCCCCGAAGAATCCGGCGCTGCGCTTCATCACGACCCTTTTCGCCGTCCGCAGGCTCATCAGGAGGCTGCGGCCGGACATCGTGCATGCGCACTACGTGTCAGAGTACGGCGTCTTCGCCGCGTTCTCGGGCTTTCGGCCGTTCATGGTCTCTCCCTGGGGCGGCGACATCCAGTTCGAGTGCGATCGCCTCTTCGGCCTCTGGCGGCTGATGGTCAGGCACGTCATCAGGACAGCAGACCTCGTCCAGGCGCCGGACCCCACAATCGCGAAGTACCTCATGGCCTTCTCCGACCGCGGCAACGTGCGCGTGCTCAAATGGATGGGCGTGAAGACGGACCTGTTCAGGCCGCGCACGCGCTCGACCGGGAAGACGGTGCGGATCATCCATCTCCGACGGCTCGCAGCAGAATACTCCAACGACGTCCTCTTCAGGGCGCTCGCGATGCTGGAACAGCGCGGGGTACGCGGCTTCTCCGTCACCTATCTCGATTTCGGCGTCGACCGGGAACGGATGCGGGCCCTCATACGGAAGCTCGGCATCGCGCCGCTCCTCAAACCGGCGGATTGGATACCCTATGCCGAGCTCCCATCGGTCCTCGCCGCGCACGACATCTATGTCGACACCTTCCGCGCCGAGCTCCCCGGCGCCGGCATCGGCATGGGCTGCATGGAAGCGATGGGCTGCGGCTGCGCTGCGGTGTTCGCCGACATCCCCGGCGCCCGCGTCTACCTCACGGACGGGAAGAACGCGGTCCTCTACGCGCCGGGCGACCCCGCGTCGCTCGCCGACGCGCTCGGGCGGCTCGTCAGGGACGCCCGGCTCAGGAAGCGCGTCGCGAGGGCGGCGCGCGCCTACATCCTCGCTAAGCAGGACTGGGATACGAACATGGCTGAGGTCGAGCGGGCGTACGAGGGCCTGCTCGCAGAGCGGAGGTGATGCCCGATGACGATGCTCCCCCGCATCCTCAAGAACATGAGCGTGCTCTTCGCGGCGGAGATCGTCACCAAGATCCTCTCCTTCTTCCTGGTCATCCTCCTCACCCGCTACCTCGGCGACTACGGCTTCGGCCAGTACTCCTTCATCATCGCCACGACCGGCCTCCTGTACCTCTTCTTCGACTTCGGGATGTGGGACTTCGCGCTCAAGGAGTTCCCGCGGCACATGCAGGACTGTAAAAGGTATCTGGACAACATCATCCCCCTCCAGGCGGCCATCGGCGTCGTCTTCGCGCTGCCGGTCGCGCTCTATCTGGCGACCTCCGGCCACGACCCCTCCTTCAAGCTCTCCTTCGCGCTCGGCTACCTGCTCCTCTTCCTCATGTCGTTCTCCGACTCGATGCGCGTCGTCTTCAAGGTGCATGAGGAGATGGAATACGACTCGCTCGAGCGCACCGTCGAGAAGGCCATCTCCTTCGGCGGGGGGGTGGCGGCGCTCGCTATGGGCCACGGGCTCGTCGGCTTCTTCCTCGTCCTGATCGCCGCGAAGGCGGTCTCGCTCGGCGTCAGCTTCATCATCCTCCGCAGGCGCTACTTCCGGCCCGGCATCGCGTTCGACCTCGCCTACTGGCGGTACCTCCTCGTCTCGGGCAGCGCCTTCTTCTTCATGATCGTCTTCTACATGATCCACTTCCAGATCGACACCATCATGATCAAGCTCTTCCACGACTTCGCGGTGGTCGGCTGGTACGATGCCGCCTACAAGCTCGTCACGACCCTCACCCTGCTGCCGAACATCATCCTGATACCGGTGCTGCCGGTCATGACCCGCTCGTTCATCGACGACCGCCGGCTCCTCATCGCGATCTACCGGAAGCTCTTCCGATACCTCTTCATACTCTTCGCGCCGATCGCCGTCGGGACGACGCTGCTCGCCGGCCGGATCATCGGTCTCGTCTACACCGACCAGTTCGCGAACTCAGCCCTCGCTCTCCAGATACTCATCTGGGCGGAGCTCTTCGTCGTGCTCTCATTCCTGACGAAGACAGTTCTCGTCTCGATCGACCGCCAGAAGGACTTCACCTACCTGATCGGCGCATCGGCGCTGCTCAACATATTCCTCAATCTCTACATGATCCCGCGCTACTCCTATGTCGGCGCCGGCATCACGACGGTCATCACCGAAGGAATCGTGTTCGTCGTGTCCTACCTGGTCATCTCGAAGCGGCTCGCGCGCTTCAGCCTGCTCCGGCTCTGGAAGCCCGCCGTCGCCGCCGCGGCGATGGGGATCGCCGTCCACCTGATCCGGCCGCTCAACCTCTTCGCCATCATCGCCGTCGCCGCCCTCGTCTACGCCGGGCTCATCCTGCTCCTGCGCGAGGTCACCGGCGAGGACCTCGCGCTCGTCAGGAAGGGCGTGCTCCCCTGGCTCGACAGGAAGCGATGAGGATGCGGTCTTGGGGAGCGGCAGGCGCTCAGACATCCGTGATCTTCAGGTAGTCGATCCTCGCCCTCGACACCTTCGCGCGCCTGCCGGTGACCTCACGCCAGACCTTTATCATGAACTTCTTCAGCGGCAGGATCGCGCCGACGAGATAATCCGTCTTCCTCCTGCTCCGCAGGATCGCCCTGAGGTAGCGCGGGTCCCAGAGGTAGCTGATGCGCCTGCGCAGGGGATTGAGCCGCGCGTTCGTGCCGTTCGTCAGCTCCTCCAAGTTGTGGCCGTGCGTCGCGAAGATGAACCGCCTGTCGGTGAGCGCGAGCTTGGCGATGTTGTAGAGATAATACTCCTCCATCGGCAGGTCGATCCTGCGCTCGTCGTGCAGGTCGGTACCCGGGAACGGCGTGAGGATGCCGAAGCTGTAGGTGTCGGCGTCGAGCTCTTCCGCCAGCCGGAGCGTGTCCTCGACGTCCTTTTCCGTCTCGCCGGGGCAGTTGAACATGAAATTCGCGAACGTCCTGATCCCATGCTTCTTGCTCCAGGCGAAGCAGTTCCTGATCTGGTCGATGCGCACGCCCTTCTTCATGCGGTTGAGCATCTCCTGGCTTCCCGCCTCCACACCGAACTCGAGCTGGATGCAGCCGGCCTTCGCCATCGCCGCCACCATCTCCTCGGTGAGCAGGTTCGCCTTCGTCTGGCAGGCCCATACCATGCCGAGCCTGCGCCTCTCGAGCTCGTCGCAGAACTCGAAGACCCGCTTCTTCCCGAGGGTGAACGTCTCGTCGGCGATCATGAACGCGTCGATGCGGTACTTCCGCTTGAGCAGCTCGATCTCGTCGACCACCGCCCCGATGCTCCGCACCCGCGCCATGCCGAGGAGCGCCTCGTTCTTCTTGAAGAGGTTCTTGGACACGCAGAAGGTGCACACCGACGGGCAGCCGCGCGTGGTGAATATGTAGTAGGTCGAGAGGTAGAGCGGGCGTATCAGGTCCATCTGCGGCTTGCAGTAGAACTCCATGTCGATGAGCGAGAAATCCCGTGGCGGGATCTCGTCGAGGTCGTGCATGACCGGCATGCGCGGCGTCTCGCGCATCCTGCCGTCCTTCAGGAACGCGATCCCCCGGATCTCGTCGAGGGGCCTGCCGTCCCGCAGCGCGATCGCGAGCTCGGCGAAAGTGCGCTCGCCCTCGCCGATCACCACCGCGTCGACGGGGCTGTCCGGGAAGATGAAGTCGTCCGGCTTGATGGTCGGATGGATGCCGCCGACGACGAGCCGTAGCCCGGGAAGCCGCCTCTTCAGGAGCCGGCAGGTCTGGAGCACCTCAGGCGCCTCGGGGGTGAAGCAGCCGAGCCCGACGATCCGTGCGTCCGAGCGCTCGATCCGTTCCGCGATCCTGCGGAACATGGCCTTCCATACCTCCTCGGTGATAGGCCTTCCGATCTCGGACTTCTCGTCGATGATCGCCGCCCGGACACCCTTAGACCGGCAGTAGGCCTCGATGTCGAGCGAGGCGAAGGGCGGCACCCGCTCGTTCGAGCGCGCGATCGTGGTGACGAGCGCCACATCATATTGTTTTCCGCCTTCCATGAGGATGCCGTTAAACCAAGCATGCCTTATAAATGTTATTAATGAGCCCCCCACCGCCTACGACCCGCCGTGATGCCGTGACCGGACATCAACAAGCTTTATTAATGCCTGCCCCCTGCCGGTATCCATGCCACAGCGACAGTTCCTCTATGTGCCCACCTTCGACGTCGAATATTTCCTCGGCGCGAGGGAGCTCACGCACGATGTGCCGCTCGTCGCTGGTATGCTCTCATCATACCCTAGATTCAAGGCGACCTTCAATGTCGCGGCGCTCGCGCTGCGCGACCACACGCCCCTCTTCAGGCAGCTGCTTGAGGCGGGCCACGAAATCGCGCTCCACGGCTACCGGCATGACCTGGATTGGGGGATGAAGTCCGCTGCCGAGCAGGACGCGCTCATCGGGAAGGCGAAGCGGCTCGCCGAATCGCGGCTCGGCGTCCCGGTCAGGGGCTGGGCGACGCCGCGCGGCAACTTCCACAGCGCACGGGTCCCGCTCCTCAGGAGGCACGGCTTCCTCTACGTCCGGGACCGGGCGGTGACGGACTACCATTCCTTCGTCCTACCCCGGACCGAGGGCGGCATCGTCGACCTCAACCGCTTCGGGCATGACGAGATGGCGTTCATCGCAAACCCGCTCCTGCATCCCCTCATGCGTTGGGGCCTCCAGGACCGCCCGCGCCATCTCCCAGCAGGGCTGATCCGCACCTACTACGAGAACCTCATCCGCTACAAGCGCGACATCGAGCGCTCGTACTGCGTGACGAACATGCACCCCTTCACCATCGGCAGGCAGCGCAGCGTCCGCGACGCGTTCGCCGGCTTCCTCGAGTTCATCGCCAAGGAACGGATAGGGACGACGACCGCCGCCGACTTCTGCGGCCGGCTCCTCGCAGGAAGGCTTGCGCTTCCCGAGCGGGCTCCTGCCTGGCGGTCGACCGCCGACCCGAAGCATCTCGTCGTCTGGCCCAGCGGCCTGCCGCGGGTATCGACGCTACAGAACCTCGGCGAGGAGGGGTACTTCGGTCGGCTCTCGGTCCCCCTCCCCCTCCTGACGCGCGCGGCGCTCTCCCTCGCGCGCGGCGGACCCCTCGCGCTCAAGCGCGACTACGACCAGGCCTATCGCCCCTTCCGACGCGAAGGGAGCAGCCTCTCGCTCGACCTCGACCTGCCGCCCTACAGCACGGCGATGCTCTATCTCGCGCGCCGCCCCCCCCCCCCCCCCCCCCCGCCCCCCCCCCCCCCCCCCCCCCCCCCCCCCCACA
>JAFGPW010000001.1 GCA_016935985.1 Candidatus Woesearchaeota archaeon
CAGGTCTCGTTCGTCCATTGGTAGGCGTAGACCGTGCTCGGGCTCGCTGCGGCAGCGGTCACGTTCATGAGGCCGTAGACCGTGAAGCTCCTTCCGCCGCGCGAGCTGTTGAAGAAGTACTCGGCCGTCCCGTTGAGGGTCGCGTTCCAGACGCCGACCGGCGCGGTGCCGGGGAGCGCGTACGTGCCGGTCCAGAGCCTGCCGTCATAGGGGAGGAGGACGGCGAATGGCGAGCCGCTCGCCGGATAGAGGGTCGCGTTGGACGAGGAGAGGTAGCTTCCGTTGAGGACGCTCGCGTTCTCGGGGCCGAAACTCGCGAGGGTGGCGTTGACGCGCACGGTCTGGCTCTTGTTGTATTTCGCGTCCGGATCGAGGGTCGAGTGGTTGAAAGTGGTGTTGAGCCCGCCGAGGACGA
Organism: Candidatus Woesearchaeota archaeon; assembly: GCA_016935985.1. Taxonomy (GTDB): domain Archaea; phylum Nanobdellota; class Nanobdellia; order Woesearchaeales; family JAFGPW01; genus JAFGPW01. The sequence goes on from JAFGPW010000001.1 coordinate 416, forward strand.
TGATGGTCAGCGAGACGTTGCTGTCCGCCACCGGCAGGCTGGTGTAGGTGCCGTTGCCGAACCAGGAGTGGTTGCCGGCATACCGATCGGCTCCCGGATCCCACAGCAGGCTCGCCTGGCCGGTGGCGTTCGTCATGTTCCAGCCGAGGTAGAGGCCTATCTGGCCGGCAATCGATGGGCCGGTTAGGTTCGCGTAGAAGGTGACATTGACGCCTGCCGGCGCCTCAGGCACGGTCGCGGTGAGGGTGACGGTGTCCGCCACCGCCGCCGAGACGCTGTCGCGGTCGACAAGCGTCCCGTTCGCCGGGCTCATCGCGTTCACGACCGTCTTGGTGATGTTGACGGTCTCGTTCCTCGCCTGGGACTGATAGATCGAGGCGTTGCAGGTCACGTTCCACGAGATGGGGCCGGTCTGGTTGAAGCTCTGGTTGTACTCAAAGAGGCCCGACGTGGCGTTGTAGGTCATGGACGCCAGGGCCGTCCAGCCGCCGGTGAGGTTGAAGGTGATGTTGCACCAGGTGCCGGCGCCGGTGATCGGCTGCCCGGTGAGGTTCGTGTAGTTCGCATAGAAGCCCGTCTGCAGGAAGATAGGGGTCCAACCGGATATCGGCGGGTCGCCCTCGTCGAAGATGACCAAGTTCGAGAGCCCGAGGACGAAGAACTGGATTGATTTCGACGCGACATCGCCGCGGAAGTAGTACCGGTCGAGGTCATCGGTGATGTTGCAGGTGAAGTTGATGCTGCCTTTGCTCGGGTAGTCGATGAGGAGCGAGGCGCTACCGCTCGCGTTTGTGGTGTTCCAGCCGAGCAGCCCCGAGACGTTGTCGTAGAAGGTGATGTTGTAGTCCTGGATCGGCGTCAGGTTTATCTGGTCCTGCAGCGAGCAGGTGAAGAGCACCGGGTCGTTCTCGACTATGTCGGAATCGTTCTTGGTGAGGGAGGTGATGTTCGCGTAGCTGAGAAGGTTGAAGAAGTAATCTCCCCTGGTGCGGTTCGTGTTCGAGTAGTTGTCGATCCCAAACATCGCGCGTACCTGGAGCGGCCCGTTCTTGATGAATATCGTGGTGTTCGACATGTTGAGCGTGTAGTTCGCGGTCGCGGTGATGCCGTCTATCGACTGTGAGTAGTTGATATAGGCGCCCGATCCGTTATGCATCAGGAAGGTGTTGTTCAGGTCCCAGTTGTCCTGCCAGGTGGCTGCGACCCACAGGGTCTGGTTCCTCGTCAGGTTCGAGTTGTTGGCGTACTGAGCGGTCCAGCTACTCCACCGCGGCGGCATCTCGTCGACCATGCTGATGTTGAGGATTTCCCCTCCGACGACGACTGAGAAGAGCCGTGAGGGGTCTGCGGTGATGTTGCAGGAATAGTTGAAGACGCCTATCGCGTCGACGTCCGCCGAGGCGTTCGCGTAGCCCGTTGTGTTGGAGAGGTCCCAGCCGATGAGAGCTCCCTTGTCGTTGTGGAAGGTCACGTTGACGTTCTTCGCGGCGAGGCCGCTGTCGATGTCCTTCACCCGGCAGCGGAGCTCGACCGTGCCGTCGCCGAACGCGGGATTTATGCTGACGTTCTGTGGGTCGGGAATCACCGCAGACTCGTTGATGCTGATGTTCCTCCACCGGTTGACGTTAATGGTGAACCTGAAGCGGATGGGATGATAGCTCGCTCCCCAGAGGCGCTCGTCGTGCCTGCCCGGCATCGTCCGGTTCTCCTCGCTGACGAGCAGGGTGAAGGTGCCGTTCTCGCCGATACCCCAATCGTCGTCCGGGCTCATGATGAAGGAGAAGGTGTACTGGTTCTGCTCGAGCCAAGTGTCCCAGCCGCCGAACTCATCGACGCCCTGCTCGAGGTTCTCCGATGAGCTGTAGGCGAAGTCGATGATGTTGCTGCTGTTGTCCTTGTCCATGTCGGCGAGGTAGATGCTGTAGATGTCGTCGATCTCAGCGGTCGTGATCGTCCGCTTGGACCAGGAGCCGGTCATCGGCGTCCCGTCGTTCTCGTACCAATAGATGTCCCTGCCGTCCCAGTTGTTGTACACGACATCGACGTCGCCGTCTGCGTCGATGTCGCCCACTCCGACGCTCCCCTCGATCTCCCCCGTGTCCTCGATCTCGAGGTTGCCGGTGGAGCTCTCGATGGTATACCGCGTCCAGCCGCCGTTGAAGGGCGTCCCGTCGTTCTCGAACCAGGAGAGCGTCTCATCGTCGTTGATCAGCGCGACGATGTCGAGGTAGCCGTCATCATCGATGTCGGCGACCGCGATGTCATGGCCGAGGTCGAGGAACCCGGTGCCGTAGACAGCGCGGGTGATCGTCCAGGCGTCGTCGAAGGCGTCCCCGTCGTACGGCATGTCGTTGCGGAGCACGGTTATCTGGCTCGTGCTCTTGCCTTCGGTTATCGCCACGTCGTAGTAGCCATCGTTGTCGAAGTCGCCCACCGCGACCCGGTTGCATATGCTCGCAGTGTAGATCGTCGTGTCGGCCCATGCGCCAGAGAAGGGCGTGCCGTCGTTCTCGTAGGCGATGAGGCTGTTATAGACGCCCCCGCAGGCGACGACGTCCAGATCCCCGTCGCCGTCGAGGTCGATGAACGCGCCGCCGCGCGCCTGGATGTCGTTCCCCGCAATCGGGTCGAGCTCGTTCTGCGCCCATTCGCCGCTGAAAGGCGTCCCGTCGTTCTCCATGACCTGCAGGCTGTCCCCGCCATCGTCGTCCATGCCGGCGAGCGCGTCGAGGTCCCCGTCGCCGTCGAGGTCGCCCCACGCAACGAAGAGGACCTCGTCGGTGGCCCCGGTATCGGCGTCGTTCTCTGTCCAGCTCGTGCCTCCCCCGTTGTTGCCGACGGCATGCACGTCGTAGTCCTGGTTCGCGATCAGGACGTCGACGGTCCCTGACCTGTCGAGGTCCTCGGCCGCGATGTGGTTCGCATCGGTCCCCGAGGAGGTGATGGTCGAGCCGAGCGGCCAATCTCCCGCCGTGGGCGTGTTGTTGTTCTCGCGCCACCGCGCCTCGGGCGACTGATCGCCGGTCGCGACCGCGATGTCGAGGTCTCCCGTGACATAGCCGGTCTCGCCGACCTCGGTGTCGTCGGTGTAGTTCACCTGGCTGCCGTTCACCGAGACGAAGACGTCGTCCTGGCGCGCGCCGTCGTCGGTCACGATGGCGGTCGTGACGACGTATTCGGGGGAGCCGGTCGTGTCGACGAGCGAGAACCTGCTGTCGGCGACGAGCATGGTCTCCCTCTGGTGGTCCGCGTCGATCGAGAGGTTATCGCCCGGCTGGACGATCACGTGAACGAGGTAGTCGCTGTAGTTGTAGACCCCTTCCCATTCGTCGGCGAGGCCCACGTCCTGGACCGTGCCGTCGAGCTCGAGCTGGAGGAAGCTCTCGGTGAAGATGAGCAGGTCGTTCGACCGGTCCGTGTCGCCGAAGGTGTCGTAGACGAAGACGCGCGCGTTGTAGGCGCCGGCCGCAGCGTCGAGCCCGAGGTAGAGGCCCTCCGAGACCTCGTCGTCGCCCAGGTAGTAGTAGTCGCCCGCGACATCGGAGATGTTGCAGGTGATGTTCTCAGGCCCGTACGTGCTGTCGTAGTAGGAGGTGGTGAGCCATCCGGTGGGGCCGGTCGTGCCGGTCGTGATGATGCCGGTGACGTCGCTCCAAATCGTGGCCGTGTAGCCGGCGACGCCCTCGAGCGTCTCCGTGTCCTGCACCTGGCAGCTGATCGTGACCCAGGCCGGATCGGGGTTGTTCGGGTTGGGGATCGAGAGGACGGGCGAGACGTTGCTCCAGAGATAGAACCAATGGGCGGGCACGGTGTGGTTGGCGTTGTCGCCGAGGTCGAGAGCGTGCATCGCCGTGACGTTGACGAGGCCGACCGTGGGGAACTCGGCCGAATCCGCGAACGGGAGCGTGCGGTTGGCCCAGCTCTCGTTCGCGTCCTCCAGCGTCGGGAAGGGGATGACGGTGTAGTTGGCGCGCGCGCCGGTGCCGTTGTGGTCAACGAACGCCTGGTCGAGCTGGAAGTTGTCGGTCCAGTAGGAGGTGGCGGCGACGGCCGTCGTGCGGTTGACGTGAGCGCCGTCTGTGACGACCGAGGAGTCGCTATAGACGAGGTTCCAAAGGCTCCAGAGAGGGATGATCGGGTCCTGGGTGATGATGTACGTGTCGGCGGTGTCGTTCGCGTAGAGGTACCTTGAGAGGTTATTGCCGATGGCGCAGGTGACGAGGATCGGCTCGGTGACGTTCACGACGATTCCTATCATGCCGCTCGCGTTGGTGAGGTAGGTCCCGTTGAAGCCGGTGGTGTTGAAGGTGAGGTTGACCGCGTAGCCGGAGACGTTCTCTCCGGTGAAGGTGTCGGACACGCGGCAGACGGCGAGCGCCGTCTGGTTGAACTCGCCGACGCTTCCCGGATCCGCAGAGACGATGACGTTCGCGAAGCTGTAGAGGTCGAAGCGGAGGTCGTAGGGGGTGTGGTTCAGGTTGCCCTGCGAGTCGACGCCCGAGAGCGAGTTCACCCGTATCGGCCCCCGATGCGGGAACGACGATATGTTGGCGAGGTCGAAGGCGAAGGTCGCGGTGTCGCTCACCCGGCTGGCGTTGAGGCCGTCGGTGTAGTTCGCCCGCTCACCTGAGCCGTTGTGCTCGGCCGAGCCGTTCGCGACGAGGTAGTTGTCGGAGACGTTGAAGGAGAACTGCCAGTCCTGCGTCCGGTTGAGCTGCGAGTTGTTCGCCACGTTCGAGCTGATGCTGAGGAGGATCGGCGGGATGTCGTCGACGATAGTGAGCGTGAATTCCTCCGAGCCGTCCTCTCCGACATGGTCCCCGTTCGCGGCGTCCTCGGTCGCGTTGCAGGTGATGCGGGCGCTCCCGAAGAGCGTCGTGTTGTAGGCGTATTCGGCCCATCCGGTCGCGTTCGTGGCCGCCTTCCCGAGAAGGGTGCCGTTCTCGTAGAACGACAGGTTGTAGCCGTAGGCCTCATGCTTGTCCCCGAGCGTGTCCTGGTCCCTCGCGTGGCAGAGTATCGTCACCGGCGTCGAGGGGAACGGCGGGTCCTGCAGGCTCGCGTTGACCGTGTCGGGGATGATCCGTCCGCGGTCGATCTCGACATAGCCCCCGCCGCCGGCTTCTTCGCCCACGGTCCATGACCACCTGATGCGGAGCGGCTTCCTGACGACCCAGAAGTTCTGTGGGTAGGTCTTCATGTTGTGGCCGGTATAATCGTCGTCGATGATCAGGTCAAGGGTGCTCGTCTCGCCCGACCAGTCGGCGTCGGGGCTGAAGATGAAGGCGAAGGTGCTGTTCTGCCCGGCAGACAGGTTGTCATAGCCTGAGAACTCCGCTCCGTCGACCCCTTCCTCCAGGTTCTCGCTCGCGTTGGTGAAGAAGTCGAGGATGTTGCTGTTCTCGTCGTTGTCGAGGTCCTCGACCGCCACCGAGAAGACGTCGTCTCCGACATCAGCATACGCGTCGAAGGCCGCGGCGAACGTGCCTCCCCCGAGGTTCTCGTAGATCTCGATGTCGTCGCCGAGGTGGCCGACGATGACGTCGAGGTCGCCGTCCATGTCGATGTCGGCGAGCTCGACCGCGTAGAGGTCGCCCTCTGACGAGAGGCCGACAGTCGACTGCGAGGGGTCGGGGTCGCCGAACGGCGTGCTGTCCATCATGTACCAGTATATGTCGTCATCGGCCGTTCTCGGGGCGACGAGGTCGGGGACGCCGTCGCCGTCGATGTCGCCGGCATCGAGGTTCCATGCGTCGTTCCCGATGTCATTGTCGATGTCATCGGTCGTCCAGTCGGAGCCGAGGGGCGTCCCGTCGTTCTCTGATACCTGCACCGCGTCGCCGTTATCCGTCGCCGCCACGTCGATCCAGCCATCGCCGTCGAAGTCTGCCGCGACGACGGAGAGCACGTCGCTCCCGGCGTCGTCAACGCGGACGTTCGTCCAGCCGCCGTCGAACGGGCTCTGGTCGTTCTGGGCCCAGTAGACGTCCATGTCGTAGGTCTGCCCTCCCCAGTCGTCGTCGACCGCGAAGACGAGGTCGAGGAAGCCGTCACGGTCGATGTCGGCGGCATCGATCATGTTCATGTCGGAGTCGCCGTTGAGCACGGTCGTCCGGGCCCAGTCGTCCCCCCAGGGCGTCCCGTCGTTCCGGATGACGTACACGTCCTCGCCGGCGGAGTTGGTGTACGCGATGTCGAGCCAGCCGTCGTTGTCGAAGTCGCCTACCGTGACTGAGCGGATGTCGCTGTCGCCGGAGTCCTCGAGGTCCCAGCTGCAGGTGAACGAGGCGCCGCCGTCGTTCCTGCAGCCGCGTATGTCGTCCGAATCGTCGCCGTAGATGATATCCATGTCGCCATCGCGGTCGAGGTCGACGATGTAGGTGGCCCTCGTGTCGGCGCCGGTGTCGTACACGTTGGTCCTCGACCAGGTGCCGAGGAGGGAGGTGCCGTTGTTGATGATGATCTGCCCTTCGGTCGACCCGCCACCGTCCAGGCCATAGGCGATGTCGGGGTCGCCGCGAATGTGGCCTACCTCAAAGACGCTCGCGTCGTCGCTGAGGTTCGCGCCGGGTCCCGCCGTGACGAAGATGTCCGCGTCCTGGCCGCCGTCGGTGGCGACGAGCCCTGTCGTGATGACGTATTCGGGGACCCCCACGTAGTTGTCCGCCTCGCCGAATCGGTGGTCCGCGATGATGACGGTCTCGCCGTGGTAGTCGGCGTCGAGCGAGAGGTCCGTATCGGGGTTGATTACGATTTCGACGAGGTAGGTGGTGCCGTTCGCGAGGGCTATCCCGAGGTCGCCGAAGTCGTAGACCGAGCCGTTCACCACGAGGCCGGTGATCGCGTCCTCGGCGACGAGGGTATCGTCGGCACGGGTCGCGGTGCCGTTGGTGTCGTAGATGTAGATGCTCGTATAGTTGGCGCTCATGCCCGCTGTCGCGGCGGTGAAGGTGCAGGTGACGTCGATCGCGTTCTCCCCGCTGGATTCGTTGCTGTCGGCGATGAAGAGGGCGGAGTAGGTCGCCGCTGATGCGTTCTCGCACTCAAAGGCGACCGTCACTGAATCGTCCTCGTCGATGTCAGTGCCGTTCGTGAAGTTGTGGGATATCTGGGAGCAGTTGCCCTGCGCGCACCAGACCGTGACGTTGCCGTGGTCGGCCAGGAGGGCGGAGAGGTTCGCGAATAGGGTGAGGTTCCCGAGGGAGACGTCCTGCGACCCATCCAGGGAGTTGGGGGACCACCGGAGCGGATTGTCGATGATCCTGACGATCGCATCCCTGGTCGCGTTGTCGGGGACGTTCGTGTTGTTGCTCTCGACGAGGATCCGCAGGTTGTGCTCGGTGTAGCCCTGACCGGTCGCGTTCAGCGTCCAGGAGACGGTGCAGCTCTCGCCGGCGTCGATCGCGCAGGCCTGCGGGGTCTCGTCGAGCGTGGTGAAGGGCGTCCCGGAGGCGCCGATGAACGTGCCGAGCACCTGCTGGGTGCCGCGGCCGACGGCCGGCTCCGGCGAGACGTAGCGTCTGCCGTAGAACTGTCCAGGATAGTAGGAGACGTTCGCCTCCTGGTAGCCGGTGGCGCCGGGCGGGTCGATGCAGAGGAGCGCGAGGTCGATCCCCGCCCATTCGTTCATCCAGTAGACGCTCCAGTAGGGCTCGCCGGCGGTGAGGGTGCGGGCGCCGACGGTCCCGCCGGTCACGCAGGAGTAGGGGGGTCCGCCGCCCTGCGGCGCGTGGCCGCCGTACCAGTAGGCGACGATGTCGTAGCTGCCCTGCTCGTCGGTCGCGTTCATGCCCGGGCCGTAGTTGTCGCTGACGGTCATGACGTACTCGCTCGCGTCGTCGCTATTGGAGAGGAAGGTGTAGGATCCTGTCGCGCTCGGCATGAACAGCCACCTGAACTGGAGGTTATAGTACTCGTCGGTGCTGAAGGGATTGACCATCCAATGTATCTTCTCGACGAGGCCGTCTCCGAAGAACTCGTAGTAGGGGGCGTTCCCGACCTGGCTCTTGATGGTGTCGATGTCGGTGTTGCCGGAAGGGTAGTAGCAGTCGCCGGTCCCGCTCGCGCCGTCGTAGCTGCAGTCACTCACCTGGAGATAGATGTAGTCCTCGAAGAAGGTCTCCGAGACATTGGAGAGATCAGTGTTGGAACTGTTGCCGTAATACATCCAGAAGGTATCGCCGTCCGTATCGATGGAGACGTCCATCTGCACCCAGATCCTCGCCTCCTCATCGTCCGCGTCGCAGCTCTCGGTCCAGTGGGGGAGGCGATCCTGGCTGTCCTCGTCGGAGAAGCGGATGTCGGTGCAGTTGCCCGACCAGTCGAAGAATGAAGGCACCATGCTGCCGGTGAGGTTGAGCAGCACCTGGTAGTCGGTGGTCGGCGTGCTCGAGTCCTGGGTCGTCGCGACGTACTGGCGGCGGTAGGGGCTCGTGAAGTCGTACCAGCCGGTGGCCTCTGACTCGAGCAGCAGGTAAGCGGAGACGTTCTCGCAGCTGCCCGCGCTGCCCGCGCACTGCACCGTGGCGTTCACGTCGAAGTCCTCATAGATGTCGCGGTCATTGACGTAGCTCGTGCTGAGCGTGGTGAACTCAGGGTGCAGGCTGAGCACCGGGTCGAAGGCGGTGTCCTGGACGCTCATGTTCTGGTTCGCGAAGGTGAGCGTGATCGTCGCGTAGCCGGCGATATTCATGTAGTTGCTGACGCTCGCGTTCGGCCGGTCGCAGGAGAAGTCCGGGTAGACTATCCTCGTGAACCGGAAGGACTCGTCGCCCGACTGCTCGTCGTAGTCCCGCGTCTCGCCGTCCTCGGCGACGAAGAGCACCTGGTGCTGGAGGTAGACCTCACCGCACATGACGTTGAGGAACCGCATCTCGTCGACGGTCGCGTTGTCGTCGCGGCCGACCTCCTCCCAACGGCTGTTGTTGGTCGTGATCGTGAGGTTGCCTACCCCCGTCGTGTTGAAATAGACTGTCCAGACGTCGCCGTCGCGGAGGTACTCGACAGGATTGAGGATGGTGATCGAGAGCTCGTAGGTCTCGTTCGAGAGGTGCGGCACCACCCATTCGATCGCCTCGACGAGGCCGTCGCTGTTCTCATCGACGTAGCCGAGGCCTGCAACCCGCTCGCGGACCCCCTCGGTGGTGCGGTAGAGCGCGATGGACGATTCGGGCGCCGGCGCGATGGAAAGCCGCGTGGTGATGTTCTCGTAGTGGGTCTCTGAAGAGACAGTGATCCTCTTGGTCTTCGCCCGCCCGTCCGTCACCACGATCTTCGGCGCCTCGGTCTCGTAGGTTATCTCGAGAGATTCGGTCCCTTCGGGAAGCCCTGCTGCCTCGATGGTCACGTCTGTGGTGGTAGGGTCCTCGATCGCCTGCCTGAGCCCGACCGCGCTGCGGGGGGCCGTGGCTGCGAGGGTGTCACGCATCTGCTCGAGGCGGTCCTTGAGGGCCTTGTTGCGCACCCTATCGGATGCGCGGTCCGCAGCCTCGGCGCGCGCGAGGTCGGCCTCTGCGCTCGCGAGCAGGTAGTCGGTGAGGTCGGCCTCGGTCCCGCCGGCATGCACCGTGAACGCGGAGGGGTCGAGGGGCTCGACGCCGAGGGCGGTGCGCCTGCTCGCCGAGAGGCTGACGAGGTTCTTCGGGAGATCCACCGCGACGCCGGCGCCCTCCATCGGGACCGTGAGCGTCCAGGTGACCGGCTCGCCGGCGACGGCGGGGCCCTGGACCGGCGTGAGACCGGCGACACGAGTCATGTTGGTCACGTTCGCGATGATGTCCGTCGCGTTCGCCGGAGCCGTCATGTCGACGACGGTGATATTGAGAGGGGCTGTCGCCTCGGCGGCGGCCGGGGAGTAGCGCTCCTCCTCGTTAGGGGTCGAGTACCAGGAGACCTTCCTGAACCTGAAGGCGTCGGCGACGACGAGGCCGTTCGTCGCCTGGGTCTGGATCTCGAGGAAGCTCCCCGGCCCGAGGTCATAGGCGCCGATGTACTGCCACATCCCGCCGCCGGTGCGCTCGTTGAGGAGCACGGCCGACTCGCCGTCGAGCGCGTGGACGATGAGCGGGACGTTCGTCGCGAACGCCGAGTCCGACGGGTACCAGGCATAGATCTCATAGCCGTCGGCAGGGAGCCCCGGCACGTAACGGACGGTCTTCCTGCCCTTCTCGATGTTGAGGTCATGGACGTAGTCGGTGCCGTGATAGCCGCGGACCTGCTTGTCCGACACCCACCTGCCGGAGAGCCGCGCCTCCTTGTTCGAGATGGTGGTCTCGGTGGGGAAGTCCCGATTGGGGTAATAGGTGTAGGTGACGTTCGTGTCAGGAGTGTTGTAGTAGATGTAGACCGTCGCCTCGTAGCCCGCCTCGAGGGCGTCGATTGCGAAGAGCAGCTGGCCTGACCGCGTCTGCTCGTCATAGGTCAGGAACTCGTACGGGGCCGGTTCAAGGCAGAACCCCTGTGCCGAGGAGTCATAGCGGGGGACGAGTATCTGGATGGTCGCGGGGTCCGCGATGTCATCGAGGTCGATGAAGCTTCGCACGACGAACAGGTCGTGCCAGACCGCGAGCGGCTCGCGCACCGAGATCGGGATCCTGCGGGTCAGGTTCTCATGGTACCAGGCGGAGAAGGACAGGTGGTGGCGCCGGTTGTTGGCAGGGACAGCGTCGAGGTACTCGCTGCCTGACGGCGTGATGAGCGAGGCCTCGATTATGCAGGGGCAGGAGAGCCGCTCCTGGGCCTCTTCCGGTATGATGAATGCGACCGTCGTCTCGTCAGCAGGCCCGATCTCCATCGGCAGGGTCTCGGCATGCGTGGTCGTGAGGTCGGTCATCGCGAGCATCAGGGACGCATGCTTCTCGGCATCGTCCCGGTTCGCGACCGTGACCTCGACCGTCTCCGGCGAGTCCTCATCGAACGCGATCGCGGTGACCGCAAGGTCGTCCACATACGCCTGCTCCTTCGTGATGAAGTAGCTGATGTTGACCCGGTCGATGACGGTCGCCCGGACCGAGGGGTCCTTCGCCGAGATGGCCGTTATGTTGATGGTGTCGGTGATGCCCACCGGCACGCTCTCCGAGTAGTAGAGCTCGATCGAGACTCCCTCGCTCCCCAGCGCCGGTATGAAGCCCGTGTCCTTCATGCCGTTGCGGTTGGTGTCGGAAAGGAGGCCGCCGTCGCTGCCGTAGACGAGCGCTGTCGCGTATTCGGCCGTGATGACGAGGTCGATGTTGTCGCCGAGCCGCGGGTCGTTGTTGGTGATGGTGTGATCGTACGTGACGATGGTGCCGCGCATGGTCTCCCGCCAGTAGGAGGGGGTGATGGAGAGCGACGGGACGGCGGAATGGACCTGGAGCGGGACCTGCGCGCCCGCCGTGACGCCACCCGTCGAGCGCGCGGTTATGGCGGCCGGGTACGTGTTGGGCATGGCCGCCTCCGGCACGGTGAAGGAGGTGGTCATCAGTTGCCATGCCGGACCGCTGGCATTGGTCTCGAGGGTGAGCTCGAGGTCTGCCTTCGAGCCGTTCTCCGCATCGAGGATACCCGTCACCCTGACCTCTGCGCCGAGGATGTCCTTCTCGCCGAAGGGGCTCGAGAGGTTGACGAGGATGGTGAGGGGCTCGCCCTGGACCGCCGCCGCGGGCAGGGTGCTGACCGTGCCTATCTTCAAGTAGTCAGGGGTCTTGAGCGTGAGGTGAAGCCCAGCAGCCGCCGCGTCGGCAGCAGAGGCGAGGCCTGCGCCTGCCCCGGAGAGGGTGATCGTCACGGCGCTTCCGGCTCCGACGGTCACCGGCCGGCCGACCGGACCGGGGAAGACGGCTCCCGCCGTGAGCGTCGCTCCCGGATAGGTGAGGATGTCGTCGCCGAGCTGGATGGTGAGGTCTGCCGTGAGTGCGGACGGCGCCTGGCCGGAGGCGTTGCCGCCCTCCGGCAGCGGCAGGTAGACGAGCTCCAGGAGGTCGAGGGTGACGTTTCCCAGGAACGGCTGGATGAAGGTGACGCTTCCTGCCTGGTCCTGGCGCACGAGCGACGCGAAGGGTATCTCCAGCCGGCGCGGGATGTGGTAGGAGACCGTATAGGTGTCAGAGGTGTTGTCGATGATGAGGATGGCCGTCCTGCCGCGCTCGGTATAGATCGCTGCCGGCAGCACAGGGGAGAAGGATCCTGAGAGGACGCTCTCGAGCGTCGCCTCTTCGGGGAGCTCGATGGGGATGCGGTAGCTGACGCCTGGCTCCCTGCCGACGAGCGCGAGCCCGATCGCCGAGGAGGTCCCGGTCCTTTCGAGGGTCGTCGCCGCGAGCGGCTCAGGGATGTTGAGGGGGATCTCGATCAGCATGCGGCCGTCGGGCGCCTTCCCGCTCGGCACGAGCAGCAGGTCGTCGAAGATCGGCGCCTCGTTCCGGACATCTCCGTAGTAGACGGTCGCATCGACGCCGGTCAGGTTGTAGTAGAGCTCTGAGAGGTCCACGGTCGATTCGTCGTAGTAGGGATTGACCGCCGGCGTGAACACGAGATAGGTCTGCTGCTCCTCGGGATCGAAGGCGACGGTCGCGTCGGCGTGCGTGAGCGCGATGCGGTCGGCGACATCAGTGACCTCGGCCGAGGTCGTCGCCCGGGCGATGATGCCCGACGCGGTGACGAACGCCTCGAGCACGTAGCCGCCGAGCAGGTCGCCGATGAACGATCCGCGGTAGGTGCCGGGCGCGGTCTCGGCGAAGGGCACCGCATAGGCGATGCCATCCGGATCGGTCATGACGGCATCGACCGTCGCGTTCGCGAGCGGGGCGCCATCGAGGGTGAGGTTGAACGTGTAGACCTGGCTCTCGTTCGTCAGGAACATCGACTTGTGCGAGAGGGAGAGGCCGAGGCCTGGCGGGGTACCGACGCGTGCGGTGAAGCGTGCCTCCTCCTCGTAGGCGAAGCCGCTGTCCTGGAACGATGCGGCGAGCGTGTAGCTGTCGAGGAGGTCGTGCCAGGCCGGCAGGGAGTAGGAGCAGCCGAACGTGCACGCGCCGGTGCAGTTGGCATGGCAGAGGGGAACGCTCGTGTTCTCCCCATCCTTCCTGAGCGAGAGCGCGAGTGTCTTCGCAAGCGGCATGCCGGCCTTGGTGAGGTTCGCGCTCGCCCGCACCTTCAGGACGGTCGGCTCGCCGGGATCGAGCGTCACGTCCTCCGCCGCCAGCGTGAAGCCGAGCGGCGGGGCCTCGACCTCGAGGGCGGCAGTCTTGATGGTGACCTTGCCGCCGACGGTGACGAGCGCCTGGACGGTGTGCGTGCCCATCAGGATGGGGGAGAAATGCCCGATGTAGGAGCCGTCGAACGCGGACTCGAGCGGGAGGAAGACCGTGGCGCCGTCAGGCGCGGTCACCTTGATCTGGGTGGGGATCGACACCACCACGATGCCGTTGATGGTGGTGAGGACCGACAGGGTCACGTCCCCTCCGGGGACGAGGGAATGCGCCGAGAGGGTGAGGTCCACCGTGACGTCGGGAGCCGCTGCCGGTGCCTGCCCTTGGGCCGGGATCAGGAGCAGGGGAGCGAGGAGCAGGGCGAAGAGCAGGAGGAGCCGTCCGGCTCTCGCGGTCCGCCTGCGCGGACCCGTCCTGTGCACCTCTTTTTCTCGGGGGTTCGCTCTGTCCATGGTCGTCTAGCCGAAAAAGCTCTTGTAGGCGTCCTTCTTGGGTGTCCTCCGCAGTTCCGAGAATATCTGGACCGCCCGCGACCGGGTGATGCCCACCTGCTTCTCGATCGCGTCGATCTGCACGTCGTTCTCGTACGCGTGCACGATATGGGAATACCGCAGGATCTGGGGATTGTTCTTGCCGGCGATGCCCGCTTCCTTGGCGAAGGCCTGGACCAGCTGCCGGATACGCTTGGTCGTCATCTGGCTGCTCTGGCGGGAGTCGAAGAGGAACGAGCCCGCCTTCCCGGCTTTCTTGGCGAGCCGGAGATAGCGCCTGATGAGGACCGCAAGGTCCTCGGAGATGAAGGAGGAACGGGTGCGATGGCCGCGTGCGGAGGGGGCGGGGAAGATGATGATGGATTCGCGCAGGTTGAGGTCGGCGACGGTGATGTTGACGAGCTCGTTCACCGTGCAGCCGGTCTCGTAGAGGACGCGGAGGATGAGGTGGTCGCGGAGCGGGAGGGGGAGCACGGCGAGGCGCCGCCATTCCTCTCTAGAAAGATACTTGATACTCTGCCCCTCTTTCCCGGCCATGGTGCTCCCGTCACTGCGGGGCCGGACGTCTTCGTTCCGCTGGCGCCGGTTCCCGGCCGGCACCGGTGGCGCGGCGATTAGTTCGACCTTTGTGACAAAAAAGGGAAACTCATATTTATACCTTACTATTAGTATACATATATACCGCACGAGCCCCCTAACTTTCCTTTATTAATTAGAAAAGGGAAACTCATAACTGTGTAGGGGCCATTTTCCAGACCCCTGATCCGACCTCCCTGTAAGGTCGGAAAAGCCCTGTTTTTCGTCGGATGATACCACTCGATATTAGAAACATGAGTGATTCGGTTTTTCCGAAAGGTTTATATATAATCTGATTCCATATTTACGCTTGAAGATGGACCGGAGAACGAAAAAAGCGATTATGGGAATAGGGACACTCATCATCTTCATCGCGACTATTCTCGTCGCTGCGGTGGCAGCCGGGGTCCTCATTTCGACCTCAGGCGTGCTCCAGCAGCGCGCGCTCATCGCCGGCCAGGACGTGAGGAAACGGCTGACGAACGCGGTCGAGATCATCTCGGTCCTCGCCGAGGGGAACGCGTCATCCGAGACCATCAACAACTTCGAGATCTACCTCCGGCTGTCCGAGGGGAGCGACCCCCTGCAGATGCGCAAGTTCGACATCCAGTACATCACCGGCGACCATGACGCCGCAGCGTCGCTCCAGCATAAGAGCGTCTGGGGAGAGCCGCATGCGATCGGCCAGGTGACCAACAGTTCTTATACCACCATCGGTGACTTCGACCAGGACGGCTATACCGACTATGTTATCCTGCTCACCCCGAACGGATCGACGAACGCGATGCCCGATGTCCTCTCATTCAACATCTCGTCGTACGGGGTCTCTGACGACATCCCCCTGTATGAGGACCTCTCCAACATCACGCCGTCGGCGAACGCGACGCTCGACGTGAGGAACGAGCCGCTGACCTACAGCGGCAACGCGATCGCGTTCGTGAACGTGGTCGGCAACTCGAGCATCAATAACACGATACCCGCCGCGGTCGACTTCAACATATCGAACTCCTCGACCGTCTGCTCGTTCAAAAACCTCAGGCCGGAGAATTACTACTGCTATGTCACCATGCACGGCAACGACGACACGGTCCTCGACTTCGGCGAGCGGCTGAAGCTGCTGTACAAGCTCTACCCCAACAACTCGATCGGGGTCACGAAGGAGTTTAGGTTCATCTTCTCGGCAGAGGCGGGCAGGCTCTCTGAGATCAGGGCGCATACTCCGGACGTCATCACCACCAGGAAGGTCCCGCTCTGGCCGATCGACTGATTTTTCCCTTTTAACCATTCTGAGATTACAACTAAAGTTTTTAAATCAGGTTCTACCGGATAGGGGATAGGTATAGTCAGAAGTATCATGCATCATTGATGAGGAGTGGTCGATATCGTCTTCAGGAATCTGCTCGGAAAGAAGGATGAGGGGAGCAAGGACCAGCAGACAGAGGTCGAGGAGCTCCGCAGGAGGTTCAAGGAGCTCGGCGCCCAGAACGCCCCTTCTGAGAAGGCGAACGAGCCGGAGAAGGAAGAAGGGAGGCCAGCTCCCGAAATCAAGGTGGAGGACTCCCTTCGAAGGCCAGGGGAAGCGCCCAAGGTCGCTGAGCCGGCATCATCGATCCGGCCAGCGGCAAAGACAACCCCCAACGCGCGGCAGCCCGAAAGGGTCGCCATGGTCGAGCCCCAGGTGCTCGCGAAGTCCGAACACATGACCAACCTGGTGATGGAGCAGATCAGGGAGCTCATCGAGATCGACAACAATCTCAACAACAAGATCAAGGAGGTCGACACCAAGCTCGTCCAGCAGGAGAGCGAGCTTTCCGGCATCAAGAAGCTCATCGAGCAGTACCAGCAGCGCATGGACCTCATCGACAGGAATATGGAGCGGTTCATGGCTCTCTATGAGGTGGTCACCAACCAGTACAACCCCTTTGTCGAGGGCGGGAAGAGGCAAGAGGGGGAGGGCATGAGCACGAGCGACGCCGCAGAGAAGGCGAAGGCGGTTCTCGAAGGACGCAAGGTGGAGCCTAAGAAGGAGGAGAAGCCTGCGGATGAGCCCAAGCCCGTCGAGCAGAAGAGGCCTGAGGCGCCGGCATCCGAACTCGCATCACCCCCTGTTAAGCCCGGGCCGGAGCCGACAAGCGACCTGCCGAAGGAGCTCGTCAAGGAGATCGAGCGCGCGGTCGGCCACCAGATGGTCCTCGCGTTCGAGAACTTCTCGCCGACGCTCGACTACCGCATCAAGGACAACGTCCACAAGGCGATGACCGACTTCTCCAGGAAGATCGAGGACGCGATCAACACGCAGCTCGTCGCTGCGGTCCAGGAGGAGGTCACGCGCCACGAGGGGCCGGTGTCGAATGGCCTCGACCTCGAGAGGCTCAAGGAGACGATCGACGAGCGCATCCATGAGACCATCCGGCGCCTCGTCGCCGAGGAGTCTGAGGCCGAGCAGTTCGTGGACGATTCCAAGGTCGCTGAGGGCGAGCACTTCACCACCAAGGACGGGAGAGAGGCGCACAGCGTCAAGGAGCTCGTGGCGGCGCTCAAGGAAATGGACGACGAGGCCTTCGGCGAGCATGTGAACGAGTTCAAGAACGATTTCGCCCAGTGGGTGATGCACTCGGTGAAGAACTATGAGCTCGCGACCAAGCTCTACGGCCTGACGAGGAAGGACGACATCATCGCGACCCTCGAAAAGGAATCAGGGAAGTAGCGCCTGACCGCCTCAACCGCTCATTCTGCCAGGGAAACCGGGAAATGGAAAAGAAAGAAGAAGATCCCTTCCCGATCGGGCCGCTCAGAACCGGTCGTCGTCGTCAGGGTCTTCGTAATCATCGTCATCATCAAAGTCGCCTTCATAGGCATCGATGTCGTCTTCCCAGCCCATGCAGACCACCTCCTGATTTTCCATAGCATAACCATCGGCGATAGGATAAAAAAAAGTGTCGTCCCGTGCGGGCATGGCTGTCCGGCACCCGGCTCGTCGTTCTGCGGTGTCTTCGTCGCAACCTTCCGGCCCGGCCTCAGGCCATGGTAAGACGCTTTGAGAAACAGGGATCACGCCGGAGCGCCTGTATAGGTACCTATCGCTCTCAGACCGTCCCTGCGATACCGGACCATCCGTCGCGCGCATGTCCCCCTACGGGCGAGCCAACGGCCCGCCTCGGAGTGGCTGAGAGGGATAAGTAAGTATATATTCTTTTCGAATCAGCCGCCGGCAATAGACGAGAATCCTGTCTTGATCCGGCCCAGCGCCCAACAGAAAATTTTAAATAATGCCGAGGAGGAAGGAGGGTGCATGCGGTGGCGTCTCATACTCATCGGCCTGATGGCGTTCGCGGCTCTCGCGTGGGGCGCGGCTGCCGAGGATTATGTCCTTGTCGACGCGAAGGACTGGCGCGACGTCTATTCAGGCGTGCTCTACGCGAAGGTGCTCGGGCTCCCTGACAACTTCCTCGTATCCGAGCGCCACGCCTACATCCTGGTCGACACGACCGACCCGAAGCTCAGGGAGATATTCTATATCAGGTCAGACAACCCTTACGCGATCGGCCTCGAGCGCTCCTTCGAGGGCCGCGGCCACACGGTCGAGACTCTGCGGTACGGCGGCCCGATCAACCTCGCGCTCGCCGAGCGGCTGGCGCGCGACCACGGCATCGACTCGTTCATCGTCATCGACGATTCCTACGGCTTCAACGCCATATCGGCCGCGCCGTACGCCGTAGTGTCGGAATCCTATGTCATCTTCGGAACGTCCGAGACGATCGACGACGTCATCGCGTTCCTCGACCGGAACGCACGCAGGGTCATGGTCTACGGCTACGTCACGCCCGAGGTCGCGCAGGCGCTCGTCCGGTTCGCGCCCGAGACCATCGATTCCGGCAACCGCTTCGACGACAACATCGAGATCCACAAGCGGTATCTCGCGCTGCGGCCGCGCAACCAGACCCTCGTCACCGGCGGGGACATCATCGAGGAATCCCTGATGGAGGGCTTCGATCCCGTGCTCCTCCTCGGCCGCGACGAGGTGCCTCCCCAGGTCCGGGAGTACCTCGCGAAGAGCGGCATCGAGACGCTCGTGCTGGTGGGCAACGAGTTCGTGGGGACGGTGAAGAACCTCAAGGACACGCTCGGCATCAGGGCGTTCGTCAAGTTCGGCAGGACCGCGCGCCAGCTCTCCGGCACCTTCGACGAGATTGAGGGGCTCGATGTCTATCGCCTGCCGGAGATCCAGCTCGGGCTCGAGGTGACGGCGGCGCGGTACAACCTCCTTACCGGAACCCTTGAGGTCAACTATCGGAACACGGGAAGCGTCCGCGAGTTCATCCGCGCGACGATCACCGCGCGCCGGGACGGGTCAGAGTTCACCTTCGGCGACGAGAATGAGGTCCTGATCGAGGCCGGCAAGGAACGAACGGTCGGCTACCAGGTGCGGCTCGATCGGGATGCGGCTACTGCGGATTTCTTCATCTTCTACGGCGACGGCCCGCGGGCGCTCGACCGCACGCTCGAGACGAGCGTGCCGATCCAGCACGTCGAGGTCGAGGACCGGTGCGAGCTCGCGCTCAGGGGAGTGTCGTACGACGTGCCGCGCAACTCCTTCTTCGTCTCGCTCGAGAACGGGGGCGATGCCGACTGCCATGCCGACGTCGAGCTCCGGGAGATCATCATCGGCGGCGAGGAGACGACGCTCATGACCGAGGCGCCGCTCAAGATCGAGGCAGGCGCCGGCCTGGACGTCAGGATCAGGCAGCGTCTCACCGATTATGATCTCGAGGACAACCCGTGGGTGCGCGCGGTGGTCTACTACGGCCAGCGTGAGGACGCGCTCATCAAGACGATCGACGAGACGATCGAGCTCAGGATCAGGACAGCCACTAACCTCATCTGGGTGGTGAGCCTGGTCGCCCTCCTGGTCATCCTCGCATTCCTCTTCTTCAGGCGCCGCAGGAAGCGCAACGCGGAGTGAGCGAACGCCTTTGACAGTACCTTGAATCCTCCAACTCCATCTTCTGATGTATTTTCAGTTTCGCTTTTTTATCAATTATGTAATTAATTATAATCAAATCAATGGTTGATAGTGATCATCATGGTTAATTTTCGTCTATTATATGAAAACCGACAGCTTTATATAGTTCTTTCGTTAATTATCGAAATGCGAAACTCGATATCTTATCATTTTCAGCACCATGGCCGATCAGGAGAGCCGATCCTATCTGGGAGAGCGTGATCTAATACTCGGCGCTCCCCTCCCGGAGAGGACCAAGACACTCTACCTGATCGCGAGCGAGACCGGCGCGAGTCTCTCCCTCATCGCCGGGCTCAGGGTGCGGGATATCGATTTCAGGCGCCACGCGATAAGTCTCGAAGGCAGACGAGTTTCGCCTCTTTCTGAAAAGGCCATCGGGACTATCCGGACGTACGCCGAAGGCCTCGGGGACGCCGACTTCTTGTTCCGTTCGCGCGAGGGCGGCCATCTCTCGACGCGAAGGATCCAGCAGGAGCTGGAGACGGTCTCGCAGGCGCTCGGCAGGGCAGTGAGCAGGCGGACGCTCGAGGCTGAGCGTCGGCGCCGAGAGGCTGAGGCATCTGAGGAACGGATCGAGCTCGAGCGGCTGCTCGTCTGGTCCGCAGACCGCCGCGAGGAGACGATTCTCAGGACGGTCCACGAGACGGGGCTCAAGGGGTCGCAGGTCTGCGCTCTCACGGCCGGCGATCTCGACCCGGTCAGGGGCAGGGTCAAAGGCATCCCTGTCAGCTGGAAGCTGATCGAGCTCCTCGAGGAGCTCGCGGCAGGAGGGCTCCCTGATGAGCGCCTCTTCCGGACGCGGCAGTCCGCGGCTATGACGCCGCGGCGGCTGCAGCAGCTCCTCAGGCGGCTCGGTGTCACGAGCGAGGAGCTCAGGAGGGGGAGATGGAGGAAGGGCAGAGGAGGTGACCGGTCCGGACGATGAGCGGTAGACGACGCCAGCAGGACCGTGCACGTGTCCCGGAGAGCGTGAGCCGTCTCCTCCTGCTCGTCCTGCTCCTACCCGCGATGGCGGGGATGGCATCGGGCCAGCAGGTGAACGCGAGCCTGAGCGCGGGAGCGTCGGACACGAGCCCGGTCTGGGACCGCGGGAGCGATAGCCCGCTCGGCGGTACGTCCACACAGGTGGACCTCGTGCTGCTCACGCAGACGCAGTACTGGCAAGGCTACTACGGCAGCTACAACGCGACCATATCCCTCAAGAACGCGGCAGGCGCGAGCCTCTTCACGTGGGGACCGGCCCGGTCTGGCGAGGTCCTGGCGGCGAGGAGCCCATACATCGACTGGGAGGGCCTCGGCTGCGCAGACGCGGCGCAGGTTCTCGCCGAGAATGCCATCACCGGGAACCGGAGCGATGCGGTGAACGAGACCTTCGCGTCGCCGAACGTCCAGGCCTTCAGCCTCGCTGGCATAGACTACGCTCAGGGACAGTGCCAGCACGCGACCTTCCTCTACAACGCGACCCAGGAGGCAGGGACCTATGAGGAGGTGGTCATGCACGACGGCACGAACGCTGTCTATGTCTCGATCGTCGCATCAGAAGGGGAAGGATTCGCCGGCGCAGCGGCGGACTTCGAGATGATCGTGCCCGAGGACGGCAGCGACGACGTGCCGACGACGTACTATTTCTATGCTGAGATAGGGTAGATATTTACAAAACAAGTAAAATTTTACTTATAATCTGAATTTTAATTATATTTAAATTTACAAATTAAGTCATAAATATTCTATAAAATTATAGATTTTTTAGCAAAGAATGAAATAAATAGAAAGATATATATATTATTAGAGGAATAATATTTACAAAATAAGTAATCTGGTACGACGTCCTGAAGCGATACCGTGAGGAAAGAGGCGACGCAGCGGACCGGGCAGCTCCTCCGGGCGGCAGCCCTCAAGGAGTATCCCCGGCTGGAGCGCATCGACCGCCTCGTCTCTGCCCTTGAGGATGCATACGGCCTCGCTCCGATCCAGGTCCTCGATCTCGCGAGACGCCGCGAGCGGCACATCCTCGTCCCGCTTTCCATCTTCACCGGCGCGCTCGCGCCGCTCGAGGCCCTCGTCCTCTTCCTGCACAATAAGAAACGTCTCCCATTCGCGAGGATCGCACAGCTCCTCGAGCGAGACCCCCGCACGGTCTGGTACACGCACAGCCAGGCGGCGAAGAAGGGAGCAAGAGCCATCCTCTCCCCCAAGGACATCCTCGTGCCGGTGGCCGTCTTCGCCCAGCGGGACCTCTCGGTCCTCGAGGCGGTGTGCGAACATCTCCACAAGGAGGGCTTCGGCTACAGGGAAATCGCAACCCTTCTCGTAAAAAGCCCATCGACCGCCTGGATCGCGCTCAGGCGTGCGCGTGAGAAACGGCTGGGAAGGGGGGTGAGGCGCGGATGACCCCATCCCGACGGATTGTCGCCGCGACGCTCGCGCTCGTCCTCCTCGTCACGACGGTCGCCGCCATCTGGGGGCAGGCGGGAGTCAGGATAACGCTCGACAGGGAAGAGTACGGGCCGCACGACACGGTCGTCGTGACAGCCGAAGGCATCGAGGCGAGGACCGACTTCCACCATCAGGACCCCTATGCGAGCCGCACCGAACTCGCCAGCTGCTGGACCGACTGCACCTTCAACTACACGCCGCACATCTTCGCCCTCGGCACGAGCCACATCATCGCGGTGCAGGACGGGGCTGAGGTCGCCTCTGCCGGCTACCTGCGGACGCTCGCCCCGCAGCAGGCGCCGATGCCGCTCCCGCAAGCACTCAGGACAGCCATCGCGGTCGAGGACCGGTCGCACCGGCGCATCGCCGCCCAGGTCCGGTTCATCCGCGATGACGGCCTCGCGATCGATGCGGGGAACGGCGGCAGCGTCGAGCTCGTCGTAGGCGACTACACGGCCGAGATCATCCCCGCTGTCGCGGAGATGCTGCCGATACGCAGGATCCTGCTCAGGGGCATAGCGGCAGGCAACGAGTTCAGGCCGAGGCTCGAGCGCATCGAGCCCGGCGACGGCTTCGTGGACGGGTACGCCATAGACCCCTCGACAGTCGAATTCTCCGGTGGAGAGATCGTAGCGACCGCGACCGGCAACGCGCTCTGGAAGTGCGCGGACTGGGACTTCGACGCCGGTACCTGCGGGGGCGGATGGGTGAAAGTGCGGCGGATCGTGCCCGGAGAGGACTATACCATCCCACTCGCGCGCGACGACCCGGCCTTCGCCGAGACGATCGAGGTGATCATGGTCCAGAGCTACCCGACGCTCTACGGCGACTGGACAGTGGAGTTCTTGACCGAAGGGACGGCGGATCTCGTCATCACGCCGATGGACGGCACCACATGGGGCGAGGACGGGGCGCACGACCTGCGGTTCATTGAGGTCAGGTGCGGCGACGAGGCGGTCGATCGTGAGTGGGCCGACGGCTCGGTGATCGTCAGGGATTATACATGCGAGGGCACCGGCACCGAAGTGAGCACGGTCCTCACCGCTGAGAAGCATGGACTGCACTTCCAGTACGGCATGGATGAGGCCTACGCCTACAACGACGTCAACGACTTCAAGGTCCAGCGCGGCTATGCCACCATCCCGGGATCATCCGCCACAGCCACAATCACCGCTGGTGTCGACTATGCCGCGCCGACCGGCCCTGCTTTCATCAGGATCGTCGGCACCCGGCTCACCGGCATGGGCGCGACCTCCGGCGGGACATCCAACCAGCGAGACGACGCTGACTCCTGGTCCACATCGATAACGAACCCCTCGAACCTCGCGACCTCTATCACCTTCTCCCGCCACAGCACCGACAACTGGGACGACCGCATCGCGTACGAGATCATCGAGTACACCGGCCCTGCCGGCGGCAAGAACGAGATGAAGGTTCGCCAGGCAGGCACCGTCACCTACGTGACCACCGGAACGACGGTCGACACCTCAGCGGTATCCGGGATATCGGACGATGCGGATGTCGTTGTCTTCATCACCGGCCAGCGCAGCCCCGAGACCGGCACGAACACCGGTTCGCTCTGGTCGACCGCTGAGTGGCTCGCGGCGTCCGACACAGCGCGGTTCACGCGGGGAGACGCGGGAGGCGACGCGACGAGCGTATCGTACGCGGTGGTCGAGTTCACGGGCAGCAACTGGAAGGTGCAACGGGTGCAGCACCAGTTCACCGCGGCCGGGTCGTGGCAGTACCGCTCGATAACGCCGGTCGCGAGCACGGCGAAGACCTTTATCCATACCCAGCACCGCGCCGTCGCGGCATCGCCAGGCCTCGACGAGGCGGGAGAGGAAGCGTACCTCTACAACACGACGCACCTCGCGCTCCAGCTCGAGTCAAGCGCGACGACGCCTGCCAACCACTATGCTGTCGCCTGGATCGTCGAGAACAGCCAGTCCCAGGGCACCACGATGAAGGTCCAGCATCTCGGCGGCACGCGCGCGACCGGCGGGAGCGAGGAGGATACCTGGGCGGCATCGATAACACCAGTAAGTTCCAAGAACACGACCTCGATCTCCTGCGAGAACGGACGGTCAGCAGGCACGGGCACCTCCTACCCCCGCGGCTCTGTCACGTTCCTCCTCAACAGCACCTCGACCGTCGAGCTCAAGCAGGCGGACACCGCCCAGGCGCAGGCCTACCGGTTCTGCGCCGTCGAGTGGCCGACGATGCATGAGGAGATCGCGCCGAAGGTGACGAAGGCGAACGTCACCCCCTCCCCCCAGACGGTCGGGCTGCCGGTGACCATCTCCACGAACGTGACCGACGGGACCGGCGTGAACGCGACGAAGGGCCTGGTCTCCCTCTCGAACGGGACCAAGATAAACTGCACGATGACCGACCCGGACAAGGACAGCATCTACACCTGCGTGTTCTCGACGACCGGGGAGATCGGCACGCACAACGTCACCATCTGGGCGAACGACACCTACGGCACCGTGAACCAGAGCGTCAAGACGAGCTTTGTCATCACTTACGGCACGCTCGCCGTATGGAGCGGCAAGACGAGCTATATAGAAGGGGAGACCGTCGACATCTACGGCACCGGCTTCACGCCGGGAGAGGAGGTGACGCTCATCATCTTCGATCCCGGCTCCGACCCGGTGAACGTGACGCCGACGAACAGGACCGCGAACGCGACGGGCGGCATCAGCTTCTCCTGGGTCGTCCCGGCGGGACAGCAGCTCGGCACCTACACGCTGAACGCCACCGACACCTCGAACCCGAGCAGGAAGGCGGCTGGCACGTTCGACATCGTGAGCGCGGTGGTGCAGGCCGACGCCGAGGCGTACTCGCAAGGCGATACTGTCATCATCACCGGCTACAGCTGGGACGCAGGGGAGAACGTCACCCTCAACATAACCGCTCCGGGAGGGACGACGGTCTACGGGCCGGTCAACCGGACCGCGAACGCGACCGGTTGGATCAGCGACAGCTGGCAGGTCACCTACGGCAGCCAGGTCGGCAACCATATGATACATGCCTTCCAGGCCGACACGCCGAGCAAGAGCGACACCTCCGTCTTCGAGGTGACGACGCTGGAGTCCGCCATCACCCCGCAGCACACCTGGTACCGGTGGGGCGAGATGGTGAACATCACCGGCACCGGATTCTCCGCTGGCGGGGAGGTGACCGTGGACATCTCCAACACCACCGGCTCGATCCCCGGCTATCCGGCGAACAGCACCGCGAACAGCACGGGCGCCTTCACGAGGTCATGGACGGTCCCTGCCGACCAGCAGCTCGGCACCTACACGCTCGACGCCGCTGACGTCCAGTACGACAACCTCAACGACACCTCCCTGTTCGACATCGCCGTCCAGGGCGTCTCGACTGACCTCGAGGTGTACCAGTCAGGCGACACGGTGGTGATCGTCGGCCATGCCTGGTGGCGCGGCGAGGACGTCACCGTCGATGTCAGGAACTCGACCGGCGGCTCGAAGCCCGGCTTCCCGAAGAACCTCACCGCGGATTCCAACGGGACAATCGTCGACACCTGGACCGCACAGCCGGGAGGCACGGTCGAGACCCACAACCTCAGCGCCTTCCAGGCCGGACGGCCGTCGCTTTCCGACTGGACGCTCTTCAACGTCACGCTCGTCGCGACCCTCTCGGCTGACCAGGAGGAGTATTACCAGGACGCGCTGGTGACGCTCTCGGGAAGCTTCTTCTCCGACAACGGAGACGTCACGGTCGACATCGTGCAGCTCGCTTCAGGCGGCAATGCCAAGGGCTACCCCGCGACTATCCAGGCGGACGGCAGCGGCGATATCGCGTTCACCTGGAACACGAGCAGGTGGTGCGAAGGCGCCTATCTGGTGACCGCGGTCGACGAGGCGTTCCCCGACCAGCTCTTCGCGAACACGACCTTTAGCATCAACTACAGCATGCTGCCGTTCGCCAACTTCGGCTTCGAGGAGAACAGCTTCGAGGGATGGGCGTGGGGCAAGAACAGCTTCCTCAACAACGGCGAGGACTGCAACGACGCCGAGTTCGGCAGCGGCGGCGACCGCATCGTGAGCGCAACTGTCGGCGACTGGGCGAAGGACGGCGGCATCTACACCGGCGGCGGCGGCGAGCAGGCAGACACCCTCGACGGCACGGACAGCGGCGCGACGGGGTACACCGGCATGCTCACCTCAGAGATGTTCACCATCCCCCAGAAGGCGAAGAACCTGACGTTCTGGATCCACTCCGACTACCGGAGCGCCGATAACAGCCAGTGCTACGGCGCCGCCGACGGCTACCGGTTCAGCGGCACCGCCAACCAGACGGCAAACGACTGGGGAGAGGGCTGCATCCATGCGGTGTGGGTCGAGGCGGGAGTCCCCGGACGGACGGGCGACTACTACATCTGGGAGAAGCACTCGACACGCTATGTCGCGAGCGCGGGATGCACCTCGGGCGCGAACCCCTTCTGTCCCGAGGAGACCGTCACGCTCGACGTGACCCCTTACCTCGGCCTCGACATCTACCTCACCGCCGAGTGCATCGGCAGGGGCAACGTCGACGACGCGCTCGTCCAGATCGACGGCACAGGCTGGGGGTTCCCTGCGGCGCAGTCCTGCACCCCCTTCGACACGACACCGCCGACCGTGAAGCAGATCGCCGCGACGCCAAAGCCCCAATCGCTCGGCCTGCCGGTCGCCATCACCGCGAACATCACCGACGCGAGCAACGTGAGCGTCGCCTATGCGACGGTCTCGTTCCCGAACGGGACGAAGGTGAACATCTCGCTCACCGATCCTGACAAGAACAACATATTCTCCGGGACGCTCACTGACACCCTCATCGTCGGCACGTACAACATCTCGGTGTGGGCGAACGACACCTGGAACAACATCAACGCCACTCAGAAGGGCAACCTCACGGTACAGTACGGCACGCTCGCCGTCTGGACGGCGAAGACGAGCTACATCAGGACCGAGACCGCGCAGATATACGGCACCGGCTACAACGCGCTCGTCGACGTCACGCTCGACCTCGCCAACAGCTCGGGCTCCGTGCCCGGCTACCCGAAGAACGTCAGCACGAACCAGACCGGCGGATTCGACGACTCCTGGGTCGTCCCGGCAAGCCAGCAGCTCGGCACCTACACGCTCAACGCCACCGACACGACGGACGCGAGCAGGAACGCGACCGGGACGTTCGACATCGTGACCGCGGTCGTCCAGGCGGATGCGGGCGAGTTCGAGCAGGGCTGGACCGTGGGCATCACCGGCTACAACTGGGACGCGGGCGAGAACGTGACGATAAACATCACCGGCCCTTCGTCCATCGTGGTCTACGGGCCGGCTAACCGCACCGCGAACGCAACCGGCTGGATCAGCGACAACTGGCAGGTCCCCTACGACGCGCAGCTCGGGAGCTATACCCTCGGCGCCTACGAGCCGGCAGCCCCTGAGAAGACCGACACCTTCCCGTTCACCGTGTCCAGGAGGACGATTATCATAACAGCCGATTATCCTTGGTACAAGGAAGGCGACCAGGCGAACGTCACCGGCTCGGGGTTCAGGGCAGGCCAAGGCGTGACGGTCGATATCTCCAACAGCACCGGCCCGGTCCCCGGCTACCCGACGGCGGCGACGGCGAACGCCACCGGCCACATCAACGGCAGCTGGACCGTCCCTGGCGGTCAGCAGCTCGGAGGGTATGTCTACAACGCGACCGACACCCTGTACCCGGACATGACGAACAGCACGAGCTTCAGCATCGTCATGCAGCAGGTCGCGACCGACTCCTCCGGCTACTCGTCTGGCGACCTCGTCCAGATCACGGGCTCGTACTGGGACCGGCATGAGAACGTGACGCTCGACCTCGTCAACAGCACCGGCGGAAGGCCGTCCGGCTTCCCGAAGAACGTGACCGCGAACGAGTTCGGGGAGATTTCCTCGATCTGGGTGGCGGAGCCGGGGAGCGGCACGACGATCGAGCCGTACATACTCATCGTTCGGGACGCGACCGATCCCGGCGAGAACGACAGCGTCTCCTTCAACGTCACCAGGAAATCGACCCTTGCCGCGGACAGGGACCATGCGCTGCCGCAGAGCGACGTGTCGTTTGCCGGCTCGTACTACTCCGCGAACGGCGACGTGGGCTTCAGCATCGTCTCCCTCGCCAACGGCGGCACCGCCCTCGGCTACCCGAAGCTGCTCCCTGCCGACGGCGCAGGCTCGATCTCGGACAGCTGGAACGTTTCCGACTACTGCCCCGGCGAGTACCGCGCGTCGGCTGCCGACATGACCTATCCGGAGCTGCTCTTCGCGAACGTCACCTTCGAGATCGCCTACCACGACCCGCGCGGCAGGAACTGCTCGTACGTCTGGGGGACCGACTGCGGCGCAGGCCCGCCTGAGGCGGCGGACACCACGTTCGACGCCTGCCCGTACGGCACCGGCGGCGTCGAGAGCGTGATCGACGCCTTCGTCAACACCACGATCGTGAACCCAGGAGACGGCGTCTCGCTCACCTGCGCGTTCGATCCGTTCAGCACCGCGAGCGAGTACCTGATCTGGTACTACAACGGGACCGGCTGGAAGATGGTCGAGTCAGGGAGCGCGCCGGGGAGCGCGCCGTTCAACAAGACGGTGACGGTCACCATGGACAACCGGTCCGGCCAGCACTGGCTCAGGTGCATCATCGACCGGGACGGCGAAGGCGACTCCTGCGCGAACGTCGGGACGACGTACGACAACGACGACGTGAACGTCACCGTGTACAACCCGCCCGGCTCATGCACCCTGTTCGACATCGTGCCGCCGTCGGTCACGCAGATGGCCGCGTCCCCAACAGCGCAGAACATCTCCGGCGTCGTCAACATCACCGCCAACGTGACCGATAGCGCGACAGTCTCGACGGTGATCGCCATCATCACCTTCCCGAACAGCAGCGCGGTGAACCTGAGCATGGCGGACACCGACGCGGACGACATCTATAATCTCACCTTCACCCAGACGGCGGTGATCGGCGCGTACACGGTCGGCATCTGGGCGAACGATTCCTGGGGGAACGTGAACGGCACCGGCTCGACCGGTTTTTCGGTCAATGACGCGACCGCCCCGACCTGGAGCGGCATCTCCGCCAGACCCGCCTCGGGCGTCACCTACGCGCCGGGCGCGTCCTACCAGTTCAATGCCAGCTGGATGGACATGTACCTGCTCGGCACCGTCTGGGTCGAGCACAACTTCACCGGCGCCCTGGACACCTACGCGGTTTCGGGGAACGCGAGCGACGAGTATTATTATGACTACAATGACCTCGCCGCAGGGTCCTACATATGGCGCATGCATGCGAACGACTCCTCGGGGAACGTGAACAGCACGCCGCCCACCGCGTATCTCGTCATGCGCCGCACGCCGCTGATCAACCTCACGCTTGATGGGGGCAACGATAACCTCTCCGTCGAGGTTCCGGCAGCGGTGAACATCACCGGCGAGATCATCGAGGGCGAGGGAGGGGCCACCATCTACCAGAACGGCACCGCGATAGGCGCTGACCAGCAGCGCTTCGAGACCGTCTCGAACTACCTCTCGCCGATGGACTACAACATCACGCTCGTCCACAACGCGAGCGAGAACTTCTCGCGCACGGAGCGGACGCTCATCCTCGCGGTCGAGGACACGACGCCGCCGACACTTGACGGCCTCCTGCCGCCGAACGGGACCGGACATGCCGTCGCAACGACCGTGACAGTGAGCGTGAACGCGACCGACAACCATGCCGTCGCGAACGTCACGGCGAACGTCAGCCGCTTTTCCGGCTGGGATCTGCTGACGCTCCTCGATACCGACCTCGACGAGCACTTTTCGGCGAACCTCTCGGACACGGCAATCCCCGGCAGGTACAACATGACGGTCGTCGCCTACGACCCGAGCGGGAACTCGGCGAGCGCGGAAGGGTGGTTCCTGATATTCGACATCCCGGGCCTCGTGACGGATGCCGAGAGCTACGTGCGGAACGACACGGTCGTCTTCACAGGCGTCGGCTTCTCGATCGTGGCTGAGGTCACGGTCGACATCCGCAACGGCTCGGGCAGCGTGCCGGGATATCCGACGAACGTCACCTCGAACGCCAGCGGGAGCATCTCAGGAAGCTGGGACATACCCTCAGACCAGCAGCTGGGCACATACACGATCGATGCAATCGATACTTCAGACCCGTCGCGGAACGCGAGCGACAGCTTCGACATCGTCACCGCCATCATCATGACCGCGGAGGAGACCTATATCCAGGGCGACAACGCGACGATCCTCGGCCACACCTGGGACCCGCTGACAGACGTGACCATCAACATCACGGACCCGTACGGAGCCCTCGTCGCCGGCCCCTGGAACGTGACCAGCGACGGTTCGGGGAACCTGACGGGCAACTGGCAGGCCCCCTTCGATGCGCCAGTCGGCGCGTATACCCTCAGCGCCTACGAGCCGCTCAGCCCGAACAAGGCAGACATCCACGGGTTCGCGGTCGGGAAGCGGAACGCGACCGTCACGCTCGATTATTCCTGGTACCGCGAGGACGACATCGCCCAGCTCGCCGGCGCTCTCTTCTCGCCGGGGACCGACATCACCATAGACGTCATCGAGAGCACCGGGTCCTCCATCCCCGGCTATCCCGCGAACAGCACCGCGAACGGCTCAGGCGGCATCGCCGCGCCGATAGCGCTCTCCGGCCTCGCTGCCGGCGGCTATACCATCAATGCGACCGACACCGCGTATCCCAATCTCAACGGCACCGCGGCGTTCAGCGTCGTCGTGCGAAGCGTCGCGACGGACAAGGCGAGCTACGGCAACGGCGAGACGGTCGCGATCACGGGCGCCGGATGGGACCGCGGCGGAGAGGTCATGGTCGAGGTCCGCAACCAGACCGGCAGCCTCATCAGCGGCTACCCGAAGAACCGGACCGCCGACGGGAACGGCTCGCTCTCCGACTCGCTCGTCGCCGACGCGGGAGAGCTGAGCTCGAACGAGCATCAGGTCATCGCCTATCAGGCTAGCAACGCGAGCCAGAACGCGACTGCGGATTTCACCGCGCTCAAGCAGGCGACCATCAGCATCCCTCTCCCGGTCTACGACCAGAACGACATGATACCGGTCTACGGCGATTTCTATACGCATGACGGGACCGTCTTCGTCATGGTGAAGAACAGCACCTCCGGGCTCTATGCGCCCTTCTACCCGCGCAGCGTGACCGCGAACGGCACCGGCGGGGTGGCGACCTCCTATTACACCAGCGACATCTGTGAAGGGACCTATCGCATGGTCCTCACCGACGGCGAGAATCCCAGCGAGCTCTCGGCGAACACGACGTTCCAGATAGCGTTCCGCGAGGACAACAGCTCGGAGGAATCTGCGGACAGCCGTGCAATCATGGGCTCGTTCGACGCCTCCGGCGGCACGCTGTCCAACTCCTCGCTCTCTGACGACAGGTGGGAGTGGTTCGCCGGGATCGATGCCGGGACCGACGCGGCGGCGGTCAACTACACCTTCGCTGTGGGGAGCCTCGGGGCGTCGCCTGATCTCATCCGTTCGCTCGGCATCACCGCCGAGTTCTGCTACTCCGGCAACCAGGGCCAGCTCAGGTGCGGCACCGGCGCGAACCCCCATGAAGGGACCGCGAACGGCCCGCAGGAGCTGCAGGCATACAACCATACGGGCGGCAGCTGGATCACGATCGGCACGCTCGTCGTCAACGACACCGCCGACACCGAATACGTCCTGTCCAATAATTACAGCGCGGGGATAGCCGACCTCGTCAAGGACGACGCCATCACGCTCAGGTTCACCTACAACTTCACCAGGATCGGGTTCAGCGACGACCTGCTGCTCATCGACTACCTCGGCGTCAACGTCTCGTATGAGTATCCGGTCGGGCGCTCCTGCACGCCATTCACCAACCTCTTCCTCAACCTGACGGTTCTCAACGCGAGCGGGGCGCCTGCGCAAGACTCCACGGTCGAGGTGCTGATGGCGAACGGCACGGCGCTCGACAGCGGCGACGGGCCGTACGGGAGGTATGTCGGGAGCGGCACCTATGATATCAGAATCACCGCTGACTCGCCTTCAGGGACGACAGGGGCGATCCTCGATGACCTCGTCGTCGGGAGCGACCTGACCCTCGCCCCCCAGCTGGTCGACGAGTATATAGGTTGGCTGCCTGCTGCCATCAACCAGACGACCCTGGTCTTCGCCCTCGACGACTCCGCGCTCACCTACGCCTCAGCCGACCTCGCGATCCCGACCAAGGGAGCGACGGTCGATGCGGTGCTGCATTGCCTCTCGTGGGATTATGCGAAGGACAACTGCACCGCATGGGATCTCAACGAGACCGGCGACTACGACGCCTCGACCAATGGGACGCACCTGCTCCTCACCACGACCGCGTTCGACGCCTTCGGCGGCGGCGGGGGCTCCACGCTCGTGAACCTCACCAACATCAGCGTCTGGGACATCACCGGCCTTCCCGTCTTCGACCGCTCGAACCTGACGGAAGGGGGCCTGGACCGGACGTTCCAAATGGACGCGCAGCACAGCTACCGGATCGAGTTCGATGTCAGGAACCTCGGCATCAGCTGGGCGATCGACGCCGCTGACGTCGCCTACCAGTCGGGACTCAACGGCAGCTGGGGCATCGACGACGCGAACAACGTCTGGTACACCGACGGCGGCGGCACCAACTACACCGGCGGCACCTGGAGCGGCGGGAAGGTCGACTGGGACCTCTCGCTCGGCGGCAGGATCAGGAACAGCGAGGAGGGAAGGTTCAGCTTCGTCGTCAACATCACCACGAACCGGACCGAGCTCTATCCGGTCCACTTCCTGCTCAACGACACGAGCAAGGCGTCGGGAAGCTATGATTATTCCGCCTACAACATCACCGGCCTGCTCGCCGACCTCCTTATCAACAGGACGCTCGTCTCGTTCAACCGGAGCGACCCGGCGGAAGGGGAGACGATCGTCGTCTCCGCGAACGTCACCAACCTCGGAGGCAGGGACGCGAACGGCGTGACCGTCGAAATCTGGGACAACACGACCGCGACCCAGCTCGGCAGCGGCACCATCAATGTCAGCCAGTACGGCTGGACGGTCTTCAACGCGACCTGGGACGCCGTCATCGGCCGGACGAACCTCTCGGTCGTGGTCGACCCGCCGCTCGACACCAACGGCTCGGTCGAGGAGGAGAATGAGAGCAACAACCTGGCGCTGCGGGACATCAACGTCTCGGCCTGGCAGGTCTATTATGGGCTCGTGTCCGGCAACATATCTCTCGCCGATAGCCAGAACCGGACCGAATATCGCTGGGACGCCACGAGCCTGATCGGGAACGTCTATGTGGCTGACGAGGACAGCATGATCGACTGGTCGGCGCTCCAGGCGCTCGGCAGGGACACCGCGAATCTGAGTCGGTTCATAGACTTCGCCCAGCTCGACGCCACGCTCAACATGACCGGCTACAACGATTCGGTCAACAGCACCTTCACCGCCGGGGGGTCTCCCCTGCGGACGGTCGGCATGGAGCTCTTCGGGGTCGGGATCGGCGGGGTGCCGGTGGTGAACTCCACCAACACGACGAGCTTCCTCTCCGGCATCGTGTGGGACACTGATGACGGCGGTAACGGGCAGTATGACGGCACCGAGGACGTGGTGTTCGTGACCGTCATCAATGAGAGCAAGGCAGGCAGGTATGGCACGTATGATTACGAGATCAAGGTGCCGGTGCGGCTGCGCGACTATGTGCCTGGCTCGAGCACGGTCGCGTTCTATGGCGAAATCCGATGATGGGCAATCGCATATATTTAATAGTAATAATATTATATCAATTTAGATATATAATAAATAGTCAATATAAGATTGATAATCGATATCTTTAAATATTATTGATGAATGATTGATAATATATTATATTATTAATGATATAATCCTCGAATTCGAGGGAATGAGGCGGCAGCGTGGCAGAGGGACGGATCGAACGGCAGATCGCCGAGCTCTACGGCAAGAACCCCTTCTCGCTCTATTCGATCAACCAGATAGCGACCGAGCTCGACCGGACGTATCCCTTCGTCAACAAGAAGGTGCATGAGCTCGCGGAACGCGAGGTCTTCTCCTTCATCCCGGTAGGAAGGAGCCACCTCTGCAGGCTCAACCTCGGGAGCGAAGAGGCGATGCTGCTCCTGATGCGGAGCGAGATCGGCAAGCGGGACCGGCTCATCGCCTCGAGGCCTGAGCTCGCTCAGGCGGTCCGATTCCTCAGGGAGGAATCCGGGCTCGAGCCATACACCATCTTCCTCCATGCGGAAAGGCTCCACATCGTCTGTCCGGGTACCGTGCTGCGACGGGCGACCGGTCTTGAGAAGACGCTCGAGAGTGATACAATCCTCCTCTCCCCTGACGCGTTCAGGCGCCTCCTCGTCAGCGAGGACCTCGTCCGTGACCATGTCATCCTCTTCGGCTTCGAGCACTTCTTCTGGGCGGTCAAACAGGTCTGGCCGCAGGTCGCCGCCAGATATAACGCGATCGGAGGTGACCGCCCATGAGCGCCCTCCTCAGGAGCCTGCTCCTCTTCGCTGCCGTAACATCCCTCTGCGTCGGGACCGCCTATGGCTTCGCCATGCTGACACCTGCAGACGGCGCGACCGTCCCATCCGACAACGGCACGGTGACGGTCCGTTTCTCATGGGACGACTATCCGGTCCCCGCAAGCGAGCGGCTCGCCGATTACAGCCTCTGGATCGACGACGACTCCTCGTTCTCGAGCGTCGACTACGGCTATTATACCAACTGGAGCTTCATCGACGTCGTCCGTGACATCCCTGATGGTGTCTGGCACTGGAAGATACTCGCCGCGACGAACCGGTCGGACTCGACCGTCGACTACGGCACCTTCACGTTCATCGTCGATTCCTCGGCGAACGTCACGCCGGGACCCGACGGGACCGGGACGGAGGAAGGAGAGGGGGATGAGGGAGAGGCAAACGCGACAGCCGTCCCGCCCAATCAGGTCGGGAGCCCGGTCTTCTCGGTGACGACCGACAAGGACGCCTACGCGCCCGGCGACACGGTCTTCATCACGGTCATGGCGCCGAACGGCACCAACGTCAACATGAGCATCGCGAGCCCTGCAGGGGTCGACCGCTACCAGGCGCAGGTCTTCGGCACGATGGAGCTCATCTACATCGCGCTGCGCACCGGCGGGCACACGGCCTCGGTCACGTTCGAGTATTATGACATCACCGAGACGCGGGCGGCGCAGTTCGATGTCGCCGAGGGCGATGGGGGCGACGGTGGAGGGGACGGCGGCAGCCAGCAGGTCCCGCCGCTCTCGGTCTCGTATTCCTTTTCCCCCTCGGAGCCGGTCCGCGGGTCGGGAGTGTCGTTCCATGCCGCCGTCTCAGGCGGCACGCCGCCCTATGCCTATGCCTGGGATTTCCAAGGCGACGGTGGCACTGACAGCACCGCCCCGAACCCGACGCATCTCTTCACGTGGCCCGGCAGGTATGATGTCCGCCTGCGCGTCACCGACAGCAGGGGCGTCGCCGCGACGAAGGAGCGGGAGATTGATGTCGCCGGGCGCGAGATGGACCTGACCGTCGTCGTCCGTGACAACAGGACCAACGCCAGGCTCGGGAACGTGACGGTCGAGCTCGGCGATGAGGATGAGGAGACCGACGATGACGGCGAGGCGGCGTTCGAGATCGAGGAGGGGATGCATGACCTCCGCATCGCGCACAAGGGCTACGAGACCTATAGGGACGAGCTCAACCTGACCGAGGCAAACTCTTCGATCGCGATCAGGCTCATCGGGGAGGAAGAGGAGGAGACGACACCCAGCATCACCCTCATCGCGCCTATAGGGAAGGCGATCGTGCGCGACGAGCCGGTAGCGCTCGAGTTCCGGGTGAGCGACACCGCGGACATCGAGCAGTGCTCGGTCTACTACAACGACGAGCTCGAGAGCGGATGGCGCTTTGTCGATAGGATCCTCGAGCCAGGAAGCGGCAGGTTCCGCGCCCCGCTCGCTGGCCTCGCCGAGGGGATCTACAAGTGGAGAGTGAAATGCGCGAACGAGTACGGAAATGAGGGGGTCTCCCCGACCGAGCGGTTCGTTCGCAGCAATCCCCCGGAGGTTGCGGAGGAGCCCGCGGCCCCGTCGTCGGACCGGGCCGAGACGGTGCCGGCGAAACAGGCGGCAGAGGAGCCGACGTCGGCCCTCGACCCTCTCGAGGCCAGGATCCAGGAGTACCTCGCGGCGGTCGACGCGATAAACGAGCCCTTCGCACGGCGGATGTTCGAGGCGGCCGGGCTCTCGACGCTCGATGTCCAGATCTCGCTCAAGCGCCTGCTCGCCGACTACAACAACGTCAAGCGCTCGGAGAAGGACGAGCAGAACCACAAGTTCACGGTCCAGCGGATCACCGACGAGCTTTCCGGGATCGCAGCGACGCTCCCGAAGGAGCACGTCTTGCTCAACCAGAAGACCCTGGTAATGGACATCACTGAGGAGGACGTGCGTGGTGCGACCGAAGCGTATCTCGGCCACCTCGGGCATTCGCCCACCGGCTCGCGGGTCCGGAAGGCCGCGAGCCAGAACGCGGAGGTGGCGGACGCGTTCACGCTCACGCTCGACACCTACGAGTACGAGGTGAAGTACTTCTCCGGCCTGTCGACCCCGCTCACGGTGCTCGACATCGAGGTCTCTGCCGAGCTCGGGTCCCTCAGGGAGACGCTCGGCGCGGCGTCCATGGTCGACGCGCTGCGGAACATCCAGCTCGTCTCGACCGTCCCGAAGGATTTCGCCGAGACGGCCGACGGCCTTGGCAGCAACCTCGGGTTCGCGACGATCGATGATGATCCGGTCCTGCTCTTCAGCTTGTACGACCTCTATGCGGGGACCGA
This sequence comes from Candidatus Woesearchaeota archaeon, assembly GCA_016935985.1. Taxonomy (GTDB): domain Archaea; phylum Nanobdellota; class Nanobdellia; order Woesearchaeales; family JAFGPW01; genus JAFGPW01. The sequence goes on from JAFGPW010000001.1 coordinate 37,071, forward strand.
CCTGGAGAAGGAGATGCTCGTCTCGCGCCTGACCTTCGCGTTCCCGAAGAAGGTCTCGTTCGATCTCCTCGAGGGGATGCGGCTCGCCCCGGTGGTCCGGGTGATGGCCGGGAGCGGCGGCGACGCGATCGTCGGCTACTCGGTGCTCGCGAGCCCAGGGCTCACGATCTCGGCGGGCACGAAACGGCTGCTCATCGCCATCGAGATCGTCTTCCTGTTCGCCGGCGTCTCGGGCGTCGCCGCATACCGCGTGCAGAAGCCTCGGCGCGAGGCGAAGCGGGCCCAGGCGGAGCTCAACGCCATGCTCGCGCAGACCCATGGCATGCTCATCTCCGGCAGGCACGCCGAGGCGACGCACCTCCATCCGCGGATCCGGGAGCTGCACACGCGAGTCGCTCCCTCCCAGCGGCAGGGGTACGAGGAGATCCTCAGGACAATCGAAACCGAGCTCGTCGCATACCAAGTCGATAGGGGGATAGCCGAGGCGATGACGCTCCTCGAGACCCTCGATGACGCGAACGCCGACACCGCGCTCGCGAGGCATGCGGCGCTCAGGGAAGCCTTCCACGCGCTCCCGCACGGCCACAAGGAGCGGCTCCGCGAGCGCTTCCAGGAGCTCGATCTCATCATGACCATGTACGACATCGAGAAGCAGAAGCAAGGCCTGCAGGAGGCGCCCGCCGATAAGGACGCATCCACTGGCGAGTAACCAATGAGTAACCATTATCGAGTATAGAACAAGGTTTTTAAACTATGGAACGGGAAAAGAGGATGGGAGACGGGAAAGAGAGGCAGCCCCAGGTGCGGACCGGACCATCGAGACCCATCGGCATCATGTTCGTCGCGCTAGCGTGCGCGCTCCTCCTCGCCCCCTCCGCCATCGCGATCGTCAAGAAAGGCGAGCTCGAGAACATCTACCTCGTCCGCCCGGTCTCCAAGTACATCGACGCCGGCTACGTCCCGCCCGAATACATATCGATCGAGGACCTGACGTTCTACACCTGCCTCGAGGAGGAGGACATCCCCATCAAGTCGACCATCATCTGCATCGATGACAACTCCTTCGACGACCTCGATGTGATACGGTGGGAGAACGAGAGCTGCTTCATCGCGAGCTACGACCTCGCGGACAAGGAATGCCAGAACATCATCATCCGCTCGGAGTACACCCGCGACGACGAGGATTTCACCCTCGACCAGAGGATCAGGGTCAACCGGCTGTCATCGGTGATCAACAAGATCGAGGAGACCCAGTACAGCGACGGCGGGTGGAAGGATTCGATCAACACTGTCCACGGCGTCTGGGCGCTCTCCCGCTACGCCGAGATCTACGACGATGAGCTCGAGGCGGCGATCGACTGGCTCAAGGAGTACCGCGACAACGAGGACAAGTGCTGGCCGAAGGACGTGTGCGAGCCGCGGACGACGGCCCACATCTCAGCGTTCCTCACGCTCTCTGGTTACAACGTGACCAAGCGCGTGGTGCGCGACAGCGAGATATGGCTCGAGAAGTTCCAAAACTTCTACACTGATGAGAGCGAGTGGACGATCAACGCGACCGCGCTCGACATCAACGGCACGCCGTGCCTATTCTCCTACTACAACCGGAGCAGGACAAACCCCTCCCCCCTGAACCTCTCGATCGCGAACTCGAGCACGGTGCTCAACATAACGCCTGCATACGGCATGGAGCTCGTCCTCGAGTGCTCGGCGAACGTCAGGGTGATCATCACGACCGAGGAGGACGAGGAGGTGACGCTCTACGAGGGCGATAATCTCACCTATCCCATCCCCGGCCCCTGCTGGAGCAACGGCCAGCGCTGGGAGGAGTGCGACGTCAGGACCACGCTCTACGCGCTGATGTCGAATATCTCGAGCGAGCGCAAGGACGTCGCGATGGCCTGGGTGAACAACCAGCGGCACAACGACGGCAACCGCGGCTCCTACGTCGGGGTGAACGCGAGCCTCATCGACGCGGCCCTCTACATCTACGTCAACGGCTCGGGCAACCTCACCGACGAGGTGACCGACTGGTTCCTGTACAAGCAGAACAACAACGGCAGCTGGGGGCAGAGCAACGCCTCCGAACAGATCGAGCCGACCGGCTACGGCGTGCTCGCGCTCCTGAAAATCGGGGTCAACCGGACGAACGAGATAATCGAGGACGCGGAGGAATGGGTGTCAGAGAACGAGCTGGGCAACGTCTGGAACGACACGGATATCAGGTGGAACTCGACCGAGAAGGACTCCTTCGCGCTCATCATCCTCAAGAACAACAACCGCCCGCTCCTGAAGACTGACCCGCGCATCATCATGCTCGAGGAGGAGGATCTCGAGGTGGAGGTCTACAACCCGACGACGTTCGACCTGGACGACCTCGGCTACGAGCTCTCCGACGGCCTCGAGCCGCTGGTCGAGATCGAGCCCCGGCCGAAGATATCGGCGTACTCCTACATCAAGCTCAAGATGCGGCAGACGACCGAGGAGGCGGCGAACACCTATGGGCACCTCACCATCACGAACCGTGGCGAGGAGATTGCTCGCGTCCCGGTCATGGTCGTCAAGTTCCCGACGATCAACATCACGGCGCAGAAGAGCGCGCAGGTCTTCGGCACCAAGGGCTCGGTCTCCTTCGGGGTCGCCAAGACCTCTGACACGTTCGCCTGCGATCTCGTCTGGGATGATGACGACATCTCCAGCCAGACGAGGTTCACCGTCGCCGGCCAGAACTCGATCCCGGTCGACATCAAGTTCGCCGAGGCGCAGCGCCTGGAGAAGTACTACAAGGGCTACTTCGACTGCGAGACGCGCGGCATCGGGTTCGTGCTGCCGTTCTCGATCAACATCGACCGCTACCCGACGACCCCGATCGACGTCAACCCCAAGCTCATCGAGGTGAATGCGAGCGGGCAGAACGCCTGGTTCATCGTCACCAACCGCCTCGACGAGACGGTCGAGGCGACGGTCCGCTTCACCAAGGCGGAGGACTGGTTCGATCTCGAGTCGGCGCAGCTCGTCCTCAGCCCGGCCGAGAAACGGAACATCACGATCTTCAATTTCGTGACGGATGACATGAACCTCTCCTCGGCGAACGGGATCGAGGTGACCGCGCTCGACCAGAAGGCCTCGCTCACCTTCAGGGTTGACATCACCGCGAAGCCGTCGAGGAGGATGAGCCCGACGCTCTTCTGGATCATCATCGGCATCCTCATCGTCGCCCTCGGCGCCGGCGGCTACTTCGGCTTCGTCTACCGCAAGGACCTCGTGGCGCTCTTCAAGCCCGGGGAGCGGAAGGAGGACCTGGTCAAGCTCAGGCTCAAGAAGGAGGAGGAGAAGGGGACCATCATGGCGATCCAGAACATGAGCAAGCTCCTCCGCTTCCAGGGGAAGAAGGAAGAGGAGATCAGACGCCGGCTGCTCGACGAGGGCTTCAAGGACGAGGATATCGAGAAGGTGTTCAAGCAGGGCGGCTGAGCGCAACGACTCCGCGATGCGCCGCTAGGCGGCTTTCTGGTAGTCCTTCGCCATCGCCTGCGCCTCGGCTGGATGCTCCCGCACATACGCCGCGATATCGTCAGCCCGACGCCACGAGTTCTCCCAGCCGAGCCTCCAGCAGACCGCCTCATGGAGCGCCTTGAGCGCGATGAGCCTTCTCCCGAACTCCGTCCAGGAACGTATCTGATGGAGGTTCTTCGGCGCCAGCAGGGGGAGCCGCTCGTGCCGGTTCCAGGGCTGGCGCAGGAAGAAGAGCTCGAGCCCGCTTCCGGCGAGCGGCAGGAGCTTGGCGAGCGAATCGTCGATGATCGCGCGCGCATGGAGCCGTCCGCAGACATAGTCCTTGGGGCTGTCGTCGGTTGAATGGAAGTACCGGACGGGCAGGCCGTGATGACGGACGAACCGCTTGCAGGGCTCGAGCTCCCGGGACGACCGCGATGTCACGACCGCGAACCTGAATCCCTGGCGATGGAGGCTGTGCAGGACCATTGCACAGCCGGGAGCGAGCGAGAAGTCCATGATCATCTCCGTGGTGACGAGCCGCATCATCGCGACGTAGCTCTCGGGGCCGAGCGGGAAGGTCGATCTCGTCATCTGGCGCGGACGCAGGTCGATCCCGTAGATGCGCTTCGCGGCGGCGGCCTTCGCCCGTTCGCCGATGGCGACCGTGCCATCGAAGTCCAGGGCGATGATGATGTGCTTCGCGACGTGCGGCGGTCTTCCGAAAGGCATGGGAGAAGGGTCGGCGGCCAGGATTAAAAAGCTTTTGGCGACCAGGCCGGAAAGAGCCCCTGCACCGCGCGGACCGCCCAGCACGCGACGAAGAGTGACAGGGCGGTCATCGCGACGATACCCCAGTCGGCGAGGCCGAGAGTCACCGTCCCGAAGAACGCCGCGAGCGGGCTGTAGATGACCGCCAGCTGGAGCAGGATCGAGAAGAGCACTGCGCCGATCAGCCACCAATTCGAGAGGAGGCCGAGCCGATGCTCGCCCCTGATGACATAGATTCGTACGATCTCGAGGGCGACGATTGTCGTGAAGGCCATGGTCTGGGCCTTCGCCGCCATGCCAGGTTCGCCCGAGAACGCGTAGTGCCAGAATACCGCGAGCGTGCCTGCGGCCACGAGGACCGCTGTCACGAGAACGGTCACCGCCATCGTCCGGTTCACGATGTTCTCGCCCTTGTGCCGCGGCGGGCGGGACATCTCATCCCGGTCGCCCGGATCGACGCCGAGCGCGAGCGCGGGGAAGCCGTCGGTGATGAGGTTTATCCAGAGGATCTGGATCGCGGTCACCGGGAGCGGCCAGGCGAACACGCTCGCCAGGAATATCACGAGGATCTCGCCGAGGTTGCTCGAGAGCATGTAGTTGACGAACTTCCTGATGTTCCCGTAGATCGTCCGTCCCAGTTCCACCGCGTGCACGATAGAGACGAAGTTGTCGTCGATGAGGATCATGTCGGACGCCTCGCGCGCGACGTCGGTGCCTGCCTTGCCCATCGCGATCCCGATGTCCGCGCGCTTGAGCGCCGGTGCGTCGTTCACGCCGTCGCCGGTCATGGCGACCACGTGGCCGCGCTTCTCGAGCGCCTTGATGATGCGCATCTTGTGCTCGGGCGAGACGCGCGCGTATATGGATATCTCCTCCACCGCGGCGTCAAGGTCGATGTGCCGGTCGAGCTCCTCACCGGTGATCGCATCGCCGCTGATCCCTATCTGCCTCGCTATCGCGACGGCGGTCGGCTCCTGGTCGCCGGTGATCATCACCACCTTGATGCCTGCCGTGGCGCAGGTGGCGACCGCCTCCTTCACGCCCTTCCGCGGCGGGTCGATCATCGCCTGCAGCCCGACGAAGATGAGGTCCTCCTCAATGGGCCTCTCATCCTTCCCGAGGGGCCGGTACGCGAACGCGAGGACGCGGAGCGCCTGGTGGGCGAACCCCTTGTTCTGCGTGAGGATGCGTTTCACGTCGTCGCGGTCGATGCGACGCTCCTTCCCGCGCTCCCAGATGCGCGAGCACCGCGCGACGATGACCTCGGGCGCGCCCTTGGTGAATTGCACCCGCTTGCGCTCGACGTAGTGTACCGTGCTCATCATCTTCCTCGCCGGTTCGAACGGCAGCTCGTCGGAGCGCGGGTGCTGCCTCGCGAGGGCGTCGATATCGAGACGAGCCTTCCTCGCCGAGACGAGCAACGCCGCCTCGGTCGGGTCGCCGATCACCGTTCCGTCCTCGATCGCGCTGTTGTTGCAGAGCGCGCCGATTCGGAAGAGCGTCTCGAAGCCTGCTTCCATCCCTGGCTGGAGGGCGACCGCGCCGGCGGCGTCGTACCCACGTCCCGAGACCATAGCCAGGGTCCCGTCGGCGTAGGCGGCGGTGACGGTCATCTGGTTGTAGGTGAGCGTCCCCGTCTTGTCGGTGCAGATGACGGTCGTCGCGCCGAGGGTCTCGACGCTGGAGAGCGTCCGTATGAGGACGTCCTTCCTCACCATCTTCTGCACGCCGATGGCGAGCGATATGGTGACGACCGCAGGCAGCCCTTCGGGTATCGCGGCGACCGCGAGCGCAACCGCGATGAGGAGCATCTCGAGCCAATCGCCCTCGCGCAGGAAGCCCGCCATGAACACGATGAAGCAGATGACGACAGTGAGGATGCCGATGTAGCGCCCGAGCACCGCGAGCTTCTTCTGCAGCGGCGTCTGCTCGTCCTCGATCCCCTGCATCAGGCCCGCGATCCTTCCGAGCTGGGTCCGCATGCCGGTGGCGACCACGACCGCCCTTCCCGAACCGTTCGCGACGCTGGTGCCGGCGTAGACCATCGTCGCGCGCTCGGCAAGGGGTGCTGTGCCCACGAACCGCATCGTCGCGTCTTTGGCTACCGGCGCCGACTCGCCGGTGAGCGGCGCCTCGAACGTGCGCAGGGACTTCGCGTCGAAGAGGCGCGCATCGGCGGGCACGCGATCGCCCGCCTCGAGGACGACCACGTCGCCCACGACGAGCTCGCGGGCGTCAACCATCTTCTGCCTGCCGTCCCGGAGCACTCGTGCGCGCGGCTGCGAGAGCCGTCTGAGCGCGGAGATCGCGCGGTCTGCCCGGTATTCCTGGAAGAAGCCGATGCCGGCGTTGAGGAGCAGGATGATGACAATGATGGCAGCGTCCGTCGTCTCGCCCATCATGAATGAGAGGACAGCGGCCGCTGCGAGGATGCCGACGAGCACGCTCTTGAACTGCCCGAGGAGTATCCGGACCTGCGATATGCGCTTGCCTTCCTCGAGGGCGTTCGGGCCATGCTCCGCGATTCGCCGTCCCGCCGCTTCGGACGAGAGGCCGTGCCTGCTCGAGCGCACCTGCTCGAAGATGTCCCCTGCGTCCATGCGATAGAACTCGGTGGCCATGGTCGGGCCGCTCCCGGCGAAGTGCGGGATCGCGCTACCGGGGTGCCCTGCGCACCGACTGCCTGAAACCCTCGTCCTCGATTGCCGTGATCCTGGCGAGATAGTCATCCCATTCCAGGTAGGCCACCTTACTGAAGATTGATAGCATATGCGTTCACCTCATGCCTTGTTTCCTATCCTGCCCGTCCGGTCCTTAGCATCGCCACGCTCACTCGTGCTCCTGCTGCGCCTCATTCTCCTCTTCCCCAGCCGCCATCGCCTTGAGCTTCTTCTGGAAATATTCCAGGCAGTCGAGCGCGCAGAAGTGAGCCTGCTTCTTGAAGTCGTCAGGCCCGAAGATCAGCGTGAACCCCATGGGGACGTCGCGCATGTCCTGGCCGCACACCGCGCAGACCTTGAACCCATCCGACCTCAGCCGCTCCATGCGTTTCTCTATGAGCTGCTTGGTGAGGGAGTTCTCGCTCTCGAGGTCGAACTTGAGCTTCTCGAGATGGGAGAGATCCATCCCGTCGATCAATTCCTTGATGTTCATCGTGGTCCACCGTCCCTGTCGTTGGAGTTGAGCATGATGTCCGGTAGCATGGCGCCCGCCTTCTTCGGGATCACGCTGACCGCTCCGTGGGAGAACGGGGCGAGCCCCTCCTGCCGCTCGACCGTGATGGTGATCGTGTCGCCGTCGAGCGAGGCGATGCCGAACGGCTGCTGGATCAGGCGGGACTCGTTCTTGAGGAAGAAGCGCTCGAGGGCCGCCTGGTGCGCCGGGCTGAGAGACCCTTCGAGCCATATGCGCATGATGACCATGCGGTGCCGGTCAAGCTCGATCAGGCTCTTCTTGGCGAACCCCTCTTCAGCCGCGACCATGTAGGCGAACGGTTTCCTGATGCCGAAGACGAGCCGAGGACGTCCTTTCTTCGTGTTCCGCATCCTTTCCTTGCTGACGAGGCCGTAGGCCTCGAGCAGCCGGAGCTGCATCGAGATGTTCGCGACCGAGGTGTCGAGCCGCTCGGCGAGCTCGAGCGGCGAGAGCCGCTCCTTCGCGAGGTGCTCCAGGATGCCCCATTTTGACGCGCTGAACAGGGTCTCGAGGTCCATGCTGCTATACAAATGCGTATACTAGTATTTAAATATTTCGTTAAGTATAGAAGTTATATTAGTATAATAATTAACGATTCTTTTAATTAATGGTATATCAAGAATAATTATTCTTTATAGCCGCCAGAATCAATCCGGCACCATCGACAGGGTGGGGAACTCGGAATAGCCGAAGTATTCATAGGCCTTGATGATGTCAGGGAACCGGTTGACGACCTCCTCGAGGATGTCAAGGAGGTGAGCCAGGCTCTCGACCACAATCTCGGTCTCGAAATCGGCGCCGCCGATGGAGCGGTTAATCTGATAGAAGTACTTGTGCTGCTTGAGGTATTGGAAGAGTTCCATGTTCCGCTCGACCGAGTTGAGCAGGAAATCGACACGGTATCCTTGATAGCCCATCTTCGGCAGGTTCATGTTGATCTTGTAGCCGACGATGACTCTCTTCTCCTCGAGCCTCTTGATCCGTTGGCGGACCGCTTCAGAGCTGAGACCGAGCGTTGCCGCAATCTTTGTCAAAGGGATCCTGACATCGCTCGCATAGGCCTTGATGATCCTCTCATCCATCTCGTCGTGATCGATCGGCGGCCCTTCACCGTAGACGCGCTCGATCGCCCCTGTCGCCATCTTGAAGTCGATGAAGAACCGCTTGTTGAAATTGTGGACCGGCGCGTAGATCGCGATCTTGCTCTCAGCGATCTTATGCTTGTATTTGAGCAGTATCTTGTTGTAGATCGCATGGAAAGAATTGATGTAATGGTCCGACTTGACGCCGACGAAGAAGGCGAAGTCCCATTTGCCGTGGAGGACCGTTGTCGTCCAGACGTTCTCCTGCACCTTAATCTCGTCATAGAATTCCTGCTTCTGTGTGTCGGTCATGTTCTGCCAGCGGAAATAGATACGGAATGTGAAGTATCCGAGCTTCGCCATGTCGACGATCGCGCTGCAGCCGAGGAGGACATTCTCACGCTGGAGGCGATGGATGCGGAAATTGATAAGCTCCTTTGACCGCTTGAGCTTCTTCGCGATAGCAGAACTCGATTGAGAGGCATCGGTCTCGAGCTCCCAGAGGATCTTCTTGTCGAGAATATCAAGCTTCATGGATTATACAAAAACAAGAATAGTATATAAATATTTGTTTTTGTCAAAAATTCCAATGAGAAAATATATATAATTAAAGTTGTAACCAAAGAGTAATATCTAACAGGTGATTGCCAATGATACACAATAAAACAATCCGAAGGATCGCCATGGGGGGCTTAATCGTGGGTTCTAACATTATCGCAGCGATTGGTGCTTACAATATAGGCCATGTAAAAGGGTATGTGGAGGGAGTTGATGATGCCATATATGAAGCGGATGCTGAGGTCCGATTCGCTGTCGGTAATGCGCGTGAGGTACGGGATGAATACAAGAAAGACCTGAAACGACTGTATGACAGATGGGAAGCGCACCATCGAAGGGAGCATGTAGATTTTACCGAGATGCCTGATTACATGAGGATCAACGATCGAATCCGGGGCGCAGTAACGGCTTGCGATGAATTATCGGATCTCGTATGGGACCTCAATGAAATTCCTCACATATTGCGGGAAAAATATGAGGGAAAATAGTATTCAATCTTTGTTTTATTCTTGAAGGCGTCTCCGGATTATCTCATTTTCGGGCAAATTGAACCAGATTGAGCAGATAATAGACCGATTGTCCGGATATCTATTCTACGCGTTGAGGAAGGTCCGGTCCGACTTGATCGTGTGCTTCATGACGAAGGGGAAGATGAGCGTCGTCGTGACCGCCATCACCACGATGGCGGTGTAGATCTCCGGCGGGAGCAGGCCTGCCTGGCGCGCGATCTCGGCGATGACCAGTTCTACTGCGCCCCGCGAGTTCATGCCCCAGCCGATGAGGTAGGTCTGCTTGAACGAGAGGTCGGTGAACGGCGTCATGATGAGCGCGCCGGCGATCTTCCCCACAAGCCCCACGAAGAAGACGAAGAGGATGATCCAGAAGTTGCCGACAAAAGTGCTCACGTCGAAGAGGAGCCCGATGTTGATGAAGAAGAACGGGATGATGAAGCCGAAGGTCATGAGCTCGAGCTCGCGCAGGTTCTCGAGGAAGTCCTCGCGGTATTTCTCGGTGTGCTTGATGATGATGCCGGCGAGCAGCGCCCCGATGATGGGCCCGAGGTCGAGCTTGGTCGAGACGACCGCGACGATGAGCGCGAAGATGATCATGGAGGTGAAGGTGGTGACCCGGGAATGCTCCTTCTGGATGAGCCTGAAGAGCTTGGGGAAGAGCCTGTAGGAACCGTACGCGACGAGCACGAAGAGGAGGAGCTTGGCCGGGAAGAACGCGACCTGTGCGGTCGACCCTTGCGCGAACATGAGCACGAGCGAGAGGAAGAGAACCTCGAAGACGTCGTCGAGGAGCCCGGCGCCGATGATGATCGTGCCGACCTTGGTCGTCAGCGCGTTCACGTCGATGAGCGTCTTGATGGTCGTCCCCTCCGCCGTGATCGAGAGGCAGGCGCCGACGACGAGCGCCGGGGTGGTGCTGTAGCCCGCGGCCTTCATGAACGCGACGCCGAGGATGAAGGGGAGCGCCATCGTCGCGATCCCGATGAGGACGGTGTCCTTCCCGACGCGCTTGAGGCGGGTCAGGTCCATCCTGAGGCCGACGTAGAGGAGCAGGAAGATGATTCCGATGTCGGCGAGGAACGAGACGTCGTTCAGCGACTCGGGGGTGAAGATGTGCCGGATTATCGGCAGACCGAGGATGACGCCGGCGAGGATCTGCCCGACGACCACCGGGATGTCGAGGAAGCGGGACAGCTGCGAGAGGATGAAGGATACTATGAGGCATAGGGTGACGACAGTCAGGGTATCCATGATTGAACGTGATGCCGGAAGGGGAGGTGAAAAAAGGAAGGAGCGGGCCGCTCAGCCGCGGGTGAGCACATCGACCATGTGCTTGAGGATCGCCCGCTGGGTCTCGCGGATGCCCCGCTCATGGACCATCCGTTCCGCGAGCTCGAGCTCGCCGATGACGTCCCGCACCCAGTTGGCGAAGTCGTGCCTCGCCTCGTTCACATGGTGCCGGAAGATATCCTCGGCCATGTCGTCCATGGCAAGCGCGAGCTCCTTGACGTTCTTGATCACCCGCCCGTCGGCCATGATGAAGAACTTGTCGGGCTCGACGTTCATGGAGAGACGCTTCTTGCGTTTGGCGAGGGATGGCGCCTTGGTCTTCGCCCCCTCCTTCTTCTTCGGTGCAGCGCCCGGCTTCTTCGCCGGTGATGGTTTCGCTATTGGCAAGGCGATCACCTCTATCCTTTTCGGTTGACCTGATGGGCTGGCTCCTTCGCAGGCCCGTTCCAGGCGCCTGCGACAAGGGTCTGCTGCCCTTCCGGCCTCCCTGCTGGGTCAGGCAGACGTGGACCGGGGCTCCCGGCAGGCGTCATCCCTGCAGGGGGCTCGATCTCGACGCCGTGCGCCCGTATCCTGAGCATGAGGTCGTTCATGATGTTCATGAAGGCTATGAAGGAATCGTACGGGGAATCGTAGGGGTTGAAGTAGCGGTGGACGTCGCCGTCGGAGAACCACTTGGTGCACATGTAGTAGAAGTGGTCAGAGGTCTGCATCCTGCGCCAGTCCTCGATGAGCGCCTCGTCCTTCGTCTCCTTTATCGCCCGCTCGATGGCGTAGACCTCCTTCATGGCGTTCTGCTGCATCTCGTTCCCGAGCCAGGCCGAGAGGTCGCGCTCGATGTCGGCCCAGCTGATCATGGTGTGGATGTCGAGCTCTGCCACCGGCTCGTATTTGTCCGCCACCTGGGAGGGGGTGAGGAACTCGTTGTCCGGGTGCTTGAGGAGCTCTGCCGGAAGCGCGCGCAGGAAGTTGAAGATGCCGGTGTCCTTCCACTGGTGCTCGCCGATGGTCTCGTAGTCCATGAAGAGGTTGAGGTTGGTGCCGTTGCCGTTGAAGGCGTTCACCCACTGGGCGAACTTCTCGACAGTGAGCGGCCACTCCTCCCACCCGCGGTTCGAGAACCGGAAGGCGATGTCGTCGGAGAGCTTGTAGTTCTTGAGCAGGAGCTTTATCTTCGACGTGGTGACCGGCCGGTAGAGGTAGTTGGGGGACCGCCAGCCGAGGATGTGGTCGGCGCCTTCGGCGAGGATGGCCTTGTAGCCCATGTCCTCGACGTACTTCGCGAGCTCGTTGTTGTAGACGAGCTCGGTGTTCCTGAAGACCGTGGGCGTCTGGCCGAAGAGCCGCTTGACGAGCCGCTTGTGCATCAGCACCTGCTCCGTGAACTCCTCCTTGCTGAAGAGGTAGGAGAGCGAGTGGTAGAAGGTCTCGGAGAGGAACTCGACGCAGCCGGTCTTCGCGAGGTCCTGGAAGGACTGGATGACGTCCGGTTGGTACTGCTCGAACTGCTGGATGGCGGCGCCGGTAATCGAATAGGCGATCCTGAACCTGCCGTCATGCTTGTCAATCAGGTGGTGCATCAGGTTGTTCGCCGGAAGATAGCACTTGGATGCCACCTTCTCCATGACCACCCGGTTCTTGTGATGGTCGAAATAGTCGTGGCTCTTCCCTATGTCGAAGACGCTGTAATGCCGCAGCCGGTGCGGCTGATGGACCTGGAAGTAGAAGCATACCGAGACCATGAGCTATTCCACCCTTTAGTGCTGTCATCCACCCCTTTTTTCACTCGTCCCTTCCTCAGGATGCCCGCGAGAGCACGCCCGAGTAGACCTCGAGGCATTTCTTCGCCGGCACGTCCCAGGTGAAGGTATGGACCTCCTCCTTCCCCCTGCGCTGCAGCTCCCGGTGGAGCGGCGCGTGCCGCAGGACCGAGAGCATCTTGTTCGCCATCTGGTCGATGTCCCAGAAATCGACCTTCAGGCAGTGCCTGACGACTTCGGAGACGCCGCTCGTCTTCGAGATTATCACCGGCGTGTTGTTCCTCATCGCCTCGAGCGGGGTGATGCCGAACGGCTCCGATACCGACGGCATCACATAGAGGTCCGCCATCTGGTAGGCGCGGTCGATCTCCGGCCCCCGCAGGAAGCCGGTGAAGAGGACCTTGTTCGCGATCCCCATCTCCGCAGCCTTATGGATGATGAAAGGGGTCATGTCCCCATCCCCGGCTATCACGAACGTGACGTTCTTGTCGTGCTCCAGGACCCGTTTCGCTGCGCTCAAGAAATAATCGGGTCCTTTCTGCAAGGTGAGCCGGCCCAGGAACAGGACCACCTTATCATCTCCATAGAGTTTAGCCTGAACATGAGAGGGAGTGCGTTCGTTGAACTCGACCGCGTTGTGGACGACCGTGACCTTCTCGGCCGGTATGCCGTAGTGCCTGACCACCATCTGCTTGGTGTAGTTCGAGACCGCGCACACCTGGTCAGCGGCATGGAGCCCTTCGCGCTCGATGTCGTAGATGAGCTGGTTCGGGTGCCCGCCGGTCCGGTCGAATTCGGTCGCATGGATATGGACGACAAGGGGCTTGCCTGACACCTGCTTGGCCTGCATCCCGGCCTGGTAGGTCATCCAGTCATGGGCGTGTATGACATCGAAGTCCTCGTGCATGGCGATCAATCGCGCCTGTTGGCCGTACCGCCAGACCTCCTCGTAGAGGTTCTTGCCGTAGACGTCGACATGCTGGGTATCGAGCCCTTTCTGCATGAGCACCTTCCTGACCGCCCCGAGCCGCTCGCCGTATTCCTCGCCTGAGATATAGGGGATGAGGAGCGCGTCGACCTCTTTGAGGTCGACGTCCTTGAGGTCGGCGAGAGTGAGGTTGTCGGCGACGATGAGATTGACGTGAGAAGACGAGGCGCCGAGGGGAGCTTTGGGTATGACGAACGTGACATGGCAGCCGTGGTTGGCGAGGCCCTTGGTCAGGCCATGACAGGCTGTCCCCAGCCCGCCCTTGTTGAACGGGGGGAACTCCCAACCGAACATGAGAACCTTCACTCTATCCCTCATTCACCTTCTTTTTTCTACCTTTGTCGATGCCACGTCGATGCCTAGACGTTACGGCACGGGGGGCGTAAGAACATGCCCTTCACTTGCGCAGCGGATATGGGTGTTTTTAAGTGCTCGGAAGTATATATATTTTTTGTTTTCAATGCTCGGAAGGTTAGGTTGTATCCGGCAACAGCGTAACATATATGTGTCAGGGGGTTGGGCGGAAATCCGATGATGGCAGGATAGGGAACGGCGATTACCTAACGGTGGGTAGGTTGTGAAACGCTCCTCACACCAGAAAGATGCTACGGCCGGCACGCGTCCTCCCGCCGATGTGGCATCTGTAAAGCAAAATTTATTTATAGTAGCCTTCCTTGGGAAATGACACGTTTAGGTCATCTTCATGATCGGGGTGGTACAATGACCAATGGGAAAGAGCGCGCTTTCGACAAGCAGGAAGCGACGATACTCAAGGAGCTCATCAGGAACCCGCGCATCTCAGACAACCAGCTCGGCAGGAAGACCGGCATCCCGGTCAAGACCGTCAATCGGAAGCGCAAGCGGATCGAGCAGGAAGGGCTGATCAATTACTATGCCCACATTGACCATGGGCCATCAGGGACCGGCAAGTTCATGTCATCCTACCTATACTTGGCGAGCCTCAAGCACGGGCTCACCAGGAAGCAGGTACACGAGGCCCTGCTCGCGAAGACCCAGCAGGTCTCCTCCACGTTCAGGAAGCACCTGCACTTCACGAGCGTGGGCGAGATGGACGGAAGAGTATGCCTGGTGGCGATGCTCGAGAGCTACAAGGACGAGGACGTGCTCGAGATCTACAATGCGGACATCGTGCCGTTCCTGAACAGCCTCTTCGGGCCTGATGCGATCCATAGCACCAGGACCGTCAAGATAGCCCACCGGCTGTCGCTGCTCAACAACTACGCCCCGCAAATCAACATGCAGGGCGGCCGCATCAGGCAGGACTGGCCTGATGATTATATCTTCGTGTGATCAGCTCCGGCGGCGCAAGGTTTATTAGTGCGCAGGCAGAATCCCTGCCCATGCATCCCAAGAGCCATCTCCTCCAGCTGATCGAGGACATACGGAAAGCCCAGAGCCCTGCGCCTGCGGCAGGGACCGGGCTCAAGAGGTACGACTTCTCGAAGACCAGGGCGGATTTCGCCAGGCGCGACCTCGCGGCGAAGGTGCGCCGCCTCAAGGAGGCTGCTTGGGGTCTCGCCGCGCTCAGGAGGGACGATTCCGTGGCTCTCAGAATCATCACCCTCTCCCAGGCGACCTCTGAGAAGGACTTGAGCAGGCTCGATGAGCTCCAGCGCCTTGTCGAGGAGGCGAGGCTCACGGACGACGACCGGATCGGCATCGTCACCCTCTTCTCCTTCGCGACCGTCCCCCAGCCGATCAGGAGGGAGATGGAGCTCGACGTGGCGGAGCTCGAGCGCGCCTACAACGCCGGCTGCCTGCGCTCGAGCATCATCCTCTGCGGCCGGATCCTCGAGACCGCGCTCTTCAGGAAGTACTACGAGCTCACGGGAAAGGACCTCCTCGCGACGAGCGCCAACCTGGGGCTGGGCAAGCTCATCGCCAAGCTCTCTGAGCAGGACTTCACCCTGGACCCGGGCATCAAAGAGCAGGTCCACCTGGTCAACAACGTCAGGATCCAGTCGGTGCACACCAAGAAGCAGGCCTTCTACCCGACATCGGTCCAGACCAAGGCGATGGTCCTCTACACGGCGGATGTGCTCAAGAGGCTCTTCCCCAGCCCTCGATGAGGGTCTTTATTCTCGAGTGGTACGAAAAGTATTATATAGTGCGTCGGCCAAATCCAGCGTAGGGTAGTCTAGGGACTAGCCGGAAAAAGGGGTCACAGCGTGGTAGCATGATAAAGGCGGATGCGGATTACCTCTTCGAGGCCTCCTGGGAGGTCTGCAACCATGTCGGCGGCATCTACACCGTCGTCAAGAGCAAGGCCGCCCTGATGAACGAGTTCTACAGGAACTACTTCCTGATCGGCCCGTACTTCCTCAAGCATGCCCAGCAGGACATGCAGGCGGCGACCCCGCCGAAGGAGATCAAGGAGGCGTTCGAGGAGCTCGAGCATGAGGGCATCATCTGCTACTACGGCAAGTGGATGATCAAGGGCGAGCCCAGGGTCATCCTAGTCGACAGCAGGGGCTACGCCCTCATGAAGAACCAGATCAAGAAGGAGATGTGGGAGGGCTACAAGGTCGACACCATCGCATCCCAGTGGGACTATGACGAGCCGATGATCTGGTCCTGGGCGGTCGGGCGCCTGCTCCACAAGATCGCCGACAAGCTTCCGGGCCAGCGGATCGTCACGCACTTCCACGAGTGGCTCGCCGGCATCAGCATCCTCTACCTCAAGCGCAATAGGGTGCCGGTCTCGACCGTCTTCACGACGCACGCCACCATGCTCGGCAGGTCGATCGCCGGCGGCGGGCAGCCGCTCTACCAGATGATCGAGCAGCTCAACCCGACCGAGGAGGCGTACAGGCACAACGTGCAGGACAAGCACCTCACCGAGAAGGCGGCGGCGAACGCCGCTGACGTCTTCACGACCGTCTCGGAGATCACGAGCTACGAGGCGGAGAAGCTTCTCGGCAGGAAGGCGGATGTGCTGGTGCTCAACGGCCTTGACATCGACCGGTTCCCGACCTTCGAGGAGACCTCGATCAAGCACAAGCAGGGACGGACCTCCATCCGCGACTTCCTCTCCTACTACTTCTTCCCGTACTACTACTTCGACCTCGAGCAGACGCTCACCTTCTTCATCTCCGGCAGGTACGAGTTCAAGAACAAGGGGATCGACATCTTCATCGCGGCGCTCAAGGGCCTGAACGAGCGGCTGAAGGCAGAGAGCTCGGACAAGACGGTCGTGGTGTTCTTCTGGATCCCGGCGAACGTGCACGGCATCAGGACCGAACTCATGGAGAGCAAGGACTTCTTCAGGAACATCCAGCGCTACGTGGACGACCAGGCGCCGGTGATAACGTCCCGGATCGTGACCTCGCTCGTCGCCCAGACCGACCTGACGTGCGACGCCCTCTTCGACCAGGAATTCATGCACGAGACGAGGAAGCAGGTGGTCAACTTCGCGCGGCAGGGGCTCCCGCCGCTCTGCACCCACAACCTGCTGAACGAGGGCGATGACCCGATCATGCGGACCCTGCGCGAGCAGGGCCTCATCAACAGGCCTGAGGACCGGGTGAAGGTGATCTTCTATCCGGTCTACCTCACCGGCACCGACGGGCTCATCGACCTCGGGCTCTACGACGTGATGATGGGCTGCCACCTCGGCGTCTTCCCCTCCTACTACGAGCCCTGGGGCTACACCCCGCTCGAGTCCGCCGCCCTCGGCGTGCCGTCGGTCACCACCGACCTCGGCGGCTTCGGCAGGTTCATCAGGAAGAAGACCAGGCAGGACGGCGGCATCTTCGTGCTCAACCGGATGAAGGCGAGCGACGACGAGACGGTCAGCCAGTTCACCGAGATACTCCACATGTACACCATCCTGCACCGCAAGGAGCGTGTCGAGCAGAAGATAATCGCGAAGGAGCTCTCCGAGCTCGCCGACTGGAAGATCCTCCTCATCCATTACATCGAGGCGCACAACCTGGCGCTCGAACGCATGGGCGCCGGTCCGGGAGCTGCCGACGCCCCGGGCGGGGCGGAGGAAGAGCGCTGATGGGAGAGCTCAGGAAGGACTACCTGCTCGATAGGTATTCCATCATCGCGAGCGAGCGCGCCAGGCGCCCGAAGCAGTTCGTCCAGGCGCCTGAGCAGCATCCGGATGTCAAGCTCTGCTTCTTCTGCCCCGGCCATGAGGACACGACCCCGCCGGAGATCGGCAGGATCGGGGATGGGCAGGGCGGGTGGAGCGTCCGCTGGTTCCCGAACAAGTTCCCAGCGGTCATGGAAGGGGTCGAGCCGACAATCAGGACCGACAACGGTTATTTCACCTGGTCAGGCAACTTCGGCATGCACGAGGTGATCGCCGAGACCCCAGACCACGGCAGGCAGCTCTGGGACCTCTCGGCAGAGGCGATCGCACCGATCCTCGGCGTCTATCGGCAGCGCATCGAGGCGCTCTCCCGCAGGCGCGGGGTGCGCTACGTCCTGGTCTTCAAGAACCACGGCAAAGAGGGAGGGACGAGCCTCGTCCACTCGCATACCCAGGTGACCGCGCTCAACATCGTCCCTGACGAGGTCAGGCAGAAGGAGCACATCACCAAGGAGATGGGGCGCTGCCCCTACTGCGACATCGTCGCCATCGAGAGGACATCGCACCGCCGCATCATCGAGACCGATCGGTTCGCCGCCTTCTGCCCGTACGCCTCGGAATTCAATTTCGAGGCGCTCATCATGCCCAAGCGGCACGTGACCGGCATGACCGAGCTCGATGAGACTGATCTCCATGAGATGGCCCGCTGCCTCGCCACGATCCTCGCCAAGCTCAAGGAGCTCAACGCCCCCTACAATTATTATCTGCATTATGGGATTGACCGCATGCACCTCTACCTCAGGGTCACCCCCCGGCTCAACATCTGGGCAGGCCTCGAGCACGGCTCGGGCGCGAAGGTCATCACCGTGAGCCCTGAGGACGCCGCCGCCTTCTACCGCGGCGAGAAGGACTGAACAAGGGAAAGGAATATATATCATGAATGGATGGGGCGCCCCTGGGTGAGGGGGTATACGCATATGCAGCTCATCATACCGCTCGCAGGAAAAGGGACACGGGTGCGTCCGTACACGTATGTGACGGCGAAGCCGCTCCTGCAGGTCGCGGGAAAGCCGGTGCTCGCGCACATCCTGGACAAGTTCGCCGGATCGGGCCTGCCCATCACCGAGGCCATCCTCATCGTCGGCTACCACGGCGAGCAGATCAGGGAGTTCTTCGAGGGCTATGGCCGGTTCACGGCGCGCTTCGTCGAGCAGAAGGAGATGCTCGGCCAGGCGCACGCGGTCCTGCAGGCACGGCACCTGGTGCATGAGGACGCGATCATACTCTTCGTCGACACCCTCTTCGAGGGGGATGTCGGGTTCCTCAAGGACGTCCGGGAGGACGGTGTCATCTTCGCCTCAGAGGTCGAGGACCCGAGGAGGTTCGGCCAGGTGAAGCACGGCGAGGACGGCATCGTGACCGATTTCGCCGAGAAGGCGGACCCGCCGGTCTCCAACCTTGTCAACATCGGCTTCTACTACATCAAGGACACGGAGCTCATGTTCCGCTGCATCGACGAGCAGATCGACAGGGGATTAAAGACGAAAGGCGAGTATTTCCTTCCTGACACCTTCAAGCTCATGCTCGAGAAGGGGACGCGGTTCAGGGTGGCGAAGGTCGACGCGTGGCTCGATGCCGGCGTCCCCGACACGGTCCTCGGGACGAACCGGTACCTGCTGGAGCACGGCCACGCGGGCGTACAGGAGGGAGCGACGGTCGAGGGCTGCGTCATCCGCGACCCGGTATCCATCAAGGCAGGCGCCGTGTGTACGGGATCGGTCATCGGCCCCGGCGTATCGGTCGGGAACGCGAGGGTCGAGGACTGCTTCCTTGAGGACACGATCGTCGAGGACGGAGTCTCGGTCAAGGACATCATCGTCAAGCATGCCATCCTCGGCGACAACACGAGGACCAAAGGAAATCCGAAGAGCATTAGGCTCTAGCGGCATCAGCCGCAGGTACTGAAAAGGAGGTGAACAGGAGAGTGCGCGTCACGCACAGGATACACAGCCTGGACTGCGCAGGGGAGTCGGAGAGCCCGAGCTTCCTGCTCAGCAACAAGCGCGGCGGCTACTTTTCGATCACGGCTGACGAGAGCCCGTCGGAGGCGAACTCGCGCTACGAGGGGCTGCACCTCGGCGTCGCCGAGAAGGACGGCTTCGCGCTCTACAAGACGGTCGAGAGCATCTATCCGCTGGGGATCACGCCCACGGAGGCGGTCGTGCGGCCTGGCATGGCCACGAGGAAGTACGACGCGGTGCTCGAGAACTTCCACTTCCAGAGGAACTCGCTCATCTACGAGATCCAGAACTTCGACGGCGAGGTGGCGCTGCTGCTCGACTGCAGGGGCATCTACGACTTCGACGACAAGGACCGGAACTATACCATCCGCCGCAAGGGCAAGCACATCGTCATCGAGTACCGCAAGTACCGCTTCGACCCGCACAACGACTACCAGAAGAGGCTCGACTATACGCTTTATGTCGTCATCCACGGCGCGGGCAAGTACCGCGAGGTGGGTGAGTGGAAGAAGCGCTGGTACCCGTACGAGGAGCGGCGCGGCTCGCCGCCATCCGAGCTATGGGTGTACGACGCCCTCCGCTTCAGGTCCGACCGCGACCTGCGGCTCGTGGTGTCGGTCGGCATGAGCGAGAATGAGGCGGTGCTCGAGTCCGAGTACTTCGCCGGGAGCGCCGGCAAGCTCAAGGAGTACCTCGCGAGGAAGGAGCAGCGGCTCCATTCCCTGATACCGAAGCGGATGCTCGACGAGTATGAGAAGAAGCTTCGGCCGGCGAACCGGGACCTCGAGTACGCGCCCGACCCCGAGATGCTCATCGCGTACCTGCACGCCATCGACTCTCTCGACGGGCTGATCATCAGGTCCGACCACCAGGAACGCGTCTTCGCCGGCTTCCCCTGGTTCTTCCAGGTCTGGACGCGGGACGAGGCGATCTGCCTGAAGGCGCTGCTCAACCGCGACCAGACGACGCTCGTGAAGGACATCATCAACCGGCACCTCAAGGAGATGCGGCCCGACGGCAGGGTGCCCTCGCGCTTCCCTGTGACATCCCTCGGCTCCGCCGACGGCGTCGGCTGGGTCTTCCGCCGGCTCTTCGACCTGGTGAAGAAGGGCAAGCAGGCCCAGGAGCTCGAGAGGCACATCTCCCTGTCCGAGCTCGCCTTCTTCGCCGACATCCTCTCCTACTCGCTCAAGCACTTGGAGAAGCATCATACCACCGCCGATGGCTTCGCGACGAACGGCCCGCTCGAGACGTGGATGGACACGAACGCCGACTCCGACACCACGCGTTCCGGGATCAGGGTGGAGATCTGCGCGCTCCGGCTCGCGATGTACAACCTCCGGAAGATCCTCGCGCACCTGCTCAAGAACGACGAGGACCGCATGCGCTACGAGCACATCGAACAGGTCCTGCTCGGGAAGACCCGGAACCTCCTCTTCGACGGGAGCATGCTCGCCGACGGGTTCGACACCAACCTCGACCGGACCGTGCGGCCGAACGTCTTCCTCGCGCACTACATCTACCCCAAGCTCCTCGCTGGCAAGGAGTGGGAGAAGGTAATCGAGGGCGCGATCAGGCACCTCTGGCTCGAGTGGGGAGGCTTCGCCACGATCGACCGGAAGAGCAGGTACTTCTGCCCGCGCCATACCGGCCAGGACAACAGGTCGTACCACCTCGGCGACTCCTGGTACTTCGTCAACAACATCGCGGCGCTCGTGATGCTGCGCACCAACGCGCGGCTGTTCTCGGCGCGGATCAGGCATGTCATGCTCGCGTCCGCGAACGACATCCTCTACCAGGGCTTCCTCGGCCACCCTTCCGAAGTCTCTGACGCGGAGCGCCAGAGCCCTGGCGGCTGCCTCTGCCAGGCCTGGAGCGCCGCCACCTTCGCCGAGCTCTTCGACGAGGCGTTCAGGTAGGGGCGGCCGGTTCTGCTCGCCGGCGCGGTTCCGGAAGCGTTGCATTCCTGTTAAGTTCTTTTCCCCTACGCAAGTGTGGGAAACCTGCGTCCGCAGAGTTGTGTTTAAGTTCCAATCAATTCGAGCGTAGCGAGTCAATATGTGCGAAGCACGGGGGGAGTTCGTCGTTCTATCAAATGAGCGAAGCGTTACATCAAGAACATTCGTCAAGGGGGAGTTCGTTACATAGTTTCATAGATTTGATTCATGATTGTTTGTATTTCTTCTTTATTTTCTTCTAAAAATCCAAATAAATCAAAATTGGTTATTTCTTTAAACAAATCAAACGAATCGTTTCCTTCATGTAATGACCATGTATGTTTTAGTCTTGCTACAGGGGATCTAAGTGATGTGTTACAAAAGACAAGCATTATTGGCAAAATGTCTATACTTAGCAATTTTTTAGCCATGTGTTCATCTGCTTGGATTCTTTTTGAATCTCCTATCTGATAACAAGATCTTACTTCAAATGCAAGACCTTGAAAATCTTTGTCAGCATATATTGGATTGGTTTGTTTTAAACGATTAATAATACCTTCAATTAGAGTTTTTGTTGTACCTTCGAGTTTATCTAAAAATATTGCTCCATCAGTACTCCTTACTTGTTCACGATCATCAATAATTATTCGCACAGACCAGTGAGCGTCCTGTTCACTCACTCCAGGAACTTTTTCTTTTAAGATGGTGGCTACACATTCTTCATACAGATCTCCTAATTTACGATGTAAACTGGTTATTAGATTTCCGCCAAACCTTGCAGTTGTATATTTCCTGGTATCCAAATTGAAATTCATAAATGCAGGATCATCCTTCATTGCTTGAATAAAATCTTCTTTTGTATTCATACTTGGGAATCTGTAATATGGGTCATAAGATTTTACAACATTTAGATGTTTTTTGACTACTTCGAGGAGAAGCTGTTTCAATTCTTCATCGGTCATTATACTTTTCCCCCAATTTAATAAGTAATCGTGAAACTTCAATTCCCTTTTCATTCAGCTTGTAAAATATCCTCTTGGGTTCTTTCATTGATGCTTCTTTTGTCAATAAACCAAGCTCAGCCAATTCTTTTATTCTTTTCATGCCCGTACTTTTTGAGCCACCAATTAATTCTAGAATATCATCTAAGGGTTTCGAAGGATTTTCGTTTAGAACAAGCAAAGTTTTAATAGCTCTTGGTTGTTCAACATATTTATATATGGCTTCCTTTTTAATCATCTTAGATGAAAATAGAAAAGTTTATATATAATACTTTCCTACTGAATGTGTAATTAATTACATTTGGTGAAAAATGCAAAGAACATTAACTAATAATGAAAGATATGAAATTGTGTATGAAGAATTATCTACAAATGATATTACTTTTAAGGGGGGGATGATTGACCACATACACCAATGGTTTAGATTAACACCTAGTTTTTCTCCTAAACTGGTTCATTTCATGAAAAGAATAACCAATACAACAAAGAATCATAAAGTCTTGGAACCTTTTTTGGGAGCGAGTACCACTGTAATTGAATGTATGAAAGAAGGAATTGATTGTGTGGGTATTGATATAAACCCTGTTTTTGTTAAAGTTGGTCAAGTAGCAATACAATGGGATTTGGATGTTGATAATTTGAGGAGAACAAACAAAGAAATTCTAAAAAAATATCATGAGTCCATTATTGGAATCGATAAATTAGATTTGCTAAATTTTTGTAATAAATTTAACGTAGAAATTCCAAAGATTCATAAGCCTGAAAAATGGTGGAGAGATGATGTTTTGAAACGAATATTATTAATTAAAAAATTTATATATGAATTGGAAAATGAGAGAGTGAAACACTTCTTTTATGTTGGTTTAATCTCAAAAGTTGTTGATGTTGCAAATGTTAATAGATCTCACCCCACACTAACATTTTGTGATAGAAGTAAGGATAAGATCGATGTTGAATCTGAAATATTTAGTAAATTTGAAGTAATGATTAAGGATATAGAAAATGCAAAAACAATAATAAATCCGGGCAAAGCCCAAGTAGTTGAAGGAGATTCAACTAACATTTCAGAGTTGAAATTATTGTATGATAAATTTGATAGAGTTTTTACATCCCCTCCTTACCCAAATCGTTATAGTTACGTTTGGGAAACAAGACCTCAATTATATTTTGGTGATATTTTTGACAAACCAAGTCAGGCGGCTGATTTAGATATAAAAACAATTGGAGGCACGTGGGGAAAAGCAACATCTAATCTTGCGAAAGGGATAGAAAAACCAATAAATGCAGAAGTTGGCAAAATCATGGATTCTGTATGTGCCGAGATAAGACAAAAAGATAATCTCATGGCAAATTATGTTATGAAATTTTTTAATTTGCTTTATTTGCAAATAAAAGAAATGAAAAAACATCTTAATGATGAAGCCATGTGTTGTTATGTTGTTGGAAATTCTCGTATAAAAGATGTTGAAATATATACTGACATTTTGCTTGCAGATTTATTTTTTTCGTTAGGTTACACTATACCTAAGATTGTAAGAATCAGAAAGAGAATAGGAAGAAGAAAATTATACGAAGCTATAGTAATTGCAAAAAAGTAAGAACTCCCCCTTTCTTTAATATTAAATTTCGAGCGTAGCGAGTGTATATGTCTGGAAGACCAAACTCCCCCTTTTGCTTCTTTTTCTAAAAGAAGAGAGAACTTAAACACAATTGAACTTAACAAGTATTAAGCGTATTATGTTGACTAGGTGGTATGGGGAAGAAGCACCTGCGAAGCATCTGCGCCGGGCAAGATTAATAAAGACGCTGGCTCCTCTTCCTCAGGCATGGCAGGCGCCCAGGCGGCTCGGGAGAGGGAGCAGGAGAAGGAGCGGGGAAGGCAGGACGCGTTCTACCGCGAGCTCATCGCCGCCGTCAAGGCGAGCCCGCGGCTCGGGAAGGATGGGCTCTCAAAGATCAAGTACCGCCTGTGCGGGAAGCACGGCATCGGCCGGCCGCCGACCGACATCGCGATCCTGCTGCATGCCGACGAGGCCGATGTCCCGGCGCTCGCGCGCCGGCTGAAGACCAAGCCTGGGAGGGGCATCTCCGGCGTCTCCGTCGTCGCGGTGATGACGCGGCCGCGGGCGTGCCCGCACGGCAGATGCCGGATGTGCCCGGGCGGCATCCGCTCTGCCTTCGGCACGGTCCCGCAGAGCTACACGGGGAGGGAGCCCGCCACCATGCGCGGCATCAGGAACAGGTACGACGCCTACCTCCAGGTGTTCAACCGGCTCGAGCAGTACGTCGTGATGGGCCACGTCCCGGAGAAGGCCGAGCTCATCGTGATGGGCGGCACATTCCCGTCGTTCCCGAAGCGGTACCGCGAGCGGTTCGTCGCCGACGCGTTCGCCGCGATGAACGACTTCTCTCGCCTGTTCTTCAGGGAGGGGAATCTCGACCTGCCGCGATTCAAGCGGTTCTTCCTGCTGCCCGGGAAGGTCGGCGACCCTGCGCGGGACCGGGAGGTGCGGCGACGGATGCTCGCCGGGAAGCGGAAGCGGGAGCGCGTGCTGGAGAAGGAGCAGGCGAGGAACGAGACCGCGGCGGTGCGCTGCGTCGGCCTGACCATCGAGACGCGTCCCGACTACGGCATGCGGCGCCACGGCCTCGCGATGCTCCGGCTCGGCGCGACGAGGGTCGAGGTCGGCGTGCAGTCGACGGATGACGACGCGCTCGCGAGAATCGGACGTGGCCACACGGTGGCCGACAGCATCCAGTCGATGCGCGAGCTGCGCGACCTCGGCTTCAAGCTGAACGTCCATTATATGCTCGGGCTGCCGGGCATGACGCGGAAAAAGGATGTCGAGGGCATGCATCGCCTGTTCGACGACCCGGACTTCCGGCCTGACATGCTCAAGATCTACCCGTGCATGGTGATGAGGGGGACGCCGCTCCATCGGGATTGGCGACAGGGAAGGTTCAGGCCGATCGGGACGAAGGAGGCGGTCGAGCGCATCATCGCGGCGAAGCGCCGGGTGCCGCCGTACTGCAGGATCATGCGGGTGCAGCGCGACATCCCGACCGCCGTCACCGAGGCGGGCGTCGGCATGACGAACCTGCGCCAGCTCGTGCATGCGGAGATGCGCAGGCGCGGCGAGAGGTGCCGGTGCATCAGGTGCCGGGAGGTCGGCCGCGCCCCGGCGGGCGGCGGGAAGGGCGTGTCGTACGGCACCATCGAGTATCTGGCAGCGCAGGGGCATGAGCGTTTCATCTTCGCGGGCAGGCGTACGGCCGGCGAGTGGCGGCTGCTCGGCTTCGCGCGCCTCCGGTTCCCGTCCGACGACCCGGATGCCGCGTTCCTGCGCGAGCTGCACGTGTACGGCAGCGCGACCCCGCTCGGCGAGAGGGGCGAGGTCCAGCATACCGGCATCGGACGGGAGCTCATGCGGCGCGCCGAGACGCAGGCGACGGCTGCCGGGAGATCCCGGCTGCTGGTGATCTCCGGCATCGGCGTCAGGGGCTACTACCGCCGGCTCGGCTACCGCAGGGGCGGTCCTGAGCGGCTCTATATGGAGAAGCGCCTTGGGACAGGGCATCGGGGCTGAAAGTTTTTTATAGGGAGCCCGATTCCGGGATGCCATGCCCTTCGTCCGCGAGCCCATCCCCGACCGCGAGTCCATCGAGATCAAGCCCGGCTTCCGGGAGCGCTACAGCGCGCTCACCGACTGGGAGCCGTTCATCGACTTCTCGCTCTCATTCCTGCAGCGGAGCATCAGGGTGAACACGCTCAAGACGACGGTCGGGCGGGCGCGACGGCGCCTGTCTTCGGATTGGGAACTCGAGCCGATCCCCTGGTGCCCGGAGGGGTTCTGGGTGAAGAGCGAGCGCCGGGACATCGGCAACACCACCCTCCACGCCCTCGGCCACATCTACGTCCAGGAGGCGGTCTCGATGATCCCGCCGATCGTGCTCGATCCGAGGCCAGGCGAGCATGTGCTCGATCTGTGCGCGTCTCCCGGCTCCAAGACCACCCAGATCGCCGCGATGATGCGGAACGAGGGGGCGCTCGTCGCGAACGACATGACCGGCGCGCGCATGAAGCCGCTCGGGCTCAACCTCCAGCGGTGCGGGGTCTCGAACGCGATCATCACGATGATGGAGGGCCAGTGGTTCACGGGCAAGAGCTTCGACCGCGTGCTCGTGGACGCGCCCTGCTCGGGCACCGGCACGATCCGGAAGTCGCTCAAGACGCTGCGCATGTGGAACCCCGGCATGACCAAGCGGCTCTCCGCGGTCCAGAAGCGCCTGCTCCTCACGGCCTACGACAACCTGCGTCCCGGTGGCGTGGCGGTCTACTCGACCTGCACGCTCGAGCCCGAAGAGGACGAGGCGGTCCTCGACCATCTCCTCAGGGAACGGGAAGGGGCGTCGCTCGAGCCGATCGGGCTGCCGCTGCGCCGCGGCGATCCGGTGCTCTCGTTCGCCGGCCGGGAGTACGACCCTCGCATCAAGGACGCGCTGCGGCTGTGGCCGCAGGACAACGACACTGAGGGGTTCTTCGTCGCCAGGATCCGGAAACCGGAGTGACGGATGGCGGGCGATTCACGTCGTGCCGTCTTAGGAAAAGTATATATATGACTGCACCATATAATCAGGCTGGGCAACCAGGTGGTGGCAATGGAAAAGATGATCTCACGCTATGTCAAGGACTACATGACCAAGAAAGTCATCTCCGTCTCCAGGGACGCGTCAGTGTATGAGGTGGCGAAGAAGATGAGCGAGAAAGGAATCTCGTGCATCGTCGTCGTCGAGGGCACGAAGCCGGTGGGCATCATCACCGAGCGCGACATGATCAAGCGGGTGATCACCTCGCACAAGGACATCAAGAAGATCAGGGTGGATGAGGTCATGTCAAAGCCCATCTTCTCGCTGCCGCCGGATGCCGACATCATCTCCGCCGGCGAGTCGATGAAGCAGAAGAAGGTCAGGAAGTTCCCGATCGTGAAGGACAACAAGCTCGTCGGCGTCATCACCGAGACCGATGTCATCCAAGGCATCATCAAGCTGGTGCGGCACCTCAACTGGGAGCTCGTCACCATGAAGATCACCCTTGAGGACTATATCGAGAAGCTCAAGGAGATCCACGTCCTCTAGGCGTCCCGGACACACACTCTCAATCATATATTTTCTCATATATATTATAAAGTATATATCATTATGTACCTATCATGACAGCTAGTTCCTGAAAGTCATGCCGTACAAGCGCAATGATTTTATACTTCGGCGTCTCACCAGACGTGTTCTTGCGAGTAGGCCTCGTGCCGAAACCGAGAATGGGGGGTGTAGGCGCTGGCACCCTATCTGCAGTCGCGCATACCACCCGACGCATACGCATCAGGCATACGGAAGCCACGTGTTTCAGCATGCCACGCCCGGTGCGATCCACTGCCGGCAAGGAAACCTCTGTCGTCGCGAAGGTCTTGGGGTG
This sequence comes from Candidatus Woesearchaeota archaeon, assembly GCA_016935985.1. Classification (GTDB taxonomy): domain Archaea; phylum Nanobdellota; class Nanobdellia; order Woesearchaeales; family JAFGPW01; genus JAFGPW01. The sequence goes on from JAFGPW010000001.1 coordinate 65,211, forward strand.
AACGGGAGATAATCCCATGACGAGACCGACGAGCCAGGTTTACTTCAAACAGCGATGGAACGCAGGGCAGCCCAAGTCTCCCGTACGAGGACCCGTTCCGGAGATGCCGATGCGAAGGGGCCGGACGCGGCTAAAGAATGGCGTCTACCAACGTATTTGCCCTTCGGGGTATTTGCGTTCTTGGATGCCAGCATGATAGGCAATGACAGTCAGCCTACCCCTATCTTTCTCATGCCCTTCCGCGCAGGCCCTTTGGTCCCCAGGTCGCTGATCCTGGCCGCCAGCAGGCCGGCCTCGAAGAGGAGCAGGAACGGCACCGCGAGCACGAGCTGCGAGAAGATATCCGGCGGCGTCAGAACCGCGGCGAGCGCGAGCGCCGCCACCAGGACATAGGGCCTGCCGCGCGCGAGGGTCCGGACATCGGCGATGCCGGTCCGCACCAGGACAGCCACCACGACCGGCGCGAGGAAGACGAGCCCCATGCCAAGGACGAGCGATGCCTCGAACGAGAGGAGCGAGGAGAAGGTGAGGAGCGGCGTCACGGCACCTGTCTGCGACGTGAGGAACGCGAGCGTGACCGGCACGGCGATGAGATAGGAGAAGAGCGCGCCGGCGATGAACAGCACCGAGGCGATTGGCAGGAGCGCCCACCCCGCGCGCCGCTCCCTCGCCGTGAGCGCCGCGTGCGAGAACGCGAGCGCATGGTAGAGCACGACCGGCGATCCCGCGACGAGACCTGCGACGAACGAGAGCATGAGCGTGCCGACGAACGCCTCCTGCGGCGCGGTGTAGTAGATCACGAGCCCCTGGAGCCGGGCCGGGAGCAGAGCCGCAGCGACGAGCGTCTCCCGCCAGGCATAGGCGGCGATGCCAAAGAGGATGATTACGGCAGCCGAGATGAGCAGGCGTCTGCGCAGCTCGGCGAGGTGGGAGAGCAGGGGCAGCGGAGGATCGGGTAGGGCCATGGGGCTCATAAGGAGTCACTATCGGCCAGAAGTATATATAGTTTCTGAAGAGCGGGGGAAGGGATGATCAGCGGTAGACGAACCTGCTGTGCCGCCGCTCGAGCGCCGCCTTCTCCTCGATGTGGAGCCGCACGCTCCGCTCGCGCAACTCGTGCTCCTTCCGGGCGAGATCCTCGCGCTTCTCTTGGAGCCGCTTCTCCTTGGACGCGACCTCCCGCTCCCTCGCCGCGAGGTCGCGCAGCGTCTCCTTGTTCAGGGAAGTGAAGTCGGCGATGCGCTTCTTGACCGCGGCGAACTGGTCGGCGACGAGCCGGTGCTCCCGGTCGAGCTTGGAGAGCTCCTGCTCGACGTGGCGCTTGCGCTCCTGCCAGACCTTCCTCTCGTCCGCGAGCGCGCGCTCGCGGGACTCGAGCTCCGTCTCCTTCTTGCCGAGCAGCGTCTCCTTCTCCTTCACGGCCTGCTCGCGCGCCTTCGCGGCGGTCTCGGCGATCGTGAGCGCCTTGTAGCGCTCGGCGATGTCGTGCTCCTTGTCCCTCGCGTCCGCCTCGCGGGCGGCGAGGTCCTTCTCCTTGCCCTTCGCCTCCTTCTCCCGCGCCTCGACCGACTCGAACTGGTCGATGAGGTTCCTGCTCGACGCCTCGAGGAACGACTTCTTCTCGGCGAGGGACGCCTCCTCCTTGATGAGGGACTCGTGCTTCTTGGCGAGGATCGCCTGCTCGTCGGCGAGCTGGCGCGCGAGCGCCTCCTCGCGCTTCAGCTTCTCGGAGAGCTCCGCATCCCGGGGGCCGATCCGCTTCTCGCGGTGCCCGAGGTCGACCTGCTGCCTCGTCAGCTTGTCGGTGAGGCCGGCGAGCGCCCTCTCCTTGGCGGCGAGCTCGTGGTCGAGGAGGTCGAGCCTTTTTTCGCGCGCGACCACCTCCTCCTCGATCTTCCGGACGTCCTTCTCGTGCTGCGTTATCTCCTTGTCCCGATCCTTCAGGTCCTTCTCCCACTCGGCGAGCGTGCTCTGGTGCTTCTCCCACTGCTTGATGTGCTGCTCGTGCCGGTCGAGATTGTGCCGGCGCGCGACGAGCGTCGTGTGCTGGGTCTTCTGCTCGCGCTCCTTCGCGAGGATCTTCTTCTCCTTCCCGTGGAGCGAGGCCTCCTTCCTCGCGAGGCCTGCCGCGTGAGCCTCGAGGTCCTTCCTGATCCTCCCGAGGTCCTTCTGCTGGAGCTCGAGGTTGACCCTGCTCTCCTTCGCGAGCCATGATTCCTTCTTGGCGCGGTCGAGCTCGCGCGCGATCGTCCGCTTGTCCACGCGGAGCGCCGCCTCGTCCTTCGTGAGCCTGGCGCGCTCCTCCTTGAGCGCGTGCTGCTGCTCGTCGAGGGCCTTCTCCTGCCGCTCGAGCCTCTTCGCGAGCGCGATGAGGTCGTGGTTCTCTTTCGTCAGGAGCTCTTTCTCCCGCCTGCGCTCCGCGATGCCGGTCTCGACGGCCGCGAGGTCGGCCTTCGCCCGCTCGACCTCCGCCTTCGCGCGCTCCTCCGCCTTCGCGGCAGCGTTCATCTCGCGCACGAGGTCCTGTTTCTTGCGCGCGAACTCGTCATGGATGCGCTTCGCCTCGGCCTCCTCGTCGCTCACCGCCGCCTCCTTCCCGGCGAGCGCGCGCTCGCGCGCGCCGAGCTCCTTCTCGAAGGCGCCGAGCCTCTTCTCGAGGCGCGCGAGGTCGGCCCCCTTCGCCGCAAGCGCCCCCTCGCGCGTGCGCACGCGGACGATCGCCTCGTCGAGCTCGCGCTTGCTGCGCACATAGCCTGACTTCGCCTTCGCGAGCTCGTCCTGGTTCCTCGTGTAGGCCTCGATCTGGCGGTTCGCCTTGGACCGCAGTCCCGCTATCTCGCGCGCCTTGTTCCGCTGCGCGACCTCCTGGCGCCGGACCGCGGACTCCCTATTCGCGATCTCCTTCTGGCGGAGGGTGCCCTTCGTGTCAACTGCCGGCACCGGCCGGCGCTCCGGCTGCGCCTGCCTGAGGAGGATGCGCTTGCGCTCGAGCATCTCGCCGATGAGGTGGTCGGGGATCTGGCCATAGCCCTTGAGGTCGAGGGCATGGAGCAGTTCGAGCCAGTCGTCATGGCTCCAAGAGAACTCGTGGGCAGCGATCCATCTATCGAGGAATCCGGACTTCTCTAGCTCATACAGCAGCTCCTTGTCGTCCAGTTGAGGTCACCCCAACAAACCTCAACCCATTCTGCCTGAGTGAGTTTAAAAACATTTACCGTCACTCTGAAATGGGTTCAGCATCGACGGGAGAAGGGCGATAAGACACGTTCAGAACATCCCGAGGATCTGGATGAAGGAGGGCGCCATGACGGTCGCGCCGTAGTAGAGGAAAAGGTAGATCAGGATGCCGCCGAGCAGCCATACTGACGCGTGCATCCGGCGCTGCCGGTTCAGCTCGTAGAGGATGAAGCTGTTGAAGGCGGCATAGAAGAGCCCTGCGGCGACGAGCGGGCTCGTGCCTGCGGTCGGCTCATGCAGGATGATGGTGGTCGCGCCTGCCGCTCCTGCGAGGGTGACGGTGGTGACCTTCCGCATGCCGGCGACGATGAAGGTGCCGAAGACCGCGAGCAGCGGCAGGATCGGCGCGAAGGTGCCGGCATGGGCCTCGCGCCTGCCGTCGGAATCGACGTTCCGTATCACGAAGTAGGTGAAGTAGCTCTCGACGAGCGCGAGGAGTGTGAGCAGGAGGTAGATGAGGACGTCGCTCTGGACAGTGAGGTCGAGGAAGATGACGGTAGGAAGGGTGATGATGAGGAAGATCAGGTTGAGCCCGAAGATGAGGGTGGTATATACCCAGGCGTTGACCAGGCTCTCGCCCGGCTCCATCACCCGGCCGTAGATGTCCTCGATGGTCTTCTCCGAGATGCCGGCCTTGCCGAGCAGGCGCTGGATGTCCTGAAGGGAATAGCCGCGTTCGACCGCACCCTTGATGTAGTCGAAGAGCCGTTTCTCTACCATAGGGCGCTTTCGGGCGGCTTCAGGTATTTAAACATTTGTCAATACTTAGAAAGGGTATCCGCGCCCGAATGTCAGGGCAGGACGCTCGTGTTCGTGAGCTCGATGTTCGTGTTGGGGAGGCTCGTCGTATAGGGCAGGAAGATGAAGAATATCGCGAGCAGCAGCAGGGTCAGCATGAGGATGATGATGAGCAGCACCGCCTTCTTCATGAGCCGTCCCCCGCATCCATTCCCCGTTTCTCTTCCCTCTACCCTTCCCCCCTATCTCTTCTTCCTCCCTTGCCGTCGCTCCCTTAATAATCCTTCGGTCTCCTTCGCGATCTCGAGCTCCTCGTTCGTCGGGATGACGAGCGCCTTGATCCGCGATCCGGGCCTGGTGATGACCCTCTCGTTCCGCCGGTTCTTCGCCGGGTCGAGCGTGAGGCCGGCGAACGCCAGGTAGCCGCATACCTTGCGCCTGATGTCAGGCTCGTTCTCGCCGATGCCGGCGGTGAAGACGATCGCGTCAAGGCCGTGCATGATGGTCATGTAGCTGCCGACGTACTGCGCGATCCGGTAGGCGAGCATGTCGAGAGCGAGCCGCGCGTGGGCGTTGCCCTTCGCCGCCGCCTCTTTTAGGTCCCTGACGTCGCTCGAGAGGTTGGAGATGCCCTTGAGACCCGACTGCTTGTTGAGGTAGCCGGAGAGCTCGTCTGGGTCCATATGCTTCTTCTTGATCAGGTAGAGCACGACCTCGGGGTCGAGCTCGCCGGAGCGCGTGCCCATGATGAGCCCATCGAGCGGCGAGAAGCCCATCGAGGTGTCGACCGACCGACCGTCCTTCACCGCGCAGATGGAGGAGCCGTTCCCTAGGTGGCAGGTGATGATCTCATGCGACTTCTCCTTCCCGAGCATCCGCGCTGCCTCCCGCGCGACGTACTTGTGGCTCGTGCCATGGAAGCCGTACTTGCGGATCCGGTATTTCTTATAGAGGCCGTAGGGGATCCCGTAGAGGAACGCGTGGTCGGGGATGGTCTGGTGGAACGCGGTGTCGCACACGATCACCTGCGGGACGCTCGGGAGCGCCCTCATGCACGCCTTGATGCCTGCGATCTCGGGAGGGTTGTGCAGCGGCGCGAACTCGGCGAGGCGCTTGATCGTCGCGAGAACCCTCTTCGTCACCCGCGTCGGGCCCGTGTAGTACTCGCCGCCGTGCACCACGCGGTGGCCGACAGCGTCGATGTCGGCAAGCCGAGCTATGACCGTGAAGTCGAGCAGCGATTGCAGGGCGAGCTTGACCGCCGCGAGATGGTCCTTCACCGCGCACGTCGTCGTCTGCTTGTTCGCGCCAGCGGTGAAGGTGACGTTGCAGCGCGGGAGCCCGATCGCGTCGACGTGCCCGCTGAGGAGCGCGACGCCCCTCTTCGTGTCGAAGAGCTTGTACTTCAGCGACGAGCTGCCCGAGTTGAGCACGAGGATCCTCATGGTCTTACGCCCCGTTCGCCTGCTGCGCTTGGGTCGCGGTTATCGCGACGAGGTCCACGATGTCCTGCACGCTGCAGCCGCGCGAGAGGTCGTTCACCGGCTTCTTCAGCCCGAGGAGTATAGGTCCGACCGCCTTCGCGCCCGCGAGGCGCTCGACGAGCTTGTAGGCGATGTTGCCGGAATTGAGGTCGGGGAAGATGAAGACGTTCGCGTCGCCGGAGAGCCTGCACGCCGGGTACTTCGACTTCCGGATGGAGGCGATGAGGGCGGCATCTGCCTGGAGCTCGCCGTCGATCTCGAGCTCCGGCGCCTTTCCCTGCGCCTTCGCTGTCGCGTTCTTCACCTTGTCGACGAGCGGGTGCTGGGCCGATCCTGCGGTGGAGAAGGAGAGCATCGCGACCCGAGGCCGTATGCCGAAGGCCGCCGCCGCCGCCGCCGAGTCGATCGCCATGTCCGCGAGGTCGTCCTCTGTCGGGTCGGGGATGACCGCGCAGTCGTTGAAGAGGAGCGTCCGCTCAGGGAGGACCATGAGGAAGAGCCCCGACACCTTCCGGCCTTGCTCCTTGGTCCTGATGATCTGGAGCGCCGGGCGCACGGTGTCGGCGGTCGAGTGGGTGCTCCCTGACACGAGGCCGTCGGCGTCGCCCAGGTGAACCATCATGGTGCCGAAGTGGCCCGGATCCTTCACCGCCTCCTTCGCCTGCTCCTCGGTCATGCCCTTCTCCTTGCGCAGTCCGAAGAGCTCGTGCGCGTAGCGGTCGAGCCGGTCGCTCGTCTGCGGATCGATAATCGCCGCGTCCTTGAGGTCGACGCCGAGGGTCCCTGCCTTGGCGCGAATCGCGCCGGGGCTGCCGAGGAGCGTTATCGCCGCGAGATTCTGCTCGCGGATCGCCTGCGTCGCGCGCAGCACCCGATCCTCCTCGCCTTCCGGAAGAACGATGCGCATCGCCTTCTCCTGCGCCTTGCGCTTGATGGCGGTGAGAGCATCTTCCATGGTGGGTGCAGCACACGGTCCGCAGGTATATAAAGATTGTGCACCCGCCTGCGGTGTACCTGTTCCTGGAAGCATCGCTTGTCGGAGCGTAGGGGGGAGAGTGCTGGGAAGGGGAGCAGGGATGAGGGGAAGGAAAAAGAAGGAGGGAGGGCTTGTGGGGCAAGCCCGCTCCAAGATGCGTTGGTGCTTATTGGTGCTGTGCTATGGTAGGGTTGGCTGGGTTGTGGGGAAAGAGGCGGAGGGAGAAGGAAGAAAGCCTTTTCCTTCGCCGCTCCTGTCCTATACAATGGCAGGGGATTTATTAATACGTTGCTAACCCCTCGTCTCGATAGGAAATACGCAAATTTTATAAAGGGCAAAAAGCAACTATCACCCCATGATTACATTCCTGCACGCGCCGGACTGGTATGTGCCGTTCGCCGCGTTCTTCGAGCTGGTCCTTTTCCTGGTGACGCTCGGCATCGCCTACTACTCCTACCGAATCTGGAAGCTGACATCGGAAGCGAACTACCTCTCGTTCTTCGCTTCCTTCTTCCTGATCGCCGTCTCGTTCCTGACGCGCGTGGTGACGAACATCATCCTCTCGAAAGACCTCGTGACCTTCAACCAGACGGTTCGCGAGGTTGTCGTCGCCTCCTCCAACCTCGGCATCGGCTACATGTTCAGGAGCGTGTTCGTCTTCGCGGCGCTCATGATCCTGATCATCCTCGCGCTCAAGATAACGGACAGGCGGGTGATATCGCTCCTCGGCATCATGGTTCTTCTCGCGTCGTTCATCTCGTTCAACGCGTACGTCGCGTTCCACATCATCTCCATCGTGCTGCTGATGTACATCGTGGCGTACTTCTACGGCAGGCACACGGCACGGCGGTCGAAGTCCGGGCTCGTGGTGTTCGTCTCGTTCCTGCTGATCACGCTCTCGCAGGCGTTCTACCTGCTCGTCTTCCTCTCAAAGGCCTTCTTCGTCGTGGGGCATCTGACGGAGCTCGCCGGGTATCTGCTGCTGTTCGTCATGCTCATACTGGTGCTGAACAGATGATCAAGCGGGACAAGATAAGCATCATCTACGACATACTGCACGCCATCCAGGCGAAGGGGGGGAAGATAAAGCCCACTCACCTCCTCTACAAGTCCAACCTCTCCTACCAGACGATGCTGCGCTACCTCGACGAGCTGATGGGCAAGGGCATGGTCTACACCGTCCAGGAGAAGAAGAGCAAGTTTTACTGCATCGGCGACAAGGGCTACCAGTTCCTCGCCGAGTATAAGCGCATCAAGGAGTTCACCGAGAGCTTCGGGCTATAATATGTAAGAAGAGACATTGGTTAAGTCAATATTTCTTCTCTATTGCTGAAATTATAAGATAAATACGAAACATTTATATATTATAACGCCCTACCACCTTATAATCTTAGTTCCTTATGTTGGCGGGTGATATGTAATGAAGGAATCAAATTTAAAAGATAGAATATTGAAAGAAATGACTGTAAATTATTCTAACACATTAGAAAAAAACTTCGAAACGGTTAAAGAATTTATACGGATTACATCAGATGGTAAGGTTGATGTGATTATCAAAGACCGATTAACCGGAAAGGAACAAGTCCTATTATATTTAATAGGGAAATTGTATGCCAAAGAAGCAGGTCTTGTACCATCAGCATACGTTTCTAAAGAAGAAATTATGGATGAGTTAGGTGTACCAGAAGGATCTGTTTTTCCATGGTTAAAAAACCTAAGTGATAAAAGGATGATTAAAAAGGAAAAGAAAGGAAATAAAATTTTCTATTCAGTTGCTATAAATGTTATTGAGAAAGTAATTAAGAATATTGATAAGAAAATTCATGAGATGATAGAAAATGACGGCTGATCTTGATGAAATAAAAAAAATTCTTACCGACCATGAGCAAAGAATATTAAAATTAGAGTCACCAAGGGAAACTAAAACAATACCAATTAATAAAAGTCTTTCTATCAATGAATTCATTCTACAATATAAATTAACAAGTGATGTTGATAAAACTTTAGCCATTGCATATTATTATGAGACATATCAAGGAAAAAATTATTATACCGCAAATGAGATCAAGGATGGTTTCATGAAAGCAAAAGAAAAAGTTCCAACGAATGTTAACGATAAAATATTGAAATGCGTGAAAAAAGGGTTTATTCAAGAATCTGATCAATCTAAAAAGGAGAATAAGTATTGGACCTTAACTAATTCAGGAATTAAGTATGTGAAAAATGGTTTTAAAAATGCCTGAGATAAGGATACCTGAACAAATATCAGAATTATTTCCTAGGTATCATGATCGCATTCTTGCTGATGATTCAATACCTGATATTGACGTGTTGTTATTTTCAATTTTTATTCACGATTATCAGAAAAAAAGTGCAGGAATTGAATACGATGAATGTAAAAGGAATTTTATTTATTTCGGAAGGAAAGAAGATGCCTTTCGAAAAATGATGCATTTAGCAAAATCAAAAAAGTATATTAAAGTAACGGGAAGTAAGATAAATTTATCGATTAAGGGAATTAAACGTCTTGAAAGTCGGATTGGGGCCATCGGTAAATCGCGAATCCACATTATTAAGGCAGGAGAATCATTTACAGCGGTAAAAATATTTGAAGAATTTCTATCGTCAGAAATTAATGGCGACGTTAAATTATGTGATCCATATATATCTCCAGAGACTTTATTTCCGTTTTTAAATTTAAAGGGAAAAATTAAATCAATACAAATTCTAACGGCCAATATTTTCAACAAGGAAAAATTTGATAGTTATATTAATAAATTTAAAAAGGAACTTGGAATTTCAGTTGAGATAAAAGAGAATAAAAAGATTCATGATCGATATATTATAACAGATAATTCTTGCTGGTGGATGGGTACAAGTATTAAAGATTTAGGAAATAAAGACACCATAATCCAGGATATTTCAGTGGTAAAAAAATCTATGGATGAGTTATTTTCTGAAAGGTGGGAAGAATAAAAGAAAGCGTCAAGCTCACTTGAGCCTGACCCTGATGCCGCCGACAAGGCCGCTCGAGACGTTGTAGAGGAACGCCGCGACGACACCCATGATGAAGCCGTCGACCGCGAACGCTATCGGCGTCAGGATGACCGACCAGAGCCCGAAGCCGTGGAACGGCCAGAAGAGCGGCCGGAGCATCCCGAAGCTCGTGAAGTAGCTGACGAACAGGTTCGCGAACCCGTGGATGAAGCCAACGAAGAACCCGTACACTATCCCAAGGCGCCCCGCGGAGAGCGGATCGAACTTGATGATCTTAGCCATCGGTTTCCCACCTCATACGTATTCGAATCACCAGACCCACCCCTTTTTTCACTATCTCTTACTGAGCGGTGATACTTATACTTTGCGGTTTTCCTCACACAGGAATGATGACTAATGTTTATATAGTGATATGCCAGTATCCGTAGCGTGAACGAGATTGAGCAGGGGTGCCTTCCATCGGATGGATGGCTTGCATAGAGGTGAACAGCGCATGGACGAACACGAACCCTTCATCCTCTGGTTCGACCAGCTCTCGATCGAGGACGTCCCGAAAGTAGGCGGCAAGAACGCGAGCCTCGGCGAGATGTATCGGAACCTGACGGAGAAGGGGGTGAAGGTCCCAAACGGCTTCGCGGTCACCGCGCACGCCTATCGGTACCTGCTCGAGCGGTCGGGGATCAAGGGCCAGATAGAGGATATACTCACGGACCTGAACACCGCAGACATGAAGAACCTCCAGGAGAAGGGCGCGAAGATCAGGCACCTCATCCTCAACGCCGAGTTCCCGGAGGACCTGAAGGATTCGATCAACAAGGCGTACTCCGACCTCTGCAACGCCTATGGCGAGGAGGTGGACGTCGCGGTGCGCTCGAGCGCCACCGCCGAGGACCTGCCTGACGCGAGCTTCGCCGGCCAGCAGGAGACCTATCTCAACATCAAGGGATCCTACAACCTCATCCACGCGTGCAAGAAGTGCTTTGCGAGCCTTTTTACCAACCGCGCGATATCCTACCGGGTCGACAAGAGGTTCGACCACTTCTCCATCGCGCTCTCGATCGGCGTGCAGAAGATGGTCAGATCAGACCTCGCGGCATCGGGCGTCATGTTCTCCCTCGACACCGAGTCCGGCTTCCGGGACGTCGTCTTCATCACCGCCGGCTACGGGCTCGGCGAGAACGTCGTCCAGGGAGCGATCAACCCGGACGAGTACTATGTCCACAAGCCGACGCTCAAGATGGGCTTCCGTTCGATCGTGAACAAGAAGATCGGCTCCAAGAGCATGAAGATGATCTATGCGGATGAGGGCGTCGCCACAACCAAGAACGTGCCGGTCGACCTCGAGGACCGCAAGCGCTTCGCGATATCCGACGATGAGATCCTCACGCTCGCGCGCTGGGCCTGCATCATCGAGGACCACTACTCCGGCAAGGCCGGGACGTACAAGCCGATGGACATGGAATGGGCGAAGGACGGCCGCACCGGCGAGCTCTCCATCGTGCAGGCACGGCCCGAGACCGTCAACTCCCAGAAGGACTACACCGTGCTGCGCCGCTGGGAGCTGCGCGAGAGCGGGCCCGTGATCGTCAAGGGGTATTCCGTCGGCGAGAAGATCGGCGTCGGCACCGCCCATATCATCAAGGACGTGCATGACATCGGCTCCTTCCGGGAGGGCGAGATCCTGGTCACCGAGATGACGGATCCGGACTGGGAGCCGATCATGAAGATGGCGTCCGCGATCGTCACCAACCGCGGCGGGCGGACGTGCCACGCTGCGATCATATCGCGCGAGATAGGCATCCCCTGCGTCGTCGGCACGAACGACGGCACCGAGAGGATCAAGACAGGGAGCGACATAACCGTCGACTGCTCGGAGGGCGAGGAGGGGACGGTCTACGCGGGGCGGCTCAGGTTCGAGATCGTCGAGCACGACCTCACGAGCATGCCGAAGACGAGGACCCAGATCATGATGAATATCGGCAACCCCGAGACGGCGTTCGACCAGAGCTTCGTGCCCTGCGACGGCGTGGGCCTCGCGCGCGAGGAGTTCATCATCAACTCGAGCATCAAGATCCACCCTCTCGCCCTGCTCCACTACGACAAGCTGCTCGACAAGAAGGTCAAGCATGAGATCATGCGGCTCACGTACGGCTACGAGGACAAGGCCGAGTTCTTCGTCGAGCGTCTCGCCTTCGGCATCGCGACGATCGCCGCGGCGTTCTACCCCAAGCCCGTCATCGTCCGGGCGTCCGACTTCAAGAGCAACGAGTACGCGAACCTGATCGGCGGCCAGCCTTTCGAGCCGAAGGAGGACAACCCCATGATCGGCTGGCGCGGCGCCTCCCGCTACTACGACGAGAAGTACCAGGCCGCGTTCGGCCTCGAGTGCCGCGCGTTCAGGCGCGTGCGGAACGACATGGGCCTCACGAACGTCCGCATCATGATCCCGTTCTGCAGGACGGTGAAGGAAGGCAACGAGGTGCTGCGGGTGATGGGCGAGAACGGCCTGCGCCGCGGCGAGAACGGGCTCGAGGTGTACGCCATGTGCGAGATACCGTCGAACGTGATCCTCGCCGACCAGTTCCTGGAGGTCTTCGACGGGTTCTCGATCGGCAGCAACGACCTGACCCAGCTGACCCTCGGCCTCGACCGCGACAGCGAGATCGTCTCGCACATCTACGACGAGCGGAACGAGGCGGTACGGAGGCTCGTCCAGCAGGTGGTGAAGGCGGCGAACGACCGCGGCAAGTACATCGGGCTGTGCGGCCAGGCGCCGTCGGACTTCCCCGACTTCGCCGCGTTCCTCGTCGACTGCGGAATCCATTCCATATCGCTCAATCCCGACACGGTGATCAAGACGACGCTGCGCATCGCCGAGGAGGAGCGGAAGAACGGCAGCGGCTCCGGGTGAGCTCATGCTCATCGTCTCGCACGCATGAGGAAGGGTGAACAACATGGTACGAGTGGCTATCAATGGCTTCGGCCGGATCGGGAGGATGATCTTCCGCGCCGGCTTCTCCGATCCCGCGATCGAATTCGTCGCGGTGAACGACCTCACCGACACGCAGACGCTCGCGGCGCTGCTGAAGAGGGACTCGATCCACGGCGCGTTCCCGGCTGAGGTCCACGCCGGCGACGGCGCCCTGTGGGTGGGCGGAAAGGAGCTCAAGGTCTTCGCGAAGAAGGACCCCTCCGAGCTCCCGTGGGGAGGCCTCGGCATCGATGTCGTCGTCGAGTCGACGGGCTTCTTCACCAAGCGCGAGGGGGCGGAGCTCCATCTCAGGGCGGGGGCGAAGAAGGTGCTCATATCCGCACCCGCGAAGGGCGAGGACATCACCATCGTCAAGGGCGTGAACGAGCACGAATATGACAAGGGAAGGCATCATATCATATCGAACGCCTCGTGCACGACGAACTGCCTCGCGCCGATGGTCAAGGTCCTGCAGGACAACTTCGGGATCGAGACAGGCTTCATGACGACCGTTCATGCCTACACCAGCGACCAGCGCCTCCATGACGCGCCGCACAAGGACCTGCGCCGGGCGCGCGCGGCCGGGACGAACATCGTCCCGACGACGACGGGCGCGGCGATAGCGGTGACGAGGGCCATCCCGCAGCTCGCGGGCAGGCTCGACGGCATGGCGATGCGCGTCCCCGTGATCGACGGCTCGATCACCGACTTCGTCTGCACGCTCTCGCGGGAGGCGTCGGCGGAGGAGATCAACCAGCTCTTCAGGAGCGTCGCCGAGCACCATCTCAGGGGCGTTCTCGAGTACTCCGAGGAGCCGCTGGTGTCATCCGACATCGTCGGCAACCCGCACTCGGTCATCTTCGACGCGCAGTCGACGAAGGCGATCGGCCGCCTGGTGAAGGTCGTCGGCTGGTACGACAACGAGTGGGGCTATTCCTGCCGGATGATCGACATCCTCAAGATGCTCCTCTGAACGGCCGATTCCTTGTCCCCCCTTTCCATAACCAATTTATACTTGGTCCGATTGTGACGTGCGCAATGGGGCCGAAGGTCGGGATCGTCAGGTGCGAGAGATATGATGATGTACCTGACGCGCTGCCCGGGCTCCTCGAACTGATCGGGGCGAGGCTCCCTGAGGACAGGACCGTGCTCGTCAAGCCGAATGCCCTCACCGCCATCCGGCCGGAGAAGAACGTGACCACGCACCCGGCGCTCGTCGCCGCGGTGTGCCGGCTGCTCAAGGCGAAGGGCAACCGGGTGGTCGTCGGCGAGAGCTCGGGGATGATGGCCGGCGGCGGCACGAGGCGCGCGATGGAGGCTTCAGGCATCTGGCAGGCGGCTATCGGGGCGGGCGCGGAGCCCATCGCCTTCGAGGGCCAGCCGCTCGTCGTGAAGAGGACCAAGGGGACGATACTCGGCGAGATCGCGTTGCCAAGGATCCTCTTCGAGGCCGATCTCGTCGTCAACCTCCCCAAGCTCAAGACCCATATGCTCACCAGGTATACCGGCGCGATAAAGAACCTGTACGGCTGCATCCCCGGCGGGAAGAAGGGCGATCTCCACGGCCTCGCGCCAGGGCCGCTCGAGTTCTCGACCGTCATCGTCGACCTCTTCCAGGCGATGCCGAAGCAGCTCGTCATCATGGACGCCGTCCAGGGCATGGAAGGGGCCGGGCCGGCAACGGGGCAGACGAAGCACGTGGGTCGGCTGCTCGTAAGCGCCGATGCGCCGGCGCTCGACCTCGTCGCCGCCCGGATGATCGGATTCCGGGACGACGAGGTGCCGACGAACGCCCTGCTCAAGCAGCGGGGACTCATGCGCGAGCCCGAGGTCCTCGGCGACGCGACGCCGATCGTCTTCAAGCGGCCTTCCTGGCTGCCCAACCGCATCCCCCGATGGGCGACGACGGTGACGCGGCCGTTCATGCGGTTCGCGGCGAAGAGGCCGTACATCCATGAAAACTGCACGCTGTGCGACGCGTGCCGGAAGATCTGCCCGGCGGGCGTCATATCCGAGGGGAAGCGGCGGATGCGCATCGACCATCAGGGGTGCATCCTCTGCTACTGCTGCGTCGAGGTCTGCCCCTACGGCGCGATCAACCTCGCGCGGACGCGCTTTACCGCCGACCTGACGCACCGCGCGCTCAAGAAGAGAGGTGCCAAGAATGCACAAGACACTCCATGACGCCGATGTCGAGGGAAAGCGCGTCCTCGTGCGCGGGGACCTCGACGTGCCGGCAGACGAGACTGGCAGGATCACCGATGACACCAGGCTCCGGACCCTCATCCCGACCATCATGTTCCTCGTCGAGCGGCACGCGAAGGTCGTCCTCATGGGCCACCGCGGGCGGCCGGGCGGGAAGACCGACCTCTCGCTCTCGATGGCGCACGTCGCCGGCAGGCTCTCTGAGATCCTGGGAACGGAAGTCCGGGCGCTCGACGACTGCACCGGCCCGATCGTCCGCGACCGCATCGGGAGAATGCGGCCGGGCGACGTCGTGGTGCTCGAGAACCTGCGCTTCAATCCTGGGGAGGAGACAAACGACGCGCGCTTCGCCCAGGAGATCGCCAAGGACGGCGACCTCTACGTGAACGACGCGTACGCGAACTGCCATCGCGACCACGCCTCGATGACCGGCATCACCCGGTTCCTGCCCGCCTGCGCAGGGCTGGCGCTCGAGAAGGAGCTGGCGGTGATGCGGCGGGTGACCGAGCGCCCGGAAAAGCCTTACATCGCGATCATCGGCGGCGTGAAGGGCGACAAGATCGGCGTGATCGACACCCTGATCACCAAGGTGGACTATCTGATCGTCTCAGGCGTGCTCGCGAACACCTTCCTGAAGGCAGCAGGGAAGGGCATCGGCGGCTCCAAGTTCGACAAGGAGACGGTCGGCGAGGCGAAGCGTCTGCTCGCCGTCCACGGGGACCGCATCGTGCTGCCGATCGACGTCAGGGCGGCGGCCTCGTACGACAAGGACGCGAGGTACCTCGACTGCGACCTGGGCTCCATCCCTGAAGGATATCTCATCCTCGATATCGGTCCGAAGACGATCATGTACTACGAGAGCCTGCTCGCCGAGGCGAAGACCGTCGTCTGGGGAGGGCCGCTCGGTGTGTTCGAGTGGGAGAGCTTCGCCAGGGGCACGCGCGAGGTGATGGCCTTCATCACCACGACCGGCGCGTTCACGCTGGTCGGCGGCGGCGATTCCGGGGCCGCCGTACGGAAGTTCGGGCTCGAAGGCAAGATGAGCCACGTCTCCACCGGCGGCGGGGTGACGCTCCAGATGCTCGAGGGCAAGCCGTTGCCTGCGGTTGCGGCGCTCGAGACTGCGGCGAAGACCGGATGAAGGGCGCAGCGAGCGCTCTCTCTTCTCCGACCACAAAGCTTATATAGAAGCGTATCCATTTTCTAGTGAATACACATTGGTTGTACAGGTGGTCGGGGGCAGCATGGCATCTCTCCAGCAGGTAGAACGCGACATCAAGCGGTCATTCTCCCATGTCAGGGCTGACATCGACGACCTGAAGCGGGCGCAGGATGTCCAGCGGGACGTCATCAAGAAGGAGGTCGGCCAGCTCCGCGAGGTCGGAAAGGCTATGCGCGAGGAGATACGCTTCAAGCTCAACGAGACGGAGTCCGAGTTCAGGAAGCGGCTCGAGGCGCTCGACAGCAGGCGCGACATGGCCGAGGACCTGCGCAAAGAGGTCCTGTTCTTAAAGTCGAGCATGCTCGCGAAGGCGGAGATCGACGGCATCATCGCAGAGGTCAACGACCTCAAGGACGGCCTCTTCTCGCTCGAGAACGACAGCGTGCGCCGCAGCCAGTTCGAACGCCGAATCGGAGGCTTCGAGGGCAGGCTCACGAAGATCGCGAGGAAGGCCATGCTCCGCGAGTCGTTCTCCCGGGAGGCGCGCATCCTCAAGGACCTCAAGCGCCGGGTGCATGAGATCGAGCAGCGGATGGTCACGAGCCTCGACATGAACAAGGAGTTCTCGGTCCGCGAGAACCAGATGAAGAAGGCGGTGGCAAAGGAGCTCTTCGAGATCGAGACGATGGTGCGGACGCTCACGAGCGTGTCCGAGGATCTCAAGAAGTCGTTCGTCGAGAAGCGCGAGTTCGACCGCGCGGGCAAGGAGACCGGGAAGCGCCTCGGGAGGATCGCCGTACTCGACCGGAGGATCGGGCAGCTCTCTGAGAGGGTCGCCGGCATGAAGAGCATGTTCGTCCGTGAGGACCAGCATGAGCGGCGCCTCGGCCATATCGAGAAGGAGATCAACCTCGTGGTTGAGGACATCGAATCACTCGAGAAGGTGCATCAGGGACTCGACGAGTCCGACCGCCTGCGTGAGGAGCTGCGCACGCTCGCCGAGCGGGTGGGGCGGCTTGAGGGCAAGAGCGCCACCAAGGGAGAACTCGCCCGCGACGTCCACCGGATGCGCGACTCGCTCGATCTCCTCAAGGAGCGGATGGAGAGCGAGTCGGGGATCGCGCCCGAGGAGCCCAAGCCCGACGTCAAGAACATCCGCAAGCTCGACGAGTTCATGCCGAAGAGGAGCGCGCGCAGGAAGAAAGGGCTCATCAGCCGTATGATCGGGTTCTTCGAGGAGCCTGACGAGCCGGCGGTCAAGACGACGGCGCCGGCGAAGAAGGCACCGAAGCGGCCCGCGAAACGAACGGCGAAAAAGGGGACGGCGAAACGGAAAGGCAAGAGCGCCCCGAGACGGGGGAAGGTGACGATCCCGGCGCCATCGTTCTCGAAGAGGCGGCCGAAGAACAGCCATATCTTCAGCAAGTGAGGTTCATGCCGCAATCGGGTTCCTGATCGTTATCTCCTGGCCGAGCTGTCCGGAGGCGACACGCTTGATCTCGGTGATGAGCGCGCCGATCTCCTCGGTCTCCTTCTCTGCCTGTCGGGCGAGGTAGGCGATCTTCTTGTCCAGCGTCGAGAGCTCGTCCTCGTGCTTCGTGTTCTCCTCCTCGAGCTCGGTGATCCGGAGATAGGTGTGGTTCTTCCGGAGGATGTCGCTCTTGCGCTCGATGTTCGAGGTGAACGTCCCAATCTTCGCGCGCAGGCCGGCGAGATAGTCCTGGTCGATCCTCCTGAGGTGCCCGAGCGTCTTGGCGCGTTTCGTGCTCTTCAGCGTCAGCTGCTCGCTCTCGAGCGTCTTCATCAGCTTGCCGAGGACCTCGAGGACCGTCAGGCCGCCGTCCGCCATGAGCGCCTTCACCGGGTCGGCGAGGTACTCCTGGATCGTCGTCTGGTCGAGGGAGATCTTGCCGTACTTCTTGAGCGCGTGCTCGATCGAGGAGAAGCGGTTGCGCAGGTCGTCGTGCAGCAGCTTCAGCGAACGCCGCTCGTCGTCGATCTCTGCCTCGGTCGCCTTGAAGGCGGCGAAATCCTCGGAGAGCGAGAGGTCCTTGACCGTCTGCTCGTTCCTGATGATCGTCTCCTTGAGCTGGGAGATGCTCTCCGTGTGGACATCGATCTGCCTCCTGATGCCGCCGGTGTCGGCGACGCGCTGTACGATCGCCGCGAGCATCGCCTGGATCCGCATGATGCCTTCCGGTGACGTCGCGGCGATCCGCTTCAGGTCCTTTCCCAGGCTCTCGATGCCCTTGACCGCGAGCCCGACGGCGCGCGTCTCGTGGGCGAAGAACTCGTTCAGGATGTGGAACGAGCGCTTGGTCCCCTTGTTGTAGAGCACGAGGTTCCTGTCGAACTGCTCGATGAATGCCGAAGTCGCCTGCGCGTCCGTCCTCTCCGGTCGCCTGATGCGGTCGAGGAAGAGCCTTGTCATCTGGATGAAGCTCGTGCGGTTGCCGCGCATGAGCGCGAGCTCCCGCGGGGATATCTTGGTGTTCTTGAGCTCAGCCGCCTCGAGCGCGGCGAGCCGCTGCCGCGCCTCGTCGGATTTCGCGCGCATGCCTTCGAAGACCGAGAGCGCTGAGGACACGAAGGTCTCCTGCCGCCTCTTCAGCTCCTCCTCGAGACGCTTCCCTAACTCCTCGAAGGTGATCTCTGCCGGCTCTTGCGGCGCCCCGCCGACCCTCAAGAACGACGTGATGAAATCATGGAACCCCATGGTGCGTCCCGAAGCTGCGCCGGTATAATAAATTAATGGAAATCATTTTATACCGAAGAGGAATATTCCCTCCTCATGAGACGCTCGAACCAGGGGAAACCGGCGCGGATCAAGAGGAAGGCGCTCGAGCAGATGCGCGAGCTCTTCTCGCTCGCAGCAGCGGCATACCGCGACGATCCCTCGCTCTCCCATCGGTATGTCTTCCTCGCGCGGAAGCTCGCGATGAAGCACAAGGTGAGCATACCGTCCGAGCTGAAACGGCGGTTCTGCAAGCGGTGCGGAAGATATCTCGTGCCCTCGGTCAATGCACGGGTCAGGCTGAAGGACGGAAGGGTCGTCTCGTTCTGCACCGGATGCAGGGCCATCTCGCGCGTGCCGTACCGGAAGAGGAAGCGATGAGCGAGCGGTATCGGAGCGTCCATTTTTATTTCTATATTGAAAAAAATTATTTTGAATTTTTTCTCTAGATATTTCACGAGAATAAACGAAAGAATTAAATAGTTAAAGTGTCATTACTTAGTAATAATTACATCTTGGGTGATACGCATGAGAGAAGCGCTCAACACGAAGGTCATGATCCCGGAGAAGCAGACCTCGGACCTCGAGGCAGGCCTTGCTGCAGGAGGCAGGACCGGCGAACTTTACGAGAAGGCGAAGCGCGCCCCGGATGACCTGTACGCCAAGTACAAGCTCTGATGAGAGGTGAGGATGATGGATGCGACCACTATCGAGACCGCTGTCGACGACACGCCGGCTGCGCGCAATACCGTTGCGAAGGACATCAGGCTCGTCGGCGCGTATTATCTTCTCTGATCATTCGTCTTTCGCCGCGATCAGCCACAATCATTTTATACTCTTCTCCGTTCTCCAGACCGCATGCCAAGCACTCGGTACACCATCCTCGACTGCTACACCGACGAGCCGTCAGGCCTCGGCGTGCCGCCGTTCCTGGGAACGTATCCGCGCTACCTCTTCGGCGCGCTCGCGGACCATGGGCCTGCGTACCTCACCATCGACGACGTGCGCCTGTGGCGGTTCCGCAAGGGCGTCGTCCCGAAGGAAGGGCACAAGACCGACATCCGCATCCATAACCTTAGCCGCAACCATGCGAGGGTGAAGGAAATACTCGATGCCACCGACGAGCTCATCGTCGTCGCCGGCGTCCAGACGCCGGGCAAGTATCTCGCGGCTGTGCCGGGCACGCTCTTCGAGATCAGGAGGCTCATCGACGGCCTGCGGTGCAGGAAGACGCTCACCGGCCCTGCGTCGACCGCTCACGGCACGCGCGCCGAGGGCGGCAGGCTGCCTGAGAGGACCGACCTCTCGTTCTTCGACAGCGTCGACGCTGACCTGCTTGGCATCGGCCAGTACCAGAAGGTCAGGAGGTACGCGGTCGACGGCGCGAGACTGGTGGAACAGGTGCCCTGGCCTGCCGTCGCTGAGCTCGAGACCGGGAGAGGCTGTCCGCGGCGCGACGCGTGCTCGTTCTGCACCGAGCCGCGGCACACCCTCGAGTGGCGCGCGACAGACGACATCATCGCCGAAGCGGAGGCGCTCGCAGCAGCCGGCGTCAGGCATTTCAGGCTCGGCAAGCAGAGCGACTTCTATGCCTATAGGGGCGGAGCGGCAGGCGAGGTTCGGAAGCTCCTTGAAGGCATCCGTGCGCTCGGGCCGGCGACGCTGCACATCGACAACGTGAATCCTGCGAGCGTCGTCGCCGCGAACGGCGAGCGGATCACCCGGCTCATCGTCGAGCACTGCACACCGGGGAACATCGCGGCCTTCGGAGTCGAGTCATTCGACCCTGAGGTGGTCGGGAGGAACTGCCTCAACACCACTCCTGAGCAGGCGCTCGAGGCGATCAGGATCATAAACCTTCATGGCGCGGAGCGCGGGGAGAACGGCATGCCGAAGTTCCTCCCCGGCATCAACATCCTGCTCGGGCTCATCGGCGAGACGAAGGGGACGCTCGACCTGGACCTCGCGTGGCTGAAGCGGATCCTCGACGAGGGGCTCATGCTCCGCCGCATCAACATCAGGCAGGTGGTGCCCTACCGCGGCACGAGGCTCTACGCCGAGGCGAAGACGAAGTACATCAAGAAGAACAAGGCGAAGTACTTCTCGTTCAGGCGAAAGGTCAGGGAAGAAGTGGACCTGCCCATGCTCAGGCGCACCGTGCCTGAAGGGACCGTGCTTTCCGGCGTCAGGCTCGAGACGCACGACGGCAGCACGACCTTCGGCAGGCAGATGGGCACCTACCCTCTCATCGTCGGGATCAGGCGGCGGCTGCCGTTGGGGAGGACGGTCTCGGTGAAGGTCTCTAGCCATATGCTGCGGAGCCTCGTCGCTGAGGTTATCGAGGAGAACTCCCGCTGACCCATAGAAACTTTTATAAAGCAACGTCGAATCCAGAGCACGCATGCCTCCGTAGCTTAGTGGTAGAGCGTGCGGCTGTTATCCGGCACTGTCCGGAGAGAAACCGCAAGGTCACCGGTTCGATCCCGGTCGGAGGCGGTCATCAGGGGCCCGTAGCTTAGCCTGGTGGAGTGCCCGACTGATATATTGGACGTTACGTCCGATGGCCGGAACGCCAGTGACAGACATCGGGTGGTCCGGGGTTCAAATCCCCGCGGGCCCACTCCTTTCTTATTATTATTCAGAGCACGAAGTAGTGCAGGACGTTCCCGAGAAGAAGGAAGAGGCCGTAGCGCGCTGCAGCATAGAGGATGATCCTCCCTTTCGACGTCTTCGGCTTGAGCGTCTTCAGGTTGTAGTGCCGCGCGGCGTAGATGCTCCCTTCGGGGAAGCCGTAGAAGAAGACGAGCACCGCGCACACCGAGAAGATGAAGATGTCCTGGAAGGCGATCGCGAGCGCCACCGCATCGAGAGCGTAGAGGATCGCGGAGAGCCAGTGCTGCACGGCGTCGTCGAACGAATGGAAGAGCCAGAAGAGCACGCAAAAGACGATGACCGCGACGAAGGGCGCGGCCGCAGCCGAACCCACGAGCAGGTGGAAGAGGAAGGTGAAAACGAGCGTCTGGGCGACGGTGCGCATCAGGCCGAAGTATTTCCTTCCCGGCGCGAGCTCCTCGGGAGCGATGAACGCGAGCGCGATCCCCGCGTAGATTCCGAGGAACACGACGAGCGAGACGAGCAGGAACGAGAGCAGCATCACGACCACCTGGCATGCCCCCATTGGATGACCAGGTCACAGCCCATATTCTTCGCGGCCACCGGCCGGTCGCAGGCGCCGAAGCAGGAGCCAGCCCAGATGAGAACCTCGGTGTCGGTCTCCTTTCGGATCGCGCGCTGGATCTCCGCCGCCTTCGGCTTGAGGCCATCGGGCAGCTGGAGGAGGACGCGCTTCGCCTTCTCCTGCCGTATCGTCGAGATGGCCTCATCGATCCGCAGGTCGTAGTCAGCAGGCCCCATCACAACTGGTGATGGCATCGCGGTATATTAATCTTTCCCGACGGACCGAAAGTATTATTAAACCCGTAAGCGAGCGATGCTGTCATGGCGGTCGTCTGCGAGAATCTCGTTCGTATCATCACCCATCCGATTGTTCTTGCCGCCTTCTTCGCTTGGTTCGGCGCCCAGCTGATCAAGGTGATCATCTTCGCCGCCGAGAAGCGGAGGTTCGACGCGCGGCTCCTCTACGCCACCGGCGGGATGCCGTCGGGCCACGCGGCATCGGTCTCTGCGCTGACGGTCGCGATCTATCTCTATGAAGGGGTCTCCACAGCGTTCGTGCTGTCCGGGGTCTTCGCATTGGTGGTGATACGCGACGCGCTCTACTTCCGCTCGCTCTCGCAGGCCGATTACCTGCTCGCCGATGAGACGACCCCGAAGAAGGCGCTCGCCGCGATGCGGGTGAAGCCGCGGCACACCCTCGCCCAGGTCTTGGTGGGAATCCTTTTCGGGACCATCATCGCGCTCGTCGTCTTCCTGGTCCGCTAGCCCAGTGGACAAGCCTGCACAAGGTATAAATAGCATCAGCGGTTCTCAGAAGGCCATGGCAGCCCGGGCCATCGATGTGGCGCAGACGTACGCGAACGAGACCCTCAATCTCGCGCTCGACACGGTCAGGAAGGAGAAGCAGGCGCTCTTCTTCGTCAACGCCAAGCGCTCTGCCGAGAAGACGGCTGAGGACATCGCGAAGAGGCTGAAAGAGACAGCCGATCTCGAGCGCCTGGCGGGAAAAGCGCTCCACGACCTGCCGCACCCGACCAAGCAGTGCGAGCGGCTCGCCGGCTGCCTGAAGAAGGGGATCGCGTTCCATCACGCCGGGCTCACCGCCGGCCAGCGCCAGCTCGTCGAGGAATCTTTTCGGAAAGGCATGATCAGGATCATCGCCTGCACGCCGACTCTCGCGGCAGGGCTCGATCTCCCGGCGTTCCGGGCGATTATCAAGGACCTCAAGCGCTACGGCGGCCGATGGGGCATGCAGCCCATCCCGGTTCTCGAGTACCTCCAGATGGCAGGCCGCGCCGGCCGCCCCACGTTCGACGACTACGGCGAGGCGATCTGTATCGCCGCGAGCGATGCCGAGAAGGAGGAAATCATCGAGAGCTACATCAACGGCAGGCCTGAGGCGATCTATTCCAAGCTCGCGGTCGAGCCGGTTCTGCGCACCTATGTCCTCTCGCTCGTCGCGACGCGGGTCGTGCGCAGCAGGGAAGGCCTCGTCGGGTTCTTCGCCGAGAGCTTCTGGGCGCACCAGTACAAGGACCTCGACCGCATCGCCGAGATCATCGGGCGTATGCTCGCGCTCCTCGAGGAATGGGAATTCGTGACCCTTGAGGGAGGGCCAGGGTCGGGGTTCGTATCCGCGGACGAGCTCGGGACCGGCAAGGTGACCGCGACGCGGCTCGGCGAGCGCGTGGCGCAGCTCTACCTCGACCCGCTCACCGCCCACTACCTGATCGGCTGCCTGCAGAGGGCGACGGAATCGGAGGTATCGCCGTTCGCGCTCCTGCAGATGATGTCTTCCACCAATGAGATGGTGCCGCCGCTCCGGGTCAAGGTCCGCGAGCTCGACGAGATAAACCAGCGGCTCGCCGAGAACGAGCACCTGTTGCTCGCCGACGAGCCGACGCTCTACGACCCCGAGTACGACGACTTCCTGGCATCGGTCAAGACCGCGCTCTTCTTCATGGACTGGATAGACGAGAAGGACGAGGACTACCTGCTCGAGCAATACGGCATCAGGGCAGGCGAGATCCACGCGAAGCGCGAGATCGCCGACTGGCTCTGCTACTCCTGCGAGGAGCTGTGCAAGCTGCTTTCCTTCCCTGAGGCGAGGAGCGAGGTGACGAAGCTCAGGTTCAGGCTCAAGTACGGCGCGAAGGAGGAGCTCTTCCCCCTACTGAGGCTTCGGAACATCGGGCGGGTCAGGGCGCGTAGGCTCTTCGCCAACAGGATCCGGGATGTCGGCGACATCAAGAGGGCCCCGCTCATGACCCTCTCCCAGCTGGTCGGCAGGAAGACGGCGGAGGATGTCAAGAAGCAGGTAGGACAGGAGGTGGGGGAAGTGCCGGCAGGGAAGCGGAAAGGCCAGACAGGGCTCGGTAAGTACTGATCAAGCGGTGTAGCGCGGATGCTCTGTGCGGCGCTTCGGCGGCTCGGCGAATTTCGCGACCTTCTGGGGGTCATAGACACCGTCAGTGCAGTAGATTTCCGTGAGGGGTATCCCCTCCTCGATCGCGCGGATGACCTCACCGAAGTACCGGGCGGTCCTGATGACGCTCGTGACCTTCCGGAGCTCGTAGATCATGTTCTTCTCGATCGACGGGTGGGTGTTCATGTAGAGGACCTCGAGCGGGAACGCGGCCGCCATCCGCTGCTGGGCGTCCTCATAGGCGAGACCGGCATGGACGGCATGGGTGGCATAGCTCACGACCGCGTCCGGGTTCTGAGGGCTCTTCCCTTCGATTACGACGCCATCGACCTTCAGCGTCTTGTGGAGCCGCTCCCTCGTCCCGACGGTGTCGTCCATGTCATCGAGGGTGATCGCGATCTTTCCGGCGAGCCCCTGGTAGTTATCCGTCGCGCGTGGGTTGCTGAGCTCGAGCATGTTCGGATCGTTCGGCTTCAGCCGGAGCTTGTCGAACATGAGCAGGCTCACATTGACTAATCCGACATCATGCATCAGGGAATAGAGGTCCCTCGCGAACGGCTCTGCGCCCTTGTCAGGGCTCACCAGGACGACGTTCCTCCCTTGGTCGCTATAATCGATGAGCGAGAAATGCTGGAAGTAATGGATGATGAGGGGGAGCGGGTTCATGGTGATGAGCGCATCGTCCCGGCCATAGACGTCCTGATAGGATTTCGCCACCCACGGGCTGTGCAGGTGCATGGTGATGACGCGGTCGATGTGGTTCGCCTTGAAGGCGTTCGCCTGGGCCTTCGCGAGATTGCCCTTGCCCTTGAAGAGCCGCCTCTTCTCTTCAGGGCTGCTCTCGGGCATGTCGCTCGGCCCCTTGTCAGCCCGGCTGAAGTAGAGGTCAGGCGCGACGAAAGTTATATGTTTCGCCCCGTGCTCCCAGGCGGTGTAGGCGGAGAACTCTGCACGGGATTTCATCTCGCCCGGGCTGACGCTGTGGAGTATGTTCGCGGGGTCGGTCGGGACGCCGAAGAGGTAGACGTTCTTGCCGGTGAGATCGGTGAAGACCTCAGGATTGAATTCTCCCCCGGAGAATTTGCCGGGATAGATGGATTTCTCCACCTCAGGTATGCTGATCTTATAGACCGAATGGAGGTATTCGACAGTCTTCCTCGGGAAGTTCATCGAATCAGGGTCCCTCGACAGCGAGGCAATCACGATGTCACGCAAACCCATGGGGAATCACCAACTACTAATTAGTAATTACTTATTGTATAAATAGTTACCGATGGCTTAATAACAGAAGGGTTTTTCCAGTCCTCGTATGAGGAATATCCTTACAAAAGACGGCTCGTTCACCCTCTATTCAGAGGAGCACAGCGAGTACTACCACTCGCTCACCGGCGCGGAAGAGGAGGCGCGCGAGAAGTACGCGCAGCCGGGCGTCGCAGCGATCAGGGGGAAGGATCGGGTGCGGGTTCTTGACGTCTGCTTCGGGCTCGGCTACAACACCGCCGCGTTCCTCGATATGGCTGAGGATGAGATGTCAAGAATCAGGGTCGAGGCAGTAGGGCTCGAGAACGACCCTGCTGTCCTCAGGGAGATACTCACGACACCGGCCAGGTTCAGGAGCTATCCGCGAATCCGGGCAGCGGTCAGGGGAGAGGAGCCCTCAATCAGGATCATCCTCGGCGACGCGCGTCAGACGATACTGCAGGCAGGCGGCCCTTTCGACCTGGTGTTCTTCGACCCGTTCTCGCCCAAGAGGCAGCCCGAGCTCTGGAGCGAAGCCTTCTTCAGGGAGATCGCGGTGAGGATGGCGCCCGGAGCGCTCCTTGCCACTTACAGCTGCGCGAAGGCGGCACGGGAGCATATGGGGGCAGCCGGCCTTTCGGTAGCGGATGGTCCGGTGGTAAAGCGCTGGGCGCCAGGGACGATTGCACGGAAGGTTTAAATACACTCGAAGGGTTTCTGTGGATCCATATGCCTAGCCAACGCATCGTGTATGCGGTACCTGATTTCCAGGTCCTTAAGAAGCGGAGCTACGCCTGCGTGGATATGCATGTCCATACCAAGTACTCGGACGGGCTCAACAGCGTGCCTGTCATGGTCAAGAAGGCGAAGCGCCTCGGCATCGGCCTGTCAATCACCGACCACAACAACTTCGCCGGCAGCGTCGAGGCAGCGAGGAACCGGTCCGGCGTGCTCGTCGTGCCGGGGATAGAGGTGACATCGAAGGAAGGACCGGACCTCCTCTACTACTTCTATTCAGCCGCAGACGGCAGGGATTTCTACCTCAAGCATATCAAGCCGAACCTGGGACCAAACCGCTGGGGCGCGATACGGCTCAGCATCCAAGAGCTCCTGGACCTCAGCGATTCCTACAACTGCCTCGTCGGCGCTCCGCATCCCTTCACGATCATGTACAAGAATTTCTTCGCCTTCGCGCTCAGGAAGCAGCTTGACCTCTCCAAACTCGATTTCATCGAGGTACTGAACGCCGAGCAGCCGAAGATCATCAACCTCAAGGCGATGGAGTGGCTCGATTTCCTCGGGAAGGGATTCTCCGGGGGGTCTGACGCCCACTTCGTCGGCGAGCTCGGGCGCGCGGTCACGTGCGCGAAGCAGCAGGACCTCGACGGGTTCCTGACCAGCATGCGCAAGCGGCAGAACATCGTGGTAGGCAAGGAAGGATCGATACCGCACAAGCTGCTCGCGATCTCAGGGCTCTCGACCAAGAACGTGAAGTACCTCACCCCCCGGATGAAGGCGCGGCTGAAGGCGCGGTTCGGCAACGGCAAGCTCAAGAACGACACCAAGAGGCTTGGCAGGTCAATCGTTTCGGGCATAAAAACCATAAAGAATATAAAAAAGGCCACGTTCGCCCGCAACAGGATAAAGGTACGGGCAGAGCCGTGAAGGCCCATACGCCCCTGTAGTCTAGCCTGGATAGGATAGGAGCTTGCGGAGCTTCAGACCTGGGTTCGAATCCCGGCAGGGGCATTTTCGGAGAGAATGACCCTGCTGACCCAGCAGCCAAAGGCTGCTGATTGCCAGCAGGGGCAAAAGTCCCCATCCTGCCTCTGTAGTCTAGCCTGGATAGGACACGACCCTCCGGAGGTCGTAACCCGGGTTCGAATCCCGGCGGAGGCATCTCTGGAGGAGATGATCCAGAGGACCCACCAGCCACGGCCTGTTGACTGCCGGCCGATGCATTCCTTCTTCAGCCCCGCTTGTAGATGACCTTCTTCTGCCCAGGGTAGAGGCCCATCGAACTCATCTGCCCGAACTGTTCCCTGGTGAGCGAGAGCGTGGATATCGAGAAGTCGTACTCCTCCTTGATCAGGCCTGACTGGCGCTTGAGCTCGTCCGAATTGATATCCTCCCCGATGATGAGCAGGTTCGCCCGGTCCTTCTGCTCCTTGCCGTGGAGAATGATGGCCGAGATGCCAGCGATCCCTTTGACCCGCTCCACGAAGAGGCCGATCAGGTGGCGGTCCTCCTTCAGAATCTCCTGGAGGAAGCGCGTGCTGTCGTTGTCGATGAGCCGATAGAGCTTGAACCTCTTCACCTTGACTTGGCTGATCAGGCCGAGGGCGAGCAGCCGCTTGAGGATCCGGTGAGTAGAGGCAGGCGGCACCCGCGCCTTCTTGGCTATCTCACGCAGGTAGAGGTCTTCAGCAGAGGAGAGGAAGAGCTTGAGCACTGCCAGCATCTTGCGGTCGAAAATCTGCTCGAGAAGCCTCGGATCCCCCATGATACCCGTTCGGCAACGCCCCTATATATTTATTTCCATTCTTGGAACACTGTTTCAGAATTGATATTATCTTCCCTGGCCTTTGTAGAGGTGCTCAAGGTAGGATATCCGCGACGGCTCGTTCCGGTCCTCGCGGAGCCGCACCACCCGAGGGAACCGCAGGGCGAACCCTGAGCTGTAGGTAGGGCTCTTCTGGATCTCCTCATAATTGACCTCGATGATGACCTCAGGCCTGACCATGACGTCACGACCGCTCTCAGCGGTGATGAGCGGCCTGAGCAGCTTGGTCATCTCGTCGAACGAGAGCCCCTCCTCACGCTTCTCCTTCAGGCCGGTGCCCACCTTGCCGACGGTCGCATAGGAGCCTTCATCATCCCGTACGGCGATCGTGAAGCTGGTGAGCCAGCCTCCGCGTTTCCCCTCTCCCCACTCGGCTCCCACGATCGCGGCATCCAGGGGCTCCATCATCGGCTTGATCTTGACCCAGGTGCCGATCCGGGCGCCGGGCCGGTAGCCGCCTTCAAGGCTCTTCATCATGATTCCCTCAAAGCCCTTGCTGATCGCATCCCCATAGAACGCCTGCGCCTCAGCCTGGTCGGCGGTGGTGAGCGCATGGGCGATCACGATGCGCCGCTCCTCAGGCCTGATGATTCCAGAGAGGAGCCTCCTGCGCTCCTTCAGCGAGCTCTCGAGCAGGTCTTTCCCCTCGAGCTGGATGAGGTCGAAGCAATCCAGCTCGACCGGCAGCCTTTTTGCGAGCTCGTGGATGCCATATTTCCGGCGTATCCGCTGCGAGATATTCTGGAACGGCAGGTATGCCCCAGTCTTGGCGTCGAATCCCACCGCCTCGGCGTCGATGATGCACCGCTTCGCCGACACACGCGTCTTGACCGCTTCCACAACCTCAGGGAACTGCCTGGTGACGTCCTCGAGCCGCCGCGTGAATATTATGACCCTGTTGCCGGACTTGTGGACCTGCATCCTGAACCCGTCGTATTTGTACTCGAGCTGGGCCGGCATCCCGGTGCGGCCGAAGCCCTTCTCGATCGACCCTTCCTTCAGGGCGAGCATCACCTTGAGCGGCGTCCCAAGAGAGATGTCGATCTCCTCGAGCGCCTTCTCCCCTTTCTTCGCCGCTTTCGCGACCTCAGCGAAATCGTTCGTCCGGTCATAGGCCGCCTGGGCGAGCGCGACGAGCGTGTTGTAGCGCTCGCGATCCTGGACATCGATCGCCTTCTTCTCCTCATCATAGGAGAGTGGGGCAGGCAGATAAGCCCAGACGATCGCGTCCCTGAGCGTCCCTTCGCCGATGCCGACGCGAAGCTCCTCGAGGACCGAGCGGACGATGTAGCGCGCCTCGAGGGGGCTCGCTGAGGCGAGGAGCTCTGCCACGAGCGATATCTTCGTTCCCGCGGAACCGTGGCCGCCGACTGACGCGAGCCTCTGGAGGTTGGAGAACACCTTGCGGACCGAGAGCTCCTGAGAGAAGAGGGTCCCCTGCTTCTTCTTCTCGATCAGGTTCTGGGCGACGAGGCCCAGGTCGCCGGTCCTCTTCCATTCGGTCGCTGCTGCCGAGGCGCGGAGGCCTGAGGCCTGGCAGATCGCCTTCAGGACCATCTTGGAGGCGACGCCGATCTTGCGGTCGTCCCAAGCGGGGAAGACCCGTCCCTGCAGCAGCAGGATGAGCTCAGGGAGATCCGCCTCCTTCGCTTTCCTGAGCAGGCCGGCGAGGAGATGGGTCTTCTCGAGCCTTTTCGAGGTCGCCTCGAGGGCCTCATAGGCGGCGCAGAGGTCGCGGTAGTGCATCGACACATATAAATAGGAGCGACTATATATTTTTTCTCTTACTATGGACGTTCTCGAGGCCATCAGGACGCGTCGGAGCATCAGGAAATACCTCGCGATCCCGGTGGAGTGGGAGAAGATCGGACGCGTGCTCGAGGCAGGAAAGCAGGCTCCCTGCTCAGGCAATATCCAGAACTGGAAGTTCGTGGTGGTCCTCAATAGCCAGAACCGCCACAAAATCGCTGAGGCATCTCTCCAGCAGTACTGGATGGAGACTGCGCCTGTCCATGTTGTGGTGGTCGGCGAGAGCTCGAAGGCGAAGCAGTATTATGGCATCCGGGGCGAGCGGCTCTATACCATCCAGAACTGCTCTGCGGCGATCGAGAACATGCTGCTCGCCGCCCATGCGATGGGCCTCGGCGCCTGCTGGGTCTCCGCATTCGACGAGAATATGGTCTCACGGGCGCTCAACTGCCTCGATGATGTCAGGCCTCAGGCGATCATCACGCTCGGCTACCCTGACGAAAAGCCGGCCGAGCCTGCCGAATACGTGCTCGAGGATGTCGTCTATCTCGAGAAGTGGAAGACTGGCTGCACGGTGGTGGCTGACATGGATTCTGCTCTGAATTACCAAAGCGCGAAGGTCATGAAGGCGCTGGATACCGGCAAGGGCGTGCTCGAGCGGATCGGCGAGGGCACGACCCGGCTCGGCGGGAAGATCGCTGACCGGTTCGGCCGCAAGATGCGCGAATTAGAGGAGAAGAAGGGCTCTGATAAGGAGCCGCCTGCCTGGTATAACTGATTCTTTAACCTATATTTCAGGATAAATAGGTTAATCTATGAAAATCTTTAAATATGAGATTGAGCATTATAGGTAATATTAAGAAATGGTGATAACACGGGTTTTTTTGGCGAAAAACGCGTGTTTCGGGGCGGTTTCGGTTTAAAGCGAAGATTTTGGCGGATTTTCGCTTGAAATGACCCAAAACCAAGCGTATCAGATTGTTTGGCGGTAATCTGTACGGCGTATTCTAGGGAGTAATAAGTCCAGACTAGGATTTAAAGTTTTCGGTAGTGCGGGCTCTAGTTTGTGACTTATGCATTCGACCACACAAAACGGAGAGAGGGGAAAAATATGGATTTCATCGTGGAAAACGCTATGCAGGGCAACGCTAACACGTTTGAGGGGGTGGAAGTGCGCCAGGCCAATATCAAGGTCATCGGTATCGGCGGCGCAGGCAACAATATGGTCAACTGGCTGTACCGCAAGGGCATCCAGGGGGCTGAGATCTTCGCATGCAACACTGACCAGCAGCACCTCGAGTTCATAGAGGCTGACCACAAGTTCCTGATAGGCCATGAGGTCACCCGCGGGCTCGGCTGCGGCGGCTTCCCGGAGAAGGGAGCAGAGGCCGCGCGCGAGAGCATGACCGATGTCAAGGAGGCCCTCAGGGGGGCTGACATGACCTTCGTCTGCGCAGGCATGGGCGGCGGCACCGGCACCGGCGCGGCGCCCGTCGTCGCGAACGTCGCGAAGGAGGCGGGATCGATCGTCATCGGCACGGTCACCATGCCCTTCAAGATCGAGCGGGCGCGGGTCGACAAGGCAGAGTTCGGCCTCCAGCAGCTGCGGGGGGTATCAGACACGGTCATCGTCATCGACAACAACCGACTGGTGCAGATTGCGGGCAACCTCCCGATCCAGCAGGCGTTCGCGGTCGCGAACGAGCTCATCGCCACCATGATCAAGGGGATCGTCGAGACGATCGCGGTCCCGAGCCTTGTCAACCTCGACTATGCCGACGTCAAGACCATCATGACGAACGGCGGGGTCGCGGTGATAGGCGTGGGAGCGTCCGACACCAACAACCGGGTCGAGGAGTCGGTCAAGGGGGCGCTATCAAATCCCCTGCTCGACATCAATTATGAAGGAGCCACGGGCGCGCTCATCCACGTCCATGGCGGGCCTGACCTCACCTTGGAAGAGATTAACCAGGTGGGCGAGCTCGTCACCGAATCCCTCGATGAGGATGCGAACGTCATCTGGGGCGCGCGCGTGACCGACAACATGAAGGGCAAGCTCACCGTGATGACCATCATCACCGGCGTCAAGTCGCCGTGGATCCTGGGAAAAGAGGTCGCTGCCGAGAGGCAGCAGGAGGTCGAGGAGCTCAACGACGAGCTGGGGATCGAGATCATCCACTGATCCCCACATCCTACTCACCCCCTCTAGTCTTTGTGTGGTGCGGTTTCTTGCCGCCATTTTTTTTGTATCACCCCCAACGAACAACCGAAATGGCGGCAAAACCTTTTTATCTTCGCCCGAACGGGTGAAGATATTCTTTCTTTTTTTCCTGACCCGCGCCAGACAGCAGTTTTTTATATCCCGGCAGCTTCTCACAGCCCATGACCCTCTACCTCATCGGCACCGGGCTGCATGACCGCGACGACCTCTCGCTCAAGGGGCTCGCCGCTGCGAAGCGCTGCAAGCGCGTCTATATCGAGAATTACACGAGCAGGTCCTTCTCCTCGAAAGAGGAGTTTGAGGGGCTGATAGGGAAAGAGGTCATCCTCGCCGACCGCGATCTCGTCGAGCAGAAGGCAGAGGAGACGATCCTCGCGGAAGCGAAGGAGCACAACGTCGCCTTCCTCGTCTTCGGCGACCCGTCATCGGCCACGACCCACTCCGACCTGATGCTGCGCGCCCGAAAAAGCGGCATCCAGACCCGGGTCATCCACAACGCCTCGGTGATGTCGGCGATCGCTGACACCGGGCTCTCGCTCTACAAGTTCGGCAAGACGGCGTCGGTCCCGTTCCCGCAGGGGAGCTTCAGGCCGGAATCGTTCTACGACACGATACAGCAGAACCAGTCGATCAGGGCCCATACGCTGTTGCTGCTCGACCTCGAGCCCAAGAAGGGCAAGTATATGACCGTCGCCCAGGCGATCGGCATCCTGCTCGGGATCGAGGCGAAGCGGAAAGAGGGGGTCATCACTCCCGCGACCCTGCTCGTCGGCTGCGCCCGGCTCGGCTCCGACGGCCAGACCATCCAGTCAGGCACCCCGAGCGAGCTCAAGGAGGCGGACCTCGGCGAGGCGCCGCACTGCCTGATCGTCTGCTCGGATCTCCACTTCATGGAGGAAGAGGGACTTAAAACCGCTTCTGGGGAAGAAAGAAAAAAATGAGTGATGGGATGCCCATCACTCTAACGCATAATAGGCTCCGGTTCGTGGCTGACACCATACAGGGCTTTGCTTCCCGTGTAAACTGATGGATGCTTCACCCTAATCCGCTGATCAGCATTGACACGGGCGGTCTCAGCGGCGAGCTGGCTCTCAGTGAGGAAGCCCTCGAGCGTGTCGACGTCCTGATACCTGAGCACGATCTTCGCGGCCTGGGCGAGGTCGCCCTCGATCGGCACGCCTGCTTTCGCTATCTGGGTAATCACCGTATAGCCTGCCTTGAGCGCACCGAGGATATCGATCCGGTGGTTCCATACCGTGAGATCGATGCCGTCAGTGCGCTGGATCTCATCGAGCCGCTTCTCGAGCTCGCCGGCATCGGAGCCGTGCTCGAACAGGCGCTCCGTCTCAGCGCGGTAGGCATTCTTCTGCTCGACGATGTCGAGGTACCTCCTGACAGCGGCCTCGTAGGCATGGTCCTGCGCCTCGCTCGCCGTGGATGCGCCCTGCATGCCGAAATGGCGCGCGTTGACCGCGATCACCCGCGCCTTCTCGACGATGTCGGCGATCCCCTTGAGCCGGGAGGTCACCTTGTAGCAATAGTTGTCGCTCTCGCTCTCGGCGATGATGGTCTTCGCCTTGAGGTTGCCCATGATCTCCGCGAGCCGCATCAGGTCACTGTAGGCCTGGGCTGTGCTCGTCTCTTGGGGCACCGGGCCGATCTTCGTCTCGAGCGGCCGCTCGTACTTGGCGAGAGGGGTGTAGCCGAGCGCGGTCTCGACGAACGCCTCGAGTTTCTGTCCTTTGGGCGCGTGCTTCGCCGCGCTGAATCCTTCCATGAGTTTCATCATCTCACCTCGGGTGGTGTCATTATCAAGTGGGGGCGAAGAGGATACTATTTATTCGTCACCTTTGTTATTATCATCACCAGCACGGGCTTCCCAAGAATACTTTTATAAACAGCCGTGTTCTCCTAGCCTCTCTTGATAGCCCCGTGGTGTAGTGGTCAAGCATCTGGGATTTTGGAGAGGGCAGCCGGAAGCTGATCGTGTTTCCGACTGCGTCGAAAACGTCCTAGGACCTCGGTTCGAATCCGGGCGGGGCTATGTTATTACCTTCTCCGATATCGGTTAAATGACATTTATAATACGGCTACAGGAGGTGGTGGTGACTATAATCTACCAATCATTCCTTTTTCATAGTCACCTGCTTGAGCGTTTTTTTGTATTGTTTGACGAGAAAATGAAGCGTCGGTTCGAGCGATGCCACGACAAGAGACGCAAAGACGGTCCCTGAGGGGGTGGTCGACGAGTTCGGCGCGAGGACCGAGCAGGTCGGCGCAGGGCAGACGGCCTCGGTCGAGTTCGTCGCCGACACACCAGGCGAGTCCGAGCACTACTGCAGCGTCGGCCAGCACCAGGCAAGGGGGATGAGGGACCGCTTCATCGTGGAGTGACCGGCCCTTCGCAGATGTGGAACGGAATCGGCACAGTACGCGTTTTCCGTCTACGACCGCGAAGCCGACGCATAACATTTTTATAATCAGGTCAGATCGCACCCCGCATGCTAACGAGGAAGGTGTCGGTCATACTCGCTGTACAAGACAGTGTGAGATCGCTCGGGAGGTGCCTCAGCATTATCCTGGACCAATCGCTTCCGGCGCATGAGGTGATCGTCGTCGCCAACCGGCCGGCGAGCAGGACTGCGGAGACCAGGGGGGAGTTCTCCAAGCCAGACCCGAAGGTCAGGTTCCTCTACGAGCCGTTCAGGTCCCGAGCGGCCGCAAGGAATAAGGGAGCGATGAGCGCACGAGGGGATATCCTGCTGATGACCGACCCGGACTGCCTGGTCCCGCACGACTGGATCGAATGCATGACTGCGCCCCTACGGACAGGGAAGGCGGAGGCGGCCCAGGGAAGCGTGGTGAACCCGTCACAGAAGTACCTCGCCAGGATGCAGGAGGCATCCGATAAAAATTACCTCAGAAGGCGCCGGCACGGCAGGAACATCGACCACGTCGACGCCAAGAACTTCGCGATCCTGGCGGAGACCCTGTTCGGCGTCGGGATGTTCAACCGTGACCTAGGCGATTGCGAGGACTATGAGCTCAGCATCAGGCTCAAGAAGGCAGGAATCCCAATCATCTTCCTCGAGCGCACGAGGGTCACGCATCACCATCACGAAGGGTGGTGGGGTCTCCTGAAGAGCTGTGCGGACAGGGGATACTGGTCTACGATGGCGTACTGGCTCCATCGCAGGCATTTTCTGAAGCACACTGATGAGACGGTCCGCGCCATGGACCCGTTCCATTTCATCGCCTTCTTCCCGCGGTCGGTATCGCTGCTGCTCACGAGCGGGCCTTCGGCCTGGGTGTTCGGGCTCGCCGCAGGGACGGCCTGGAGGGTTGGCATCCTGAAGGCGTTGATTCAGAGGGGGAGATACCTTTCAAAGATCTCGCATCCGTACTATTAAGATGGAAGAAGCGTCGCTTGCAGCACCAGGGGGGATGGGGAGAAGGAGCAGCTTCACGGACCCGATGATGACGAACCTCGCGCTCAACAGGAACGAGCGGGAACAGAGGAAGACCGTCCTCAAGTCGTACCCGATCAAGATATTCGTGGAGCCCACCAGCAGGTGCAACCTATCCTGCCCCATGTGCGGCAACAGGAACCAGAAGCGGACCGCCGACATGGACCTGCCCCTGTTCCGCAAGATCGAAAGGGAACTCTTCCCCCATGTCGCCGGGGTGGATTTCTATCTCAACGGGGAGCCGACGATCGCGGAGAATTTCCCCCTGATGATCCAGACAGCGGAGAAGTACCTGTTCATGCCGAGGATCTTCACGAATGGGAACTGTCTCAGTGAACAGACCATGGAGGACCTGGTACGGGTCGGATTCTCAGTGACCTTCTCCATCGACACCGTCGATCCGGCGACGTATCGTGAGATGCGGCCGGGCGGCGACATGTCACGGGTCACGGCGAACATCAGGAGGCTTGCCGCCATCCAAAGGAGGATCAGGAATCCCCGGTTCCATATGAGGATCGCCGCCACCCTCGGGATGCAGAATGTCGCAGAGGGCCCGAAGATGGTGCGTTTCGCGAAGGGGCTCGGGATACGGGAGGTAGCGATTCTCGCGATGTCCGGAGGATCCAGGTCTCCGGTCCACCTGTCCTGTGATCCCGAGAAGTCGGTGTTCTACCTGAAGAGAGCGAAACGCCTGGCTGACCGGCTCTCTGTCAGGATATCGTTGCCCCGGCTGATCGGCGGCATCTATCTCGACGAGTACAACAATTGGGACAGCTTCAGGCTTCCTGTCGACGGCCATTTCCATCCGGATCTCGAGGAGGCAACCCCGTTCAACGGCATGTGCCCCTTCCCCTGGACACAGGCCGCGTTCCGGGCGGACGGGTCGGTCGTCCCCTGCAGCCATACGCTCAAGAGCATGGGAGACATGCGCACAGCGTCATTCAGGGAAATATGGAATTCGAGGGGGTATCGGCTTCTCCGTTCCAAGAGCACCTATTATCGGTGCCTGGGCAGCCGGTGCAATCTCGCGTTCCATTCGTATTGACCATCCCGAGGACGCAGAGGGAGGGGAGGCCATCACCCGCACGTCAGGACCTTCTCGCATCCCGCGTGTCCAGCCAGTTTGATTTGAACCAGTAGTGCTCATTCATCTCCGCGGCATAGTGCTGCTTGAGCGAACCTGGACCCGCCTGCGAGAACAGGTCGAGCCCTGTGAATCTCCGGTCGTAGAGGCGCACCCCACGTCCGGCCTTCTCCGCCCTCGCTTTCAGCGCGCGCATATGCCCCTTCGACATGACCTCGTGCGCCGAGTCTCCTGGCACGGAATCGAGAGGGAGGCATATCCCGCACTGGTAGCAGAACAGGTCTGACTGCGCCTTGCACTCGCTGGGGTCCCGTTTCCACCACCCCTCCTCGACGGGGAATCCCTTGCCCGTGCCGTAGAGCAGGTCCAGGGTGGCCGCCACCTCGCAATAGAAGGCGCCCTGCCTGGTGATGATCGGCGACCAGATCTGGCCGAGCCAGCACCGGCTCACCAGCACATCGAGCAGCCGCTTGTCCTTGACGAGCTCGGATCCCGAGACGAGAACCGGCTGATGGTAGCACCGCCCCTTGTGGTCGTTATAGTTGATCACGCCGAAGGTGTCCTCGATGAGCCGCTCATGCGTGCGGTACAGCTTCCCTCCCGATGTCCAGAGCCCCCGCTGCTCCTTCGGGAAATACTTCTTCATGAGGCCGCAGATCTCCGCGAATTGGGGATGGAGCGTGGGCTCCCCGCCGAAGACGCCGACGACCCTGCGCCATCCCTTCAGCGACTTGAGCGCCTGCTCAATCTCCTTGAGGGGCATGAACGAGGGTTCCTCGATG
This sequence comes from Candidatus Woesearchaeota archaeon, assembly GCA_016935985.1. GTDB lineage: Archaea > Nanobdellota > Nanobdellia > Woesearchaeales > JAFGPW01 > JAFGPW01. Next base: position 102,422 of record JAFGPW010000001.1, read on the forward strand.
AGGCCGGTCCCGCGGGTGCAGCAGGAGCAGGTGATGGCGCAGGCGTTGGTGATCTCTATCATCATCGCCATCGCGTCGCACATGGGCCGCGGGTTCTGGCCCAGGTACCGGTAATAGCGTGAGAGATACCGGTCCAGATACGCCTCGCGTTTCCTCTCGAGGTACTTCCTTCTGGAGATGCAGTGCCTTTTCGCCCTCAGAGCGGTGATGATGGTCTTGACCGAGAAGGGCCGTTGTCCTTTCTTCTGACAGATCAGGGAGACCGACTGGAACGCGTCCATCTCCTCGTAGAGGGCGCAGTACAGCGCATGGTCGTTGTCGTAGCCGGACGCGTCGAGGAAATACCGATCCTTCTTCGGCGGATGGAACCTGCAGTCAGTCCCTCTCACCCAGAAGGAGGAGAGGCCGTGGCCCTGGGCCCTCGTGAAGAAATCGAAATCGGAAAAATAGGACCTCAGGGACATGTCATACCACTCGCTCCCGAAGCAATAGAGGCATTCCCTCTTGATCATGAAGCAGTAGGAGAATTTGATGTACGCCTCATGCGCTTCCCTGAACCTCCGGTATACCGGGTCCGGATTCCCGGAAATCGGAGGGTAGACGATATCATAATACCGGTTCTCCTCGAGGAGCCTTTGCAGAGCGGCTATAGGCAGCTCGATGTTGGAGTCGAGGAACAGGAGATGGTCGCCGGTGGCCCGCATGATGCCCTCGTTACGACAGGTGTGGGGCCCGCGTTCCTTCGCGAGCGTGATGATCCGCAGGTTCGGATTGCCGCCAAAGAGGTACTGGATCTTCGTTGGGGTGTCATCAGAGCTCGCGTCGTCGACGAGAATCACTTCATGAACGCCGAGCCGGGACGAGAAGATCCGTTTCAGGCTTCGCGAGACGTTCTCGAAGTCGTCATGCGAATTGATGATTATTGACAGCGTGTTCTTCACCGGATGGCCGAACGAAGAGCCAAATATAAAGGTTCTGTTTTCCCATACAGGCCTTCTGCCGGAAGCGGTGCCGGCACAACAGGAATGCCCACGCAATGCGAATCCGGTCGTGTTCCTCGATGAGGCGAGCCCACCCCACTCGTCGATATTTCTGGTATCCCTGCGGCCTGACGGCGTCGCTTACGCCAGGCTGAATCTCTTATGCGATCTCCCTTTCTTCGGACGGGTAGCAGGGATCTTCGTCATGACCGCTTCGGCCATCTTGAAGAACAGGCCCAACCGTCGTATTTTCGTACAGTCCCGCACTGCGATGTGGAAGATCGAACGATCGATCCGGTGCAGCGGGCAGGGACAGGAAGATGATGGGCAGGAGAGAAGACTGTTCCTGAAGCTGAATCCTTTGTAGATATTGCCCAGCCTCATGCTATGTATCTGGTAGCAGGGGCGGACATCACCATGGGGGTCGACGACTGCGGCATTGTACCCGGCGTTGCATACGCGGCCCTTCTGGTGATTTGTGATGATGAGATCCTCCTTGCCAAAGCCGAATCTGTCGAGCTCCTCCGGGGTGTAGGCCCACGGGTACTTTTTCCCCCGATATGTCCCTTGGAATTCGACGAAGGAGAACTCGAGCCCTCTCTCCTTGAACTGTCTCCGGATCCTTTTCACTTCCGTGCTGAGAGGAGGGTACGCGACCGAATGGACAAGCACCGGAAATCCGCCTTTCTTCAGCAGCTGCACATTGCTGAGGAACTGCTCCATGAGGTCTCGCCGTTCCAGTTCCTTTATATGCAGTGAGGCAAGGACGTACACGACCCTATTGGGAGGCACGCGAGATGCGAATTCCCTGATATGGGGGCTCGTCATGTTGGTGACGACCGAGATATAGTGCTCCTTGGTTATCTCGCGGCAGGCTTCGACCAGGTTGGGCACGAGGAACGGCTCGCCACCGCCGGTGAGCACGATATGGAAGGTCTTCCCCGTGCGCCGGAGCGTACGCATGAGGTTTGCGCTGTCTATGGGACGCACCGGGCACTGCCTCCTGCTGGTGGCATCAGGGGAGAAGCAATAGGTGCAGTCGAGATTGCAGGCATCGGTGGCGCTCCAGAGGAGCCACGAGCCGTATGCTTTTGATTCGGCCATCCTCTCCGTTAAACCCCCCTCAAGCCATTCACGCTGGTATATTGTCCAGGGATGGTACCCCTTGGTCATATGAGCTTATCCTTGAACAGGTAGGCGTAGAAGAGCCCGAGCCGCCAGCCGATCCCCTCGACGAGATGGTAGGGGAAGCCGGCGTCGAGCCGCACGAGGTCTCCAGCGAGCCCCATGCAGAACGCCAGATGATTCTTCCAGTCAGGCACGTCGAAAAGAGCGGGATCGAACGTGTATGACTTCATGAGCATCATGTTCAGTTCCCCTCGCAGCACAATCTTCCTGAAGAAGGCCAGGGCGCTCTCCGGATGATGGTGGGCGACGTACACCTCGATAAGGAGAGGCAGGTGCCCCTTCAGCCTGAGCCGGACATCGAGCTCGGTGTCGTTGACGTAATAGGCATCCGGGCTCGTGAACCCGACCTCCTCGAGAACCGACCGCCTGATGGCGAAATTTGCAGTGTCGAGAAGACCCACCTTGCCGTCGATTGACCGCCTTCTGGAGCGCCCGTGTTCCTCATTCTCTATCCTCGCGGTCCAGTAATTGCGGCACGCCGCCTTCTTGAGGCCCTGGACCGCGACGGCCTTGCCCTCCCGTATCGGCGCGGCCATCCGTGCGATCCAGTCGCCTGGCACGATGCAGTCCGAGTCGGTCATGAGGAGAATCTCCCCCCGCGAGGCTAGCTCGCCCGTGCGCCGGGCGGCCCCGGGACCGCGTCTCGGTTCGGAGAGGCAGATGAGGTTCCCGTGCCGCTTCTGGAAGCGTCGCACGATGCGGAGCGTGCCGTCGGATGAGCCGTTGTCGACGAGGACGACCTCGTAGTCCCGGAAGGTCTGGTTGAGGACCGAATCGAGGCAGGGCCCGAGCGTCCGCTCCCGGTTGAAGACAGGGATGATCACCGACACCTCAGGCGTCATCGTGCGGTCTCCTTGACCTGCGTCTCTGTCATGCATCGGCATGTGCCAAGCAGCATCATTTATAAATCTTGCTGGGTTTTTTATAGAGCGGATCATGGCGTCGCTCGCCGACGAGTGAGGGACCAGAGGTTTTTTATATTCCTATTTTCCCTGGATTTCTGATGGTGATCGCGAAGCGTACGATCATGAACCGCGACGGCAGGCGCATCGCCGTCGTCATCGAGCGGAGCACTCCCCAGAACGGCCTCGCGTTCGTGATGCATGGCCTCGGCGGCTTCAAGGAGCAGCCGCACGTCCGCGCCTTCTGCGAATCGTTCCTTGAGAGCGGATTTACGGTCGTCTCGTTCGACGCCTGCTGCACGCTCGGCGAGAGCGGCGGCAGGTATGAGGACGCGACCATCACCAATTACCATGCCGATCTCGAGGACGTCATCGCCTGGGCGAAGGGCCAGAGGTGGTACCAGGAGCCGTTCTGGCTCTGCGGCCACAGCCTCGGCGGCATAAGCGTCATCCTCTATGCCGAGGAGCATCCGGAGAAGGTCGCGGCGCTCGCGCCGATATCGACCGTCGTCTCGGGGAAGCTCAGCCTCGAGCACCATACGAAGGAGGGGCTCGAGGAATGGGAGCGGACCGGATGGCTCGAGAAGCCGAGCACCTCGAAGCCGGGCATCATGAAACGGCTTCCGTGGTCCCACCTGCAGGACCGGCTGCTGTATGATATCCTCCCTGAGGCCGGCCGGCTCACCATGCCGGTGCTCCTCATCGTCGGCGAGAAGGACGAGTCGACGCCGCCGCGGCACCAGCGGCTGCTCTACGACGCGCTCCCGGGGAAGAGGGAGCTCCACATCATCAAGGGAGCGCCGCACACCTTCAGGGAGCCTCGCCACATCGCGGAAGTGAAAAAGATATTTAAGGATTGGATCGCACGTACCGCCTAGGCTGCACCGATGGGATATATCGATTCTATCCGGAGCGTCATCCGACTTGCTGAGAGCTATGAGCATATCCTCAAGGTGAAGGATGAGCTCGCGAAGCAGGGCGATGCCAAGAGGCTCTATTCCTTCATCCGTGACAAGGAGTTCTATGCATTGAAGGATTTCCTCACAGAAGCGAAACGCATCCATGAAAGCCGCTCGAGGATCGAACAGTTCATCCGACTGCTCACCCGGAAGCTCCCGTTCCTGGAACGTCAGCAGGACAAGGGCTCATTCCACCATATCCTTCGGAGCTTCGACACCACGTATCCCCGTTTCTTCGCTGTCTACAACAGGCTCCGCCAGCAGCTCGGGATGCTCCGCAACAACGACCTCGTGGGTTTCCTGAAGCTCTACGACGACCAGAGGAGGGAGCTTGACGCGATAGCCAAGGAGAACCGGAACCTCGATCCGCAAAGGCTGTATCAACGGATCCGCCGCTTCGCCGGCAGCTTCTCGCGCGATGCGAAGTCCCTGCCCGAACGGGTGCACGGCGGCTTCTCACCCGTGTTCGCACGAGGCTACCTCATGATGATGATAATCCTCATCCTCCTGTCGGTCGGTCTCGGTTTTTCCCAGGAGCGTCCGAAGAACGCAGCCTATCTCATGGACGCCATCAAGGCCACCATGACCCATGAGAACCTCACCCCAGGATCGAGCTCGTATGACACCTACTACAGGGTATACGGCGGCGCGGGGATCGAGATCACCGACCTCAGGAAGGACCGGGTGCCTGACCAGGTCGACATATACCTCAATGAGGACTCGCTCGCCTCGTTCAGGACGACTGAGAACAGCTACTTCGATATGAGCGTCGACGGCGACTCGGTCATCATCGCTGAGGTGACCGCGCAGCCCATGAAGGGCGGCGGCTGGAAGGAGATACGGTACGGCGAGCGGACACCGACCGGACGGACGATGGTCAACAGGGAGCGGACGAACCGGTGGGTCCGCGTCCTCTCAGACGCAGAAACACGAAAGGTCTGCGAAAGAATCAACGAATGGATATTCTCGAGGTGAACCGTCATGGAACCGCTGACCGTCAAGGATTGGATGAGCAAGAACGTCATCGGCGTGGTGCAGGACGCGCCGGTCTCAGACGCCGCGAAGCTGATGACGAGCCATAGGATCGGCGCGCTCGTCGTCTTCAACCGGAAGGACGAGTCGTTCTTCTTCAAGCGCAGGACCTGCGGCATCATCACCGACACGGACATCGTGCGCAAGGTGGTCGGCAAGGGCCAGAGCCCGGATAATCTCACGGTCAAGGATGTCATGACGACAGGTCTCATCACCGGCTCGCCGGATGACACCATCCAGTCGATCGGCCAGCGCATGATCGACGCGAACATCAAGCGCATCCTCATCGTCTCGGGCGACAAGACGCTCGCCATCGTCTCGCTCACTGACCTCATCGATTGGCTCGGCCAGGAGCGGAGCAGGATGCGCGAGATGATCTCGGAAGAGGTCGCGACGATCCTGAAGAACCGCTACGCGAGCGGCGAGCAGCTCACGGCGCCGAACGACTACCAGAACGCGGCGAACTGGATGACGACGAGCGTGGTGTCGATACGGGCGACGGCTTCGGCGTATGACGCCGCGCAGCTCATCGCCGAGCGCTACATCGGCGCGGTCCCGGTGGTGTCGGAGACCGGCGTCGACGGCATCGTGACGATCACCGACATCGTGCGCCGGCTCGTCGCGCAGGGGCTCGACCCGCAGAACACGAGCGTCGCGCAGGTCATGTCGACCCCGGCGATCTGCGTCGGCGCGGAGGCGAGCCTGCCCGATGTGCTGGAGACGCTCGGCAGGAACCGCATCAAGCATGTCCCGGTTCTCGACCAGGCAGGGCATATGGTCGGCATCATCTCGCACAAGAACGCGATCCAGGTTATCCTGCGGACCGGGATGGTGCATTATCTCGGCAAGCTCTCGAAGATGGCGCCCGACCTCGCCGTCTCGCAGGACGACATCCGGTAGAAAGCCTTATAAACCCTCCCTCATTCCCTGGCGCCATATCGATGGATAGGACGGTCCCGGCTGTCCTAGACCGGAGAGAAGCACGCTCTTTTCTCCGCATCGGAAGCATACCAGACGGAGGTAAGCACCATGCCAACGAAAGCGAAAGTCCAATCCTGGGTCCGCTACAAGCCGAAGGAGGTCGAACTCCTCATCACCAAGCTCGCGCGTGAGGGGAAGAACGCGGCGGCGATCGGCCTTATCCTGCGGGACACCTATGGCATCCCGAGCACCAGGAAGCTGTGCGGGAAGCAGATCACTGGTATCCTCGCCGAGAAGAGGCTCGCGAAGCAGATCCCCGACGACCTCAACTCGCTCATCAGGAAGTCCATCCAGCTGCGCAAGCATCTGGAGGGAAACCACAAGGACGTCGACGCCACACGAAGCCTCGACGAGACCGAGGCGCGGATCCGCACGCTCGAGCGCTATTTCAAGCGGATCGGCAAGCTCCCGAAGGGCTGGAAGTTCGATCCCAAGCGCGCCGGCCTCTACATCGAGTAGGCAGGGGTGCAGCGCATGGCCGAGGGGTTCCCTGTCCTGGTAGCGGAGGCGGCAGCGGCGTTCCGGAGAGTCGAGCCTGAACTTGTGGTGCGGATAATTTCCCACCATGACGCGGACGGCATCACGGCAGCCGCGGTCCTCGCCTCGGCGCTCCGGCGCATGGGCCGGCGGTTCGCGGCGCGCATCGTCCCCCAGCTGACCGAGGAGATTGTAGCGCAGGTCGCGCGGGAACCCTACAACATCATCGTCTTCACCGACCTCGGCACCGGCCAGCTCAGGATGATCGCTGACAGGCTCGACGGCAAGCGCGTGTTCATCCTCGACCACCATCAGCCTGATGGGAGCGGCTGCCCAGACTGGGTCGTCCACTGCAACCCGCGGCTCGCCGGCCTCGACGGCGCGAAGGATATCTCGGGCGCAGGGGTCGTCTACCTCTTTGCGAAAGAGCTCGATCCGACCAATACAGGCCTCGCCCACCTTGCGGTCATCGGCGCGATCGGCGACGTGCAGGACAAGGGCGGTTTCTCGCCGCTCAACAGGACGATGCTCGAGGACGCTATCCGTGCGGGCACGCTCTCGGTCGAGCGGGGCCCGCGGTTCTTCGGCACCGGCACCCGGCCCCTGCACAAGCTGCTCGAGTTCTCGACCGAACCGTTCATCCCGGGCGTGACCGGCTCCGAGCGCTCCGCGCTCGCGTTCCTCCGCGAAGCGGGGATCGAGGCGCGGAGCGGCGACCGGTGGCGCTATCTCCACGACCTCTCCGCAGAGGAGACCGGGAAGCTCGTCCGCGCTATCGTCGGGCTGCTCGGCGAGAGGGGGGGCCAGGAGCAGGTGATGGCAGACCGTTATCTCATCGCCGGCGAAGGGAAAGGGAGCGCATTTTCCGACGCGCGCGAGTTCTCGACCGTCCTCAACGCCTGCGGCCGGCTCGGACGGGCCGGCACGGGGATTGGCGCCTGCCTCGGCGATCCGTCGTCGAAGCGGCGCGCGGCAGAGACGCTCTCCGCGTACAGGCAGGAGCTCATCATGGCGCTCCGGTGGTACGACGCCGCGAAGGGCAGCGGCCGTGTCGTGGCAGGCGACGGCTACCGCATCATCGACCTGCAGGATGACGCCCGGCACGCGATCGCAGGCACGATCGCCTCCATCGTCTCGCGGGAGCCAGGGCTCCCGAAGGGGACGTTCGTCGTCGCGATGGCGCGCATAGGCGACGGCACCACCAAGGTATCGATACGCATCGCGGGCAGGACCCGCGACACCGATCTCAAGGAGGTTCTTGGCGAGATCACGGAGAAGACGGGCGGCGAGGCCGGCGGCCACCGCAACGCCGCGGGCGCCCGCATCAGGACCGCGGACGAGGCTGCGTTCATCGCCGCGGCGAGGAGCGTGCTCGAACGCGAGGCGATGGAGGAGTCGATAGCTGCCTAGAACCCTTGGGGCACGCTCACTTGGAGAGCACGTTCCGGATCTTCTCTATATAGTCGGCGACGTCGGTCCCCTTCTTCGTGAGGGTCAGGAGGTTGAGCCGCCCCTGCTTTTGGAAGTTGATCAGCCCTGCCTTCTCCATCTCCTGGAGGATCTTGACGACGTGGGAATAGGTGCAGTCGATCTGCTTGGCGAGCGATGACGCATAGATCTCGGATTTGGAGTTCTTGAGGTTGACGAGCATCATGGCAGGCTTTGCCCTGAAGAAGACATTGAAGATTTTATCCTTCTCCACCATGGAACCCCCAACAACTACGGACCGAAATCAGCCGAAGCTTGATTAAATATATTTATATTTTAAGACATATATATCAGAATTGACCTTTTTTGATATATAGGTCCTGAAATGTCGGATACATAGCTTGTATTTAAATGTTTCTGATTTTCCGCGCGTGACGACACTGCCGGAACATCGCTGAGGGGAGAACAGCACATTTAATATAGGTGAGGGAGGCCGCTTGGCGCATGAGCGCGAGCACGGATGATGTCCTCTTCCCCTACCCGTCGGTGCGGCAGGCGCAGGACACGCTCCTCCATGCGGTCCGGGACACGCTCGCCTCAGGCGGTGAGCTGATCGCCCATGCGCCCACCGGACTCGGCAAGACCGCGGCGGCGATCGGGCCGGCGGTCGCCCGGGCGATCGCTGACGACCTCACGGTCTTCTTCCTGACCTCGCGGCACACCCAGCACGAGATCGCGGTCGAGACCCTGCGGGAGATCAGCAGGCGCTATCGCCTCCCGATCGTCGTCTCTGACATCATCGGCAAGCGGTGGATGTGCAGCCAGGAAGGTATCGAGCGGCTCTACGCGAACGAGTTCGCCGAGTACTGCAAGGCGGTGCGCGAGGACTACACCTGCGAGTTCTACCAGCGGACGAGGAAGCGCGACGGGAAATCGACGCCTGAGGCGCAGGCGCTCGTCGCCGAGCTCGCGAAGGAGATCGTCGGCGTCGAGGATCTCACCCGCCGCTGCCGTGCGCAGGGGTTCTGCCCGTACGAGGTCGCGATGCTCGTCGCCGCGAAGGCGCGGGTCGTCATCGCCGACTACTATTCGGTGTTCCATCCGCGCATCAGGGAGTCGTTCTTCTCGCGGTGCGATAAAGAGCTGCCGAGATCGGTCGTCATCGTCGACGAGGCGCACAACCTGCCCGGCAGGATCAGGGACCTCGCGACCGCGCGCCTCTCGAGCGTCATGCTCAGGCGCGCGGTCCAGGAGGCGAAGCGATACGGCCATGCCGAAGCGGTGGCAGGCCTCGCGCTCGTCCAGGACGCCCTGCTCGAGCTCTCTGAAGGGCTCGCGATGGGGAAAGAGCGACTGGTGTCGCGCGAGGGATTCCTGGAGCCGCTCGGCGGGACTGACGGGGCTGCCGCGCTCGCCGACTCGTTCGCCGAGATCGGCGATGAGGTACGGAAGGGGAGACGGTCGAGCAGCATCGGCTCGGTTGGCGAGTTCCTTTCCTGCTGGCCAGGGCCTGATGAGGGGTTCGCGCGAATCCTCTCGCTCCAGGAGTCCAAGCGCGAGCAGCTGCTCGCGCTCTCCTACCGCTGCCTCGATCCGAGCGTGGTCGCGCAGGCGGTGATCGCCGAGGCGCGCGCGACGGTCATTATGTCAGGTACCCTCACCCCGCCGGAGATGTACCGCGACCTGCTCGGCTTCCCGGAATCGACCGCCCTGCTCCAGCTCGAGAGCCCGTTCCCGCACGCCAACCGGCTCAACCTGATCGTGCCGAAGACGACCACCAAGTTCTCGCTGCGCAGCGAGATGCAGTACAAGCGGATGGCAGGGGTGGTGCAGGAGCTGATAGAAGCCGTGCCGGGCAACATCGCGCTCTTCTTCCCGAGCTACAACCTGCGGGACACGGTGGTCTCGTTCCTGCCGGCGACGATCCGCGACCAGCTCGTGGTCGAGCGGCGTGACATGACATCGCAGGAGAAGGCCGGACTTCTGCGCACCTTCAAGGCGGGAAGCACACGCGGGGTTGCGCTCGCCGCCTGCATCTCAGGCTCGTTCGCCGAGGGGATCGACCTCCCCGGCGATCTCCTCAAGGCGGTGGTGGTGGTCGGCCTGCCGCTCCAGCAGCCGGACCTCGAGACCGAGTCACTTATCAGGTACTTCGACCGCAAGTTCGGGAAGGGTTGGGATTATGGGTATATGTTCCCTGCCTTCAACAAGGCATTGCAGGGGGCAGGCAGGTGCATCAGGAGCGAGACCGATAGGGGGGTCATCGTGTTCCTGGACGAGCGCTATGTCTGGCCGAACTACTTCCGGTGCTTCCCCTTCGACTGGCAGCTCGAGATCTCCACAGAGTATGTGCTTCGGATCGCCCGCTTCTTCGCCAGCCAGTGAAGTATGGCTGATGTGCTGATATTAGCCTATTCTTAAGCATTCTCGATTCTCAGCTGTTCTAGACTCGTTTTTCGTCCATTTTGATTATATATATTTGAATAGTATAGGTTATTCTAGTATACGGATTAGTAACATTTATATACTAGTATGCATACTTGAAATAATATGGTTGTCCTATTCGATCAGTTCAACCTTCCAGAAGACATCTTCGAGGTGGTGTTCGCGACCGCCCAGCAGGTGATGGTCGGCAAGCTCCTCATCAAGGAGATGAAATCGAAGGGAGGCGAGATGGGCAAGACCGAGATGAGCCTCTTCGCCACCAAGCTCCATGAGGGCAAGCTGATCGAGGAGGTCGACATCGGGCCTGTCAAGAAGAAGGAGAAGGTGCCGGTGTCCTACAACAAGCGGCAGTTCTATGACCGTATCCTCACCCCCATGAAGAGCATGGGGCTCATCGACTACGACCTGTACAAGAAGACCTACCGGCTTAGCGACAAGTTCAACAAGGAGATGATCAGAATCGGACTGATGTGGGTTCAGGAGCTCCGGAAGGCACCGCTAGAGGTGCCGAAGGCATGATCAACTGAGGGAAAGGCTCCCCGCGGTCCGCATTCTTTCAACAACCACCCCCCAAAACCAAACCCGCACTCTGCGGGGAGCCCCACCCCTCATTCACCAAGACACGCACGGAAAAAAGCATCACGACTCACGTTCATTGGCTCCCTTGGCACACTTCTTTCAACAACCACCCCCCCAAAACCAAACCCACACTCAAGGGAGCCATTGATTCTTTTCTCATGGCAGCAGGGATCATCACCGAGGAACGCGCACTCGCCCTCCTCAGGAAGCATGCGCGCCGGCAATCGGATCCGGGCGCGTACCGCATCATACTCAAGCATGCGCGCGCCGTCCAGACGGTCGCGATGCGCATCGCGCGACGGATCGCGAAGCGGAGGAAGGTGGACCTCGAGTTCGTCAGGACCGCGGCGCTGCTGCACGACATCGGCAGGTTCAGGTGCCCGCCTCGCACCGGCGGGAGCATCAGGCACGGCGTCGTGGGCGCCGAGATTATGCGCGAGGAAGGGCTCGAGCGCTACGCCCGGGTATGCGAGCGGCATCTCGGCGCAGGCATCACGGTCGCCGACATCGAGCGCCAGGGGCTGCCGCTGCCCAAGCGGCCGTATGTCCCACGCACCGTCGAGGAGAAGATAGTGACCATGGCAGACAACCTGATCATCGACAGTCGGGAGGCGCCGCTCCGGAACGTGCTCGACAGGTATGAGCGCGAGCTCGGATACGCGTACGCGAAACGTATCAAGCGGCTCGACGCCTCGCTCAGGAAGCTGATGAGGTGATAGCGATGAAGAATCTCCATGTGCGGTTCACAAGGTATGTGAAGACGGCCAAGCGCGAACTGGGCAACCACACGCTCAATGTCCCGGTCCTCTACCAGACGCTTTCCGGATACCAGAAGGTGGCGCGGGGGTTCATGCGGGAGCACGGCATGGTCGAGGGGAAGGGCTTCACCGACCTCGGCGTCCAGCTCGACAAGTTCCTGAGGGCGACGGCCGACATCCAGCAATATATCACCAAAGGCCTGTTCTGGGACAACATCAACAAGATAGCGGACTGGCTCGAACGGGCGGAGAGCGCGCTCAAGGCGGCGGCAGAGATCGCCGAGCTCGAGAAGAAGGAGCTCGACTGATACGCACTGGAACCGGAGCAGCACAAGCTTTTTATGCTGCTCCAGGCTCCGACTGACGCATGAGGACCAACTGCATCCGCTGCAAAGGCTCCGAGCCGCAGAAGTACTGCGGCAGGGCCTTCTGCCCGATCATCGCGAAGTCCGAGGCGGCCTTCAAGGTCCAGGATGTCATCGCAGGCCGCGATTTCCTGCACGCGACCGACGGTGTCGCGCCGACGCCGTTCGTCGGCAGGTACGGCTATCCGCACGTGAAGGTGGGAATCCTCAACGTCTCGGAACCTGAGCGCGACGCGATGCTCTACGACGCGCCGCGGACCTGGGCGGCTGACGGCTACTCGATTCCGGAGATCGTCGGGCTCCGCTCAGCGCTCGTCAACTCGCGGTTCGAGGCATCGATCACCAGCGTGCGCGATCCCGACAAGTTCCTCGAGGCGAGCCAGGAGGTGGGACTCTCGGCACGGCCGGTCGACATCGAGTTCACGCTCAAGGACACTCCCCGGTTCAGGATGAATTTCCAGCCGTACATGGCGCCGACCGGCCCGAACGCCGAGCTCGAGGACCTCGACCTGACCTCGAACCCGCGGATACCGAAGCAGGTCGACGCCGCGGTGGGTGACACCGGGCTCAAGGCGGCCGATGCGGTGGGCGAGCTCTTCCTCCGCGGGCATGACGAGAACTACCTCTCGCGGATCCTCTCGGTGGGGACGCTCGGGCTTGCGGAGAACCGCAAGCTCGTCCCGACCAGGTGGTCGATCACCGCTGTCGACGATATGGTCTCCAAGCGCCTGCTCGAGCAGGTCAAGGAGTACCGGGAGGCCGACTGCCAGGCCTTCTTCGGCTCGTACCTGGGAAACCACTTCCTGGTCCTGCTGTTCCCGCGGGAATGGGGCTACGAGCTCTTCGAGACCTACATGCCGGAAGCGTCCTGGAACATCGGCAACAAGATGGACTACACGACAGACTGGGAGCCGTATAAGGGGAGGACATCCTATGCCGAGAACTGCACCGGCGGCTACTACGCGGTCAGGCTCGCGCTCGCCGAGAAGCTCAAGAGCATGCGGCGGCAGGCCTCGTGCCTCGTCATCAGGACGATCACCGGCGAGTATGCCGTGCCGCTCGGGGTCTGGGTGGTGAGGGAGGCGATGCGTAAAGCGCTCGGCTCGAAGCCGCTCAGGTTCGGCTCCGCCGAAGAGCTGCTCGAGCACGCCCGCACCCTCATCAAGGGGCGGTTCAAGTACGATGTCGGGATGTTCCTCCAGGAGAGCATGCTGCTCGCCTCGATGCGCCAGAGGCGGCTCCAGGATTTCTTCGGCTGAGCGATACTTTTATAAAGGGCCCCCGATTCCTTTGAAGCCACCATGAAAGCGGTCATCGTCAATTTCAGGAGCGCCCGGCACCACCAGTCGACGAACCAGATGGTTATCTGTGTCGAGGGCGTCGACTCCAAGGAGAAGGCGGCGGCGCTCGTGGGCAGGAAGGTCGTCTGGACGAGCCCGGCGAAGAAGGCGATTGCAGGGAAGGTCTCTGCGACGCACGGCAACTCAGGCGCGGTGCGGGCGATCTTCGAGACCGGCATGCCCGGCCAGAGCGTCGGCAGCCAGGTCACGATAGAATAGGCTCTTTCTTAGAATAGGCTCTTTCTTGAGAACAGGCGAAGAAAGGAAAAAGAGCGTGACCGCTCTACGTTATCACGAACGCCGCGATCACGAGGAAGATCCCCTCGATCACGAAGAGCACGTTGAACACCGTCGAGGTCAGGAATGGGATCGTGAACTGGACCACCCCGAAGCTGAAGAGCAGCGGGATCAGGCCGATCGCGAGCACCACGAGCCCGACGATGAAGGTCACCTTGCCGATACCCTCCTGCATCCCTTCCATGAAGGCCTCGATGATGAGGTAGAGGCCGCCGGCGGCGATGATGTACAGGATGACCTGTCCGACGAGCCCCAGCAGGAATTCAGGCACGTTGAATCCCACGACGCCGAACTGGTTGAGCAGCGGGATGCCGCCGAGCGCAAGGAGGATGAGGCCGAGCACCAGGCTGATTAGGTTTTTCGGTTCGTTGATAGCCATGCACCAATCACCTCGATACGGGTAACAGGACTCTTCCTATCTTCGCTGGTATATAAAACTTTTGCTGCTCCCCGAGCAATCGGGGCAGGCTGGTGTCGCCTCTGGCCGATGGAAAGTTTTAAATACTAGCAAGCCGAGAATTACCGTTTGAAGTAGCTCTAGGTTTAGGCGAGCACAGGTGCCCTGCATGACGTTCACGAAGAGGCTCACGGTTCTTTCTTCGGTCGTCCTCTCCGCAACGCTCGAGGCGCAGCTCGTCTTCGCGCAGCGGCGGGGCGGCTGGTGGGACTCGATCCTCAACTCGATCGAAGGGGTCCTCGGTGGCATCATCTCGCGCGAGAACCTCATCGCCTATTTCGCCGGCTTCCTCGTCCCGTTCGCGATGGTCTACGCGCTGCTCGGCACGATCAAGGTCTTCGGCGAGCAGAAGGGGCCGCGTGTCGGCCTCGCTGTCGCGTTCGCGATGATTGCGCTCGCGTCTCCTGACTACCGCGAGATGCTCATGGGCCTCGGCGGCGACATCCTGATGATCATCACGATCATCCTCATCGTCTTCCTGCTGCTCATCGGCCTTGCGCGGCTGAACGCCGCGCGGAAGGAGGCGAGCGCGGCGTCCTCCGCGGCTGGCGCGGAGTACGAGCAGGCGAAATCGCAGTATTACCAGGGCCGCGCCGAGAAGAACAAGGAGAAGAACGAATGGCGCGAGGCGAGGCAGGAGCTGAAGAAGGGCGGCAAGAAACGCGAGCGCGAGCGCCAGGCGATGAGGAAGATCGACTGGGGCAAGTGGTGGAATGTGACGAAGAAGCGCGGCGAGGTTCTGAACAAGCTGCGCAACTACCTCCGCGCGCTCCAGCATGTCTCCGACTCTGACGAGGGAGCCAAGCTCAAGGAGAACGCCATGAAGGAGGTAGCGGTCGCGATCGACCTCTCCAAGAAGGACGAAGAGAGGCTCATGAAGGACTTCGAGATGGAGATGAGCAAGGCGAAGACCGTCGAGTTCAAGTTCACCGACGACGAGCTCAACGACGTCGCGAAGCTCGACAAGATCTTCTCCGAGATGGTCGACAACATCAAGAAGCGGCTGAACGTCAAGCCCTGGGTGAAGGTCAGAGGGGCCGACGGGAAGGAGATCAACTATATCGACCGCCTCAGGGAGCATGCCAAGCGGGCGGCAGAGACGGTACACAACCTCCACAAGCAGAAGGAGGGGCTCTTCGCGCGGGTGGAGAGCGATTACCAGAACTTCAGGCAGCGCCATGAGCGCTTCGGGGAGATCGAGAAGGAGATGCAGGGGCAGGTCTACAACAACGACTTCCCGGCCGCCGCCCAGAGCATCAACGAGCTGCTCAACCTCGACCGGGAGATGGCCATCTATCAGAATGACATGCAGAAGAGCATGGAAGCCATCAAGCAGTGGAATGAGCAAGCCGAGAAGTACAGGGGGTTCATCACCAAGGACGAGACCGCTCTGCAAGCCCAGGTCGACCACCTGTATGAGGACATGAAGAAGGTGATGGACGATTATACGAAGACCATGGCAGCGCTCGGCAAGGTGCAGGACGCGTACAAGCGGCATGTCCTCCACTCAACAAATATCAAGAGCGCGACGCAGCCGGTGACGCTCTCTCTCACGCCGGGAAGGTCAGAGACGATACAGGTCAACAAGGACTACGCCGACAAGGTCATCCGGCAGATCAAGAAGGTAAAGTATCATGGTGTCGCGACAATACCCGATGACCTGACTCATTTCAATATGCATTTCAGTTCGGCAGCGCCCGCCGGCCCGCAGGTCGATTTCGTCAACAGGGTCTATAAGTATCTCAAGCGGCTCGAGCCGGACAACATGAACAAGCGGGTCTTCGCTGATATCAAAAGGCTCTATGAGGATGGCAGAGGGGGAGCGGCGAAGGCGTTGCTCGGCAACGCCAGCCACTGGATCGGCATCTCACATGATGCTATCAATAATATATAGGTGAATCGGTATGGCACTCTTTTCCATGAAGGGCGATCGGGGCGTCGACCGCACGGTCGTGCGCCTGGTGAGGAAGGTCTGGCATGAGGAGGCGGGCGAGCTCTCGGACGAGCAGAAGGCCAAGCGCTTGGACGAGAAGAATAAGGTGTTCGAGGAGGCGAAGCACCTCGAGTCGGCGATGGACCACATCGCGAGGGAGTGGGATATGGGCCGCGACGCAGAGCATCTCATCCATATCATCGAGTTCCGGCTCGCGAACCGCAAGGCCGGAGTCAGGGATCAGGTCAAGCACCTGCTTGGGAGGGGGAAGCTGCCACGGCCGCTCGCCCAGGCGCTCATCGACAAGGCGAACGCGCTCGAGAACCATATCAGGAGCAACGTGAACCAGTCGCGTCGCGAGGACCGGCGGATCAGGGGCGCCGCATAACTTTCCTTCGTCGCTCTTTTCTCTCACTGGCTCAGCAGCATGTCGAAGGCAGAGCCGGTCATGATCGCCACGAATTCTGCCGAGAGTATCGAGACCGCGAAGGTTGCTGCCGGGTCGCCGAGCGAGACCTTCCCAAAGAAGATTATGATGAACCCTACCACCACCGCCATCGCGACCCAGACGATGACGATGCGCTTCAGGCCCTTGAACGCGGCGGTCGCAGGCGAATACTTCCTCGATGCGAGGAGGTAGTAATAGCCGAACATCGCAAGGAGCGTCACCGCGTTGAGCGAGACCGCAGTCACGATCCCAAGCGAGACGAGCGCGTTCCAGAAGGACGGCAGCAGCAGCCACGGCGCGCCGAGCACGACGACGCCGATGATCATGTTGAAGAGGTTCTCGACGGTGAAACGGTCCACCCACCTATGATCGAGCATTTGGCATCACCTGGTCTTAGTCAACAAGGAAGTCGAACGTTACAGCCCCCACGAGCGCGACGGTCTGGACGGCGAGAACGTCGGTCATCACGTCGGCGGTCGTCATCGCGGCCGAGAGCTTGCCGAAGAGCGCGAGGAGGGTCACCACCACCGCGAAGACGGTGAGGTAGACGTAGAAGACCCGTTTCACCAGAGCCTTGGTGAAGTGCGCGTCATATGAGAGGGTCTTCCGGTACGCGTGGTAGAGGGTCACCACCACCGCGAGGACGACGATGAGGTGCAGGAACAGCACGCTCTCGGCGGCGACCCCTGAGAGGAATATCCAGAAGTCCCGCGAGAAGAACGCGGGGCCGCCGAAGACGACAGCACCAACCACCGCCTGGCCGAGGTCGGCGAGCGAGAAGTGGCTGACGTCGTTCGTGTGCTCGAGGTCGCGGATGATCCGGCGCTCGTAGCCTTCGAGACGCTGCTCACCCTTGGACTGCCGGTCGAGCCGCAGCAGGATCTCCTTCTGGAGCTCCTTTATCTCACGCACTTCTTTTTCCAGCCCCCCTGGTTCCATACCATATCCGAGGAAAACATGGTTTATATACTTTTCTGATTCCCGAGAGGTGCGAAATGTTTTTATAGGAACTGCGGCTTTGATGACGCAGGAAAAGAGGTGCAATGATGAACATCACGCTCAACGAGCAGCCGCAGCGGCCGCTCATCATAGTCGGATATCCCGGCTTCGGCCTGATTGGCACTATCACCACCGAGTTCCTGATCGAGCATCTGAAGATGCGCCAGATCGGGAAGGTCAGGCTCGACCACATGGCGCCAATGGTCGCAATCCACCAGAAGCGGCTCGTCGACCCGATTGGCGTCTTCTACGACAACAAGCAGAACATCGTCGTGCTGCACGTCGTGACCCAGGCGAAGGGGATTGAAGGCGAAATCGCGAAGGGTTTCCTCGACATCGCCGACAGGCTCGACGCCTATCGCATCCTCTCGCTCGAGGGTGTGGGATCGATGCTGCCGCCTGAGGCTCAGCCCAAGGACACCAACGTGTATTACTACACCTCGAACGACGGCCTGAAGGAAGAGATCGCGAAGAAGACCGGCTACCAGCAGCTCGATGAGGGCATCGTGATAGGTGTCACGAGCGTGCTCCTCATGGACACGCGGCGGGACCTCGTGTGCTTCTTCGCCGAGGCGCACTCACAATTGCCTGATTCGAAAGCTGCAGCGAAGATCATCGAAGGATTGGACAGATACCTCGGGCTTGAGGTCGATTACCAGCCGCTGCTCGCGTCAGCAGCCAAGTTCGAGGCCAAGCTCAAGGGGCTCATGGAGCAGGCGCAGGTTACCCAAGAGCAGGCCGACAAGAAGACCATGAGCTATGTCGGGTAAAATATAGTTTTATTCTTTCTAATTATTAATTAAAGTTTTTAATCGTATTTCCCTGAACCCTCACTTTTAAGGGCATTACTGATAGGTTTTTAATTATTTTCAATATTGAAATTATTTTATGGATCGTATTCAGGCTACCTAGACCCACCCGTGTTATACAAAATAACTATTTCAATAATTGTATTAATATATTTATTTTATCAAATATGTTTTATATACTACTTTTTATATAACAATTGTTATAATATATTTATTGTATTGGTATTATTTGTTGACTAAAAGTTGTAGGAGATGATAATAGTATTGTAAATATTTCGCTGGTAATTTACTGCTTTCCGGGTTGACGATTCCGATTATCACGTCCATTCTGAGTTCGGGAAAAACAACGCAAACCCTTTGAAGGTAGCGAGAGGCCGAGCGAATCCAGAGAAAACAAAGCTGTGGAGTGAGGCCAAGAACCCGCATCACCTCACTCGACAGCGTCGATGTCGGCATAGTCCCATACAGTCCCCGCCAACCCTTGTGACACACCGTCAAAGAGCCTATTCCCGTTCGAGAAGGGGGCTTCTCAGGCGAAAGCCCCGCGAAGTCTTCTGTCGACATGATACCATAAATCGTAGCGTTTTTCCCGTCCTGTCAGGGATCTTCCCAGAATCAGCGATTTTTCCTGTGTCTGATTATTCGGGATCATGCCGAATCATCAGCGAACTATATGACTATGGTGTTGTATGTACTGAAAACCTGTTTTTTTAGACGGTAGTTAAGTTGCTGTAGGATGAGATTGCACATCTTTTGGCCTCTATCGCAGCCGATTTATATAGAGTGGGTGCGAGAGTGATGGAATCCTGGGCCTCATGACCTTTCTGATTGAAATTTTTAAGAAGTGGTAAAAAGTTATTATTCATAATAACGACAACTGTCGGAATTATCCAAAAATATAAATAGGAGCTCAGACTACCTGTTCCATAGGACAGGAAACAAAGGAGGTGGCAACCATGGCAAAGATCATCCTCACTGACATAGAGCCAGGCATGGGTCCTGACTCGACAGAGCTCGCGAACGTGATAATCGCGAGAATCGGCCTCTCGCCGCGGAAGAAAGGCTCCACAGAGGAGATGTGGCGGCCGCTCGTCGAGCTCTATGAGCGTGCGAAGCGCGCGTACCGCGAGAAGAAGCCTTCGCTTGGGGTCATGACCGTCGAGGAGATGGGCATCGCTGCCGGGATCTCACGCCAGACGATGTATGAGTATCTCCGACGGTGGCTCGATCTCGGCCTGATCGTCAAGACGAGCTATATCGGTATCGACGAGAAGGTGGTCATCGGCTATCGGCTGAACGGCGCCACGCTCGAAGCGGCCTTCGAGAAGGCCGCTCAGGCGGTCAGGGACAACCTTGAGACCACGCAAAAGTATGTCAAGGAGATCCAGAAGACCCTCAAGAACGAGAAGATCTCGCAGGCGCAGCGGGGGAGGGTAGCATCGATTGACGACAGAAAAGAGGATTAGAATTGAAATTCTTTCAGATTTTCTTAGATATTTTAAGCTATTTGGATATCGTGCCACAGATTTTTCTGTATAATACCAACTCAATTCGATAAGATATACTGTCGGTATTGTGTCATAATTCGGAATAATCTAAACATAAGTAGACATTTTATCGATATGGTAAAATTCCTTATATATGTCGATATGATATCATAATACTCAATAAAAGTGAGATTATGATTTATTTATTTCAATATTGAAACTAATTAATTCGTATCCGTTCACCGAAACCAATAAGAAGGAAAGGAAAAAGTGAGCAATCATGGAGAAGGACAAGAGGCAAGGGGTCGCTGTCGGCGGCATGTGTATCGAGGAGGACAGGATATTGCTGGTCAGGCGTTCACAGAATGACACTGGACCAGGACTTTGGGAGATCCCGAAAGGTGCGCTAGAATGGGGGGAGGATCCGATTGAGGGACTGAAGCGCGAATTCCTTGAGGAGACAGGGCTGAAAGTGAGCGTTCACGAGCCTCTCGGCGTGTACCATTTTCTCACTGAGAAGAAGGACTCGGTCTATCAGGTGATAATTATCGCGTTCAGGGTCGGAAGGGATGACCGTTCCCAGGCCATCATCCTCTCAGACGAGCACGATGCGCATGGGTGGGTGCCGCTCGCGAAGGCGCTACAGCTCCCGATGCGCAACGAGCAGAAGGCGATGCTCGCGGAGACATTCCCCAGTGCCGGGAAGCGAGGCTCAGAAGGAAGATAAGAAAGATTTTTATATCCCCTGATAATGATAAGGCCTGGTGAGGGGAACGATGCTGAATCTCCAATGCACGAAATGCAACTACCGCTTCTCGAAAGAGCAGATGCCTAAGCGCTGCCCCTACTGCGGCGCTGACGGGACGCTGAAGAAGACGCAGTCAGCGCAGGACCTCCTCGACTCGACGATTGCCGAACAGGCGATGATCGACCATGAGCGCGAGGCGCGCCACCAGAAGTGAGTTCTCCTAGACAGACAACTGCTTCTTGATGCTGTCGTTGATCTTCACCAGGTTGTGCTTCGCCTGCAGGCCCTTGAAAGACTCCTCGAGCGAGAGGTTGGCGGTACCGTCGCGGTAGCGCTTGACCACCGGCACGCCCTTGATGATCAGGTTCTGCACATAGCGCTGGACGATCTCGTCGGTGAGCCCGGTGCGCTTGGCGACGAGCGAATAGGTCGCGCCGTCGCTGCCGTCGATCGTGTAGAGCGCGAGGAAGACCTCCTGCTCCCTGAAGGTGAGTGCCCCCACCTTATACTCCTCGGGCGCAGGCTCGTCCACCAGCGGGTCGGTGATGAAGTTCCTCGCGAGCGTGTTCTGGATGTCGTCGATGCGTTCGGCGAGCTTCGCGATCTTCGCCTCGACGTCGGTCAGCTGCTCATAATGCGAGCAGATCTCGTTCGTGTTCTCGTTGATCGCGTCGAGATGGTCGTCGAGCTCGTCGCGCATCTGGCCGACGATGCCGCGCATCTCGGAGATGGCGTCCTTGCCCTTCCGCTGCTGCTCGAGATAGTCTCTCACTCTTCGGAGGTTGATGCCGATCACCCCAATGAACAGTACGACCGACTGTTCCGATTGGTTTAAATATTTTATCATGCCTATCACGCGCGGCGGTGCGAAAACGCCGTCAAAGATATGGGAGAGTACCGGCAAGTATGGTGTCCATTATCTCCAAATCAGGGATCGCGATAACGCTCTCGAAGCTAGAGGGGTTCCCCCGGCCTGATGCCAGGCTCGAACAGTACCAGACGCCGTCTGAGATGGCGGCAGAGGTACTCTGGCAGGCGCACATGGCAGGACGCATCGCAGGCAAGCGGTGCGCTGACCCCGCCTGCGGACCGGGGATTATCGGCATCGGCATGCTCCTCTTGGGAGCGGCGCACGTCCATTTCATCGATAAGGACAGGAGGATACTCGCCGTGCTGAGAAGGAACCTCGCGTCGCTCGGCATCGGCAGCGGGTACACGGTCCATGCAACCGGCATAGGGGAGTTCTGCGAGCAGGTCGACTGCGTGGTCCAGAACCCGCCATTCGGGACCAGGGCTAAGCATATCGATACTTTCTTCCTCGAGCGCGCGTTCGCCGCAGCCCCGGTTGTCTACTCATTCCACAAGACCTCGACCGAAAGCCATATCCTCACCCTCGCCGAGAAGACGGGCTTTTCCTGCGAGAGCAGGACCTTCTACAGCTTCCCGCTTCCGGCATCCATGCCCCATCATAGGAAGCGGACCGAGCGCATCGCCGTCACCTGCTTCTGCTTCGTCAAAGCAAAAGGTTTTTAAACGAGCATACATTCCGCCACACTATTACCAACCAGGTGCCTGCCACAATGGAGATCACTGTTCTCGAGGACACGAAGAAACGGCTCAAGCTCGAGCTTGGTGGCGTCGACAAGGGGTTCCTGCATGCGTTCAAGAAGCGGCTCTGGAACCATAAGGATGTCGAGGTCGCGACCTACAACGTCCCGCACCCGCTCATCGACAAGATCGAGTTCATCGTCGACACCAGCGGCAAGACAAGCCCCCGCGAGGCGATCGAGGCAGTGGTCAAGGATATGGCCAAGGCCAATAAGACCCTGGCTGCCGAGTTCAAGAAGATCATAAAATGATACCGCTCGCCGACGGGGAGAAGCTCGTCCTTCTCGCGCGGCGCAGCATAGCATCCCGATTCTCAGATTCGCCGTTTCGGCATGACAGAGCGCTCAGGGCGAAATACGGCGCCAAGCAGGGCGTGTTCGTCACCCTGACCATCGACGGCGAGCTCCGCGGATGCATCGGCTTCCCCGAGCCGGTCTATCCGCTCTATGACGCGGTGATCGATGCTGCCCAGGCGGCGGCGTTCGAGGATCCGCGATTCCCGCCGCATTCAGAAGAGGAGTTCAAGGAGGCGGCCGTTGAGGTCTCGGTTCTGACCGTGCCTGAGGAGATCAGGGTCAAGGACCCGTCGCAGTATCCTATGAAGGTTAGGATCGGCACCGATGGGCTCATCGTCCGTTCAGCGGAGGGGTCGGGGCTGCTGCTGCCGCAGGTCTTCCCCGAATGGAAGGCAGACTCGGAGAAGGCGCTTTCCTTGACCTGCCGTAAAGCCGGCCTACCGTCCGAGGCTTGGCGGAGCGGGAAGGTCACGATCCTTCGATTCCAGGCCCAGATATTCTCGGAGGAGGATGGCAGGGTCGTCGAGCGGAAGCATTAAATACGCGGCCGGACCTCTCCTCGCCATGCGCGCCGATGATCTGGATGACGACGGGGAGGAGGGAAAGCAGGGCCTGGTCCGCCGCATTCTCATCCTCATCATCGCCGCGTTCCTCATCCTGCTGCTTGTCTCTTGGATCATCCCTTGGGACGGCATCAGGCTGGATCCTGAGCCGAAGGGAATCCCTAGGCTCGCCGACCTCTACCTCGGCAACATCACCCTGAGCGACACCGAGACTCCCCTGGTATCGCGGAGCGCCATTCTGGACTTCGTCTCGACCGGACTGGTCATCAAGCGCGCCGCCGACCAGATCGTCGCGCGCAGCTGCGATTACCACGGCGAGTTCGCCGAGGCCTGCTACGCGAAGGCGCTCTTCTACTTCGTGCGGGACAGCATGCAGTACATCCCCGATCCGCCTGACGAGTATGTCAAGACCGCGGAGGAGTCGCTCCTTGTGGGCGGCGGCGACTGCGAGGACGCGTCCATCCTCCTCGCGAGCCTGCTCGAGTCAGTAGGGGTCTCCGCCAGGTTCGTGTACGTGCCGCAACACGTGTATGTGCAGGCCCACCTCCCTGCGGCGGTGAAGAAGTACAAAGCGCCTGACCAGGGAGATTGGGTGTCTCTCGACGCGACCTGCGAGTACTGCCGGTTCGGCGAGATTCCTTACAGGTACAGCGACGTTCGCAAGCAGTATGTTGGAGTGTACTGACCCGCACGCCGC
Organism: Candidatus Woesearchaeota archaeon; assembly: GCA_016935985.1. GTDB lineage: Archaea > Nanobdellota > Nanobdellia > Woesearchaeales > JAFGPW01 > JAFGPW01. The sequence goes on from JAFGPW010000001.1 coordinate 126,198, forward strand.
AGTCGCCGCGGGCTGCTCCGGCTTTCCTCTGCAGATGGCCTCCGCAACGCCGCAATCCTGGACGACGACCGCTGCAGGACCAGATCCCTATGACCAAAACCTTTATAAAGGGCCGGTCATTCCCCAACCCCACTGCACAATATCCCGTGCGCGACTAGTGCCTATGGCGGCGACTAGCAGGGAGGCAGGCCAAATGGACAAGAAGACGGTGCTCGAAGCCATCAAGAATATCAAGAAGGGTTCTTCCAAGCGCAATTTCAAGCAGTCCTTCGACCTTATCATCAACCTCAAGGGGCTCGACCTCAAGAAGCCTGACGATCAGGTGGAGCTCTTCATCCCTCTCCACTTCGAGAAGGGCAAGAAGCCGAAGATTTGCGTTCTCGCGGGCCCCGAGCTCGTAGATGAAGGCAAGAAGCACGCCGACCTGACGATCACAGCAGAGGAGTTCGAGCGCTACCAGAAGGATAAGAAGGCGGCAAAAAGGCTCGCCGGCTCCTTCGACTACTTCATAGCCCAAGCGAACATCATGCCGAAGGTGGCGCAGGCGTTCGGCCGCTACCTCGGTCCTCGGGGCAAGATGCCCAACCCGAAGGCGGGCTGCGTGGTGCCGCCGAAGGCCCAGCTCGCCCCGCTCGTGGCGCGGCTCCACAAGACTGTCCGCATCTCGGCGAAGACCTCGCTCGTGGTGCAGTGCGCGGTGGGAAGGGAGGACATGAAGGATGAGGAGGTCTATGACAACATCCATACGGTCCACGACCAGCTCGTCCATCACCTCCCGAACGAGGCACACAACCTGGACTCGATGTACCTCAAGCTCACCATGGGAAAGCCCGTCAAACTCATCTAGGTCAGTCACAATGGCACATGTCGCAGAGCACAAGAAGATGACCGTCACGGAGTTCGGAAGGCTCCTCAAGGAGTACCCGATCGTCGGCGCGGTCAACATGGAGAACATCCCCTCGCCGCAGCTGCAGAAGATGCGTGCGAGCCTCCGCGGCAAGGTGATTCTCAAGGTGACCAAACGGCGCCTGCTTAAGATAGCGCTCGAGCAGGCGGAGAAGGACAAGAAGGGGATTAGCAAGCTCATCCCGTACCTTGAGGGCATGCCGGCGCTCATCTTCACGAAGGACAACCCGTTCGCGCTGTACAAGAAGCTGCAGAAGAACAAGTCCGACGCGCCGGCGAAGGTGGGCCAGAAGGCTCCCAAGGACATCGTGGTGCCGGCAGGCCCGACCCCGTTCGCGCCCGGCCCGATCATCTCTGAGCTCGCGCAGGTCGGCATCAAGAGCAAGGTCGACAACAACAAGATCGCGGTCGTATCAGACACTGTCGTCGTGAGGAAGGGTGAGGAGATCAAGGCCAAGGTCGCAAGCATCCTCACCCGGCTCGGCATCAAGCCCATGGAGATTGGGCTCGATCTCGTGGCAGCCTATGAGGACGGCGACATCATGACAAAGGAGGTCCTCGACATCGATGAGGCGAAGTTCGCGGCCGACGTCGCGCAGGCCGCCGCCTGGGCGACCAACCTGTCGGTCAACCTCATGATAGTCACCAAGGACAGCATCTCACTCATACTCACCAAGGCGACGAGGGACGCCCGCGCGCTCGCAATCGAGCAGGGCATCCTCGCAGACGAGGTGAAGGGAGACATCCTCGCCAGGGCAGAGGCCCAGGCGCAGGCTCTCAAAGCGAAGGTATGATCAAGTTCCATCAGGAGGGATACACCATGGAGTACATATACGCTGCTATGCTCCTCTACAAGGCGGGCAAGAAGATCGATGAGGCCTCTGTCAAGAAGGTTCTCGAGGCGGCTGGTGCCGCCCCTGACGACGCGCGGGTGAAAGCCCTCGTCGCGGCGCTCGAGGGCGTCGACATCGGGGATGTCATCAGCAAGGCCGCGATAGCAGCGCCGGTTGCGGCCGCTCCGGCGGCAGCAGGCGCCGCGCCCGCGGGCGAGGAGAAGAAGGACGAGAAGAAGGAAGAGGACGAGAAGAAGAGTGAAGAGCAGGCCGCCGCAGGCCTCGGGTCGCTCTTCGGCTGAGCACCAGCGGCTCCCTTCCCTTCATTTTTTTCCTTTCATTACGGATCTCGACAGGACGACGTGATAGTGATCGTGGGTGGACCGATGATTTCCGAGCAGGATAAGAAGAAGCTCGCCACCGACCTCGACAAGAGGAAGGAGACGATTTCTGAAGTAAAGGAGAAGCTCACCGAGCTCGGCGAGCAGAAGGAGGATCTCTTCAAGAGGAAGGAGGAGATCTCCCAAGAGATCCGCCAGCTCATCGGCATCGTCCGGAACCTCAAGCGGGAGCGCAACCAGCTCACCGACCAGGTGAAGTCCCACAAGGTCAAGCGCAAGGAGATCATCGACAGCATAAAGCGCCTGATAGCTGAGGTCAACGCCTACAAGAGGGAGAAGGACGCGATCGCCGCCAAGTCCGCGCACGGCAAGAATCCGCTCTATCTCAAGAAGGACATCGAGCGCCTGGAGTCGAGGATCGAGACCGACGTGATGAGCTTCGAGCGCGAGCAGAAGCTCATGAAGCAGATCAAGGAGATGAAGAAGCAGTTCGAGGAGTCCCGGGAGCTCACCGAGGCCATGGAGAAGGTGCGGTCGACTTCCCGGGAGATCGAGCGGCTGAAGCGCGAGGCTGACCAGATCCACGCGACCATCCAGGAGCTCGCTCACGCCTCCCAGGAGAAGCACGAGGAGATGCTCACGCACTCCAAGAGGATCGACGAGCTCAAGGCGAAGGAGGACGAGGCCTACAAGCAGTTCTTCGAGCAGAAGAAGAGGTTCTCCGCGGCGAACGAGGTGCTCAAGGAGCAGCTTTCCGGCGTCCGGCAGATCAACGAGAAGCTCTCTGAGGCCAAGACCGAAACACGCAAGGCGCGCAGGGAGAAGGAGGAGAAGAAGCTCCAGGACATGGGGTTCGAGGTCGACAGGAAGATCAAGGAGCGGCGCAAGCTCACGACAAAGGACCTGCTCGTCTTCCAGAAGACCGCGATCAATGAGCCCGAGGCCGCCGACTTGCCCTTCAGGGAGGAAATTAAGGAGGCCGCGTTCGCGAAGGTGAAAACCGTGAAGGCCGCTGCGCCGGCCGAGAAGGCCACGAAGAAGGCGGCGCCGGAAACTGCGTCACCTTCACCAGACGTGGAGGTTGCCGATGCCGCGCCCGAGGAAGCGGACGGCTCAGATGAGTAGGCATCCTCCGCTCATCATCTTCTGATCCCGGGACATAATCAAGATATAATCTCAAGATGACAACGGCACAACGAGATAGAGGTCAGTTCTTCGAGAATTCGGTGTACTTGCACTTCCCGCAGGTGTAGCGGTCCTTGTGCTTGGCCATGAACGTGCCGGCGCCGCACTTGGGGCAGGTCTTGGCAGTGCGCTCGAACGACTCGCCTTTGACCGCGTAGAGCTTGTGGATCTTGACCGCAGGCGGGTTCTTGTGGGGCTTCTTTCCCATCAGGCATCATCCTCCTTCGCTTCCTGCTCGTCCTTCACCTCAGCCGGCTTCTGCTCGGCGGCAGGAGCTTCCTCAGCTCCTTTCTTCTTCGGCCCACGCGTGAGGAGGTGGGCGGGCGTGAGCTCGGAGAGCGACTTCGCGTCGTCATAGACGTACGCCGTCACTGTCGCCTTCTCGGCGCCGTAGACCGGCCTGATCCGCTCGATCACCACGAGCTCGGGCTGCACCTTGAGATGGGTGGCGAGCGCCTGCCTGACCTTCGGCCGCGGCGGAACGACCTTCGAGAACGTGAGGTCGGCGACGACCGCCTTCCGCGAGAGCGTCTTGCTCGGTTCCTGAAAGAGTATCGTGAGGTTCATTTTCTCGTTCCTACCTTACCTTGATCGCGAACTCGCCCTTGGCCTTGTAGCCGGCCTTGTAGGCGACCATCGACTTCTCGACGTCGAGTATGTAGAGCCTTCCCTGATAGGTGTTGGCGGTCTGGTTTCCCTTGCAGACCGGGCAGTTGGGCCCGTCATAGAACGCCTTGCAGGATTTGCATATCTTCTTCTTCGACATCGTGCTGGTACGCCCCTACTTCTTCTCCGCCTTCTTCCCTTTCTCCTACTCCTCGTCCTCGTCCTCCTGCACCCACTCGAGCTTGCCGAGGCCCTTTTGGCGCATGGTCAGGCCGAGCTTGGGGTTCGAGAGGTCCTTGTACGACACCGCGATGATGCGGGCGAGGCAGCGGTCGCCGATGCGGAGGTTCCGCTTTGACTCCTTGCCCATGAGCACCTTGTCCTTCGAGAACGACACGAAGTCGTTCATGGTCTGTGATATGTGGATCATGCCCTCGGTCGGGCCGATGTTCATGAACGCGCCGAAGTCGGCGAGATCCTTCACCTTCCCCAGCACGACCTCCTGGAGCTCGGGCTTGAAGGTCACGAGCTGGAAGATGACGCCATAGTAGGAGGCGCCGTCGCCAGGGATGATGATGCCATCCTGCACCTCGTCGATCCCGGTGACCCCGACCACGATGCCGAGGTCCTTGCTGATCCAACCGTCGAACTTCTTCTTCAGCATCGCGAGGATCGATATGTTGACGTCCTCTGAAAAGAGGTTCGGCGGGACCCGGATGTGGTCCTGGAGCTTGAGTCGGTAAAACATGGTATGGTCTGCCCTCCGAATCAGCGTTCGATCGCGAGATGCCGCTTCTGGCGTATGGTGATGACCGAGCCGCCGGCCGCCAGGATGCGCCTCTTGAGCACCTGGTCCTGGGTCGCCACGAGAGTGCCCCTAGAGGCCTTCTCGAGCAAAACGTCGTCGGTATCAGGCCCGGGGAATGAGGTGATAATATTTAAAGCTTTGCGTTTTATGAAATCCTGCGCGAGGCGTGCGCATTCCCGGTCCCTGCCGCTCTTGGCCTTGGCGGTGAGCAGGGAGAGCTCTTGGATCGTCCGGTCGAGGATCGCCACCTCGAATGAGCCGCCGAGCGCGCGGTCGAGCTCGGCGAGGACGTCGATCCGCCATTGGAAGACCGCCATGCAGACGTTCGTGTCGAGTATTACCAGGCTCCCCGCCATGGCATGGGGGAGCCCTGCTCCGTATATAAAGGTATGGGTGAGACCTGCCTTGATCCCTAACCAAAGGAAACATTTTTATTGGGCAAGGATGTAGGGGAAGGGAAGAGGTGGTGAATGATGATGAGAAATCTGCCAAATCAGCTCATGATATTCGTCCTGGCCGGCACCATCATATTCCTTGCCGGAGCCGGCTGCATACAGGTCCCGCAGGCGGAGTGCGCCGACTCGCTCGACTGCCAAGACCGCCCGCACGCCGAATGCACGGGCGACTGGTCCTGCGTGGAAGGCTACTGCGTCTATGAATGCGAGCTTTCCTCGCCCTTGGAGACGCCGACCGTGATCCCGCCGCAGGCCCAGGTGCCGGAGACGCCTCAGACCCCACGACCCACGCCGCCTGCGACAGAGACTCCTGAAGAGCCGGAGACGCCGCCAGCGAGCGATGATACCCTCCTCTTCTCCGAGCTCGAGCTCGACGCGCAGACTGAAACGAACATCGCTGATACGCTGACCAGGACGTTCTTCGCGGTCAATCCGCCGTTCAAGATGATGGCGCCTGGTGAGGGCGCGGCGTTCGCGCTCGGCGTCAAGAACCTCCAGCCCAAGATGGCAGACTACAAGTTCGAGGTCACCTTCTATCAGGCCCAGAACGATCGGGGGAACAAGATTACCGACGACCCCGCGACGGTCGATGGATGGTTCGAGGAGATGGTGTTCGAGGGCATCGAGGTCGATCCCCAGACAACGCATATCATCCCGCTCAGGGTGATCCTGCCTGACGACGTCGAGCCAGGAAACTACATCTTCATGATCAAGGGTTACAAGTACGAGGCGTACTACAAGCCGGAATTCTCCTCTATCGAACTCACCCTCAAGATCAAGTGAGCGACCCTCCTTTTTCTTACCCTTTCTTCCTTCCTCCGTCAGAGACCGTCCCATATATCCGCAGCCACTCTTCCCCGAAGCGGTCAGCGGTCGGACGGTGCTCGAGCACGACGAGGTTCTCGTCGTTGATCTCCGCCGCACGCCGCGACGGGTTGTAGCTGCCGAACACGATGGCCTTCGAATCGATGATGAATACCTTATGGTGCATGAAGGCCGGATTCGCATCGTCGAGGACCGGGATGCCGTTCGCCCGGAGGAGCGCGACGGCCCCGCTGGTCGACGCCTGGATCTTCTCGACGATCCCTTCGACGGTCAGGCCGTCCTGCGCCGCGCGCACGAGCAGCCGCGCGACCTCCTCGTCGGTGAAGGAGAAGAGCATGAAGCGGATGCTCTCCTCGGCGCGCGAGAGGCGCGAGAGCAGGAGGTCCCTGCAGCGGTCCTCGGGGCAGAAGGCGACCGAGACCGTCGCGTCGGCATAGGAAAGGGATGCCATCGACGGGGTCCCGCCGCCGACCGTTCCGCCCCACAGCTCTGCGAACTCGTCGAGATACAGCGCCGCGAGACGCGGGTCGTCGATGAGCACGAGGTTGTTGTCGTTCTCAGCGACCCCGCGCACGGTCGGATTCATGCTCCCTGTCACGACGATGCGACGGTCGAGGACGCAGAACTTATCGTGCAGGTAGCCTTCGCCCCGCACGAACCGCACATGGTCGGGAGCGCCGTCGAAGCGGTTGCGCGCGTCGACGATGACGGCGATCGAGGCGTCGCCCGTCGGCGAGATGAGCGAAGGCAGCACGTCGGGGTCGAGATCGAAGAGCGCGCAGCGGGTCTCGTGGGCGCCTGCGATCAGGGCGTCGAGGGTCTCGCCGCAGGGGTCGGCCCTGCAGAAGAGCGGGACGATGACGAGCGGCGCTTCCGTCCCGACGCGTGACGGCCGCAGCGCCTCGCCGAGCATGATGAGGACGAGCGCGAAGAGGACGATCATGAGAGCATGCGCAGACATCGCCGTGCGGACCATGCAGGGGCAGGGGCGGCTGCCTGCTTATCATGTTTGCCCGACTGCCGCCGCAAAGATTCCGGCATCACTCGGCGCACGGGCTCTTGATGAAGTCGCCGAAGCAGAGCTCATCGCAGCAGACGTCGACCTGGTGGCCCTGCCTGAACCCGGTCTTCCCGACGACGATGCTCCGTATCACGACGCCGGACGTGTCCTCCTCGTACCTGAAATCGCTCTCGAGCGTCTTGAGGAATTTCCGGTCCAGCCGCAGCTCGCACTGGTGGGGCAGTGATTTCAGGTTGAACCCGACGTCAACGATGAGGATGAGGGGCTCCTGGTAGTTGAGGCAGAGCTCCTCCCAGGAGAGCGTCTGGTTGATGAACGGCTGGTTGTAGCGCAGGCCGATGACCTCGAACGGGCCGACGAGGAACTTCTTGTCCTGGAGATCCCAGCGTTGCGTCGCGTTCGAGACACCCTGGGAGATCCTCCAGCTCGGGAGGAGGACCGATCCGAGGATAATCCCGAGCCCTATGAGGAAGCAGACGATCATCAGGGCCATCGCGACGTTCTTGTTCATGATCCTCTCCGGGTTCCCTGGCTTTTTATTTCTTTCGGGGTGCCGCATTCGAGCGTCGCGATGGTGTCGATGCCTTTCAGGAGAGAGAACGGGGCGTCCGGATGGCTGGCGGCGAACGCGGCGAACTCATCGGCAGCCGCGGTCGGCGCAGGGGGAGGCGCGGCAGGGACGCGACGGAGCCGGCACCATACCTCATACTCGGCGGATGAGACCTGCCTGAAGAGCTTGATGAAGGGCGGGGGATTGCCTAAGGGAGCGCATGACCCGGGCGAGCCGAACGAACCGAGGAAGAGCGCGATCTCGTCATCACGGCACCAAGGGAGCGCGATGAGCGGCCCTCGCCCCTTCGCAGCGGCGATGAGCCCTCGGCGCCGCATGACGTGAGGCGACCGCACCGAAGCCGCTGGCGCCCGTACGACGCGGATGGGCGCATGGGCGAAGAGTGTCCTGACGAGCTTCTCTGACGAAGGGTCGAGGACGATGAACCCTGACCAATCCTCTGGGAGCGATGCCTTGATGTCCTGCCTGACCAGCCGCTCGAACCTCCTGAGAAAGCACCGCCTGCAGAGCCGTTCTCCCCTGAGCGCTACGGTCTGCGCCTTCTGCGAGCATGCCGCGCATGCCTGTAAGGTCCTCGCCGCCATGCCCCTCAGTCCCGTTCCTGTATATATATAGGTTTGTATAGGACCTTTGGGGATAGTGAGCAGTGACCCAAGGATACTACTTGTAACTACTTTGAAATGCTTAAAATAGTAAAATATTTATAGAAGTTATACCTACTCTACAGTGAAAATTGTCGGTGCGCAGATTGTGCGTTCCGGTGTTGGGGAGAAAGATTTCGCTTTATCACCTCTTTTCCCGATAGATTCCCTGAAAAAAAGGGCATTTGCAGGGTTTCCCGCCCTGCGGAAGGGGAGAGGGGCTCACAATCACCTCTTTTTTCCCAGGAAGATTCCCTCTCGGGAATCTTCTATGGGTTTATCGCGTCCCACCTGCAGGACTCGTCCGGCCAAGGCATCATCCCCTCACTTGGACTGTCGCTTCTTCGCGCCGTGCTCAAGCGCACGGATCCTCTTCGCCCAGACCGTCTCCATCACGAAGACGCCGATGAGGATGCCGAGCAGGAGGACGAGCAGCGTCCGTATGTCGAAGAACACCGGCGTCGCCTCGTCGAAGTCCTTGAAATAGAGCTCTATGTCAGAATGCTCGAGCGCATACTCGGAATAGATGAGCGATGAGTAGATATCGGTGGAGAGCAGGTTCCTCGTGTATTCGTAGTAGCTGTAGCCGAGGATGGGGAAGATACCCTGGCTAAGCTCCTTCACGATCAGGTCCTCGATCACGCCGAGCTTGCGCTGGATGAGCGGCACGATCTTCTCTTCGGGGACCCCCATCGCCGAGAGGATGACGTCGGCCTCCGCCTTCGCCTTCGTCGCCTTGAAGATGCAGAGCTCGTATCGGCCGTCGTTGTAGTCGCTCATAGCATACTCGAGGCCCTTCCCCGTCGACTCGAGGTCGAAGGGCGTGATGTAGGTGATGTACTGGAACCGCTCCTGCGCCTCGGCGATCTTGTGGGCGCACGTCTCCTTGAGGTTCGACTCGTCGAGCGAGAACCGCTTCCCCTGGTTGTTGAAGAAGAGGCTCCAGGAGAGCGCTGAGTAGAGCCGCTCGTTCGCGTACGCGAGGTCATAGACCGCAGTATCGGTCCTGTTCTCCTCGAGGTCATCGAGGACCCGGCGCAGGTAGTCCTCTGACTCAATCAGCCGCTCCTTCACGATCATGTAGGCCTGCAGGTCGGTGATGGTCATCAGGGTCTTCGCATCGAGCCCCTCGTCGACATCGGAGATGATCTTCTCGATCTCGGTGAGCCGCCGCAGCATCTCGAGCGTCGTCATGTTCTCGCCGAGATAGAGCATATACTGCAGGTTGATGTTCGCGCCGAAGCAGTAGCTCGCCGCCGAGTAGTAATCCGAGCTCTCGATCGCCTTGTCCGCCCGGCGGGTCAGGTTGTAGGTCGCGTTCATGAGGGGATGGCTCGACGGGCCGATCTCCTCGAGGTAGACGGCGCTCCGCTGGCAGAGCCGCAGCGCGATGTCGCGCATCGTGACGGTGTAGAGGTCGGTGATGAGGAGGTCCCCTTCAGGCCTCGAGATGTCCTTCCCGGTCGTGAAGCGGAGGATGTCGTAGATCGTCGAGACCTCGCGCACCCTGATGCCGAAGCGGTCGCCGTACTCGACGAGGTCGATCGTGCCGTTGCCGGTCTCGATGATCCGTTCGCCCTCAGGGATGAGCACGAGCGCGAGCCCCGAGTGGGCGGCGGACTCGATCTTCTCGGAGAGCCCCCCGACCGGCCCGATGATCCCACCTGAGTTGATGGTCCCGGTGACCGAGACAGAACGGTTGGGCTCCCAGCCGCGCAGCGTCGTCATGGTGAGCAGCGTCGTCGCGGCGCCTGCGGAAGGGCCGCCAATCAGCGGCGCCTCGGCGCGTATGGTGTAGAAGAAGTCGTACTTGCGGCAGTTGATGCCGAGGGCGTTGCAGGCGAACTGCATCGCGAATCGCGTCGACATCTGGGTATCGAGCTTGGTGAGCGGGAACGAGTCGATGAAGACCTTGCCGCTGCCCGGACGGATCTGGAGAGAGAGCGAGGCCTGCGCCCCGCGCAAGCCATCGTCGGTCTCCGACACCGCGAGGAGCTTCATCGAGCCGTACTTGACCGGCTGGGGATCGATTATGATCACCAGCGCGAGGATGACGATTATGAGGGGCAGCACGAAGTACTTGGTTTTCATCACTCGCAAAAGGGGAGGGGTGGTTAATAAACCTTTACCATCGAGGCATCAGTGCGGCAAGACGCCGTTGATCTCCTTGAAGCCCGAGCCGGTCATGATACACACCACCTTCGCATCGGGCGGGCATCCGAGCCTCTTCACCGCAGCGAAGACCGCCGATGATGTCACTTCAGGGAGCAGCGACTCCCTCGCGATGATTTCCTTGTGCGCGACGAGCACCTCGTCGTCGGATACCGAGACCATATGCCCGCCCGATTCCATGATCGCCCTCACCGCCTTCTGGGATGCGTATGAGGCGGTCGCGACGATGCCTTCCGCCACCGAGTCCGGCGCGTCGTCGAGGACGACGCAGCCTTTCCCCTGCGCGATCGCCTGCGCGATCGGATCGGCGCCTTTGATCTGCACGCCGACCATCTTTGGTACGCTCCCTATCTTCCCCTCCCCTTTCAGCTCGGAGAAGCCCTTGTGGATGCTCCAGAGGTTGGTGCCGTTGCCGCACGGGACAACAATATAGTCAGGGACGCCGAGCTGGTCCACGAGCTCATGCGCGATCCGCTTCAGGCCTTCTTCCTTTATAGGGCAGATGCTGGGGGTCGCGTTGATGCCTTCCGGAGGATCGCTGATGATCCGTTCGTAGATTTCCTCATACGAGCCCTCTATCTCCACGATCTCCGCGCCGAAGAGCCGGATCATTCTCTTCTTGCCCGGCGAGGTCCTCTTCGGCACATAGCAAGTGCATGGCATGCCCGCCTTGTTCGCGTACGCGGCGGTCGAGACCGCGGCGTTCCCCGATGACACGACATAGATGGGGGAATTGATTCCCTTCTCCTTGAGATGGTTGAAGAGGATGAAATTCTCGCGGTCCTTGAACGAGCCGGTCGGGTTCCTCGACTCGTCCTTCACGTAGAGGTCCGGCACCCGGTTCGCCGTCCCGAAGCGCGGTGCCCGAACGAGCGGCGTCGTCATCTGCCCGAGGTCGACCGTGATCCCTGAGAAGAGCGGCGCGTCCCCCACCACCTGCAGGGTCCCGTACTTCGGGTCGTGGTCCGGGCAGGTGGCGCGCCAGATGGAGAAAGGATATGTCTTCCCGCACACGACGCACCGCAGCTCAGACGACATGCCGCATCGCCTCGAAATCGAGATCGCCCTCGAGAGAGACCACCGTGCCGATCCTCCCGAGGAGCGAGAGTGTGTGCACGACATCGGCGACAGTGAGGTGCGACCCGCCGTTATGAGGCGGCCTTCCTCCCGCGTACACCTGATCGGTATCGACCGAGTGATGGGGCCGGACCGCAGGGGTCTCGTAGTAGAGCGGCACGATGACATCGGTGTTCACGCCGTACTTCTTCAGGATCGCGAGCGTACCCTTCTGCTGCTCCTTGAACTGCGAATCCAGGACCGTGACGGTCGCGTCAGCGCCCTCCAGCTTCCTGAGGTAGAGGCAGGCGTCGAGCATCGAGCAGAAGTATTTCCCCTTCCCCGGGTCGTAGAGGTTGATGTTCCCCTTTCGCAGGACTATCGCGCTCCCGCCATGCGCTGTCCCGGCGACGTTCTTCGCGATGAGGGCATCGAGCACCCTCGCGGCGTCGGGAACGAGGTCCGCCTCATAGACGACGGTGCCGGGAGAGAAACCGTGCTCCGCGAGCGACGCGAGGTACTCCCTCTCATCGAGCGCCTGCGGCGCCTCCTCGAACGAGGGGTTGTAATTGTCGATGAAGAGCCAGTTCTCCACCGTGAAGCCGAGGATGCCAAGCATGGTGCCGACCCCGGCGCCGATGCGCGCGCCGAGCTCATGCTCGCTGCCTGGCACGTCGTTGGTGTAGATATGGCCCGCCTCGACGATTACCTTCAAGCCGAGGTCCGTCCCAGCGGTCGTGAATTTGAAGGAGCTCATGGCTTCGGGGATCAGAGCGGCCGCTTTTAATCCTATCGTCTATAACTGGACAGAAATTAACGATATTGTTCTTTTTAGAACAGAATCGAAAAGCATAAATAGGCAGAGCGTCCCCTCAGGCCCCGTGCAGAGCATCACCAAGGTCACTGAGGGATACATCAGGTCCCACCCCTCTGTGAGGGACTGCGTGAAGAGGGGCATCATCAACTATTCGGCCCTCGCCCGCGAGATACGGAAGGAAGAGGGCCTCGGGCCACGGGTGTCCGAGGCGTCGATCCTGGTGGCGGCACGGCGGCATCGCGAGCGCGAGCGCGAGGCCCTCCTGCCGCTCGAGCGGCGCATCAGGCAGGTGGTCAGGCAGAGCGAGATGATGATAAGGAACCGGATGGCGTTCGTCGTCCTCGACCGTGACGTCCACGCGAGCGGGCTCGCGCGCACCGAGGAGCGCATCAAGCGCGAGAAGGGCCTCTTCTTCTCGATCGAGGGCACCGGCACCATCACCGTCGTCCTCCTGGAACGCGACCTTCCTGCGATCAGGAAGCAGTGCAGGGCGGGCATCGTCAAGGAGCAGGCAGGCCTTTCCCTCATCACGCTCTCGAGCCCTGAGCTGATCGAGGAGACGCCAGGGGTGATCGCCTACCTCACCGACCTGTTCTTCCAGAACGACGTCAACATATCGCAGATGATGAGCTGCTGGCGGGACACCCTGTTCCTGATCGCGACAGAGGATATCGGCAAGGTGACACGGTTCCTCAGCGTCTAGAGAATGCCGCTCACTTCGCGGCGGTCCGCTTCGCACGCGGCGCCTTCCCTTTCGAGCCGAAGTCCTCCTTCAGCGGGCCGTCGGAGAGCCGTTCGGTATAGCGGCACTTCGGGTAGGTGGAACAGCCGTAGAACTGGCCGTAGACGCTGCGACGGACGACGAGCCTGCCGGTCTTGCACTTCGGGCACTCCTTCTCGATCTCGCCGTTCTTGATCTCCTCCGCCTCCTTACGGACATCGGCGTCCTCGATCGCCTTGCCCCTGCAGTCGGGATTGATGCAGACCTCTTGGGTCCGCATGCCTTTCCTGGTCCTGCGCATGATCGAGACCTTCGGGCTCTGGCAGAGGTCGCACACCTTCCCCGTCGGCTTGACGGTCCCGCCGACCGGTATGTTGAAGGTCGTCTTGCAGGCGGGGTACGCGTCGCATGCGATGAACTTGCGCTTGAACTTCTTGGAATACATGACGCGGAGCGTCCCCTTCTTGCACGTCGGGCAGGGGCCGATGAGGCTCTCCGCCTCGCGCGTCTCGCGGTTCGCCTCGGCGAGGTCTTTCCCTATCGACTTCTCCTTGCCCTTGAAGCTGTCGAGGATCTTCGAGAGCACCCGCTTCGCCTCGTCGAGGATCGCCTCCGGCTTCGCGCTCCCTTCCCTTATGCGCTCCATCTCCTCCTCGAAGTGCCGGGTCAGCTCCTCGTCGAGTATGTCGGGAGAGAATTTCGCGAGCGTGTCGACGGTCCGCTCGCCAATCTCCGTCGCCTCGAGCGATTTACCGGTGACGTAGCCGCGGTCGAGCAGGGTCTCGACGATCTGCGCGCGCGTCGCCTTGGTGCCGAGGTTGCGCTTCTCGAGTTCGCGGATGATCGACGCAGGGGTGTAGCGCTTCGGCGGTTGGGTCTCCTTGTCGTGACATACGATCCTCTCGACCGCCACCGGCTCTCCTTTATCGGCCTTGCTGAGCTCCTCCTCCTTGAACGTGACGTACGGCTCGTAGAGGACGTGCCAGCCGCGCTCGACGGTGCGGGTGCCTTTCGCGATGAAGGTCTCGCCGCCGCACAGGATATGGACCTCGTCGGTCTGCCGGACTGCCGGCTCGCCGAAGGTCGCGAGGAAGCGCTTGACGATCAGGTCGTACACCTTCTTCCCGCCGCCGGTGACGCGCGGGACGAGGCCGGTCGGGTAGATCGCCGGATGCGCCGGGTCGGTCTTCTCGCCCTCGTTCGGCGCGAGCCCCCCCTTCTTCTGGAGGGCTACGACGAGCTCCCGGTACTCCGGCTGCCGGGCGAGCAGGGAAAGGATCTTCTGGTAACCGATCTGCGGCGGCAGCTTCTGCGAGCTCGTCCGCGGGTATGAGATGTAGCCCGACGTGTAGAGCTCCTGGGCGAGCACGAGCGTGTTCTTCGGAGAGATTCGGTGCACCTTGTAGCTCTCGGTCTGGAGGGTCGTCAGGTCGAACGGGTGGGGCGGCGCCTGTTGGAACTGGTTGGAGCGGATGTCCGAGACCGCGGCGTCCTTGCCCTTCGTCTTCGCCATCACCGCGTCCGCTTCTTTCTTGTCAGCGAACTTGTCCTTCTCGTGCCATGCGGAGAGGCCGCCTGACCTCACCTTGCCGACGAGCTCGATCTGCCAGAACGGCTCGGGCGTGAAGGCCTTGATCTCCCGCTCCCGGTCGACCAGGATCTTGAGCGCTGGCCCCTGCACCCTTCCCGAGGACATCACCTTGAAGGTCCCTGCGGCCTTGATGGCGGAGGAGAGAGCGCGCGAGAGGTTGATTCCGTAGAACCAGTCGAGCATATGCCTCGTGGTGCCGGCATTCGCCTGGCCCCAATCGAGCGTCGTCGCCTTGCGCTCGTACGCCTCGACGAGGTCGTCCTTGGTGAGCGTGGAGAACTTCATCCGTGCCGCGTCCTTCTGCCTGAAAGCGTATTTCACCACGTTGAGGCCGATCACCTCGCCCTCGACGTCGTAGTCCGTCGCGACCGTGAACGCGGAGGCCTCCTTCGCGAGCTTCTGGAGGACCGCGAGATATTTCTTGGTGAAGGCAGACCCCTTCTGCACCTTGTAGGAGGGCTGCCACTCGATGTCGAAGACAGGGAACTCCCATTTCTTGTGCCCCGGCTTCTGGTCGAGGCCGTAGAGGTGGCCGACCGCGCACGCGACGACGATGTCAGTCCCCTTATGGGTCACCTTGTAGTACGGGACGCCCTGGACGCTCTCCTTGATCGCCTTGCCTTCCGCGAGCGCGTCGGCGATCTTCTTCGAGGCGTTCGGCTTCTCGGTTATGATCAGCTCATACATCCATAGCCGAAAAACCGCGGTCCCTATAAAAAGGTTTTGGAAGCGCTCCCGGAAAGGGGGAAGCGGAGAACGGTCATGCGAGGATCCCCATGACCTCCTTGTCGATGAACCGGATCTTCAGGAGGAAGGTCAGGACCTCGTACTCGATCTTGTTCATGAACCGGTTCTTCTCGAGGATATCGAGCATCCGCTCATGGACCTGCTTGTAGAAGAGGACGCGCTCGATTCCCTTGCAGTAATGGTTCCGGTCGACGATCCTCCTCGCGATGTCCCGGCCCGAGACAATCGCTGCGAAGATCCCCTCGCCGGTCAGCTCTGACGCGAAGCCCGCCGCGTCGCCGGCGAGGAAGATGCTGCCGAACTGGAAGCCGTGGTAGTCGCAGTTTATCGGGAACGCCTCGTATCTCGCCTTCCTGAGCGGGAAGCGCTTCTCGCACCACTCGTCGAAGAACCGCTTCTGGTCGGCGATCCTGTTGATGAAAGGGTTGCCGCCGGTGCCGACCGAGGTGAAGGTCTTGTGCGGGAAGATCCACGCGTACCAGGGTCCGAAGTGGTCGACGTCGAAGAAGACCTCGAGGTCCTTGAAGCGCTGGGGGGTGAGGTAATGGAATGTGTCATCGATGCGCCGCTTCGCAAGGCCGAGGTGCTGGCGCACGAGCGAGTTCGAGCCGTCGGCGCCGATGAGCTGGCGGAAGCCGATCCGCTTGCCGCCGGACACGACGTGCCTGCGTCCGATCCTGTCCACCTTCGCATTGGTCCACACCTGCGCGCCCGCCGCCTCCGCCTCCTTCAGCATCCACTGGCCGAGGTCCTTGCGGTCGATGGTGATGATCGCGTGCTCGCCGAACTCGACTTTGGTGCGGTCGTGCGGGGTGTTCACATAGCCGTAGGAGAAGGAGCGCGACCAGAGCCGCTTCGGGATGCCGATCTCGAGGTCTTTCAGCGTGAGCCCGCCGGCGCAGATCTTCGGTCCGACCTCCCGGTTCTTCTCGAGGACGAGAACCTCGCGGTCGGCGTCGGCGAGGGTCTCCGCGGCGGCGAGGCCTGCCGGACCCGCTCCCACGACCACGGTGTCGAAGCGTTCCATGGGTATCTTCCTGGCCCATTCTGTATATAAACATTCGTATTCACCATCCGAGAAATAAACGCAAGTGTTATTAAGACGCCCGCCACTCCGCCGCCCATGGACGCGACGCACACGTCACTCCTGAAGGAGATCGCCATGCATCTCGGTCGGCAGCTCACCCACCGTGCGAGCGACCGGATCGCGTTCGCGGGGAGCGGCTACAGGGCGCTCCCCATCACCGCAGAGCGATACCGTGCTGTGTCGCGCCGGGTCAGCAAGGCGAGGATGGTGTTCGTCGACGGAGGCCAGGCGGATCTCCTGCGCAGCCCCTCATTCTCGCTCCAGTTCATCCGCATCGCGCACGCTGTCTATACAGAGAACAAGCGCGAATCGTTCGGCATCGAAGGGTTCTATGTCCTTACCACCACGAGCGGGAAGGCGGAAAGCCAGGGGAAGACGACGATAACCTACACGACCAAGGTGTTCTCCGAGGGGGAGCCGCCGCTCGGGAAGGAGTACCGCTTCGACTCCTTTGACCAGGCGCTCTCCGCCGGCGCCGAACGGGGGGACATCGGGAAAGTTGGCTCGATTGTCAGGCGGATGGCGGAGCTCGCGACCGCAGAGCGGGCGTGCCGTCGGCTCTCGCCGGGCGACGTCGTGGTCATCGACGGCACGCTGAAGGCGACGCTCGAGGCTGAGCGGAGCGTCCTCTCCCCGCTCCTTACCGAGGCGCGCAAGCGGCAGGTCCTCGTGTGCGGCCTTTCCAAGAGCTGCTCGCTCCTGACCGAGCGGGGCGACACCGCGGTCGCTCTCGTACAGTCGCTCGGCCCTGCCGGCATGTGGCTGTGCGGCCCGGTCGCGGAGATAACCGACCCGTTCCATCCTGCCGATCTCTCCTTCGCGAGGCTTCACCCAGGCTCCCGGCACGCGTTCAGGTTCGAGGTGATGCGCGGCATCGGAGGGGTCGACCTGCTGAAGGTCGTCGGGATGCTCGCCGCGAACGCCCAGGACCCTGTCTTCCTCGGTTACCCGTATGGGCTGATAGACGTGGACCGCCTCGCGCGGGTCCCGGAACGGGAGCGCTCTTATCTCCAGGCCCGGTTCATGGTCCAGGCAGGCAGGGGGATGGAGGAGATTGACCGTTACCGGGCGGGGACCGATGCGCACAGCATCCTAGATTCCATCTCATTTTAGACGACAAATAGGGATACCGGCAGCCGGTCTGCAGGAACAGGATGCCGAAAAGTTTAAATAGGACGGTGTCGTCTAACTACATACAAGTAAAAATTCGCGGCTATGGAGGGGAAGCGCATGAAAAAGTTCCTATCACGATTCAAGTCCACGCTGGTGGGCGATGACGGCGAGCAGAAGGAGTTCGATGAGGAGTATGTCGAGCTCGACACGCAGTCGGCGATCGAGCGCGGCCAGAAGATCATCGTGCGCTCCTTTACCATCAACGACTTCTCCGACATCAAGGACATCCTCGAGTCGCTCCGCGAGGGCTACACGATCGCGCTCATCAACATCAGGCCGCTCAAGGACAAGGACCTCGTCGAGCTCAAGCGCGCGATCAACAAGCTCAAGAAGACCTGCGACGCGATCGAGGGCGACATCGCCGGCTTCGGCGACGATTTCATCGTCATCACCCCGTCGTTCGCCGAGATCCACCGCGACAAGCAGACCCAGACCCTCAAGGAGCATTGAGGGCCCATCTTTTTTTCTTCCTTCACCCTTCCCCTTTTCCCGTCGGTGAGCGCCCACCACAAAGTATTTATAGGACTGCGGCGCGGAACAGGGCCATGGACGACGCCCCCCATGCGGTGCAGGGCGAGGCCTGCCCGATGTGCCACCAGAAGACGCTGACGCTCACCGAGGCGAGGCGCGAGATCCCGTACTTCGGCATGGTCTACATCTTCTCCATGGACTGCTCGTCGTGCAACTACCATCTCGCCGACATCGAGCCCGAGAACGCGGGGGAGCCGGCCAAGTACACTCTCGAAGTGTCGGGCGAGGACGACCTCACAATCAGGGTGATCAAGTCGAGCAAGGCGACGGTGAAGATCCCGCACATCGTCACCGTGACCCCTGGTCCAGCGTCGAACGGCTACATAACGAACGTTGAGGGCATCATCAACCGAATCGAGCACCAGATCAGGAAGAGCTACGAGGACGCCGAGGACAAGGAGGAGAAGAAGAAGGCGAAGAACATCCTCAAGAAGATCCAGCGCGTGCGGTTCGGCCAGGACCGGCTCAAGCTGATCATCGAGGATCCCTCAGGCGCATCCGCCATTCTCTCGGAGAAAGCGGTGAAGGGAAAGATCCCGAAGGGCGCGGACGAGTGATGGTCCGCGCGCTGCTCAGCGGCCGTTGCGCTTGGCGTAGTCGGGCAGGAGGATCGGCCTGAGGTCGCGCATGTGGTCGTGCCTGCCGCGTGCCGCTTCGTACATCTCGTCGTAGTGCGTCATGCCGGTCTGTGGATTCTTCTCGGTCATGAATTCCATCAGGTTCGCCTCATACACATGGTAGAAGTCGCCGTTGAGGATCCGGTCGAAAGCGAGACGCATCGAGAGCGGTTTCGGGCCGCGTTGGACGAGCTTGTTGTACTCGTTGACATGGGATATGATCGCCGAGCGGTGGGTATGGGGGTCGCGTTCCATGAACCGCCGCTGTGAGCTCGACGGGAAGTACAGCCGTTCTGACCCGTTGTCCTTGCCGTAGAACTTGCACGCGTTCCTGAGGATGCCCATGATCTCGAGCGGGTCGATCTCCTGCGAGAACTTGTACCGCTTGTCGAGGTTCTCGGCGAGGCGCATGTCCCTGCCGTGGTTGTAGAGGTCAGGCAGCCCCTTCTCCCAGGTGTCGACCGCGTCGGCTAGGATGAATCCCCATCCCGCCTCGAGGCCGTAGAAGAGGGATATTGTGAGGAACGCCGCATCGTCGCTGCCGCCCCACCCTTTCCGCGTCTCGAGGTAAGCGAGCTGTATTCGTCGGTTCCTCTGCATCACCGAATTGTCGAGCGTGACGATGATGCCGATGTCATGGAGCGTCTCGTAGATGACGAGGTCCCGGTATGACGGTCCGTCCCGCTTCAGCCGTCGCTTGTCGACCTTGAAAGGGATCTTCTTCAGGTATCCCATGTTCGAGAGGTCCTGGATCGTGATTCCGTGCTTGTGCATCGCGTCCTTGCTCACGATGACCGTGTCGCCGGCATGGATGTCGACCCCGTACTTCTCGGCTGCTGCGTTGCGCCAGAGCGCCGAGTCATACATCACGCCGAGCCAGAAGCCGAGAGCGACGAGCGCTGGCTTCCGTATCGAGGTCCCCCAGAAGAGGGTGTGCCCGCCGAGCGGCTGACCCTCCTTGTTCAGCAGCATGCCGTCGAAGTTGTTCTTTCGCTGCAACTCGTCGATCCTCTGCGGCTGGCCCTGCTGCTTCTCGAACTGGTAGGTGAGGTTGAGGTACTTGTGGATGTCCCCGATGATGCGGTCCCTGCGGTAGAGCTCCCCATCGACGTCTCTGCCAAGCCCATGCTGCACCACGTCCTCGAGCGTCGCGTTAGGGAACTGGAAGACATCGATGCTGCCGTCGTTGTTCTTCCTGCGGAAGCCGATGTGGCCGTTGAGGGCATGCCCCCAGATGCTCTGCGGCTTGAGCAGTTCCCACAGCCCCGGCGTGCAGTCGACCTCGAAGGCGGAAAGCTGCTCGTCGCTCCTCTGGCAGCACTCGGAGAAGATGCCGTCATCGAGACGGAAGAGGGGGTCGTGGTGACGCACCTTGTGTTTCCCGTTCATCTCTATGGTTACCACGCTGTCGCACCAGACGCTCTCCTCGGATCGGTCCTGCCGCTGCCCCCACCAGCACTGCGGTGCGTGACGGATTCCTTATTATGGACACCGGTTCTTATTAAAAGTTACTATTTAACGATAGTTAACAACAGGGGGTGAAGAAACATTTTTATAACCCTGACCATGAAGGGGCTGCGAGGTGGTCATCATGAGGATAGGCATCATCGGCGGCTACGGCGTCTTCGACGAGGGAAAGCTCGCGGGCGTCGAATACCTCGACGTCGACACGCCCTACGGCAGGCCGTCTGGCAGGATCATGCACGGCAGGCTCGGCACCGTCGACGTCTATGTGCTCCCGCGCCACGGCGCCGAGCACACCATCGATCCGGGCAGCGTCAACTACCGCGCGAACATCCACGCGTTCAAGGAGATCGGCTGCACGCATGTGCTCTCGACCTCCGCCGTCGGCTCGCTGAAGGACCAGTACAGGCCCGGCGATCTCGCGTTCACCGACCAGTTCTACGATAACACCAAGGGCAGGAAGAGCACCTTCTACGACACGGACCGGGTCTGCCATGTCAGCATGGCGGAGCCCTTCTGCCCCGAACTGCGCAAGCTGCTTATCGCGACAGCGAAGGAGCTCAGGCTCGCGCACCATGAGACCGCGACCTGCCTCGTTATGGAGGGCCCGCGGTTCTCGACGAAGGCGGAATCGCGCATCTACCGCATGTGGGGCTGCGACACCATCAACATGACGCTCTGCCCCGAGGTCGCGCTCGCCCGGGAGGCGGAGCTCTGCTACGCGAACGTCGCGATGGTGACCGACTACGACTGCTGGAAGGACCATGCAGTCTCGCATGAGGAGGTCGTCGCGACGATCGGGAAGAACATGAAGAACATCCAGGCGCTCCTCGCTGCGGTGGTGCCGAAGATACCGGAGAGGCGGGTCTGCGGCTGCGGGCACGCCCTCGAAGGGGCGCTCATGTAGGCGGACCGAATGGCAAAGGACCTCAAGAAGACCATCAGGACCGTGCCGCACTGGCCGGTCGAGGGGGTGATGTTCCGGGACATCACGACGCTGCTGAAGGACGGCGAGGCGTTCCGCCAGTGCTGCGACGAGCTCTATGCCCGGTACAGGGGCGCGAAGGTCGACAAGATCGTCGGGATCGAGAGCCGCGGCTTCATCTTCGGCTCGGTCCTCGCCTACAGGCTCGGCGTCGGGTTCGTGCCTGCGCGAAAGCGGGGCAAGCTCCCGGCGAAGACCGTCAGCCAGGAATACGCGCTCGAGTACGGCACCGACACGGTCGAGATGCATGAGGACGCGATCGGCAAGGGCGAGCGGGTTCTCGTCATCGACGACCTCATCGCCACCGGCGGGACCGCGAGCGCCGTCGTCAAGCTCGTGGAGAAGCTCGGCGGGATCGTGCACGAGATCGCGTTCGTGATCGACCTCCCTGACCTCAAGGGGAAGGAGAAGCTGAAGGGCTACAAGATATTCACGATGATGGGCTTTGAGGGGGAATGAGGAAAGCCCGTCGATGGCGCCGACGGGTCATATGAACTTCTTCCCGGCCTGCGCCTCCTTCCTGAGGATCGGCGCGAGGTCGGTGCTTTCCCATGTGAAGTCGGGATCGTTCCTTCCGAAATGGCCGTAGGCCGCGGTCTTCCGGTAGATCGGCCGTCGCAGCTGCAGGTAGTCGAGGATCCACTTCGGGGTCAGCTTGCAGTGCTTCGCGATGAGCTCCGCGATCCTCGCGTCGGGGATGGTGCCGGTGCCGAAGGTGTCGATGGTGATCGAGGTCGGCCGCGCGACGCCGATCGCGTAGGAAAGCTGCACCTCGCACCGTTTCGCGAGCCCTGCGGCGACGATGTTCTTCGCGACGTAGCGCGCAGCGTACGCCGCCGATCGGTCGACTTTCGACGGGTCTTTCCCTGAGAAGCAGCCGCCGCCGTGACGCCCCACGCCGCCGTAGGTGTCGACGATGATCTTCCTGCCGGTGAGGCCGGTGTCCGCCTCCGGCCCGCCGAACACGAAGGAGCCGGTCGCGTTGATATGGTACTTCGTTCCCTCGTCGAGGTAGTCGCCGCAGACCGGCTCGATGACCTGCTTCCTGATCGCCTTCCGGAGCTCCTCCTCGCTGATCTCCTTCTTGTGCTGCTGCGCGATCACCACCGCGTCGATGCGCGTGGGCGTTCCGTCCTCGTAGACCACTGACACCTGGCTCTTGCCGTCAGGCCCGAGGTTGCCGATGATCCCCTTCTTCCGGACCTCGGCGAGCCGCGCGGTCAGCCGGTGCGCGAGCATGATGGGCAGCGGCATGAGCTCCGGCGTCTCGTCGCAGGCGAAGCCGTACATCATGCCCTGGTCGCCGGCGCCCTGCTCGTGGGAGGAGGACTCGTTGACCCCCTGCGCGATGTCCGGGCTCTGGCCATGGATCGCGACAAGCACGCCCGCGTCCTCGCAGTCGATGCCGAACTCAGGGTCGTCGTAGCCAATCTCCTTGAGCGTCTCGCGCGCGACCTTCTGAACGTCGACGTAGCCGTTCGTCGTCACTTCGCCGGCGACGATCAGCGTGCCGGTGGTGGTCAGGCACTCGACCGCGACCCTGCTGTACGGGTCCTGCCTGAAGAGCTCGTCGAGGATCGCGTCGGAGACAAGGTCGCATATCTTGTCAGGGTGCCCTTCGGTCACCGATTCGGATGTGATCACGTAGGAACGCTTGGCTGCCATGGTTGGTACCTCCGGTAGTCTCGATCATGAGAATGCAGTTCGTAATATAAGGTTTGTTAATGACAGAATGATAGGGGGATCAGTAGACATTGACACCCCTCGCACCGGTCTGCTTGCGGTATTCGCACGACGAGTTCGCGACGCACCGCCGCTGCAGGTCGAGGAACGGCCCGTGCAACGCGACGACGCCGTTCTGGATCCGCTCGGTGAGCCGGATATCACCATGGAGATGGGCCCCCCGGCCGAAGGCCCCGAGGAAATGGATAGCGTCGCGCAGGTCACGGTACAGGCCGTTGACGGCCGACGCCTCAGACGTGTCAAGGGCGATGTAGCGTTCGAGGAGCCCCTTATAGAAAGCGTCCGGGTCGAAGGAGACCTTGCCGGAAACGAATGCGCGCAGCCGTCCGCCGGATCCCTTCAGTTGGCTTATGACAGACCCGTCGCCGCCCTTATCCATCACGACGATGCGGTCCAGCTGCTCCTCCGGTAGGACCGGATAGGGGTACGCACCCCTGATGATGCCCTTGAGCCGTCGGTTTTCCATGAGCCGATACATAGCCGATTTCATCGCTTTTGGGCATAGGACCTGACGAGCGCATATAAACCCTCGTGCCAGGATTATTCATATAGGAATATTTTTATAGGAGGAATGTACTCACTTGGTCATGGGCTACGAAATCGAGGAGCTCAGGCAGCTCAGGAGGGGGCTCGGTCTCTCCCAGACCGAGCTCGCCCGGTCGGCAGGAGTATCGCAGAGCCTGATCGCGAAGATCGAGTCAGGCGCGATCGACCCGACCTACTCCAAGGTCAGGCGGATCTTCGCGGCGATCGACCTCGCCTCGAAGCGACGCCGGCTCGCCGCGAGCGACATCATGACCCGGCGCATCATCTCCTGCACGCCCGACGACATGGTGAAAGAGGCCATCCAGAAGATGCGCAAGCATGGCATCTCCCAGATGCCGGCAATCGACCAGGGCACATGCGTCGGCCTGATATCCGAGAAGATCCTGCTCGCCGGCGTCGCATCAGGGAAGCTCAATGTCCCGGTGAGGGGGATCATGTCCCCCGGCGCGCCGATCGTGCCGCCTGACGCGGGCGTCGACATGCTCGTCGGGCTCCTCACCTTCTACCAGCTGATCGTGGTGGCCGAGAAGGGCGCGATCCGTGGGGTCATCACGAGGAGCGACCTCCTGCGGAGCGCCTACCGTTGATGGCTATATGTCGGGCAGGAGCGTTCGCAGCGTCCTGACCGTGCCGAACGGATAGGCCTGATCAGCCACGCAGACCACCTCGAACCCCTCGATGCCGCGGGCGAGGAGCGGCGAGAGCCGCCCGCCATAGAGGATATCCGTCCCCTCGACGAGGGGATTGAACGACGGCAGCACCACGAGCGTCCGCCGCCTCCAGCTCCCCACGAGGAAGCATTTGTAGGTCTCCGCCTTGATGCCGTCGGAGACGGTGAGCGCCGGGTGCTCATGCCCGATGATGACCGCCGCCGCGCCGCGCAGCATCTCCTCCGATGGCACCGTATCGCCGTGGAGGATGAGCGTGCTGCCGACCCGATACGAGTCCGTCACCTCGACGCCCCGCCTGCCCGCGATCGGCCCGAGGACGGTGTCGTGGTTGCCGCGCACGAGGACGAGCCGTGCGCGCGGAGCCACCAGGTCGATCAGGCGCAGCGTGTCCCGCCATTCCTGATCCGAGATCGTGCCGAACTCATGCTTGATGTCGCCCGCGATGACGACGACGGCAGGAGCGAGATCGGCGATGAGCCTCTCGAGCTGCCGCCTCACCTCACCGAAGTGGGTTGCGGGGACGAGCACGCCGGTCCCTGCGAGATGCTCCTCGATCCCGATGTGGATATCGGCGATGACGAGCGTGCGCTCCCGAGGGACCCATGCCCCGAGACCGGCAATCTCGAGGCCCCCGGGGAGCGGCGCCCGACCGGCCTTCATCGCTTCACCCCGCGCCCGTCGAGGGTGATGTCCCGTTCGACGACGATCGGCCCGACGTAGCCGCAGGTCCCGCACCGGTACTGCACGCCGGTCTCGAATCCCATGTAGGGCCTGATGTCCGTCGAGCCGCAGTTCGGGCATGTCCTGATTCTCATAGGCATCACCTACAGGTTGACGATCAGCCATACCGCGAGCACGATCGCGAGGAGCGTCGTCAGGAGCATGAGCCAACCCTCAATCGACTTCGGGACGCCGAAGGAGAAGCTGTCGCTCGCCCATCGCTTGCCCGCGATCCCTGATCCCCAGCGCGGCTCGAACCAATCGTCCTTCCGCTTCCCCACCGCCAGGTTCGCGATTGCAGTGATGACATAGACCGCGACGATGCCCAGCAGCGCCTTGACATACGTGTTCAGCATGCTACCACCCAAGGTATGGTATCTGACCCCATCTTCATAAACCTTTCTCCCTCCGGCCCTTGCCGAGCGCGATCTTCGCGAGCACCATCTGGTGCATGCGCCGCAGGAATTCGACCCGATCCTCGATCTTGAGGATGTCGGTGTAGCTCTGGAGTATGAGGTTGGCCGCGAACGGGCTCGGGACGGTCGTCCTCGTCTCCTGTACCTTGATCGTCCCTGCCTCGATCCGCTCAAGGACCTCCTTGGTGTTCGTGAAGTCCATCAGGTCCTCGAGCACCTCGCGCTTCGCCTCCTTGATGATCGAGAAGTTGGGGTTGATGCGCCTGAGAGCGTTCATGAGGATCATCGACGAGACCTGCTGCCTGCCGACGTACTTCTCGCGCCCCTTGTAGGTGCGCAGGATCATGAGCGCCCGCGCCGCGCAGTGCCGGAACCGGCGCGCGAGGACCTCGGTGTGGTTGAGCGCGAGGTCCATGATGACGTGGAGCTTGTCCGCCTTCAGCATCGAGAGGGCCCTTGTCGCCTGCATGGGCTTCTCGCTCGCCAGGTAGAAGCCGTTGTCGTTGATGCCGATCTCGACGTCGTGGTGCTGCAGCCGCGAGATGACGTAGGCGAGAGCGCGCGAGAGGCAATCGTTCACCCGGCGGCCGAAGAGGGCATGGAACACGATATAGGTCCGCTTCTCCTCGCTGTAGTGCTCGACGACGATCCGGAGGTCGGTCGGGATGACGCTGTAGTCGTACTGCTGCCGGAAGTACTCATGGAGCGCCGACGCGCCCCGGGCGTCGACATGGAGGTAATCGTCGATGAACGCGAGCAGCGCCTCCTCGCCCTCTCCCTTGCTGAGCCGGTCGTCCATGTACCGCCGGAACCGGCCGATCGAGAGGGCGAGGTCGAACGAGAGCGGCAGCATCTCCGAGTACCAGGAAGGGACGGTCGGCGGTCTCCCTGTGGATGAGGACACCTGCGCGACCATGCCGCGCGCGAACTGGAATTGGTAGAGGTTGCCGCCGAGCACGAAGACGTCGCCCTTCCGGAGCCGCTCGAGGAACGCCTCGTCGACCGTTCCGATGACCTGCTCGCCGAGCTTGACGAGCACCTGCGTCTCGTCGGGGATCGTCCCGATGTTCGTCATGAAGAGCACGCGCGCGAGCCTGCCTCTCCTCCCGATCATGCGCCTCTCCTCGTCGTGCCAGACCTTCGCGTAGATGTGGCGGTCCTCGAGCCCGGCGAACTTCCCGGCGAGGTAGTCGATGATCTCGTTGTAGTCGGCGCGGGCGAGGTCCTGGTAGCAGTGGCTCTGCCTGACGAGCCGATAGAGCCCGTCCACATCCCAGGCGCGCGATATCGCGAAGCCGTAGACCTGCTGGGCGAGCACGTCGAGGCAGTTCTTAGGGATGTGGATGCGGTCGATCCGCTTCTCGACGGCGCTCTTGAGGAGAACGCCGCATTCCACGAGGTCGTCCCGGTCGAGCACGATGATCCTGCCTGTCGTGATGTCGTGCAGCCGATGGCCGGAGCGGCCGATGCGCTGGAGCGCGCGGGAGACCGACTTCGGCGAGCCGAGGCATATGACGAGGTCGATATAGCCGATGTCGATCCCGAGCTCGAGCGACGTCGACGAGACGACGGCCTTGAGCCTGCCCTCGCGCAGGCCGTCCTCGACCGCGAGCCGGTGCTCCTTGGAGAGCGAGCCGTGGTGCGCGCCGATGTTCTCGGTGTAGCGCGCGGGGAAGCGCTCTTTCAGGTGGTCGACGACGCGCTCGGTCCCGGCCCGTGTGTTCGTGAAGATGAGGGTCGTCGTGTGCTTCTGCACGAGCTCGTCGATGAGCGCGTACATCGCCTCGTGCTGCCGGGCGTGCCCGGTCCCGACGAAGTCGGCTGTCGGCGAGAGGACCTGCAGGTCGAGCTGCTTGATGAACTGGACGTCGACGATGAGGCACTCGCGCTGCCGGCCGTCCTCGGAACCGACGAGGAACGAGGCCACCTCCTCGAGAGGAGCGACGGTCGCGGAGAGGCCCACGCGGGAGACGTGCTGCGCGGCGTGCTGGAGCTTCTCGAGCGTGAGCGAGAGGTGCACGCCGCGCTTGTTCTCGGCGAGCGCGTGGATCTCGTCCACGATCACCCAGGAGACCTTGGTGAGATGGTCGCCGAACCTGGGGGAGGTAAGCAGGATCGCGAGCGACTCGGGGGTGGTGATCAGGATGTGCGGCGGCCGCTTGAGCATGCGCGCCCGCTGCGCCGGCGTCGTGTCGCCGGTGCGCACCGCGACACGTATCCCGAGCGGGCCGCCGGAGAGCCCCTCTATCTCCCTGAGCGGCCCCTTCAGGTTCTTCTCGATGTCGTTGTTGAGCGCTTTCAACGGGCTCACGTACACGCAGTAGACGCGGTCCTCGAGGATGCCCTTCGTGCTCGAGTCGATGAGCTCGTTCAGGACCGAGAGGAAGCCGGTGAGCGTCTTCGTCGCGCCGGTGGGGGCGGAGACGAGGATGTTCCTGCGCGAGTGGATCTCCATCACCGCATGGAGCTGCGGGAGCGAATAGGACGGGAAGCGGGAGCGGAACCAGCGCCGCACGAGCGGATTGAGGATCCGGTCTATCGCCTCAGGCGCGTCCGGCTCCGTCTTGAACCTGATCCGCTTCGTACTCTCTGAGAAGATGACCACCTCCCGCAGGGTGCGGGGAGGAGGGAAGGTGACGAGGTATTAAAGCGTTTCCCTCGGACAGGCTCCAGGCGATCTCTCTAGCCAGCGCTGAACATGCCGCCGAAGAACCGGAAGACGCGCAAGGTCGCCCGCGCGGCGCCGACCATGAAGCTCGTCCTGAAGGTGAGGGTCGTGTAGGTGATGTCATTCGAATCGAGCCCGCCGTAGATCACACCGAGCGGGTCGTCGCCGGTCATGAGGTCGCGCACGACCGCTTCGGTCGAGCGGATCTCCATCGTCGCGTCCTCGCCGGCCCCGAGCGACACCGCGGCGATCCGCGAACCCTCGGTCACCACGTAGAGCTCGGCGAGCTCGCCGTCGTCGAGGTTTATGTAGATGTTGATCCGCTGGTCGCCGAACGTGCGCCTGAAGAAGCCGGGGACCTCGTCGACATGGGCGTTGATGGCATCCGTGTGCTCCTGGAAGAGCGCGTAGAGCATGTCGCCGGTGAGATCCGCTTCGGAGGTCTGCTCGCCAAGCGCGGGCGGCAGCGCCGCCATCGCGGCGATGAGGATGATGGTGATGATCGTCGTCGTTCTCATGGTAGCTGCCTCCGTTCGTCCGGTCATTTGAAGTAGGCGTTCAGCACGTACTGCTGGACCATCCGGTGGGTGTTGAAGAACGAGCCGTTGATCGCGATCGCGTGCCGCATGGTGTTGACCCACGCGCCGGGATCGCCGTAGTAGCGCGGCAGGATGATGTACTCGAGCTTGGTGTACATCTCCTCGACCTCGTTCTCGTGCATCCCCTCCCTCTTCGTGTCCCCGGCGCCGATGGACCAGCCGGTCACGTTCTCGATATGCCCCTCCAGCCACCAGCCGTCGAGCACCGAGAAGTGGGGGACGCCGTTGTGCGCCGCCTTCATGCCGGAGGTGCCGGACGCCTCGTGCGGCCGCATGGGCGTGTTGAGCCAGAGGTCGACCCCTGAGACGAGGAGCTTCGCGCCCGCGATGTCGTAGTTCTCGACATAGCAGACCCGGATCCGGTCCTTCACCGCCTGCATGCTGTCGTGGATGCGCTTGATGACCTGCTTGCCTTCCCAATCCTTGGGATGCGCTTTCCCCGCGTAGATGATCTGGATGCCGCCGCACTTCTCGGCGATGCGCCTGAGACGGCCGATATCGGCGAAGAGCATGTCGGCGCGCTTGTAGGTGGCGGCCCTGCGGGCGAACCCGATGGTGAAGGTGCGCAGGTCCATCTTCGCCTGGTAGCGCCCGTTCACGAAGGCGAGGAGCGCCTTCTTCGCCTCCTGGTGCGCCTCCCATATCTCGTCGGTCGGTATCGAGAGGACGTAGCGGAGCGAGAAGGGGTCCGCCTCCCAGCCGGGGAGATACCGGTCGAAGAGCTTGCGAAGCGGCTCTGCCGTCCAGAAGGTCGAGTGCACGCCGTTCGTTATCGACTCGATGTGGTAGCCGGGGAACATGCTCCTCGATACCTCGCCGTGCTTCTTCGCGACGCCGTTGATGTACGTCGAGAAGCGCAGGCCCAGGTTCGTCATGTTGAGCCTGCCGTCAAGGAACACCTCGCCCGAGAGCTCGTCGGTGACGAAGCTGCCGAGGAGCCGCCGTGCCAGGTCCTCGGGGAACTGGTCGTGGCCCGCCGGGACCGGCGTGTGGGTGGTGAAGACGCACTTCTCGCGGACGTCCTCCCACGGGTCCTCGGCCTTCGAGCGGCGGAAGAGCTCGAGCGTGAGGAGCGCCGAATGCCCCTCGTTCATGTGGTATTTCCTGAGGCCGGTGCAGCCGAGGGACTCGAGCATGCGTATGCCCCCTATGCCGAGCACGATCTCCTGGCAGAGCCGGTACCGCTCGTCATGGCCATAGAGGTGGTGGGTGAGACCGCGATCCTGCTCCGCGTTCTCCTCTGTATCGGTGTCCAGGAAGATGATGGGATTGGTATGCCCGGTGATGCCGTCGTTGCGGTAGAGCCAGGCCTTGAGCCGGACATCACGCCCCTCGATCTGGACCGAGACGGCGTTCGGGAGCGGCTCGAGGAGGCGCTCGGGATCCCAGCTCGCCTCCTCCTCGTACTGGTTGCCGTGCTCGTCGATCCGCTGGACGAAATAGCCCTTGCGGTAGAGGAGGCTGACCCCGATCAGGGGGAGTTCCAGGTCCGCCGCCGAGCGGAGGGTGTCGCCGGCGAGCACGCCGAGGCCGCCCGAGTAGGTGGGTATGTCTGAGGAGATGCCAATCTCCATGGAGAAATAGGCGACAGGGATGTCGGCGTAGGGGATCATTATGGGCATCCCTGTACGAGAACCATATAAATAATTTGCTGAGTACTGGGCGATAGATGGCATGAGGCTCTGGGAGGGCGCTTTGGACCTGATTCCGACGGGAACCACAAGCTTTATAAATGACTCGTCATTCCTCGAGCCCCGGGTTTAGAGGTAATCAGAGAGCCCCGCGCTAGGAGGGGCACCGCAACGGAAGGTATCCAGCATGACACAGATCCTGGAAGCAGCGCCGAACGACCTCATCGACGAGGTCGCGAAGGGGCTCAAGGCATATAAGGAGATCACCCCGCCTGAATGGGCCCAGTTCGTGAAGACCGGAGCCCATAAGGAACGCCCGCCGGTCGATGACGACTGGTGGCATGTCCGCGCAGCGGCGGTCCTCCGCTCGCTCTACAAGGTAGGGCCGGTGGGGGTCGCGAAGCTGCGCAAGAAGTATGGCGGCAAGCGCAACCGCGGCGTCAAGCCCGAGCAGTTCAGGATGGGATCGGGCGCGATTCTGCGGCATATCCTCCAGCAGCTCGAGGCCGCGGGCCTCGCCAAGCAGGAGGCGAAGGGTGTCCACAAGGGCCGCGTCCTCACGCCGAAGGGAATCTCTCTCCTGAACAGGGCGGCGATCCCGCTTACGAAGCGGCCGGCTCAGAGGCTGACGCCCAAGAAAGAGGAGAAAGAACCGAAGGCGCCTGCAGCAGAGAAGAAGCCCGCGAAGAAGGCGGCTCCGAAGAAGAGAGCGGCGAAGGCCCCCAAGCCCGAGCCGGTGGCCGAAGAGGCGACGGCTGAGGACGATGGACGAGCTGGAGGAGCTGAGGAGACGGAGGCTCGCTGAGCTGCAGGAGCAGGAGGTCGCCCGGGCCCAGCAGCAGGCGAGCGAGGAACTCGAGCTCCAGCGGCAGGTGGAGCAGCTCGAGGCGGTCGTCAAGGCGCGGCTCACCAAGGAGGCGCTCAGCAGGTACGGCAACGTCAAGACGGCGCACCCCGACCTCGCGGTCCAGGTCCTCATCATCCTCGCCCAGGCGATCCAGCAGGGCCAGGTGAACGAGGTGGACGACATCCTGCTCAGGACGATACTCGAGAAGATCGCCCCGAAACGGCGGGACTTCACGGTCACCAGGAGATAAGATGGCAACGAACAAGCACATATCGCGCAAGCTCATGCTCGCGAAGCGGAACCGGCAGACCCGATGGGCGCCGTTCTGGACGATCCCGAAGATCTACGGCGCCGGCAGGAGGGTGCACCCTGGCAGGCATACGGTCATCAAGAGGAGCTGGAAGCGCACCAAGATCAAGAAGTGATGCAGCATGGCACGGCTCGAACGCGTCTACAATGTCCCCCTGCGGAAAGAGTTCCAGAAAGCTCCGCGCCACAGGCGATCGAAGAAGGCCATCGCTGCCCTCAAGGCATTCCTCGTCAGGCACATGAAGCCCGAGGGCGATGGCAAGGTATGGATCGGCCCGCACCTGAACGAGCGGATCTGGAAGGACGGCATCAAGAGCCCGCCCCATCATGTCAGGATCACCGCGGTGAAGGAGGAGGACGGCACCGTCAAGGCGGAGCTAGAGGGCTACGCGATCGAGAAGCCAAAGAAGGAGGAGAAGAAGGGCGTCGCACAGAAGCTCAAGGAAGCTGTCGTCGGGCCTGCGAAGCCCACCTCCAAGAAGCCCAAGAAGGGTGAGGATGAGGCGGCGGCGGTCGAGGCCCCGGCTGAGCCCGATCTTCCGAAGCAGGCCGCGGAGAAGGTCGAGACCGAGGCGGACATCGACAAGGAGCTCAAGAGGTTCGAGGCCACTACCGAGCGGATCAAGAAGGGGAAGGCATCTGCCACTCGAGAGAAGAGGCCCGTAGCCCCGACGAAGAAGCCTGCGCCCATGAGGAACGGCCAGCCAGCACCGGCGCCTGCTCCGAAGCATGAGTGAGCGCAGCCTATCCCCCGACGCAACCCCCTTTCTTTCTCCATAGATTTTTATATCCCCTTCCTTTAGGGGCATCCGGGAAGGATGATGGATGTCGCACAGCTCCTCTGGACAGCGCTGAAATTGCTCGTCTACGGCGCGGTGACCTGTGCCCTCGTCTATGCGCTCAGGATCATGGGCATCTATTGGTCCTTCGTCTGACACAGGAGGATGACTGGCATGGCAGTGTGGAAGACCAACCTCAGGAACGCGATCGGCGTCGTGCTGATACTGCTCGGCCTGCTCGGCATCATGCTCCCTATCGTCCCCGGGCTGCTCCTCATCGTCACTGGGCTCCTCTTCATCGACAAGAAGCGCGCCCAGTACTTCTCAGATTATTACCGGAACATCGAGCGCAGGCTCTTCGACCCGCTCATGCTCATCGGCGTCGGCTCCACCTCGATCGGCATCGCGACCCTCTTCTGGATGGAGGCGACCTACACCCACCTGCTGCTGATAACGGTCGGCATCATCATCACCAGCTACAATTTCCATGAGATCAGGAGATATTTCCATTAGCCGACGGGGGCGGCGGCGGTCGCGGGCAGGAAAACCTATTTATAGTCAGGGAGCCTCCCCTGCGGCATGGAAGAAGCGTGGAGGACCTACAGGCACCTGCCGGTCCGCTGGAAAGCGCTCATCGGCTGCTTCGTCATGAGCTGCGTCATCCTGTTCGTCATGTCGCTCCATCTCGTGGCGAAGAGCCAGCTCTGCACGACTGACACTTGCGTGCTCACCGCGCTCGACATCTTCATCAGGGTGAGCCTCTCCCTGCTCGTGGCCTGCATGGTCGCTATCGTCTATTTCATGTTCAGCTTCTTCTATGCGCAGGCGAAGCGCGAGGGCATGAGGAAGGGCGACAGGCCCCCTAGGAAGCGGCCCCCCAAAGGAACCCTTAAATAGTCTCGGCTCTTCTGCCTATCCTTTATCGACCTATGGAAGGATGCAGGGGATGCAGTCAGACAAGGTATGATTGCGGCATGATGTGATGTGAAATGGGACTCAGGGAACACCTCAAGGATATCCTCATCACCACGAAGGGTGCGGGAAAGGACCGCTTCCCCGACATCCTCGGCCAGGAGGACACCAAGCGGCAGCTCGCGAGCGCGCTCCTGATGGGACGCCACATCATCCTCGCCGGCCCGCCGGGGATCGGCAAGACCACGCTCGCGAGGAGCGTCGCGCGGCTGCTCCCAAGCATCACCGCGAACGACTGCGAGTATCGCTGCGACCCGGAACGTCCGCTCTGCCCTGGCTGCAGGAAGCGGGGCGGAGCGAAGGCAACGAAGGGCGTGAGGCGAAAAGGGACACGGGAGGTCAGCGGCGAGGAGCGGTTCGTCCGCATCCAGGGAAGCCCTGACCTCACTCCTGAGGACCTGCTCGGGGACATCGACCCGATAAAGGCGCTCGAGTACGGCCCGCAGTCGGTCGAGGCCTTCACGCCGGGGAAGATCTTCAGGGCGAACCGCGGCATCCTCTTCTTCGACGAGGTCAACCGCTGCCCAGAGAAGCTGCAGAACAGCCTGCTCCAGGTGCTCGAGGAGGGGCACGCGACGGTCGGCAGCTACGACGTCGAGTTCCCGGCCGACATCCTCTTCATCGGCACCATGAACCCTGAGGACTCATCGACCGAGAGGCTGTCCGACGTCTTCCTCGACCGGTTCGACATCATCTACATGGATTATCCTGAGGGTCTCGCGACCGAGCGGGAGATCGTTCGGCGCAAGGGGAGATCCATCGTCGGGTTCGACGAGGGCCTCCTCTCCTTCTCCCTCGACTTCATCAGGGGCCTGCGGCAGGACGAGAACATCGACAGGAAGCCCTCGGTCCGAGCGAGCATCGGCCTGTACGAGCGCGCCCAGGCGAACGCCGCGCTCGACGGCAGGGATTCGGTCAGGTTCGAGGACGTCGTCGCGATCATCGTCTCGGTCCTCGCCCATCGCATGAGCCTGAAGCCCTCGGTCAAATACCTCTTCTCGAACAGGGACTACCTGAAGGAGCGCTTCGACGGGTTCTGTAAGTCACGCAGCGTCGAGGAGTACAGCGAAACGGGTGGTTCACTTTGACAGCGGACGGCCTGACGCTGACGACTGCGGCCTGAGCGGGCCGCAGGGGCGGGAAGAGGCCGGCATCGAGCGGGCGGCGGAGCTCGAGCCGATTGAGGAGCTCAAGGGAAGGCTCGCGCGCCAGGACGAGGAGGACAAGCTCATGCACTCGGTCCTGGAGAACGACAGCCAGACGCTCGAGCAGGCGAAGCTGATCATGGACTCCTTCGACCGCGGCATCGGCTCGTTCACGCCAGACATCATCTTCAGGAACATCGTCCGGAACTACCGGCTCGCCAAGAGGCTCTACGGCGAGCGGTTCCTGCGCGCGGTCTCCGGCCACGACCCGCGCTACATCGAGGACAACATCCCGGTCCCCGAATTCAGGCGGGAGCTCCAAGAACGGATACGGCAGTCCGCTGACGGCATGCGCCGGGAGGGCCTGCTCGATCGGGAATACGTCGTCGAGGAGAAGGGGACGCGGCTCGCCGCGCTCATGCTCTATGCCGAAGAGCTCGATGATCTCGTGGGGAAAGGCCACTTCGGCGAGAAGATCTCCCGCATGGTGAGCAGGGCCGGCGAGCGCGAAGAGGAGCGGGCCTTCCGGAAGGGCGACCGGTACCGGGCGATCGCGCTCAGGAAGACCATTAAGCGGGCGGTCCGCCGCAGCCGCCCCAAGGTGCGGCCTGAGGATCTCATGGCCTATGATCACGCCGCCCATGGAAAGGCCTCGATCGTGTACGCGATCGACGCGTCAGCTTCCATGAAGGGGGACAAGATCCGGATGGCGAAGAAGGCGGGGATCGCGCTCTCCTTCAACGCGATCGAGCACCGCGACCAGGTCGGCCTGCTGGTGTTCGGGAGCGAGGTGATCGAGGCGATCGGGCCGTGCGACGACTTCCCTCTCCTGCTGCATAGGATCGTATCCGTCCGGCCGGGCGCGCAGACGAACCTGCAGGGGAGCATCCGACGGGCGGTGTCGCTCTTCCCCGCAGGCGAGGGGACGAAGCACGTCGTGCTCCTCACCGACGCGCTCCCGAACGTGGGCGAGGTCCCTGAGAAGGAGACGCTCGACGCTGCCGCGGCAGCGGCAGCGGCCGGCATCACGCTCTCGGTCATCGGCCTCTCCCTTGACGAGGCGGGCGAGCGCCTGGCGCGGCGCATCGTGGGCATCGGGCAGGGGCGCCTGTACGCGGCGACCGACCTCACCGGGCTCGATACCATCATCCTTGAGGACTACGACCGCACGGTTGCGGGTTGAGCGTGCCGCGCTCCTCCGTAAACCATATAAATCTGCCTTGTTTCCCCACCCGCATGAAGGCCCTCTTCTTCGTCGACACGCACGGCAGGAGGCCGCTGCACGAGCGCATCAAGCACCGTGCGCAGGAGGCGGACGTGCTGGTGTGCGCCGGCGACCTCACCGAGTTCGGGGAAGGGTACAGCGAACATCTCGCGTTCCTCGATTCCATCGGGAAGCCGGTCGTCCTCATCCACGGCAACCATGAAAGCGAGCTGACGACACGAATGCTCGTCCCGGACTACCCGAACATCAGGTACATCCACGGCGGCGCATGGCGGTTCGGTTCCCACCTCTTCCTCGGCTACGGCGGCGGGGGATTCGTGGTCGACGATGAGATGTTCGAGGACGCGACGCTCCGGTTCGACGAGGCGATGGCCGAGCATCCGGACGCCGAGCCGATCATGGTCGTGCACCAGCCGCCGCACGATATCGGGCTCGATGAGGTGGGGAGCAGGAAGACCGGCAACCGCACGATGCGCAGTTACATCGAGAGGGTGCGTCCCAAGATTGTGGTGTTCGGCCACCTGCACATGCACGCGGGCGAGGAGACCACGATCGGCGGCATCCGGTACATCAACCCCGGCCCCGGCGGCCTGCTCCTCGACCTTTCTCGGCTCTGACCCGACGGCAGGGCCGCACGGATCATAGGTGCTTGTAGAAGACGAACGAGAGGTATTCCCCCTTCAGCCTCGTGGGGTCGTGCTGCCTGCACAGGTCCTTGAGCTTGCCCGCGAACACGAGGCTCCGTATCCAGATGCGCCTCGAACCGAAGGACCCCTTCGCGCGGACATGGAACCCGCAGAGATGGGTGCCAGCGCCAAAGGTGATGACCCTGCCGAGCCTCACAAGGACCCGCCGCGGCGAGGGGACGATCTCGACATGCTCATGGTCGGAGAACTCTATCTTCAGCATCAGGCCCTTCAGGTCATGGAAGCTCTGCCTATGCTGTTTGAGGATTATCTTCGCGGCAAGGGAAGCGTGGTGATGGCGGTCGATCGCCTTCTGGAGCCGACGGACGAAGTAGTGGCTCTTGACATACATATCGCTGTTCGTCAATGAGAAGCCGTGCCGGTCGATCTCGAACGCGACCCACGGCGGGTTGTCGAGAACCTTCTTCACGCGCCCGATGACGATCTCAGCAGACATCAGGGCCTGACCTGGGGAGGGGAGTATTAAAAGGTTTGGGTACGTGACCGGGTCACTGGTTCTCGTACTCTTCGAGCTCATCATGCATGACGACGAGCTCGATTCCCGCCTGCCGGAACATCTCGCGCGTGTCCTTCGCGCCGTGGTAGCGGCGCAGGCACATCACCCGCCTGATGCCTGAGTTGATGATGAGCTTCGCGCAGTCGAGGCAGGGCTCGAACTTGCAGTAGAGGGTCGCGCCGTCGATCGAGATGCCGTATTTCGCGGCCTGGGCGATCGCGTTCTGCTCTGCGTGGTTGGTGCGCACGCAGTGCTGGTGCTTCTCCCCATCGTCGTACACCACGGTCCGCAGCAGGTGGCCGACCTCGTCGCAGTGGGGGAGTCCTGAGGGCGCGCCGACGTAGCCGGTGGTGAGGATCCGCTTCTCCTTGACGATGAGGGCTCCCGCCCGGCCGCGGTCGCAGGTGCCGCGCTTCGCCACCGCGTCCATGATCTCAAAGAAGTACTCGTCCCAGTCGGGCCGCTGGTGCGGCTGTGGTTTTTCCGCCATGCTAATCACATCGTTCATCCGAGCCTGAACCTTTTGAGGAAGAGGTCAGCCTCTTTAATAATCTGCTCTTTCGTCTTCCCCTCATTGACGATATAATGGTGCGCCATCGCGATCGTGCCGCCCTTGCGCAGGTTCTCTATCTCCGCGATGTCGCGCGAGCGGGCCTGGCCGAACGAGGCGGGCCGGTGCCGCATCGCCGGGTCCTTCGCCGGGTCCCATTCGCGTCCGGCGAGCCGGGAATAGCGGACGTCAGGCGAAGCCACCATCGCGAGGCAGACGAAGTCCCCTTTGTAGCGCTCCTCGAACGCGAGATATTCCTCGAAGCTGTACATGCCGTCGGCGACGACGTGGCCCTTTTTCCTGAGCGCATCGCATGTCGGGAAGTTGAGCACCGCGAAGGCCGCCATGCCGTGCTTCCTCCGGAACTCCTCGCGTATCGGCCGCTCGTTCTCTTCCGTCGGCGGAAGGCCCCGCCTCGCCACCTCGTCGAGCGTTATCTGGCCGAAGCGGAAGAAGCCGAAGCCTTTCTTGATGAGATAGTCGGCGACGACGCTCTTGCCGCTCCCGCACATCCCGGTTATCGCGACGACCTTTCCCACGTTATCCTCCTCATCCCCTCGACGGCCCCTTGGCGTAGTTCATCTGGATGTAGCGCGCGAGCAGCGGCTGCACGCGCCTCACCTCCTCGTGCATCCTCGCGCAGATGATCCGGTAGGACGCGTGCCCTTCCTTGCCGGTCCGGAGCCGTATCATGTGCATGAGGCTGCGCAGGTTCAGCGTGAAGAGCGTCCGCTTCCGGAACGCGAGCGGCACCAGGTACTGGGCCTCTTTCGGGAAGTCCTTCCGGATGGTGTCATACGCCCGCTTCGCTTTCTCCATCGCTTCGACGTATTCCTTCTCGAACCCGGCATCCCTGATCTGCTCCGGCATCTCGTAGCCATGGTCGCAGGTCGTGTCCTGGGTCGATTGGGTGCAAATGCGGTGGCGCTGGAGGTCCCGGTACGCGCCGTAGTCCATCAGGATGTCGAAGGTGTAGCTGGTGTGCTCGAGCTCGCGTATCGGCCAGTCATGCGTTCCCATCCGCCGCATCGACCCGTCGATGGCCTTCCCCTTCTCCGCCTCGCTCATCCGACCGACCGCCTTGCGCACCTGTTCGTACGGCCGGTCCGAGAACCGGTAGAGCAGCGCGCAGACGAGCCGGTCTTCTGCGTCATTGTCGTACCTGACGAGCGCGACGCTCTTTCCCGCCTCTTCCGGCATCCTGAGCAGGGCTGAGGCCGCTTCCGCCTCCATCGCGGGTCCGGTCTCCTTGAGATAGGCGTTCTCGTCCGCGTACTTCACGAGCGTCGGGATGATCTTCTGGACCTCCTCTTTCAGACGTCTCCCGATGTCGCGCATCTCCTCGAGCGGATGGGAGATCATCTTCGTTATCGCGTGCTCGATCTCGCGGGCGTTCGCGGTCATCGCGAGGTTCGTCTGCGTCGCAGCAGGGAGGAGATAGCGCACAACGTCGCAGGCGCGGGCCTTGGTGATGCCCGCAAAGAGGGTATCGGGCTGGCCCTCCTCCTGCGGATGCGCCCGCCCCATATGCCGGACCATGTCCGGCGTGATCCGCGCATAGGTATCGAACAGGGAGTCGCAGGTCTCCTGGTACAGCTTCGCGTGCTTCGACATCATGATGCTCTTCGGCTTGTAGTAGCGGTCCCTGCCGAAGACCTGGTAGCGCGTGCTCTTCTCGGTGAAGCTCGCGAGCCGGTTGTCCTCGATGACCTTCGAGGCGATGATCGAGACGTCCTCCATCGCGATGGACGCCACGGCGTGCTCGGCGACGCTGCTGTGGCCATAGCCGACGACCCACTTCTCATGGAACTCCTTCGCCTTGCGCTTCGCATCCGCATAGTCGATGCTCACCGAAACATAGCATTCGATGAGCCGCCCCATATCCAGCTGCTTTCCCTTGATGAGCCTGAGCAGGTTGTCGCGGAAGGAAGCGGGGCTTCTCGAGACGAAGGCGAAGAGTACCGCCACCACCTCAGGAGGCAGGTTGTAGATGCAGTAGACCGGGCTCTCGACAGACGAGACGTGCTTCTCGAGGATCTTGCGGTCTTCAGCGCTGTAGGATGCCATCACGAACCCCCAGATCCACAGAGAGGGGCGTCATTTATATACCTTTCCGTCGGCTGCGAAAGAGATATATATATGCGCGCGAACCCAGAGCCAGGGGTGGCGGCAGTGAATAAGGCGCATGACCTGATGCGAGGCCTCGCAGAAGCCGACCCGCGGCTGCACGACGGGATCGTGCGCGAGCTCTCGCGCCAGCGGCAGGGGATCGAGCTCATCCCGTCAGAGAACTTCGTCTCGAAGGCGGTGCTCCAGGCGATGGGGTCGGTGCTCACCAACAAGTATTCGGAGGGCTACCCGCGCCGGCGCTACTACGGCGGCAACGAGGTGATCGACGAGCTCGAGCAGCTCGCGATCGACCGCGCGAAGCAGCTCTTCGGCGCCGACCATGCGAACGTCCAGCCGCATGCCGGCAGCCAGGCGAACATGGAGGCCTACTTCGCGCTCCTGGAGCTCGGCGACCCCATCCTCGGCATGGACCTTGCCGCCGGCGGCCACCTCACGCACGGCAGCCCGGTCAACTTCTCGGGCAGGTTCTATCACTTCAGCTCATACGGTGTCGATCCGAAGACCCATCTGCTCGACATGGACGCGGTGCGGAAGCGAGCGCTGGCAGACAAGCCGAAGCTCCTGCTCTCCGGCTTCTCCGCCTATCCCCGGAAGCTTGACTTCAAGGCGTTCGGCGATATCGCGGCAGAGGCGGGGGCATACCACATGTCCGACATCGCCCATATCGCTGGGCTCGTCGCGACGAAGGCGCACCAGAGCCCCGTGCCCTATGCGGATGTCGTGACGACGACCACGCACAAGACGCTCCGCGGCCCCCGAGGGGCCATCATCCTCTGCAGGGAGGAGCACAGGAAGGCTATCGACAAGGCCGTCTTCCCTGGCATGCAGGGCGGGCCCCTCGAGCATGTCATCGCCGCGAAGGCAGCGGCGTTCGGCGAGGCGCTCAAGCCGGACTTCGCGCAGTACCAGCGGCGCATCCTCGCGAACGCCCAGGCGCTCGCGACGAGCCTCCTCGAGAACGGCATCTCGCTCGTCACCGGCGGGACCGACAACCACCTCATGGTCATCGACCTCACTCCTTTGGGGATCGGTGGCAAGGAGGCGGAGAAGGCGCTCGATTCCGCAGGCATCTACACGAACAAGAACATGATCCCCTTCGATACCCGCTCGCCGTTCGACCCGTCAGGCATCCGCATCGGCACGCCGGCGATAACGACACGAGGCTTCTCCACCGTTGACTGCGCAGAGGTCGGCGCGATGATCGCGAGGGTTCTGAAACGCCCGCAGGACGCTTCTGTCATCGCGAAGGTGAAGGGGCAGGTGGGGGCGCTCTGCGCGAGCCGTCCCCTCTATGAGGGGCTCGGCATACTGGGGTGATCGGATGCGCGGCAGGCTCATCGTGATCGAGGGGACCGACGGGTCAGGTAAGGCGACCCAGGCGGAGCGGCTGGTGGAGCGGCTGGCAAAGGAAGGCCGCAGTGTCGCCATGTTCGATTTCCCGCAGTACTATGACACCTTCTTCGGCAGGATGGTCGGCCGCTATCTTGCCGGCGAATTCGGCACTGCGGATGAGGTGAGCCCGTACCTCGCCTCGCTCCTGTACGCCGGCGACCGCTGGCAGGCGAAGGAGCGTATCCTCGCGGCGCTCGCGGCAGGCAAGGTCGTGGTGTGCAACCGCTACGCCTCAGCGAACATGGGCCACC
Organism: Candidatus Woesearchaeota archaeon; assembly: GCA_016935985.1. Lineage (GTDB taxonomy): Archaea > Nanobdellota > Nanobdellia > Woesearchaeales > JAFGPW01 > JAFGPW01. The sequence goes on from JAFGPW010000001.1 coordinate 167,148, forward strand.
AATCGGGGAAGATAGGGGACCCCGCGAAGCGGAAGGCCTTCCTCGACTGGCTGAAGGAGCTCGAATATCAGGTGTATGGCATTCCCCTACCTAACGCGACGGTCTTCCTGTATGTGCCGTACGCGGTCGGCCAGACGCTCGTCGACCGCAAGGGCGCGCGCGGCTATGTGGGCGGCGCGAAGCGAGATATCCACGAGTCGGACGGGCGGCACCTCAAGGATGCGGAGGAGTCTTACCTCGCGCTCGCGGCAGAGGAGGGGTGGATCAGGGTCGACTGCATGCGGGACGGGAAGCTCATGGGGAAAGATGAGATCCACGCGATCGTATGGGAGAAGGTCGGCCCGCTGATCTGAGCGTCATCTCACCCGGTCCAGGATCATCCTATCTCCTCGCCGTCCTTGCCGATGAGGCGAATCTCCATCCGCGGGAATCGCGCGAGGACGGCGTCCCGCAGGTTCTTCATGAACGGTATCGACGGCGGGTTGAGGGCGCCGAGCCGCCGGTCCGCCGCCGGTGCCTCGGGATCGAACTGCTCGAGCCACCAGACAGCGTGCAGGGGCTCGATGTGCGAGGCGATGTCGAGCAGGTCCTCCTTCTTGTAGAGCACGCTTGGCACCACGAGAGTGAGCACCTCGACCTGGAGCGTGACGCTCGCGCGCGTTGCGGCGAGGAGCGCGAGGCTCGTCTTCACGTCGGCGATGACCGCTGCCGACGGCTTGAAGAAGGTGCCGGCGCTGGTGATGCGCGAGAAGCACGGCTCCGCAAGCGGCTGGTGGAACTGCACGTAGACGGCATCGAGGAGCTTTTTCTGGAGCAGCGACCTGAGCGCGTCGGGCTTCGAGCAGTTGGTCACCATCGCGGTCCGCAGGCCGAGGGCCTTAGCCTGGCAGAGGATCTCGGCCGCCGCGAGCCGCTGGAGCAGGGGCTCGCCGCCGGCGAGCAGCACCGAGTCGGCCTCATCCCTCCTGATGCGCAGCTCACGCACGATGTCGCGCACGTCGGAGAGGAGCTCTGCCTTGAAGTCGAAGAGATGGGGGGAAGAGGAGAAGGGATAGCGGAAGTTACATCCCGCAAACGATATCGTCAGGCTCCTCGAGGTCCTGTTCCAGGTCGTCGAAGATATAGGGACCGTTGGATCGATATAGGCTTGCATTGACACAGCTCCATGCGTCGAGCATCTTCTCCTTGGTTATCCTGAATTGCTGCATGCTGTCACCCTATATAAGGTTTTTCGCCGGATCGCCGTTTCGGCCGGGCGTCCCCCAGTCGCGGCTCACTCGCATGTCTCCTCGTCGCTTCCGAAAAAGTCGTCGAGGCGTCGGCATGACTGCTGCGCCTTGAAGCTGATGTCCATCCTCTTGTCCCCCTTGTCGATGCTCATTTGCCCGTGCTCCCGAACCCGCCGGCTCCGCGGGCCGTATCCGAAAGATCGTCCGCCTCGACCACGTCTGCGGTCGCCACCGGCAGCACCAGCATCTGCGCGATGCGGTCGCCCTTCCTCACCGCGTACTCTTCGTCGCCGGTGTTGAGCAGCACCACGCCGAACTCGCCGCGGTAGGTGTGCTCGATCACGCCCGCGAGCGTCGTGATGCCGTGCTTCGCCGCCATGCCGCTCCGGTCCTTGATGATGAAGACATAGCCAGGATCTGTCTCCATCGCGAGCCCGATCATGAAGGTCCGGCGCTCGCCTGCCTTGAGGGCATAGTTCTCGCACGAGAAGAGGTTGAGGCCCGCGTCTCCCGCATGGGAATAGGAAGGCAGGGTCGCTCCGTCTCTCAGTCGCTTCACCTTCACCATGACCATGGGGTGGCTCGCCTCTTTGCGGATACGGAAGGAAGAGCGGGTGGCGCGTGCCCGAAGGCCCGCACCCAGCCCCTTCCGATCAAGGCCGGCATGGCGATGGGGTGTTCCACGACTAGTAGACATTAGGGGGTGCCACTAAAAGCGTAAGAAGAGCATCCACCTCCATCCCGACCATGAAACAAATGTTGATGCCGTCCTGAAGGTGAACATAGATTCTATTTAAAGAATATGGGGGCGTGAAATATACTCGAAAACCTATGTGAGAAAAAGCATAGTATGCAACGATTATATTTCCAGTGGAGCGGCGGCCGGAACAGGGCGTTCTTCCGGAAACGGACGGGAATCGGAACGGTCGCCTGCGCCTTCACTTCGGCAGAGCGCTCCCGAAGTCCATGAAGGAGATGAGCTCATGCCGCAGGACCTTCGCGGTCGCGGCGTCGAGCTTGATGTTCAGGCTCTTGAAGGCGAGCGTGATGAGCGTGATGTTGTAGACCTGGCCGAGGGGGAGCCGCTGCAGGATGACGATCGCCTGGCCGGGAAGCTCGGTCGGGTACTCGGCTCTCTGGAAGCCGATCGCCGCGTCCAGCGCATCAGGGACGTCGAGCCTCACCGCGGCCATGTCGAGCCGCTCGACCGCACCTCCCTTCTTGAACACCTCGGACTCAGGGTTCTGCTGCACGGTCTCGCCCAGGACGAAGGTGGTGATGCGGTCGCTCGCCTTGTCGTAGTAACCGACCTGCCAGTCCTCGCCCTGCTGCTGCTTCATGTAGAAGACATGCGCGAGATAGGCATCGGGATGGCCGTTCCGCCATATGGCGAACGCCGCGTCCTTCTCGAGCCGTGCGATCGTGTCGAGCGCCTTCATCGGCAGGTGAGAACCCGCGAAGGTATATAAGGGTTTCGCGGAGCATGCCCCTTCAGTTGTTCTGGGAATAGTTCTCGACTCGCTTGCCCGCGTACTCGAGGTCATCGAGATCCTCCTCTTCTCTCTCGGCGTGCTCGACGGACCTGCGGTCGCGGAAGTCCCAGAGGAGGGAGCCCACGAAGAGCACGAGGCCAATAACGTGCATGGCAAGGATGGGCAGCGAGAAGACGAGCGCCTCCTTGATGAGGATGACGGTCGCGAGGACGATGAAGAAGATGCCGAGGTAACGGAGCAGGTTGATGTAGAGCCTGTCGTAGTAGTTCTGCTCTTCTGCCTTGAACTTCTCCATCGCGACCTTCTCTTTCCGCGAGACCATGCCATTTCCCAACGCGCGCCACGTATTTAAACGTTTGTGTCCTGCCGCGGCATAAACCTTATAAATCTGTCCTGATTCGAGGAGCGCATGGCAAGCGTCGCCCACATCGACAAGGTGCTCATCGACCGGACACTCGAGAAGCAGGGATACGCGCTCGTCGGCAAGCACTCGGCGGTGAAGATCTGCACCTGGACCAAGAAGTCGATCACCGGCAAGGACACCTGCTATAAGGAGACCTTCTACGGGATCAGGGCGCACCGCTGCTGCCAGATGACCCCTTCCATCAACTACTGCTCGAACGCCTGCACGTTCTGCTGGCGCAACACCGAATGGACGTTCGGCTCTGACATCACCGACGGCGACGATCCGGACAGCATCATCGACGGCTGCATCGCGGCGCAGAGAAAGCTCCTCTCCGGCTACGGCGGCAACCCGAAGGCCGACCGGACGAAGCTCGAAGAGGCGCGGGAGCCGATGCATTTCGCTATCTCGCTCTCAGGCGAGCCCACATCCTATCGGCGGCTCAGCGAGATCATTAGGCTGCTGCACGGGCGCGGCAGGACGACGTTCGTCGTGACGAACGGCCAGAACCCCGACGCGCTCGCGACGCTCGAGCCGCCGACCCAGATCTACCTCTCATTCTCCGCGCCGGACGAGGATCTCTTCAGGGCGATCGTCAACCCGTCGTTCCCCGACGGCTGGGAGCGGCTGATGCGGAGCGCCGACATCCTGAAGGGCATGAGGGAGAGGACGAGGACGGCGGTGCGGATAACCTGCATCAGGGGCATGAACATGGCGCATCCTGAGAAGTGGGCGGCGCTCCTCGAGCGCGCGCATCCGTTATTCGCCGAAGTGAAGGCTTACATGTTCGTCGGCGGCTCGCGCGAGAGGCTGAGCATGGCGAACATGCCGCTGCACGACGAGGTGAAGGCGTTCGCCGCGGAGATCGCGGAGAACTGCGCGTACCGCATCATCGACGAGAAGAAGGAGAGCCGGGTGGTGCTCATGATGGAGCAGGACATGCCCGACCGCATGATGCGGTTCGAGGACTGACCAGAGCATACGTGTTCAGAGGAACCGTACCAGCTTGTTCTTGGAGGTATTCCCGGCGACGACGCGGACCTTGCGCCCGAACTCCTTCGCGAGCAGGCGCAGCAGCTCGGCGTTCGCCTTGCCGCCCTCGGCCGGGTTCCTCACCGAGACGATGAGGCGATCACGCTCCTCATCGTGCACGACGCCCGCCTTCCTGGCGCGCGGCCTCACCGTAACCCTAATGGCGGTCGAGCCCTCCGGCACGCGAGAGTGTCCCGTGCCTGTCGCAGTCCCTGCCATGCTGCCATCACCGCCGGATTAGCCAAGGCTCTTCTCGATCTTCTTGAGCGCCTTGTCGATCGCGAAGAAGAGGTTCTTGTCCGTCACTTCCGCCGTGTGGGGCTTTCCTGCCGCAAGCGCCTTCACATGCAGCCCGAACTTGCTGTTGTCGTCGATGTCGTGGACCTTCTTCATCGTCAGGGAGAGGCTCTCGAACCGCTTCACCGTCTCAGAGAACTTCTTGGCGTAGTTGCCCACTATCTTCTTGACGATCACCATATCCCCGCCGGTGAGGCCCGAGAAACCGGAGAGGATGATACTGCCACCTAGCTCGATGGTCTCTGATGCCGCATCAGCCATCTCACACCCCCCGTCACTGCGCCGCTCCCGACGAGCGCATGACACCTCCTGGTGAGGGGGGCTCCCTATATAAAATTTGTGCCGTATTCAGGAGTGGCATCCGCCGGGAAGGCCATAAACTATATAAATGGAGGGAGCCGCCCCGCTTGCCATGCTGACAGAATCGTTCTCAGGCGTCAGGGGCCGCTACGGCGGTGACATCACCGGAGATCTCGCCATGCGGTACGCCCATGCGCTCGGGCGCGAGACCCTTGCCCGCACGAGGAAGACCGGCGCGACCTTCGTCGTCGGAGGAGACACCCGTCCGAGCTCACGCTCGCTCATGGACATCTTCATCAGGGTCCTCCGCGGCTATGGGGACGTGATCGACGTCGGCGTGCAGTCGACGCCCGCTGTCGAGCTCGCGGTCCGCGAATTCGGGGCTGACGGCGGCGCGATCGTCACCGCTTCCCACAACGAGCCTGCCGACAACGGATGGAAGCTCCTTGGAGAGACGGGCGCGGTGCTCGGGCCTGCGGCGATGGCGCGGGTGATCCGGACCGCCCATGCGAAGCCGGCAGCGCCGGCCGGGAAGGAGGGGACAGTGTCCCGGAAAGGGGCAGGACTCGCTGACGCGTACATACGGTTCGTGCTCGACACGATCGGGAAGGGGCATGCGGACGCCATCAGGAAGAGGGGATTCTCGGTCGTGGCAGACCCGAACGGCGGGACCGCCGGCCTCTACCTCGCGACGCTGTTCGGGCGGCTCGGCATCACCGGCATATACAGGAACATAGAGCCGGGCGTCTTCGCCCGTCGCGTGGAGCCTGATGGGGAATCGATCGGCTATCTCGGCGCCGTCGCACGGAAGGGGAAGGCCGATCTCGCGGTCGGGTTCGACTGCGACGCCGACCGGGCCGAGTTCGTGCTGCCTTCAGGCAGGATGGTATCAGGCCAGGAGGTGCTCGCGCTGCTCGTCGACGAGGCGCTCGCGGACGCCGAGACGGGGGCGGTGGTCGTCGCGAACGCGGTCACCTCGAACCTCGTCACCGAGATCGCGGAGCGCCACGGCGCGCGGGTCGAGCATGTCGACGTCGGTGAGATCAACGTCGTCGAGCGGATGGACGAGCTGCAGAGCCCGGTCGGCGGCGAGGGCTCGAGCTCAGGCGGCATCTTCCCGCCGAGCAGGTGCAGGGACGGCATCCTCACCTTCGCGATGGTGCTGCGCCTGCTCTCCAGGACCGGCAAGGGGATCGAAGCGATCCTCGACTCGTACCCTCGGTACTACAGCGGCAGGACCAAGGTCTCCTGCGACCCTGAGGCCGTCCCTCAGGTGCGGCAGCTGCTCAGCGAGAGGTACGAGAGCCAAGGCAGGAGGGTCGAGCGCTACGGCGACGGGACCGGCGGGCTCAAGGCCTGGATCGGGGAGAAGAGCTTCATCTTTTTCCGCGCTTCCAAGACCGAGGCCGGCCAGTTCCGGATCGTCAGCGACGCCGACGACGAGCAGGAGGCTGAGCGCATCCTCGCGGAAGGGAGATCCCTCCTCATGTCGCTCCTGCGCAAGCTTTAAGTAACGATTCCCATTCTCCTGCGGCATGGCGCGCTGCTATCTCAGGACCTTCGGCTGCTCGACCAACTTCTCTGAAGGGGAGATCATGCAGGGCCTCCTTGCCGAGGCGGGGATCGGCCAGGCCGATGCCGCGGAGACCGCCGACGTGATCGTTCTCAATATCTGCACGGTCAAGGGCGACGCCGTCGCGCTGCGCGAGCTGCGGAGGCTCATGGACGAGCATCCGCAAGCGCGATACGTCATCGCCGGCTGCGTCACCGAGGCCATCATCCCCAAGGCGCGTGAGCTCGCGCCGGACGCGTCGTTCATCGACACCCACAACATCTCCCATATCGTCGAGGTGGTGCGGTCGTCGCTCGATGGCTCTCCTGCGACGGCGCTCGGGCACACGACGGAAGTCAAGCTGCGCATGCCGCGCCTCAGGAGGAACCCTATGGTGGGCATCATCCCAATCGCGAGCGGGTGCATGCAGGGATGCAGCTACTGCTCGGTGCGGCTGGTGAAGGGCGGCTTGATGTCCTATCCAGAAGCGACGATCGTCGCCGAGGCGAGGGCCGCGCTCGCGTCAGGCTGCGCAGAGCTCTGGATCACCTCGCAGGACACCGCGAATTATTGGACTGATAGGGGAGAGGGACGGCTGCCGTCGCTGCTGCGCAGGCTCTGCCGGCTCCCCGACGACTTCAGGATCAGGGTCGGGATGATGAACCCTACCACCCTGCTGCCGATCGCAGACAGTCTCGTCGAGTCGATGGCGCACCCGAAGGTGTTCAGGTTCCTGCACCTGCCGGTGCAGAGCGGTAGCGACACGGTGCTCGCCCGGATGGAGCGCCGCTACACGGTCGCCGGCTTCGAGGATCTCGTCGGCCTGTTCAGGGATCGGCTGCCGGGGCTCACGCTCTCGACTGACATCATCTGCGGCTTCCCCGGCGAGACGGAAGAGGATTTCCGGGCCTCTGTCGACCTCGTCCGGCGGCTGCGCCCCGAAGTCCTCAACATCTCGCGGTTCGTGCCCCGCGAGGGGACTCAGGCCGCCGCCATGCGCATGCTCCCTCCCAGCGTCGCGCGTGACCGGACACGGGAGCTCACCCGCGTTTTCGGCCCGATCGCGCTGGCGACGAACAGGGAGCTCGTCGGCCGGGAGGTGACGGTGCTGATCGATGAGGAGGGGAAGGGAGGGACCAGGGTCGGCAGGACCGACGGCTACCGGCCGGTGGTCGTGGAAGGCACGCACCGGCCCGGCTCACGCGTACGGGTGCGGATCAGGCGCGCGACGTGTCACGACCTGCGGGCTTTCTGATGGCAGAAGGGTTCGGTAGCGGTGGCCCTGCGGGAGAAGGGGGATCGCGGCCTAGCGCTTCTCGCCGCGCTTGTCGGCGAGGAAATCGCGCAGGCCGATGATCCGGGTGACGAGACCGTCCTCGTCTATCAGTTCGACCTTCTTAGTGGGCATGGAGGTTCCACCAGGTTGATATTACCTTATCATACCCTTCGTGGGAGGAACCCTTATATATATTTTACGAAGCTGTCATACACTATCATACCCATCATAAGATTTAAATAGGAGCATGCCATTTCCGCAGGGTCATGAAAGAGCGCGTCACCTTCACCATCGAGGCGGACGTCCTCCGCCAGGTGGACAGCCATATAGACGGCCATAGAATCAAGAACCGCAGCCATGCTGTCGAGGTCTTGCTTCTGAAGGCGCTCGGCAGCAACGTGCCGCAGAAGGCGCTCGTGCTCGCCGGCGGCAAGGGGACGCGGCTCAAGCCGATCACCCACGAGATCCCGAAGCCCCTCGTGCCGCTGCACGACAAGCCGATCGTCGAGCACGTCATCGATCTCTTCAGGAAGTACGGCGTGAAGGAGGTCATATTCGCGATCGGGTACAAGGGCGAGAAGATCAGGGACTACTTCGGCGACGGCAGGCGCTTCGGCATGCGCTTCACCTATGTCGATGAGAAAGAGCCCCTCGGCACCGCCGGCTGCCTGCGCCTGGCGAAGAAGCATCTCGACAGGACCTTCATCATGTGCAACGCCGACGAGCTCAAGAACATCGACCTGCACGACATGTTCATGTTCCACAAGAGGAACAGGGGCCTTGCCACCGACGCGCTCACGACCGTCGAGGACCCTTCGATGTATGGGGTCGCGCGGCTCAAGGGGAACCAGATCCTCGAGTTCATCGAGAAGCCGAAGAGGGGGACCGCCCCCTCGAACCTTATCAACGCGGGGCTCTACATCCTCGAGCCCGAGGTCATCGACTACGTGCCGAAGGGCATGGCCTCGCTCGAGCGGGACGTCTTCCCGGTGCTCGCGAAGGAGGGCAGGCTCTACGGCTACGCCTTCGACGGCCAGTGGTTCGACACCGGCACCATGGAGCGCTACGAGCGCGCCATCCAGGAATGGAAGGATATCGAGTGAGCCGCCGGCGCAGGCCGTGACGGCTCTTCTAGAGGTGGACGAGAGTGGACGTCAATCCGACGATATTCAGGGAATACGATATCAGGGGGCTCAACGGCTCCGACCTTTCCGACGACATGTACTACCATTTCGGCAGGGCGGTGGGCACGTATCTCGGCGCAGGGCCAATCGTCGTCGGCAGGGACAACCGGCCGACCTCGAAGGACTACAGCGACAGCCTGATCAGGGGGCTCGTCGAGAGCGGCATGAAGGTCGTCGACATCGGCGAGGTGCCTTCGCCCGTCGTCTACTTCGCGATCCATTTCCTCAGCATCCCCAGCGGCGCGGTCGTCACCGCCTCGCACAACCCGTCGGAGTACAACGGGCTCAAGGTCCTCAAAGGAAAGCACTGCATCTACGGCAAGGAGATCCAGAAGCTCCTCCGGATCATCCGGGAGGAGGACTATGCCGACGGTGAGGGGGCGGTCGAGGAGCGGAATGTCGACGACGACTACATCTCATGCATCACGACGCGTGTCAGGCCCGCCCGGCGCCTGAAAGTGGTCCTCGACTGCGGCAACGGAGTCACCAGCAGGTTCGGGCCGCGGCTCCTGAGGGGCCTGGGCTGCGAGGTCGTCGAGCTCTTCTGCGAATCCGACGGCACGTTCCCGAACCACCACCCCGACCCCACGAAGCCCGGGGAGTATTCGGCCCTCATAAAGACTGTCAGGGAGGAGAAGGCGGACCTCGGCATCGCGTACGACGGCGACGGCGACCGCCTCGGGGCGATCACCGAGAAGGGCGAGATGATCTTCGGGGACCAGATGATGATCCTCTTCGCGCGGGAGGTGCTCGCGAAGCACCCGGGAGCCAAAATCTGCATCGAGGTCAAGTGCTCGCAGGGGCTCTTCGAGGACGTCGAGGCGCACGGCGGGAAGGCCATCTGGAGCATGACCGGCCACTCGCTCATCGAGGCGCTCATGCAGCGTGAGCACGCGCTCCTCACCGGCGAGATGAGCGGCCACCTCTTCTTCGCCGACGAGTACTACGGGTTCGATGATGCGATGTACGCCTCGGCACGGCTGATCAGGATCCTCGCGGCGGGGAAGAAGACGCTCTCCGGCCTCCTCGCCGACGCCCCGAAGTACTATCCGACGCCCGAGATCAGGGTGGACTGCCCGGACGAGGTCAAGTTCGGCATCGTCAAGGAGGCGACCGCGCGCTTCAAGCGCGACCATGATGTCATCGACATCGACGGCGTGCGGGTGCTGTTCCCCGACGGTTGGGGCCTGATACGCGCCTCGAACACCCAGCCTGCCCTCGTTCTCCGCGCCGAAGGGAAGACCGTAGCAGCCCGCGACAGGATAAAAGGGGAACTGAAGAAGGCCCTCTCCGCCCATAAGGAGATACGGCTCGATTTCTAGCTGCATTAAGGCCAGAATCGCCTTTTTTCCTTCTATCCCCTCCAATCTCCAGCCCTGTTTTCCGCAAACTTTATAAACACTCCCACATTCCCCAACCCCAGAGAGAAGAGGAAAAAGACATACTAGTGCTGTCTATTTTCTCGGCGTTGACCAAAGGTGATGCCCACAGTGCGTACCGCAAAGCCGCTCTTGCCTAGCCTCCGTGAACGCAAACGGTATCTCGTCTTCGAGGTCCTGAGCGACTCGCGGATAGCCGATTTCGGAGCGGTCGCCGGCGCGATCACCGACGCCTCCCGCACGCTCTACGGCGAGCTGGGCCTCGCGAAGCAGGGCCTCTGGCTCCTGAAGGAAGCGTGGGACGGGGAGCGGCAACGGGGCATCCTCAGGGTCAACCGCTCGCATGTCGACGAGGCGAAGCTCGCGCTCGCCGCGATCAGGAGGGTAGGGAAAGGCGAGGCCGCGGTCCGCAGCCTCGGCGTCTCCGGCATCCTGAAGAAGGCGCGCGAGAGGTTCCTCGCCGCATGACCGGTCCGCACGACACGATCCAACACAGAACCGAAGGTGATACCACATGCAACCGATGAACCACCAGGTCATGGGATACGACAGGGCGATAACCATGTTCTCGCCTGACGGACGGCTGCTCCAGGTCGAGTACGCGAAGAAGACCGTCAAGCAGGGCTCCACCGCGATCGGCATCGTCGCGAGCGACGGCGTGGTCCTCCTGACCGACAAGCGCATCGTCGACAGCCTCGTCGTGCCCGAATCGGTCGAGAAGATATTCCAGGTGGATGACCATATCGGCGCGACCGCGTCCGGCATCCTCTCCGACGCGCGGGTGCTCATCGAGCGCGCGCAGGTGAAGGCCCAGCAGCACAAGATACAGTACGACACGCCGATCGACACGCTCTCGATCGTGAAGGATATCTGCAACCTCAAGCAGCTGTGCACGCAGTCGGGCGGCCTCCGCCCCTTCGGCGTCTCGATCCTCGTCGCGGGGATCGACAGCGACGGGCCGAAGCTCTTCGAGACCGACCCCACCGGCATCTTCTTCCAGTACAAGGCGACGGTGATCGGCGAGGGAGAGACCGACATCGAGGAGATTCTCCACAAGGAGTACAAGGAGAGCATGACGATCGATGACGCCGCCAAGCTCGCGGTGAAGGCGCTCGTGAAGGTGCTCGGCGAAGACCTCTCGGTGGAACGGCTCGACTGCGCGATCATCAGGAAGAGCGACAAGCAGTTCATGAAGCTCGGCAGGGACGCGCTCGCGAAGTACGTCGCCGCGGCGAAGAAATGAGGATTGAGAGACCGATGGCGCGAGCGCCGGAACCCACAGCCACCCGCACCCATGACAGCTCCCCGAAGCGCGAGGTGAACGGACCGTGAAAGGACACCAGACATTCGACCATGAGCGCGTCTCGCTCGACATCGCGCGCATCAGGCGCGGCGGATGCGCCTATGAGATAGTAATCGACCCGGACAAGGCGATCGCGTTCAGGAACGGGAAGCTCGCCGATGCGTCGGAGACCCTTAAGTCAGAGCACGTCTTCTTCGACGCCCGCAAGGGAGATCTCGCCTCGGAGAGCCAGATGGAGGCCGAGTTCGGAAGCGCCGACCCGGTCAAGGTGGCGGCCGTCATCCTGAAGGATGGCGAGATGCACCTCACCGCCGAGTACAAGGCGCAGCTGCGCGAGGAGAAGCGCAAGGGGATCATCGTCTTCATCCATCGGAACGGAGCCGATCCCCGGACGCACCTGCCCCATCCGCCGCAGCGGATCGAGGCGGCGCTCGACCAGGCCAAGGTACGGATCGACGAGTTCGCGAGGGTGGAGGACCAGGTCCAGGATATCATCAAGCGGCTGCGGCCGATCCTGCCCATCAGGTTCGAGGTGCAGGAGTTCGCGATACGGATCCCTCCTGAGCACGCGGCGAGGACCTACTCGCTCGTGAAGGGCGGCGCGACGATAACCCAGGAGTCCTGGCAGACCGACGGCTCCTGGATCGCGAAGGTGGAGCTCCCTGCAGGCGCGACCGAGGAGTTCTTCGACAGGCTCAACTCCGCCACCCACGGTGGGATAGAGTCCAAGCTCCTCTCGAGGAAGTGACAGCAGGCGGACGATTGGGACAGACAGCAATAAGGAAACCAACCGCATCGCATTCGACACAGAACGAACGACATGAACATAAGGTGAAAAGCAATGGGAGAATTACTCGTACAGGACAAGAATATCGTCGTCCCGGGCGAGGAGCTCGCGACCGGCATGGATTACCTGCCGGGAGCCGGCACCTTCCGCGACGGCGAACGGATCGTCGCCGGCAGGCTGGGCCTCACATCGGTCCAGGGCCGGGCGGTCAAGATCATCCCCCTCGCGGGGAAATACCTGCCGAAGAAGAACGACATCATCATCGGCACGGTGACGGACGTGCTGCTCAACGGCTGGCGGGTCGACACGAACTCGGCCTACACCGCGATGCTCACGCTGAAGGACGCGACGGCGGAGTTCATCAACAAGGGCGACGACCTCACCAGGTACTACAGCTTCGGCGACCTCATCGTCTCGAAGATCGTGCAGGTGACGAGCCAGAACCTCATCGACCTCTCGATGAAAGGGCCGGGGCTGAAGAAGCTCCACGGCGGCCGCGTGATCAGGGTGAACCCGCACAAGGTCCCTCGCATCATCGGCAAGCAGGGTTCCATGGTCTCGATGGTGAAGAACGCGACCGGCTGCCGGATCGTCGTCGGCCAGAACGGCGTCGTCTGGATCCAGGGCGAGCCCAAGGACGAGACGTTCGCGGTGAAGACGGTCGAGATGATCGAGGAGCAGGCCCACATCTCAGGGCTCACGGAGAAGGTGAAATCGTTCCTCGAGGAGAACGGCTACACCGTCAACCCCGACGCGCGCCCCGACGAGACCGACGGGTACTACAGCGATCCCGAGCGCCACCACGGCGACGGGGAGCGGAGGTACCCCGACGGCGAACGGCGCTATGGCGGAGAGCGGCGGTTCGGAAGCGACCGACGCCCCCGCGATCGCGACCAGGAGAGGCGCAGCAGGCGCTGATCCCGCCGCATGCCGCATCAGCGGCGATCGACAACGAACAATCATAAGGTGCACAAAATGGCATACGAACAACGATTCGACGGGCGCGGCATGACAGAGCTGCGTCCCTTCAAGGCGAAGGCGGGGATCGTCCGCCGCGCCGACGGGTCCGCCATGTTCCAGATCGGCGACACCGTCGCGTACGCGGCAGTCTACGGTCCTCGGGACCTCTTCCCGAGGTTCCTGCAGGACCCCTCCCGCGGGATCCTCCGCTGCCACTACAACATGATGCCCTTCTCGGGCTCCGGCGAGCGCATCAGGCCGGGCCAGAACCGCAGGGCGAAGGAGATATCGATGGTGACCGAGAAGGCGCTCCTCCCGGTCCTCGACCTCTCGGAGTACCCGAACGCGGTGGTCGACGTCTTCATCGAGCTCCCGCAGACCGACGCAGGGAGCAGGTGCGCAGGCATCTGCGCCGCCTCGATCGCCCTCGCGGACGCCGGGCTGTCGATGAAGGACATGGTCTCGGCGATCGCGATCGGCAGGATCGAGGACAAGATCGTCGTCGACGTGAACAAGAAGGAGGAGGACTACGAGGGCGGGATGGCGGACATCCCGATCGCGATGCTCCCCCGGACGGGCGAGCTGACGCTCCTCCAGATGGACGGCGAGCTCTCGAAGAAGGACCTCGCCCGCGCGATCGAGGCCGCGAAGGGCGCGGTGAAGGAGATCAAAGAGGTCCAGCGCCAGGCCCTCAAGGACAAGTATGAGGGTGATAGGAAATGAACGGCTCCAACGGATCCCAGAAGGACGAGATCATCAAGTTCCTCGACAGGGGCATGCGCTTCGACGGCAGGAAGGCCGATGAGTTCAGGCCGATCGAGATCGAGTATGACATCTCGAAGAACGCGGAAGGCTCCGCCAGGGTCAAGGTGGGAAGCACCGAGATCCTCGCCGGCGTCAAGATGGAGGTCATGGCCCCCTATCCCGACCAGCCCAACCAGGGCACGATGATGGTAGGGGCCGAGCTCCTGCCGTTCTCGAACCCCGAGTTCGAGGCCGGCCCGCCGTCGATCCAGGCGATCGAGCTCGCGCGCGTCGTCGACCGCGGAATCCGCGAGTCGAAGGCGATCGACATGGCCGGTCTCTGCATCGCCGAGGGCGAGAAGTGCTGGGTCGTGGTCCTCGACATCATGACCATCAACGACGAGGGCAACCTCATCGACGCGTCGGGGATCGGCGCCTACGCGGCGCTGACGAGGACCGTCTTCCCCAAGTACGAGGACGGCAAGATCGACTACAAGGCGAAGACCGGCAAGCGGCTCGAGCTCTCCCGCGTGCCGGTGCCGGTGACGGTCATCAAGATCGGCAGGCACCTCATCATCGACCCGACGACCGAGGAGGAGAAGGCGATGGACTCCCGGCTCACGGTGACCACCGACGAGAAAGGGATCATCGTCGCGCTCCAGAAGGGAGGCGACCAGCCCCTCTCCCAGGAGGAGATCCTGACGATGGTGGATCTCGCGACCGCGAAGGCGAAAGAGATCAGGAAGCTCTTCGCCTGAACGGCAGGAGCGAGGTGACGAACGTGGCGCAGAACAAGGGGAAGGAGGAAGGGGATGGCCAGTACACGAAGTACGAGCGTGCCCGCATGCTCGGGTCCCGCGCGCTCCAGATCGCGATGGGCGCGCCATTCATGATCAAGCTCTCCGAGAAGGATCTCGAGCAGCTGAAGTACAACCCGATAGAGATCGCGAAGCTCGAGTTCGAGAAGGGCGTCATCCCGATAACCGTCAAGCGGCCGCTTCCCGAGAAGCACGCCTGAGACGCGAGGGGGAGCATCCCCCTCTCTTTTTTCTTATGGGCATCCTTTTCCTCTTGCGCCGTACCTGGAGACCAGGCCGGCACAGCATCCTGCCGCGGATGCGAGAGCGCTGCCGCGTGCAGGAATCACCGTCGAGAACCAGCGCCCATGGACGTCATGAAGAAGAGAAAAAAAAGGAATGGTGCTATCGAAGAGTCAATGCGAGGGAAGCGAAGGGCCTATCGTCTCTTCTTGCCCTTCTTCTTTGCGGCCTTCTTCGCCTTCTTCTTTGCGGCCTTCTTCGCCTTCTTCTTGCGCTTCTGGCCCCCTCGCGCCATCTTGGCGCGGGAGATATCTCCGTTCTTGTCGACAAAGTACAGGTATCCTCTCTCTTTCTTGATACCGACCTTTGCCACCTTTTGAGCTGCCATTTTTTCCGTATCCCCCATAGAGGTATAGCCCGGTCCTCGTCGGACCTGACAGCTCCCGTCGGGGCGTTACTAGTATAAAAACTTTTCCCCGTCTTCCGACGCCGCCTGTCGTCGGTGGAGGGAGGAGGGGTTACTTTAATATACTGGTGGATGCCTTTACCGGACTCATGAGGCAAGGCACGGCGACGACGGCCGTCACCGACGGGAGATTGGCGCGGTATTTCGACATCACGGGCAGGGCGCTCGCGAAGGCTGAGCCGTTCCCCGACGCTGATGAGGAGCACCACCGCCAGGCGCGCGAGGCGCTCGACATGGCGCGGCGGTATTATGACGACGCCGGCCATTTCAGGGAGAAGGGTGACCTCGTCACCGCGTTCGCCGCGCTCAACTACGCGCACGGCTGGCTCGACGCCGCGGCCCGCTTCGGCCTCATCGACGCCGGCGGCGATTCGGAGCTGTTCGTCGTCGACGACGATCTCCAGGAAGAGATGAGGGAGCGCCACCGCAGGAGGAGGCGGACCTGCCCCCAGCCCTAGATCCCCTTGAGCTCTGAGAGGACTTCTGTGCAGAACGAGAGCGCGCCCTCGTGATAGGTCCTGATCGGGTCCTTGTCGTTGCGCTCGAGCACCTCGATGATGCGGTTGGACCCGTCCTGGGCGCGGGTGAGGTGCCGCAATGACCGATGCGTGTCGCCGAAGACCTCGGACTCGCTGCGCTCGAGCTGGAGCAGCCGGTCGCGGATCCTCCCGATGAGCTCGGTCGCCATCCGCCTCTTGAAGGGCTTCGCCCTGATGTCCTCGATCCTCAGGTTGTTGAAGTCGTCGTACCAGCTGTTCGGGATGTTGACCATCTCGCGCAGGTCCTTCGTCCCGCCGTGGTACTTGTTGTAGACCCTGCCGATCACGAAGTTGATCGCCTTGCAGCGGTCCTCGAGGGAGTGGACGGTGGTGATGATGGACTCGGGGGTGCCGGGCGCCGCCTTCCTCTCCTTCTCGGATTTCGAGAGCGTGACCTCCCGGCGCTCGTGGATCCGTTCCTCGACGGTCCTGCGTGCGGCGGCCGGGCGGGCCTTCCTGACCGCGTTGTCGCGCAGGTAGGTCGGGATGACGAGGAGCAGGAAGTAGACGGCGGAGAATACCAGGTTCCAGGCGAAGAGCGACCACAGGTCGACGCCCCTCGCGACAGCGAGGTCAGGCGTGTTCGCGACGACCACGAACGAGACGAGGAGCACGCCTCCGATGAGCCCGATGTAGAGCAGGTTGTACAGCTCCCGGTCGATCAATATGATGACGCTGATGACGAAGAGCAGGATGGGGTAGAACCCGAAGAGGACCGGGAAGAGAGGGGCACCGGTCGCCTGGGCGACCCAGACGATGAGCAGCAGCACGAATCCGAGCGCGATGAGGGAGAGCGTCCGCGCGTAGTGGCGCTTGATCGGCGTGCGGTCGACGGTGACTGTCTCCGGCTGCGCGGCGGCGGACGGGTGCGGGCCTCTCCGTGTCGTCTCCTTCTCTTCCGTCGCAGTGATCCGCCGGTGCCGCTCGGCCGTCACCTCTCCCGCTGGCGGTTGGTCGCGCGTCCTCTTCTGGAGCGACCGCTCGAACGTCGTCTCGGCGAGCGGCGCCTTCCTGAGCGCGGGGAAGGGCCCCGCCGCGCGTCGGATGCGTTCCTCGTCTGTGGTAGGGGCATGCCCGATGCCCTTCCGGCGAGGACGCGGCCGCACCTCCTTCAGCGGCAGCGGTCTGAGGTCATCCATGCCCTTTGCGTACCTGCAGCAGTTTAAATAATTTGCGCACGCCGTTGTCGGGAATGCCACCACTTGAGAAGTAAGAATCGGCCTTCAGTCTTTCTGGAGCTTTGGGTAGGTCCCGATCGGCATGAAGACCTTGCCCGCCGCGACCGCGATGCCCTTCTCCTGAAGCATCTCCTTCGAGGTCATCTTCGACTCCCCGAGGGCGACGAGCTCCCCCTTGAGGGACATGATGGCGACGGTCTCGTCCTTCTGTATCTCCGACTCCGCCATGCTGATGCCCGGGACCGCGAGGCTCGCGCCGTGGCAGAGCGAGTCGATGGTGGTGTCGAGCACCCACACCTTAGGAAGGTGCCTGACCGCGTACTCGAATGGCCTGACGATCGTCCGCAGGTAGCGCTCGTTGCCGTCCTGTGTGAAGTAGTGGTGGGCGTCGGCGAGCTCCTGGAGGGTGTGCATGTCAGCCTCGGAGAACGGCCCTGCCCTAGTGCGCCTGAGCTCCGCCATATGGGCGCCGACGCCGAGCGCCTGGCCGATGTCATGGCAGATCTTCCTGATGTAGGTCCCCGCCTGGCAGCCGATGCGCATGAGCACGTCCTGCCCGTCGATCTCCAGTATCTCGATGTAGTAGACCTTACGGTAGCGCAGCTGGCGCTTTACCGAGCTCTTGATCGGCGGCAGCTGCCTGATGCGGCCGACGAAGGTCATGATCGCCGCCCGCAACTGCCCCTCCTCGACCGGCTGGTGCACATGCATCAGGCAGACGTATTCCTTCCCCGCCGAGAGCATCACCTGCACGATGCGCGTCGCCTTCGCAAGCGCGATCGGCAGGCAGCCGGTGACCTTAGGGTCGAGGGTGCCCGAATGGCCTGACTTGTCGAGGCCGAGGACCTGCTGGACATAGAAGGAGACCTGATGCGAGGTCGGGCCCTTCGGCTTGTCGATGTTGACGACACCGTACTGGAGGTACTCGTCGATGGGCCTCTTGTCCGGCATGCAGCCGTACTTCTCCGCGGTCTCCGCCCTCCGGCGCACGAGCACCTCCCGCCTGATGCGCTCGAACGGCAGGCAGAAGCGGTCGGTCGCTGCGCTGCCCCGCGTCTCGCCGGTGTCCCCCATGATGCCCGGGAGTGCCGGCCATTTTATAAATCTTGTGCCTGCCCGGCCCGACCGACAGAGGCTCATGCCTCGCCCGCGAACCGGTTCTCGAGCAGGATCACGAGCGCGAATCCGGCGAGCGCCGCGGCGATGACGCCGAGGCCGAGCGGGCCCGCGCCGAGCACCCGTGCGGCCGGCACCCGGAGCGAGCCGAGCATCAGGCCGGTGAGGAAGGCCAGGGTGACATGCCGATGCCCCTTGAGCAGCCATTTCAGGAGCCGCGAGAAGGAGAGGATGCCGACGACCGTGCCTATCTTGAAGAGGAGGAGCGTCGGGATGTCGATCGAGCGGACCGCCGCCATCATGTACTCGTACTGGCCGAGGAGCACGAGGAGGTAGGCGCCGGAGATGCCGGGGAGTATCATCGCGCAGATCGCGAGCATGCCGGCGAGGACGACCGCCAGCGGCGAGTGGTTCCCGACGATCGCCTCGAGCCCCACGAGCCAGTAGGCGAACGCCGCCCCGACGGCGAGCAGGGGGACCGTCATGAGCGGCTCGTTCCCTGACTGGGTATGGAGGAACCACGCGGACGCGAGGATCAGCCCGAAGAAGAAGGCGTAGGTCACGCCCTCGTGCGCTACGATGAGCCAGCCGAGGATGTGAGCGAAGGTGAAGAGCGCGATGACGATTCCTGAGAGGAGCGGGACGAAGAGAGCGTAGTCGAGCCGCTTGATGCTCTCCCCCGCCTTCCTGAACCGCCGCTTGGCTATCTCGGCGACGACCGTCGTTGTGATGTCGTCGATCGCCCCCACGAGCCGCTCATAGATGCCGGTGATGAGGGCGATCGTCCCGCCGGAGATCCCAGGGATCGAGTCCGCGGTGCCCATGAGCAGGCCGCGCAGGAAGATGAGCAGTGGCCCCTTGTGCCGGTTCATATCATGGACGGTATGCGACTCATTATAAAAATGTTGGGAATGTCAGAACAGATAGGGGAGCTCGGCATACGACGGGAGCGGCACGAGCGATGCGGACGCGAGCCGTGAGCGGACCGCAGGCTGGGCGATGAGCGCCGCGATGAGCCTCCCCGGCGTCCGGTGCTGTCGCCTGACGACGGCGACGAGCCTGCCGTCTTCGGTATGGACGGTCCCATGCGCCCGCCTGAAGGCGACGCACCCCTCGAAGCGGTCGAGCGGCGGGCCGGGGATCTCCTTGGTCGGCGGGAGGGTCTCCGCCTTCACGATGTACCATAGGAACGCGCGACGCCCCTTGTCCCAGGTCCATCCCGACGCCTTGAGCGCGAACCCCTCCTTGACGACGCCTGCCTTGACATGCTCATAGGCCTTCGCGATCCTGCTGCCGGCGATGTCCTCCTTCGCGCGCCTGACGCCGGCCTTCACGATGAAGAGGCTGTCGCTCCCTGCCGCAGCGGCGAGCGCCTCCCTGGTCAGCCTCGGCCGCTCGAAGAATGAGGGGGAGGGGCATGTGCAGAACGCTTTCGCAGCCTCGACGAAGCGGGCGAACGACGCGTCCGACACCGCCGCCGCCGCGTTGCGCTCAGGCTGCAGCGGGTCGACGACGACGATTGGAGAGGCGATCTTCGAGCGGTTGAGCCGCATCAGGGCGCGCCCTTGGTGGTGGCCTAACGTGTCGATCACCGTCTTCGGTCTCCAGCGCCTGGCAGCGTCGACGAGGCCGGCGAACCCCTTGTGATGGACGATGAGGATATCGACCACGTGGCCCGAGAAGCCGCCGATGTAGCTCTCGGCGCCGTAGACTCCCTGCGCCTTGCAGAAGGCCTTGGCGAGGATGATGTCGTCGGCGAGCAGCGGGTGCCGCTTCACCCATGCGACATGGAGCGGGCTCATGTCGGTCACGTTCCTCGCCTGGGCAGCGCCCTTCACCTCCAGGACCGGCACCACCTCGAAGGTGACCCCTCCTACGCGCAGCTGGAAGTAGTCCCGTGACCCGTGCACCCGCTCCGCACCCATTCCGTCGAGCGCTCGCCCGAGCAGGAGCGGGAGGTCCTTCTCCGCGAACGAGCGGGGGAAGGCGACGAAGAGGTCGATGTCGTAGTCGTCGGCGAGGTAGGTGCGCTTGGCGAACGAGCCGCCGACGACGACCGAGGCGGGGATGCCGCTGCCCTTCAGCGCAGCGGCGATCCTGCCTGCTGTCGCGTCGACGGCGCGTGCGAGCGCCGCGTGGGTCGCCGGGGACGGCTTGAGCCTCGCGAGCAGCCCGCTCCTGAGCGAGGCGATCCTTGTCCTTTGGTGTGCGGTGAGCGCCATGGTGTGCTCCTAATGGAGCTCCTCCCGTATCGGCAGCGTGACGACGAGCGTATGGGTCCTGCGGACCGCCGGGTTCTTCCGGAAGCTGATCACGAACCGGTTGAACTCCTCGATCCCCGGGAACTTCAGCTTGAGGAGCAGGTCGTATTCGCCGGTGATCCCATACACCTCTTTAATGTTGCGGTCGGCGAGCGCCGCGGCATCCAGATCCCGCACGGTCGAGACCAGCATGAAGACGATGAGGTCCTGGCCGAACGCGCGGTTGTCGAGCTTGCAGGTGAAGCGGTCGATGACCTTGGCGTCGAGCAGCCGGCGCATCCGGGCATGGACCGTGCTCGGCCGGGCGCCGAGCCTCTTCGCGAGGTCGCGGACCGTCGCCCTGCCGTCGGCGAGCAGGGCGTCGATCAGGCGATTGTCGAGCTCGTCGAGATGCATGGGACATCATATGTCCTATATGTATATAAATATTTCGTGATTTGTCCATTAATATCTACTAATTTATTTGATTTGTCTAAAATCCTACGGAAAAAATATAAATATATGCATCACGTCCTGTTCCGGATGATCGATATGGACACCGGAAAGGACCATGAGGTGAAAGACCTCTCTCTCGCCCCGCAGGGCCTGAAGAACATCGCGTTCGCCGAACGGCACATGAGATCCCTCATGCGGATCAGGGAACGCTTCGCGAAGGAGAAGCCGCTTTCCGGCATCAGGGTCGGGCTCGCGCTCCACATCACCAAGGAGACCGCGGTCCTCGTACGGACGCTCGTCGCCGGCGGGGCATCGGTCGCGATCGCCGGCTGCAACCCTCTCTCGACCCAGGACGACGTGGCGGCGGCGCTCGCGCAGGAGGGCATAGCGGTCTACGGCTACAAGGGCGAGACGAACGAGGATTACTACCGCTACCTCGAGGCCGTGCTCGCGACGCGGCCGCAGATAACGATCGACGACGGCTGCGACCTCGTCTCATTGGTGCACAGCAAGCATCCGGAGATGATCAAGGACATCATCGCCGGCTGCGAGGAGACGACGACAGGAATCATCCGTCTGCGGGCGATGGAGCGTGACGGTGCGCTCAAGGTGCCGATGATCGCGGTGAACGACAATAAGACCAAGCACCTGCTCGATAACTATTACGGCACGGGCCAGTCGACCCTCGACGGCATCATGCGGGCGACCAACATCCTCTTCGCAGGCAAGACCGTAGTGGTCGCGGGCTACGGCTCGTGCGGCAAGGGCGTCGCGCTCAAGGCGAAAGGGATGGGAGCGGATATCATCGTCACCGAAATCGACCATTTCAAGGCGCTCCAGGCGCGCATGGACGGCTTCCGCGTCATGCCGATGGCAGACGCGGCGAAGGAAGGGGACATCTTCATCACCCTCACCGGGAACAAGCACGTGATACGCCCCGAACACGTCACGGCCATGAAAGATGACGCGATCCTCGCGAACTCCGGCCATTTCGACATCGAGATCGACGTCAAGGGCATCAAGGCGATGGCGAAGGCGGAGCGTCGAATCCGGCCGTTCCTCGACGAGTATACCATTCCCGGCGGGAAGCGCGTGTACCTCGCCGGCGAGGGCAGGCTCATCAACCTCGCGGCAGCCGAAGGCCACCCGTCAGAGGTGATGTCGACCTCGTTCTGCGGACAGGCGCTCGCATGCGAGCACGCGGCGAAGAACCGCGGGAAGCTCGCGCCGGGCGTGCTGATGCTCCCCGAGGAGATCGACCAGTCCATCGCCGTACTGCAGCTGGAGAGTTTGGGCATCTCGATCGACGCTCTCACGCCAGAGCAGGAGAGATATCTCGCCAGCTGGCAGGAAGGGACCTGATCCGACTGACACCTTCAGCCGCACCAGTAGGGGTCGTCGCTCCTGACGATGATCTCCTTCGGCCCCGGGTCCTGTTCCTGATGATGCCCGGCCTTCTTCTTCACGCTCACATCCACGGCCTGGTTCGTCTCGAAGACCCTGCGGGAATTCACGTTCCCGCACCGCGGGCAGGAGAAATAGACCCCCCACTTGCCGGACCGCATCTCGAGGGCCTCGCCGCACAGGCACTTCATGTCGCCGAGGAGGGCGTCCGTGTGCCTCGCGCAGACGTGCATTCCCTGGCTGTTGTAGGCGGTCGCCTGGACGCCGCAGAAGGGGCAGCGGTCGATGCGGCTCTCGCCGTAGCGTTTCGGGATGCGCATGTCACCATCCACCCACGCGCAGCGTCGCCCGTATGCGAGGCACCCCTTTCCTCCGGAACGCGCGGAGCTTGGAGATGCCGTCGTTCACCCTGAAGAGCTCCTCGGTCGGATGGATGATGAGGTCAGCAGGCTTGAAATGACGCCAACCCCTCCCGTTCTCGGGGTCCGTGATGACCGACAGCTCTTTCGCCGCCTGCCAGCTCTCGAACTGCTTCCCGGCCTTGCCTTCCACCTTCTTCCGGTCATGGCGGTCGAGATGCCTGATGACATAGCCGACCTTGGGATGGAACTCAGCGTAGTCCTTGAAATCCCTCTTGAGCCATGGCTTGCCGAATCCGAGCATGGGAGGATCGGATGCTGCCGCGATTTATATGGCTTGCGGTGTGAACCCCATCATCCGATGGTTACACTCCCGTCCATACATTTAAATAGGGGGGAGGCATAGGACACACCATGGTTTGGGACCCGGGGAAAAGGAGGCGCGCACAGATATCTATCGAGTATCTGGTGATCATGGGGTTCGTGCTGCTGCTGCTCCTTCCCACGGTCGCGATGTTCCTGCTCGGCTCCGAGGAGATGACCGACTCGATCAATGTCAACCAGGCGAGCAGGGTCGCCCACAAGATCGTGGACGCCGCGGAATCGGTCTACTACTACGGCGCCCCGTCGCAGACGACGGTCAGGGCATACTTCCCCGACAATATCCAGGCCGTCACGATCGACGGGACGGAGCTCGTGTTCAGGATGGGAACCACCGCAGGGCCGTCCGACATCGTCGCCCAGGGGCGGGTCAACATGACAGGCAACCTGACTGCCAAGAAGGGCATCTACACCGTCAAGGTCAAGGCCTTCACCAGCTACGTCAACATCTCCTATGAATAGGGGGTGGGCAGGGGACTATGGAACGGAAGGGACAGATTTCGCTCGAATACATGATCCTCATAGGGGTGTCCATGCTGGTGCTGGTTCTCTTCCTCGTCTCGATCGGCAGCACGTACGTCGACCTGTCGAACGAGAAGGAGCGGGCGAAGGTGACTGACCTCGCGTACATGATCCAGAACGAGATCAACCTCGCGGCCCAGGTACGCAGCGGCTATGAGCGGGTGTTCGTTCTCCCCGCCGACCTCGACGGCATCAACTATACGGCCTCCCTGCTCCCCGGAGCGGTCTCCGTCGCGTCGGCAGGCTACGAGATCACCCTGATCACCTCCGAGGCGAACGGCACGCTCGCGAAGGGCAACAACACGATCGTCCAGACCGACGGGACGATATGCATAAACGGCTGCTAAGATGAAGCACAGGAGAGACGGACGGAGGACAGGGAGGAGGGGCCAGGTATGGTACGGAGACTACATCATCGCGACCGTCATGTTCGTCCTCATGGTCCTCATCTACTACGAGTTCTCCTCGAATCTCTCCCAGGAGGAGGAGACCACGACGACCGACATCCTGATGCAGTCCAAGATCGTCTCGAACGACCTGATGAGCGAGGGCATGCCGACTGGCTGGAACGCGACGGACGTGCAGCGGTTCGGGCTTTCCACCGCGAACCGGATCGACGCCAAGAAGATGCGCCGCTACGCCGACATCCCTTATGAGAAGACGCTCTACCGGTTCAAGACGAACTACAACCATTACATGTTCCTCCAGGACCGGGACGGGAACGTCCGCCTGATCGGCGGCGTGTGCGGCGCCGGCCACCCTGCGGTCAACAGCACGATGTCCTCCTACGGCCCGGTCGCGTACTATTCCAGGAACGGCGGGGACGAGCACCTCGTGGCGGCAGGCCTCGGGCTCCCGCTCATCCGGTTCAACGACTCGAACATCACGAGATTCCTTGAGAACGTCGGCGACTACCCGCTCGCGGTCGTCGAGGATCCCCAGTTCAACGCGAGCGTGATCGGGGCGCTCGCCGACTATCTCCGCAAGGGCGGCAATCTCGTCGTGACGCGGCGCGTCCTCGACAACGCGAGCGGCGCGTTCCTCGACTGGCGGTACGTCAGGAACGACTCCTGCGGGAACGAGAACGCGACGGTCCTCGCCGAGGACCCCTTCGTCGACCTGAGCGTCGGAAGCTCTGTCCGCTTCACCGGGTGCCCGCACATCGAAGGAGGGGACGGGCTGATCGCCGGGTTCCTCTACAACGAGAGCCATGCGGCGATCGCGAGCTGGCGGTACGGCAACGGGTGGGTCTACTACTTCTCCGACTTCTCGCTCCAGGGCCAGAACGGCAGCCTCCCCTCGCTCGGCGAGGAGCTCGTGATGGGGCTCTCCGACGGCAGGTGCACGCAGCCCGACTACGCATCGCTCGACCCGGACAACCTGATAAGCTCGACACGGTTCATAACGCACCGCGCCGACATCCTCAAGATGGTGGTCTACCTATGGAGAGGATGAGCGGCAGGGAGAGGGCACGGCCGCCCTGGCGGCGGGGAATGTTCTTCAGCCTGGACGCGGTCCTCGCGACGAGCATCCTGATCATCGGGCTCGTCCTCGTCTCGAGCTTCTTCATCGGCGAGCGCAGGTACTCGCCGCTCACCCACATCGCCGAGGACCTGACCGACGCGCTCTCCACCATCACTATCATGGAGGTCCAGGACGACCCCTACATCGGCGAGCTCATAGCGGACGGCAACATCACCGAGCTCAACAACAGCATCCTCGAGCAGATCGGCCACTTCTGGGCCCTCAACAGGACCGCGCTCGCCCAGAACATCGCCCGCAACATGACCGAGCGCCTCATCCCGCCGGGCTACGGGTACGGCATCTACGTCGGCGGCGATCCGGTGTACGTCAAGAACGCGACGCTCTCAGGGATTCTGCTCATCTCGCGCAAGATGGTCTCGGGGATCGAGAAGGGTCAGCCCATCCTCGGCGCCACCAGCCAGGCCTTCCTCAAGGGCATCAGGCGGAAGGAGAGCTCCTCCTACGCCTACTTCGGAGGCTTCGTCGGCCAGGGAAACCTCACGCGCTACATCGACGGCATCCCGGCGGACGCGAACATCACGCGGATGGGGCTCGAACTCGACACCGGCGGCGACTTCGTCCTCCTCATCAACGGCGTGCCGTGCGACGACCCCCGCGACGGCGGCGCCTTCGAGCCCCCGGCAGGCAACATGACCGCGAACTATTGGGACATCAGCGCGTGCAACAGCTCGGTCGTCCCGGGCGCGAGGAACAGGATCAGGCTCATCTTCTCCGGCGGCCTCAACGAATCCTACGTCGGCGGCGGGCTCCTGCGCGTCTCCTATCTCACCACGCAGATGGTGACATCGAACGTCTCGAACCGGACGCGGTACTATTTCCCGGGGATCGACGGCGTCATCAACCTCTATTCCGGCTTCTCGGTGCCGGGCGTGCTCAACGCATGGACCATCAACATCAGCTACTTCTCCAACTACACGACGTACCTCACGATCGGGAACGAGACGGTTTTCTACCGGCCGGGCGACGACGTGACCCAGAACGTGACGTACTCGCGGACCGGCCTGAACATGACCCCCGGGACGATCCCCCTTCGCCTCGGCATCACGAACATCTCGAACATCACCCAGATCCTCGCGGGGAAACCGGCCGATACCATCCTCGTCACCGACGTGTCAGGGTCGATGGACGACTGCGGGGAGTGGTACACCGGGCTGCTCTGCCAGTACCGGTGCGGGTTCATCTTCAGCTGGTGGATGCGCTGCCCGTTCCCCGGCTCGTGCGTGAACGAGGAGTGCGGCACGTGCTGGAACGACCGTGACTACTCGACGCCGACGGGGACGGTCTGCAGCAGGTCGAAGCTCGAGGTGGCAAAGGAGGCGGACGGCATCGCCGTCGACATCATCCTCAACACGACGGGGAACGAGGTCGGGCTCGTGTCGTACGAGGCCGATGTCGACCGCGTCTACGGCCTCTCCAGCGACCGGACGGGCCTCAGGAGCGAGGTCGATTCCTACACCGCAGGGGGCGGTACGTGCATCTGCTGCGGCATCAACCGCGCCAAGGACATGATCGCCTCGTCGGCCGACAAGAGGTTCATGATCGTGCTCTCCGACGGCGACGCCAACTACCGCTGCGACGGCTTCTCCGACTACACCGGCACCTCGGACCCCACGAACGCGCCGCAGTCGGCGATCGACGCCGGCGAGAACGCGTGCGACAACCACAACATCACGGTGTTCGCGATCGGGTTCGGGGACGCGATGACCGCCGCCGGCCACGCGACGATGGCGGCGATCGCGTGCAACAGCTCGCTCTACTACAACGCGACGAACGTCTCCGAGCTCGCCGACATCTACCGGAACATATCGAACATGATCGTCCAGAGCGCGAACTTCACGTCGCAGGTGATAACGCTCATCGGCAACGTCACGCTCACGAACCTCTCTCCCGAGTCCTACATCGACCTCGCCTACACGCCGATCGCTGACCCCATCGAGTTCGGCGAGATCACTCTCGACCTCGAGACGCCGCAGTTCCCCAACTGCACCCCGCAGGTCTACATCCATGACGACTATCGGATCATCGGCGCACGGGTGACCTCATACTCGTCGGAGAAGTGGACGAGCCTCGTCACGCTCAACGACTACACGGTCTTCAACCTGAGCTCCTACGGTCTCGGTTTCGTCTCGCTCGGAGATCCTTTCACCGTCGAGATACCCTCTGTCTACTTCCGGCAGGGGACGCTGAACAACCTGACGGTCCTCGTCGGCGAGGGCCCGACGAACGTCTCCGGCTGCTCGGCGAACGACACGCTCATCTACACCGTGGCCCTCGACGCGTCGGTCTCCTACCCGTCGGTCCTCCCCCTGGCGGCGGGGTGCTCATGGACGATCGAGCTCCAGAACACGAGCACCACCCTCGTCCTGGTGCCTGAGACGTACGGCGGGGCGAAGTCCTGCCTGTTCACCAACGCGAGCGTCTCGTTCGACGGCAACGACTCGATCGACGACAGCGTCTTCCGGCTGCTCTCCATCCTCGACTTCGACGACGACGGCAGGATCAACGTCGACATCGTGGGAGCCGACCTCACGATATCGGCGATCTGGGTGCCCCGCGTCCCTTACATGTGGGGACCGAGCGTCGTGGAGGTGCGCGTATGGCAATGAGCACGGCAGGAGGGATCGGGCGGAAAGGGATGTTCTTCACGATCATCGCGTTCGCGCTCATCGGCTCCTTCGTCATCGGCTATCAGGCGTACGAGTACTATGCCTACCAGGAGGAGAGCCACCTTGTCGAGACGCGGGTGAACACGATCAACACCTTCATCGGCGACCTGGAGCGCGACCTCGAGCGCAGCCTCTTCATCTCCTCGTTCCGGTCGCTGCTCGGCCTCTCGCAGCACGTGACCCGGACCGGCGAGTTCATCGGGGACTTCGACGCGATGTTCGCCGAGATCGTGCTCAACGGGACGATCAACGGATCCTACACGAACCTGACCAAAGACTCCTATTTCTACGAGTGGGTATCGCGCGTCGAGGGCATCGGCCAGAACCTCAACATCCTGGCCTCGTTCTCGCCCCCGGACGTCTCGGTCTTCCAGGACACGCCCTGGTCGGTCAGGGTCGACCTCAACACCACGCTGACAGTCCAGGACAGCGACGGGATGGCGTCCTGGCAGCGGGACGAGCGGGTGTCGACGACCGTCTCGGTCATCGACTTCGAGGACCCCCTCTATTCCGTGCTCTCGAACAAGCGCATCATCAACACCATCAGGCAGACGCCGTACGACGACTTCACCGACGGCGACAACGTGACCAACCTCGTGCTGCACATGGAAGGGTCCTACTACCGGCAGACCGACTACGGCCCGAGCTTCCTGATGCGGTTTGCCGGCAACCTCTCCAACGACCCGGCGGGCATGGGCATCGAGTCGATGATCAATTATGATGACCTGCTCATCAACGGCTTTCCTACCAACCGGAGCATCATCGACCATGTCTACTGGCGCTGGCCGAACATCACGGCAGACCATTACCACATCAACCATACGAGCTTCATGCTCGACAACATCTCCGCACACCTGACCGAATACGAGGCCGACCACCTGGCCTACAGATGAGGGGTCCCGGCCCTGGTCGCCATCGGCTTCTTTTATAAAAGGGCGGCCGAAAACCACAAACTATATAAAGCGGATAGGCCCTTTTCCGAGCATATGGCAGATGAGAATCTCGTGATCGAGACCGGCGTCGACCGGCTCGTCTCCCTCGTCAATAAGAGGAAGAAGATCTCCATCCAGGACGCGGCGAAGCAGCTGGGCCTCTCGGTGCCGGTCATCGAGGAGTGGGCCGACTTCCTGGAGGAGGAAGGCATCATCTCACTCGAGTACAAGTTCGCGACGACCTACCTGGTGGAGCGCAAGCTCACCAAGAAGGAGGTCGAGAAGAAGGCGAAGGAGTTCCACGGCAAGAAGGACGCGTTCGTCAGGAAGGCGGAGACGACGCTTTCCTCCATCGAGCATTCGACCGAAGGGCTCGACGAGATCAGGGAGCAGTTCCTTGATATGAAGAAGGACCTGGGATTGGACCTCAAGCATGTGGAAGAGGAGCTCAAGGAGCTCGAGAACCTGGAGCGGCTGAAGAAGGAGATTGACAGCCAGATGAGCCAGCAGAAGGCCGATTTCCGCAAGAAGATAAACGAGATGGACGCCATGCTCGACCGGGAGCACCGGCGCTATGAGGAGATCCTCGACGAGATCGCGACCGAGAAGATCAAGCTCGAGGAGGAGCGAAGCGAGCTCCTCACCATCAAGGGCAAGGAGAACGAGCTCAAGAAGAAGCTCGACATGTTCAAGGGGACCATTGACATCCTCCGGGAGAAGATTGATGATGAGGAGGGCACCATCGGCATATCCGAGAAGCACATCCAGAAGCTCGAGGACATCTCCGACCGGATCAGGAAGGAGGTCGATTCCCACAAGCAGTCCTTCGAGCCCATGGTCAAGGAGTCCAAGGCGAAGCAGCAGGAGATCCTCGACCTGCAGAAGAGCATCGTCGAGAAGGTGATGCAGAAGCGGCAGGTCATCGAGAACGAGGTGAAGAGCTCGCACCTCGCCTCCGACAAGTTCAAGCGGTTCTTCAACAAGAAGAACCTGATTGAGAGGCTCATCCGGAAGCTCACCGACGAGCGCGACAAGCTCGAGGAGGAGCTCCAGGCCCTCATCAAGAAGGCGCACGCCTTCAACATCACGACGAAGTCGGCGGACGTCAAGAAGCACATCGCCGAGCTCAGCCAGAAGTTCAAGGAGATCGACAGGAAGAAGGGGTTCTTCGAGAGCGAGATTGGGAAGCTCACGAGCCTGATTACCGGCGCCGGCACGCAGGCGCCGGCACGCGTCGAGCGGAAGGCAAGAAAGCCCTCGAAGAGGCCCGCGAGTCCTGCCAAGCGCAGGCGCTGAAATCCTTCGGGACGCCGCAGGCGTCTCCCTCAGAGGGGTGGATTATGGCAAAAAAAGGGGTGAAGAAGAGAGAGAAGGCTCGGTCGAGCTCTCCTCGCAGGAAGGACTCCGCCAGGGCGACCTCCTCGGCGAGGAGGAAGGCGGCGGGACGGAAGGGCGGCGGCCGCGCCGCGAAGGAATCGGAAAAGCGCGTCCGCAACCGGCCGCTCATCGGCCCGGAGACGCGGGTACGGACTCTCGACAAGTACGCCTTCGACTCTTCCGGGATGCCTATCAGCATCGCCATCTACGCGACCCAAGGAGAGTTCGTCCCCATCTATGAGGTCACCATCGCTTCCATCTCGAAGACCACCGAGATCATCCTCGAGAAGATCCGGCGGCAGCTCATCAAGCAGGTCAATCTCGGCATGGTCGACATCGTCGACATCAAGGAGACGAACGTCGTCGAGGACCGGTTCAAGGAGACCATCAGGGACCTGATCGAGAAGTACTTCCCGGACATCAACGAGAAGAACGAGGAGTTCCTGACCACTTACCTCATCCAGAAGTCCCTCGGCCTCGGGAACATCGAGATCCTGATGGCCGACAAGCAGCTGGAGGAGATCGTCGTCAACAGCGCGGACGAGCCGGTCTGGGTCTACCACAAGAAGCACGGCTGGCTCAAGACCAACTTCACGCTGCGCGACGAGGACCAGACCAAGCACTACGCCACGATGATCGGCAGGAAGGTCGGCCGGCAGATAACCGTTCTCGAGCCCCTGCTCGACGCCCACCTCTCCGAGGGCGACCGCGTGAACGCGACGCTCATGCCCATCTCGACGATGGGGAACACGATCACCATCAGGAAGTTCTCGCGCGACCCGCTCACCATCACCCATTTCATCAAGTACAAGACCCTCTCCGCCGAGGCCGCCGCCCTCATCTGGCACTGCATGCAGTACGAGCTCTCGGCGATCATCTCAGGCGGCACGGCGTCGGGAAAGACCTCGATGCTCAACGTGCTCGCGAACTTCTTCCCGCCCAACCAGCGCATCATCTCGATCGAGGACACGCGGGAGCTGCGCCTCCCTAAGTACCTGCACTGGGTGCCGATGTCGACCCGGCTCCCCAACGCCGAGGGGAGGGGCGAGATCACGATGGAGCACCTGCTGGTCAACGCGCTCCGCCAGCGGCCCGACCGCATCCTCGTGGGCGAGGTCAGGCGCAAGCGCGAGGCGGAGACCCTCTTCGAGGCGATCCACACCGGCCACTCCTGCTACGCGACCTTCCACGCGAACACCGCTGCGGAGACCCTCAACAGGCTGACCAACCCGCCGATCGATGTCCCGAAGACCATGATGCCCGCGATCAGCATGATCATCCAGCAGTTCAGGAACAGGCGGACGGGCCTTCGCCGCACCTTCCAGATCGCGGAGATCACTGAGGCGGGCGAGGCGAACACGATCCTCCAGTACGAGCCGAAGCGGGACATCCTGGTCGAGCGGCACAAGTCCCAGCAGTTGATGGACACGCTCGAGCTCTACACCGGCTCCACCCCCCGTGAGATCAACTACGCGCTGAAGGAGAAGGTCTCGATCCTCAAGTACCTCGTCAAGCAGCAGGTGGAGGACATCGACTCGGTCGGCCGCGTGATGGCTGAATTCTACGTCAACCGGCTCAATCTCATGCGCTTCGTGCGCTCCGGCGCCTCGTTCCTCAAGCACGTGCGCGACATGACGCCGGCGCTGGCGCAGGCCCCCTCCGCTAAGACCATCCCATCGGAAGAGGGAGAGAGGGGGAAAGGAAGCGCGGCAACGGCGCCGGCGAAGGGCACGCGCCAGGAGGGGTTGACGCTCGCCGAGAAGTTCGCGGCGAGGAAGGCGGAGAAGGAGAAGGCGCATGCCGGAGCAGAGGAGCGCCACGGGGACAGGAAGCGCGGCGGCATCGCCAAGCTCTTCTCCCACAAGGGGAAGAGAGACAATGAATGAAACGAAGGGCTCCCATAAGGCCGGATCCCAGGGGTGAGGAGGCACTATCGCATCGAGCATATTCTACCGGATCGCAGCGAGCATACCCGGCATCCGCATGAATCTCATGATGGCCGGGATGATCGACGAGCCTGAGCAGTTCGTCCGGCGGACATTCACCGCCTCCCTCTACATGTCGCTCGGGCTCTCGTTCATCCTCCTCATGTTATTCGCGAAGATAGGAATCAGCCTGCTCCTCATCCCCGCCCTGCTGCCGCTGATCTTCGTCATGCTCTTCCTCTACATGCTCAAGTACCCCGACATGATCATCCTGAAGCGGCAGAAGCAGATCTCGCGGGAGATTGTCTTCGCCGGGCGGTTCCTGATAATCGAGCTCGAGTCCGGCGTCCCGCTCTACGAGACATTCATCAACGTCGCGAAGAACTATGAGGGCATCGGCATCTACTTTAAGGAGGTGATCGACAAGGTCAACATGGGCATCCCCTTCGAGCAGGCGCTCAACGAGGCGACCGAGATGGCGCCGTCGCCGGACCTGCGCAAGATCATGTGGCAGGTCCTCAACTCCATGAAGACCGGCTCCGACGTCACCAAGTCGCTCAACGCGGTGATCGACCAGATCACGCGCGAGCAGAAGATCCTCGTCGCCGAGTACGGCCGCAAGCTCAACCCGCTCGCCATGTTCTACATGATGGTGGCGGTGATCATCCCCTCGCTCGGCATGACGCTGCTCATGATCATGGCGACCTTCGTCGGCTTCCAGCTCTCGCTCACCATCCTGCTGATCCTCGCAGGGTTCCTCGGTTTCATGCAGTTCATGTTCCTCTCGATCATACGGTCATCACGGCCGCCGGTCGACATATGACATCGGTACGACACCACCATGGCTGACGACCTCCAGCGGCGGTTCGCCGCTTACAAGAAACGCAAGGCGAAGGAGATGAAGAGCCGGAGGCCGGTGAGGCATGGGGGAACGGACCGCAGCCGGAAGGCCCTCGACGACCTCAGGCATGAGGTGCGAGAGCGGAAGAGGCCCTTCCTCGCCCGGATGTTCGGGCGCAAGGAGGCCCCAAAGGCCGCCGCGCCAGCGCCGCCGGAGAAGGGGAAGGCGCGCGCCGAAGCCCCGGGGAAGCCGGAACGTCCCAGGAAGCAGGCACGCGCCGGTCTCTTCGCCAAGATCAAGGAGAAGAAGGAGTACGAGCGGCTCAAGACCGAGATCGAGAGAAAGGCGAAGACCAAGGCAAAGGACCCCGATGTCACGGTTACCGCGTTCAGGATCAAGCGCAAGCGGCACAGGCGCAAGCTCACCGCATCGGAGAAGCGGCGCCGGCTGAAGACCTACCTCGAGAAGGCCGGGTACGATGTCAACGAGCAGCAGGCCTACAAGAGCATCTTCCGCCTTTCGATCCTGCTCGGCTTCGTCGCGACCGGCATCTTCATCTACAAGCAGGTCGGGCTCGAGCAGTCCATCTGGTATGTCCTCACGACCGTGCTCATCATCTGGAGCTTCGGCTTCCTGCTCATCCTGCTGAGCCTGTGGGTCGTCTTCTATGTCATCATCGACTTCCAGATCGTGAAGCGCCGGTTCGAGCTCGAGGAGGTGCTGCCTGACTACCTGCAGCTCACGTCCGCGAACATCAGGGCCGGCATGCCGATCGACCGGGCGCTCTGGTTCGCCGTGCGGCCGCGCTTCGGCGTGCTCGCGAGGGAAATCGAGGACGTCGCGAAGCAGACGCTCTCCGGGGTCGAGCTAAAAGACGCGCTCCTCAACTTCACCATGAGGTACGATTCCACGGTGCTGAAGCGCTCGGTGTCGCTGCTCGTCGAGGGGCTCGATGCCGGCGGCGAGATCGGCGACCTGCTCAACAAGATCTCGCTCGACATCCAAGAGACGCGGATCATGAAGAAGGAGATGGCGGCGAACGTGACGACCTATGTCATCTTCATCACCTTCGCCTCAATCATCGCCGCGCCCTTCCTCTTCGGCCTCTCCTACACCCTCCTCTCGATCATCCAAGGCATCACGTCGAACATCGACACGAGCAGCCTCTCCGGCGGCATGGGCTTCGCGCTCACGAGCGACGCGGTCTCGCTCGCCGACTTCCGGTTCTTCGCGATAACGACGCTCACGGTCACCTCCTTCTTCTCGAGCGCGATCGTCGCGACCATCAAGAAGGGGAACATCGTCGAGGGGGTCAGGTACATCCCGGTCTTCATCACCACCGCGATCGTGCTCTTCCTCATCGCGGTGCGGCTCCTCGGCGCCATGATGGGGAACATGCTCCAGTTCTGAGCAGGAATGCCCAACAAAATCCAGTATACGGAAAAGTATAATACTATATACATTAACCAAAACATTTAAATATGAGTTCTCCCCCTAGCGAGCATATATCTTTGTTACACGCAATCGGAAGAGAGTATCTAGGGAGACACTCTAGCGATTATGCAACAGGAAAAGAGGTGAAAGGAGCATGTCGAAGAAAGCCCAGGCAGCTATGGAGTTTCTGATGACCTATGGTTGGGCAATCCTCGTCGTCCTTGCGGCAATCGGCGCGCTCGCCTATTTCGGCGTCCTCAGCCCCGACCGGTTCATGCCGACCAAGTGCACGGCTTCAGGAGGATTCTCATGCATCGACCACAAGGTCACCGCGACGAACGTCCAGCTGTACATGCAGCAGAATCTAGGGTTCGACGCGACCGACGTCGTCATCGAGCTTAGGAGCGTGGATGGCACGTTGTGCGGCACCAACACGACCAACGCGAGCTATACCAATGGCCAGCAGTTCACCGCGACGTTCACCTGCGCCAACGCAGGGACATTCAAGGGCGACATGAAGATTTGGTATGTCAACTCGAACACGAATGTCGGACACGTGACCTCGGGTTCGGTCACCGGACGTGTCGAGTGAGCCTGCGTTTCCCTTTTTTTCTTCTCCTTTTTCCCTTCGCGTCCCTGGCAAGGGACCGCACGGCGGGGCGGGTGTCATCATGAGAATGGGAAGCGGCAGGACGGCTGGCGTCCGGCATCCATCCCGTCACATCCTCACCCTCATCATCCTCGCGGCGATAGCATCATTCTTCCCAGCCGCACACGGCGTCTACAACGAGACTATCTATGAGGGATGGGTCAACCAGAGCGAGCCCTTCGAGGCCGAGGGCTATGAGTTCCGGACGACGCTCATATTCGAGCGCGAGGACATAATGCTCAGGTATCCTCCGGCGGAGATCGTGGTCGTCAGGAACGGCACCTGCTATCACGCCCCCGGCGAGGTCTTCATACTCTGCGTCGACAACTTCAGGTACATTCTCGACGGTGAGGTCGTCCCCGAGGACATCCACGCGAAGGACCTCTCCGCGCAGATCGACGTCCGTATCA
The DNA here is from genome assembly GCA_016935985.1 of Candidatus Woesearchaeota archaeon. Classification (GTDB taxonomy): domain Archaea; phylum Nanobdellota; class Nanobdellia; order Woesearchaeales; family JAFGPW01; genus JAFGPW01. Next base: position 202,567 of record JAFGPW010000001.1, read on the forward strand.
TGATGACCAAGCCAAGGATCGAGGTGATGAGGGAGATCGCACCGCTCTCACCCGCCATCGGCGACCTCATCGACATCACGACCACGGTCGCGAACGTCGGCGGCATGAAGGCGAATGTCACCCTCATCGACGAGTTCGGAGGGAGGTTCATGATAGAGGGGTTCTCCGGCGCCTGTGGCAGGACCGGTACCGCGATCATCCAGTCAGGCACCCTCGCGCAGGGGCAGGAGTGGGAATGCCAGTACCGGCTCAGGGCGCTCGAGCCTGGCAGCTACCGGTCGAACGCGACCGCGACGTACCACGACGGCATCGAGGAGATGCGGGCCATAGACGCGCAGACAATCGCGGTCGGCGACTTCTCGGTCGGGCTCGAGAGCAACATCTCCAACACCAGCGTCGGCAAGGGCATGCCGGTCGTCTTCCAGGAGACCCTCTCCGCGTCCGGTGGCGCGACGCTCGAGGAGATCAGGATCATTATCCCGAAAGCCCTTGACCTCATCAGCCATTCCGACATCTTCAGGGTCGAGGAGAACGCCGCCCGGCGGGCGCTCATCCACAGCGCGAACGCGGCCCCCGAGGACTATGACGGCCTCACTTATTCCTTCACGGTGGCAGGACGGCTCCTCGGCAACCACACCGTGACGCGGACGCTCTCCTATATCCTCAACGGGTACCGGAAGAACACCACGGCGACGACGGGCATCGCGGTCTCGGAGCCCATGCTCTTCGTCACCGGCGTCCCCGACGCGATCGACACCATGGACTCGGTGCAGTTCGCGCTCAGGATCGCGAACCCAGGCATGCCAGTGAAGGGCATCAGGCCGAACATCGGGACGACGCTCCCCCTCGAGGACATGAACATGGACTTTTCCGAGCTCAAGACCAACCATCACCGCACGCTCTACATACGACTCGACATCGAGGCCCTCGATGCGGCGTTCACGGTGCCTGCAGGGAATGCCTCGAACGCCTCCGATGCGGCCCAAGCGCCCTTGCCGACCGTCCTGAAGAACATCACCTTCCCGCTGAACATCACCGTCCGCTACGAGACCCTGGAGGGCGAACGGCTGCAGGTGAGCCAAGAGCATAGCGTTCTGGTCAGCCACACGCCGCATTCTGTCAAGGAGGCGCCGCCGCCGGTCGACCTCGACGCCCCGAGCGCTGAGGAGGGCGAAGGACAGAGCGAGGAGTCCACGCAGCTCCTCACCCTGATCATCGTGATCGTCGGGCTCGTGGTGATGATAGGCGCCGGCATGCTCTTCACCGGGCTCCATTTCAGGACGCGCGACTGAGCCGGATGACCCGAAGGTTTTTATAGCCGGCTGGCCTCACCCAGCACTATGGACCGCGAACCCATCGTCGCCGGCAGGTTCTACGAGGACGACCCGAAGAGGCTCGCCGAGGAGGTGGCAGGATGCTTCACCCACCCGCGGGGGCCAGGAGCGCTTCCCGGCAGGCGCGGGAGAGGGGGCATCAGGGCGGTGATCGCGCCGCACGCGGGATTCATGTTCTCAGGGCCGGCGGCGGCCCATTGCTACAAGCAGATCGGGGAGGCGACGGCGCCCGACGTCTTCGTCATGCTCGGCCCGAACCACACTGGCATGGGCAGGACCGGCATCTGCCTCCAGGATTTCCTGACCCCGCTCGGCAGGGTGAAGGTGGACCGTGAGCTCTCGAGGGAGCTGATCGCGGGGAGCCCGCTCGTCGAGGACCTGCACGCCCACCAGTTCGAGCACTCGCTCGAGGTCCAGCTGCCGTTCCTCCAGACCGTGATGAAGGACCGGTCCGATACCCTCCGCATCGTGCCGATCGTCGTCTCGTCCGGCTACCGCCTCGACGCGATCGCGTCGCACATCGCCTCTGCGCTGGAGCGGTCGGGAAAGACCGCGACCCTCATCGTCAGCTCCGATTTCACCCACTACGGCCCGAGCTACGGCTACGAGCCGTTCGGGAGAGGGGCGAAGGGACGGATGGAGGCCCAGGACCGGCAGGCGATCGGGCGCATCCTCGCGCTCGACGACGCGGGCTTCATGGGGATGGTCGACGAGACCGGCATGACGGTGTGCGGCTACCTGCCGATCACCGTGCTGCTCAAGGTCCTCAAGGCGCAGGGGAAGGCGGCGGGCGAATGCCTCTGCTACTACACCTCAGGCGACATCATCGGCGACCGCGAGAACATGGTGGGCTACGCCTCAATCGTGTTCCGCTGACAAGAGAGGGGAAGGGACGGCGCATGGCGATCAGGAACGAGACCAGGGAGACGGCGCTGCTCCCGAACGCGAAGCGCCTTCGGAACGCGCTCTCGCAGGCGCACGGGCTGATGTTCAGGAGGCGCATCACCGACACAGGCTATGTGTTCGAGTTCTCCCGTCCCCAGCGCCTCGGCCTGCACATGCTCTTCGTATTCTTCCCGATCGACTGTATCTTCCTCGACGAGGACCGCAAGGCGGTGGATCTCAAGGAGGGCTTCAGGCCGTTCACATTCTACACCTCGCGGCAGAAGGCCAAGTATCTCATCGAGGCGCCGGCAGGGACGATAGAGGGGAAAGTCAGGCTCGGCGACCGGATCTCCTGGTGATGCCGGCCATCCGGCGAAGCACAAGGTTTTTAAAGGAAGGGGGACTTCTCCGGACCGCTACTTCCTCGGGGGCGTAGTATAACCTGGCTAGTACAGCCGGCTCCAGACACTGGAGCGCTGAGCGAAAGCGATGACGAAGCGCGACTTGCGGCCCGGCTCGGAAGATACCGGCCGATCGGGGTTCAAATCCCCGCGTCCCCACTCTTCATCTCTTGCGAGAGCCAGGACCAGACGCCGCCTTGGACGGCCGCTTCCTCGGCGTGCGTGACCTCCGCTTCCGCGGGGCCTTGGCAGGGCGGGCCGCCTCTCGCTCCGCCGGCGCGCTCTCCTCGATCTCGACGTCCTTGAAGAAGCCGTTGATGCGCCGCCGTTCCGTCTTCTCGGTTGCCGCGAGCAGCACCATCACGATAAGGAGCAGCAGGAGCACCGCGAGCAGCAGGGAGTAGCGGATGGTCTGGTAGTAGTCGGCGAACCAGCCGCCGAGCGAGAAGGGCTCCACTTCCTCCACCTTGAGGATGAGGTAGGGACTGGAGGCAGTCGCGCCGTTCTCGTCCTCGGCGATGAAGCGGATGGCCCGCACGCCGGACCAGCCAGGGGCAGGGACCAGCAGCGCGATACCCTCCCTGCTGTCGATCCGCACGGTGATGTCCTGGACCGGCGTCGCGTCGAAGGTGAGGGTGTCGTTGTCCGGGTCGTAGAACATGGCGGAAAGGTCGACCGTCGTTCCCGTGTCCTGATCCCAAGTGATGAAGACCACCTCGTCCTCGAGCGGCGGTACCGCGTGCGGCTCATAGTAGCAGGAGAGGTTGAACGGGCAGACGTGCACGCACCAGAATAGCGAGAGGAGGAGCAGGATGAGGAGCCCTGCGGTGATGAGGAAGATCCACCGGTTGGAGAGGTCCCTGGTCCTGCGGATGAATGATATCGCGATGAGCACGAGCACGAGCGCCACGAGCGAGAGGTTCGTCGCCTGGCAGGGGTTGGCCATGACCCAAACCCGTGCCGTGATCATCATGCCGACCGGATCGATCCGCCAGTCGACGTCCACCACATGGACCGATCGGTAGGCGCGGCCCGAGCCGTCGTCTACCTCGAGCGACATCTCGACCGTGTAGTCGTCGTCCGACACGCCCGCGTGCGGGTAGATGCCCATCTGGAACTCGGCCGTCTCGCCGGGGCCGAGGACGCTATAGTAGCGGTCGAGCGCGATCCATTCGGGCGCGTCCATCACGAGCCTGAACCGGACCGCCTGTGCGCCCTGGTTCACCACCGCGATCGGGACTGCCCTTCCGGTGTAGTAGGTCCTGATCCTCTCAGGGAGGTCCGCGATGAGCCGGGTGCAGTCGTCTGCGGAAAGCACGGTCACCGGGATCGTCGCGCTGTCGGCGTAGCCCCGGTCGGCGAGCGTCGCCTCGACCCGGAGCTCATACGACCCGGCGTCGCCGTCGCAGGCGGGCGAGAGCCGCAGTGAGACCTCCCGCCCCTCGCCTGGCTCCAGGGAGAATGAGGTTTCGGAGAGCGACGCCCAGACGGCGCCCCCGACCGACATAACGAAGGGCTCGTCGTACTTCCCCTCATTCCCTACCATCATCGGCAGGGTCGCCTCCCCACAGCAGATCCGCAGTGGCTCCTCCGCGACCGTGAGTTCCGGCTCGAAGCAGTCCGATGCCGAGAGCGCGATCGTCTGCTGCTCGCTCGTGCCGCCGAGCCCTTCGGTCACCGTGAGCGCGAGGAGATACTCGCCACCCTCGCCGTCGCCGGGGAAGATGCCTATCGGCACCACCGCGGCGTCGCCGCCGGGGATGCGGACTCCGGTCGTGTTCAGGGTGACGAAGCCGGGCGTCGTGTTCGCGAGCGCGACCGTGAAGGTGTTCTCGAACCGTGCGAGGTTGACGATCGTCAGGTTCGTCTGGCTCTGGTAGTCCTCGCAGAGCAGCTTCTTCTGGGTGGAGAGGAGGACGAAGGGATAATCCTGCTCCACGGTGAGCGTGAACGGCAGCTCGGTGGTGACCCTGCTGCGCTCGCCGTATGCCTTGACCGTGAAGAGATACTCGCCGTGCATGCCGCAGGGAAGCTGGACATAGTAGGTGACGTCGAGCGAGGTTCCGGGGTCCATGACGATCGGGTTGTCGGAGAAGCCGGAATACTCGGCATAGGGATCGACACCCAGGAGATAGGATTCGGGATAGGTGCCGATGTTCGCTATCGTGAACGGGAAGGCGGCAAGCTCGCACGGCCCTGCGTGAAGCGACCGCTCGCCCGCCTGGATGAGCGTGTTCGGGCAGTAGTCCACCCTGACCGGCTGCATGACCGTCGTGGGCTCGCCTGCCGTGGGGGTGATCGTCGTGGTGAGCGTGTAATCGCCTTCTGCATAGCCGCAGGGCGCGTTGAGATAGGTGTAGATAGCCGCGCCCTCGCCGGGCATGAGCCGGGTCGGAGCGTCAGGATAGGCGGTGAACTGCGCCGCCGACCCCTCTTGGGAGACCAGGAAGGTGAGGGCCTGTCCGCCGAGGTTCGTCACCAGGAACGGGTTCGCGAACGTCGCGCACGAGCACACCTCTATCGAGCCAGCTGGCGCGGAGACCGTGTAGTCCTGGGCTTGCGCAGGGAAAGCGGACGCGCAGAGGAGTGCCAGGAAGAGCAGGAATGTCGCACCTTTGTGTATGGGAAACCGCATCCACCAAACCCCCTCTGTCGCTGCCAGGAACAGGAAATGGTAAGGAAAAAAAGAGTAAAAAAGGCAGACCCCTAGTAATAGGTCTGGCCTGCGCCCTCCTCGCCTTCCTCGTCCGATCCCTTCAGCTTGTTGAAGCCGATGATCAGGCCGAGGATGACGAGCAGCACCACGAGAACCACGAGGCCGATCTCGAGGCCGCGCTTGACCTTGTCCCAACCGACGCTCGTCGGCGCCTGCTCCTGGGCAGCGGCGACGTTCGCGATCATCGGGATCTGCTCGGTCTCACCGCCGCTCGAGACGACGAGGAGGAAGGTCTGCTGGCCCGCGGGCGCATCCGCGTTCGCCGTGACATGGACATAGACCGTCGAGGTCCTGCCCGCCATCACGATCGCGACCGCGCTCGGGTCGATGGTGTAGGTTCCCCAGGTGAGGCCCTGGACGGTCATCGCGTAGGTCTTGTCGGTGGCGCCGAGATTGCTGATGACGAGCGGGAAGACCGCGCTCTTGCCGGCCATGACATCCTGCGTGTCAGGCACCGTGATCACGGTCCTGCTCGAGGGCTGGGTCGGCTTGTCGGGCTCGGCGGAATTGCAGGTCTCGTCCTCCACGACATGGATCGTCTCGGTCGCGAAGACGGTCTCGTCTCCGTCATCGTAGGTGACCGTGACCTTGACGTCGTAGTCGCCGGGCTTCGTGCACTGCGGGATGCGCAGGTACATCTCCTCGCTGGTCACCGACTCGTCGGCCTCGATCTCGTCGATGTAGTCGGTGGCGGCGAGGCCGAGCGATGGGATCGCGACCTGGACCTTCACGCCGTCCTTCTCGTCGGAGTCGCCATAGTTCTTCAGGCGAACGCTCGCGAGGAGCGCCCTCCCGCTCATGACCTCGTATTCGGGGTTGAGCATGACATCCCTGATCTTGATGAGGTGGCGCTCGGCGTCGACCGTGATGTCGATCTCGAAGGTGACGACGTCGTTGCTGCGGTCGGTCACCATCAGCCTGAGCTTGTAGCCGTCCTGATCAAGCCGGTCGGGAAGCGTGAGCGTGAGCCGCTCGACATAGGTCCTGCCGGCCTGCACGTCGAAGACGTCGGTGATGTCCTCAATGAGGTCGTCATGGTCATATCCGCGCATGAACGCCTCGAGCTGGACATTGTCCGCATTGGCGGTCGCCTCGAGCTCGACCCGCACATCGATGTCCATGCCCCGGTCGAGGTTCAGGTTGATCGTGTCGCCAGGAGCGACCTCGACGCCCTCGACCTCGACTTCGACGAAATCGACAGGCACCGGAGCTGCGAATGCGGCTGTCGCCAGCATGAGCACGCTCGCAAGGAAAAGTGCCAGAACACATAGCTTCTTTTCATAGTTCACCATTTTTCCATACCCCCATAGATAAGTTTCCGGATCTAAGCCAGTAGAGGAGCATAACGCCTCTGGATAGGACAATCTTAAACACCATGTCCTATATAAAATTTTCGTCTTTTTAGCATTTGAGAGTGATTACGTATTAGTCCCATTTAAAAGTCAATACTCGAGAGAGGGGATTCCCGGTCTCCAGACATATGAATAAGGACAAGTATGCGTCTGATCCTGATCGCCGGCCGGTGGAACCGGACAGACACGTATAGGGTTTGCGCACGCGCACCTTCCCCTTCTATATTCTTAATATGCTCTCCCTGTTCCAAGGACAATAATTATATATACCAACGGACTGTGGGGGGGCCCATGGGGAAACTCCTGAAAAAAGAGGCGCTAGCTGGATTTCTCGAGGACCTCTCCCAGGAGTACGAGATCGTGGCCCCGGTACAGCGCGACATCCTCAGGTTCGAGCGCATCGGCGACCCCGCGGAGATCTGCTATGACGGCCTGCCCATGATGCCGCTGAAGAAGTATTTCATGCCGCCGAAGGAGCCGCTCTTCGACATCGTGAAGGGCAGGCTGCTCGAGCGCGACGCCGGCCCGAAACGGGTGATCTTCGGCGCGCGGCTGTGCGACACGAACGCGCTCCTCGCCCTCGACAAGCTCTTCCTCCAGGACCCGGCAGACCCGTTCTACGAGGCGCGGCGGAAGAACACGGTCCTTGTCGCCCTCTCCTGCACGGAGCCCCTCTCCGAGTGGTGCTTCTGCGAGTCGATGGGCCTTGCGGATCACTATGACCTCCTGCTGCACGACATCGGCGACGCCTTCCACGTCGAGATCGGGAGCGATGTGGGGAAACGCCTCGTCCACCGGCTCCCCGACCACGACCTGCAGGTGCCGCGGCCGAGCTGCAGCAAGAGGCTCGAGCGCAAGGACCTGAAGGGGTTCTTCGAGGACCGGTTCTGGAAGGAGGACGCGGACCGGTGCGTCTCGTGCCAGCGGTGCACCATTCTCTGCCCGACGTGCCTGTGCTTCGACATCAGCGACGAGATGGGCACGCGGATCGACATCGGCACCCGCGACCGGCAGCTCGACTCCTGCCACTCGAAGGACTTCACGCTCGTCGCCGGCGGCCACGTATTCCGCGAGCCGCGCCTCGCCCGCTTCCGGCACCGCATCATGCACAAGCTCCAATACTTCCCCGAGCGGTTCGAGGGGATGATGATGTGCACCGGCTGCGGCCGGTGCATCGAGTACTGCCATTCCACGATCGACTTCGTCACGACGATAAACGGGCTGGAGAGATGACCCCTTACCAGACCAGGCCATACCGGATACTGAAGGTGCAGAAGGAGTGCGCCGACACCTGGCAGTTCACGCTCGACTGCGACCTGAACCCGCTGCCCGGACAGTTCGTCCAGGTCTCGGTCCCCAGCGTCGGTGAGGCGCCGATATCGGTCGCCTCCTACGACCCCAAGATTCTCATCCTCCTGATTCGGAACCTCGGGAACGTCACATCGCACATCTTCCGAAAGAAGGCGGGGGACTACCTCGACCTGCGCGGCCCGTATGGCCATGGCTACCCGATGGAAGGGCTGAAGGGCAACGACGTCGTGATCGTCGGCGGCGGAACCGGCTTCGCGCCCCTGCGGGGCATCATCGAGTACATTCAGGCCCACCGCGCCGACTACAAGACCGCTTGGGTCTACCTCGGCTTCCGCGACCCGGCAAACGTCCTCTTCAAGCGGGACATCGAGCGCTGGAAGGAGGCGTTCCACATCAGCGTGACGGTCGACAAACCGGATGCCGGATGGAAGGGGGACGTCGGCGTCGTCACCAACTACTTCATGGAGTGCTGCATGACGAACCAGGATAAGGTGGTCTTCACCTGCGGCCCGCCCATCATGATCAAGTTCGTGATCGAGGCCCTCACGAAGCTGGGCTTCCACGACGACCAGGTCTTCGTCTCCCTCGAGCGCCACATGAAGTGCGGCGTCGGGAAGTGCGGCCACTGCATGGTGCATGGCGAGTATGTCTGCAAGGACGGCCCGGTCTTCAGGTACGACAGGATCAAGCACATCACTGATTGAACATGCCACAGCCACGGAAACCCAAGGTCGCGATCCAATCGCTCACCGGCTGCGCCGGCTGCCAGCTCACGGTCTATTTCATAAAGGACATCCTGCTCGGCCTCCTCGGGCAGATAGACCTCGTCGCCGCGAGCATGATCAAGGGCAGGAACGAGGAAGGGCCGTACGACGTCTGCTTCGTGGAAGGGGGCGTCGTCTATCAGGAGGACCTCGACCGGCTCAAGGCCTTCAGGGAGCAGAGCGAGGTGCTCGTGGCGCTCGGCACCTGCGCGACGCACGGCAATGTCCAGCAGATCAAGCGGTTCATGGACGATGATAAGGTCGAGAAGGCGGCCTACGGCAATCGGCTCGAGCACCTCGCCAAAGGGAAGCTCAAGCGGCTCCCGCCAGCACCGCTCGAGGCCCACGTCAAGGTCGACTACGCGATCAGCGGCTGTCCGCCGGAGGAGGCTGAAGTGGTCAGGTTTATCAAGGACCTGCTCCTGGGCAAACGCCCAGCCATATTCAACGAGCCGGTCTGCGAGGAGTGCACGCTGAAGGAGAACAGGTGCCTTCTCGAGGCAGGAGAGGAATGCCTCGGGCCCCTGATACGGGGCGGCTGCGGCGCGCTCTGCCCGTCCGCCGGGCACCCGTGCACCGGTTGCCACGGCCCGCTCGAGGACGGCAACTTCCTCCAAGGCATCAGGCTCCTGGAAGAGAACGGAATGGACGCGCGGACGATAAGGCAGCGGCTGGACAAGTACGCGGGCCTGAAATTCCAAGAGCTCGAGAAGAGCCTCAAGCTCAAAGGCTGAATGATGATGGGAACTAGCATCACGGTCAACCACATATGCAAGGTCGAGGGCCACGCGAGCCTCGTGCTCGAGATCGAGCGCGGCAGGGTCAAGAGGTGCGAGCTACGGGCGATTGAGGGCGCGCGCTTCTTCGAAGGGATCCTTGTCGGACGCCCTTGGGACGAGGCCAAGGAGATCACCTCCCGCATCTGCGGCATCTGCTCGGTCGTCCATTCCATGACGAGCCTGAAAGCGATGGAGGCCGCGCTCGGCGTCGAGCCCTCCCGGCAGACGCGGCTGCTGCGCGAGGTCATGATGATCGGCGAGCGTATCAGGAGCCACGCGACGCACCTCTACTTCCTCGCGCTCCCTGACTACCTCGGCTACGAGTCGGCGCTCGCGATGGCGCCCAAATATCCTGAGGAGGTGAAGCGGGCGCTCGCTCTCGTGAAGCTCGGGAACGAGATCGTGATCGCGCTCGGCGCCCGCCAGATGCACCCTGTCTCGAGCGTGCCCGGCGGGTTCACGCACGTGCCGTCGGACCGGACCATGAACGGCCTGCTCGATCGGCTGAAGCTCGCGCGCAAAGACTGTGTCGAGACGCTCCGGCTCTTCGCATCGCTCCCCTATCCGCAGCTCGAGAACCCGACCGAGCACCTCTCTCTCGGCAAGAGCGACCTCGGCCCGCTGCTCGACGGCAAGGTCGTCACTGACCAGGGCCTGAACATCGAGCCGAAGGACTACGTGAAGCACATCGAGGAGCGGATCGAGCCCTATGCGACGAGCAAGTTCGCGGTGCGTGAGGGCAAGGGCTACATGGTGGGCGCGCTCTCGCGGCTGATCAACAACCCCGAAGCGGTGACCGCGGAGATTTCGCGGGTGATGGACAAGGAAGGGTTCCATCTCCAGACCCAGAACCCGTTCCACAACAACGTCGCGCAGGCGATCGAGCTCGTCCACTGGACCGATGTCGCGGTCAGGCTCCTGGACGGCGCGTCCTTCACGCCCGAGAAGCCGGTCGAGGCGAGACCGAAGGAGGGGCGGGGCGTCGCCGCCGGCGAGGCGCCGCGAGGCATCCTCTTCCACGACTACACGACCGGCAAGGACGGCAGGGTGACGAGGTGCAACATCATCACACCCACGTGCCAGAACCTGCGGAACATGGAGAGCGACATCCGGGCGTATGTCCAGCAGCTCCTCGCCGAGAGGAAGGGAAAGGGCGCGATCGTCCTGGAGATCGAGAAGCTCATACGCGCGTATGATCCCTGCTTCTCCTGCTCGACCCACTTCCTGAAAGTGGACTGGAAGGGGCGATGACCGATGCACGAGCAGGCGATCGCGAAGGACATCATCGATGAGGCGAGCAGGCACGGCGCAGTCGAGGCGATAACCGTCGAGGTGGGCGACCTCGCGCACCTGCCGGCCGACGAGCTGAAGGAGGCGCTGCGCTCGCTCGTCCCCGGATGGCGCGTCGTCATCAGGGAGAAGCGCGGCAGGGTCGCGTGCGAGTGCGGCTACGAGGGCGAGCCGGAGATACTCGAGAAGGGCCACGACTCGACGGTCTTCCGGTGCCCCGAATGCCAGGCGGTCATGCCCCGGATCGTCGGCGGGGATGAGATAGTGCTCGTCGAGGTGGAGGTGGCCTAGGTGTGCCTGTCGATACCGGGGCGGATCGAGAAGACGGATGGCGAGACCGCTGTCGTCGGGTACGGGAACGAGAGGCGGACGGTCTCGACGAAGCTGGTGCCGTGCGCCCCGGGCGAGTGGGTGGTCGTCTCCGGCGGGTTCGTGATGCAGAAGCTGAGCGAGGAGGACGCGAAAAAGGCCCTCGCGCTCTGGGACGAGGCTGATGAGCGTGAGCGCAGGTCCTGCTGCTGAGCGTGCCGATCCGGTCCTCTATTTCTTGCGGTACTCCTACCCGTGCGCGTTCGTGCTCCTGCAGCAGAGGCGGATCGACGAGGACACTTACAGGCTCATCCGCCTCGCGGCGCTCGGGAAGGGGCATCTGGAGAAGGGCTTCATCGAGGGGATCTTCTCGGCGGCATTCCGGCGGCTCAGGATGGTCGCCGAGGGCAGGGGCAAGGATCCTTGGGACCTGGATGTCCTGCAGGCGTATTTCCGCGACGGGTTGCACAACGCCTGCATCGACCGGGGCGAGGGGATGTACGCGCGGTTCTCGGAAGGGTTTCGGGACCTGTGCAAGGTCCGGCATGCGACGGTGGTCGCGCGGCACGCCGACGTGCTCGAGGTCGAGTACGACGGCACCAGGCGCCGGGTGGTGGCCGAGTTCGTCCCCGACGCGAAGCCAGGCGACCGGGTCACGATACACCACACGTACGCTATCGAGAAGCTGCGGAAGCGGCCTCGTTCTTGAGCGGGCGACCGATGAGCCCCGCGAGCCGGACCCCTGACCCGAGCCTGACGAAGAGCCCGACACCGAGCACGAGCAGGATGAGGCCGGTCCACTCGAGCGGCGCTATCTCCTTCCCGGCGAAGGCCGCCTGCAGCAGGGTCGTGACGACCGAGCCGAGCGCGAGGATGCCGGTCGCGGTCGTCGCGCGCACGCGCTTCAGGCCGCAATAGAAGGTCATGACATAGCCGAGGAGGAAGACACCTGTGATGAGAATCCAGGCCCATTCATTCCTGCCGAGCGCCCAGGCGGATGCGATGCCGCCGGTCGCGAGCAGGAAGACGAGGATGAAGAGAGCGCCGAAGGCCATCCTGCCGAACGCGACAACGGTCCCGGAGAGCTCGGCGAGCAGCCGTTTCGAGAGGAGCACCTCGACGCTCCAGAGGATGGTCGCGGCAAGGACCAGGCCAATGCCGAAGGACATCGTCAGGCCGGAGAGCCGCAGCAGAAGGAAGTTGCCGAGAAGGAGCATGCCCATCGGGAGGACGACCTTCCAATCGACCCGCTCCTTCGTCCAGGCGAGCGCGAGCAGCGCCACCCAGACGACCAGGGTCTTGTGCACGAACGAGCCCTCGGCCGCGCTCACGATGCTAAGCCCCTTGAAGAAGAGCAGGAACGGCACCGAGCCGCCGACGAGCCCGATCGCCATCAGCCGGAACCACTGCCGGCGGGTGAGGCAGACGAGCTCCGCCCTTCCCTGGAAGAGCAGGATGCCGGAGAGGAGGAGGAGCGCGACGAGCAGGTTCTTGGCGCTGGTGAAGACTGAGGAGTCGATTCCCTTCACGCCGTACGCGTTCGCGAACACCGAGACCCCCGAGATAAGGGCTGTCGCGAGGACCAGACGCACCCCTCTTTTTTCCATAAAGCTCTTATATTGACGGGTCATTTATATAGTTTACGCACCATGGAAGCCCTGCTGCCAAGGATACTCGTCTTCGGCAACCCGCACCTCCCTGAGGACTCGCTCGCGGTCAGGGTGGCGCGCCTGCTCGAGGGGAAGGTGCCTTACCGCTTCGTCGAATGCGGCTCGGTCGAGTGCGTCATCGATTACCCTGACTACGCCTACATCCTCGACGTCGCGTACGGCATCGGCAGCGTGCAGATTATCGACGACCCTGACCGGCTGCGCAGCAGCCCGCTCTATTCGCTCCATGACTTCGACCTCGCGTTCTTCCTCAAGCTCCTGCGCGCGACAGGTCCGGACAGCCCGTCGCGGATCATCGCGCTGCCGATGGGCCTCGGGCCGGAGCAGGCGGCAGACAGGGTGAAACGTATCCTGGAAAAGGGGAAGGAAAGGGAAAAAAGGGAGGAATAGTCAGTTGAGGATGAACTCCCTATATTTGGTGCGCGCAACCTCGTCGTTCGATACCGTTATCCGTACGTCGTAGACCGTACGGGCGGCCGAGAAGTACGGCAGGTCGAGGGTGACGATGTCAGTGTGGTCCTTGCCGCTCCTCAGGTCGAAGAGGGACGATGACCGCCTGATCCCAAGGTCCGGGACGATGACCGTCACCTTGAGGTCCTTGAGCGTCCGGCCGAGCCGGTTCTCGGTCTCCACGAGCACCCGAAGCTGGTCGCCGGGGTAGACGACCTCGGTGAGCACCTGGGCGCGCGGTATCGAGAGGTCGCGGCCGAGCGCGTCCCCGCACACGCCGTCCTCGTCGACGTGGAGGTCGCAGTCGTTGTCAAGGCCATCGCAGGTCTCGTAGCCGGGGCCGACGCCGCCCTCGCAGGCGCTCCAGAAGCCGTGCTCGTCGCAGGCCTGGTATCCCATGATGCAGATCCCGATGTTGGAGCCGCACGGCCGGGTCTCGCCTTCGGCGCACTGCGGCGTGTAGCAGCGCTCGTCGTACGCATGGACCGCGTACGTGCAGACGTACTGCATGCAGCTCCCTTCGTGGCAGCGGTCGGATGCTGATGCGCTCCAGTCGACGTACGATGCGCCGTCGCAATAATCCTCAGGGCACTGCCTGAACAGCCCGCAGTCGGCGTCGTTGTAGGGGTAGGAGCACGTCGCGGTCATGGGATCGCAGACGTCGTCGGTGCAGACATTGCCGTCGGCGCAGACGATCTGCGAGCAGGAGCAGCCATCATCATTCACCGGCTCGCCAGCCGGCGTGCCGGGGCAGAGGTCATCATCGTCGCAGACGCCGTCACCGTCCTCGTCAGGGCACCAGCCGCACCGGACATCATCAGGATACGCGACATAGGTGCACTGATAATCGATACATTCCCCTTCGCTGCACAGGCCATAATCACCTTCGGTCCAATCGATGAAGGCGGTCCCCTCGCACGTGTCGGCCGGGCACTCGGCGAACGGCCCGCATGGGGTGCCGGTGAGCGGGTCGTGATGGCCGACGCCCGCCTCGCACCAGTCGTACGTGCACTCGTTGCCGTCCACCCACACG
>JAFGPW010000006.1 GCA_016935985.1 Candidatus Woesearchaeota archaeon
ATCACTACAAAAAAATGAGGAAAGTCGTTAAAGAAAAAAAATTACGATTTCATGTCGCACTTATTTGTCGTGTTCTATAAATATTACTGAATTAATCACTATTTAGTGGCACTTTTCGCTTTCCCGCTCGCCCCGAACATCCGCATCTTCTTCCTGATCGTGGCTGTCATCGCCTCTCTCCCCAGGTTGAGGATGGTCCGCATGTCATAGCTGCCCCTGGTGTGGCTGACGCGCGGGAAGCGCCTGAAGAAAGAGTGCACCGCTTCGGTGAAGGCGATCCTGATATCGGTGTCGATATTGATCTTCTGGATGCCGTCCCTCACGCATTTCCGGATGTCGGATGCCGGCAGGTCGGAGGCGCCGTGGAGGACGAGCGGCACCGTGACCTTCTGCCTGATCTCCCTGAGCCTGTCGAAGTCGAGCTTCGGGGTGCCGTAATAGAGGCCGTGCACGTTCCCTATCGCCGGCGCGAGCGCGTCGCAGCGTGTCCGTCGAACGAACTCACGGCACTTCGCGGGGTCTGCCATGAAGGCGTCCCGCTCAGACACTTTCACCTTGTCCTCCACCCCGACGAGGCGGCCGAGCTCGGCCTCGGTCGAGATCCCTTTTGTGTGGGCATAGGCGCTCACCCGCCTGGTGAGCGCGACGTTGTCGGGGAACGGGAGGGAGGAGGCATCGATCATGACCGAGGAGTAGCCGGCGCCGATGCACGCCTTCGCTGCCGCGAAGCCGGAGCCGTGGTCGAGATGGAGCGCGACCGGCACCTTCGTCCTCTTCGTTTCCTCCCGCGCCATGGCGACCATCTGGCCGAGTCCCGCGTAGCCGATCGCCTTCTCAGAGGTCTGGAGGATGATCGGCGCCTGCTCTGTCTTCGCCGCCATGATCGCCGCCTGGATGGATTCCAGGTTGGTGATGTTGAAGGCTCCCACCGCATAGCCGTGCTCGAGCGCGTGGATGAGGATGTGCTTTGTGGTCCTGAAAGCCGCCATGGGCTGTCGTGAGGGATATCCCTATAAAAAGGTTTGGTGTAACGCTCAGAAGACGATGAGGACGGCCACGATGATGAGAATGAGCCAGAAGAGGCCCACCTCTGATGCCGGGAGGACCGAGGCGCGCTTCGGGAACTGGTTGTGCTTGAGGGTCTCGACGACCCTGTGGTCATAGCCGATCATGGGTGGCTGCTCCAGGGGTAGTGGTGATGATATGAGGGCTGCAGGGACCGAGAGGTGATATAAAAAGGTTGCGGTAGGCATGTAGCCTACCTGCGCTCTACCCAGTGGATATAATACCCGACAAGCCCGCCGCCGAGGCAGAGGAACAGGCAGCTCAGGAGGAAGAATATCAGGCTGAACCCGAAGATGCCTGCGACCGCGTCCTGATAGGAACAGGGGGCTCCTCCCTCCATCATGCAGACATGGGACGCGCCCGCGTTCTGGAGCCGTATCTCGTTGTACATGAGGGTGCCGAACATCACGAAGGTGAGGATGAGGGAGAAGACCAGACCGAACACGAGGCCTTTCTGCCAGTAGTTGAGCTGGACCATCGTGCTGCAGCCTGCCTCACGGCTTGTATTCCTTGACCTGGCAGGGGGTGCGCCTGATCCGCGCCTGGGCCTCCGTGAGGGTCAGGATCTTCTCCTTCGCGCCGAGATGGGTGATCACCGACTCGGCCTGGATGAGCCCGAGCTGCGCAGCGAACTTGATGTTGTCTTTGAGGATGAGGCCGGCGAGGAAGGCAGATGCGAAGGCATCGCCGGCGCCGGTTGTCTCGAGAATCCTGATCTTATGCGGCATGATCCTGTAGTGCCGCTTCCTGTGAAGGATGAAGGCTCCTTTCGCGCCCCAGGTGATGACGACGGTCGAGGGCCCCTCGGCGCTGAGCCGTCTCAGCTGGTTCTCGACCGTGTCCTTCCCCACGAGCAGGGTCGCCTCCTCCTCGTTCAGGACGAGCAGGTCGCATCGGCTGATCACTGGCCTGATGGTGGCAAGACCAAGCTCCGCCTGGTAGTTGGAGGGATTGAACGCGAGCCTGATGCCGTGCCTCTTGGCGTGCTCGGCGATCTGCTTGAGCGTCTCGAAGGACTGGCCGACAAGCGATGAGGAATAGATCCACTTGGCCTTGAGCAGCTCCTTGTTGATGTCCTTCCAGGCGAGCGTGTCGTTCGCGCCTTTGTAGGTGAGGATGGTCCGGTCCTGGGCGATCGAGTCGAGGACGATGCTGTAGCCGGACTGCTCGTCGTTGCTGATCTTGCCGATGAAATCGATCCCTTCCTTCTTGAGGAGCGCGAGGACCGACTCCTTGATGTGGTCGTTCCCAAGCTTTCCCATGAACGCAGTCTTGAGGCCGAGCCGCGCGAACGAGACCGCGGTGTTGGTCCCGCCCCCGCCGATCTGGAATTCGAGGGATTTGATGAGTATCTTCGAGCCGGAAGGGTAGGCGACCAGGCTCTGCTCTGAGTCGATGCTCCTGATGGAGATGAGCTCTGCCTTCGTGTGAGCGAAGACATCGCGTGTCGCGGAGCCGCAGGCGATGACGTCGTACATGACGGTCCCTTTGAGGAGAAGAGGTATATAAAAGTTTGTTATGTCGATTCGATGTACTGCTGCAGCACCTTTGACTTCCTAATGACCGCATCGACCGCCATGATCTGCTCGGGGTACCTCGTGAGCCAGCGCCGCATCTCCGGGTAATCGATCCATCCGAACCGGTCGTGGTCGTCCTCGGAGAGTCGCATCTCCAAGGGCGTCGTCATATCGGTCCTCGTCGTGAACGCGGCGAAGACCACCTTCCTCGGCCTGCCTTTCCTGAGCGCCTCGTACTCGAGCACGGCACGTGAGCCCGCTCCGATCTCCACCCCCTGACCCCTCTTCCTCATAGGCCTCTTGTGCAGGGCCATGACCTCACCGATGCCGCCAACGCCTCCCTGGTTGTTCTGCCAGTGCCTTTTGTCCCTGTTGTGTAGGATGAGGAAGCGCGGCTCCCCTGATGTGGGGTCGGTGCTATAAATGATGCCCCTGACGACATGCCTGACCAGGGGCCTGCCTTCGTCATTCATGCCGCCCCTTCCGCCAAGGTGATCCCAAGAATTTCGGACGGCCTGCCAAGCGAAAGCCTTTTATAGGGGGGATTATTCCGCTATGCTCATTATGGTACAGCGGATAGGCGGATCGCGGCGCAAGACCCGCGGCATAATGCGGCGGGGCGTGCGCGAGAAGGGGAAGGTGAGCATCTCACGTTTCTTCCAGGTGTTCTCTGAAGGCGACAAGGTCGTCCTCAAGGCGAACCCGGCCCACCAGGGCGGCGTCTACCACCGTAGGTTCCATGGCAAGGTGGCGGAGGTCACGGGCAAGCAGGGCGAGTGCTACACCGTCACCCTCAAGGATGGGGGCAAGGCGAAGGGGCTGATCGTGCACCCGGTCCACCTCCAGAGGCAGGTGAGATGAGATGAACGCGCCGGAGATACTCGAGGAGAGCCCTATCACCATGGCAGAGCTCGGAAGCGAGGTCAGGAAGATCAAGAAGCGGGAGGAAGAGGCGGGCTTCCGCATCCAGAAGACGGACGAGTACCTCGCCGCGTTCTCCGATGTGCCTAAGGGCAAGATCGACGAGCTCGTCACGAGGATCACGGCTCTCAGCATCCCCCGGCTCAAGGAGATGCACATCTACAAGATCGCCGACACGCTCCCCCAGACCCTGGAGCAGCTCAAGGTCGTCCTCCAGGGCTACACGATAACGATCAATCAGGAGAACATGAAGAAGATCGTGGCGGCCGTGAAGGAGACTGTCGCGTAGGGCCGGAAGGCCGAGCAGAAGATTTATATAGTAATTCCATCATTACCGTGCCTGATGCCAGGTTCTGGCGCTGGGGGGTATGTATGGAACGCACACGCGCGAAAGAGGACACTGCAGTCGTTCTCGACTTCCTGCCGAACGGCTACCCCTTCGACACGCGCCCGAGCCACCGCAAGACGGCCATCGTCCAGGCGATAGGCAAGAACCACTTCTCGCTCCTCGAGCTCGTCCCGAAGAAGGACATCTTCCTCCAGCCCAACGCCGAGATCTATATCGGCGACGGCAAGCGCGACCAGATACATCACATCACCGGAAAGCTCACGATCGAGAAGCTCACCACGACCGCGAAGTCGGAGATAGAGTTCGTGATCAAGGACCTGGTGAAGCGCAATGAGGCGCGCTTCGTCGAGTTCTTCAACCAGAGCCAGCCGTTGACGACGCGCATGCACCAGCTCGAGCTCCTGCCTGGCCTCGGCAAGAAGCATATGTGGGAGATCGTCGAGGAGCGGAGCGACAAGCCGTTCGCGAGCTTTTCCGACATCAAGAAGCGCGTGAAGCTGATGCCTGACCCTGAGAAGACGATCATCAGGCGGATCATGGCAGAGCTCTCGGGGAAAGAGAAGCACCGCCTCTTCGTCGACATGTGAATCCATGAGCACCTGAGGGACACACCATGGGATACGTCGGATTGTGGGAGATACTGCTCATCCTGATAGTCATCCTCATCCTTTTCGGGCCCAAGCGCCTGCCCCAGCTCGCGAAGGCGATGGGAGAGGCTTGGGCACAGTTCAAGCAGGCGAGCGAGACGCCGCCGTTGGCGAAGGCCAAGCCCGTGAAGAAGACCGCGAAACCCACCAAGGGCACTAAGGTCAAGGGCTGAAAGCCTGTCCAGCATCCCGCTTCTTGAGAAAGGGTTCCGAGAGGAACGGAAAGAGTCAGTAGTGGTGGTACTCCTCGCCGTACTCCTCAGGCTCGCCCCGGGAGAGCGTCTCGAGCGCCTTCACCTTCTCGGCGATCTTGAGGAAATCCATCATGCTCATGCGGCGCTTGATGGGGATGTTGAGCGAAATCCCCTCGCCCAGCTCGAGCGTGATCCCTTCGATCGGTCCTTCCTGCGGTGGTAGTGGCATCCTTCGTCCCTCCTTGTAGAAATGGATCTGCGGCTCAGGAGCCGGCGGTGCTATCGTTGGCCGCTGCGGCGGCGCGGGGGCTCTCGGCGGCTCTGGCGCCGCTGGCGGAGCAGGCGGAACGGGGACAGAAGGACGCGGGGGCTCGGGGATCGGCATATCCCGATGGGGCGCCGGGGCCGGAGCTCCCTCTTCCTTCTTCACCTCTTTTCCCCCAGATCTCAGCTTGCCCATAAGCTTCTCTATCATTATCGCTTTTCATCTGCGTGCTCGAGTTTAAATAATTTTATTACGATTAAAGAATGGAAACAGCGACGTAGAAGAGGTCAGGGGCCAGGGCTCATCGGGTGAGACCGAGATCGCGCCGGGCATATCCGTCGGCACGGCCGTCCGCTCCGCTGCCGTTCGTGAGATGGTAATAGAGCCTGGTCGCGTACTGCAGCGCGAGCCCCATCCCTGACATCCCGTTGGCGCCCAGGCGCGCATCGAGGGCGCGCGCCGCACCGGTATGCAGGCCGCGGTCGATCCGCTCCTGGAGATGGCGCATCATCCTCACTGCAGTATGGGCCGGCGAGAGCTTGTACTCCTTTGCCGCCATCGGGAAGCGGTCGATGCCCGGGATCCCCGCGAGGTCGAGGATGTCGGCGTCTGAGAGAATCGCCGACTCGATGCCGGACGGCTCAACCGCGCCGTTCTCGGCGACAGCGGTGGCGATCCCATCGACCGTTTCCGAATCATAGCCGAACTGTGGGAGCGAATGCCTGACCACGAGCGCTGCCCGCCCCTGATGGCCGTCGCGAGATCCGGTGAGGGCGGCGCCGATGCCGGAGAGCAGCGCCGCAGGGATGAGGATGGTATATTTTCCCTCCTGGATTTCCTCCATGATCCCGATCGCGCGCTCGGCGGTGCGGAACGCCCGCCTGAAGCTGTGGAGCGGGAGCCCGCCGCCCTCGTAGACGGACCGCGCGAACTTCTCGACGCTGCCGATGCGCAGGTCCTGATCGATATACCTGTCGATAGGGTGCATTACCGCCCCTATCCTGCGCCCTTTTAAATGTTTTATCTATCACAGTTCCTTGCTGGAGTTCCACTCCCCTGATGATGCGCAGAACCCCGCAGATTACCCGCAGGTTACCCCCTCCTTTTTATACCAGCGCTGTCACAGGACCGTCATGGGCTTCATTATCGTCTACATAACGCACCAGGACCGCGAAAAGGCCGAGACCGTCGCGAAGCACCTGCTCAATCGGCGGCTCGTCGCATGCGCGAACATCTTCCCTATCACGAGCATCTACCCGTGGGAGGGCGAGGTCAAGAGAGCCGACGAGTTCGTGACGCTCGTGAAGACCGTTCCGGAGCGGTGGGAGGAGCTCAAGGCAGAGGTCGAGAACATCCACCCCTATGATATGCCCTGCATCATGCGCCTGGACGCGAGCGCGAACGACGCGTACGAGCGGTGGATACAGAAGGAGACGCGGAAGGGCTGAGTATCCCGGAAATCCTATCCAAAAGTTTTTATATCATCACTATCACGCGCCCTCTCCATGGCACACGCGAACGCTGTCATCGGCTACCTTCTCACGGTCAGCGGGAGCGCCATGCCTGATCCGGCATGCTGATGCCGCGCATCCCTACCCCTTTCTGACCGATAGGAGATGAGCGTCATGGCCCTCACGACCCCACGCAACGGACTCTCGGAACGCGCATCGCGGCGGTTCGCCGCGAACATCTGGAAGCTGAACCTGTTCATGCTCTTCCGCTCCTTCCATTTCATCGGCGGCGTGCTGGTCCCTTTCTTCCTCGACTGGGGCGGCATCAGCTTCGCCCAGGTGATGCTCCTGCAGTCGTGGTTCGTGGGGAGCGTCTTCGCGCTGGAGGTGCCGACCGGCGCGATCGCCGACCGGTACGGAAGACGGCTCTCGATGGTCCTCGGAGCGGCAGCCCTCGTGGCCGCGCCCCTGCTCTACGCGTCGTACCCCTCGATATGGGTCTTCGCGGCAGGCGAGTTCGTCTGGGCGCTCGGCGGCGCGCTCATATCGGGCTGCGACCAGGCGCTCCTCTACGACAGCATGAAGCGCATGGGGCGGCAGGATGAGTCGAAGCGGTACTTCGGCAGGTTCGATTCCTCAAAGCTCGTGGGCATCATGATAGCGGCGCCCATCGGCTCGTTCATCGCGGCGAGGCTCGGCCTGCAGCCGGTCATGCTCCTGATGGCGCTCCCGTTCGCGATCGCCCTCGTGATAGCGCTCACCCTCGCCGAGGTGAAGGTGCGCCAGAAGCGGGACAGCTACCTCCAAGTCATCAGGAGCGGCATGCGGTACCTCTGGAGGCACCGGATAGCGAAAGCGCTCGCGCTCGACATGCTCTCAGTGCATGTGCTCGCGTTCCTGATCATCTGGCTGTACCAGCCGCACCTCTCCGGCATAGGCCTGCCGCTCACCTACTTCGGGCTGGTGCATGCCGGGATCGCCCTCTCCCAGATCGCCTTCAACAGCAGCTGGGCGCGGCTCGAACGGCTGCTCGGCTCGAAGCGCAGGTACGCCCTCGTCTCTGCGGTCGTCGCTGGCGCGGGATTCGTCTTGCTTGGGCTCTCGAAGAGCTGGCTCCTCTCGGTGCCGCTGATCATCCTGATAGCGGGAGCGGGGCTCTCGCGAAAGACCCTGATGCAGCACTACCTGCAGAAGCACATCCCGTCGAGCAGCAGGGCGACGGTGATGTCGACGGTCTCGATGGCCGAGCACCTCAGCGCCGCGGTCCTCAACCCCTTCATCGGGCTCGCGGCCGAGTGGAGCCTGCCCTACACGCTCATCGGGCTCGGCATCGCGACGGTCGCGCTCGCGTCGCTCTCGCGGATCGAGGAGGCGCACCTCCTCGACTGAAGAAGCATGAAAGCAAGAACCAGGACGGATCAGGCGCCCCACTTCATGAGCGCCTTCTTGAGCTCCATGTGGGTCTCGGCATAGGTCTCGGGCCTGACGCGGTTCAGGTACGCGTCGACCGCCTGCCGGATCGCCTTCGCCCCTGCCCGCGTGCCGTCGGGGTGGCCGTGGCAGCCGCCGCCGAACTGCGCGATGATGTTGGTGCCGAGGATCGGCAGCATCTTGTGGACATGCCCTGGGTGCAGGCCGCCTGACGCAACAGCGAAGCAGGGCTTGATGTGTCCCCACTCCTGCTCGAGCGCATGGCCCTTCTTCCCTGCGGGCTGGATGAGCGCGTCCTCCATCTCGTGCTCGATCTCGGTGACCTCGGCTGCTGTCCCCTCCATCTTGC
Organism: Candidatus Woesearchaeota archaeon; assembly: GCA_016935985.1. Taxonomy (GTDB): domain Archaea; phylum Nanobdellota; class Nanobdellia; order Woesearchaeales; family JAFGPW01; genus JAFGPW01. The sequence goes on from JAFGPW010000006.1 coordinate 8,190, forward strand.
CGACAACGGTGCCGATGTGGATCTGGTCGACGCCGACGAGCCGCGCGAGCTTCGCGATCGTGAGCATGGATATGCCGTGGTCCTTGTTGCGCGTGAGCGCGCCGTGCATCGCGCGATGCGCATGGATGACCTGCGGGACATGCTTCCGGACCGTCTGCAGCGCCGCCCACCCGGCGGTGAGGATGTCGACCATGACATACTCGCCGCCGTGCTGCTGGACGTACTCGGCGCGCCTGAGCATCTCCTCGGTCTCCGCCGTGATGTTCGGCATGTAGATCTTGCGCTCGCCGGTCTCGTCCTGCGCCCTGTCGCGCAGCTCGAGCGTCTTCGGGATGCGGTCCTTGAACGTGTTGAACGGCTGGTTGGTCAGGTTCTCGTCGTCTTTCACGATGTCCAGGCCGCCCGCCCAGGCCTCGTAGGCGACCTGCGCGTGCTGGCTCGCGGAGAGGCCCACCTTCGGCTTGACGATCGTGCCGACGAGCGGTCGCTCTTTCACGTGCAGCAGCTTCCTGATGCCGGCGATGCCGTACCGCGGGCCCTCGAACCTCCTGAGCACCCTCTTCGGGAAGTGGATGTCCTCGAGCCGCAGGCCGGAAAGGAGCTTCATGCCGAAGATGTTGCCAGCGATGCTCGAGAGGATCTCGGGGATGCTGTCGAGCTCGAAGAGGTCAGGGTGGTAGGCGATCTCGATGAGGCGGCTCTGATCGTCGACTGAGAACACGTGGGGCTTGAGCCGCTCGCTGAGCTCGGGGCTCATGGTGGAGATGGTAGTCCAGGTGCCGATCGAGCTCTCGGCGGCTATCTGCTCGCACGCCTGCCGGAAGCCGATGCCGCGCTGGGGGGTCACCCGGTACTTCGCGACGATCTCGTCGGTGCCCGGCCGGTAGCCGGTGTCGATGTACTCGAGCATGGGCGCCTCACTGGCTGCGCTTTCCGTAGTTGAATATCTCGGAGATGTCGGTCATCCTCTTCTCCGCATCGGAGAGCCCTGGCGCCTCGCGCCCATCGGCCTCATCAGCGTCATCGTCTTCATCCTCATCGGCGGATTCGGCCGGCGGGGGGTCCTCATCGTCCTCACCGCTGTCGACATCCTCATACCTGCTGTCAGCCGGGCGGCCTGAGCCCTTGATCTCGGCCATCGGCTTGACGTCGTCGTCGAACTCCTCGGGCTCTGCCTTCTCGTCCTCGCCATCCTCGGCGTCCTTCTCTCCGCCGCTCCCGTCCTCCGCCTCCTCGTCCGCGTCGTCGTCCTCATCGCTCTCGTCCTCAGCCGCCTCATCGGAGTCCTTCTCCTCATCTTCATCGGAATCTTCGTCCGCGTCCTCATCATCAGCGTCGTCGCTCTCGTCAGCCTCTTCGTCTGCATCGCCTTCGTCATCGCTCTCCTCGTCGTCGGCCTCCTCATCGCCCTCGTCCTCGCCTTCGTCGTCCGTGTCCTCTTCGGCCTCGACCTCAGGCGTCGAGTCCTCGTCCGCGACCTCCATGAGCTCGCTCACGGTCCTCTCCTCCTTCGAGACGTCATAGGCAGGGCTGGTCTGGTCGAACTCGGGCTTGGCGGCGAGCTTGGCCTGCAGCGCCTCCTTCTCCGACTCGAGGGTCCTCACCTGGAGCCCGAGCTTCGCCACCTGTTCCTTGAGCGCGGCGAGCTCCTCGCTCTCCTTCTGTATCGCCGCAGCGTCAGCCGAGATATTGTCCTCGGCGACGGCTTCTGCCTGCGCGAGGTTGGCGATCTTCTCCTCGGCCTGGCTCGGCCGGTCGACGGCAGGCGGGACGATCCCGGCCGGTGTCTGGGGGAAGGGCGTCGCCCGCGCCGCCGGCTGGACGCCGCCGGTCTGGGGTGTCCTGACCGTCCCGCCGTCCTTCCCTTCAGGGCCGTAGATCATGGACTCTGCCATCGCGATCGCGTCCGCCATGCTGGCGACAAGACCGTTATCCTTGAGCGTCTTCGCGAGGTCATTGACCTTCCTCACCTTAGCAGCGTCTTGCATGGATACCACCTAGAACGTTTGAGTATGATGGTCCATCCAATCGGTCGCTACTATATAAAAGTGTCGGATTAAGGGATGATACCATCCACAACGTATATATATCATCGTTGCGCCGATACTGCCATGCTCGATCCCGCGACGACCGCGCTCATCGTGGTCGACATCCAGAACGACTTCTGCCACCCGGACGGGAAGATGGCGAAGGCGGGCCACTCTCTCGGCTGGCTGCAGGGGACTGTCTCACGGATGCCTGCCTTCATAGGTTCGCTCAGGGCGCGCGGTGTCGCCATCATCTTCCTGCGCTATGTCTACGATCCGGAGACCGCGAGCGATTACGGGCGCGAGAAGCTGGAAGCAAGGGGGATCCCCGGGCTCTGCATGAAGGGCAGCTGGGGCTCGGAGATCTATGCGCTCCGGCCAGCCGACGGGGACACCATCATCGACAAGCACGGCTTTTCAGGGTTCTATCGGACGGGGCTCGATGGGCTGCTGAAGGGAGAAGGCATCGGGGACGTCATCGTCATCGGGACCAGCACCCACCTCTGCGTCCAGGCGACGGTCGTCGACGCGTACCAGCGCGGCTACGGCGTATTCCTGGTCGAGGACCTCGTCGCGACGCGGGATGGCGAGCGCAGTCTCGCCGAAGCGGCGGCAGAGACGATGCGTCGCCACCTCGCGACCGGCGTCGCGAGCGCAGACGTCCTCTCCCTGTTCAGGAGCTAGCGGTGCAGAAGACGATAGCGTCCTTCCGCTCGAGCACGATGTGCGATATGCTGAAGCGCTCGCCGATGGCCGCGACGATCGCGTCGTACTTCTCCGCGCGCCTGAAGAGCGAGAACGCGAACCTCTGCTTGCCCACGCGCCGGATCTCGTCGAGCCCCGCGCTGACGTCGTCGAAGTGGTGGATCGCCGAGACCGCGATCACGACATCGAAGGAGCGGTCCTTGAAGGGCAGCGCCTCGCCGCGCGCGCATACGGCGCGCCCCTCAGCATGCCGTACCATCTCCAGCGACGGGTCGCAGCCGTACGAGCGGCAAGGGAGGAGACCGAGCGAGAAGCCGGTGCCGCAGCCGACGTCGAGCAGGATATCCGAAGGGCCGAGGCGCAGGTGCTCGGCGATGATGCGGAGCTTGTTCTCCTGCTCCTCGCGGTGGAGCGCGTCATACCCAGGCGCGAGCTCGTCGTAGTAAGGCATGGCGGTGAGGAATCGGGCAGACTACAAATGCTTTTCCCTTCATCCCGGCCGGAAATCCACGAGCCGGGTGACCTCCCTGAGCGAGAAGGCGACGCCCACGCTCGGGCCTGCGGCATAGAGCTGGGACGCGGTATGGTAGCCGGGGATGCCGATGGTGCGCACGCCTGCCCTGTTGCCGGACTCGATGTCGCTCGACATGTCGCCCAGATACGCGGCCTGCGGCTTGGGGACGTCGTACATGCGGACGATATCCTCGATCGCCCTTCCCTTATCCATGACCGAGCCCTGTATCTGCATGATCCTGCCGGCGATGCCGTACAGGGACGCCTCTTTCCTGACATTGCGGTCCATATGGCTCGAGACGACGACGACCGGCACGTCCCGCCCATCGAGATAGGCGAGGAACTCGTCGACTTGGGGGAGCTTCTCCGGCAGCACGCCGTCGTCGACGACGGCGTTGTAGCTCCGCTCGAAGGCGGCATAGAGCTGCTCCAGGGTCGGCACCTTCCGTCCTGCTGCGCTGAGCTCCCGGGCCGCGAACTGGGCGAAGGAGCCGAGGGTGCTCCCCCACAGGTAATCCCAGCTGACCGGGCGGGCCCCAAGCTCCTCGAGCGCCCTGTTCGCCGCCTCGAACACCGGCTTCCGGTCGTCAGAGATGACGCCGCTCCAGTCGGACAGCAGCAGCCGTATGACAGGAAGGCCGTCAGGGTCCATCAGACGGCCTCTGGGTGGCGCTTCGCATAGTCGCTCTTCGCCTTGATGAGATAATCGACCGCTGCGTTGATGTCCTCGCCGGGCTGGGGCTTGGCTATGAAATTCCCTTCGTCGTCGTAGGAACGGGGGATGCGGACGCGCTCACGGACCGCTTCGTCAGCCTGCATCGCGCGGTACAGCCTCCGGTACTTCCCGGTGAAGGGGCTATACCTGCGCTTCGCCTGCCGCTCCACATAGTCCTCGAGCTTGCGGTTCAGCCGGTCGACCATGCCGTTCTCGTGCTGCCAGTCCGGGATCCTGCGCTCCTCATCCTTCTCCCGGTTGACCGAGGCGATGTGCAGGTTGAGGCGATAGAGCTCCTCCCCCCACGGGAAGAGACGCCTGAAGGCCTCCTCCTCTGACCCGAACCGCTCGACCGCGCGCCTGAATATCAGGCGGTAGAAGTCGCGGTCGCCGTGGTCGTCGACGTCACGGACGAAGAAAGGGTTGCTGTGCTCGCCCATGAAATGCGTCGGCTTGCCGGTGAGGAGCGTGCCGAACATGTCCGCTGTCGTATAGGATATTGTGACATTGTCCCGTATCGGCAGACGCAGGGTGTCCGCCACCTTCCGGGTGAGGTAATAGGTGCCGGCGCGGACGAGGAATCTCGCCGCGGTCCATCGGTTGTTCCATATGTTCTTGAGGGGTATCATGCCGAAGACCGAGCCGGCGCCGAGCTCGCCCGCCTCGCGGTTGATGTACAGCTGCGAGGCCGGGTCCCTGCCGTCCCCGATCGCGAGGTCGCCGATCGCGCCGTCCTCGCCTATCTTTCGCGCCTTGCGCTCGGCGATCCTCCCGCCGCCGATCTCGAGGATGATGTCCTCGATCGTCCGGCCGCGCAGGTCCCAGAAGTTGCACTCCTTGCCGTGATGGGTCTCTTTGCCCTTGGGCCTGAAGAGGGTGACGACCGTGCTCAGGAGCGACCGGTCGCGCTCGGTGTCGAACTGGTAGTAGAAGTTCCTGATGAAGAACGGCGGGTCATGTCTCCAGACCGATTCCTGCACGTTCATGTCCATGATCGCGCCGTAGGGGCCGTCATGCTCCTTCCTGAATCGGATGTTGTCAGTGTCATACGCGCACGGGCAGTCCATGGCATAGAACCCGACCCAGGTCTCGGGCGGGACGTCGAGCGCGAGATAGCCGGAGATGAGCGTCCTGATCAGCTTCGGATTCTCGGACTCGAGGACGCCCACGATCCGGTCCTCGCTGGCGCCGAGGAATTTCCGCAGCTCGCGGATGTGCCTGATGCCCTCGTCGGACGCGACGATCGCCTGCTTGGTGTACCCTGTCTTGTAATAGAAGAAGGCCTGCATGTCGAGGGACGAGAGCTCGCCGAAGACCTTGCTCGTGAACTTGTAGTTGTCGATGAAGTCCTTGTGCGCCCGAGTGATCTTGGTGCTCACATAGCCGGCGCCGCGGAGGATATAGCCAAGCCGGCGTTTTATCACGTCCATGTCGCGCAGGTTCGGGCTGCGCCGCTTGTCATGGCTCGCGCCGCCGATGATATGGTCGAGCGATGGCTCAGGTGGTATGGGGCCCATGGGTAGGGGCGGCCAACCAGCTTCCCTTTATAAAGATTTCGGAATATGTCACTGAGGAGTGGTTCCGTCAATACTCGAGCCTCGTCCCATCCACCTCTATCTTCGGGTCCCTGAAGACGTGGTCGAGGTGGACGATCGAGTAGATGTCGCCGCCGAACCAGGCGTTGCTGCCGTTCGCGATATGCGCCGTCCCGAGCGTCTTCTCGTTGATCACCGTCGGCCCGCAGATCGAGGCGTTCGGGTTGATGCCGATGCCGAGCTCGCCGATGCGCCGTATGCTGTGGGGATACTTCGCGATCTTCGCCGCGTTCTGGAGCGTGCGCTCGAGCAGCTGCCCGTTCTCGGAACGGTCGATGTCGCAGAGGATGCCGCGCCTGACCTTGAAGGCCACCGGCTCTCCGAGGAGCACGGTGTTCTTCTCGGTCCTTATCGATCCGTCGATGACGACCGTCCCCTCCGCCCCCCGTCCGTTCGGCGGGATATAGACCTCGCCAGCCGGGATGTTCCCGCCGATCGAGCCCGAATCCTTGGTGAAGTTGCCGGAGTTGAGCACTGCTGACATCCCCCTTATGTCGATAATGAGGTCGGTTCCCCGGTCGGTCCAGATATGGACCTCTTTCCCCGCGTCGAGCTGCTCCTTGATCCGGAGCGCGCAGGCGTGCATCTTTCGGTAGTCGACGTCGAGAGAGCGCAGCAGGTGGGGGAATTGGCTGTTCCTGAAATGGGTGAGGCCTGGGGTCGAGATGAAGCGGTGCTTCCGCCGCTTGACGAATCCCCTGAAGCTCTTGGAGAGCCCCTCGAGCTTTCCGAGCTTGCCGGAGAGGCAGACGACGATGAGGGATCCTCCAGGGAGCGTGTCAAGGGAATCGACGACAGCAGGGTTCGCCGGCCCGATGCCGAACTGGCGGGGGAGCTCTGCCGCGAGACGGGGCTCGAGCCCGAGCTCGCGCGCGGCATAGAAATATCCGTACGCGATGAGCAGCGGCACGCGGCGGGTCTCATAGCCGATGTCGGTCACGATGAGGAAATCGCGGTCGATCTCGCCGACGCATTCGTCGAGGATGCGCCTGAAGGTCGGCACGATGCCCTCTACATGATGCATGAGGTTCTCTTGTCCGAGAAGATTGAAGATGTCCTCGCCCATTCTGTCAACGAACAACCATATTAGGCATTATTTATACTAATATATGAAAATGTATATTAACGTACGATTATTGGGACTAACTAATATTTAAATGTTTTGGTGTAACTTTATATTTCACCTCCCTATCACCCTCCGTATGGATAATGTGGAAGAAGCGTTCATCCGCTCCCTTGCTGAGGACCTCGTCTACATCTCGCAAGGGAACCCTATATACAGGGGGTTCTCGGCAGACGTCAGCTCTCCGCGTGTCAATGCGACCTTCGAAGCGTTCGAGGGCTTGCCCGCAGACCACCCCTTGAAGAAGGAATTCGACCCAGTTGCAGTGAAGAAGGGATATATGGTCCTCAAAGGGATCGGCGTCCACGATGCATGGACGTGCGATCAGCTGAAGCTCCATCTCTATCTGCCGTGAAGCGACTCTTTTCCCCTTTTTTTAGTGACGACGAAACTTTTTATACGGACGACTGCAGGAGTGATGGTATGATCCGGGTCTGGCAGACGCGGCAGGGGAAGCTCGAGATATCAGGCCTCGACGGCATCAGGAAGGGGAACACGCTCGTCTGGATCGACGCCAACCGGCCGTCGGCCCAGGAGATGCGCCGGCTCGCCATCCTCGCCGGCGTCCCGACGGATGAGATCCGCCATGTGGTCGACGACGAGGAGCGGCCGCGGGCGATGGACGTCGACGAGGCGGCGGAGATCATCGTCCGCGTGCCGTACAAGAGCGATGCCGGCATCATCACCACCTCGGTCGCGGTCATGGTCAGGAAGAACATCGTGATGACGCTGCGCAACACCCCGGTCGTCGCGATCAGCAGGATCGAGGAGTATCCTCCTGACAAGAAGCTCCAGCTGATGGCAAACGACCACACCTACTTCCTCTACCGCTTCCTGCAGGAGGTGATGGCCGACTACTTCCAGGTCACCGAGCGGCTGGAGGAGGAGGTCGATCTCGTCGAGGACCGCGTGATACGCTCGGTCTCGCGCGAGCTCCTCGTCGCGATGTTCCAGGTGAAGAAGACGCTCATCTACTTCCAGCGCGCGCTCACCGGGAACCGGGACGTGATACTCTCGATCGAGACCGGGCTCGTCAAGAACATGGGGGCGAAGCACAACCGCTACCTGCGCTACGTCTACAACGACACCGCCCAGCTCATCGACTCGATCACCACCTACCGCGACATCCTCACCGGCACGCTCGACCTCTACCTCTCATCCGTCTCGAACAGCCTGAACAACATCATGAAGAAGCTCACCGTGTACGCTTCCTTCGTCCTCGTGCCGACCCTGATCGCGGGCATCTACGGCATGAACTTCAAGGCCTTCCCCGAACTCGGGTGGAAGTACGGGCTCCTGTTCTCCTACGGCATCATGATAGCCTCTGTCGTCTCGCTCTACATCTTCTTCAAGCGCAAGAACTACATCTGAAGACCTTCACCTAATCGGCTTCTGACCGGCCCCGTTCAGCGCCTGAGCCGACCCCTCAACCGCGCGAGGAGCAGCCGTGCGGTCTTCCGGTGCGATAGCCCGGCCCCCTTCTCGACGAGCCGCTTCCCGTACGGCAGCACCGCGGCGAAGCCGAGGTTCGAGACGAGATGGGCGACCATGAACGGCAGCGCGACAAGGAGCGTGGTCCCGAAGGCCATCGGGAAATAGAGGAATGAGGTGGCGTTGATGATGATCTCGAACGCCAGGGTCGCGGCGAGCATGGCGAGCGCGGCGTGCCACCACCTGGCCCGTTGCGGCAGCAGCCCGCCGATCCAGCCGGCAAGCCCGAATCCGATCGCCTGGAAGAGCGTCCAGATGCCGTGGCCGCCGACCATGATCATGTTGGAGAGGAGGAGCGCCGCGATCCCGACGCCAGCGCCTTTCCGCCTGCCGAAGAGCCAGCCCGCGAGCACCGCGAAGAAGGTGATCGGCTCTGCCGAGGGCAGCGGCTCCATGATCTTCCTCAGCGCGACCGCGCCTGCCACCATGCCGATGAGGATGAGCCATTCCTTGAGCCGGCAGATCTGCTCCTGCTGCTCGAGCGCAATCAGGGCGACGCTCTCCTTCTCGCGGGAATCGCGCTCCTCGCGCCTCACGAGCTGCTGCTCCTGCATCAGACCACCTGCTCCGTCTCGCTTCTCGAGGCCGTGCCGTCGACGTCAAGGTCCCTGATGACCCTGACCCGGCGCTTCGCCGCGAGGCGCGCCGCTGCCGGGTCCTTCGCGAGGAGCCTCTCGTCGACGATGACCTCTTTCACCTCATAGGTGTTCCTGACCGTGACGCGCGAGAAATCGCCTGGCACGTCGAAGAGGAATTCCTCCCTCACCGCGCCGAGCGCGGCGGCGGGGAGCCTGAGCGCGCAGAACCTCTCGGCCGTCTTCCCGGGCTTGGGAACCGATTTCCCGACCGAGAGCGAGATGCCCTCAGCCTTCACGCCGAGCAGGAGGATGGCGCGCGATGCGAGCGCTCCGACGAGGGCCGTGAACGTGGCGGCATCGACGTCCTGCTTGATCGTGCGCTTCTTGCCCGTGGCCTTCGCCGGCTCGATGCCGAGCCGGTCGAGCTCCGACGAGATGTCATCCTTGGTGACGATGACGCCGCGAAGCGATACCGGGCCCTCGACGATGCGCGCGATGAGCGCGAGGAGGGTGTCAAGGTACTCGAAGCCCGCCTCGACCCTGATGCCGTCCTTCCCCTTCTTCACCACGAACGGCTCCTTCTCGAAGGTGCCGAGGCTGTAGCGCACGAGCTTCGCGTGCGTCTGATCGGTGAGCGTGCCGGTGAAGATGTCCTTGATGAATGCCATATCATCCCCTCGCTTCAGCACGCGTGGGAAGAACTATAAAAACCTTATTCATCGATGATGATGGTGGTCGTCCCGTACCTGACCTGGATCGTCTCGTTCGCCTCTCCCGGCCGCTCCGGCAGCCACTGCTGCTTGATCATGTATCCTGTCAGGTCCTTGAGGTTCTTCCCCACGCCGAAGAGCCAGCCGCCCATCTTCTTGACGAACGTCATCCGGTCGGCCTTGTCGTCAAGGTCTATGCTGTAGGAGGAATAGATGATCCAGCCGCCGACAAGGACGAAGGCCACGATGATCCAGAAAATCTTTCCCATTACCATCCCTCCGTGCGCTTGATCTCGATCGAGACCGCCCGGTCAGCGACCCTGATCTGGTAGGCTTCGCCCGGGTGCGGGCACTCCCTCGTCTCAAATCCTCTGCTGGCCGCGAACTTTATAATTCTTTCCTTTTGAGTGGCATCAAGATAGGGGACGATGAGGTTGATCGCCGGGTGGTCAGGGAAATAAGGAGGGAGGCCGAGCCCCGCGAGCTCTGCCGCCGCTTCGGCGCGGAGCGTCCTCAACAGGTGCAGACGTGCCGGCAGGTGCGCGAGCCGGTCCTCGAGCGCGGCGTAGTCGATGGCAGGCGTCCCTGCCTGCTCCCTAAGCCTTTCTGCGATAAGGGCATAATCGGTGGCGATGAAGCCGCCCGAGCCGAGCCAGACCGGCTTCCACCTGCCGAACGAGCCGAGGACGAGGTCGCCGCGCTTCGCCTGCCCGGTCCCGATCGAGCCGGAGGCGTCGTTGATGAGCAGGCCCTGCTCGCGCATGGTGGGGAAAAGGCCCATCTCCTGGGCGGCGTGGTAGCCGGGCATCGAGTTGATCAGGTAGGCGCCCGGGCCCTGGCTGCCGGTGATGATGCCATGGTCGGTCGGCAGCCGCTCGACCGAGAGATCCCACCCGCGGGCATAGTCCTCATACTTCATCCAGCCGCCCTGGTCCTGGATGCGCACCGTATCGTAGCCGGCGCCGCGGACGATCCCGAGCGAGAGCCGTATGGCCTCGTTCCCGCGCTCGACAAAGATGATATGCCGCTTGCCGGTGATGTCCTTCAGCATCCGTTCCGCTGCCGCTCGCATGGGCACGGCGAACATGCCGCCGCTATTTAATGCTTGCTATCGCGAGCGCTCTCCTCTATCCGGGCGCAAAGGATATAAATCCGCTCATACATGATAAGAGGCCTGAGATGGGCCCTTCCCCCGAAGGTGAGAGCATGGCGATGCAGCAAGGTGTCCAGGTGGTCTGCCGAAAGTGCGGCAGGCACGGGCCGCTTTCGAGCTTCAAGCTCGACGAACGGTACGGCATGGTGGTGTGCCACGAGTGCAGGGCAGAGAAGGACCTGAGATCCCCGGCTCCGACGAAGCGTCCGGCGACCCCGTCGGGAGGGAAGGCTCCTGGATCCGTATCGCGCCAGGCAGCGCCCGCGCCTGCCTCGCGTGCTGCCGCTCCTGCGTCGCGGTCAGCACAGTCCGCCGACCGGACGAAGCGGACCTGCGAGAAATGCTCCTTTTCGTTCACGTACGTCGCTGAGAAAGCGTATCCGTCGAAATGCCCCTACTGCGGAGCGCCGGTGAAGAAGTGACCTGCGGAGGGGCGGCGCATGGCTAGCGCTTGCTCTTCATCTTGCGCTCGACGATCTCTTTCGTGGGAGGGTTGCGGTTCACCCTGAGCGCGAAGCTGATGAACTCCTCGTCCTCGCGCTTGGCCTTCATCTGCTCATCGGTGAGGTCGGGCATGGAGATGTCGGGCGTTCCCGGCTTCTCCTTGTGGAACTTGGAGTACTTCTCCTTCTTCGCCGAGACCTTCTTCTTTTTCTTCTTGTTCTTCTTGGCGCCCATGGTGCCTGCGAGAATCGCATGCTGGTTTATTAAGGTTTTGGCTGCGGAAGCCTGTCAGGGGAAGAGGTGGAGGCGTGCTCGTCCTCGGCCTGTCTCGGTCTCGCCGTCGCCGCGGCTGCTCGACCTAACGGATTGATGAGGTCTCGCGGACGCCGCATAATGGCGACGACCGCCTCCCCCTCCCGATGGGGCGTTCCTCGCCCTTCCCTCTGCCAATAGGTTTTTATACTAGCGCGGTCCCATCCGTTCCGGGGGTGATACCAATGGAGAAGATCGGCAACGTCACGCATTATTTCTCGAAGATATCGGTGGCTGTCCTCGCGATCACCGGCGGCAGCCTCAAGGTGGGGGACGAGATCCACATAAAGGGCCACACCTCTGACATGACCTTCAAAGTGGATTCCCTGCAGGTGGACCACAAGCCGGTGGAGTCGGCGAAGGCGGGGGACGATATCGCGATCAAGGTCCCTGATCACGTCCGCGAGCACGACGAGGTCTTCAAGGTCGGCTGAGCTTCGGACCGGCCGCATTTTTATTCTTTTACGACTCATCCCCACAGCAACCTTTTTAAAGACAGGACGCTTCTCGGACACGCTACGCAGCAAGACAGAGGGTGATAGCCTTCAAGAAGACAACCACGCAGCCTAAGCGGATCGTCGTCACCTCGGCGCTCCCGTACGCGAACGGCCCGATCCACATCGGCCACCTGGTGGAATACATCCAGACCGACATCTACGTACGGTTCCTCAAGCTCTGCGGGATCGACGCGGCGTACTGCTGCGCCGACGACACCCACGGCACGCCGATCGAGATCAACGCGGCGAAGCAGGGGATCAGCCCTGAGCGGCTGATCGCGAAGTACCACGCCGAGCACCAGCAGGACTTCAAGGGCTTCCTCATCGAGTTCGACTCATACTATTCCACGAACAGCCCGGAGAACCAGACGTACGCGGACCTCATATTCACCGCGCTGAAGGACGCTGGCCACATCTACCAGAAGAAGGTCGAGAACTTCTACGACGAGAAGGAGGGCAGGTTCCTTCCCGACCGCTATGTCAAGGGCGAGTGCCCGAAGTGCGGCGCGCCTGACCAGTATGGCGACGTGTGCGAGAAGTGCAACGCCACCTACAGCCCGACCGACCTCGTGAACCCGTACTCCATCGTGTCGGGCGAGCGGCCGGTGAGGAAGGCGAGCGTGCACTACTTCTTCCGGTTGAGCTCGTTCTCCGAGAGGCTCTCCGCGTGGCTCACCGGCAACACCGAGCTCCAGAAGGAGGTAGTGAACCATGTCATGCGCTGGGTCGAGGAAGGCCTCCAAGACTGGGACATCAGCCGCGACGGCCCGTACTTCGGATTCAGGATACCGGGCGAGAAGGACAAGTACTATTATGTCTGGCTCGACGCGCCGATCGGCTACATATCATCCACCGAGAACTACGTCCGCGAGCGCAACAGCCGCGAGCCCGACCCCAAGCGGCACCTTTCCACCGCCGACTACTGGAAGTCCGACAGCTCGCGCATCATCCACTTCATAGGGAAGGACATCATCTACTTCCATCTGCTCTTCTGGCCGGCGATGCTCATGGCCTCCGGCTTCCGGCTGCCCGACAAGGTGGTCGTCCATGGCTTCCTCACGATCAATCGGGAGAAGATGAGCAAGAGCAGGGGGACATTCATCACCGCGCGGGACTACCTCAGCCGGCTTGACCCCCTCTACCTGCGGTACTACTACGCCGCGAACCTCACGTCGAAGCCCGGCGACCTCGACCTGGACTTCGAGGACTTCAAGGCGAAGACGAACAACGAGCTGGTCGGAAACATCGCGAACTTCACTTACCGGACGCTCTCGTTCCTCAAGACCAGGCTCGGCGGCAGGACCGGCGGGCTGCGCCTCCGCGACTACGAGACCGAGGCGGGCGAGGTGGTGGAGATCCTCGGCCGGATACGGAAGGACTACGAAGGCCTCGAGTTCAGGGAGGCGGTCAAGGGGATCAACGAGCTCGCGTCGATCGGCAACCGTTTCTTCCAGGAGCGCGAGCCCTGGAAGCTCGCGGCAGACGAGCCGGAGGAGGCGCGGGCTGTCCTCACCTTCTGCGCGAACGTCGTGAAGGAGCTTGCTATCACGCTCAAGCCGGTGCTGCCCACGTTCTCCGCGGGGCTCGAGGCCCAGCTCGGGCTGAAAGGGCTCTCCTGGAAGGACCTCGGCTTCACGATCAACGAGACCATCATCAAGGGCGCCGAGATCCTCGTCGGGAAGCTCGAGGAGGTGGACCTCCGGATCCCGGCAGATGAGGATCCTTCGGGGAAAGGGAAGGGAGCGGCGGCAGGACCTGCCGGCGCAGCGCTCCCGCTTGACCTGCGGGTGGCGAAGGTCGTAGCGGTCGAGGACCATCCGGACGCCGACAAGCTGATAATCATGCGGATCGACCTCGGCGGCGAAGAGCGCCAGATCGTCGCCGGCATCAGGCAGTGGTACCGGAAAGAGGACCTCGTCGGCAGGAACCTGGTCGTCGTCGCGAACCTGGAGCCCGCGAAGCTGCGCGGCGTCGAGTCCCAGGCGATGCTGCTCGCCTGCGACGGCGGCAAGGACATCGAGGTGATATTCGCGGACGCGAGCAGTCCCGGCGACCGCGTCGGCTTCGAAGGCGCCGCGGTATCGTCAGCGACGGTCTCGTTCCCGCAGTTCCAGGGGTTCGACCTGCAGGCGAGGAAGGGGGCTGTGCTCTTCGCGGGCAAGCCGCTTCGGACCTCCTCAGAGCCCATCGTCACCCGCAGGATCCCTGACGGGAAGGTAAGGTGAGCCCGGCATCACCCTGATCTCCGTAGAGGGGATAGAAGGAATACTACTACCTATTTCTACGTATTTTAGAAAACTTTATAAAGGAGCACGCTGATAAAACTCGCTATTCAGGCAATCATTGCATGCTCTATAATAGAGGCATCATACCTGGTTGAGCGGAAGCGCCACTGCTGCGCTGCCGCTGGGTTGTGATCGAGGGTGGCTAGGAGCACGAAAAAGAGGCGACGAGCAGGTTCTCTCCCTGCGGGAGCGCCGAAGCCGAAATTGGCGAAGCGGCCGGCGCTGCCGGCGCCCGCTTTCGGGTTCATCAGGGAAGGGATCGTCCGCGAGGAGAAGGAGGTCGCGCGGCTCTTCACCCGGGACTTCGCGAAGACCCCTGAGGGCTTCAAGGTGCTGATCTTCTATTCGCTGCTCGTCATGCTCTCCTACATCGTCTTCGCCTTCATCGTGCCGAAGGGGGTCATCCTCAACCTGCCGTCAGGCGGCTACATCATGTTCTCGAACGTCGTCGTCTTCGTCGCGACCCTCTTCGTCGTCTTCGGCTTCATCGAGAGGAAGGGCTGGTCCTACCCCCTCGCCGTCGGGCTCTACCTCTACTCGATCCTCAACTCGATCCTGCTGATGCTGCTCATCGATGACTCGCTGCTCTCGTACGTCTCCGACATACTGATGGCGTCGCTCCTGTTCATCGTGGTCATCAACGGGCTCACGCTCTGGTACGTGCACGACAAGAGGCACTACCTCATGTCGCCCGCACGCCTGCGGTTCGACATGGTCGACAAGGTCTTCGTCTCCGGCATCTACCTCTTCTACTTCTTCTCCATCATCCTCGCGCTCACCTTCACGATCCAGTTCATCACCGAGGCGACGGGGTCCGTCGACTCGATCCTCGACGGGCTCAGGAGCAAGGACATGGCGGCTTCGGTCTCGTTCTGCGACGCGCAGGGCGAGCACCGGGACCTCTGCCTCGTCTCGGTCGCGACCATCCACGCGAGCGAGAAGGGCGCCGATCTCGTCTGCCAGATGGTGGGCTCCGGCATCTACCAGTTCACGTGCTACCAGGCGGTGCTCAGTGCGTAGGACGACACACGACCGGACGGCGAAGACGGTCCTCGTGCTGTGGGTGCTGCTGAACCTGCTCGCGATGCCGCTCGCGTTCGCGGGAGGAGGGCAGGCGGCGGTCGAGCAGGCCACTGCGGATAGCGACCTCACCGCAGCAGACGGATTCGCTTCGGTGACGCCGGTCCGAGGAAGCATCAGCGTCGGCTTAGGCCATCCAGGACATTCCCTTTCTGACGCAGCACCTTTTGACAGTATCCTTATTTATATCGCGCTGCTGGGTGCATTGCTCATAGTCGCGACGCGGCTCGGACATTCATACTACCCACTGGGGATCGGTATCACCCTCATCGCGGTCGTGGGCCTGTTCGCCCTGTCTGCCGCCGACATCCACGCGCTCCCAAACATCAGGTGTTTCGAAAATGAGACTGATTGCTTCAACGAATGCAACCCCAGCGTCCATCCCATCTACTACTGCTTCGATGACGAAAGCGATCCTGAAGGGTATTGTCCTGACAGCGACAACCAGCCTGATGACATGGTGTGCAGGCCGCGCGAGTATGTCCCCTACTGCGCGCAGACCGCGTGCGGGCGCGGGACTGAGTACGGATCGCGTTGCGTCTGCATCGAGCCTCTGTTATTCGGCTACGTCGGCTGCGATCCGCAGTTCCGATACGATTACCAATGTGAATCCTGCGGGGCGCAGACCGGGGGATACTGCGATACCCAAACACACCATTATTTCTGCACAAATGCGGATCCAATCGGGAACTACCTAGATTGGGATTCCTCTTTGTGGACAGGACCTGAGTACAACCTGCTCGACCCTGACGAGTCGTCTGCTGCGTGCACCTGCGACGACAACAGTAACATCTGGACAGACGCGTCATACAATGTCGGCGGTGTCACCGCTCCTAACATCAGCGTGAACGGGCATTATTGCTGCGGGGACGACAGCGGCGAGGCGTTCTCGAACGGCGAGTGCACCGATACCACGAGCGGGACGCCCTGCACGACCGGCGACGACTGCGGGAGCGCCATGATGTGCATGGCGACGAGTACTCTCGCGACGAGCGCGAAATGCAGGCTTATTACGAATAACACGTGGTATGTCGGATACCTCTGCAGCACAGACGGGACTCCTTTCAACACGACCGCTATTGATGATCGCAAATCCACATTGAGATATGATCAGAGTATGGGTTCGAGGGATGACCGCTGCGTGCCGCTCATCGGTGACAGCGACACCAATCCCCTAGGCCCACTTGTCCCGAGCGCGCCGCGCGACAGCTACTGCGACGGCGCACGCAACTGCTATGCCACCAATGCGGGGTGCATCGCCGCAGGGGATAAGGGTAACGCCCTCAGTTGGGGAGACTTCTGGATCAACGGCGCGTGCGTCCCGGGCGCAGGCACTGTTGATGATGCCTGCGGAACGATGTGCACACTCGGTTGGAGGGTCCTGAATCCCTTAACTCCCACTCAATCTCTCGACTGTGTCTCGTGCCCGAACATGCCGCACGCCAACGCAACCACCGCTGCCTGCGTAAGTGGTGATAGGAGATGCAATTTCATAGATAATGATCAGTTCTGCGATCCGGGTTGGGCAGACAAGAATACCAAAGGCTATGACGGCTGCGAGGCGACGGCGATCGGCGCGCCGGTGACGTTCGAGCATACACAATGCGATACGAATGGCTTCGAGAAAGGGTCGCCGAACCTGGTCAACAACCCGAGCTTCGAAGTTATCCTCGGCTTGGGAGTCATCAGTCATTGGTAATATCATGGAATGAATGAAGACCGCTGTCTTGGCTATACCAACATGATGAGACGGACAACACATGGCGGAACCGGGCAGAACCTTCTCGTAGCCTGGGCGCTCATGAACCTGCTCTCGCTGCCGCTCGCGTTCGCGTTCGACGGGCCCGGAGCGGCGGAGACGAGCATCGTCCAGGAAGAACGGTCGTCAGCCGGCGGTTTCTCGAAGGTCACGCCGGTCGATCTCCTGCCGTTCGCCTCTCCCGAACCTGCGCACACGCCGGGAACTGGTGTCCCATATGTGCTGTATATGCTGTACCTTATCGTCATCGTGGCTCTTATGATAGGGCTCGCCTATGTGAAGAACGGCCCGATCATCATGATGGTCGCTGGTGCGGCGCTGTTCATCATCCTTGCCGGAACGGCCGACGCCGCGGAGCTGTGGGTGGCCTCGCCTGGAGGGACGCAGGATTGCCGAAGCATATGTTCATCGGCTTCATACAATATTTTTTACGGCTTCGAATGCCCGAATGGGATAGTCTGCCAGTTCGGGACGACGACCGTCACTGCGGCAGGTGATGTCTCCAGCTGCGGCGAATACCGTACTAACTATGTGGGCTGCTGCTGCGGCTCAGACTCCGACACCCAAATATATTCCTGCTCTCAGAACAGGGCATACTTCGAGAACGCGATAATGCGGATCGACATGGATCATGCCTTCACCTGTGATGCCCTGATGCAATGTCCTCTCCAGGGGGGGCCGCCAATCCTTCCGGCAGCATCGAGCGCGAGCTCCAATTATTATTGCGCATCAGAGGATGCCGGCACCAATATCGACTGCGAAGACGTCTGCCTAAATCTCGTCGGCGGCTCTTCTGTTCCCTCTGTGTCAGTCTCCGCAGCATGCACCAATCCTGACTGCACGTACTGGGACGGCTCGAGAACTTACCTGACTTTGAATACCACCGCGTGCGGGACTGGGAACATGATGACCGCTCTGGAGCAATGCTGCTGCGAACGGGATGTCATGCCGTGCGATCCTGACAACAACCTATTCTGCTGCAACGGGAACGGTCCCTGGATTCCCGGCACCTATACAGTCTATCATCCTGACAGGAGCGAAGCCCAGTTGGTCCCGCCTGCACCCGTTACGGCTACTGGGATTGACCGCTGGGATATGATCGGCAATCAAGACCAGTGCTGCGGCGACGATCTGGGAGAATGGCCGTGGCGAGACACGGCGACTGGCGAGGACTACTGCTGTCTCGCGAAAGAAGGGTATCCTAACTGCGGGACATGCTCGGATTACATCGACAACGACGGCAACGGCCTGGAAGACGATGAGGATCCCGCATGCTCGCGGTCGGCATGGCTCGCTGAGCCGGCACCCGGCCACCCGCAGGAACTGTACCTTTTCAATACGACCGGCGGCGGCTGCGACGTGGCATGCCTTCCCTACGGCGGGCTGTCTGACCTGGGCTGCCCGGTCAACGGCGGCACCTACTTCTGCCAGAACTCAGGGGGGGCGTACTTCGCGGACCGCGAGGACTGCTTCGACGTCGACGAGCTGGCGTGCTGCTGCATGCAGCCGGACGGGTACACCTGGAGCCCACTATCAGGAGAAGTGCACTGCATGATGGATGTTCTGTCCCCTGGCCCCTATTATCAGGCCTTCCGGCATTTCCTTCCCAAGGAATTTATAGAGAATGATTTCGGATTATTTGGTACATATATTTTCTATCCTTACCATGGGCTTGTCGGGTATATGGACCCTAACTCGCCAGCGACGGATATGTGCGTCCCGACGACAGCGGTGACCGAAATCATGATGGACAACATCCCGACCCCCGGCCTGTTCGTCGGCGGCCACGGGCCAACACAAATAGCCTGCACCGCCACAGGGACCTATCCCTTCGCATGGAGGACCGTCTGCCCGACAGACACGCTATCGGGCATGAATCCACCACCAGTCAACCAGACCCTCCCCTTCACCTGGACCGATCCCGATTACCGGAACGCGACAGGCGTGCTTCCCGGAGAAATGACTTTTGCCTATATGGAGTCTCCCTGGTACCTCTGCACCTGGACCGGCGGCGACATCACCACAGCCGCCTCCACCAGGCTCTTCGTCGAGGAGGAGTACAGCCCCTCGTTGGCGACGAACCAGTACATGCTCCCTGCCGGCAACCAGACCTGCTGCGGGAACGACCCCGGCGAGCACCTCGTCAACGGATCCGCGCTCTTCGGCGAGCAGGCTCTGCAGGCGTGCTGCCAGAACGACCCGCCGTACCGGTACATCCAAGAATTCAACGAATCGGCGATCGGCGAGTATGTATCACCCCTGAACTGGGTCGTCGACGCTGACCTTAGGGACTGCGTCTACAGGGGAACGAACAGCGTCCATCGGTGCTATGCGAGCGACAATAATCTTACCGATGGCTTCTCAGGCGGCAATATAACTGTGTCAGAAACCGACTACGCCTGTTATAACAGCCAATGGGTCGATATGGACACGAACCAGGCCCTATGTCAAATCCGGGGAGGGACCTTCCAATCGAGCGCATGGACCGGGGACTACCCAAACCAGCACTGCTGCGGCGACCAATCAACTGAGCATCCCCAGGTTGGCAGCGGGGTCACCGCCTGCTGTTCAGGCGTTCCCCCCGCCCGCTGCATACAGGACAACGGGTCATGCGGGACCTGCTATGTCCTCGATGACAATCTTTGCCAAGCAGGTGAGGATTTCTCTACCTCTCCCAACGACTGCGGCCCTCTGGGTTGGGGGTATTCGCATCCCTCATACACTGAGCCAGGGAGCGAATATAACGTGAGCCTGACCACCGCGAATGTGACCTCAGGCACGAGCGCGTTGCGGATCATCTTCGCGAACACTGAGGATAATGACACCTTCCATCTGGTCCAGCTGCTCCCTCTCGTCTCCAACCAGGGCTACACGATCAGTTTTGATTACACCCTGTACAACTTCCATGGCATCATCAGCATCTATGAGAACGCGACGCTTCATGGTCTCGTCTTTTCCGGCGACCAGAATGGAGTATCCAGGCAGCATGCCGTGGTCTCCTTCAACGCGACGGCAAGCGGTGGAAATGAACGGCCAATATCGATAAAATTCGGCCCGGACGGAGCGACCCCTGTCTCCGGACGCGTCTATCTCGACAGCGTCCAGCTCGTGGCGCACGACGCGCCCATGGACTACCTCGACCAGAACTACTCCGCCGGCTGCTGCTACATCGACGAGTGCTGGAACGGGACGGGGTGCGTCCTCGCGAGCAACCGCTCGGGGCTCGCGGCAAGCCAGGTGTGGAACGCGAGCATCCCGCCGGTCATCTTCGAGCTCGACGCGGACGGCGACCCCACGACGACCGGCTTCCGCTGCAGCAACTATGACGCGGAGAGCCCAGACCCCTACGCGGCCTACCAGCTGACAGCTCCTGCGACGTGGCGGGTGAGCGAGCTGAAGAGCGGTCCGCGGACCAATTACGCCGGCTGGACCGGCGGCGGACAGCCATACTCCTCAATCGGGTGGTGCCCCTCGAACGCGATGTGCCTAGGCAACCCCGGAACGATACTGGCAGCGAATGCGCAGATCGGACCGCTCACCGATATTCATCATCTACCCAACGACGACGCTCTCACCACCGGAGACCTCGACAACTATGTCTGCATCAACGAGGGCGACTGGTTCGACGACTTCATCTGCCTCTCGGAAAATGGGCAGCCGGCTGCCTATACGACCCGGACGAAGGAGATCGCCCTCAGGCTCCTCGGGCTTGTCGGGAACACCGCGGCGGAGAACTACACGCTCTTCTGCGGCGAGGGAAGCCGGGTCGCGGAATACGTGGCGGCATACAACCTCGTCGGCAGGTACAATACCGGTGAGGATTCGTACAGGAACCCTATGTGCGTACTCCTGCATGACGGCATGGTCCATGGCGGCATCAGCTACACCTCTATCGGCGCTGGTTTCAAGAGCAGGATCGATTCCTTCAACTACTTCGACCTGGATGTCCAGGGGCCGAGCGGTTCCGCGAACCAGCCGTGCAACACCTACCTATGGGCGGTCACGGACGGCTTTCTCTATTGCAACGAGGGCAGCATGCCTTCAGCAGCGGTCTGGTCCGAGACCCCGGTAGGCTTCATCGGCGTCGACCATGATCTCGGGGCGTCGTTCTTCTCGACCAACGGGAGCCTCACCTCATCAGATTTCGGCATAATGCAGCAGCCGAGCTTCCTCACGCTCTTCTGGAACGCGATCCGGGACGCGATCAGGGGGCTTTTCGGCTACCAGCCGGCGGTGAGCCAGATCGACCCCGATGTCCAGGAGTTCCTCGACAGTGCCGAGTACCACGCGCTCATGATCAGCAGGAGGGGCGATGCGTCCATCAAAGGCATGATCGAGAATGAGTTCACCGGCTACACGTCAGAGGAGTTCCTCGTGGTGAGGCTTGACAACTTCTCGTCCGACATCTGCGGGTATGTGGAAAACGCCTTCCCCACCGATTCGAAATGCATGCAGCGCGGCAATTCCTCGTATATCGTCTATCTCACGGACAGCAGCGTCCTTGACAACTTCACGGCGATCGCGGCGATGCCGCGGATCAACGAAAGGACCGCCCTGCCAGGGAATTCCCAGCCCAACATCACGCGGGCGAGCGTCCTTGGGATACCCGGCAACTATGTTTCCGGAAGCGCCAATAATGGCATGATCATGCTGAACCTCAGCCAGGCGAAGACGTACATGACCAGCATGCTGATGCTCGTCATCGAGGGGCAGGACGGGGATGGCGATTCGCTCACCTACAACCTCTCCTCCTCGAGCGGCTTCTCGCCGGTGGATCCGACCTCGCCGATAGGCGCTGCGAACGATTTCATCACGCCGCCGGGAGGGATTGGTCCGCTGAAATTCACCGCCACCGCTTTCGACGGCAAGCTGTACAGCGCACCGGTGGCCCTATGCCTCTATGAATCTATCACTTACTGCAACTCGTAAAATTAATCTGATCCCCTTCGACAAAACCTATATAAACATGATCGACCATGGCTGATCTGATGGCATCATCGATGAGGAAGACGCTGCTCATCCCTATCCTCATGCTCCTCATCCTGCTGCCCTTCCATACCGCGGTCGCGCTCAGCGGAGAAGGTGATATGGTCTACTCCTCCACATCAGCAGGGACTATACGGGCCCGCGGCTTCGCGCAGGTCGCCCGTATCGACGGCCGCGCGGAATCCTCATCGTCGGGCGAGCGGCTCGCGCTCCTCGCGAGCAGCTTCAGGGCGAAAGGGATCGGCGATGAGCACGCGGTGGACGGCTTCCTCGCCCTCGGCGAGGACATGACCCTCGAGGTGACCGCCTTCGTCCCTGACGTGAGCAGCACGAACCTGCTCGATGCGGACAATCAGCCCTACTACTCCTGCCAGTGCGGAGTATCGTCATCGGCGCCCACATGGACTGACTGCTCCTGCGGCCTCACCCATGCCCAGGTCAACCCCGGAGGTCATGAGCAGGTCGCTCTCCTCAAGCTCACGCTCGACTGGCCGGTCCAGCCGAACCCGATAACAGAAACCGACTATGTCATCATGAAGGTCGACGGGACGGCACCGCTCGTCGATGACGTCACCGCCGCTGTCGGCATGGACCGCGAGGTCGGCAAGGGCAACATCACGACCGCCTACACGATTCACGACCGACCTGCCGGTTCCTGCTCAGGCGTCAACCAGACGACCGTCAAGATCGAAGGCGGCCTCACGGTGAAGACGGAATCCATCGACGACGAGTCGTGCGCCGCATCGGTCAGCAGGGATGTCGTCTGGAACCCGTACGAGGTCACGTCAGGCAATGCCGATGGCAATATATCAGTCTGCGTCTCAGGCAAGGACCGGCTCGGCCATGAGACGGACGATACCTCCAGGAAGTGCGACTGGTTCCTCCTCGACACGACGGCACCGGGCCCGTGCGACGTCGTCTTCGCAGGCGCCAGCGGTTTCGAGACGCATTACGTGAGGGACCATACCTCGCGCGCGGTCATCATAGCGAACATCACCGACGCCGGCCTCGGCATCGACTATTCGAAGGTCACCGCCAACCTCTCCGACCTGGGGCTGGGCGCCGAGGTCCATCCGACGAACGACTGCCCGAACGTCAGCCAGGACGTCTACCAGTGCGTCTGGAACGTCACCCTGAACCTCCCGACCTCCACCGATTCCTTCCTCATCGAGCTGCCGTTCAACGTCTCCGATGCTGTCAGGAACAATGACAGCAATGTCTGCTCGCTCAGCTGGGACCTCTGGGTCGATGACGAGCCCCCGACCGTCGTCCAGGTGACGACCGAGGCGAACGGCTACATCGGGAAGGAGGTGAACAACACCCTCTGGGTCGAGTTCAGCGGCAGCGGCGACGACTTCGAGATAGAGGACGTGTTCATCAACATCAGCGACATGACCAAGGACGGCGACCCGGCGCACGACCTGCACTTCGACGAGTGTCAGGGCGCGCAGTGCAAGATCGAAGGCCTGATGTGCGGCAGCCATCAGCAGTGCAACACGACCCCAAGCACGGACATCGTGGTGAGCATCAAGGGCGTCGACATCGCGGGGAACACCATCGACAATATTTCTACCCTTCACAAAGATTTCACGCCGCCGTCGCTCCCCTACACCTATTCGGTCACGAACGCCGCCAACAGGATATTCCATCGCACGGGGGATACGCTGGTATTTTCGCTCATCAATTCATCGGATACCGAATCAGGAGGAGTGTGGGCGATAGGGAACTTCTCGGAGATAACGACCACACTCGCGTCGACCGGAGGCGAAAGCGAGGTTCTCTGTGATGATCTCAATAACAATTACACCTGCACATGGGCAGGGGCCGACGCGATCCTCGCGAATCGTCCACAGGCATTCCAAGGGAACCTGTCCTTCACCCTCTACGACAGACTGATGAACCCGAGACCCTACAATGTGACCGTCGAAATCCTGCTCTTCAACGAGAGCCTCGATCCGGACAATTATTATGAGCTGTACAACACCTCGATGTATCCCATCGAGATCAACACGCTCAAGGGCCTTAAGTCGAGCACCTACTACCAATATGTCCCCATCAAGCTCGAGAACAACGGGAATTGCCAGTACGAGCCGCTGTTCATCCTCACCTATAAGTTCGGCGGCGTGAGCTGCACGGGATCCGGCTCAGGCGCATATGTGACGCTCGTCGGACCCGATGAGGACGACCACTACATAGGTTTCCTCGAGTTCGACATATCGACCTCTGCGATAGAGTCGATCGTGAACACGCCTTCCTTCACGGTCTTTCCCCTCTTCCCGACGCTCGGCGAATGCACGTTCGAGATGCTCGTGAGATGCGGCGACCAGGCGTACGTCGAGATCGAGAACGTGAGCTACAACATATCCCTCGTCGAGGACACGGTCCATACCGACGGCCCCGACACGGGCATGATCGACGAGATAAACCGCATCAAGGATAAGGTGAAGGATACGGGTTGGCAGACAGATATACAGGGCTGGATAGACTGGGGAACGACACTGTGCCAGCTGAAATCATTGATTGCGTCGGTCCATAGCATTGTTGTAGGCGTCGGCATCGTCCTTGCGACATGCGCTGAAGCGGCTAATCCAGCTTCAGGCTTCTGTGAAGCGATCAACGTTAAGTTGTCGGGCGTCGCTTCGTTCCTCGAGAACTTCGAGAGCGATTCGACAGGGCTCTGGAAGATCCTGAACTGGGCGTGCGCGTTCATAACCTGCAGCTATTCCGAAGTCCCTGACCTCGAATCGATCTCATGGTGCGATAATATCGCGAAGGACCTGGCCAGCTATGGAAATCCCCTGGCAGAACCGCCATCGACCCTCGAGATATGCAAGCAGAGCTGGCCCGTGTCAGTAGTCTGCCTCTGCTTGCCTGGAATAATCTATCACCTGAACCAGAAACGGCAGACCGATTGCTTCAGGGCGTTCTGCTACCAGAACCTCACCACGGTCGGCTGGACGAAAAAGGATTGCGACAACACCTATGATTACATGAAATGCCTGAACGACCAGTTGGGTAATTGGGGAGCCCCTATCATCGACATACTGATGTCCATCAGCGGCATCAACAAGATCATCGACATCATATCGAACCCATTGAAATACGCTTGGCCTCTCGTGAAGGATACGGCGCTTACGGGGTGCAAGGGAGAACCTAAAAGTGTGGTGACTTGGATTGGGTGTGCTGTTTACCTGGGTCTTCTCGTCTTCGAGGCGATAGGCACGTTCGAGCAGATCAGCACGACCATGCAGGCTCTGGGCAGCCCGGACTACCAGCCGACCGATTACTGCGAACTCCTGGGGGAGGGCTCCACATGGTGAGATACACCCCATACACTGCTCTTTGCGTCCTGTTGATGCTCCTCACAACGCCGTGCACCAGTGGAGACCTATCAGTTTCGCACGACGTCACCATCTACCAAAGCGTCACCATCTACCAAAGCGACAGATTCTCTACCATACAGCCGATTGCATACAAAAAACAGACGAAAGAAAAGAGCGAGTATCAACCATTGCTCCAAAACAATCAACCGCTTCCACCCGGCATTACTCTGAACTCAAAAGAAAAAAATATAGAAATATCGAGAACCTATTCACGAACGGGGGATACATTCAATGGCTATACATTTTATAACCTAATTTCAAGTACGAGCGACGGTTCTGATTCTACGGCAAAAGATCAATCAAACCCAAGATATAGCAAAATCCTGGTAAAAAATGATGATATCAACATTATCAGGTCGGGAACGAATCAGAATTTTGCGACTGAGTTCCAAATATCAGAAGCGAACAATGTCCAGCCAGGAACGACCTCTTATGAATGGACGACAAGGACGGGCAAACAATTGCAGGCATACCTCAATCGTCATCCTGAGGATCAAGCGTTGCTCAGCGGGGTTGTCAATCAAATAAACAATGATGTCCGTGCTGATATCTCTCAAGGACACTATACTGAAGCGAGAGAGAAGCTGGCTGAACTCAAGAAACTTGTCGCAACGTATAGCGATAGTTTCCTGATCGATCAGGAGTCATATGCCATGTATAAGGAATTAACTACCGACATCGACAAGGCGATGTGGCAAATGAAGCAGGAGTATGTCGTTGATCAGGCCTTCTCAACACAGCACCTCCTCAACCCATCGCTGTCCGAGGAGGCAGGGGCCGATTTCGTCGGAAGGTGGATCGGCTGGGATAATCCGAAGGCATTCTACTACAGCGACGGCCTCTATGATGCGTTCAGGTGGGGGTTCGGGGCCAGGTATGCGATATGTGAGGATAAATTCAGGAACGGGCGCACCGACGTCCGTTCGGAGATAAGCTCTGTGGTGAGCGGCGGAAGCGGATACCCCGGCGTGAGTCCCCGCATGGTCGCCTGGGGATCACGCCTCGAGTTCAGGACAGCCGACGGCAGTCCCGGCCACGAGTTCTGCATCGATGCGGCTGGCGGCATCGTCGACTGCTCTGACGAGGGCGCAGTGCCATTCAACTATCCGACAAGTCCAGGAGGGGCCGCTTGGTTCCCCGACGCTTCAACTGAGCCGAACGGGGTCAGGGGCTACCTCTATAGGCTCGAGGTATACATCAAGAACCCGTATACCACGCAGATGATCGACAACGAGAAGGACTATTTCGGGGACCCCATATGGCAAGATCTCCTCGATGATGATGGGAAGATGAATGTGACGCTGGAGCTATCCTGCAGCCTTTGCGGACCTCCTTCGAACCTCACCGGCCCGGAGGACACCACGATCCTGCTCAATTATGATGTCGCAGGCCCTATCGAAGTCGGGCCAGACGAGGAAAAGCATTTCGTGAGGGCGATCTATCTCCCCGGCTATTATGACACGATCTGCCTACGGTTCAATAATTATGAATATAGGGAAGCGGGCGGAAGCCGTTATAGGCAATACCCGCCGAACTGTCCTGTCAATATCTACGAGGTAGATTTCGGAAGCGAATACGGCCCTCGGAGCAGTACAGGGGATACTTCCGCTGCAGGAGGCACTGTGGATATCTGTGAAATATTCGGCTGCTGATTGACGATGAGGAACAGGCATACAAAAAGGGGTGAGCTAGGTTACCGGTCTCTCATAGCTCTCTATCTTGTCATCAATGTCATGGCTGTCCCCTTGATCTTCGCGGCACCGGAGGACAACCCGGAATCGATGGAGATCGAAAGGGATATCCAGGAAACGCAGCATGGGTTCTCTTCGATAGTGACCTTAGAGGATGCTGCGGGGGTTCTGGACGGTGAGAGCCCAATCGGATTCTCTGACGGGCTCCTGCCGCTTGTGCTGCTCACCTTGATCATGAGTCTCGGCGCGGTATCATTCATCTTCAAAGGGACGAAGGGACAGGTGACGGTCTTCATCATCATCGGCATCATCCTCCTCTTCTCGACAGCGCTTATATTCTATATCCGGAGCAGGATAACCGAAGAGACCTTGGCATCCGAGATAATCGTGACCGAGAAGATACCCATCCAGCTGCAGCCGATAAAGGAGTATGTCGAGGACTGCGTCGAGATCGAGGCGAAGGAGGCGTTGAAACGGCTTGGCGAGCAAGGAGGATACATCGATACGTCCTCATTGTACCTTGACCCCTTCTCCCCGACCGAATCTGAAGGCGTCGAGTTCTTCCCTGGGACCGGCTATATTATCCCTTACTGGCATTACATGACCGACGATGATAGTTGCTTCTCGAACTGCGCCTTCTCGGGCGCCGAGGCAATCCCTCCCTTATGCAAGCCGACGAGCGGATGCATCTATGACGGTCCGGACTCCTTCGAGGTGAAGGCTGAGGCCTATATAGAGGAGAACCTCATCCAATGCCTCAACGGATTTCAGTCATTCGAGGAGCAGGGGTATACGTTCCAGATCGAAGGCGACCCCGAGGTCAATATGAACATAAAGGAGCGGGCGATCGACCAGGAGATGTCGACGGTTTCCGTGTACATGAAATTCCCCGTCAAAGTCACCCGCGGAGATGCGTCAACCCGCGTCACCGAATACTATACGACCTTCGAGTCGGGCATCTATGACCTCTATGTCATGGCGATCGACCTCGTGCAGAGCGAGCGTGAGGAGTGCACGTTCGAGGAATACATCACGAACGCGCTCTCCTTTTACCAGGGGTTCGACGCCCACCAGCTCCCCCCGTACGCCGAGGAACGCATAGGCGAGTCGGTCGATACAACCTGGTTCCTCGATCAGGTGAAGGGGGATATCAAGCCCATCACCATGCGCGCCATCAGGCAGATGGGTTTCTATGGCGCCCTGAATTTCGCATGGCCTGAGGTCGAGGCGGACCAATATGAAGACATGCGACAGGCCATCCAGGACCAGCATGTGGTGTTCCCATTCGATGTGTTCTATGACGCAGACATACACGCGGAATATTTCGATTGGTGGGAACCTTACCTCCAGATAAACCCCAACGAGGGCGGCATGATAAAGCCAGATTCGCAGCGGTACAACGGGCCGGGGATACTCGCGGTCCTCTATCAGGGGCTTTCCACAACCTACTACAACTTCATGTACCAGTATTCGTTCCCGGTCGTCATCCAGCTCAAGAAACGCCTCACCGATGATTCCATCTACACGATGCGGTATGCCATCGAGGTCAATATCAGGAACAACCAGTGCCTGACGAGGGGGAGCGAGCTCACCTTAGAGGCTCCCATCACGACCACCTTCATCTGCGATGAGGATGTGATGGGGCTCGGCGATGAGATGGCGATAAAGGTGACCGACAAGCAGACAGGGCAGCCGCTCGACAACGTATCGGTGATGTATTATGTCGGGCCGTCCTGCTATCTGGGCGTAACCGATGGGAACGGGTCGCTGGAGACGCACGTCCCTGACGCATTCGGCGGATTCATCTCGCTGTCGAAGGATGGATATCTCGAGAAGAGGATCCATTCATTCGATTTCTCTTCCACGCTCCAGGTCGAGCTCCTGCCGTTTGTTGATGTGAACATAACCTACAAGACGATCGACCCGACACTCCTCGAACAGATGCAGACCGTGCCGTCGTTGCAGCAGGGGTATGCGCTCAGGGCGCAGCAGGGAGGCACACTCTATTCGAATGACAGCGTTATCACGAGCATCCGCCGTGTCCCGGCAGACTACTCGGAGGGAGAGCATCAGCTCGTCACGACCTACAACAACGGCACGAACATACCGAGTTCCATCGAACTCGTCCCCGGACGCTATCAGGTGGAAGCCCTCCTCTTCAAGAAGGAGTATAACATAACCATACCTGAAGAGCAGGACATCGTCTGCGTGGATCACACCGGTGACGGCGTCTCCTGCGAGAAACGGCCGGTGGACCCCAACTGCGGACCCGACAGGGGAAGCAGCGATTCCGCCTGGAAGGCCAGCGACTGCGCCTATACGGGCGGTTATGAATGCTGGTGCGACACGCCCTGGTGGTGGGTGGCTTCCACGCCGAGCGTCAGCGAATGCTGCGATGCGCACGATGAGATAGTCTATGAAGAGATGCCGCTCACCACATTCCCGAACGGCGGAGCGGTGCTGAGCAATGACACGACCTATTTCATCATACCCTCATACTCCTCGCTGTCGAGCTCGAATGAGATCGTCATCTACCTCTTCAGGGAAGACGTCCCGACACGGCACTTCCATCTCGAGGATTTCAACGCGTTCGAAGAGAAATCATCCCAACATGTATGGATGATAGAGCCTGAGATACGATGAGACCTCTTGCAGGAAGAATCGAATCATCTATTTTCGTGGCTTCGCTCCGTAGCCTCAACCTGAGGCATCTCTACGCGGTCCTGTTCCAGCTTGGCTTCATCCTGGCCCTGTACCTATTCTCCTGGATCATGACGCGCGTGTTCCGGTTTTCGGCCATCATGCAGGAGAGTCAGCAGGCGATGACAGAAGCCCTTACTTCAGGGACGACTGACAGCCTCTCTTCGCTCCTTTTCCAGATGACCTTCCTTGTCATCGCGTATGCGCTGCTGATGCTCGCCCTCTTCGCGCTCTTCGAGCATTTCATCCTTTCTTATCTCATGAAGAGACGAATGTCGCTGATGGGGTGGCTCAAGGCCTCGCTGATCCTGCTGATGAACCTCCTTTGCCTGCTGCTGTCCTTCTTCGTCCTTCGGGCGATCATCCAGCAAGCGGCCCTCCCTTACCTTGTGTTGGCGGCGATCCTCCTCTTCGCTTATACGACCATCATCTCGCTTATCCATGCGTCGTATTCGGCCACGGTCATCTCCGCCGTTTTCGGCGGTTTCGCCATGGCGTTCAAGAGGTTTCGGGCTTTCCTTTCCTTCGCTGGAGTCATAGGGGTGATGTTCATCTTTCTCACTATCCTCTTCCTCCTGTATCTGCTGGGATTCGACTGGCATCCAATAATATCGTTCGTAGGGCTTCTTATCATCATGGTCTGGGCGAGACAGTACCTCGTCCTGTCATGCACGAGGAACGCCATTATCTCCACTAAATGATAGTCACATAGGATTTATATAATTAGGGAGCCACTTCGCACCCATGAACTTGATGAAACTTCTCTGGATCATCACCATCCTCATCTACCTCTCCGCCGGCATCATCCTGGTGATGAACATTCTGGGGGGGACGGCTATTACACAGTCTCTCGAACCTCTGACCGACGTTACTAATCCCAAGAGAATGATCGAGACTGTCCTGCTTCCACCCTCCCGGTCCCAGAATGTCACGGTACCAGACAAGATTGAAATGGTGACAGCCGATAAGGGCACGACCGAGACATTAGTGACGAAAGCCCCGCGAAAATCAGGGATCAACTTCGAAGAGTTCAGCTTCACCAAGAACTCCAAGGTGATAATCCTCCAGGCGACTGTCGTCGGATTCACGAACGAATTACGGACCTTCCCCTTGCCTTCATTCCAGCCGATCTGCGTCCCATCCAATGATATGGATGTCCAGGAGATCAGGGCGTTCGACGTCCAAGACTACTATGATTCGTACGAGAACCTCACCGGTAAAAGGATGACAATCGAAGAATCACGGATCGACCAGATGAACCTCCAGATACAGGCTGCCCTCCTAGCTCGACAGAAAGAGATTGAAGAGTCTCCGCAATGCGAAGTCCAACAACAAGAATTTGAGGGTCTTAGGTATTTTTCCGGATATACACTCTCATTGTACACGACGCGAGACGGGCGTAGGATACCTGAGCTATCGAACTCAGCTCTCGTATCACGTGAGTTTATGGAAACCACGAAGAAGTCAGAGGATCACATCTCCAAGACGATCTCGCTGGAAAGACTCATATCCGGCCGCTATATCATGAACCTGACATTGACCGATCAGGTTTCCGGGTCCTCAAATTCTCATATCGAGACTTTCACCATTTGAAATGTACTTCTTTTCGAAGAGAAAAATATATATACAGCAAGCCCGATGATTAGACGGTATGGTAAAAAAGGGGCGACACCATAAGATAGATATATCACTCTTGAGAAGTAATGACAGAAAAGCCCAGGTGACCGCCTTCATCGTGATCGGCCTCATCTTCCTCTTCGCCATCGGCCTCTTCCTCTACATCAGGGAGCAGGTGACCGTCTTCGAGCCCGAGCAGGTGCTCCCTCCCGAGCTCCAGCCGGTGAAGCGGTATGTCGACGAGTGCCTCCAGCAGACCGCGCGTGAGGCGGTGCTCCTCGCCGGAGCGAACGGCGGCTTCATCGATATCCCCGATGAGATACTGCTTGACCCCTTCGCCGGCATCATGGCAGGGCCGTTCGAGTCGGCCAAAGTGCCCCTCTGGTACTTCGAGGGCGACAACCGCAAGCCGTCGCTCGACTACATCCAGTACGAGATGCAGTCCTACATCGAGGAGCATATCAACGACTGCCTCGGCGATTTCGAAGCATTCAGCGGGCAGTTCGAGATCTCGAGACTCGACCTCCCGGAAGCGGAGGTGACCCTCGCCGAGAAGGACATCGCGATAACGATGACGCTTCCCATCCGGCTCGAGTCGCTCGGCGCGCCTGAATCGAGCGTCATCGACCGCTACAGCGTCAAGATCCCAGTGCGGCTGAAGAAGGCCTACGAGCTCGCGAGCGCGCTCATGAACTATGAGAACGAGCACCTCTTCATCGAGGACGTGGCGCTCGACCTCATCGCCATGGACCCTGAGATACCCTACACCGACTTCGAGTTCAGGTGCCAGCCGAGGATATGGTATGTCCAAGACGTCCATGACCGGATACAGACGCTGCTCGCGGTGAACCTGCCCTGGCTACGCATCAACGGCACCGATTTCGTCCCGATACCCGGCGAGTTCGGCTACGCGAAGAACCACTACTACTACAGCATCGGGCTGGAAGAGCCGTATCCCTATCTCAAGGTGGCCTTCACCTACGACCCGTCATGGGACCTGGACATGTATGTGCGGCCGAACGACGGCGCGGTCCTGCGCTCGGATTCGCAGCAGGGGTCGGACATCCTCCGCTGGTTCTGCATGCACACCTGGCACTTCACCTATGACCTCGTCTTCCCGGTCATGGTGACGATCGTCGACGAGGGCGACCTCGACACCGAGCCGTTCGCCTTCTCCTTCGGCTTCGAGGCGCGCATCGACCACAACCGCGGCGTGCGGGAGGTCTATCCCCTCAGCGCGTTCGAGTTCACCGACCAGCCCCAGGCAGCGGCCTTCTGCAACGAGAATCCCGCAGGCATGGTCACCATCTACACCGTGAACAACGAGACGCGGGAGGATGTGGTGGGCGTGAACATCACCTACACCTGCCTGCGCTACGCCTGCGAGATGGGCGAGACCGAATGGCTCTCCTACGGCGCCGCCGCCGGCATGTCCAAGCAGTTCCCGCTCTGCATCAACGGCCTGCTCCGCGCGACGAAGGAGGGCTTCATGGACTACGAGACCTTCCTCTCGACCGACTTCGACCGCTCCCTCACCATCCCGCTCACTCCGCTCAAGGCGCTCGACTATGACGTCATCAAGATGGACCGCGATAACCCCACCTTCCCGCGGACCGTCTCAGGCGAGGAGTCGGCGCTCATCATGCTCAGGGCGAAGGATGATACCTACCGGCAGACCGCCTATTATCCCAACGAGTTCGACGAGCCGCTCTACCTGCTCGCCGACAGGGACGTGACCTATGACGTGGATGTCTATATCATGGACGCCGACGGCATGACCGGCGGCTACAAGGGCGAGTGGGCGGTCGCCTGGGACGACCTGTACTACCATAATACGGTCAGGTTCTTCGTCGTCGAGGACACCGATATGGACGAGGACGAGATGTTCGAGTTCTTTTCAGACCTCGAGACCATCAGCGGGCTCGTCACCCCGCCGCAACTTATTTAAACAGGCAGAGCGAGAACGACCATGATGCCCTCCCGGACCCGCATCACACGGAAGCTGACCTTCTGCGTGGTCCTCATGCTGCTCACGATGCCGTTCACCCTCGCCGATCAGCGGCATGACGTCGCGGTCCTGACCGTCTCTGAACGGATCAATTGGGGAGGGGGCTTCTCGCGCGTGACGGCGTTCGGCGGCGCCACGAGCCCAGGAAGCTCAGCCGAGACGCTCCCGCTCCTCCAAGGGTCGCCTGCGCAGCTCGGGTTCAGCGTGCCATCCGGGATACAGAACGGCGACACCTTCGCGGTCGACATCACCATCGACGGCGTCCAGGACCTCGATGCCTGGGAGCTCAAGGTCGACGTCGACGATACCCGTCTGGCCTATGTGTCTCTGGTCGAGGGCCCCTTCCTGAACGAGAATGGCGGACGGACGACCACCTGCCCCCTGCCGAGCGACCAAGGTGCCGGCACCTACCTCTTCAGCTGCTTCCACAACCCGCCGTTCGTCTCCGGGACCGACGGGTCGGGCGTGCTCGCCACCCTGACCTTGACTGCCCAGCAGGATGGCACCTCCTCGCTCATGCTCTCGGACATCCTGCTCAAGGACCCTTCCCAGGCGACACTTGCATATTCCAGCTCGACCGGCTCGGTGCTCGTCGGCGGCCAGCAGCCGGTGATACTTTCGGACATCATGGCGAGCCCGGGGCCGGCTTCAGCGACCGTCTCCTGGACGACGAGCGTCCCTGCGACCTCGGTCCTCTATTATGGGACCGACATGCCGCCTTCCACTATGGTCGAGGATACCGCGCTTGCGACGAGCCACAGCGTGGCCGTGACCGGGCTCCAGCAGCAGACGGCCTACAACTACATGGTCCGGAGCTGCGACGCGGGCGGCGTGTGCAACTCCAGCTCGGTCCTCTCCTTCACCACGCTCCAGCAGTCCCAGGGGCCGATCTTCATCACGCTCGACGGGCTCCCGGTCGCGACGAACCAGCAGGATATCTGGATATCGGGCGCCACCAAGGCCTTCGCGACTGTGCAGACCTTCCTCAACGACGACCTGAGCTTCCCCAACCGGATGGAGCTTCCTGATGGCAGCCAGGCCTATTCCATCACCGTGAATGCGAGCGGGACATTCAACTATTCGACCTACCTCCTCGAGGGCATGAACCGGCTCGCGGTCCGCGCGCGTGACACCGACCTCACCGCCGCCTGGGCCTACCACAACGTGTCCCTCGACGCCACCCCTCCTGACATCGACTTCGGCGACTTCGACCCGCTCACCAACAAGAGCGAGATCGACCTCTCTGGCACCGTCTCCGAGACGGCCCTCGTCGACGTCTCGCTGAACGGAACCTCACTCTTCTCCGATACAGTCTCCTCTTTCAATGTCACGGTTTCGCTCGCCGAGGGCAGCAACAACATCACGGTCGACGCGACCGACCTCGCCGGCAACACGCGCTCCTGGGAGTTCATGACCGGAAAGGACACGACGCCTCCGCAGATCGAGAACATCACGCCCGCCCCGAACACCTTCTTCTACGAGGGCTTCGGCGGCAACCTCGCCGGCTTCAACCAGGCCCAGACGATCGTCGACATCGAGGGCGACACCGAGCCGTACGCCAACCTCTCCCTCTACTACGGCTCGGCGACCGGCACGCCGTACAAGACGACGACCGCTGACGCCAACGGCCACTTCATCTTCGAGCAGGTCGACATCGAACGGGGCATCTACGGCTTCTCGGTCACCGACCGCTGCAACGAGACCTGCTACGGCCGCGAGACGCAGAGCTACCAGATCTGCATGCAGCAGTGCATCGAGCAGCAGCACAACCAGCTCAAGAGCGACCAGGACAAGATTGCCGACCTCTACATCGTCGGCGTCGACCGCTTCGGGCTCACGAGCAGCCCCTACCACTTCCAGTACCGCGTCGGCAACTGCTTCTCAGGAGGCATGAACTACAACATCATAAATGACATCCAGTTCCAGTCGCCGTCCATGCTCTCCCCGGAGCGGATCGAAGGAGGCACGGAGATCATCCAGTTCCTCCTCAACCTCACCTACCAGGGGCCCGGTGTCGACCCCCAGCCGATCGACGTCTCGCTCGAGCCCGCCTGCGAGGCGGAGTACATGCTCGAGGACGAGCGCTACCAGTACGGCTGCGAGATGTTCTCCTCCTCGCCGATATTCAAGCTGCCGAACGAGCAGAAGAACCTCTGGCTCTTCAGGTACAACCTCAACCGGCTCGACACGAACACGAGCTTCACCTCAAAGGTGTGGAAGGACCTCGGGAACGAGGTCGTCTTCCCGGTCAAGGTCAAGCTCCGCTACAAGCACACCCTCCCGACCGCGACCTACAACCCGCAATCCGGCGGCTACCAGAACCGCATCCAGGAGGAGATCCAGGTCAAATGCATGACCATCAACTATGTGCTCGATGACTCCAGGATAGACCCGCGGAAGGTGCTCCCCGACTGGCTCATCAACGGGACGATCGAGTTCGCCGACAAGCAGATATCGAACATCGACGAGATCCTGCCGACGCTCGACAAGTGGGTGCGGTACGCGGCTATCGGGTGCATCGGCGCGTTCCTCGTCCGGACGGTCTGGATGATCTACCGGAAGGTGACCTGCGCCGTCTCCGGTTGCGACTTGCTCCTGAAAGCGCAGAACGGTGCCAAGATGGGCACCCCTCTCGGCGATCTCGGCACGGTTGTCGACCCAAAGGGCGTCGCATCCTGCACACCCTGCCAGTCGGCATGGGAATTCGAGGCGACGCTCTACAAGTACTACCGCTACGCGTGCGACCGCGTGCTCTGCCACGGTAGCGCTCAAGGCGAACTGACTGGTGAAATTTCGGATAACGACCAGAAAATGCTGAACTGGCTCGAAGCAGACAACCTTC
Source organism: Candidatus Woesearchaeota archaeon (assembly GCA_016935985.1). GTDB lineage: Archaea > Nanobdellota > Nanobdellia > Woesearchaeales > JAFGPW01 > JAFGPW01. The sequence goes on from JAFGPW010000006.1 coordinate 44,404, forward strand.
TCGAATGCATCAGCAAACAAGACAAGATAGTGAGCCTGTTTCCGCGCCCGTGCACAGAATACAAAGGCGAAGGGAAGGATGAGGTGAGTCTTCCGGTATGCTACCAGATCAATGGCAAGTACTACCGGATACCAAGAGGGTATGTCTTCAATCCCCAGTCGCCGGAAGGCACCCTCATACTCGTACCACAAAACGACCAACAGCTCAGTTCCAAAGATACAATCAATGTCACCTTCAATTCAGATACTGAAGTCATGATGACAGAACTGCAAGCCATAACTGCACAGATAGCATTGCAGGACTTTCAAACGACATGCCAGAAGCAATGCGACAATAAATCGAAGAACGGCGAGAAATATATCGGCAGGTGTGTCGCATATGACCAATGCCGTGACATCAAGCAGTATCTCAAGGGAGGCTACTCCTTCTCCATGGGGGGCGGCCCCTTGGTGATAGGCACCACTACCGATTGTTGGACTGAGGACCTGCCCTGCTGCTGTATCCCGAAAGTCGAGAACAAAACCTTGCCTTTCGGATTGCAGGCGCGGCCAGCCATGCGCACCGAAAAATGGGACTACCGCCTGTGGAAGGAGGGCCTTGTCGTGTACTCCAAATATTGGTATTACGATGAGCGGGATTTCCCTGCCTGCTTCGGCCAGACCAGCTGGATAGACCCTGACGACCATTATCTCGACCCGTCCGAGCATGTGGCAGCGTTCCAATGCCTCTGCTTGTCAGGGATACGCGCACGTCTTGTCGCGATCCGGGAGATCCTCAACGGCCTCAGGGGCTGCATGCAGCAGATCAAGGAAACAGGAGAGGCGAATGCCGGAATATGCAAGGAGGTCTTCACGCAGTACGTGTGCGAGCTCCTCTGGCGGATCATCGAGCATTTTACAGATGATAAATGCCCGAACCTAAACGCCGGTGCAACAGTAGAATATGACCAGCAGGACGAGTTTAAGGCGACGATGAATGCCATTTTCGGCGGCACCGGCGTGTTGTCAGAGATGCAGCAGGAGCTGAGGAGTGAATATGGCAACGCAGTCATCGATGACCTCTTCCAAGGAGGAGAAGGGGCGATCGCGAAGAAGATATGCCTCGGAGCGCTCACCGGCGATTGGGGGCTCGACCTCGAGGACGTTTTGGACGCCGCCTACGAGGTCTCGTACAATACGCTCGTCACCGCCTGGCCAGCGGAACGCGAGTACCTCGCGTTCAATCCCTCGGACAACCAGGCGACCTTCGAGTACGGCATGGCGCTCGACATCTTCGCCGGCTGCGACATCAGCCAGTACACGGTGCAGCTCGCCTGCGTGTCTGGGACCGAGATGGCGAAGTACAACCTCAACTGCCTCTCTTCCAAGATGTACGGAGAGCAGCATCCCTTCCCGAGCGCGTGCGACTGCCAGAACCGGCCTGACGGCGAGATCGTCTGGCCGGTCGTCCAGGGCTACGGCGGCCCAATCCAGCGCGGCAAGTATGTCGACCGCAGCATCCACGAGATTGTCTCGAGCCCCTACCGTTTCAGCCACGTGAAGGTGACGATCGTGCCGCAGGACACCCGTGAAGACAACCTCGCGAAGTGCATCCCGGAAGAGCACCGCCAGGGCATCACCGGCGTGTTCTATTTCCCGATCCATGATAAGACAGCCAGGGACATCCTCTCCTGCGCCTTCGACCAGACGCAGGCGATGTTCATGTGCGACCAGGGGACGCTGATGTGGGATGAGCGCGGCAAGGCATATTTCGTCGACCACCAGATCAACAGCGTGACCTCACGAGATTTCGGCCAGGGATCGGTCCCGACCGTCGAGGTCGTCAGCGGAAGTGAGGAGGGGCTGAAGATAAAGCCCACCATCTGGCTCTCCGACGCCGAACGGCCGCAGTGCCTCTATATCTCGCTCACGAAGAACGGGAACTTCATCAGCCTCACTGGCGATCTGACTTCGACGCCGCGCAATGAAGAGGATATCAAGACGCAAGGGACGAAGCAGTACGAGTTCACGCTGGTGAACCCCAACGCGGTGCATCTTATTGGCGACAGGAAAGCGGCATTCCCTGCAGGCGTTTCGGGAGAGGTGCTCAACAACAACATCCCCACCAGGAAACAGTTCACTATCCAAATAGGAGATTCTGAAGGGAACGGCCTCGATATGACCTCAGGATCTACAGACAATTTTTCAATAGCCGGCACCTCGAACGCCCCCACATCAACGGTCATATCTTCATTTATTAATGAGGCCAAGAATGGAGAAGACAATACGAGCGAGAGCAAATGGGTCTGGATCGCGAATGGTAAGATGTATGTGAAATTCGATGAGGCGAAGGTGCGCATCGACGGTATCGCCCCGCCCGCCGTCCAGCAGGGGAAAACGAGCAGCATCTATCCTTACACCATCTCCGTCGAACCTGCTGAATCCGGCAACCTCCAAGACACATGGGACCTGCATTACGAACTTAGGCACATGCCAGAGAACGGGACCAGCTGCTCTGAATCGATCTCGAACGACGTCGTCTACCATCTCGGCGAGAAGCAGGCGAAGGACTTCGAGATACTCGTCAAGCCGCAGGGAGGGGCGTCCGGTCCGCAAATCTATGATATAAAAAAGAGAATCCGGGGGAACGACCTCAACTACAATCAACCGCTCTTCCTCGTCGAGGCGACACTCACCGGCCAGGAGATAACTTCTGCTGTGGCTAGGATCACCAAGGAGAAGGAGGTCACCGGCCAGATGCAGGAAGTGGTCTATCTCGAGACTCAGATGAACCTAGTCAACCAGAACCAGAACAGATATGAGGTGGACTTCGTCGGCACCGAGAACAGTGCAGTCCTCGGGACCTCACCATCCTGGAAAACCAGTAATAAATACGCGGTCACCGACGCGGAGATCGTGCTGCGGGTCAACTCCGTCGACAAGCACACCGGTGAGAAGGTGACGATACAGTGCGGACCTTCCAAAGGAGGAAAATATGGTAAATGTGGAATCAAAATGTGCGCTCAAGAAAAATTAATTGTTGATCCCCTCCCAGGATTCGCCCTAGAATCTTTAAAATGTATACAAGGAGAATTTTGTTGTATTTCTTAACGAATTGTATTTAATTTTTCTACAAGTTTATTTGCCTCCTTAGTTTTGTCTTGTACACCATATACTACTGCTAAACTATAATTTAGTATGAATGATTCTGGGAACATTTTTAGACCTTCATATAACACTTTTTCTGTCGTTTGATAATCTTTTTTTAAGAAAAACAGCTTTGCATATTGGTCATATGTGTATATATTTTTATTAATTGAGAACATCTGTTCAGCCAATTTAATAGTCTTCTCATCGTATTCTTTATTCTCACATAATTGTTTTACTTTGAGATAAAGCCCCATCCACTCGAGGTCCTTCCGCAGCGAGCCATACTTCTGGGGCGTCAGCGCGTCGGCGATCTCGAGCAGCGCAGGTACGCCGACCTCGTCGAACTCGCGGAGGTCATGATAGCGGTCGTCGAAGAAGACGCCATTGATGTCCTTGATGATCTTGCCTGACCAGGTGGCATAATCAGTCGACGGCTTCCTCTCCTTGAGGTCCTTCGCGACCCCGACCGCCTCGTCGATCCTTCCCGCTTTCGCGTAGGCGTCGAGCATCCGTTCGAGGGTCGGGACGCCTGCCTTCGGCTCGAGGAATGCGACCATGGCATAGTTACGCCCAGCCTCGAGGAACCTTCCAGCACGATAGTCGATCGATGCCTTTCCGGAATAGTGGGCGATAGCGCCGTCGCGGTCCATTATCACCGGCTTTTCGACAGTCTTCTCGACAACGACGGTTTCGGTGAGCGGCTGCGGCAGGTAGACGCGCTGCAGCTTATTGTTCTTGTCGTAATAGTCGATCCATGTCGTCTGCGCCTGCGCCGGCGACGTGAGGCCCATCAGCCCCCAGACGCCTACCGCCCCCACGATCCCCGCGAGCCCTCCCTTCCTCATCGCATCTCGCCTCCGACCGCCTGCGTCAGCCCCTCGAAGGTCGGTCCCGGCGGGTGCTTGAGCAGGTTCTTGGGAAGCATCGCCCTCTCGGAGGACACGAGCGCCGAGAACACGGGGAACGGGAGCGCGCCGATCGCCTGGTAGGCGTCCCAGTTGAGCGTGTGCGCGTAGACGAAGGTGCCGACGATGTCCTTGAAGTTCTCTGCCTGGGAATCGACGATCGCCCTGGCGAGTCTGCCATCGTCATGGGTGATGCCGGTATTGAGACTATATTTGTTCGCGTAGCGGTGGAGCGCGCCATGCTCGATATCGATTATGTCTCTAGGATTGAACGAGCGGTCGTCAGCCTTGACCCCCGGCTCGAAGCCGATGGGATACGAAACGTGCGAGGGCCCTTCCCAGGCGGTCCAGTATCTCGGGCTCGCGAGCCGATGGTAGAGCTGCCAGAACTCGATGGGAAAGCCCTCCCGGTACTGCCGGTAGATTCCCTTGTTCACCCTCCCGACCAGGTCATTGACCATCCTGCTGTCCATGGCCCTTTTCTCTGGATGACCTCCTATAAATATCTTTCTATATTTACTATTAAACGGTGACGAATTAATAGCGAAATATATAAATACAACCCTTTTTAAAGGAAACCCATGGCCAGCATCCTCTCAGACGCGTTCTCGGGCTCGATACGGCACCTTCGGGACCGGTGGTACCTGGCGCCTCTCCTCGCGCTCGGCGAGCTCATCTTCCTCGTCCTTTCCTCCTGGCTGTTCTTCGTCTACCAGGTCAGGATCCTTACTGGCTTCAACGCCATAATGGACGAGCTCTCGACCGTCCCCGAGAACCTCGACACCGCGAGCGCGATGGACCTGCTCGGCCAGGCGGACTTCGGCATGGTCATCAGGACTTTCCGGGAGATACAGGGCCACCTCATCGAGTCCATCCTGGTGATGCTCGCCGCCTTCATCGCCTTCGAGCTCCTCTCCTGGCTGCTCGCCTCAGGATTAGTACACTCAGAAATAGATATCGGAAAATATATCCTTGATTATGCCTATCTGACCCTCATCTTCTTCGTGCCGCTCGGGATCGTCTGGTACCTGTTCGCGAGCCCGCTCTTCTCCCTCTTCACCCTCATGGAGATGGGGATGGCTGACCTCTGGGTTCCGGCGATAGTATCGGTCCCGACGCTGTATCTCTACTATGTCGCGATCGCGCGGCTGCCGCAACGGATGAGAAATCCTTGGGAACGCGTGAAGGACGCCTGGCGGCTCGGCACGAGGAAGGCGGTCCCGCTCATCCTCGCGGACCTCGTGGTCATCGCGGCGATCGCGCTCTCGTCCTTGCTGGTGACCCTTTCGGTGGAGTCGAACCTGCTGCTGATAGCCCTCACGGTGCTGCTGCTCGTCTGCGTCATCTGCTATTCCCGGCTGTTCTTCGCCGGATTCGTCAGAGAACTCGCGGAACGATGATCACGCGGCAGTAAGGTACTGAGAAGCGACCTCGTCGACCGGCGCTTCCTTCCGCGTGAGCGCCGAGGAGAGGTACGGCCCGAGCCTTCGCCTGAGGTCGCCTGCGATGCGCCTGATGTCCACCTGGTCCTTCGGGACGCCGTTCGCGATCATATAGGTCGCCGCCTGACCGATGTAATGGTTCATCGCGAGCTCTGCCATCGCGAGGTTCTCACGCCTCCCCTCCTCCGAATCGGCGTCGATCGCCTCCTGGAGCAGGTAGCGCGCGTGCGTGTAGGCGTTGTCGATCTCGACGAGCGGCATCCGCTCAGGGCTCGAGCCGTTCATCAGGACGCTCTTCGGCTGGGCGTTGTGGATGAGCTCGTGCTCGAGCACGAACCAGACCGCGAGCTCCTCGGCGCGCGCCTGCGATATGCCGTAGCGGCCCCGCATGCCTGCGGCGACATCCTCCACATACCTCTGGAAATAGGACGAGTTGATGAGCAGGTTCTTCCGCGCCGCCGAAGGGATCGTCGCCGCGACCGCCTCCCCTTCGACGTCGTCGGCGATGTAGACCTCGATGTCTGAAGGAAGGCCCTTGCCGTATGCCCTGCGGACATGGCGATCGAGCCTGGAGTGCCGGTCCTGGGCCTGGAGACTGCGGTAGGCGGCCTTGATCTCCGCGTTCTGGTAGACCTTGGAGAGGATGTCGCTCTTCTGCCCCTCAGGGATGGCGGCGTTCCTGACCCGCTCCTCGAGGCCCTCGGGCTGCGGCATGCCGGGCTCGGGAACGTCCTGCGATTCCTGTATCACGGAATAGGTCCCTGTCTTCGGGTTGGGCTGCGCGACCGACATCCAGTACGCGAGGCCCGGATGGTATGATCCGAAGGGCCCAGGATACGGTGCGGTCGCGAAGTGGCGCCGCGGTGCGGCCTCACTGACGGCCGCCGCGGCGATGATGCGCGAAAGAGATCGCGCTGCGCATGAATCGGAGAGGCCCATGCAGAGCTGGAGTCATCGCTCCCTTAAAAACTTTGTGGAACGGTCAGTGAAGGGAAAAAGAAGAAGAGGAAGCCTTCAGACTTCCTGCAGATACTTCTCGTACGCCTGCTGCGCCTGGGTGTAGGTCTTGATCTTGCTCGGATCGAAGCCCTTGAACTTCCAGGGATCCTTGTTCTGCTTGACCTTGAAGTCGAGGTACTTGCCGATCGACTGGAAGTCCCGTTCCTTGAAGTTCTGCTCGAAGAGGGCGCCCTGCATGTATCGGGTTATCCCTGAGAGGAGAGTTCCTGTCATCTCGTCCATGGTCTTCGCGTCGGCCCGCGCGGCGGTCATGACCTGGTCCATGAAGGTGTCCTTCTTTATCCCGAGGTACTGGGCCGCGATGTTGTCCCACATCGGCTCGCCTGCCTTGCCCTTGGCTTTCCTGAGACCCTCGATCGTCTGGTCGTCGAGTTCCCAGTAGTTCTTCATGACATGGATGGCGGTCTTGTCCCACATCGCGGCCGCGAAGTCCTCGAACTTCTTGTCGTCCTTGATCTTCATGGTCTTCCGGTCGATGTTGTCCAGGTAATAGGACCTGAGCTCGAGGGTCGCCTGCTGGATGTAGTCGCTGCTCTGGAGCGATTTGAGCTTGGTTGTGAGCGTATCGATTCCCTTGGCGACATGCTCTTCGACGCCTCCATAGGGATCTTCCTTTTTCGGGGCTGGCATTTGATATCACCTGTGTTCATGTATAGATAGGGTTATGTCCATTTCCCAGTGATTACTTCCATATAAACCTTTCGATTGATCGGCGTAGGGCTGCAGGAGAGCGCCGTCGATCCCCCGCATCGGTTTTTCCGACGTGATGACGCCGAGATCGCCTTGCGATCCAAACACAACATTTAAATAGTTGGGTGGGTTCGCATCGGCATCTGATTTTCCATCCCTGAGGGGTTGTGATGGCAAAGAAGCAGACCATAAAGAAGGACGACGATCCGGGGATAGTGGTGGAGAGAGACGAGCTCGCGAAGAAGCTGCCGCCCGACGCCCAGAAGAAGCTCGACCAGATCAAGGGGATCGTCGACAGGTTCCAGAAGAAGGCCATCGACAAGTTCGACAAGTACGTCTCAGGGATAGCTCTCCTTCCGCCCGACAAGAAGGAAGGGAGCGGCGAGCCGGACGTCGAGAAGATCAACCTGATGGTGCTCATCGACGACCAGGACTCCCAGCGGCTGCCGAAGGAGGACCTGAAGGAGAAGATAACCGCGATCATCAACGGCTATGCCGCAGAGGTCGACAAAAGGCTCAGCCCCCAGATGCTGCTCCTCTCCGAGCTCTGGACGGCCTGCTTCGACGCGAAATACGACCTTCTCGACACCATCGCCATGGGCGCGCCCATCTACGACACCGGCATGCTCGCGGCGATCAGGATCGCGGAGGTCCACAAGAACATGGTCCTGAAGAAGTTCGAGAAGTATATCGTCTCCTACGTGCTCTCAGGATCGCTCATCCGCGGCGAGGCGACGCCGGACTCCGACATCGACGTCTTCATCGTGATCGACGACACCGACGTCAAGAAGATGACCCGCGCGGAGCTCAAGGACAAGCTGCGCGCGATCATCATCGGCATGGGGATGGAGGCGGGCGAGGTCACCGGCATCAAGAACAAGATCAACATCCAGGTCTACATACTCACCGACTTCTGGGACAGCCTCCGCGAGGCGAACCCGGTGATATTCACGCTGCTGCGCGACGGCGTCCCGTTCTTCGACCGCGGCATCTTCACGCCGTGGAAGCAGCTGCTCAAGATGGGCCGCATCAAGCCGAGCCAGGAGGCGATCGAGATGTTCATGTCCTCCGGCGAGCAGATGCTGAAGCGGGTCGAGTACAAGATCCGCGAGATCGGGATGGAGGACATCTACTACGCGATCCTCACCCCGTCGCAGGCCGCGCTCATGCTCTGGGGGATGGCGCCGCCGGCGCCGAAGGAGACCGCGAAGCTGATGCGCGAGATCTTCGTCAAGAAGGAGAGGATGTTCGAGGAGGAGCACATCAGGATACTCGAGAAGACCATCCAGGTGAGGAAGGACCTCGAGCACGGCACCAGGAAGGACCTGTCAGGGAAGGAGGTCGACGACCTGCTCAAGGACGCGCAGAAGTTCCTCAAGCGGATCGAGACGCTCTTCTCCGAGATCGAGGTCAAGCGCGAGAAGGAGTCGGTGACGCACATCTACGAGACCGCGATGACGATCGTGCGCGACATCATGCGCATCGAGGGCATCGAGCGGCGAAAGGACCGCGACATCCTCGTCCTCTTCAGGGAGGAGCTCATCGAGGAGGGGAAGGTCCCTGACCGCTACCTGCGCATCCTCACCGACATCGTCGGCGCGAAGAAGGACTTCGACGCCGGCAGGCTCAGCAAGGCGACGATCGAGAAGGTCAAGAAGACGAGCCAGGAGTTCATCAAGTTCATGATAGAGTACATGCAGCGCAAGCGCGGCCGCGAGATCGAGCGGTGCAAGATACGGGTCAGGCACGGCGAGCGTTTCGGCGAGATCCTCCTCCTGGACAAGACCGCGTTCATCATCCACGACATCGAGCATGAGGACAAGGAGATATCCAAGGCGCCGATCAGGAAGGACGGCTCGCTCGGCATGCCGACGCAGTCGAGCCTCGAGGAGCTCGAGAAGCACCTCGCCACGATCGAGATCCCGGAGAAGGCCTTCATCAAGGAGCCGATATTCGAGAACCTCAGGGAGCTCTTCGGGAAAGACGTCGAGGTGCTCATCAACTACTAGGTTATAAGGTGACCGCCATGAAGACCGGCTACAGGGTGGGTGACGCGATGACCAAGCGTCCGGTGTTCGTCGCGCCGGGGACACTGCTCGAGGAGTGCGCGCGGCTGATGGCGGAGCACCATGTGGGCTCGCTCATCATCAAGGATGACGGCGCGCTCCTTGGGGTGATCACCGAGCAGGACATCATCAGGAAGGTCGTCGCGAAGGGCGGTAACCCGGTCGGGAAGAAGGTGGAAGGGTATATGGTCAAGAAGGTCGTGACCATCTCGCCTGAGGCGGACATCTACGAGGCGCTCGTCAAGATGCGCGACCTCAACATCAGGCAGCTGCCGGTGCTCCACGGAAAGGACCTCATCGGGCTGCTCACGCTGAAAGATATCCTCAAGATAGAGCCCTCGCTCTTCGACCTGCTCGTCGAGCGCTTCGAGCTCCGCGAGGAGAAGGAGAAGCCCATCTACCAGCCTTCGGAGAAGGAGGGCATCTGCGAGCAGTGCGGCGCCTACACGAAGGAGATCGTCGAGGTCGAGGGCTCGCTGCTCTGCGAGAGCTGCGCAAAGAACGTCTAGGCGCAGGCGCTAGGAAAATCATATACTGAACCAGGATAAAAGCCGCCTGGTATACTTTTTTCTATATCCATTTCGAAAGTTTTTTATAATAAGCTCGCCATGGGCTGGAGCATGGAAGTAGAGAAGGGGACAAGCTTCATCATCAAGTACAAGGGCATCTTCGACATGGACCGCCTCTACATCGTGTGCCGGCAGTGGTTCGAGGACAAGCTCATGGAGTTCCATGAGGAGACCTACAAGTACAAGGTCCCCTCCCCGCTCGGCTCGGAATACGAGCTCGCGTGGAAGGCGTGGCGCAAGCTCGACGAGTACGCCAAGATGTGGATCAACGTCGCCTGGAAGCTCTGGGAAGCGACCGAGGTCGAGGTCATGGTCGACGGCAAGAGGAAGAAGATGGAGAAGGCGCGCGTGCGGATCGTCATCGACTGGAAGATCGACCTCGACTACCAGAACCGGTTCGACAGCCCGTTCGGAAGGCATATAAACAGGTTCTACCTCAAGTTCGTGTACAAGAAGAAGCTCGACAACCTGGTGACCGACATGGCGCATTACAAGGCCCTCGAGCTCCAGACGCTCATCAAGGAGGAGCTCGCGATGGCGACGAGAGGCAACGAGTTCGCGAGCGTGTGGTGAGGTTGCATGGTTGAACGCAAGATACTCATCGACCAGGCGAGACTCCAGTACGAGGGCCTGCTCGACGTGAACGAGTTCTACAAGATGACAGACTTCTGGTTCCGCGAGAAGGGCTACGACAAGTGGGAGTGGAAGAACTACGAGCACGTCTACAAGTCGGGAAAGCAGGTCGAGCTCGAGATAACCCCCTGGAAGAAGGTGACCGACTACCTCAAGATCGTGATGCGCGTGCAGTTCCTGATGAAGAACATCAAGGATGTGGTGGTGACGAAGGACGGCGTCAAGGTCAAGCTCCAGCAGGGAAGCGTCCTCGCCGTGTTCACGACGTACATGGAGTCCGACTACGAGCACCGCTGGGAGGCGCAGCCGATATTCTACTTCCTGCACCAGCTCTTCGACCACTACGTCTTCAAGATCAACACCGAGCGCTACGAGGCGCAGGCGGTGAAGGAGACGAACGAGATCCGCGACCTGATGAAGAGCTACCTCAACCTGTTCAGGTTCTGAAAGCCGCGCAAACCTTTAATACGACCCCTTTCTTCCCCCGACCGCATGGTCCACGAGACGATCATCAGGGTGCTCATCGCGTTCGGGATACTCATCGTCGGGTTCGCGGCGTCGCGCATCGGCGAGGGGATGATCACGCGGCAGTACCGCAAGCGCCACGGCGTGCGGCTGCGGAAGGTCGCGCCTGCCAGGCTCTTCGCCTTCATCGTGAACGTCATCTCCCTCATCCTCGCGCTGTCGGCGCTGAACGTCACCGTCGGCGAGGATACGCTGGGCCGTGCGCTCGAGCTCCTGCCGACAGCCATCTCTGCCGTTCTCCTGCTCGTCCTCGTGATCGTCCTCGTCGGCTTCATCATGCACGCGGTGCGCCTCTTCGTCGAGAACTCGGGGCTGCTGCGGCTGATCGAGGAGTACGACCGGACAGCCCTCTACGACCTCGGCCTCATCGCCATCAGGATCATCCTCTATGCGCTCCTCGGCATCGTCGCGCTCAGCGTCGCGGGCGTCGAGACAGGATACGTGACGCGCATCATCTCCTTCATAGCGTATCCGATCCTCATCTTCCTGCTCGTCGCGCTCCTCGTCGCCTGCCAGGACGCGCTTCGGAACCTCGCGGCCGGCTACTACTTCAGGCTGCATTCCCTCTTCCGGGAGGGGGAGCTCGTGAAGGTGGACGGCTCCCATCTCCAGATCAGGAAGAGCCATCACCTGGGAATCGAGCTCGAGGCGACCGAGCGGAAGAACCAGCGCGACCGCGAATTCCTGCCCTACGGCCGGATCCTGCGCGACGGCGCCGCCTACCGGTCGGTCCATGTCGAGCTCGACTCGCTCGAGAAGATCAAGGCGCAGTTCATCGCCCAGCACCCGAGCCACTGCGGCCCGGCGTCGGCAGCCATGATCCTGCGCATATTCGGGTTCACGGTATCGCAGGAGGAGATCGGCAGGAGGGCGGGGACGATCGTCCCCGGCAGGCGCGGGATCCCCGGCGGCACGACCCCGGCCCGGCTCATCAGTGTCGTCGACGAGCTCACCGCAGGCGAGGTGGCGGGGGTCTGGATCGACGCCGACCGGATCGTCAACCTCCGCGATGAGGCGAAACGCTGGCTGAAGGACGACGCGCTGCTCATCGTGGACTACAAGAAGTCGGCGCTCTTCCCGAAGGCGTTGAAGGCCCATTATTCCGTCTGCCTCGCGGTCGAGGGAGACGAGCTGCTCATCCTCGACCCGTCGCAGAAGGCCGGCGGCGTCTTCTACGCCGACTACCGGCGCGTGCAGGCGGGCATGGACACCTATTCTGAGCTCATCGGTGGCAGGCGCGGCTATATCGTCCTCGCGCTCCGCGGCTCTGCCGCGCACAAGCGCATCAGGGACGGAAAGGTCCACTACGACCAGTATGTGCTGGGCAGGGGCATCTCGAGAAGGCTCGTCCGGCTCTACGACCTCTCGCAGGTGAAGGACGTGCTGCCGGCGAGGCTTCAGTCATATCTCGAGCAGGTCGACGGCAGGCCGAAGGTGGCGCGGCTGTGGCGGCCGGGGCAGCGGCGATGACCATCTCCAGGCCGGGCCCTCTATCGCCTCGAGAACCGGCCCGAGCAGGTTGTCGAAGATCCTCGTACCGTCAAGGCCTGCGGTGGAAATGCTCTCCTCCTGGTCCCGTATGCGTCCGAAGAACTCATGATATCGCCTGTTGAAGTCCCGCGGGCCGATGAGGGTTAGGGCTTCGTCCCCCACGAGCGACGGGTAGCGGAGAAGAGGTTAGGCAATTTATTCTTCCGGACCTTATCATGGGCACCCTTTGTGCTGAGCGCATGAGTGGCAGGGATCATTCAAGCTTTCCGATGTATACGACTAAGAGGTAGTGATATTCGAAATGTTTATTAATGATGATGAGAAAGGGAGGTCATGGCTGTCATCAACCGCATCATCGACCATGAGCATCACCAGCTCCTCTTCGCCACCTACCCCCACAAGGTGTCCTGGATCATCAACGTGATAGCGCCACAGGGCTATTTCGACAGCATCGGCATCAAGGTCCTGCATCCGATCGTCGGATGGTTCGAGGAGATAGGCTATGACTGGACCTGCTTCAAGGCAGGCGGCTACTACTCAGATGAAACCATCAGCATATTCGATGAGTCGTCCGGGACGAGCGAGCGGCACGAGCTCTTCCATGCCATGGTGGACGACATGCTCGGATCCACGCAGTACACTGCTCTCGAGGAGGGGATGGCGCATGCCTGGCAGTTCCTCCACAGCGATCCAGACAGGGAAGCCGGCCCCTTGTGGGAACGCTCGCTCGAGATAGCGCAGTACCTGCGCACAGCCCTCGCCAGTGCCGCCGATACGTATGATCCCGGCTTCCAGATTCCCCTCGACTGGACCGAGCTCCTCCTCGAGGCGGACCAGTACGCCTATTTCCCCCTCTGCTACGCGGTCTCGCGAGAGTACCGCAACGAGTCTGAGCTCAAGGACATATTCATCTCCTCGCTCGGCAGGGCCGCCAGGTACAACAATCTGAGGAAAGGGATAGATCTCCTCGTCATGAAGACGGACATCCCGCAATCGATGAAGCGGTTCTACCGCAAGCTTCAGTTCACCGGCGCGTATGACCTCTCGCCCACGAACCAGCTGCAGGAATACGAGACGATCGACGGCGCGGTCTACCAGATAGGCTTCCCGAGCGACGGGCAGAAGCGGTTCAAGAAGATCACCGAGATGCTCTACAGCGGCGAGGCGATCGCGAGCATCGGTGAGACCGTATCACCGCCGGCATTAGAGTTGCTCGATAGGTGATAGGACCGATGCCTTTAAAAGGAGCAGGAGATTACAGCCCCCACTATGCCTCTTGAGGGGGTAGCGAAGCCTGGTCAAACGCGCAGGACTTAAGCGGCGAGGAATCCCCGGTTCCTGGGGTCTCCTCGGCGGAGACATCCTGTCCCCTAGCGGGTCCGAGGGTTCGAATCCCTCCCCCCTCATGCCTGTCGGGCCGAGCGAAGCGAGCGCCGGACATCGGTGTCGACGGACGAAACCATCGTTCCGGATCCCTCTCCTTATCATGGTCGCTCATCTCTTCCTGCGGATCTGCCCCTTGAGTATCCCGATCGCCCGCTGAACCTGCGGGTCGGTCTTCCTGTAGACAGAGAAGAGGCGTTCGCCGCGCATCAGCCTGAGCATCGTCTCGTACATGCGATCGGCATCGGCTTTGGGGATGCCTGTCGAGGTGTCCGGACAGGCGATGCCCGAGATCTCGCGGACTGGATCGAGGAGCGTCGTGTCATCAAGCGCCTGACTGAACGCTATCGGGTGGAAGAGGGAATAGATCGCCGTGAAATAATCTTTATGGCCGATATAGCCGGGAGCGATCGAGAGCCGTTCGTCAGGCATGATGCCGTTCCGGTCAGGGCCGATCGTGTCGCGCTTCACGTAATCGAACGCACCCATGAAATATTCCGTTATCGGGTACCGCAGCTCGCGCTGGATATGGTTCGGGGAATGGGGGAACATGACCTCGCCCACCGGGTACCTGAGGATGGTCCTCTTCCCCTTGCCTGCCGATGCTTGCGGCCTGCCATCAGCCAGGCAGACTCCCTCCATCACGATCCCTTTCCCATAGCTCGGCATGCCGACCGTGGTGATCGGATACCCCTGGTCGTTGAGAACGCCGATGAATATCTCCGCTGCGCTCGCGGTCTCGGTGTCCATGAGGATGACGGTCGGAAGAGTCTTCGCCTTGATCGACCGGGGGATGTATAGGGACTCAAGGAGGCTGTCGAGCGAGCCGTCCGAGTCCCAGGTGACGATGTCGAGCACCTTCTGGTCTGTCTGGATGAGGGCGCTCAGCTGCCCCATCACATTCCCGAGGAAGCCGCCGCGGTTGCTGCGCAGGTCGATGATCCTCCCCTTCGCGCCGGCAGAGTCTGCCTCGGCGAGCAGCGACACCAGGGACGCTGTCGAGTCGTCCATGAAGGACTCGATACGGATATAGGTGATGCCCTCCTGCTGCTCTGCCCAGACCTCGGGCCGGTAGACATCGGCCTTGGGGATGACCATCGCCTCCTTCTCCCGGGTGCCGGGCCTGATGTACTCGATGAGGAGCGAGTCGGTCCTCTCCTTCCTCGGATCGCTGACGAGCCTCCCCTTCTCGATGATGGTTCCCCCCCTGCTCTCCTGGAGGGTGTAGATGACGCTGCCGAGCGGGATGCGGTCGGCGTACTTCTCGGCGCGCCAGGTGATGACGAAGAGCGAGTCCTGGGTCGGCTGGCCCTTGAATCCCGGAGTCCAGAGGTCGCTCTTCCCAGAGGTCATCATATAGAGGTAGGGGTGCTTGCACGAGTCGATGAACGCCTCGATCGTCATGGTGGTGAAGACGTCGTAGATGTTGAGGGAACGGGTGCGGCTCGTCTGCTCCCAGTCAGTGTGGTGGTACCGCTTGATGACCTTGATCAGGCTCCTGAGATCGGTCGGCAGGAAGCGTCCCTCCTCCTTCCGGTCCGATGCCGTCCTGTGTTCAGGCTGCCTCGCGTTGATCGCGCATGAGCCGAACGAGAGCGAGAGGAGCAGCAGGAACATCCCTACCCTGTCCCGAACGCGGTCCGCCAATCCCATCATGCTTGTCGCCCTGGGCCTTGATGTCCCTATCATTCATCCCCTGCGGTCGGCCGCCCCTGCGGGAAGGGTAAGGTCGGCCTTGCTCGCCTGGAAGAGGAGGCCGTATATCGCCGGCGCATCCCGCTGGAAGTAGAGGAGATAGCGGACGACGCGCCGCTCGTCTAGGGGGTAGAGCATCTCCCCATTGAGTCCCATGAGCTCCCTCGCCTCGTCGAGGACCCGGGGGAAGTTCGCCTTCGACAGCTTCCTGACAAAAGGGTAGTCCCATCCCTTCTCCAATGAATGATGATGATGCTTGTTCGCCCAGAACACCTGGTTCCGGATGCCGCGCGCGAGGTAGTCGACGACCAGCCGGTATTCGGCGTCATGCTGGGTCTTAGTATCATATTCGGGGATGAGCGTCATCAGCCGCACACGCCTCTCCCTGATGAGGTCCCTGAGCCTCGCCTCACGCGCCGGGTACAGCGCATCGCGCTTCCCTTCCCGTTCAGACGCATCGACCGAGTTCTCGAGCGTCAGGATATACTGGCCGAGCGCGTAGAAGAAGCTCGGCAGGAAGGGGTGGAGCACCGGTTTTGGCGTGAATTCGACGAGCGGCGCGAGAGTGTATTTCACCCGTGTCCGCTGCGCTTCGGGCGAGTCCTTGTACTGGATGTTGCCGAGGTCGAGCCGGTACTCCCGATGGCCGAAATTGCGGATGAGCGAATCGACGATCCGGCCGAGGTCGGCCTTCGCGGTGAATGAGCCGAGGTGGAGCGCATCCTTGTCGGTGTGCAGGTGCAGGAGCACCCTGTTGACCGCTTCGCGCTCCCGTGACTTCTCTCGCCAACCCGGCCTGAGGTCGATTTTTCTTCCCATGCGAGCGCAGAGAGAGCCCCTCGTTAATAAAACTTACTGATTATTACCCCTTTATAGTGATAAATTAATTGGTTTGCGCAGATGAGAAACTTTTAAATACGCCCCTCCTTTTCGCCGGGACAGCCGAGCGCGGCGCGCCCCCATAGCTCAGCGGTAGAGCGTTACCTTGGTATGTTCCTTTCAGGAACATCTGGAACGGATCGACAGAAAGGTAAAGGTCCGGGGTTCAAATCCCCGTGGGGGCTTAAGTACAAAATGTACCCCAAAAGGGCTAACTTGAATCGTTCATAAAACATAATAACCCTGGGGATGGTGTATTCCTCATGGGTATATGGCATGACATTGGGTTGGCATGGAATTCCCATTGGAGGACGTTGCTGCCCATCCTCCTGATTCTTCTTGCGCTCATATGGTTAGTAGTTGCGAGGGATACCGGTTTGGGGGCAAGATTAGATCAGTTTTTAGGATGGAAAGCCCCTTAGGGGTACATATTTGGTTTAATCCCCGTGGGGGCTCTCAGGTTTTCCTAGCGGGCGTATAACGCCGCCTCCGCGGCAGCGACCAGCGGATAGGTCGTCGGCGCTGGAGTGAGCTTAGGATGCGTCGCAAGCATCATCGTGACGAGCTCCTCCGCTGTCGTGCGCTTCTGTATCGCAAGGCTCAGGATGTTGACCATCTCGCCGACGCTGTCACCGCCTGCCAGCTGGCCGCCGAGGAGACGGTGCGAGCCCTTCGAGAACACCAGACGCGCACTGATGTTCTTCATGCCAGGGAGCCCGCCTGGATGCTTGTCAGGCGACTCGGCCTCGCCGATGACGACCTCGAAACCCGCTTCCTCCGCCCCCTTCGCCGTGAGCCCGGCGCATGCGAGAGAGGTCTCTCCGATCTTGGTCGAATAGCAGGCGACGGTTCCCGGATTCTGCCTGAGGAGCCCGATCGAGACGAGGTTATGGCCTGCGATGCGCGCCTCCGCTGTCGCGACAGAGGCGAGCCATGCGCCTGAGGGCCTGCCGGTTAACGCATCGCGTTTTGCCGCGCAGTCGCCGACAGCGAAGATGTCCGGATCGTCGAGAGACCGCTGGTACTCATCGACCCGGATTCCGCCGTACCGGTCCTTGGAAAGTCCTGCGTCGAGCGCGAGCTTCGCGTTCGGGCGTGTGCCGATGCCGAGGATCACGACCTGCGCGGGGATGCTCGTCCCGTCAGAGAGCACGACCGTCGAGACGCGCTCGTCGCCCTCGAAGCGTTCCGCCTGGACACCGGTCCTGACCGTGACTCCTCGGGACTCGAGGGCGGCCTTCGCCTTATCGGAGAAGGGATCGTCGAACTGCCGAGCGAGCACCCGCGGCAGGGCCTCGACGATCGTGATGCGGGCATCCTCGAGACAGGAGAGCTCGTCCGCGAATTCGATTCCTATGAACCCTCCGCCTATGACGACAACATCCTTCGCCCGGATGAGGTCCTCTTTCAGCCCGGTGAGGTAGGAAAGCTGTTTCCTGATGGGATAGATGCCCTTCTTATCCCTTCCGGGAAGCGGTGGGACGATGGGATCCGAGCCGGTGGCGATGACGAGCTTCGCGTAGGAATGGGTCGTGCCATCCGCTATCGTGAC
Source organism: Candidatus Woesearchaeota archaeon (assembly GCA_016935985.1). GTDB lineage: Archaea > Nanobdellota > Nanobdellia > Woesearchaeales > JAFGPW01 > JAFGPW01. The sequence continues at coordinate 62,382 of JAFGPW010000006.1, forward strand.
CGTGCGCTTCTCGCGGTCAATCGCGATCGCTTCCGCTTCGAGGAGTCCGATGCCGTTCTTCTGCAGCGGCTCATTGCCGAGCGCGTTCTTGGCCGGGTCGTCAAGACAGGTGAACATATAAGGGATGCCGCAAGGTATCACCCCGTCCGGGATGTTTTTTATCACGAGTATCTTCGCCTCGGGCCGCCTCCTGCGTGCGGCGAGTCCGGTGATGAGCCCCGCAGGGCCGCCGCCGATGATGATGACATCTTGATCCATGGTGCTTACCTCTTGTCTGTTCATATCAACATAAGGGGACCATCCGAAAACATATAAAAACATTAGTGAGGACTTAACTGTGATGAAACAGCGGGTGGGTTGCTCGCATCAGGGGGTATCTTCTGAAGGGAGCGCCTCCAGACGCAGGCAGGCTCCTCGCATCCCCGCAGAGGCCAGCATTCCCTTCTCACGGGACTATGCAGCCGTGAGTGCATTTTCAGAGGAAAACGAGTAGATTGGCGCTGTCCATTAATGATCCTCCCTATCTCATCATGAGCACCATCTGCTCATGCCGCTCCTTCTCCTCGAAGAGGTCCTTCATGCGCTTCTGCACCTTGGGGTGCGCCTTCCCCTGGCCCTTGTGATAGACCTTCTGCAGGGCGAGGATCTTGCCGCGCGCCTTCTTGTGGATGGCGGGCTTGAGCTCAGAGCGCTCCGGCCGGTAGGTCAGGTGGAGCAGCCTGATGAGCGTCTGCGCGTGCTCCAGGGTGTCGAGCGTGAGCCGGTCGACGAGCCGCTTGTTCTCGCTGTAGTTGAGCCTGTCGATGTTCTCGACGAAGAACCTGATCGAGTCCAGCTCCTCGATGATCGCCTTCCTCAACACCCCCAGGTATCGCTTCTCGTCGTCCATGGCATTCACAGTGCTCTTCGCGATAGCGCCGCATAAGAAGGTTTCCTTACCCTCCCCAGTGGGGACTGAAGATCACCGCTTCCCGAACATCACGCTGAGCAGGGGTATCGTCGCGAGCACGAACACGATGCCGTACGCCCACCAGGGGAGCGACAGCAGCGGCGGCCAGAGCTTCGCCGCCATCAGCGCGAACGCGAGCACCGACAGCTTCAGCAGCGACATATGGTGCCAATGCATGCGCCGCGCGCCCTTCTCGACCCAGGAGAGAATCCCCATTCGCATCACCTCACGCCCCGTCAGGGGCGAACCTCTTCTTCAAGGTCTCGGAGAATCCGCTCTTCCGGTACGCGGCGGTCCACCGCCTGACGATTGCGCCCGCGTAGGTCTTCACCGCGGTGTTGCGCCAGCGCCGCCTGATGTCGGCGAGCGCGCTCCGGAGACTTGCCGCGAAGATGTTCCCACGGGCGTCGATCGCATGCTCCTTGATCCTCTGGCGCAGCCCATGGATGAACCTCTTCGTATAGAACACCGAGAACTCGATCGGGAACCCGACGGTCGCGAGGTATGCCCAATTCATCCAGTTCCCGTAGTTGACGAAAGAGGTGAACCTGCTTCCGAGGTAGCGCTTCTTCATCAGCAGCCGGGGAAGCTCCTGCAGCTCATGCGGGTCGAGCCCCTCGGGCGTCGGGTCGTAGCAGAGGAACTGGCCGTCGTACTTGTCCCAGCCGACCATCTCCTGCGGCAGGATGCGCCCCTCGCATTCGAGCCTCGCGCGGAGCCGTGAGCCGGGCAGCGGCACGGCGTTGAGAACCTGCACGGTGTCGATCCGCGCCTTCCTGAAGAACCTGATGTACGCCTTCGCCCGTTCCGTGAGCGGAAGCGATGCCTCAGGGTCGCCGGCGAAACGCGGATAGCCGAAGATGAACATGCCGTGGATGTAGAAGTGCCTGGCAAGGATGCGCGACCGCCGCACCATCGTCGCGACATCCACGCCTTTTCGCATGGCCCGGAGTTCGCTGTCGATGGGCGATTCGTAGCCGATGGCGAGGGTGTCGATCCCCGCGTACCTCATCGCCGCGATGAGCTCCGGATCCTCGGCGACGTCGGTCCGGACCTGCACGGTCATGATGAGCTTCTTCCTGAACCTCCGCGCATAGTCGCCGATCATCCTCGATACACGGATCGCGGCCTGCGGGTCCTGGGCGAAGTTGTCGTCGACGATGAAGAAGCGCCGGTAGCCCATGTCCGCGTACCGCACGACCTGCTCGACGAATTTCTCCTCAGAGCAGGACTTGTGCCTGCCGTACTGGGTGTTGACCACGCAGAACTCGCACCTGAAGTTGCAGCCCCGCCCCCACGAGACCGGGATGGCCGACCAGCGCTTCCGCAGGTGCTTGATGAGCGTGAGGTCCGGGTCGATGAGGGTATCGAGCTGCGCCACCGGCATCCTCTTCCCGGTACGACGGTATGAGCCATCAGCGTCGAGATAGGAGATGCCGCTGATCCGCGTGAGGGCGTCGTACGGGAGCGGGCCCCCTCCGTCGCCGAGCGCCTCGAGCAGCTCGATCATCGCGTGCTCCCCCTCGCCGTGCACGACGATGTCGACGCCGTGCGCAAGCGCCTCCTCAGGGAGCGCGTCGACATGGCTGCCGCCGGCGACCGTCGTCGCGCCGAAGCGCTTGTACTCCCGGGCGAGCGAATAGAGCCGCGGGACCGCGTTGCTCATGCCGCCGTAGAAGAGGACGAGCGACGCGGGATGCCTGCCCTGCAGGAAGCCGTGGTCAGGCATGCCCTGGTAGTCGGTCGGGCCGGCGTAGTTGTTCTCGTCGATCGCGTAGGCATGGATGCCGGGCCGGTGCGCGACCTGCGAGAGGACCGAGACGATCCCCACCGGCGGCATCCTGACCCGCGCGTAGATGTTCTGCTGGGAATGGAGCGGGTACTGCGGGATGATTCCGATGATCGTCCTCGTTCCGCCACGCCTATTTTCTGAGCCCAACAGGACGGATAAGCGCAGGCTGCTATTTATATCTTCGTATGGCTGTGCGCGAGGAGCATGCTGAGCGTGAGCCCCTCGACCCTATCAAGGATATGCCCAAGGATGCGGATGAAGGACACCATCTCGTCGTACTCCGACGGCAGGATATCGTACCGATGCCGCACGACCGGCCCTTCCCCCATTCAGACCGCATGGCATCCTTGCCTTCATGGATCGCGACATGAGGATACTGGCACGTCGAATCGTCGCGGCAGAAGACGCGATCACCGCCGATCGGGTCATCGGCCTCAGGGAAGAAGAGCGGGAACAGCTGCCTGAGGTTGCCCTCCGTCCCGAGCGCATACCATTCGCAGTCATGCGCAGGATCGATTCCCGGAAGGATGGTGATGCAGGGAGGGAGGAGCGGGATCAGCCGGTCAAGGATCCTCGCTTCCGTGAGCGCGCGGTCGACCTTGAGGCGTTCAGGAAGGCTGGGAACCAGGTCGATCGGCTTGACAATCACGCGAGGCGCGTCCTGAACGGGCCGTAGCAGCAGCTGAGATCGAGCCCGATCGGGAAGGCATACCGCTCAGAGAGGATGCGGACCGCCTCGTTCAGGCACCCGTGCCCGTTCGCCGGGTCGGACCAGTCATGGCTGACGAGGGCGTCGATCGCCGAATGGGTGATGATGCCGCCGGCGAGCAGGAGCCGCTTGCCCGGGAACTGACCGATGAACGAGGCGAATCCGTCCCAGCCGGCGCCGAGCGGTTCGGGATCCTGGTCGTCGGTCTCGACGAGATAGGTGTCGCGCGGCATGCCGAGGGCCTTCAGGAACTGCTTGGTCTTGAGGGGGTGATGGTAATCGTTGAAGATGAAGAGCGGCCCGTCATGGCCGGTCATGAACCGGTGGAGCCGCCGCAGGTACGTGTCCTTGGACGCCTTTGAGAACCCTGTCGAGCTATCCATGGTCCGGAGGTGCTCGTACCCATAGAAGGGGTGCATGAGGATCGCGATATCGCCCTGCCGGGAGGTATCCGCCATCCGGACCGGATGGATGCCGTGGACCGCTCCCATGGGCTCACCGCTTCATGAACACGAGGTCGATCGTGTACTTGGTCCCCTCTATCAGGGTCGTGACCGGGAGATTCATATGCTCATTATGGTCAGTCCATCTGGCATTCTCATACTCGATGATCGGATAGGCGCGCGCGCCGCCGACCTTGACCTCCTTCTTGTACGGTTCCTCCTTGCGGACCTCCAACCTGATATCATAGGCGGTGCCATCTATCTCGAGGGATGCATTGGCCGCGCTTCCGGATGACAGCATGCGGGGGATGAGGCCTTGGAGAATCCTCTCTGTCGTCGAGAGCCAATAGCCGCGCTCACGTCTGCTCCTTAACCAGCGGTACGGCGCGATGTGCCCCTGCATCCTTTCGCTTCCGACAAAGAGAGCCTGGGACACCGCATCGTCGATCCGTATGACGTTCTCCCAGTCACCGAGAGGGATCCTGACATTCCCTTCGTTGACTAGCCATTCCCTGTCTTTCGGGAGGCTCGATATGTCAACATGGGTGTCAGGGCTGGTTCTCACAATATAGAACTCGACATCAGACGCGACCACATCCCCTCTCCGACTGTTCACCGCAGGGTGACGCGCCTCTGCATCCAGCGTCCTCTTGAGAGCGGACAGGCAAGCGTTCGCCGCATGGCCGTAGGTCTCGGCGAGCCGGGTGAAGAGGTCTGCTGCCAACAGCGAGGTCTGCACCCCGCTGCCCCCGACCGATGACTTCGACGTGTATTTCAGGACCAGCCGTCTCCGGCCATCTTCCGAGGGACGGAACGAGTAGTTCGGCCTGCCGTGCACGACCGAGTCCCGCGCCTGGAAGAGGAACCCGATCACCGGATGCGTATCGAGATACTCCTTGATATGTGCCTCGAGCCTCGGGTCTGCCGCTCCTGCTGCGATGGCGACCGATATGCGGAGGTCATGGTCTTCAGGGATGCCGAGATTGAGGTAATGGTTGATGAACCGATAGGTGGAATCGACCGCGATCCCGAGGTCCATGAAGAACCCCCGTACCGCCTTCTCGAGCCTGATGTCATCGGGCATGCCTCTAGCGAGATCGGCGGCCGTACGGCCCGTTCCCTTCGCCCTGCTGACCGGTCGTCCCCTCAGTAACTTCGCCGCCTTCGGTTCGGTCCGCACAACGGTCTCGAGGTCGTCATAGGCTGTCCTGAAACCCTTGAGGATCGCATCGAACTGGACAGAGGCGAGTCCAGGATCGGTCTCGTCTGAAGGGTTTCTGATACGCTCTTCGAGGGCTGAGACGAGGGAATAGAGGCCCTGTGCAGTGTCAGAGAGGGAGCGCAGCGTCGCTCTCCTTGAGGGCTTGCGCGGTGCCATGGCATGTCAGGGAACGAGTAAGTATATAAACCTTCCTATTTTGTTACTACTTATATGTGACATTCTCTTGCGGTTCAGGATGGTTTCCCTTCTCCATGAGGAGGGATACTGTTCTTCCTCCAGCCTGCCGATGGCAGGATAGAGCCTCCCAGAAGCCTATCATCAATCTCTGTCCGAGGCAAAAGGAGCAAGCGGGATCCCTACTTCAAGCCGTGATGCAGATCGGTCGTCCTGTCCGAAGCCTTCGCCGTGAGGAAGGAATAGATCGTGAGAGTCTCTCCTGCATCGGCCGCGGTCGCGTTCTCGGAGGTTGTGGTCAGGTTCGTCACCGATGCGCCGGTGAGAGCTGTTCCTCCCCATTCGGCCGGCACGGGCACGATGAAGACCGTCAGTGCGAGGATCGTCACGATGACGAGCACCCCTGGCATGATGGAGAAATCCCTGGTGTCGGAATAGGCGACAGTCGGCTGCACAAGGTGGTTCCGCGAGCGCTGGCAGGTCTCGCAGAGGACTGTCCCGTCTTCCTGTTGGATGAACCGTGCCGCGAAATAGGTGCGGCAATCCCTGCAGGGCCCTACCGCTTTCGAAGCCATGGGGAAAGGGGAATTATACATATATTTAAATGTAATCATTTTCACCACTTCATAAGGATAAAAATGGGAAATTATATATAGGAGCATCCCTTCCCCAGGGTATGCCAAAATCCCCGACCACCATCGAGACCGGCGTCGACCGGCTACTCGACCTTCTCATATGCCATAAGGAGCTGGCCCTCACCGAAGCCGCCGCACGGCTCAATGTGCCGAAGCGGATACTCGACCATTGGTGCGACATGCTCGAGGAGGAAGGGGTCATCGCCCTCAAGCACACGCTCAAGGAGACCTTCATCGTCAACAAGGAGCACCACGAGAAGAACGGTTCGAAGAGGAGCTCGGTCATCCAGAACCTGAGGTCGATAGCGCTCTCCACCAAGAGCTATGAGGAGAAGGCGATAGAGAAGAAGACGAAGGAGCTCGAACGGCAACGGCATCTCCATGACGAGAGCGTCAAGCGCCTGAAGGCGTATGAGCGGATGAAGCGGGAGGTCGAGCGGCGCAACGAGGAATTCCTCAAGGAGCACGAGATGCTCATCGCATCCATGAAGGAGATAGGCGCCGAGAAGCGCCGGCTCGAGGATCTTCGTGCGGCTCTCGTCGAGAGCGACGCGCGAATCGGCGACCGCGAGCGGATCCTGGAACACCGTGTGGCGACGTTCAGGAAGGATGTGGAACGGATTGTCGCCAGGCGGACCCGCCGCCTCGATGCCCGTGAGAGCGAGATAGCGTCTGCCGAATCCTCGCTCGCCAAGCGCGCCGAGGAGATATCGCGCCGGGAGCAGGAGCTCGTCGAGCGCGAGACCGATGTGCTCGACCGGGAGCAGGTCATAGGCAGCATCATCCGCATCATCAGGGACCAGAAAGACCTTCTCATGAGGGAGAAGGGCATCATCAGGCGCCATTCCGAGATGCTTGAGGGCATGGACGTGCGACGGGAGCGGGCGTCGCGCGCGGCGGTCCCTGAATAGGCATCCTCATCCCTTCTCTTTCGGCTCGCGCATGATGTACCCTGCGACCGCGATGAGCACCGCTGCCATGAGGGCGACTGCCCAGAATTCCGCATCGAAGAGGAACTCCGCCCAGCCGGGGATCGGGCCGCCGAGCCACCAGTACCCGACCGCCACGACGAGCAGGTCTGGCGTCAGGATATCGATGATGATGATGACGGATATGACATACGCGATGAACCTCTCGTCGAGGCGTACCCCGAAGGCGCCGGCGAGGAGCAGCGCGAGGAAGAGCGCCACGAGCACCGCGCCGAAGACCGGCGTCCACGTGGTTATGTACGGAACGACATCGAAGCCCGCGCCGGTGACGTGCGGCGACACCGTGATGAACGCCAATGCGGCGGCAAGCACGGTCTGGATGTTCTTCCTCCCCTCGAAGACCTTGCCCTTGAGGAGGCCCGCGTAGACGATCACGAAGACGAGTAGCCAGGCGTTGAGGATCTCATAGACGCCGCCGGCCTGCTTGCTGAGCAGGATGCCGATGAAGGATGCCATCATTGCCACAAGGGCGCTTCCCCTTGATAATTTTTTCCCTGCTCACACGAGCATGATGTCGGCGGGGAAGAAGCGCATCCTCATGAAGAGGTAGGCAATATAGAGGGCGATCAGCAGCACCCCCTGCCATTTCCTGAGCCGTCCCCTCCAGAGGAACGCGAATATCGCGATGCCGGTCGCGATCTTTATCGGCAGGTCGTATTCTACCACCACCGCAGGCACCGCATAGGTGGAGATGAGCGCGCCGAGACCGAGCGCGAGCATGGGATTCGTGATGTTCGAGCCGACGAGGATGCCGATCGAGACCGTCGTCCGCCCCTTGACGATCGCGAGGATCGAGGTGATGAGCTCAGGGAAGGCGGATGCCACGCCGAGGAGGATCACGCCGATGAATGACGCGGAGAGCGGGAGAGCGTCGACGAGCACCTCGGAATGCGCGATCATCCGGTCTGCGGCGAACGCCATGACCGTGAAGGCCGCGATGAGGATCATCGCATCGGCCAGAGGATGCGTGACGACCTTCGTCCGGGATGCGGACCTTTTCTCATCCGCCGAGACGAGCCCGTACCGCTTCAGGTACCAGAGGTAGACGATGTAGCCGAAGACGAGGATCGCGCCCTCTGCCCTGCTGACCGTGCCGTCGAGCGCGAAGATGAAGAGCAGGCACGAGGCGCCGACCAGGCCGCCGACGTCCTTGAAGAGGTCCTTCCTCGCGACCACGAGGACGCCGAGGAGCGCGACAAGGCCGAGCAGGAAGTTCTGCTGGAAGATGTCGGAGCCGATGTTCGCGCCGATGACGAGGCCGGAGAGGGGGATATAGGATGCCTTGTCTCCGAGGATGGTGACGCTTCCCATGATGTGCGTCATGATCTCAGGGATGCTCGTCCCGATCGCGAGGACCGTCATCCCGATGAGCTCGTCCGACATGCCGAACCGCAGGGCGAGCCGGAGAGCGGCCTGTATCGCGAACTCGGCGGCGCCAAGGACGACCGCGCCGCTGACGATGACCCAGAGGAATTCCGCGATGAGCGCCATGGCCTTCCATCCTGGCTTTGGGGATATAAAAGTATTGTTACTTACTGCGGGTAGTTGGGATACTTTTTAAACAGGGATGCCTCTGGTCGCGCAGCATGGCGAAGGAGCGGCAGGCATGGGTAGTATCGGTCGACATGGGCTACGGCCACCAGCGGGCGGCATACCCCTTGCGCGACATCGCCTATGAGCGGATCATCACCGCCAACAACGACAACATCGTGACCCCTGAGGAGCAGAGGGTATGGCGCAAGTTCCAGCGCTTCTACGAGTCGGTCTCACAGATCAGGGGGCTTCCGGTGATCGGGCCTGCCATGTGGGGGCTCTTCGATTACATCCAGTCGATCCAGCCCCTCTACCCCCTCAGGAACCTCTCCCGCCCGACGCTCTACTCGACACGGCTCCACCGGCTGATCAGGCGCGGGTTCATGCAGAGCCTGGTCACCTACACCAGGAAACGCGACATTCCCTTCATCTCCACCTTCTTCGCGCCGGCGATCGCGGCAGCGTACCACAAGCGGAAAGAGGTCTACTGCGTGGTCACCGACTCCGACATCAACCGCATCTGGGTGCCGCAGGAGCCCCTGAAGACCGTCGTGCACTACCTCACCCCGACTGACAGGGCGGGAAAGCGCCTTATGGAATACGGCGTGCCGCGCGAGCGCATCTTCTTCACAGGGTTCCCGCTCCCCGAGGAGAACATCGGGAAGGACGCGAGCGTTCTCAAGCATGATCTTGGCCGGCGGCTGCCCAACCTCGATCCGGCAAGGAGATATCTCACGCAGAACCACGGCAACCTCAAGAAGACGCTCGGGAAGAGCCTCAGGAGGACGAGCGATCACCCGCTCACCGTCACGTATGCCATCGGCGGCGCAGGAGCGCAGCTCGAGGTCGGCGCGCAGGCGCTCCAGGCGCTCAGGGACCACATCAGGAGGGGAAGGATCAGGGTGGTGATCTCATGCGGCACCAGGCCGGAAATCGCCCAGCTGTTCGAAGAGGAGGTCAAGGAACTGGGCCTTGCCGGCTGCCGGGGGAACGGGGTCCAGGTCCTCCATGCGCTCGACAAGCGCTCGCACTTCACGCTCTTCAACCGGACGCTCCGGCAGACCGATATCCTCTGGACCAAGCCGAGCGAGCTCTCGTTCTACGCAGGCCTCGGGATCCCGATCATAATCGCCCCGCCGCTCGGCAGCCACGAGCAGATCAACATGAAGTGGCTCCAGCGCCTCGGCATCGGCTTCCCGCAGGAGCACCCTGCCTACTGCGACCAGTGGCTCTTCGACTGGCTTGAGTCCGGCATGCTCGCCGAGGCGGCGTTCGAGGGGTTCATGAAGGCGCCGACCTACGGGACCGAGAACATCAAGAGGCTGGTCTTCGCGAAGGACAAGGAGACGGTGGTTTTCAGGTACTGATCGCGGGAAGGCCGATCCGCATGCCTTCTCTGGCGCGCCCGAGCGCCGACCTCCCCCTCCCTCAGCGGCCCTCCTGCTCACCGGCTGAGGGGGAGGATCGTCACCGCGTAAGCGATGGTGAGCGCCCCCCAGTTGAGCCCCATGAACCATTTCTGCCCCCAGCTGATGCCGGGGAAGGCCCAGTCCGATAACGGCCACAGGAACGGCGTCGGCAGGAAGTCGCGCGAGTGCGTCGGGATGTCGATCGCCAGGTGCAGCAGCCAGGCGAGAGTGTAGTAGGGGATCCTCCCGGAGAACGCCCAGAGGAGCACGAACACGACGGCCCAGACGAAGACGCTGTGCGTGAGGCCGTAGAGCACGTGGCTCCACCGCGGCACGCGCGCGAGGTCGGGCTTGCCTAACGGGATGCGCTTCGCGATGCCGTAGACCATCGTGACACCCCATGACGCGAGGTCGGGGAGCACGCCGAAGGCGAGCGCGAGGCCGAGATTGTCCGAGCGGCGGAACACGAGCAGCGTCCAGAGGAGATGGGCGAAGGTGTCCATGGCCGTCTCTCCTGGCGCAGCTCGCCTCTCAGCCTGCCAGTCCGCTCACTCCTGGAGTTCCGCGATGATGCCGCCGAGCTCGGCGAGGGACGTGCCGATGCCTGCCCAGTCGCCGCGGCGCATCGCGTCCTGGACCGCCTCGTACGCCTCCTGGGCCCGGGTGAGGAGGCCGTCGCCGACAGCAGCGCCGGTCTCACCGGTCCCGCCGGCCCTGCCGCTTCCCCTGGGTGTCGTCGCGCCGAACAGCGTCGCGAAGGCCTTCTCGAGCGTCTCCTCCATCACGATGCTCTTGCCGTCGGATATGATGACCCGCTTGAGCTCGGGCATCTGGCTCTTCTCGGCGATGATGAAGAGCGGCTCGACATAGAGGAGCGAGTTCTCGATCGGCAGCACCAGGAGGTTTCCCCGTATCACCGACGACCCCTGCTGGCTCCAGAGCGTGATCTCCTGGCTTATCTCCGAGTCCTGGTCGATGCGCGCCTCGATCTGCATCGGGCCGAAGACCATCTTCTCCTTCGGGAACTTGTAGACGACGATCCTGCCGTAGTCGGAGTCCGAGTTCGCCGCCATCCAGGCGATCATGTTGTCCTTCTTCTGCGGGGTGAAGGGCAGCAGCATCATGAACTCCTCCCTATCCATGTCAGGGAGCTTCATGATGATGTAGTAAGGGTCGAGGATAACCTGCTCCCCCCTGCCGTAGATCTGTTTCGGGAGGTTCCAGAGGTCCTCCTTGTTGTAGAAGACCGTCGGATCGCGCATGTGGTAGCTCGCGTACATCTCGGCCTGGACGCTGAAGAGGAGCTCCGGGTACCTGACATGGGGCTTGAGCGGGTCCGGCATCTCCGCGAACAGCCTGAACTGCGTGGGGAAGAGGTTCATGTAGGTCCTGATGACCGGATCCTCGGTGTCCATGACGTAATAGGTGACCGTGCCGTCGTACGCGTCGACGACCGCCTTCACCGAGTTGCGCAGGTAGTTGATGCCCTGGAAGGGCTCGGAGTAGGGGAACGACGAGGCCACCGTGTAGGCGTCCTGGATCCACCACAGCCTGCCGTCGGCGACGACGAGGTACGGGTCGGGGTCGAGCGTGAGGAACGGCATGACCTTGCCGATGCGCCGCTGGACGCTGCGGTCGAACATGATGCGCGTGTCGTCCTTGAGCTGGCCTGAGACCAGGAGCTTGTAGTCCTGGAACCGTATCGCGAACATGAGACGCTTGAGGGGCGTGTCGATGACGACGCCGCCCTTCCCCGCATAGGCGGTGTAGATGTTGGTGTCGCCCTTCGGATAGTCGAACTCCTGGGTCTGCGTGCGGGTGAGGATATACTCGTTCTCGTGCTCGCCATAATATATCCCTGGCTGCCTGACATCGAGCGCGGGGTCGCCCGCGATGTTCTTCGGCGGGATGTCCTTGAGCAGGAATTTGGGCATGCCCTGGGCGTCGATGGTGTTCACCGGGCTCATGACCACGCCATAGCCATGGGTGTAGACGCTGTGCTGGTTGAGCCAGGTCTGCGCCTGGGAAGGCAGCTGCGACTGGCGTATCTCGCGCGGCGAGAGCATGACCTGCCGGTAGCTGCCGTTGATCGTATAGCGGTCGATGTCGATGTCGATGAAATCGTAGTAGAGGCGTATCTCCTGGAGCTGCTTGTAGGAGTCGAGCAGCGGCCTCCAGTCGAGCAGCCTGATGTTGTCGACGGTCTGCTCGTTCATCCCAAGCATATCGGCGGTGATGCTTTCCTCCGCGGGGAACTCGAGCTCGTCGACGCTGTCGATGCCGTAGGCGTAGCGCGTGAGCTCGATGTTGCGCTCGATGTAGGGCGTCTCCAGCGTTATCTCGTTCGGCGAGACGATGATGTTCTGGACGAGGGCGGGGACGATCCCCTTGCCCAGCACGAGCAGGATGACATAGGCGATGAGGATGCCCACCAGGACCGTGCGCCGCGTTCGTTTCCCCTGGCCGGAGCCGAGGGTGAGGTAGGCGACCGCAGCGATGCCGGCGACGACCGAGAGCCCTGCCATGAGCACGAGCAGCGGGAGGGTGACGTTGAGGTCTGTGTAGCCGGCGCCATACACCGCCCCCATCCTGGAGAGGAGGATGCCGTACCGGTCGAGCCAGTTCCTCACCGCGAGCAGCAGGAAGAGCCCGAGGACGAAGAGCCCGAGGTGGAGCTTGACCGCCCTCGGCACCTTCTGGAATGCCTTCCCGAGGCCGAGATCCTTCGGCGGCCGCGCCGGGAACTGGTCGAATGGCGTGTGCGGGAAGGAGGGGAACCGGAACGCTCCTTTGAGGACCGGCAGGTAGGCGATGGCCGTCAGCACGAAGCCGAAGAGGACGGCGAGCAGGAGGTATCCCCAGAGCGTCGTGTAGAACGGCAGGGTGAAGACATAGAAGCCGATGTCCTTGCCGAAGACCGGGTCGGCGAGGCCGAAGGGCTGCTGGGCGAGGTAGGTGAGGACCGTCTGCCAGGCGCCTGAGAGCGTGAAGCCGAGGACGAAGGAGAACACGCCGAAGAGGACGAACCGCAGCCCCTTGGCAGAGTCCTCCTTCAGCGCCTTGTCCCCCTTGATGCGGCTCACGACGAAGAGGTTGGCGAGCGCGAAGAGGGCGAAGAGGACCGCCCCGATGAGGAAGAGGATGACCTTCGACCAGAAGACCGTGAGGAACAACGGCAGGTAGCCGAGCGCGTCGAACCAGAGGTAGTCGGTGTAGAACGCAGCTATCGCGGAGAGGGAGAGGAAGAGCGCGATGACGAGAGCGATGAGGGCAGAGCTTGCGAAGCGTTTCGGACCATAGGCCATGCGGGACACCCCCTACGCGGGCAACGGCGGGAATATATAAAACTTGGGAATCCCTTTTAATAGGTCCCTTGAGGCGGTATCAGATGGGGTGTTCTGTCATCGCGCCCATCGCGCACCACCCTTCCTAGTTTCATATCCACTGAAGAGTGGTGTACTTGGGAAAAGTATAAAAAGGAGTGAGGGTAGGGATGCTCAGCAGCATGGCAGAAACGGCGATGAGCGGACTCGACAAGGAGATATTCGATGCCATGGGGAACCAGCTCAGGAGATGGCAGCAGGTGCGGCTGCCGGTTCCGGAGAGCGACAAGACCCTCGGCATCATGCATGCAAGCGTCTCCTACACCCGCACCAAGAGCATCGGCTTTGCCAGCGACTTCGGCGGGATGACCTCGCATCCGGGACTCGAGTCAAAGGCCTATCTCGTGGTCGAGATAAAATTGGGGTCGCCGACCTACTTCTCTGACGCCTGGGCGAGCAGCTCGGCGCCGATCGACACCCCCCGGTCCCTGGACCGGATCCTGCACAACTGCTTCGACCGGGCGATGAAGAGCGCGTACATCTACTACCATCATGACATCGGCGATGACATCCTCTCGATACCGAAATTCAGGGGGGAGGAGAAATGGCGGACGATGGGAGCGAGGATCCACCACGACGCCGCGGTCGGATTCTCCATCGATGAGCAGGCGATCGCTGCCGTGGTGAAAGAGCTCACCGAGAAGGCCGGATCGCTGCCGTTCGAGCTGCATATCGCGAACGCCTGCTACACCCCGATGCTCGCAGAACGGTACTACATCGACACCGAAGGGAGCGGCATCTATTCTGCCGACGCACGTAACAGCCTCGCCATGACGGTGATGGCAAAGAACATGAAAGGGAACCTCTTCGCGTACGGCACCACCGTCTACCGGCACGGTCTCCTCAGCATCCCCTCGGCCGCCGAGATGGGTGCGATGGTGCGCGGGGCGGAGCGCCGCTTGCGGCTGCGGGAGAGCATCAAGGACGAGGAATCGGATTCGGCGACCGTCATCCTCGGCCCCTCAGCGAGCGGCACCTTCGGCCATGAGGGGGTCGCCGGGCACCTGGTCTCTGCGCCGTACATCGATTCCGGCATGACGACGACATTCGCCGACTCCATCGGCAGGCGCATCTGCCCGGAGTTCATCTCTATGGTCGACGATCCGACCCTCCCCGGCCTGTGGGGGTCGTACGCCTATGACCATGAGGGCATCAAGACCATCCCCAACGTGATCATCGAGGACGGCGTGCTCAGGAATTACATGCACACGCGCTCGACCGCCCATCGCCGCGGCGTCCTGCCGACCGGGCACTCCCGCGGCGACAACTCCTCGCTCCTCGACGAGGACGGCAACCAGCGGCGGGCGGTGTACGAACCGCGCTCGGCGAACCTGATCATCTCGACGAAACCCGACCATTCGCTCCCGTTCAAGGAACTCGTCAGGAAAGCCCAGGGGATCAAGGACCCTGACAAGGAGTACATCCTCTTCGCCGACGGGCTCGCCGGAGAGGTCAACCCCTCGACCGGCCATTTCGAGATAACGCCGGCGCGGATGTTCCGCATCTATGAGAGCGGTTCCGTGGAGCCGGTGGGCAGCGCGGTGCTCCACGGCACGCCGCATAACCTCCTCAAGAACATCGTCGCCGCATCGAAGGCGGTCAAGACGAACGACGGTCTGTGCGGCGCGTATTCGGGGTGGGTGCCGACGACGATGCGCTCGCCGTGCCTGCTCATCAGCAGGATGGACGTGAACAAGATCGATCTTGAGAGGTTCACGCCGCAGCTCATACCCTATGATGGCTAGCAGATCCCCTCGCCTGCACGGAGCTCGCTCCAGAGCCGCTCCTTCCAGGCGCGGTCGAGCTCCTCGTCGTAGCCGTAGTAGGTCCTGCCGTCGATCTCGCGCTTCCAGTTCTTCGTCATCTTCCTGATGCAGCGGTCGAGCTCGGCCAAGTCCTCCTCGAGCGCCGCGACCGCGAGGTTCCGCTCTCCGGACGGGCGCGTCGGGAGGGGATGGTGCATGACGCGGACCTGATAGGAGGGGACTGCCCTTTCCCCGAGGACGACCACCGCTCCTCCTGCCGGTCTTCCGGGAGCGTCCGGGATGAGGGACCAGACGAGCGCGCAGAGCGAGACGAGGAGAGCGATGACGATGAAGAGGTCCTGGACTGTACGCATGCCTGCCGCCTTGCCCATCAGAAGCCCCGTTTGACCTGTGTGGATATAAATATTACTATTTGTGCTACTTATAAGTGAAAAGAAGGGTAATATTTATAAAGGAGCTGGTCACACCAGCCGGCCATGCCCTCCGATACCCCTCTCTCCGACTTCTTCAGGAGGCTCGAGCGCCGCCGTTTCTGGAAGCAGGAGGACAAGATGGTCAAGAGGACCCTCAAACCATACCTCCGCGAGATGGACGAGGCTATGCATCCTGAGAAGTACAGCAGGCGCAGGTTCCTCCAAGCCCTCGGGTTGACCGCCGCGGCTGTCGGCGGCGGGATGACGATCATCGATAATTGGGAGGATATCATCGGCCTCGGCGAGGTCGCGCGCCGGCTCTACCGCACGCATGCGGTCTCCCAGGAAGGGCTCCTCGTCGCAGAAGCCATGTTCGGCAAGGCCGCGTATGGGATAGCCCGAGGGGAGCGCAAGGAGACGTTCTCAGGATATGACCTCACCGGCTTCAACCGGACCGACGATGTGCCTCGCCTCGGGCCTAAGGGCATCAAGACGCTGAATGCCATCTACAGCATCAACAAGGACTTCTACAGCACCAGGATCGAGGTCCCGTTCTGGGGGGTGGTCGCGCTCTATGCGCTCGCTGAGAGCAGGGGGTTCGACGAGAAGGACCTGCTCTGGCTCGACCGCGACTATCCTGACGACCCGTCGCTCGGGTCGCTCGAGGACGTGCTTTCCGGGAAGACGAAGGAGAATGGCACATATAGCCACAACCCCCTGATCGCCATGCTCGAGGAGGGGGTCAGCAATATCGACCATGCCATCGCAAGGCTCGTCACGCAAGCGCTGTCGGACAGCTCGCGCAGGCAGGTATGGGACGCGCTCTCGAAGGGGCGGGTGCCGCTCCAGGACGCCGATGCGATCCTGGGGTTCATCATCAGCAACAGGGCCCGGTTCCTTGAGGTCGACGACCGCATACGGGGATTCGCCCACCTGATGCAGCGCAGGAGCGAGTTCGAGATCGAGAGGAACATCAGGCTCGGCCTGCTCAACATGCGGCGCGCGGTCGACTATGGCGCAGGTTCGGCCGAACGGATGCTCGCCTACCACCTCTATGGCATCGCCGGACTGAAGAAGCGGCGGAGCGAGCTTCAGGCCTGCGCAGGAGCGCTCATCGATGCTGCCAGGCGGCATGAGGAGACCTTCGACGAGAGCAGGATGCGCAGGTTCCGTCTCACCCTCACCAACCCCATCCGTGGGGAGGGCCCTATCCCTGGGCTCACCGACAACGGCGACTATGATGACTATCGTCCGAACAGGTACGGCCAGCATCTCGCGCTCGACATACAGGCGCCGATCGGCACCGCGGTCTACCCCGCAGCCGAAGGGATGGTCACGTTCGCCGGGACGAACGGCGAGAGCGTCAGGGGCGAGAAGCTCGGTATTTTCATCTATGTATTGCACGATACGCGGCTCTTCTCGGTCTACGGTCATCTTCATCCGGGCAAGCTGACGATGGAGACGGTGCGGCGCCGGCAGCAGGAGGGCCCGTTCTACGTGAGCGAGCGCCGGCCGTTCGCCGAGGTCGGCGACACGGGAAATGCGCAAGGGAAAGAGCCGCACCTCCATTTCGCGCTCTTCAAGGAGCCGAAAGCCTACCTTAACCCCCAATCGTTCCTGCCGCCGATGACCAAGATATCCAGCGCCTGAACGAGGTTGTGGAAACACATAAATAGGTGTCCATCCTAGAGTGGTGCAGGTGGCATCCATGAGACATCCCTTCCTCCTCACCGGAATCGCATTGCTCATCCTGGTCGCCGTTGCCGGCTGCGGGAGAGAGGCGGCAGAGGTGCTGCCGCCCGAGACGTCTGAAACGCCTCCAGCTGGGCCGGTGGGGGAGATGCTGCCTGCGGACCTCGCTGATCCGGAGCCTGAGGAGGCCCTTGAGGACTGCCCGTTCGAATGCTGCAGCGCCGGGCACGGGTATGTCGAGAAGCCCTGCAGCAAGGGGCTCACCTGCTACGAGTTCGTCTGCCAGAAGCCCAAGTGCCCGTTCGAGTGCTGCACCGACCCGCAGTACCGGGCGAAGACCTGCGAGGATGACTATCTCTGCGTCGGCGGCGACTGCCTGCAGAAGGACACCGACAGCGACGGCATCGGCGACGTCGACGAGCGCAATCTCAAGACCAATCCCGAGGAGCGCGACACCGACGGCGACGGGCTGAACGACTACCTGGAAGCCATGCTCCTCGAGTCCGACCCGACCGAGGTGAACACCGACGGCGACCGGTACGACGACGGCGAGGACCCTGACCCGACGCGGGTGAACGAAGCCGACATTGTGGTAAAGACCGCGAACCTGCAGTACAGCGTCTTCTCCGAGAACCTCGACGCCTTCGCTGAGGCGGTCCTCGCGGTATGCACGCTCCCGCCATGCGACAAGGACGCGATCCGCGAGCGCATCGACGAGGACGAGAAGCTCTATGCCATGTCGTTCGACGCGCTCATCGCGAACCAGGGAGATGACTACAGCTCGTTCGTCGACTTCGCGCCGGTCATCATGGTCATGCAGGGGAAGGAGAAGGACATCATCTGGACCGGGAATACTGAGGAGTTCGGCAGGCTCGACATCTATGGGTCGGTCCAGAAGAGCTATTCGCAGACACTGACGGTCGGCGATTTCCTCAGGCTTGACGACCCTTTCCTTCTCAAGCTCGCCCACGAGAAGCGTATCATCCTCCTCGAGGATGTAAGGAACATCGAGTACGAGGAGTTCCCCTGAGGAAAAATATTTAAAGGCACGACGATTTGTCGGGATTAGGTATGGCCAGGGGCCTGTAGTCTAGTGGCTATGACGTCGCCTCGACATGCACCGAAGTGCGACCAGCACCGCAGGTGCTCGGTACGGCGGAGGTCCCCGGTTCGAATCCGGGCAGGCCCAGTATCCTTTTCGAAAGTATAGAACCCAAAGGAAATCGGCGGGGCAGGGATGGTCTCTGGTCCCGCGGTCTGCGGCGGCTTCGGTCAAGGCGAATGCCCGCCCGCAGTGTCGATGGAGGGAACCGTCGTTCGGATCAGGGAAGGTCCGGCGGTATTATTTTAAAAAAAAGAGGTCGAGAGGTCCCAGGCATGAATCCCCCGCAGTACGAGGTCAGGCAGTCGCTCGGGCGGATCATCATCCCCTCCTTCTTCCATCTCGTCATCCTCTGCATGGTTCTCTATCTCGGTATCTGGATCAACCTTTATCTCCTGAAGATCAAGGTCGGGACCGATGTCCATATCATGATCATCCTGGCTATCGACGCGCTGATGATCGTCCAGCTCCTGATCGTCTGGTTCAGGCACAAGGGCGTGCGCTATGACTTCTTCCTCAACCGTATCGACATCATGGGCGAGGATCCGAAGGAGATCTACTACGCGCAGGTCCAGTATGTGAACATGAAGCGCGACCTTTGGGACAAGGCCTTCGGGACCGCGACGCTCGAGCTCTCCCCGAGCTTCGCCATGCCCTATGTCCGGAACTACCCTGGCGTCTACACCTACCTGACCAAGCTCATCGCGTATGCCCGATCGATGGGTTTCGCGCCGCAGGCGCAGGCCTACCGCCAGGGCACGATCCTGGCGCAGCCCGTCCACCAGGTCCCGGACGGCAGGGGGTATGCCGTATCCTACAACCACCAATTCTATCACCACTAAGAAGGAGTGAAAATACGAAACATTTAATAAGGAGCGTTGACATCAGGAGAGCAGATGGCAGCGCTCGAGGAGATTCTCAACGGACAGCAGGAAGGCTCCTGGCTCCTGAAGGACCGCTATGAGTCACTCCTTTCCCATATCAGGAAGAACCGGCTCGACCGGTGGGAGTATCGGCTCCTGAAGGCATTCCTCGATGCCAGGAATGACGAGCCGGTCGGAAGCTCAGGGTATGCCAGGAAGAGGGATGAGGCCTACCGGCGGCTCGGGAAACGGCTCCTGACACAGGCGAAGCGATGGGGATACTCTCCCCTCCCCGATACGCACCTATCGAAGGAACTGGGTGATATCATGGACGGCACCGGCGGACGCGAAGGGAACTGGCTTCTCGAGAACAGATTCACAAACCTGAATAACTATGTGACAAGCCAGCAGAGATCAAAGGAGGAGCTCGAACAGGTGATAGGCTATATCGAGCGGTATCTCAAGAGGTATGAGCCGATACTCCAGAACGCCGCCCCCGGCTCTCAGGACCGTATCGCGAGGAAGGTACACACCATGTGGAAAGTCTATGCTGAGACGAACGAACGCCTCAATGCCATCTATCGCCAGGAAGAGGCCGAGCAGGAGGCCACGGCAGCGAGAAGCCTCACTGGCAGGATCAAGGACAGCTATTCCCGCGTCAGGCGATTCCTGGACGAGAAGAACCCGATCCCCTTACCTTACCGCCCGGTATTCAACCTTGCGGCCTTGAGCGCGCTCATCCTCGGCGCGTCAGCAGCGAACGGCGGGAAGGATGCGCCAACCGACCCGGCGCTGTTCCTCGCACCGAGCTCGACCCATGTCGCCGCATCGGCAGCCCCCATGCCTGATCCGGCCTGGACCTTGCCGATCCCTGACACCGGCGTCGCCTATGTCTATTTCAAGGATGACGGGAAGCTCGGCTTCAAGACCCATGAGCAGGCGTTCTGGGAGGACAACCGGTTCGCCAACCGGTACCGACACCGCGCCGAGCAGGTCGAGAAAATTGTCAGGGAAATCATCCCGCATTGGGTCGACATCTTCAGCAGGAAGAACCCCCGCGACCTCGCCGACACCAGGCGCTTCGTCGATCCTAAGAAGGCGAGACGCTACGTCACCGCGCTCTTCTGGGCAGAGAACTCGCTCCATCACTATGATGTCGACGAGAAGGGGAATGCGAAGGTGCCGATCGGCGTCGAGTATGTCGACGGCGAGAAGGTGAGCGTCGGCGCAGCCGGCCTCGCACAGATCAAGCGGTCTACTGTGGACCTCATCATGCAGATATTCGAGACCGACTCCACAGATCACCTGAAGGTGATCAATCCCGACTCGGCGGTCTATGGGACTTCGGACCTCGCGATCAACGCGAACGCCGGCGCCGGCATCGCCTATTTCCTGCACAACGCGCGCCGGCTCGGCCTCGACAAGGCGATACCCGCCTATTATGGCGGCACGGGGGATGTCATCGACGCCCTCGACACGCTGGTCAAGAACGGTGCCGATCCGCGCAGCGTCCCCGCCGACTCGCTCATCAAGCATGTGAACAGCCCCGAGCGCTCCGGAACCCATTATGGCAACACCATCGAACGGAAGCGGAGGCTCGAGAAGAAGGGCGAGGAGAAGGTCATCGGCGAGCTGAAGGCCCACTATGCGATCGACTCCATCATCAGGCCAGGGCTGAAGCACGCCCAGAGTCTCGCCAGCAGGCAGAAGATTTCCTACCTCTCCGACCTCGTCGCGTTCCAGGAACGCATCCTGCAGGACGAGACCGCAGGACCTGACTATGTATGGTCGGAGAAGAGGCTCCTCCTCCAGGGGTACCTCACCCTCGGCGACGCGCTCGAGTCCTCAGGCGCCTCGGGCGATCTCGTCCAGGCGAAGGCGGTCTACGAGAAGGCGTATGGGCTCGCTTCCGGCGACCCGGCGGTGCAGCAGGCACTCACCCGCACCAAAAAGACGCTCGAGGAGGATGAGGTCAGTCCGAAGATAGGAAAGGATCTCGCGATCGGGCCGCTCTCTTCGCTGCAGGAGCCGGCGTACACCAGGCCGCCGAAGGAGCTGGATGGAGTGAAGCAGCGCTATCAGGCGCGCGCCCCTACGAAACGGCATTATCGCCGGCAGAAGGCCTGAGCGGTTTCAACAAAGCTTATATATGCGACGCGTCTTGGGAACACCAAAGAGGTGGCATTCCCCGTGAAGGCGGCGCATCGCACCAGGCTCTTCCTGATATTCTTCATCGTCATAGCGGCGCTCGCCTTCCTCATCGTCCGGCCCTTCATCGTCGCCATCATCCTCGGCCTCATCCTCGCCTACCTCCTGATTCCGGCCTATGACCGCCTCGACGGAATCGTCAGGCAGAAGACAGTCTCGGCGATCCTGCTCTCGCTTGCGGTCGTGCTGGTGGTGGTGGTCCCGCTCTCGCTCTTCTCGAACGCGCTCATCAGGGAGTCCTACCTCTCCTACATCCACATCAAGCAGCAGATCTACAGCGACAACGTCCTCGGCATCGACTGCACCAACCAGACCGGTCTCGTCTGCGGGGTGAACAGCCTCATCGTCGATCTCACCGGGCAGCCGCAGGTCAAGGCGTCGATCGACAGCCTGCTGGAGCGCGGGACCGAGTATGTCATCGGGAAGGCGACGGACGCGATCGTCCAGGCGCCGCTCTTCTTCCTCAACATCTTCATCATGTTCTTCGTCATGTTCTTCACCTTCATCGATGGCAGGGCCTTCTACCGGAAGACGGTCAGCCTGCTGCCCCTGTCGCGGAAGCACAGCGAGCAGCTCACCCAGCGCGTCTCGTCGGTCATCTACGCGGTGATCGTCGGGCAGCTCGTCACCGCGATGGCGCAGGGCTTCATCGCCGGGATCGGCTATTACCTCTTCGGCCTCTCTTCAGTCATCCTGCTGACGGTGCTCACCGCCTTCTTCGCGCTCATCCCGGTCCTCGGGACAGCGGTCGTGTGGGCGCCGGCGGCCGTCTTCCTGGCGCTCCAGGGGCTCCAGACCGGCGACCTGAGCATGATGGCCAAGGGCGCAGGCCTCCTCCTCTACGGCATCTTGATCATCGCGACGATAGACAACATCATCAAGCCGAAGATCATCGGCGACCGGTCGGGGATCCATCCGGTCCTCGCCATGATCGGCGTTCTCGGCGGCATCCATCTCCTCGGTATCGCAGGCGTGATCATCGGCCCGCTCATCATGGCGCTCCTGGTGTCTACGCTCGAGATCTATGAGGAGCTGAACGGGGTGGCGCAATGAAGCTCAAGGCGCAGGTGAAGCGATATGAGACCGGCGGTCCGCTCGTCTCGGTCCTCTCGGCAAGCGATGCGCAGCTCCTCGACCTCCATGTCGGCGACCGCATCCGGCTCACCAAAGGCAGGAACGAGGCGACGGCCATCGTCGACATCGCGCGCAGCGCAGGGGTGAGGACGGGGACGGTCATCGTCTTCGATGAGACCGCTAAAAAGCTCGGATGCGCGAGCGGCGATGCGCTCACCATCACTCTCCAGAACAAGCCGGCGTCGGTCGGCTATATCAGGAAGAAGCTGGCGGGAAAGACGCTTTCGAACCAGCAGATCGGCGAGATCGTCCAGGACATCGTCAGGAACCGGCTCGACTCGGTCGAGGCGACATACTTCGTCGCCGGCTGCTTCACGCGCGGGATGAGCATGCGTGAGACGATCGCGCTCACCAACTCGATGGTGCGCTACGGCGAGATCCTCAGGCTCGACGAGCGCCCGGTCATCGACAAGCACTGCATCGGCGGTGTCCCAGGGAACCGGACGACCATGGTCATGGTGCCGATCATCGCGGCCGCCGGCCTCACCATCCCCAAGACCTCCTCGCGGAGCATCACGAGCCCGGCAGGGACCGCAGACACGATGGAGGTTCTCGCGCCGGTCGCGTTCCCGGTCGATCAGCTCAAGCGGATCGTCGGCAAGCACAAGGGGTGCATCGTCTGGGGCGGCGCGATGAACCTCGCGGGCGCCGACGACATCCTGATCCACCTTCGCCATCCCCTCTCCCTCGACCCGCAGGGCATGCTCCTCGCCTCCATCATGGCGAAGAAGAAATCCGTGTCGGCGACGCATATCCTGATCGACATCCCGGTCGGCCACGGCGCGAAGATCGAGCGCAAGCGGGAGGCGCTCGCGCTCAAGAAGCAGTTCCTGACGCTCGCGAAAGAGCTCCGCATGAAGGCGAAGGTCATCCTCACCGACGGAAGCCAGCCGATCGGGAACGGCCTCGGCCCGGCGCTCGAGGCCCGCGACGTCCTCTATGTCCTGCAGAACCATCCCGCCGCCCCGCGCGACCTGCGGGAGAAGTCCCTCCTGATGGCAGGGCTCGTCTTCGAGATGGCGAAAGCGGTGAAGAGGGGCATGGGCTACGACCTCGCGCTCGGCATCCTCGATAACGGCGAGGCGTGGCTGAAGATGAAGGCGATCATCGAGGCGCAGGGAGGAACGGTAACCGACCCACGGCAGATACGGCTCGGCAGGTATTCGAAGGACGTGTGCGCGACCAGGCCAGGGACGGTCAGGTCCTTCGAGAACCGGATCATCGCGAAGACCGCGAGGATCGCCGGAGCGCCTGAGGACAAGGAAGCGGGGATCTACCTCCGCAAGAGGGTAGGGGACCAGGTCCGGAAAGGCGAGCCGCTCTTCACAATCTATTCAGATTCGAAGGAGAAGATACGCTTCGCGATGGAGTATTACCAGCAGAACCAGGGCATCATCCTGCGGAACCGGTCTCATTGAGGATATACCATTTCCTGACGCTGCCGCAGACGTAGGTCGCGTTCAGGTACTTCTCGAGGGTGCCGAACTGCGCGTGATAGGCATAGCTCCTGTTCTCCGGATGCAGATGCCACTGCCTGATCGCGTCCGTGAGCGAGTCGCTGTAATAGTTCTCATACGCGTAGTCGACAATCACCTGGTTGTAGGAGCGGTAGGTCCCGCGTTCGGCGCACAGGCAGCCGATGACCTCGGCATGGGCATTCGACCGCGCGATCTCGATCTCGCCGAGGCGCAGGGAGAGAGGAGCTATATAATAATCCGTATAGCAGCTCCGGCAATCCTTCTCCTCGAAGCATTCGGGGTGCGGGATGCCGAAGAGCAGCAGGTATCCTGCAACGAGGAGGATGACGACAATCGCCGATGCCACGCCGATGATGCGCGCCTGCATACTGCTGCTTGAGATGGATGAATATTAAAAGGTTTGGATGGGGAAAGGATGGCGCGGGGGCCGGGATTCGTTCCCGGCGATGGTTCTGTCCATCGATGTTCGGCAATCGGAGAGTGCAGGCATCCCAGCAACGGGTTGCGCCATTCGTGACACCGAGGGTCGGCGTGCGCTGCCGCTTAGCCGACCTCTTGTTCGGAAAGTTCAGTCCGTGAGGCTGGAGCGGAGCGGAACGCCCCGCTTGAGCCGCCTCGGATTCTAACCTTGCCGAAGGTTAGCGCCGGAGCTGGGATTCGAACCCAGAGACCCCGAAGGGAACTGGCTTTCGTGGGATCAGCACTCAAGGCCAGCGCACTACCAGGTTATGCGACTCCGGCATGAGGGCGAGGTCAGGCGGCCGCATATATAAAAGTTGCCCGGCGTGGCCAAGGATCAATCCTTCTTCTCAGGAGGGAGCAGTATCGGCACGCCGTCCTTCACCGGATACCTCTGGTCGCATTTGGTGCAGAAGACGTTCCTCTTGCCGTCATCCCATCTCAGCTCGCCCTTGCAGACCGGACAGGAGAGCATCTCGAAGAGCTCCTTCGGGATCGGATCGGGCTTGGTGGTCTCGCTCATGCTGGTACCTATGAACTGAGAACCTGCTCGCGTTTATATACATTTCGCAATGATTTAAATCGATTTTCTGGCATGAAGTGACGATATTTTTAAAAGATTATCCTGGATAAACAAAAAGTTTATATATGAAACCTGACTCCTCTTTATATAGTTATCGACAAAGTGACGTTTGGGGGTTCCACACATCGATATCATGCCATGCAGGATCGTGGCATGCACTGACATCCTCACGGGCTAAGCGCGCGGCAGGACCGCGGATAGCGACCGGATCCCTGACCCATCACACGCATCGGTGATAGCAATGCCACAAAGCGGATATGTCAAGAAATGCCCCGAATGCGGGAGCATCAACCTCTTCCTGAACCGTGAGAAAGGCGAGATCATCTGCAAGGACTGCGGCCTCGTCGTCGAGGAGAAGATGGTCGACTTCAGCCAGGAATGGCGGGAGTTCGATTCAGAGGACGGCGAGAGCAGGCGTAGGACCGGCGCGCCCATGACCTACACCCAATATGACCAGGGTCTCGGCACCGAGGTCGGGAGGAAAGCCGACCTCTACACCCTCGATAACAAGGACCGGAACAAGTTCTTCCGCCTGCGGAAGTGGCAGTACCGGATCAGCACCGCGATTGAGCGCAACCTCAAGCTCGCGCTCGCCGAGCTCAAGCGGGTCTCGAGCTACCTCAAGCTCCCCAAGTCGGTGGAGGAGGAGGCTGCACGCATCTATACCCTAGCGGTGCAGCGCGGGCTCGTCAGGGGGAGGAGCATGGAATCCGTCGTCGCCGGCGCGCTCTACGCCGCCTGCAGGCGGCATGACGTGCCGCGGACGCTCGACGAGCTCTCCGAAGCCTCCGGCATCGAGAAGAAGGAAATCGGCAGGACCTACCGGTTCGTCACCCGCGAGCTCGGGATCACGATCCTGCCCTCGAACCCGGCAGACTACATCGCCCGGTTCAGCTCTGCGCTCAAGCTCACGGCGGAGACCCAGAGCAGGTCTATCGAGATCCTCGAGTCCGCCCATAAGGCGGAGCTCACCTCAGGCCGGGGCCCGACCGGCATCGCCGCAGCGGCGCTGTATGTCTCCGCCCTCATCCATGGCGAGAAGCGGACCCAGCGCGAGGTGGCGGACGTCGCGGGCGTGACCGAGGTCACGATCAGGAACCGCTACAAGGAGCTCCTCGACAAGCTCAAACTCGAGAAGGAGATCAAGAAGACCAAGAAGAAGCGCAAGAGCGAGGAGTGATCCCAGCGATCCTTCATCATTGGTTTCCGTTCTGAAAAAGGGGTGATGAGAGAGCGAGAGTGCTCTACCATGCGAGATACCCCCTATGGCAAGAGAGGCCAGCTGCTGGTCGGCGTGCTAGTGATAGTAATAGTTCTCATAGCGATCGCCTGGCTCGTCAGCGTGGCGAAGCGGGAGTGCGGCTCGAACGCTGACTGCGGGACGAACCAGTACTGCGGTTCCGACGATGCGTGCCATGACATGCCGATCATCACCGAGACGGTCTACCGGAACAGCCTCCTCGGCCCGGCGTTCATTATCGGCATCGCGATCATCATAGGGTTCTGGATCCACGCCCGTCTCGGCCGCGATCAACCGCCGCAGGGACGCGTGCCCCCTACTGAACCGCGCAGGTCACGGCTGCCGATGCGCAAGTAGGAGTGATCGGCAGGGACGTGAGGACCATCGTTATCAGAACGCATGGCGTTTCCTTTCGAAATCGACGACTCTTCCGTCCCGTATCAAGACCCCTTCTTTCTGCAGCATCGCCTCCTTCGAGCCGCCGCCAGACCAGCCGCCGATACTGCCGTCGGAGGCCACCACACGGTGACATGGCACGACCGGCGCGCAGGGATTGCGCTTCATAGCCATCCCGACCGCACGATAGGCGGACATCCCCATGCTGCGGGCGATATCGGCATAGGTCGTCACCTTCCCTTCAGGGACCGAGAAGCAGCGCTGCGCCACTGCGTGATGGAACGGCCGGAGGAGCGCCATCTCGAGGTAGCCGAGGACCTGGCCGAAGCTCCGATCGTCCGGCGCGCCGATATACTGTCTGGCGAGCGAACGCACTATGCGCGCATCGACCGTCCGCCCCATACGCTCCCAGACGGCTTCCAGGTTCCCTGACGCGACGAACTGGCAGAACTGGGTGACATTATGGGCCCTGAGCCGCAGGGCGCACCGCTCGAAGTCTATGAGCACCGCATTGCCGCGGGGGGTCACGATGACGTGCCTCGTCGGATGGTGCATCTCCTCTTTCTGGAGGCCTGCGCGATCGAGGGCGTAGCACTGCGCGAAGACGTCCTGCAGCAGGCCGAGCGCCTTGCGCGGCGTCGCCGACTTGAGCCGGGGCACTATCTCCGTGCCTTCGACGAACGCCATCACGAGCTCAGCGCCGTCGTACGATATGAACCGTGGGCCGATGCCGAGGCTGTTCACCCGCTGCAGCATCGCCGCCTCATGCGCGATCCTTCCCACCGCCCTGCTCTCCGGCCGGGCGCGCTTGATCGCGACCTTATTCCCATCGAGCATGCCTACTTCCACGATGCCGCGCTTCCCGCGCGCGAACGGCCGTCTCTTGGTTATCGCGCTCATCGTCTCCGTACCGACAGAATTTCGGTTCCGTACACGAACGAATCGATCGACCCGTAGAGGAAGTCGGGGATGCCGTCCATCTCGAAATACCCCGCCACCGGGATGCCCTTATAGGCCACGAACATGCCCCTTTTCACCTCGGCGAGGAGCTTTTTATCGAACTCGAACGCGTAGTAGGTGAGCTCGCCCTCCTGCTTGACCATCGGATGGACGAGGGCGCGCGTCTTCTTGCCGATGACCATGAAACCGGAGAAATCCGGGTCGCCGAGCAGCCTGAAGAGCGCCGAGAAAGGGTCATACCGACGCTGGTCGCCGCGCGAGAAGACATAGGAGGTGTCTTTCGGCGAGCCGCCGGGCCTCGGGACACGCTCTTCGATCACCACCGTATCGCCGCTCGCGTTGAAACTGTATCTCCTGAACCCGTCATCCCGCTCGCCGTTCTCGAGATGGATGTTCTCTGAGAAGCTGACCGGATAGCCGTGGCTGTCAAGAAGTGCCTCATACCGGTACTCGTCGAGATCGGAGAAAGCGTCGATGACCGCCGCAAGGTCGGTGACCCCGGCGGTGACGGTCCTGGTCCCAGCATCGTAGCGGAGGCTCGCGGTGCCGAGCCTGACATTCCCGAGCAGGCTGATGATCGGGATGCTCCCCTTGAGCGCATAGGTGGCGGTGAACGGTGTGTAGGGGAATCCCTCGACACGGTCGAGGACAGCGAGGTCGAGGGAGCCGAGATCATCCTCGATCATCCCGAGCCGGTCTTCGAGACCAGGAAGGAATAAGACCTGCCGCTCGTGCTGCGCCTCGAACCGCTGCTGCGGCAGCATGCCCGTCCTCGGCCCATCCTGTCCTGCGGCGTTGCCGGCAAGGCCGAGCAGGAGCGCCATCACGACCGCCTTTCTCGATAGGCCCATCATCCCCACCTGAGCGCGTAGACGTAGAGCCGCTCGAAATCGAGCGCCTGCTCGCGCAGCAGCTCTGCGGAATACCCTTCCTGCGCCATGATCGCCTCGACCACTTCCTTCCCGGTACGGGACGAGAAGAGCAGCAGCACTCTGCCATCAGGGTTGAGGTGGCGCTTCGCGCCCATGAGGAACCGCTCGATCAGCTCATGGCCCCTCAGCCCGCCGTCGAGCGCGATGTCCTTCGCACGCGGGTCGTCAGGCAGGTACGGCGGATTGAAGACGATGAGGTCGAACCTGCCCTTGATGTCCGCGAAGAGATCGGACTCGATCCAGGTTATCTTCGGCAGCCGCAGACGCTTTCCGAGGACGATCGCTTGGGGGTTGATGTCTGCTGCGACCACCTCGTCCGCATACCTGGCCGATTCCCTGGCAAGGACGCCAGAGCCAGTGCCCATGTCGAGAACCCTGCCCCTGGCGTACGGCCTGATGCACTGCAGCAGCAGGTAGGAATCCTCCCGCGGCTCATAGACCGGATGCCCCTCATCTGCCATGCAGGGGCGGCAAATAAGCAAAATTTATAAATATAGTGTGCTCGACAGCGGTCAGGGGGAGGTCATGGAGCTGGATGCTGTCCAGGACAGTGGAAAGAAGGTTTCTCAGTTCGCGAGCCAGGAGGAGTTCGACGCCTATATCAGGAAGCTCCCCTTCACCAAGAAGTGCATGCTCATAACCGGGACCGTGGTCGCGCTGTGCTCTGACTGCACCCACCGCTGCGTCTACCGGGGGGATGAGACCTACACGCTCAGGTACGGCAAGCTCCCCGAGTGCAAGCGGGAGAACATGCTCCGGCTCAAGCGCATCCTCGGCGAACGGAAGTGACGACGTTCAGGTCACGAACGAGGTCGAGCCGCCGATCTCGAGCCGCCCTTGCGCGCAGCCCCCTTCTTCTGCGAGGAGCACCACGACCCTGAACTCCTTCTGGCTGTCTGCTATGGTGTCGGCGTCCCAGACATAGCCGATGACCTCGAACCCTTGGGTGTCCCTGGGAAGGATCTCGGTGTCGAAGACGACGTTGAGGTTGCCGGTGAGGCCGGGCCGCGATATCTTCCAGAACTCGTCGGAATAGATGTTCGCGACCGTGCACGGCGCGCTTCCGGTGTTCGTGATCTCGAGATATATCGGGAATTCCCTGAACTGGGAGACATTGAAGGAACCAAGGTATTCAAGCTTGGTGACCTCGAGCCTGCCTTCCCCACAGCCCGCTACAAAGGGAAGGAGGATCAGCATGAGCATTATCGGAAGCGGACGCATCAGCGAACCTCGCCCATATCTTGGGCATAATGCCTATTTAATACTTGCTACATATATGCCATGCCGGGCTTCGCCTCACCTTTATATATGAGAAGCGATTCTCATGATCACAGCATGCTAATCGCACGCGGAACGGACGCTGGTTCTATCATCATTATCCGGTGAGAGCCCCTTTCTCAGGGCTCCTGCAGCGAAACATTTAAAGGGCAGCATCCGCTCGCGTGGAAGGCAGAAGGGACAACCATGGCAGAAGGCTACGACCCGCAGGAGATCGAGGCCGGCATCCTCAGGCACTGGAGGAAGGAGCAGACCTATCAGAAGGCCAAGGACCGGGGGAAGGGCAAGCCGCAGTGGTACTTCCTCGACGGCCCGCCCTACACCTCAGGGAAGGTGCATATCGGCACCGCCTGGAACAAGTCCCTCAAGGACGCGATCCTGCGCTACAAGCGCATGAAGGGGCTCGACGTCTGGGACCGGGCGGGCTACGACATGCACGGCCTCCCCACTGAGAACGCCACGCTGCGCAAGCTTGGCATAGAGACCAAGGAGGAGGTCGAGCGTTTAGGGGTGCCGCGGTTCATCGGGGAATGCAAGCGGCTCTGCGTCGAGAACATGCTCCTCATGAACGAGGACTTCCAGCGCCTCGGCGTCTGGATGGACTTCGAGGGCGCCTACCAATCCATCAGCAAGGAATTCATGGAGGGCGAGTGGTGGCTGATCAGGAAGGCGCACGAGAACGGCCGGCTGTACGAGGGCCTTCGCACCATGACCTGGTGCCCGATATCCGAGTCCGCGCTCGCCAAGCACGAGCTCGAGTACAGGACCGTCGAGGACGACTCCATCTTCGTCAAGATGCTGATCGAGGGCACCGAGGATGAGTACCTCGTCATCTGGACGACGACGCCGTGGACGATCCCGTTCAACCTCGCCATCATGGCAGGCCCTGACATCGACTATGTCAAGGTCAAGGTCGAAGGCACCGGCGAGAAGTGGGTAGTCGCGAGCAAGCTCATCGGCGTCTTCATGGGAGGCGTCGTCGACAGGAAGTACGAGGTTGTCGAGGAGATGAAAGGGACCGACCTCGAGGGCTTGCGGTACGTGCACCCCTTCTATGAGGACCTCAGGAATGTCTACGACCCGATCATCACGGCATCGAAGAAGGCCTTCTCCGTGCTGCTCTCGAGCGAGTACGTCGACACGAGCGCCGGCACCGGTCTCGTCCACTGCGCGCCCGGCTGCGGGCCCGAGGACTATGAGATAGGGTACCGGAACGGCATCCCCGCCTTCAACACGATCGACACGAAGGGCGTCTTCCCGGAGGAGATGGGCCCGTTCGCCGGGTGGACCGCGAAGAAGGACGACCCTAGGTTCATCGAGCACCTGGAGAGGAAAGGAGCGCTCATCGCGACCACCAGGGTCGAGCACGAGTACGCGCACGACTGGCGGCACCACAAGCCCGTCATCTTCAGGACGACCAAGCAGTGGTTCTTCAGGATAGAGGACCTGAAGGAGAAGATGATCGCGGCGAACAAGGATATATCCTGGGTCCCGGAGAGCGCGTTCAACGCCTTCGAGTCGTGGCTCACGAACCTGCGCGACAACTCGATATCGAAGCAGCGGTACTGGGGGACGCCCTTGCCGATTTGGCGGAACGAGGACGACCCCGACGATTACATCGTGGTGGGATCGGCAGCAGAGCTCGAGAGGCTGTCAGGCACGAAGGTCGACGACCTCCACATACCTGCGGTCGATCCTGTCATCATCAGGAAGGGGAAGAGGACCTACCGCCGCGTGCCTGACATCCTCGACGTCTGGGTCGACGCAGGAACGGTCTCATGGAACTGCCTCGACTTCCCGCACCGGAAAGACCTCTTCGAGCGGCTCTTCCCGGCGGACTTCATCCTCGAGGGGAAAGACCAGTTCAGGGGATGGTTCAACCTGCTCCTCGTCGCCTCAATGGTCTCGATGGAGCGGCCGTCGTTCAGGAATGTCTATGTCCACGGATTCGTCCAGGACGCGCAGGGGCGGAAGATGAGCAAGTCACTCGGGAATTACATCCTGCCGAGCGAGGTGGTGGACACGTATGGCGCCGACGCGTTCAGGTACTACACGATCGGCGGCAGCAAGGCAGGGATAGACCTCAACTACAACTTCGACGACCTGCGCATCAAGCAGCGCAACCTCGGCATCCTCTGGAACCTCTCCCGCTTCGTGATCGACTATGCAGCACAGCTCGGCAAGAATCCTCTCGATCTCGACAGAGGGCTCCTGGAGAAAGATCTCGGGACCGAGGAGCGCCACATGCTCTCGCGCATGCACTCCGCGATTCGGAAGGCGGGCGATCTCTTTGAGCAGTACCGCATCGACGAGGTCCCAGCCGTCGTCGAGGATCTCTTCCTCGAGCTCTCGCGCGGCTACATCCAGTTCGTCCGCGAGAAGGCGCAAGGTGACGACGGGAACGAGCAGGAGCTGGTGCTCCACACCATATTCTCCGTGCTCGACACCGCGCTCACGCTCTTCGCGCCGATCGCGCCCTTCATCACCGAGCGGATATTCCTCAACCTCAAGGGGCTATTCGGGCTCCCGGGGAAGAGCGTCCACCTGCGCGCCTGGCCTGAGGCGGACGTCGCGCGAATCGACCGGGCGCTGGAGAAGGAGATGGCGATCGCCGAGGAGGTCATCCAGTCGGCGCTCAACGCGCGCGAGCGCGCGAACCTCGGGGTCAGATGGCCGGCAAAAGAGCTCGTGCTCACGACGACCGACAGGGGGATCATCGCCGCTGTCGAGCGGATGCGCGACCTTATCAAGGGCCAGGTGAACGCGAAAGACATCACCATCGTCCCGTCGTTTCACGCGGTGCGTCTCTCGGTGCGGCCTGACTACAGGCAGATCGGGCCCGACTTCGGCGAGCGAGCGCCGCGGATCATCGCGAAGCTCGCGTCAGAGTCGGCAGCGACCATCCTCTCCCATATCGAGCGCGAGCGCAAGCACCTCATGCGGGTAGACGGCGAGGAGGTGGCGATCGTGAAGGAGCACCTCATCGTCGAACGCACGGTCGACGACCGGTATGTGGAGAGCCCGACGCGGCATGGCTTCGTCTACCTCGACACCCTGCGCGACGACGAGCTCGACGGGGAGGGCTTCGCGCGCGAGATCATGCGCAGGACCCAGGCGCTCCGGAAGAAGGCAGGTCTCGAGAAGAGGGACCGGATCGACCTTTTCCTCCGGCTGGGGAAGGGGCTCTACCGGCTGGTCAAGCCGCACGAGAAGGCGATCGCGGGAAAGACCGGCGCCTCGCGCATCCAACTCGCGACCGAGGATCTCAAGGGCGACTGGGAGCACGCGTCAGAGCAGAAGGTAAAGGGCGAGCGCTTCGATATCTACCTGAAGAAGGCGTGAGAGCCCGGAATAGGAGTCATCTCCTGCCAGGCACGGAAAAGCTTATTAAGTCCGCCAGCCAGGACACGGTCGATAGACACCATGCGAACGACCATATTCTGGTTCTCCGGCACCGGCAACTCGCTGAAGGTGGCGAAAGACCTCGCCGAGAAGCTCGACGGCGACGTCACGCTCGTCCCTATCGCGACAGCAATCCGGAAGCAGCCCGACCTCACTGCCGACAGGATCGGCCTCGTCTTCCCGACCTACGCCTGGGGGCCGCCGTACATCGTGGCGCAGTTCCTCTCGAAGGTGAAGACGAGCAAGTATGTCTTCGCGGTCGCGACCGCCGGCGCGTCCTCCGCAGGCTGCATGGAGTATGTCAAGAAGGGTCTCGCCGCCGTCGGCACCGGCCTCGACGCCGGCTGGGTCGTGCTGATGCCGTCGAACTATCTCCCGTTCGGCGGGCCGCCGGCGGAGGGGAAGCGGAAGGAGCTGTACGCCGCCGAGCAGGCGCGGATAGCCGAGATCGCGGCCGCGATAGGACAGAAACGTTCAGGCGTGCTCGAGAAAGGGAACCTCGTCGTGAACGCGATACTGACCGGCTTCGTCTACCAGAAGGGGATCGCGCGGTTCAGGGAGGCAGACCGCGAGTTCTGGGTGAATGACCGATGCATCTCGTGCGGCAGGTGCGCGCTCATCTGCCCGGTGGGAAACATCAGGATGGCGAACGGCCACCCGACCTGGCTGCACCGCTGCGAGCAGTGCCTCGCCTGCATCCACTGGTGCCCGAGCGAGGCGATCCAGCTCGGCACGAAGAGCGAGGGCAAGCAGCGCTACCATCATCCTGACATCGCGGTGGAGGAGCTGTTCCTGCGGACGTGAGGGTCATGGCGCCGAGGATCTCCATCATCGTCCCGACGCTCGATGAGGAGGAGTACCTGCCAAAGCTCCTCGAATCGGTCAGGCACCAGACCTTCAGGGACTATGAGATCATCGTCGCCGACGCCGGGTCGTCTGACCAGACCCGCGCGATCGCGCGCGCCTACGGCGCGAAGGTCGTCGATGGAGGGATGCCCGGCGCCGGAAGGAACGCGGGCGCGAGAGCGGCGAGGGGCGAGCTCCTCTTCTTCTTCGACGCTGATGTCAAGATACCGAAGGAGTTCCTGCGAAAGGCCTACGACGAGATGCAGGAGCGCTTCCTGGACTTCGCCACCTGCGAATTCCGCCCGCTCTCGACGCATGTCCTCGACCGGTTCATCTGCAACCTCTTCAACGCGAACATCAAGATGATGCAGTACTCGGACCCGCATGCGATGGGGTTCGCGATCTTCGTGACGCGGCGGCTCTTCGAGCGGGTCGGCGGCTTCGACGAGACGATCCGGGTGTCCGAGGACCACGACTTCGCGCGCCGGGCGAGCGTCTACCGGCCGGTTCGCGTGCTCCATTCGACGACGCTCTCCGTCTCCGTGCGCCGGCACATGAAGGAAGGGAGGCTCGCCTACCTCAACAAGTCCCTCAGGATCGTGCTGTTCCGGTTCTTCAGGGGAGAGCTGCGCGACGACATCATCGAGTACGAGTTCGGCTACGGGAAGAGGAAGCCTATCGACGACAAGCTGCGCAGGATGGAGCGCCAGCTCGAGAGCATGAACCGGAAGTACAACCACTGGGCGAAGCGGCACCTCAAGGGGGACGGGCTGAGGATTGAGGAAGGCCTCCGGAAATTCTACGGCCAACTCGATGCGCTCAACCGGCGCTTCGTCGGCTTCGTCACAGCAAAGAGGGGTCGTCCACCATCTCAGGATCAGAAAGCGAAGGCTTCTCGGACAAGAGCCTCCTGACGGTCTTCTTGAAGGCCTCGATCTGCTTCTCGGTGAGCGAGTTCTGGTTGATCGCCTTGATCTTGATGTCCCGTAGGAACGGGTCCATGCGATACAGATCCTCGGGGATGTCGCACAGCTTCGATAGCTCGGGGTCCCTGATCTTCCCGGCAAGCTGCCCCTTCTGGCAGTCGTAGCAGACCGGGAACCGGTTGCGCGTCGTCGTGAGCACGAAGTTCCTGCGGCATCGCACGCACTTCTGCTTGAATCTGGGCCGTGGCATCTTAACGGTACATCTCCTTGCCTTCGCGCCTGAGCTTCCGGTGCTTGAAGAGGTCATAGACCCCAGCGACCAGTTGCGGGACGATCCTGCCGCCGAGGAGCGCGATGCCGCCGGCGATCGCGCCGCCGTACGTGAGCGCCTTGTAGACCAGAGAATCATAATCGACCCGTGGATTCGAGTAGTCCTTGAAGGTGGTTCCCCGATAGCCGTTGCCGCCGAAGGTCTTCTTCCCCGAGACAGCGCTGTAGCCGGCACCGATGGGGTCCACGCACATCTTGAACCCGTCGACGAGACCGCGGACGATGGTGTCGATCGTGCTGTAGCGGGGCTTCAGGGCATCTCCCATGTCGAGCGCAGGGGACATGCGAGACAGGGAGGCACAGCCCATATTTAAAGCCTCCTCCAGAAGGTTTATATAATGCCATTCCATCTCCTCATGGATAAAGGGGTGAACGAGCCCCGGCTGGTTCTCGGTTGGGATATTGATAGGTTTAGGTGATAGGTTTAGGGCAAAGGTGATCAGAATGACGAAGAGGGTGATAGGAATCCTTACCGGTGGCGGCGACGCCCCAGGCCTCAACAACGCGATAAAGCAGGTTGTCAACAGCGCTGCCGGCGAGTTCATCATAGAAGGCATCACCGAAGGATGGAAGGGAGCGATCATGATGACGAAGGGGGAGGATCCGCGGGTCTATACCCTACCGCTCATCACCAATCAGGTCAGGAGGATCGACCGCACCGGAGGGACAATCCTCATGTCGAGCAGGGCGAATCCCTTCAATTATGGGGGAGAGGACCTGTCCGACAAGGTCGCCGGTTTCCTCAGCGAGCGCTATCATGCCGTGATCGCGCTCGGCGGCGAGGACACGCTCGGCGCAGCGGGAAAGCTCTACGCAAAAGGGCTCGATATCATAGGCATCCCGAAGACCATCGACAAGGACCTCTGCCAGACGCGCTTCACGCTCGGCTTCGACACCGCGACGAACATCATCAAGGACCACGTCATCAGCCTCAAGACCCCTGCCGGCTCGCACGGCGAGGTCTACTTCATCGAGGCGATGGGCAGGAACGCGGGCCACCTCACCTATTGGGGAGGGATCGGCGCGAACGCCCATTTCATCACCATCCCCGAGGCTGAGATCGACGCAGAGAGGCTCATCGAGGCGATCGAGCGGCGCAGGGGTTCGCTTGTCAAGAGACGCGGCTACTCCCTCGATGGGCTCCGCTACACCATCGTCGTCGTCTCAGAAGGGACGCGCTTTTCGGGAGTCGGCCAGATCACGAAGAAGACGATCGACCCGCACGGCAACCAGGAGCTCGGCGACGGGCTCGTCGCGCTCTATCTCCAGAGGAAATACAAGGAGCTGACCGGCTGCACGGCGAAGACCGAGGTCATCGGCCGCAGGCAGCGCGGCGGCTCGCCGAGCGCCTATGACAACCTGCTCGGCATCCTCCTCGGCCAGAAGGGGGTCGATCTCATACGGCATGGGGATTTCGGAAGGATGGCGACCTTCAACGGCGAGACCGTCGGCGACGTCCCGCTCGAGTCGGTGATCGACAAGATACGCATCCTTGACGCCGACAAGGTCTACGACCCGAAGAGGTACCGACCGATCATCGCGGCGAACAACCGGCTCTATCATGAGATAGAGGTCAGCAAGTGAAGGGAGCGGCAGGGGGGAGAGGATCATCGAGTTCGTCTGCACCGCGAACCGCGGCAGGTCGCCGTTCGCCGAGTATTTCGCGAACGAGCATCTCGTGAAGATAGGCGCCGACGGCCTCATCGCGATATCGAGCGGGTCGCACCCCGACCTCCTCCGCAAGGGATGGATGGCGCCGCCCGACAGGCTCATCATCAGGCGCGCGGTCGAGCGCGAGATCTATGACCCGACCCTGCGGCCGAAGATAACCGAAGCGACCGTCCTCCATAATGCGGAAGGGACCAGTTCGCTGTATGACATCGCATACGTCCGGTTAAGCGATGAGGAGAAGGACCATCGGGCATCGATGGAGAAGGAGCTCGATATCGAAGGCAAGCTCAAGACGATCCCAGAGCAGACCGTTGCGCGGCCTGAGACGATCGCGGCGGTCTCCCTGTCGCCGCGGAATGGGGAGAAGGCGAAGGATATCTATCATGCCGTCTGGCTCGATCCGGCGTCTACCCCCTCGACATCCAGAACACCTTCGGGAGGGTACGCCGATTACCAGAAGGCGATATTCTCTATGAAGGAGCGCGTCCTGAGGCTCGTCGACCGCATCATTTTCGGATACCGGAAAAACCTTTAAAAACCTTGACGCCTACCCTCTGGGCATGGGGGACCGCTGGACCTATCTCTGGAGCACCGACACATCCCTCTATTTCACCTGGATAGAATTCACCAAGCACTCGATATTCCGCAGGATCGACTACACGAAGCTGCCGGGAAACGAGCATCGGAACGTGCTCTGCTATGCCAAGAACGGCTTCGTCGAGCGCTACGGCCTCGCCGATGAGGTGCGGCGCGCCGCCGAGCACGGCACCCGCCTCTTCGACAGGCGGACGGCAGAGGACCTGTTCGCCGCAGCGAGGAGAGCCCGTGAGCATCATGACGCCTTCGTCGCGAAGGTGAGGGGGAAGGAATTTGCGGAGGCTTCGAACGATGAGATCCTCAGGCTCTTCATCGAGCTCGTCGACACCTGGGGCCTGGTCATCAATCACTTCCGCTTCACGAGGCCCGAGTTCCTCGTCCATCAGGAGACCCTGCTGCGCGAGACGATCAGGAAGGCGCTCGGCGACGAGCGGCTCGAGGAGCGGTTCGCGCTGCTCACGACGCCTGCCGAGGTCGACCCGATCGGCGAGGAGGAGATCGCGATCCGCAGGCTCGTCCTCGAGGCGATACCGACAGACGAGCGCCTGCTGGCGCACGCCCTCGACTATCCCTTCCTCTTCCCGAACACCTTCACCCAGGGCGAGGCTCTCCATTACCTGAAGATCAGGGTGCAGCGGCTGGTGCAGGAGGGCATCGGCACGCTCGAGCGGGAGGCCGATGGGATCGAGGAGCGGAAGCGCGCGCTGCACGAGCGCCAGGAGCGGCTTCTCAAGGATATCGGGGACGACGCCGCGCGACACCTTTCCTGGCTCTTAAAGGAGTGCGCGCTCGAGCGGCTGCGGCTGGAAGGCTGCTGGGCAGGGATCGAGTACGCCGCGCTCCCGCTCGTGCGGGAGGCCGCATCGAGGGTCGGCCTCCCCCCAGAGGAGTTCGCGCGGACCTACCGGCTCGAGGAGGTCGAGGCGTTCCTGCGGAAAGGGGCACGGTTGCCGGCTCTCGAGCTCGAGCTGCGCAAGGCCTATTATCTCGTCAGGCTCAGGGACGGCGTCCTCTCCTTCCATTCAGGCAGGGAAGCGAAGGACCTCGCGAGGGACGAGCTCGGCCGGCTCATCGGCGATGTGGCAGCCGACGAGGCGGTCGGCGCCTGCGCGAATCCGGGGAAGGCGCAAGGGACGGCACGGCTCGTGCCAATCAGGAGCGTCAGCGACATCGTGAACGCGGAGCGCCGCTTCATGCAGGGTGATATCCTCATCACCCAGGCGGTCCAGCCGAACATGATCTTCCTCGCGAAGAAGGCAGGCGCGATCGTCACCGACGAGGGCGGCGTCGTGTCGCACGCCGCGATGATCGCGCGCGAGCTCGGCATCCCCTGCATCGTCGGGACCGGCATCGCGACCAAGGCCTTCAGGGAGGGCGAGACGGTCGAACTCGACGCAGGCAAAGCCACAGTCCGCAGGATTGTGCAGAGTTGAAAGTTTATTCTTAGAGGTTTCGAGCATCCACTGGACTCTTCGATAACAGCTCAGAATGCGTTTTTCGGCCTGCTGAACCTATGTGATGGGCGCACTGGACACAGGACTCGCTGTTGAGAGATATATATAGGCGCTCGTCCATCCCCAGGGGCATGAAACAGAGAACTGTGGCCAAGGACATCCCGCTCTCTGAGGTGACGTTCCGAAAGTACGAGCGGCCGTCGGGGCTGCCGCCGCGGGAGCTCGTGAAGAAGCTCTGCCTGTCGGTCGGGCTGCTCCAGCCCGGCGACTCGCGGGACATCGTGGTGGACGTGCTCCACGCGCTCATCATGGCGGAGCGGGAACTCTCGTCTGTCGAGGTCAGAGGCAGTGTCATACGCCTGCGCGAGGACGCGGGGCTCGCCCTCGCCGGAATCGCCGCCTCGAACATACGTCGGCAGCTCAAGCGCCTGCGCGAAATCTACGTCGTCGAGAAGGTCAAGAACAGCTACCGCATCACCGAGATGGCGCCGATCGGCGAGGCGTTCGAGGAGAAGGTGGAGCGTTTCCTGCTGCCGTCGATCATGGACAGGGTGAAGGAATACATCGACGCGGTCGACCAGTTGCGGCCGGGCGGCTGATCACCTTTTGTAGTGCGCCTCGAATGCGGCGACGATTGCACTCACCGGCACTGGCTTGATGAGGATCTCCTTCACTTTTGCCTCTTCGACATACTTCTTATAGACACCTTCCTGGGTGGTCATGGCGACTATCGGGATCCCTTTCGCCCTCGTGAAGACCGGATCGGAATACAGCGTGTCGATGATGGTCGTTCCTACTCCGGACCTTGCCGGCGGCTCTTTGAAGTTGTAGTCAAGGAAGATCAGGCCGGCATCCTGATGGTTGCTGATCAGTTCGAGTCCTGAGGGCACATCGAAGGCGGTGAGAACGGTGTGCGGCTTCGCCTTGTAGTGTTGATGCTCAGTGAATATACTATCGAAAAGCCCGGTGATGCCCTTCTCGTCGTCAATCACGAGTATTTTTACCATGGTGGCAGGAGGAAGGTGCGAACTATATTTAAGGCTTTCTATTTAGTGCCACTTTATAGTGACAAATTAATGGACAGAAGGTGCGGTGGCACCTGTCCTCGCCGCGAGAAGGGTCCAGACACCCCAGCCGATCACGATCGAGACCGTGATGACGAAGCCGAGCATGAGGTCAGGGACCGTGAACGAGAGGAGCTCTGCGTTCCAGGCGTGGTCGATCACGCCGAAGGCGGCGGCGCCGTAGAGGAGCAGTGAGAGCTTGGAGTGGTCCTTCCCGCGCCCGAACAGGCCGGAATGGAGTATAGCGGTGAGGAGCGGGACGACGTAGCATGCCATGGGAATCCACCTCTTTCAATCCCTCTTTTTATCTCGTTTGATTTCTTTTAGTATGATGTTCGGAAAGTAGGAATATTTATAGATTTTGATTGCCTTGTAGTAGAAGAAGGACCTGACCTTTTTAGGGAAGAGTGCGCGAATCTCCTCGATGAGGGCGTAGAACGCGCTTTGGCTTTCCAGCTCGCAGTCGAACTCGAAGTCGCTCCCTCCAATCGTGACGTCGCGATACAGGATGTGCGGGTGCTCGACGATGAACCGGTCGAGCGCAGGGATGATGCTCGGATCCTCGAGCAGCAGGTCGACCTTGTAGTATTCGAGACCGAGCTCGTGGAAGTTGATTATCGCCCGGTAGGCGACGATAACCTTGGATTTCTCTAGCCGCTTGAGCCGGTATTTGATGGTATTGATGGGCGTGTCAAGGCGTTTCGAAAACTCGACGAGCGATATCCGAGCCTCTGTTGATATCTCTTTGAGGATCCTGATATCGGTGTCATCATAGTCGAAGATCTCATGGCTTCCTGTCGACAATGCGGTTTGGTCATGGAGCTTCACGTCGACGAGGTAATTATGGAAGTACTGGATGAAATCGGAGAAGACGCTGAAATGCTTGTCGATGACATACTCCCGGTATTGTCCGAGAAAGGCCTCGTAGGTCTTCTGGTATGCGCGGAGATCCTTGACCAGGAGGCCGATAGCGAGCTCATAATGCCCGTCGGTATGGTAGGCGATTATCACCGAGTCCTGGTCCATCAGATAGTCCAGCATATCCTCCTCAATCTCAGCGGTCGTATTCTGGAGCTTGATGTAGAGGCGGACTAACTGGTAGCCGAGCTTGGTGAAATCGATGAGGGTGATATAGCCGGTGATGACTCCCTTTTTTTCCAACTGGGCGATCCGATACCGCACCACATCCCGATTGAGCCGGGTTATCGAGGCAAGCTCGTTGACCGACCGCCTGCAGTTGCGGTCGAGTTCGAATAGGATACGTTTGTCTTTTTGGTCTATTTTTGTCATTATCACTTAATAAATAAAGATACTATTTAAATATTTCGCAATATTAAGTAAAAATTAATGATAAAATATATATTTCTATAAGTCTCTATATAGTAGTAATATGTTGGACGACCTGATACATAGGATCCATGAAAAATATGCTTTGGTAAGGAACGCGCTTCACGACAAAGAATCCCGCACTTACACCGGCCTGATCGACACCCTGGGAAATGTAACATTTTCCCTCGCAGTCGGCAGCCTCCTCGACTATTCTTCGGGTCTGGACTGGCGGGGGATTGTAGGGTCAAGGGCTTCAGCGAGCGCGCTCAACACGACCACGGGCGGTCTCTACGGCGGCTGGAGGGACTACATATTCAGAATCACAAGGACGACCGAGAAGAGCCATTGGCTCAGGAACCGTGGCGCCGACCTGCTCGCGTTCAACACATTCCAGGTGCCGGTCTACGCAGTCGCCCTCAGCGTCGGCAGTCTCGTCCAGGAAGGCGAGTTCGATTATTATAAGGTGCTTGAGGGCTGCAAGAACCTCGCCGTTATCTCGCCGCTCATCGCGCCGACCATGGGCATGTATATGAATCGCGTGAGGAAGTGGTTCGGCGTCAGCACGCCTGAGCAACGGGCAGAATGATCACTTCAGGACATGGCCGCAGGTGTTGCAGACATGGGCCATCTTCTCCTCGTCGAAGGTGGTCGTGATGCCGTACTCTATCTTGGACTCGCACTTCGGGCAATGGGGCTCCAAGTGCTGCACAGAGTTGAAGAAATTGAACTCCCCGACCATGTCTCCGAACCCATAGACTATCCACTATATCGTTTAGTAAGGAAAAGGGGGATTCAAGTATAAATACTTTTCGGAAAAAAAACCGCACGAGCCACCCACGGTAGTTTTATATACGCAGCCAGCCACCCATCCCTCGATGCCGCAGATAACCTTCTTCCTGATAGACCTCTTCTACAAGGTGATAGCCGGAAGGCCGACCGTCGTCCTCTATGGCAAGACCCCCCGGCGGGCGCCCATCCTCGTCCATGACACGAGCTTCGAGCCGTACCTGCTCGCGCGGATCCATCCCTCGAGCTACAACGATTTCGTCGCCAGGGTGAAGAAGCTCGCCTGGACCGAAGAGGAGCGGCGCTATGCGGTGACGAGGACCGAGCTCGTGAAGCGGAAGGTCGACGGCTACGCGATGCAGCTCATCAAGGTGCACGGCAATGTCCCGAAGGCGGTGGGGCTCATCAAGAACGAGATACAGGGATGGGATATCGTGCAGTCGGTCTACGAGCACGACGTCTCGCTCAAGCGGAGCTATCTCATCGACAAGGGCATCTTCCCGCTCCGGCAGGTGACCGCGTCCGGCGACTTCATCAGGACCAGGAGCAAGGTGCAGGCATTCCAGGCGGTCAGGGTGGAGCCTGCCGGCGACGAATTCTACCCCGACCCGTCGATCCTCGCGATGGATGTCGGCACCATGCTGCAGGCAGAGCAGCAGGCGCTCGGGACCGAGAACCCGATCGTGCTCATCTCACTCTACAGCGAAGGGTACCGCAAGGTGATCACCTGGAAGCGGCACGAGAACGCGAAGGACTATGTCGAGTTCGTGGGGAGCGAGCACGACCTGATCATGCGGTTCAAGGACCTCATCGACCGACTGCGGCCTGACATCCTCGTCGGCTTCCATTCCGACATGTTCGACCTGCCGTACCTCATCGCGCGCGCCAGGAAATACAGCATCCGGCTCGACATCGGCATCGAATTCTCCCCACCCAGGGTCAGGAAGAACCCGCGGAGCGTGATGATCGCGGGCATCAACCACATCGATCTCGCGAACCTCGGCCGCGGCCTCTATCCCGAGCTGCTCGGCCTCGAGGAGTTCGACCTCGAGAGCGTCAGGCGCGTGCTCCTGAAGGCCGAGCCGCCGGAGACTGGCCAGAGAGTCCTCGTCAAGGATGCGCCCGCCCCTGAGACCAACGCCGCTTCGCTCTGCGCGAAGGAGCACGAGCACGCGCGGCTGATATTCACCCTCAGCCACCGGCTCATGCCCTACCTCTTCGAGGTGGTGCGCCTCGTCGGCTTTACTCCCTACTCGGTCGCGAAGATGAACACGAGCATGATCGTCGAAGCGTACCTCATGCGCCAGACCCGCCAGTACGACGAGGTCATCCTCAGGCGGCCGGGCAGGGGCCTGATCGAGCAGCGGTCAGGGACCGGCGTCCGGACGACCGTCCTCAAGGAGGCTGAGGAGGGGATCTCAAGCCAGGTCGCGCTCGTCTCCTACGCGAGCAGCTATCCCCATATCATCATCGAGCACAACATCTCCATGGGCGCGCTCAGGTGCCATTGCTGCAGGCGCGACGACCGGATGGTGCCTGACCTTGAGGAGGAGACCTGGTTCTGCCAGAACCGCCGCGGCTTCATCCCGCACGTGGTGCAGGCGCTCCTCTCGCGGCTCGAGACGATCGAGGCGATCATCGCGTCGGGCAGGAGCTCTGACCTGCTGCGGATACGGAAGGCGACGATCGAGCAGCTGCTCGCGAGCTCGCACATGGCATTCTCCCATACCCATGCGAGATGGTATTCCTACCACTGCGCCCAGGCGGTGCACCGCTACGCGGCGTTCTACACGACGCATATCAGGAAGCGTCTCGAGGAGAAGGGCATCAGGGTTCTCTACGCGACCGAGTCGCAGCTGCACGTGTCGCTCGAGGGCAGCGGCCTCAACTGGCTCAGGCTCGCGCTCGAGGGGGCTGAGAGGAGCTACCCCCGCGTGCTCGTCTCGTCCCTTGCAGGACCGTACCTCAAGGCCCTCTACCGGACCGAGAAGGAGGGCGACCGGACGAGGACCGGCTACGCGCTCATGGACGACGACGGCACGCTCACGCTCTCCGGCCTCGGGCCCCAGACGCGCACGCTTCCGCCGATCGCAAGGCTCGCCCTGGAGCAGGTCATCTCCATCCTCTTCAGGCAGGCTGACCGCGAGAAGGCGGCGACCTACATCCGCACGCTCATCAAGCAAGTGAGACAGAAGACCGTGCCTAAGGAGCTGATGACGATCACGACGGCGCTCTCGAAGGACATCGACGAGTACGACACCGTCGCCCCGCACGTCGCGGTGGCGAAGCGGATGCGCAGCATCGGAATCCCGGTCGAGGCCGGGCACACGATCAGCTATATCGTCACCGCAGGCCCTGACAAGGTAGGCCAGCGCGCCCGACTGCCCAGCGAGGTCGCTCCCGGCGGCTATGACCCTGAGTATTATATCGAGAGCCACATCCTCCCCGCGATCGAGCCGATCCTCGGCATCGTCGGCATGACCCGCGAGGACCTCGAGCTCGACCGCGAGCAGGCGACGCTCGGCTCGTTCGTCGAGGGTGAGGGGGAAGGGGATAGGGGAGAAAAGAGGGGGACGGGAAGGGATCCCTAGGCTCTGCAGCGATCACTTCCGCTGGCGCGCCAGGAACTCGTCGAGCCGACCCTTCAGCTGCTCTTTCCCCATGAAGCCAACGAGGCGCCCCGCTTCCTTCCCGTCCTTGAAAAGGACGAGCGTCGGGATGCTCATCACATCGAAACGGGCAGCGGTGGCAGAGCTCGCATCCACGTCGAGCTTGCCGAACCTGAGCTCTGAAGGCCCGTATCCTTTCGAAACATCCTCGAATATGGGTCCCAGTATCTGGCAG
Organism: Candidatus Woesearchaeota archaeon; assembly: GCA_016935985.1. Taxonomy (GTDB): domain Archaea; phylum Nanobdellota; class Nanobdellia; order Woesearchaeales; family JAFGPW01; genus JAFGPW01. The sequence continues at coordinate 107,373 of JAFGPW010000006.1, forward strand.
GGACCGCACCAGCCTGCCCAGAAGTCGACGACAGAGGGGCTGCCGCCGGCGATGAAGCCATCGAAGTCCGCATCAGTGAGTCTTTCAGGTGCCATTTCCTCATCATCCTCTCATCTCGTGCCATTGCCATCATCATCGTCCCCGTCGTCACTGTCCCCTGTTCCCGAGAACCGGGAGAGGAGCCGCCCGAGGAACCCCTTCTCCGAGCGGGTGCCCGTGCCGTCGGCGACGCCGAGCGAGACGTCGATCGCCTTCTCGAGCGCGGCACGGCGCGGCACGCCCTTGATGCCGATCCATTGGGGGTCGGCTGGGCCCTTGATGAGGATGGTAGGGGTCGACATGATCTCGAACCGCCGCGCCATCTGCAGGCCCATGGGGGTCATGATATTGATCTCCTCGAACATGATGTCGTCCCTATCCGACGCGACGGTGCGGACGAGGTCCTTTGCTGGGGGGCAATGAGGACAGGTAGGGGAGAAGAACACCTTCACGTCCGCCTTCACCGTTTCGGTCGCAGAGGGGGTTGTCGCAGCCGTCATCATGTCACATCCGATTGTGAATATAGGATTCACACCTATTATTTAAAGCCTGTGGAGTTGTGAAAAAAAGGAGAGGAAAATCACCAGCCGTCGAGCTCCTTCGCGAACCGCTCGCTCCAGTTCCGGAAGTTCTCGCCGATCCTCTCCTTGAGGTCCGCCTTGTCGTGGATGTGGTAGACGAAGATGTAGCCGCCGCGGCCAAGGTTCTTCTGCCTACGCTCGATGATGCCCTTCTCGAGCAGCCGGGAGATCGACTTCTGCACGGTGCTGCGCTCCTTCCCCACCGCGTCCGCGAGCTCCTGGACAGGTCGGTTGTCGTGCGTCATCAGCGCCTCGAGCAGCAGGAAGTCGGTCTTGGTGATGCCGAACCCGCAGCGCACGATCTGGTCGAATGGTATCTTCGTGCAGGCGAAATTGAGGTCAGTCATGGTGGTCCTCCGGATGAAGGGGAAGCGGGTGCCAGGCATTCAGGCGCCGGGAGTTCAGGAGCCGGGAGTTCAGTCCAGGTCGGCGAGCGTCACGTCGTCGTCCGGCGGGAACGGCCGCGGCTCGCGCTTGACCGGCGCCGAGAGAGGGGCCTTCAGGGGCTGATGCGACGGTCGGCGACGCTGGCCGCCGCGCCGTCCGCGGGACCGGCCTCCAGGCCTGCCGTCAGGCTGGCCGCCGCCGCGCGGCGGGCTCTGGGCCGGAGCCTGCTGCTTCTGGGGCTCGGCCACGGGCTTCGCCCGGTCCTTCGTACCGTCTGCCGCAGGCTCCTCCTTCGCCGGCCGGGTGCCGGATCTCCCGCGCTTCTCCGTCGACGCGGCGAGGTACTTCTTGAGGTCCTTGCTCATGTCGGTGAAAAGGTCCGCCTCGCTCTCGAGCATCTGCGAGGTCGTCTTCTTGAAGGATATCACCTCGCACCTGACGCCGTTCGTCTTGAGGTAGTGGAGAAGCTCCTTGAAGTCGCCGTCGCCAGAGACGAGCACCGCGACGTCGATCTTCGGCGCCATGCGGACCATGTCCATCGCGATCCCCACATCCCAATCGCCCTTCTTTGCCCCTGACGCGAAGATCTGGAGGTCCTTCGCCCTCGCCTCGATCCCTATATTGTTGAGGGCGTCATGGAAGTTGCCCTCGTCCTTCATGTCCGCCCGGATCACGTACGCTATCGCGCGGATGAGATTGCGTCCCGCGACCGCGGTCGCGAGTATCGCCTTGAAGTTCACCTTCTTCTTATACAGCTGTTTCGCTGAGTAGTACATGTTCTGCGTGTCGATGAAGACCGCCACGCGCTGGTCCTTGTGTTGTAGCATTCTGTTGCCTCCTTCATAGGCCGGCGGGCATGTTCAGCCCGACCGGTAGCGGGCGGCCGCGCCGATCCGCCTGAGGGCAAGGACGAACGCCGCTGTCCGCAGGCTGGTCCCCTTCTCCTCGGCGATTTCATGGATGGCGAAATACGCCTTCTCCATGACCGGCCGCAGCCGCGCCTTCACCTCGTCCTCGGTCCAGGAGTATCCCTGGAGGTTCTGCACCCACTCGAAGTAGCTCACCGTGACGCCTCCGGCGTTCGAGAGGATGTCGGGGATGACGAGCGTCCCCTTCCTGGACAGCATCGCGTCCGCTTCAGGCGTCGTGGGCCCGTTCGCGAGCTCGAGCACGACCTTCGCCCGTATCTTGTCCGCGTTCTTCGCGGTTATCTGGTTCTCGAGGGCAGCCGGTATCAGGATGTCGACGGGAAGCGTGAGGAGCTCCTCGTTCGTCACCTCCTCCGCCCGGGGAAATCCCTTGACCGAGAAGGTGCGCGCCTTGTGGTCGAAGACCTTCTCCGGATCGAAGCAGTCCTCGCAGAACAAGCCGCCCTTCGAGTCCGACACCGCGACCACCTTGAAGCCGAGCCCGTGGAGGATCCGCGCCATCACCTGTCCGGCGTTCCCGTAGCCCTGGATCGCGACGGTCAGGTCCTTCGGCCTCTTCCCCATCTTCGCGAGCGCCGCGAGAAGGACATAGACGCCGCCCTGCGCTGTCGCCGTGCCGCGGCCGAGCGAGCCGCCGATCTCGACCGGCTTTCCCGTGATCATGGCAGGGCTCTTCCCATGGAATTTCTCGTACTCGTCGAGCATCCAGGCCATCACCTGCGCGTCGGTGTAGACGTCGGGCGCCGGCACGTCGATATGGGGGCCGAGGTTCATATGGAAGGCATCGACGTACGCCCGCGAGAGCGCCTCGAGCTCGCGTCTCGAGAGCTTCTTCGGGTCGACGACGATTCCGCCCTTCCCGCCGCCGAACGGGATGTCCACGACCGCGCACTTCATCGCCATCCAAGCGGAAAGCGCCTTGACCTCCGCGAGATCCACCTGGGGGTGGTACCTGATGCCGCCCTTGAAGGGCCCGCGAGTGTCGTCGAACTGCACGCGGTAGGCGTCGAAGACGCGGACGCTGCCGTCATCCATCCGGACCGGGAGCGACGCCTGCAGGATGCGCTTGGGGCGCTTCAGCGCCTCCACGGTGTCGGGAGCGAGGTCGGCATGCCTCGCCGCCGTCGCGAGCTGGGAGAGGTAGTTGTCGAACGGTGTGGGATTCGCCATAGGTATCGCCTCATGGATTGAGCATGTCCTGCAGGCAGTAGTACGCGGACCATGCCGCGAGCGCGCCTTCGCCGGCGCCGACCACCGCCTGCTTGTAGTCGGTGTCGGTTATGTCGCCCGCAGCGAAGACGCCCTTCACGCTCGTCTTCGCCTCGCGGTCGATCCGTATCTCGCCCTTCTCGTTCATCGCGAGGCCGAGGTCCTGTGCCACCGTGTTCGCCGGGTCGGCGCCGATCTCGATGAAGAGGCCGTCGAGCGGCAGGTCATAGGATCCCTTGTAGGGCGTGTCGAGCACGACTTTCTCGACCTTTGATGCGCCCTTGATCGCGGTGACGTTCGTGGTGTAGATGACCTCGATCTTCGGGTTGTCCTGGATGTGCTTGACCGTGATGGGCTCTGCCCGGAGCCTGGCTTTCCGGTAGATCATGTAGACCTTGTCCGCATACTCGGAAAGGAGGAGCGCCGCCTGGGCCGCGCTGTCGGATCCGCCGACGACCGCGGCGGTCTTGCCGCCGTAGAAGGGCGCGTCGCAGGTCGCGCAGTAGTGCACACCCTTCCCCTTCAGCTCCCTCTCGCCCGGGACGCCGAGCTTGCGCCGTATCGTCCCGGTGGCGATGATGACCGTCCGCGTCCGGTAGCTCCCCTTGTCGGTCGTGATGACGAAGAGGTCGCCGTCCTTCTTCGCGCCGGTGACGTTCTCGTCCGATACTGGCACCCTGAAGTGGTCCAGGTGCTCCTTGAACCTCATCATGAGCTCGAAGCCGGAGATCGAGGAGTAGCCAGGGTAGTTCTCGACCTTGTGAGCCTCGTTGAGGAGGCCGCCGACCTCCCTGCCGAACACCTTCGTCCGCATGCGATAGCGCGCCGCGTAGATCGCCGCGGTCATGCCGGCGGCGCCGGCGCCGATGATGACGGTGTCGTACGTGCCGCTCTTCTTCGTGCTCTGTGATGGCTCCATAGAAGTCACCTGCGTACTGGAAGGCCGGAATGGTGAGGTGGTATATAAAGGTTGTGAAAACGGTTTGCACAGCCAAGGGAAAGAGATAAAAATGAGGAGACACCAAGTTTACATGAGACCCATGGTCATGTCGATCCAACTGCCGGCTATTTTCGTCAATTTCAAGACCTATGAGAAAGCGACGGCAGACCGGGCAGAGGCTCTCGCCCGCATCTGCCAGCAGGTTTCGCACGAGACCGGCGTGCAGGTAGTCGTCGCAGTCCAGGATGCCGACATCTATCGTGTCTCGAGAAGGGTTACCATCCCTGTCTTCGCCGAGCACATCGATCCGGTGGGGTATGGGTCCTATACCGGCCAGATCATCCCTGAGGCGGTCAAGCTCAATGGCGCGCAAGGGACCATCCTCAACCATTCTGAAGACCGGGTGCGGCTCGATGTGCTCGAGACAGCTATCAGGCGAGCGCATGAGGTCGGATTGATAACCCTCGCGTGCGCGAACACGCCCGAGGCCGCCGCTTCGATCGCCGAGCTCGGTCCTGACCTCATCGCCGTCGAGCCGCCTGAGCTCATCGGGTCAGGACGATCGGTCTCGAAGGCGAAGCCTGAGGTCATCACTGACACGCTCGCGCGGGTGCGCAAGGTCGCGAACATCCCGGTCTTGTGCGGCGCCGGAATCGTCGACGCCGATGACGTCCGCCGGGCCATCGCTCTCGGCGCGCGCGGGATCCTCGTCGCGAGCGCGGTGACGAAGGCGAAGGATCCGGAGAAATCTCTTAGGGACCTCGCGAGAGGGTTCTCGAGAATCGAACATGCCTAACCGATCTCTATATAGAGCTTATAGGCATTGTTGCCGTAGCTCTCCATGTTCGCGATGTCACACCCTGTCGGCTGCATACGCGGACAGGTCTTCACAGTCACGGTGAATGCGAAGACATCGCTGCAGAATCCTTCATCATCGGCATCAATCTTGATGATGAATGAACTCTTCGCATTATTCTCGATGGTAGACGATATCGAGACCTCATCCAGGGGGGTGACTATGGTCCGCTGATCAGTGATAGTCTGCATGACGAAATCTTGGGCATAGCAGCCCGCGACCTCCGACGGTTTGATGGTAATCCTGAAGTCACGCGTCTGACCTAAGACATTCATGACACCGATCGCGAAGGTGGACGCAGCGCCAGGACGGACGGTCTTGCGCGAGAGCGGGATGGCGACACGCTCTCCCCTGTCCAGCAGACGTCTTATCTGCATCTCGGTCTGCGAGTCGACGTCCGCCTTGAGGCCTTCTGCTTTCTGGAAGAATGTCCGTGCGAACGAGATTCCCAGGCCGAAGACGACGACGGCGAGGACGAGGATGACCACAAAGCCGACCGAGAGTTCGATGGCGCGCTTGTTCAATCTCATGCGGGCGCGGGCGGGCTTCATTTTCATCTGCTCAGGTCGACGAAGACGAACTGCTCGTCATAGGTATTGCTGAACACGGCATCGTAGAGTGTGTAGGGCTCGCCTGCCCGATCGTTCAGGGCGACGTTGTAATGCAACCGGAGCGTCATCTTCCCGGTCTGCTCTGCAGTCTCGAGCGAGAAATCTATGGGGACATCGACGACAATCGTCTCCCGCAAGGTGTCGAGAGTGTTTCCGTTAAAGAGGTCCTTCTTGCCGAGCAGCTCCTCACCGTCGACCAGCTCGATTCGGGTCACTTCGAGCGGACCGACGAAGTTGTCCCGTATCCCCGACAGCTGGATGGATATCGAGACGCTGTCCTCTCCGACGTGGATTGGCTTTTGCGCGTTCAACTCGGTAATGAGCTGGTACTCGTCGGCAGAATCTGTATAGAGGAGCTTAGTTTCTGATCGAGTATCGTCCCGAATCCGTTTGACGCAGCTGTTCGAAACGCAACGCCATTCGAGATGGTCCGAGTAGTCCCCCTCGCAGGTGCCGCAGTCGACCGCACAGGAGCACTTGTTCTCCGTGCTCTCGCACTCGAGGTTCCCGCAGATGCCGGGAATCGGCGTGTGGATGCAGAGGAGCTTACCCTCGACGCATTCGTCTTCGGTGGCGTCATTACCGTCATCGCAGAAATCAGAGGCGCAGGCATAGGGTGTCGTCGGTTTCAGGAAGATGACGTTTGGAAGCTTTAGGTCCCGGCTTGCGGAAAGGGGGTCATACGCAGCCCGGTTGGGCTTGATCTTCCCGTAGTCAACAGAAACGCGGATCGTGAGATCTCCCGTCGTTTCGATAGAGGAGAAGGCGCGGTCCTTGAGAATAATGCTCTTGGAATATCCATCCCCACGACGCTCGAGCAACAGATTCAGGGGGATAGTCGCGAGGGTCTCTTCGACACCATCGATGGTCGTCGTCAGTTCTATCGATGTGATCGTGATGTCGTTCGCATAATCCAGGTTCCTGTCTGATATATAGGTTATACTCGAAAGTTCAACGGTAAGGTTGAGATAGTTAGAGAACAGGTTGAAGGGGTTCGCATACCCTGCGGTGACCTTCAGCTCGAATCCCTCAAATTGCATCTTGGTCGCTACTTGTTCCTTATCGATGAGGTCCTTCACGATGTCCATGACACATTCGTCATTGACGCATAGCGTCTGGAAATAGCGGCTCTCACTCACGCCTTCGCACGCTCCCACGTCCTCGGGGCAGCTGCACTTGGTCTCGTTCCTGTCGATGAGGCCGTTGCCGCAGCAGTTAAGGAGGGGCGAATAGGTGCAGATGCCCTTCACGCACTTGACGGTGTGGCAGGTCTTCTGGACGCAGTCGGCGTTCTGCTCGCATTCCGCCGGCCCGCAGCCGGCGAGGAGCAGGAGAACGGCCAGGGAGAATGCCAGGAGCGGGTATCTGATTGCCATCACAATCCCTTTTGAGGAAGAGAGGTATAAAAAGGTATCGGAATGAAAAGAGAAGAAAGGGAGGGGAAACCCCTCACTTGATGATCTCGTACTCCTTCACGATGAGCATCATGAAGAGTATGAGCACGATCGCGCCCGCGACCATGAACGAGAGCCCGCGGAGCACCTCGGTCGTCGTGCCGTTGACCATGACCCACATGCCGAAGGCCATGATGGCGAGCCCGAGCCAGAGGAACTTGTCGAGCACCAGCTTCATGATCTCGAACTCTTCCGCCTGGGTTAAGCGTTTCTTCATGACGACCACCTTTAGGAAACCTGGACGACTATCTGCTTGGTCAGGCCTCCGCCGGCACCGATGGTGCACACCGACGATCCTGAACCGGTCATGTCAGCTGCCTCGACTACGACCTTGAAGCTTCTGAACGCTTCAGCAGGCACGGTCTGCGCAATGCCCGTGATAGGACTAGCAGGAGTTGCGGTAACGACTCCGCCCGTAGCGCATACGATCTGAGGAGTCATCGTTTGGTTTGATGTCGCGTCATTATAGATGTTCACTGGGATGACGCAGTCCTTGTTCTGGCTGCATTTAATCGTGTCAGAATAGACCACGACCGGCTCGTCCGCCGTCGCAGGGATGTTCGGCGGCTCGACCTCGAGCTTACCTTGCAGTTTCCCGAACATGCCTTTCGTGAACGCCAGGCCAAGACCGAGCATGGTGATGCCCAGCACCAGGACGACGATCGCGTTGACGGAAAGCTGGAGCGAACCGTCCTTGTTCCTTGCGAAAAACCTCATCACGCTTCACCTCTTTTCCATAGCTCAATGGTTTGGGTAGTACCGTAAATTCCGGGCATCGGTGATGCCATCGGGGAGCTTATCCCCTTTTATGATAATACTCTTTTATAAACTTTTCGGTAAAAATCCTCTAAAGGTTTATTCATTCATGAGTAAAGAAAACAGGAGGCTCCTCGTTTTCAGCAAAGGAAAACTTTTTAAATGAACATGTTTTTCTGAGGGCCGACAACCTATGGCACGGCTCAGGAAATTCAACGCGTACCGCCGGCTGGAGCGGCCGTACACCCGGAAGAGCAAGAAGAAGGGCAAGAACTACGTGCGCGCCTTCCCGAACAACAAGGTCGTCATGTTCGACATGGGCGACCCGAAGCGCGACTACGACTACCAGGTGGACCTCATCTCCAAGGACCCCCTCCAGATCAGGCACAACTCCATCGAGTCGGCGCGCCAGACCGCGAACAAGGCGCTCGAGAAGGCGCTTGGCAAGAACCAGTACCACTTCAAGATCCGCATCTTCCCGCACCACGTGCTCAGGGAGAACCCGCTCGCCGCCGGCGCCGGCGCGGACCGCATGAGCACGGGCATGAAGAAGTCGTTCGGGAAACCTATCGGCCTCGCCGCGCGCATCCGGACCGGCCAGAAGCTCTTCACCGTCAAGGTCATGAAGGGCCAGGTGAAGGCGGCGCAGGACGCGATGAAGCGGGCCGGCCACAAGGTGCCCTGCGCGTGCCAGATCGCGACGAGCCAGATCGCGAAGTGAGCGATTAGATTTCTCAGAATCAGATTATCGGGAGACCGCTTCAGACCCGCGAGAGGATCATCCGCCTGAGCGTCTTGAGGTCGGCGATCCCCGAGTACTGCTCGACGAACTCCCGCGTCGCCTCGGCAGGCGCGATGTCCGTCTTGCTCACGTAGACGATGAGGCCATGCTCCTCTCTGAGCTGCTCGTAGAGCCGCTTCTGGTCTTCGATCGGATAGCCGCCGGTCGGGTCGAAGACGTAGACGATCGCCTTCCCGTAGTGCTTGAGGACGAGCTGCGTCTGCCGCTCGATCAGGTTCATCTTCGCGCCGCGGTTGAGGGTCCCCGGCGTGTCGATGAGCTGGATCTTCCTCCGCCCCTGCCCGAGGTAGGCGACGTTCAGCCCCTTGGTGGTGAAAGGGTAGCTGTCGATCGCCGGCGTCGAGCCGGAGAGCCTGGCGAGGAGCGTGGTCTTGCCGACGTTAGGGAAGCCGATGATGACCGCGGTGCGCATGTCCTTGATCGTCGGGAACGATCGCAGCGTCCTGCGCGCGAGGTCGAGCGCCTTGAGGTTCTCGCGGACCTGCCGCATCACCGACGAGACCCGGCCGTAGCACTCCTTCTGGTGCGCCTCGATCGCGCGCATGTCGCGGCCCGACGTGATCTTCCTGAGCGCGTCGTCGATGAAGAAGTTGACCTTCCCCTTCGCCCATTTGAGCGCGCCGAGGCTCTTTCGCACCGCGTCGAGCTCGAGGTTGTTCCGCGCGAGCTCCTGATAGAAGGCAGGCATCTGCGAGAAGCTCGGGAACTGTTCCATCAGCTTCTGGAGGTTTCCCGAGAGCGCGCCTCCCGCCGCCTTCAGCTTCTCGATGCCGATCGACTTCGCGCGGCCGACGGGGTCGCGGAAGCGCTTCTGGCGCATGCTCTCCGCGCGCTTCCTCCCTGCTGAGAACGCGATGTCGAGGTAGCCCTTGTCGGTCTGCACCGGCGGTATCTTCTGGAAGTCCATACACCAGCTAATGCCACCCATATATAAATGGTTTTGGGTGGGGGATCAGGCAGCGTTGCTGAAAAGGTGATCAGCGCCATGGGGAGAAGGCCAGGAGGGGTTGTCCCTTACGGGGATTCCGGCCCTCTGAGGGTCCGGTGCGCGCCTGAGCGTCGGCGCTGACCCGAGCGAAGGCGAGATTTTCAGCAGGGCCGGATAAGGCACAACATTTATAAATATCGCCGTAATCCGTCGGCATACTTCTCTCAAGCGAAAGTGGAGGGACACACACGATGGTAAGCTTCAAGCTCGTTATCAGCGATCCGAAAACCAAGCGGTCACACCAGAAAGAGGTCCAGGACCCTGAGGCCTCGTACTTCTTGGGGAAGAGGCTCGGCGAGGCGGTCAAGGGCGACCACTTCGGCATGGCAGGCTATGAGATGCAGATCCGCGGCGGCTCGGACAGCTCTGGGTTCCCGATGCGCGCAGACGTCTCCGGCACCGGCAGGAAGCGCGTGCTCGCGGTCGAGGGGGTCGGCATGCGCAAGAAGGGCAAGGGCCAGAAGCAGCGCAAGACCGTCTGCGGCAACACGGTCCATGAGGGCATCTCCCAGATCAATCTCAAGGTGACAAAGGAGGGGAAAGAGAAGCTCGGCGGCGCGGCAGAGGCGCCGGCAGAGGCGCCGAAGGAAGAGAAGAAACCTGGACCGAAGAAGCAGGAGAAGCCCGCAGAGGGGAAGAAGGAAGCGCCGAAGGAAGAGAAGAAGGAGAAGCCGAAGCAGGAGAAGAAGCCGGAGCCGAAGAAGGAAGAGAAGCCGGCCGAGGAGAAGCAGGGATAATGCCGCGCGCGAAGAAGACCGATACCACGGTCCAGCCGGAGATCAACATCGGCCTGATCGGCCACGTCGACCACGGGAAGACGACGCTCACCGAGCGGCTGTCCGGCAAGTGGACCGACACGCATTCTGAGGAGCTCAAGCGCGGCATCACCATCAGGCTCGGCTATGCGGACACGACCTTCCGCAAGTGCGGGAAATGCGATGAGCCCGCCTGCTACACCACGAAGCAGAAGTGCGAGAAGGACGGGAGCGCGACGGTCCCCTTGCGCAAGGTCTCGTTCGTCGACGCGCCGGGGCACGAGTCGCTGATGGCGACGATGCTCTCGGGCGCCACCATCATGGACGGCGCGCTGCTCCTCATCGCCGCGAACGAGGAGTGCCCGCAACCGCAGACGCGCGAGCACCTGATGGCGCTGCAGATCATGGGCGTCAAGAGCGTGGTCGTCGTCCAGAACAAGGTCGATCTCGTCTCCAAGGAGGATGCGGAGCGCAACCACAAGCAGATCATCGCGTTCCTGAAAGGGACCGCCTTCGAGAGCGCGCCGATCATCCCGATATCGGCGACGCACAACATCAACATCGACCTGCTCATCCGGACGATCCAGGATACCATACCCACCCCTGCGCGCGACGAGAAGAAGGACCCGATCATGTTCGTCGCCCGCTCATTCGACATCAACAAGCCCGGGACCGACATCACGGACCTCAAGGGCGGCGTGCTCGGCGGCGCGCTGAAATCCGGACGGCTCAAGAAGGGCCAGGAGATCGAGATCAGGCCCGGAAGGATCATCGAGGAGCACAGCAAGAGGGTGGGGAGACCCCTTATCACCAAGATCACCGGCATCATGACCGGCTCAGCCATCACCGATTCGGTGGGCCCTGGCGGATCGATCGGAGTGCTCACCGATCTCGACCCTTCCATCGTCAAGTCAGACAACCTCGCCGGGAACATCGTAGGACTCCCGGGCAAGCTCCCGCCGGTCTGGGACCACATGCGGCTCGAGGTGGACCTGCTCAAGCGCGTGGTCGGCACCGAGCAGGAGCTCGACGTGGAGCCGCTCAAGCAGAACGAGGTCCTCATGCTCAACGCGAACTCGGCCGCGACGGTCGGGGTCGTCAGGGAGTTCAAGCGAGGCATCGGCTCCCTCGATCTCAAGCACCCGGTGTGCACCGAGGTCGGCTCGCGGGTGACGATATCCCGACGGATCGGCAACCGGTTCCGGCTCATCGGTGTCGGCATCCTCAAGGAGTGACGTTCCCTCGGGAAAAATCCAAACCTTTTTATAGGAGCTTTCTCAGGAATAGTCCTGCATAGTCATGCAGCCTGCCAACGCGGGCGCCAAAAAGGAGGTCATCGACAATGGGTGCTCTATTCGGTACTGTTCTTCTGGCTCTGGTGCTCGGCGGACTCATCGCTGTCGCGTACATCCTCAAGGGGCTCATCATCCACAAGAAGGAGAAGCTCAAGTCCCTGGAGGCAGACGCCGCGAAACGAGTGGCCAAGACAGCGCCCGCCAAGGCCGCGCCGAAGAGGAAGCCGGCGAAGCGCGGGAAGAAGTGAACCCCTTTTTCCTTCCCTTTTCACGCTTTCTCCTGTCCCTTCTGTTCATTCCTTCGTGAAGAAGCTGAAGGTGGTCGCTCCCACGATCCCCACGCTCTGTCCCGCGAGGAAGTAGCGGATGAGCAGCAGGGTGCTTATGTCCGCTGTCATCTTGTTGAGGATGATGAGCAGCAGGATGACGGTGACGAACACGCTCAGGTAGATGTAGGAGAACCGCTTCGCGAGCGCTGCGAGGAACTTGGGGTTGAAGGAGAAGGTGCTGCGGTACTTGAAGTTGAGCGCGGTCACCACGCAGAACAGGAAGAAGAGGTGGAGAACCAGCATCTGGCCGGTGGAGACGAGCGGCAGGTAATCCCAGAAGCTCGTGTTGATGAAGGCCGGAAGCCCGAAGACCCCGGCGCCGATGACCCCTTGCGCGAAGTCGGCGAAGGTGAAGCGCTTGACCTCATCGCGCTGGATGGTCTTGTGCTTCTTCTCCTCATCCTCCATCGCGAGCTCGAGGATCTTCTGCTGGGTCTTGAGCGTTGGGGAGAGCTGCTCCTTCATGCCTGCCCCTGGGGCCGGGCGGTATAAAAAGATTAGTTGTAATCAAGGAGGGGGGACAGGCGTTTCCGAAGGGTCACTGTTCAGGCCGGGAACGGCCCTCATGCCTCTCATTCTCCATCATGCTCCGGTAGAAGCCGCAGTCGTGGCAGGCGTCGGTATTGCTGCAGTGGCCTGAGCCGAGGTCGCACCTGCCGACATACCCTGAGAATGAGGTTGTGTGGCCTTCCCTGGCCGGCCTGCGGCGCCCTTCCTCGAGCTCGGCGATGTCGGTGAGCGACATGCTGCCATGGAAAATCACAACCTTTATATACTTATCTTTTTACCACCACCCAATACTCATTTATTGGGGGACAGAAGCATGAGAAAAGCGTTCCTGCTCATCATGGCAATCATTCTTGCGGCTGTCGCCGCAGGCACGGCCTCTGCCCAGTGCTACGAGATCCAGGAGGTCGAGGTCGGCGGCACCGAGCTTGCGCCCGGCACCACCACTATCCTCGCCCAGGACCGGAACGAGGACATCGAGGTAAGGGTGCAGATCCTCGCGCTCTGCGACCAGGACAACGTCCAGGTCGAGGCTATGATGCGCGGGTATGACCACGACGACCGAATCGAGGACATCACCGACGTCTTCGATGTCCAGGAGAACCGGACATATGTCCGCTGGCTGAACCTGCGGCTGCCGCTCAGGATGGACGTCGACCAGTACAAGCTGCGCGTGCTCGTGACCGACCGGAACCACCCCTCGATCGAGGCCTCGTTCGACCTCGAGATCGGGACCGCACGGCACCAGGTAGGCATCAGGGACGTGATCTTCGAGCCGGGCCAGGAGGTCCAGGCGGGACGGAGCCTCATAACCAGCATACGGCTCAAGAACTACGGCGCCGAGGACGAGGACGACATCAAGGTGTCTGTCGCGATCCCGGCGCTCGGGCTCTACGCGAGCGACTATATTGATGAGGTCGAAGCGGATGAGTCCCGCACGAGCGAGGAGCTCTACATGCGCATCCCGATGTGCGCGACGCCGGGGAGCTACACGCTCGAGGCGAAGCTCACCTATGACGACGGCGATGAGTACTTCACCGAGACCTACGAGATCGTGGTCGAGGAGGGCGAGGGCTGCGCCGCCGAGGCGGCTGCCGCAGAGAAGGCGCCCATGGGCGGCCTCTCCATCGAGCCCACCCTCCCGGTGAGCGCGAGCGCAGGCGGCTCGGCCTCCATCCCTCTCCTCATCACGAACCATGGCACGGCCGGCATCTTCCAGGTGTCGGTGCCAGGCATGACCTCCTACGGATCCTACACGGTGACGCCGTCGCACGTCCTCGAGATCGGCGCCGGCGCGACCGAGGTAGCGATCGTGACTCTCGGCTTCGACGCAGGTGTCTCGGGCGACAGGATCCTCATCGCCGAGGTCGGGACCGTCGGCGGCGAGGACAGGATCACCGCGCCGCTCATCGTCTCGGTCCAGGGATCGCCTGCTGCGGCGCAGGAGGGCATCCCCCTGCGGACCGTGCTACTCGCTGCCCTCGCGGCGCTCCTCGTGGTCCTCGTCGTGCTCGCTGCCCTCGCGCTCGCGAGACGCTAATTTATTATACTACTTCTGCCTGTGGCGGACCCGACGATGGGGGTACTTCAGCAGTGCCCTGACTGCGGCGGGACGGTGAAGAGGATCGACACCATCCGTTCCCTCAGCATCGACTATGACGTGTACCTGTGCGGCATCTGCGGCAGGCGCCATGTCAGGGTCAGCAGGTTCAAGGAGTGACGATGATAGGAGGCATATGGCAGAAGATGCGGGGGAGGCCGGTGCTGATAGCGATACCGCTCATCATCCTCATGACCGTGATCGTTTCGGCCTGGCTGCTCAGGGGCGTGACCCCGCACGGGTACGATGTCATCAAGCCCCCTTCCCCGGGCTATGTGCGAGAGGCGCAGGTGGCAGGCCAGTTCTACCCGCTCTTCAAGATCGACCTCGAGCTCGCGGTCGACAACCTCCTCGCCAAGGCGAAGACGACGCCCGTTCCTGAGGGCAGGGAGCTGAAAGCCCTCGTGGTGCCGCACGCGGGCTACATCTACTCAGGCCAGGTGGCGGCCGACGGCTTCGCGCTCGTGCCGCCCAGCACCCACCGCGTCTACCTGATCGGCTCGAACCACAACAGCGAGGCGCGGTTCTCCGGGATATCGGTCGGCAACTACACCCACTTCCGGACCCCCCTCGGGCTGGTGCCGGTCGACACTCTGGCCACCGGACGGCTGCGCGCCCTCTCCAGCGCCCAGTTCGTCGCCGACGACGCGCCGCACGATTCCCATATCCTGGAGGTGGAGCTGCCCTTCCTCCAGCGGCGATTGCCGGAGTTCACGATCGTCCCGATGGTCACTGGCTGGATCGCCCAGGAGGAGATCCCCCATTATGCCGCTGCGCTCGAGAACGTGATGAGGCGCGACCCTGGCCTGCTCGTCGTGTCCTCAGACCTCTCGCACTACCACCCGTACGATGAGGCGGTCGTCCTTGACACCGCCTGCGTCTCGGCGATAGCGGCGGTCGACTACAGTGCCGCCACATCCTGCGAGGCGTGCGGCTACCACGCGATCCTGATGCTCCTCGACATCGCTGTCCGCAGCGACTGGACCGCGACGCTGATAGAGTACGCGAACTCCGGCGATGCCGCCGGCTCGAAGGACTCGGTCGTCGGGTATTCCGCGATCGCCTTCTTCGGGCCCGCGTCGGCTGTCAGCGACCCCTATCCGAGCAGCGAGAAGTCGTGGATGCTCGCGCTCGCGCGCCGGGCGGTGGAGGGATGGGTGCGCACGGGGACGAAGGTCACGGTCGACGCTTCTGAGGTGCCGGCGCGGCTGAAGGAGACGCGCGGCTGCTTCGTGACGCTCAACGAGGGCGGGGCGCTGCGCGGCTGCATC
Organism: Candidatus Woesearchaeota archaeon; assembly: GCA_016935985.1. Classification (GTDB taxonomy): domain Archaea; phylum Nanobdellota; class Nanobdellia; order Woesearchaeales; family JAFGPW01; genus JAFGPW01. The sequence continues at coordinate 122,682 of JAFGPW010000006.1, forward strand.
GGCCACATCATCGCGCAGGAGGAGCTGTACAAGTGCATCATCGACAACGCGATAAACGCCGCGTCGAACGACGCGCGCTTCGAGCCGGTCGCCGCGTCAGAGCTCGACGATATCGCGATCGACATCTCGATCCTGACGCATCCCGAGGAGCTCGCGTTCGGCTCGCCCGAGGAGCTGCTGGGAAAGCTCGTCCCCTTGCGCGACGGCGTCGTGCTCGAGAGAGGCTGGAGGACGAGCACGTACCTGCCGCAGGTCTGGGAGCAGCTGCCGGGAAAGGAGGAATTCCTGACGCAGCTGTGCAAGAAGCAGGGGAGCGAAGGCGACTGCTGGCGCGACCCAGGCACTAAGGTCTACGTCTACCGCACAATCGTGTTCGGGGAAGAATGAAAAAAAAGGAGATGAAGCACCATGATGTCAAAAATTCCCTTAGACCTCGGGAGGCTCAGCAATGAGACCATCGATAGGGAGATACTGCGGGCAGGGATGATTGCGGAATTGGATGCGGTGAACATGTACGAGCAGATGGCCGCGTTCGCAAAGGACCCGAATATCAAAAAGATGCTGCTTGACATCGCGAAGGAGGAGAAGACCCATCTCGGCGAATTCCAGAGGCTTCTTCTCAATAGGGATCAGGAGCAGGTAGCGGAGCTCGAGAAGGGGGAAGAGGAGGTCAGGAAGGAAGTGGGCGAATGAAAGATCCCGTGCTCCTCCATTCCACTATATTTTCCCGCCATACAATCTTTTTCCTTCGCCATCCTTCAAGAACCCCGATAGAAAAAATTTAAATATGATGAATCCCCGACACGTCCTATGGCGAAGCTATCCTTCAGGCGGCGCATGCGCGTCGGCGAGATGATCCGGCTCGCGTGGGAGCCGTTCATGGCCAACCTGAACACCATCCTGATCATAATCGCCGTGTTCTACCTGCCGCTGCACATGCTCGGGCTCGTCTTCAACCTCATGTTCGGCACGCCTGAGCCCGGCATCGTCCCCGGCTTCGCCGGCGCGTCCGCCGGCGTCGCGATCGCGCTCGCCTTCATCCGGCTCCTCGGCACCATCGCCATCATGCTCGCGGTCCACAGCCACCTGAAGGGGAAGGACATCACCTGGACCGAGGCCCTCAACCGTGCGTTCCCGCGCTACTGGTCCGCCCTCGGGACAGGGGTCATGGCCGCGGTCTTCATCATCGGGCTGCTCCTGCTCCTGATCGTCCCGGGAATCATCTTCGCGGTCTTCTGGATGTTCATCCTTTACCTCGTGGTCCTGCGGGACAAGGTCGGCAGGGCAGCCCTGCGGGCGAGCAGGGCGCTCGTCCAGGGCAGGTGGTGGCGGACGCTCGGCTACGCGCTCGTCATCGGGCTCTTCAGCGTCGCCGTCATGGTCATCATCGCCATCCCGCTCTCGGTCATGTTCTTCCTCGCGCCGCAACCGATCCTGACCTTCGTGATCGACGTCCTCGCCGAGGCAGTCGCCGCGTACACCGGCATCGTCTCCCTCATCCTCTTCCTCAACTGGGAGGCGACGAATCGGGCGCCGGCATAGGAAAGCATTTATTCTAGCGGCCATCACCCCCGAGCATGGCCAATGTGCTGTCCATCGAATCACAGGTGAGATACCAGAGGCATGGAGCGGCAATCGACACCGTGTACTCCATCAGCGCCTCGTTCAGGGGATGGAACTACCAGTTCGGCCGGCTGCAGCCGGTCCCGGACCTGCGCACCATGACCGCGAACGGCATCATCACCTTCGTCCTGAAGGATGCGCAGCCGTCGCCCTGGACATGCAACTACATCGTCGTCTCGACAGACCTGGTCGGGCGGCACTCTGCTGTCGGCTTCGTCGACTTCCCGACGTCGTCCAATCCCAAACCGACCTATTACACCATGGGCGACGACCTCGAGATCAGGCTCGATGACACGACACGGGCCGCATTCAGGCAGATCAAGGAAACTGTGGGATACGGGTATCAGGAGGGGAAGACACCGCTCCCGGAGCACCTCGTCAGCCTCCTCGATCCCATCCATCTCAACTGATCCTGTCGAGGACGATCCGCTCCGAGAATCCGCCGCGCCTCTCCGCCTTCTCCATGCGCATGCGCTCGAGCTCCTTCCACGGCACCTTCTTCTCCTCGCTGAGCGCTTTTACCACCTCGAGGATGTCGGCGAGCTCGTCCACATCGCCGGATTCTGAGAACTCGTCGACCTCCTCATAGAGCTTCTCGAGGAGGCGCTTGCGGTACTCGACGGCGTCGGCGACGTGCGTCTTCGGCACCTGCTTATCCTTCCGGATGATCTCAGGGATGCGGTCGCGGACGAGCTTGTCGGATGGCATGTTCGAGAGTTTAGCCGCTCCTGTTTATAATTTTTTCGTAAGAAAAGGAGGGACATGAAGCCCGTGTGCTCCTGCGCCGAGAGCGAATGGACGGCTCCTGCCTCCATGCGGATGAAGGCGCCGGGCCGCATCGGGACCTTCTTCCCTTCGAGGATGAAGGTGCCGTCGCCATCGACCATGTAGGCTATAGCGGTCCGCGCCGAGGTGTGCCCGGACATCGAGGTGCCGGCCGCCATGCAGAAGAGGGTCGTCTCGACGTCGTCACTCGTGGTCTGCTTCGAGGCGATCGCTCCCTCAGAATAGGATATCAGCCCTGACATGTCCTTTGTCGTATGCGCCAGGGACACTCAACCACGGCTAAGCACTATAAATGATTGCCTGTTCACAGCCGCGCGCGCTTCAGCAGGAGCGAGTTCGAGACCACTGACACCGATGAGAACGCCATCGCGGCGCCGGCGACGATCGGCGAGAGGAGCCAGCCGGTGAAGGGGTACAGGAGCCCTGCGGCGATTGGTATGCCCAGCATGTTGTAGACGAGCGCCCAGAACATGTTCTGCTGTATCTTCCGCATCGTCAGCCGCGAGAGCCGTATCGCCTTCGCGACGTCGCGCAGGTCGTCCCTCATGAGCACGACATCCCCGGTCTCCATCGCGACGTCGGTGCCCGAGCCCATCGCGATGCCGATGTCCGCCTGCGCGAGCGCGGGCGCGTCGTTGATGCCGTCGCCCACCATCGCGACCGGGCCCGTCTCCCGCAGCCGCTTGACATAGCCCGCCTTCTCCTCGGGCAGCACCTCGGCGAAGACATGGGAGATCCCGGCCTGGCGGGCGATCGCCTGCGCGGTGCGCTCGTTGTCGCCGGTGATCATATGGACCATGATGCCCATCTTCTGGAGGCTTCCGACCGCCTCCCGGGAGCCCTCCTTGATGGTGTCGGCGACGGCGATGAGGCCCAGGACTGCCCTTCCCCCGGCGAGGACCATCACGGTCTTGCCCTGCGACTCGAGGGACGCGATCCTCCCGTCGAGGCCGGCGAGCGGGACGCCGTGCCGAATCATCAGCTTGCGGTTGCCGAAATAGTGCCGCTTCCGGTCGATCGTCGCCGTGACGCCCATGCCCGGGACCGCCGAGAAGCCGGTGACGCGCCGCACCGCCGCCCCCCGCCCCTTCGCGCACCTGACGATCGCCTCGGCGAGCGGGTGCTCGGACGCCTTCTCGATCGAGCCGGCGACGGAGAGGAACCGCCTCTCGGCGACGCCGATCGGCACGACGTCGGTGACCGCAGGCACGCCTGTGGTGATCGTGCCGGTCTTGTCGAAGATGACGTGCCTCAGCCGGTGCGCGGTCTCGAGCGCGTCGCCGCCCTTGACGAGCACGCCGTGCCTCGCGCCGAGCCCGGTCCCGACCATGATGGCGGTGGGCGTCGCGAGGCCGAGGGCGCAGGGGCACGCTATGACGAGCACCGAGACGCCGGCGACGAGCGCGGACGAGACGCCCATGGCGTTGCCGAGCCAGACGAGCGCGGTGACGCCGGCGATGATGATCACCGAAGGAACGAAATAGGCGGCGACGCTGTCGGCGAAGCGCTGGATCGGCGCCTTCTTCCCTTGCGCCGCCTCGATGAGCTTCACGATGCGGGCGAGCGTGGTGTCGGACCCCACCTTCGTCGTCCTGAAGGTGAAGGTGCCCTGCCTGTTGATGGTGCCGCCGACGACCGCGTCCCCTTCCCGCTTCTCTGCCGGGATGCTCTCGCCGGTGATCATCGACTCGTCGACCGATGACGCGCCGCCGGTGATGACGCCGTCGATCGGGACCTTCTCGCCCGGGCGGACGAGCACGACGTCGCCGACGCGGAGCGCATCCACCGGCACCCGGACCTCCTTCCTGCCGCGCATGACGGTCGCGACCTTGGGCGCGAGGCCGACGAGCGTCCTGATGGCGTCAGACGTCCGGGCCTTCGCCGTCGCCTCGAGGTATTTCCCCAGCATCACGAGCGTGATGAGGATGGCGGAGGTCTCGAAGTACTGGCCGAGCGACGGCTCGAAGAGGACCGCGTAGACCGAGAAGAGGTACGCGGCGGTCGTGCCGAGCACGATCAGGCTGTCCATGTTCGCCGTCCGGCTCTTCAGCGCCGACCAGGTCCCGACGTAGAACGGCCAGGCGACGTAGAGCTGGACCGGCGTCGCGAGCAGCCACAGCAGCCAGTCCGCGTACGGCACATGGATGCCGAGCCACATGAGGACCATGCCGATGACGAACACCGGGACCGCGAACACGACGCTGACGAGCAGCCGCCTCCTGAATCCCTCCGCCTCCTCGCGCTGCATGGCGAACGCCTTCTGGAGGTCCTCCCCGAGCTCGGCGCCGTAGCCCTTGGCCTTCACTATGCCGATAAGACGGTCAGAGCTGGTCAGCGCCTCGTCGTAGCGCACGCTCGCGGTGCAGGTGGCGTAGTTGACGTTCGCCTCAGCGACGCCCTCCGCGTTCGAGAGCGACCGCTGGATCAGGGTCGCGCACGAGGCGCAGTGCATGCCCGATATCTGCAGGTTAGCGGTCCTCATCGCGCTCATCTGCCGCACCCGCAGCCGCCGCCCATGCCGCAGCTCCCGCCTGCCGCCGGCCCCGGCGCCGCCGCGAGCGCCTTCTGAACAGCAGTCGCATCCGCCGTATCGATTCCGTCCACCACGACGAAGGTGCCGGAAATCATGCCCATCCAGCAGCTCCACGACACCACGCCTGCCTCTGTCGGCGTGAACTCGATCTCCTGGATACCCGGCCTGATGGGGAAGCTGAGCCCGTAGGCAGGCACCTGGATCGCGTTGTTGCAGCTGGTGATCTCGACGCCGTCGATGCGCCATCTCACCGGCACGCCCTTCTTGAGCACGAACCGGTCCGGCTCCCAGCCGGAGCGGGTGACCTTCATCTCGATCACCTGGTAGCCGTCCTCGGGCTGGAGCGGCGCGTCGTCGGCCTCATACGCGATGACCGGGAGGATGCCGCCCTGCCCTGCCTTGGCCATGAGCGACGTCACGTCATAGCCGGTGCCGGTGAGCGCGAGCCCGGTGTTGAGCATGACGATGCCGAGGACGATCACAAGCGCGCCCGAGGCCTTCAGGATCTTCGTCGTCGCCCTGCTCGATATGATGCTCGTGACATAGCCGAAGCCGAGGAGGACGGGGAGCGTGCCGAGCCCGAAGACGAAGAGGAGCTTGGCTCCCTCGAGCATGCTGCCGGTGCCGGCAGCCATGATGTAGATTGCCTGGAGCGGGCCGCAGGCGATCATCAGCCCGTTGAGGAGCCCGATGACGAGCGGACTCGAGTGCCTTCGCGAGGTCGTGCCGGCGAAACGCGCCACTGCCGACGGCATCCTGAGCCCGAAGCGGCGCAGCGACGGGAAGATGTTGAGCATCTTCAGCCCGAAGACGATGAGGAAGAGCCCGGCGAGCACGCCTGCGACCCCGCGCATCGCGGGGGTGAAGGCGATGATGGAGCCGAGCAGGCCGAATGCGGCGCCGATGACAGTATAGGAGACGGTCTTGCCGACAGCATACATGAGATGGAGCCGCGCGGGCCTGACGCCCTTCTGGGCTCCGTGCGCGGTGTAGGAGACGACGAACCCGCCGCACATCGCGACGCAGTGGAAGCCGGTGAGGAGCCCCACCGCGAAGAGCAGGCCAAGACCCGTGTTCTGCGATATCGTCGGGATAGGGATCGTCTCCGCCATCCGGAGGAGGAAATAGCCCACGATGAGCAGGCCGAGAAGGCCGAAGAACCAGCCGGCAGTCCGCGAGCCTGCCGTCCGGGGGGCGGGCGCATCGGCGAGGATCGAGCAGGAGTAGCCCTTCTCCCCGATCTTGAGGAGGATGGTGTCGATATCGGCCAGTCCGGGATCGTAGGTCACGGTGCCGGTCTCGGACGGATAGTCGAACGTGACGCTCGTCACGCCGGCGACTTTCAGCGCCTGCCGCCTGATGACCTCTGCGCACGACTCGCAGGTCGTTCCCTCCGCCATGAATCCTCTCGTCTCCTCTGCCATGTCAGCGCACCCCATAGCCTTCCTTCTCGATGATGCTCCTGACCAGCGCAGCATCGACCTTGCGCTCGTCGTACCTGATCATGGCCGTCCCCCGGGAATGGGACACGACCGCGCTCGCGATGCCGTCGGTCTCCTCGAGACTGTCCTGCAGCAGCGTCTCGCAGCCCGGGCAGTGCATGCCCGACACGTCTATGGTGAGTTCTTTCATCGTACAGACCACCTCGTGGGCATCCGGACGAGCGAAACGGCATATCAAAGAAGCGGTGAAACTGGTTTCAGGCGCCGGTATCAGTGCCTGAGGAGCACCACGTTCGTCATGCCGCGGCGCTTGCGCTCGATCAGCCCTTTCCCTTCGAGGCGGTCGAGGATGCGCGTGGTCTTGACCTTGGAGAAGCCAGTCTTGGCGACGAGGTCGGACTGGAAGAGCGAGCCCTTCGCGTCGATGACGAGCATGAGGAGCCGCCGGTCGTCGTCGCCCATGGCGGCGAGCTCGTCCTTGTAGTCCTCCGGCTTCGGCGCCGGCCTGCGCTGCGCCTGCGGATGCGTCGGCTCCGGCGTGAAGATGATGAGATAGCCGCCGATGGCCGCGACGAAGACCATGATGCCGACCGAGACGTAGGTCTGGAAGTTGAGCGTCCCCCACATGGGGCAGGCAGGCCCGTGCGAGCAGGCCGTGTTGACGATCTGCGTCATCGCGCGGTTGAAGGCCCAGATGATGAAACCGATCAGGAGCGCGATGCCGATGACGAGGACGCCGACCGTGCGGTTCTTCATGCTCCCATGGTCTGGCGTGTCGTATATAAATATTCAGGAGCCCCCTTCCTCCAAAAGGTTTATAAGGGCTGCAGACAAGGACCTGCCCATGAAAGGGGTTGCGTCGCTCATCCTCATCCTGCTCCTCGCGACCTCTGCCGCGGGCCTCGACCTCGCGGATGCCGTCACCGAGCGCTACGGCTTCCCGGTTGCCTTCGTCCAGGGCGAGGGCACGCTCTATCTCGATTCCGGCCTGCAGGGCTCCTATTTCGTCCTTTTCGATGACGGCAGCAGGTGCGAGCTTGTCGATTTCGCCTATAGCGGCTGCGGGAAGGACCGGATCCCCGCCGACGCCTGTGTCCCCGAGGCGAAGCCGGTCTGGCCGGCTGAGCGCTGCTGCGGGACCGCGAAGAAGGTCGCAACAGGCGCCGGCGGCCTCATCTGCGCCGAGCTCGAGGGCATCGACCGGTTCAGGTATGAGCTGCGCCACAACCCACGCTGGTGGGTGCAGGCTGGCGTGGCGGTCTTCGCGAGCCTGCTTCTCGCCGCGACCGTAGTGGAGCTCCTCAGGAGGGATTGAGGCCGCAGCCTAAGAAAAATTAATATAGGTGCCCCGCTCTTGAGCATAAGTACTATTCAAAAATAGTAACATTTATATATCATTAGTACCTGCTGGGTGGTGAAATAGAGCATATTTCCGTTCAGGGGGTTATCGAAAATGAATAAGCACGGTTTCATCGGCCTCATCTGCACCGTTCTCGCCGTCCTGATGGCGTCGACCGCCTTCGCGGCGCTCGAGATATCGGGCGAGACGACCTCGCTCGCCGGTACGAACGGCGACACGCCCACGGGCTCCTTCGACGTCACCAACACCGGCGGAAGCGCGGTGAGCGACGTGCATTCGACCGACACCCACCCCTACGGCATCGGCTACGTGCCGGACGGCTTCGGGCTCGCCGCTGGCGCGACCGAGACGGTCGACTTCACGGTCACCATCCCCGCCGACGCGAAGGTCGGTTCCTACCAGGGCATCGTCACCGCCGAGGACAACCTCAGCCAGACCGACACCTTCATCCTGACGGTCGAGGTCCAGGACAACGGCCTCGGGCTCGTCAAGTCGAGCGACCCCACGCCCCTGACGACCGACTCAGGTCTCACCATCGAGGGCAGCTTCAGTGTCGAGAACGAGAGGAACGACGACATCACCGCGACGCTCTCCGGCGTGCTGACGAAGGGGAGCGACGAGCTCACCATCACGGGAAAGCAGGTCACCCTGCCGTATCTCACCACGACCACGGTCACGTTCCAGATCGCCGTGCCTGACAGCGCGCCTGCCGGCACCTATGTGGGCGACATCAGCCTCGCCTACGGCTCAGACACGCTCATCGCCGCGGCGACTGTCACCGTCAACCCGACCGCGATCATCAGCGTCGCGGACGTCTCGCAGAACATCCTTCCCGGCGACAGCGAGAGCGCGACCATCACGATCCATAACACCGGCAACGTCGATGTCGCGGGGCTCGGGATCAACTACACCGCGAGCGACTTCAGGGACAACGACGGTGACGAGCTCGACCTCTCGTTCTCCCCGATGACGGGGATCGACATCGCGGCGGGCGGGAGCGCGACGGTCACCGTCACCGCCGACGCGCCGACGAGCCTCGACCGCGGCACCTACTCGGGCACGGTCACGGTCACGGACAGCGCGGTCCAGGATACTTTCACCCTCTCCTTCCAGACCCTCTCGGTCCTCAGGATAGGCGACGTGACGTTGACGAGCGAAGGGAAGGACGTCGAGGTCAGGCCCGGCGAGGAGTTCGAGGTCGAGGTCGAGGTCGAGAACGTCGCCGACGAGATCGACGTCGAGAACATCGTCGTCACGGTCTGGTTCGAGAACGGCGGCAGGCTCGAGGACGACGAGGGCGACGACCTCGAGGACGAGAGCGACGAGTTCGACCTCGACGAGGGCGACGAGGAGACCGTCGTCTTCTCCTTCATCATGCCCTACGGCGTCGAGGACGGCGACGACTACACCATCCATGTCGAGGCGGAGGGCAGGAACGCCGACGACCGCACCCAGCGCATCTTCGACGAGGACGATAGCGAGACGATCGAGGTCGTGAAGGAGAAGCATGAGATCGTCTATGACCATGTCGCGCTGCGCTCGTCCACGCTCGCCTGCGAACGGACGACCTCGGTCGAGGTGACGGTCCGCAACACCGGCCAGAAGGACGAGGATGTCGAGCTCATGATCACGAACGACGACTTCGACATCGAGATCATCGACTTCTTCACGCTCGACGCGGACTATGACGACGACGAGAACGAGTATGACGGCAGCTACGCGATCAGCGTTCCGTCAGGGACGAAGAAGGGCGAGTACGAACTCGAGGTCCGCGCCTACTACGACGACGGAGACAAGTACCTCTCCGCCGACCTCTCGCTCACGGTGGGCGACTGCAGGCAGACCACACCTACCGAGGATCAGGAGGAAGGGGAAGAGCAGGAGGAGGTAGAGGAGCAGGAGGAGGGGATGATTGTCATCACCCCGCCGTCGAAGCCCGGCGAGGGCGAGGTCATCGTCAAGCCGCCCATCGAGGTGACGGAAGAGGCCGCTGCGACGAACGGCTACCTATGGCTCCTCATCATCGCCGATGCGGTGCTGCTCGCATCGATCGTCGCGGTCATCTGGCTGCTCCTGAGGAAGAGGTAATCATATTTTTTCTATTCCTTTCTCCAATACGCGTATCCTATCGCCGTTCTCTCGCATACGCTCGTTGCCCTTCCCGACGAGCAGCTCGAGAAAGCCCTTATCCACGAATTTCGTGCCCCCGACAGCGACCGGCGCGTCGATGTACTCTGTCGAGAGCAGTTCGACCATGATCTTCGACGGCCGCATGCTGATGATGCCGCTGCGCTTGAACCCGGCATCACGGGCTGCGCCGATGAGCCGCCCGGCGGCATCGATCGTGCGGCACGCCGCATGGAGGATGAATCCCTCCTGCAGGAACCAGAGGTCGTCCGGTCCGCTGTAGCCCCCGATCGCGGCTGCCACCTCGTCAGGCCGCACCGGCGCGTGAGATTTCAGCACCCAGGCCGACCCCTTCTTGCTGCCGGAGGCAGGCCGGGTCACGAGCACGATGCGGCCGGCGCAGGAGCTCGTGGTGACATAGTCCGGCTTCCTGTTCAGGGTGCCGACGAGGCGCCTGATCGGGGCGTCGATCCTCCCTTCCCGGCTCTTGTCCGCGCGCGCGAGGATGTCGCGCTTCATCGCGTCGAAGCGGCTGCCCTGCATGGCAGGCGGGACGGCAGGCAGGTATAAGAAGGTTGCGGCGGTCAGCCGAGCGCACGATAGGAAGCGAGCCCTGCGGCCGAGGTGACGGCATAAGGGATCGGCTGCGACGAGGCGAGCCTCTCGACATGCGGGAGCCGCAGGAGCGTCCGGTACGAGACATCGTTGATCGAGCGGACGATGAGGTGCGCCTTATGGGTGAAGTCAGGCGTAAGGTTGGTGTGCTCGGTAGGGATGCCGATGACATACATGCCTGCCGCCCATGCCGAGATGACCCCTTTCTCCGCATCCTCGATCGCCACGATCCGGTCAGGCTTCAGGCCGAGCGCGATCCCTCCGGCCCGGTACGGCTCGGGATCAGGCTTGGGCCGACTGACATCGTCCTTCGTGATGACCGACGAGAAGTATCCGCGCAGGCCGGTGATGTCGAGCACATAGTCAACGTCCTCCCTGCGCGAGTTCGTAACGAGCCCCACCTTCCCTTCGAACCGCTGAGTGAAGTCGATGAGCCTCTCCTCGATGCCGTCGAAGACGATGGCACTCCCCCTATTGCTCAGCAGCTCGCGGTAGGCCTTCCGTTTCTCCTCCTTTAGCGGCGGGATGTCGTCCTTCAGTATCGGCAGCTGACGCTTCTCGATGAAGTCCTCGACCCCGCCGCCCCTGTTCGTCCAATGGTCGTAGTAGTCGTCCTCGCGGACCGTGTATCCCATGCGGCGGAAGGCCTGGATATAGGCCTGGCAGTGCAGCGGCTCGGTGTCGACGAGAACGCCGTCCATGTCGAGGAGGACGCCCCGTATCGTACGATGATTATGCCTCGAGAAGAGACGGTTCCTGCCCCCCATAAGGGAAAGGTGAGGGCGGCGGGTATTTAATGGTTATTAAGGATTCGGGAGACCCATCCGGGGAAATCCATCCTATCTCTCGTAGATGACGCGGCGCATCTCCCTGACGAAGCCGTCGGCCTCCTGGTACAGGGTATCGAACTCCCTGCCTGAGACCTCGTGCCGCTCCTTGTGGAGGATCTCCTTAGAGAGCCTATAGAACTTCCTCATCACGGCCGCGTACTTGGGCTTGACGATGCCTGCCTTCACCATCCTCTCGTCGATCATGTCGGCGACGTGGCTCGGGCTCGGCGGTATCTCGCCGAGCTTCATGAGCGCGGCATGCCCCGCATCGATCACCGCCCAATACAGGTCGAGGCTTGCTTGAAGCAGGTGCCACTTGCTGTTCCCGAGCGTGCGGGGGGCGCGGTGGTAGTAGACATGCACCGCTTCCGCGCTCGGCCGGACGCGGCCCTGGAAGAGCAGCGCCTGCATCGGCTCGAAGAAGCCGGTGTCGACGAGCGGGACGCCGTCGCGCAGCAGGTTGATCCCCACCGGGTCGCCGGCGCGGATGTATTCCCAGAAGGTCGTGAGCTTCAGGGTCGTCAGATGGATCTTGTCCGAGGTCTCGCGGATGATCTTCTCGGCGATCAGGCGGTAGCTCTCGACCACGTGCGCCGAGAGCTCTATCTGGACATCATCCACCACCACGAGGATGTCGATGTCGTTAGAGCCCTGCTGCTTCCTCGCGATCGAGCCGAAGAGGACGACCGCGCGAAGGAATATCCCGAACTCGGCATAGAGCCTCTTGGTGAACAGGTAGGCGATGTCGAGCTCGTCCTTCTTGTAATATTTGGTGTTCGCGTTCCCCGGCCGTTTCACGTCGAACTGCACTCGTCTCCCACCTTCTTGCCTTCTTCTCAGGGTCCCGATGGGTTTAATAAGTTTTATGACCATCAGAGGATGGTACCAGCAAGGGACTCGGGAAGATGGGTCCAGGAAACGGTCGGAAGGGGCATTCGGGAAAACAGCATTGGCCAGTAGTAAGAATAAAAAGTTTTTTATACATGCGCTCCGCCCGTGCGACGACCTTGGCCCCTTATGGACTCTCCAACGACGAATTCGCGTTCTTCAGGACGCTGTCGTCGCCCGAGCGCATCCAGGACCGCCTCGATTCGCTCCCCTACAACTGGTGCGCCGACGGCTACGAGTGCAAGTCGCCGCGGCGCGTGCTGCGGGAGGGCAACGCCCACTGCCTCGAAGGCGCGCTCTTCGCGGCGGCGGCGCAGCGCGTGAACGATAACCGGCCGCTGGTCATCGAGATCCAGCCCGAAGACCCTGCCCAGGGCGATGAGTACCATTTCATCGCGCCCTTCAGATGGAAGAGGTACTGGGGAGCAATGGCGAAGTCAAGGACGTATGTCCTCACCTGGCGAGACCCGATCTACCGATCGGTCAGGGAGCTGGCGGTAAGCTATGTGCCGCTCGAGATCGCCGACGGAAAGCTCCCACTGAGGAGGTATTGCCTGCCGTTCGACCTCGGACTCCACGATCGGAAATATGCCTGGATGATCACAGAGAGGAGCCTGGAGCCGCTCGCCGAAGAGCTGGACTATGTCAGGCATTTTCGCATCGTCCCTGCAGGACTCACCCTCAGGCCGCCGTTCCCCGAGCTCGAGGAGCGGCTCATCAGGCACCAGGACTCCGGCCTGGACGAGCAGGCGCAACAGCTCGCCTGAGATAGGGCTCGTACGCCGGCACCTCGATTCTTTCCGCAAAATATATAAACAGCCGGAGGGATGATCTGTATTTATATAGGTACCAGACCATAGGGAAGATGAGGGAGTCCTGCTCGGCTGACGCCTCGCCGTCGCCGCGGCTGCTCGACCTTGCCGGGAGATGATATCTCGCGGATGCCGCGACCCTGGCGATGACGGACTCCCGACATGAAAGAGGTGGGAGATGGCAGAGGCTGAGACGACGGCTCCTGCGCCCAAGGCGCAGGCCGATGCGGCGGCAGAGACCGCGCGCAGGAAAGGCACCTTCTACATCGACCTCCGGCCACGCCTGATGCGCCTCCCCTCCTTCCGGGAGAAGGAGCGAATCAACATCCGCTACCCGCTCATCTACCCCTACTCCTTCGCCCACATCTTCTGGGACGAGAAGAACAAGGAGCTCGTCTACTTCGTCGAGGAGCCGATCCTCAACGACACCGAGCGCGAGATCCTGAAGCTCATCCAGCTCGGGCTCGAGGAGATGATCAACGTCAGCTTCATCAAGGCGAAGGAGCTCAACATCATCCTCGACTACCTGGAGCGCAACGTCCAGTCGATCCTCATCGAGCTCGGCACCAAGGTGAGCAAGGAGACCTACCAGAAGATGATGTATTACATCTACCGCGATGCGGTGGGCCTGAACCAGATCGAGCCGCTGCTCAACGACTACTACATCGAGGACATAGAGTGCAACGGGAAAGGGGTGCCCATCTACATCGTCCACCGCAGCTATGAGAACATGCGGACGAACATCGTGTATCGCGACAACCAGGACCTGATCAACTTCATCGAGAAGCTCGCCCAGAAGGCGGGGCGGTACGTCTCCTACGCGAAGCCGCTGCTCGACGGCACTCTCCCCGACGGATCCCGCGTGAACGCCACCTACACGGACGACGTCACCACGCGGGGGCCCACCTTCACCATCCGCAAGTTCACGAAGGAGCCCTGGACGCCGATCCACCTCATCCAGAAGGGGACGGCGACCGCCGAGGTCTTCGCCTTCCTCTGGCTCGCGATCGAGCACAAGTTCAACATCATGTGCGTCGGCGAGACGGCGTCGGGCAAGACCACGTTCCTGAACGCGATCATCCACTTCATCCCGCCGGAGGCGAGGATTTGCTCGATCGAGGACACGCGCGAGATCAACATCGCGCACGAGAACTGGCTTCCCTCGGTCACGCGCTCGGGCTTCGGCATCCCGAACATCCTCGGCAAGATGTACGGCGAGATCACGCTCTTCGACCTGCTCAAGGAATCCTTCAGGCAGAACCCCGACTATGTCATCGTCGGCGAGATCAGGGGCGAGGAGGCGTACGTCCTCTTCCAAGGCATGGCATCAGGGCATCCGTCGTCGTCCACGTTCCACGCGGCGAGCGTCGAGACGCTCGTGCGGCGCCTGCAGACCCCGCCGATCAGCCTCTCGCCCTCGCTCATCGAGTCGCTCGACATCGTGTGCGTGCTCACGCACATCAAGGACCAGGAGAAGTCGGTGCGCAGGCTGAAGGAGGTCGACGAGGTGATAGCGGTCAAGGACGCTGCGGGGGCCGTCGACTACAACAGGGTCTTCCTCTGGGACCCGGCGCGCGATACCGTCCAGCTCAGGGGGCAGTCCTACATCCTGCAGCGGATGATCAAGCAGAGCGGGAAGACGATCCAGGATTTCGGGTCGGAGCTCAAGCGGCGGACGCTGCTCCTATCGAAGCTCGCCGAGATGAACATCACCAACTACAAGGAAGTCAACCAGGTCCTCAACGCCTACTACAAGAACCCGCAGGCGGTGCTGGACAATTACGGGATACAGGCCTGACCGGCGGGAGGGCCAGGGGGGACGGGCACGCATGAGGCTCGCTGAACTGGAAGAGAACATCGAACGCATGATAGCGACCATGGAATTCTACCAGGAGCTCCTCGCCACGAAGACGCTCGACGAGGACGGCTTCGAGGCGCTCCAGGTGAAGGCCCGCTACGCGAAGGAGCAGCTGCTGCGCCTCACCCTCACCAACACGAGGCTCATCAAGCGGATGGAGAAGGGGCTCTGAGGGATGGACGAGAAGAGGTTCAAGGACATGAAGGGACGGGCCCTGCGGATGCTCGAGATCATCAGGGAAATCCGCGTCCTCGAGGCGTACAAGGTCAGGATCAGCGAGACCGCGCGGACGATCGAGGAGAATTACCAGAAGGGCGTCTACGGCTACTTCAGGTACCAGAACCTGCTCCACGAGCACCTCAAGGACAAGGGCCTCAAGGAGTGGGTCGATTACTACAACGCGAGCATCATGGAGCTCCTTGCCGAGACAGACTTCCTCAACGCCCAGGTCTTCTACGACGTCTACCATGACGAGACGCGGCTCTCGCTCAAGGCGCTCAGGGTCCATCGGGTAACGAGGAAGGAGCCTGAGCCCCATCTCCCGGGCTATCCGGTCGATCCCGGGAAGGTGAAGGAGGAGAGGGCGCGGCTCTTCAGGCCGGTCCTCAGGAAGAAGATAACGACCGGGCTCACGCACCCTGAGACGGCGAAGCCAGCTCCCGCACCGCCGGTACCCGCGCCGGCTCCGGCCGAGGCGGCCCCCCTGCCCCCGCACCGCCCGCGCCTCCCGTTCTGGCATCGCTTCAGGCTGTCGCTCAGGGACCTGCTCCATCTGAAGACTAAAGCCGGTCCGCGGGCTAAGCCCGGGACGAGGAAGGCTCCCGCACCGCCAGCGTCGGCTCCGCCGCCCGCGCCAGAGGCATTCGCGCAGGGGCCGGAGAAGGCGCAGGCCCGCATGCCGCCGAGCGGGCCGGAAAAGGAGCCGGAGTTCATGGACCTCGACATCGGCGACGCCGGGAAGGTCACGACCGAGGCGCCGGCCGAGAAGGAGGGAAAGCCCATCTTCATGATACGGCCGCGCGGCGCCGCCGACGTGCTCCCCTGGCTCGAGGAGGGGGCGCGGGCGCGCACCCCGACGCTCGGGGAGCGCATCACCGCCGCGTTCAGGGGGAAGCGGCGGAAGAGGACGCTCTTCGAGGACCTGCACGAGGAGGAGCCTGAGGCCGGCGGCGAGCCCATCGGCCTGCAGTTCAACATCATCAGGATGGTGAAGCGGATGCTGTCCGAGCGCCAGCAGTACATGGGCACGAAGACCGAGATATCGCCGACGCTCCTCTCGCTGCGCCGCTACCGCGAGGGCACCATCACCGAGGTTGGCAAGGAGGACGTGAACGCGACGCTGCTCGCGAAGGAGGCGAGGCGCATCAAGAGAATCATAGGGAAGGAGTCGCGGTTCTCCATCTACAACCCTTCCTCAATCGGCTCGATCGCGAACGTGCTCGTCCGCAGGATCAGCCTCTACTTCATCGACCAGTATCCCGAGTTCTTCAAGGCCTTCTACAACAACCTGCGGCTCGCGAACATCAGGATCCTGTCCAACACCTATGTCAACATGATGACGCTCGCGGTGCTCTCCTCGCTCGGCGTCTTCACGACGTTCTTCGCCGTGTTCTTCTGGGTGCTCGGCTACCCGCCCCTGCAGATCCTCGCGCGCACGCTCCTCGCCTCGAGCCTGTTCGGCATCCTCTCCTTCGTCCTGTTCTACACCTACCCGATCAGCCGCATCAGGCAGCGCCGGCGCTCGATCAGGACGAACCTGCCGTTCGCGATCAACCACATGTCGGCGGTCGTGTCCTCGGGGGTCCCCCCTGACGCGATGTTCCGGCTGATCGTCGAGTCGAGCGAGTACGGCGAGATCGTCGTCGAGATCGAGAAGATCGTCGAGTACGTCGACCTCTTCGGCTACGACCTCCTCACCGCGGTGAACAGCGTCGCGCAGATGACGCCGGCCGACGAGCTGCGCGAGTTCTTCGCCGGCTTCGTCTCGACGATCGAGTCCGGCGGCGACCTCAAGGACTACCTCCAGCAGAAGGCCGAGGAGGCGATGCTCTCGTACAAGCTCGAGCGCCAGAAGTACCTCGAGTCGATCTCGACCTATTCCGACATCTACACCGGCATCCTCATCGCCGCGCCGCTCTTCTTCGTGGTCGCGCTCTCGCTCGTCAGCATGCTCGGCGGGCAGATCGGCGGCATGGAGATCAACACCGTCATCGCTATCGGGACCTATGCGGTCATCCCGCTGCTGAACCTCGGCTTCCTCGTGTTCCTGCAGCTGAACCAGCCGGAGGTGTGAGGGTGGCGTTCAGGCTGCAGTTCGACCTCAGGCACTCCCTCACGATGGGGATGGGGCTGATCCTCATCGGGCTCGACGCCGTGTTCTTCTTCGGGACGCCCCTCTTCATCCCGCTGATCGTCGTCGCGGTGACACTCGGGTGGAGCCAGTACTGGATCGACTTCTTCAGGGAGCGGGCGGCGCAGGGCCAGTACGAGGCGCAGTTCGGCGAGTTCGTGCGGAACCTCGTCGCGGGCATCAAGTCGGGCATGCCGGTGTCGCGCGCGATCATCCACGTCGCGAAGAACGACTACGGAGCGTTGTCCCCCCATGTCAAGAAGCTCGCGAACCAGATCGAGTGGACGATCCCCGTGCACAAGGCGCTCGTCAACTTCGGCGCCGCGACGCGGAACCCGATCATCGCGCGCGCGATATCGACGGTGATCGAGGCGGAGCAGAGCGGCGGCAACATCGAGGACGTGCTCGAGTCGATCACCATCTCGCTGATGGAGATCAAGAAGATCAAGCAGTCGCGCAAGGCCTCGATCCAGGGCCAGGTCATCCAGTCCTACATCATCTTCTTCGTCTTCCTCGGCGTGATGATCATCATCCAGAACCTGCTCATCCCCTACATCTCGAGCATGGAGGCGAGCGGGTTCGGCATCGGGGAGGGGGGAATCAACCTGGCGCAGACGCGCGCGGTCCAGATCGAGGAGTCGATGGCGATCGACTACCGCTCGCTCCCGCGCTTCTTCGAGACCTTCGGGCTGTGGCTCGTCTCCCTCCACGGCATCTTCCTCTCGCTCACGCTCGTCCAGGGGCTGTTCGCCGGGCTCGTCATCGGCAAGCTCTCGGAAGGGGACATCCAGGCAGGCATCAAGCACAGCCTGATCCTGATGACCCTCGCCTTCTTCGTGATCAGCCTGGCGCAGGGGTTCTGAACTGTCACCACTGACCGATAGGATTATAAAGGCATCCGGCCTCCCTCCGCCACATGCGCGACCATTTCCACACCGCGAAGACAGCCCTCCAGGAGCGGTTCGGCGACTACCTGAAGGCGAAGAACTATAAGGTCGACCACCGGCTGAAGGACGTCAACAAGCTCTATCTCCTGGAGAAGCGCTATGACCTCTTCCTGCTCGACCGGGACTGCACGCTCCACGGCTATCATGCGGCGGCGAGGGAACCGGCGTTCGAGCTCACGCTCGAGCACCTCAAGGGCAAGAGCGATCTCGTCTCGAACTCGTCGTACGACGAGGTGCGGCGGATCCGCGACATCTTCGGCGACCTCATGCCGGTCTCGATGATGGTGAGGATGGAGGCCTCGGACCATCCGATCCTCCTCAGGTTCGTCGGCGGGAAGCTCAACGCGATGGAGTACCATGACGACGACGGCAGCTTCCTCCACCGCACCGCCGAGCTCGTCGGCCCTGACGAGCGGCTCCTCTCCCCTGTCATCCACAAGTTCAAGAAGCCCAACCCCGAGATACTCACCGCCGT
Organism: Candidatus Woesearchaeota archaeon; assembly: GCA_016935985.1. Taxonomy (GTDB): domain Archaea; phylum Nanobdellota; class Nanobdellia; order Woesearchaeales; family JAFGPW01; genus JAFGPW01. Next base: position 141,328 of record JAFGPW010000006.1, read on the forward strand.
CATCCAGGCGAACGTGCTCGAGGGCCGCGTCAGGCACGACCCGCGCGTGCTCATGGTGGGCGACCGTTACCTCACCGACATCGTGGCGGGCAACCTCGCGGACGTCGACACCGCGCTCGTCAGGCCGTTCAGGCCCTTGACCGACAAGCTTGAGCTCATCGCCGTCAGGTATGCGCTCGACCTGCCGCTCGGCACGGTGATGCGGAACATCCACGCGCTCTCGGGATCATCCTACGCCCTACCGTATTGACCGCAACGAATATATAGTCGTCGGTTCCTGCTGCTTCTCATGGTCACCGTCGATATAGATGTCACGAAATCCGTCGAGGAGAACGCGGCACGCTATTTCGAGGAGGCGAAGAGGGCGAAACGCAAGCTCGAGGGCGCGGCAGAGGCCTATAAGGCGTCGGTCGCCGCGTACGAGAAGGCGAGAAAGGAGAAGGACTCCTACCTCGCGCGGTTCGAGGAGGAGGAGCGGCGCAGGAAGCGGTTCGCGCAGCGCAGGCGCCACTGGTACGAGAAATTCCGCTGGTTCTACAGCTCCGACGGCTTCCTCTGCGTCGGCGGCCGCGACTCGACGACGAACGAGGTCCTCATCAAGAAGCACGCCGAACCCGGCGACAAGGTGCTCCACACCGACATGGCCGGCGCGCCGTTCTACGTGGTAAAGGCGAAGGGGCGGCCGGTCCCCCAGACCACGCTCGAGCAGGCGGGCGTCGCCGCGGCCTCGTTCTCGAAGGCGTGGAAATCGGACCTGACGACCGCCGAGGTTTTCCACGTCGACCCTGATCAGGTGTCGAAGACCGCCGAGACGGGCGAGTACCTGACGAAGGGCGCGTTCGTCATCCGCGGGAAGACGAGGTACCTCCATCCCCGGCTCGAGCTCGGGGCAGGGCTCTTCGACTCCAAGGACGAGATCATCATGGTCGGCCCGCGCGACGCTGTCATGGCGAACTGCGGGCGCTGGCTCGAGGTCTCCAAGGGCGCGCTGAAGACGAGCGACGCCGCGAAGCGCATCCAGAACATGCTCGGCGGCGAGCTCGACCAGATCATCCAGCAGCTACCGCCGGGTGGTGTCAGCATCACGGCGCCGCGGGAGAGGCCGAAGCACTAACATTTTTATAGTAACATGCCGATGAGAGGCGATGAATGAGGAGGTAGCGCCAGCATGGAGAACATATTTCTCGATATAGGAATGATCATCCTCGTCGCGACCGCCATCTCCTATATCGCGCGGCTGCTCAAGCAGCCCCTCATCCCGGCCTATATCCTGACCGGGCTCGTCATCGGCCCGATGATGGGGCTGATCAAGAACCAGGAGGTCATCGCGACCCTCTCGGAGATCGGCATCGCGTTCCTCCTCTTCATCGTCGGGCTTGAGATCGACTTCCGGCGCCTCAAGGACGTCGGGCTCGTCTCGACCCTCGGCGGCACCATCCAGGTGCTGATCGTCTTCATCTTCGGCTACCTCATCTCCGTCGCGCTCGGCTTCGCGCCCATCCATTCCTTCTACCTCGGGCTCATCCTCGCCTTCTCATCCACGATGGTGGTGGTGAAGATCCTCTCGGACAAGCGCGAGCTCGACACGCTCCACGGCCGCATCGTGCTCGGCATCCTGCTCATGCAGGACGTGATCGCGATCCTCGCGCTCTCGGTGCTCTCGACGCTCGCCGAGTTCAGCTCGATGTTCCTCCTCATCTCCGTCGGGAAGGGCTTCGTCCTCGCGCTCACCGCGGCCTTCTTCGGCCACTTCATCTTCCCGCAGGTCTTCAAGTTCGCGGCAAAAAGCCAGGAGTTCTTCTTCCTCGTCTCCGTCGCGGTCTGCTTCTCGTTCGCGATCCTCTTCCATATGGTGGGCTTCTCGATCGCCATCGGCGCGTTCGTGGCGGGGATCACGCTCGCGAACCTCGAGTACAGCTTCGAGATCATCGGGAAGGTCAGGTCCTTGAAGGACTTCTTCGCGATCCTCTTCTTCGTCTCGCTGGGGATGCAGCTCTCGGTGGGCACCATGCAGGGGCTCGTCTGGCCGCTCGTCATCCTCACCGTGTTCGTGCTGGTGTGCAAGCCCCTCGTCATCATGATCGTCTCCTCGCTCTTCGGCTACAAGAAGCGCACGAGCTTCATCTCCTCGGTCAGCCTCGCCCAGATCTCCGAGTTCAGCCTGATCATCGTGGCGCTCGGGATGACGCTCGGGCAGGTGAGCGACGAGATCGTCACGATATCGATCCTGCTCGCCATCATCACGATCACCATCACCTCCTACACCCTCAAGTACGAGAAGGAGCTCTACGACTTCTTCGCGAAGATGCTCAATATCTTCGAGACGCTCTCGTCCGGGATGGACGACCTCGAGTTCCTGCCGGCCAAGCAGAAGCGCGACGTCGTGCTCTGCGGCTACGACCGGACCGGCTACTCGATCCTGAGGAAGATCAAGGAGCTTCGGAAGGAGGTGGTGATCGTCGACTTCAATCCGGATATCATCAAGCGCCTGATCAGGGAGAAGGTCCCGTGCATCTACGGCGACATGAGCTCCGAGGAGATCATCGAACGGATCGGTCTCGAGCGGGTCAAGCTCATCATCTCGACGATCCCCGACGTCCAGACCTCGCATGTCCTCATCAAGAAGGCGCGGGCGATCAACAGGGATATCATCATCTTCGTCACCGCCTACCAGGTGGACGACGCGCTCGACCTCTACGACACGGGCGCCGACTATGTCATCCTGCCCCATTTCCTCGGCGGCGAGCACGTCTCGCTCATCCTCGAGGACGTGACCGCCGACCTCAACAAGCTGCTCAAGACCAAGGTCGACCATATCAGGGAGCTGCACACCCGCCGGGATCTCGGCCACCACCACCCGCAAGGCCTTCAGAAGAGCAAGGAGGACTGATTCTCCTTTTGCTGGCGGAGGCCGACCACAAGGTTTTAATACAACGTTCGCATCAGCCGAGGCATCGGTATCGAGGTGAATGACTATGAAGATTAAGCATACCAATACCGTGGCGGTGCGGTTCAACCCCGGACGGCAGGCCCTCACGATAGTCGCGGCAGGCAAGGTCCACCGGGAAGGCGAGATCCTCGCCGAGGATCCCATCACCATCACCATCGAGCTGCAGGGGAAAGGGGTCCTCGACATCGCGCACGCGTTCGGCCAGGAGACCGCGGACGTCAAGACATGGATATCGCCGGGCGGAAGGTTCGGGCGCATCAAGCCCAGCATCGATCTCGATTAGGCACCATGGGAACAGGAGCGATCGGATACGCCGAATTCGGCGACAGGCGGCTCCTCGCGGAGCTGCGCGGCCGCGCCCAGGCGCTCGCGCCGGCGATGCAGGTGGGCAAGAACGGCGTGACCCCGAACGTGGTGGCGGACCTGAAGCGGCACCTGAAGCGGCGCCGGCTCGTCAAGGTCCGGCTCCTCAAGGGCTTCATCGAGGGCAGGGACCGGTTCGCCGAGGCGCAGGCCATCGCCCAGGCAACGGAGAGCACGCTCATCCAGGTGGTCGGCTTCTCGGTGGTGCTGTACAAAGCGCCGGCCGCAGGGCTTTCCGGCCGAAATGTTTTTAAAGGCGGCTCCCGAGAGTGATGGGGAGGGAAAGAGGTACGCCACGTGGTCAAGCTCTCAGATTACGGATTCAAGGAAGAGAAGATGGAGATCACGCGGGGCCAGCCGCCGATCCCCACCGGCTTCCCGGCGACGAAGAAGCGGGAATGGCTGATCTTCGAGTCGGTCAACCAGTCGATGGAAGAAGTCTACTACTGGGTGCTCGAGCACCTCAGGATCGACCAGTCCTGCATCGTCGAGGACAAGATAAGCGACGTGTTCGCAGCGAGCGAGCATTCCGCGTTCTTCGGCGTCGCCCAGCAGCGGATCGGCCTCCAGCAGGACAAGGTCTCCCAGTTCCTCGCGACCATCGGCAAGATGGTGAAAGAGCTCTTCCAGCTCGTCCGCGAGCTCCGCATCCTCGACGAGCGCCTCTCCTACTACAAGGACTCGTATTCAGGCAGCAAGAGCGCGCTGTCGGCGGAAGTGACGCTCAAGGGGATCTGGATCGACATGGTCGAGCAGGGCGCGAAGAACCCGGCGAGCGTCTACGGCATGGCGCGTGACCTGCAGTTCGTGACCCTTCCTGACCTCTTCTTCAGCGCGCCGCCGATGCGCAAGAGCGATGTGGACGGCCATGTCATGAGGCTCGACTTCAACCGCAAGGTGAAAGAGGTGCTCTCGCGCAAGCTCCGCACCTTCATCGAGTGGAAGGAGGCGACCTATAAGGAGCTCAAGACGAAGAGGCTTTTCACCGTCAAGTACCTCAAGCAGCACTACGACATCATCAAGATGTACATGTCCTGGGTAAAGCCGTACCTGCGGAACCTCCGCCGGCTCGGGCTTTCTGAGAGGCACATGAACAGCCCCGACCTCGTGGGCGCCTTCGAGTCCTCGGCAATCGAGGTCGAGTTCCTGGCGAAGAAGATCGCGAAGGAGGGGAGCAAGGTCTGGGGGGTCATCATCGCCCACTTCAAGTACCGGACCATGCCCCAGATGAGCTTCCAGCGCGAGGGCTACCAGCGCGGGCCGCTCCATATGGGCCATGCCGAGTTCGTGCTGCGCGCGTATGCCTGGACCGAGGAGGAGATCACGAGGTACAAGGAGTACCGCGATGCCGAGGACATGGAGATCCTCGGCTCTATCGACGCGAGCGTGAAGGCCGCGATGGAGGCGCTGGGGGACGAGCTGCAGAAGTACCTCGCCGAGGCCGAAGGGAAGGTGTACTCGCCGCCCACCACGGCGAAGAGGAGCGCCGCCGAGGCTGCGATATCGGCAGCAGACCCCTTCCTCGGCATCTTCCGCGGATTCGGCGACATGTTCTCAGCCCTGACCTCGATACGGTTCTCCGGGGACGGCAAGGGAAAGCCCACCGCGAGCAGCATGTACAAGGAGGACTCGGACAGGAAGACCGCGTATTCCTCTGTAGAGCGCTCCGCCTGGCTCTGCTACAAGAATTTCAAGAAGGCCCACCGGATGCTCACCTGGTGAGCGTTCAGTTGCGCCGTGCGTTCTGGTGGGGGATACCCCGGACAGGACGGTAGACCGTATCGCCGAAGTACTGCTTGGAGAAGAGGGCTTTGCTCCCTGACTCGAGTATCACCCTGAAGAAGGTGCCGTTCGGCGTCCCGAGCTTGCTATGATACTGTAACCGGTTGTCAGGCAGCCCCAATTCCTTCATCTTGCGAAGGTCCATCACCAGGTAGTCGCCTCGCGTGATGTTGTCGATGCTCAGCGGTTCTACCCCTATGACGACCTTTGCCAGCGGCTCGTCATTCCGAATCTCTGTATCGTTGAGCTTTATCGGGTACGTGTTCTTGAATTGGGAAACCATCTGCTTTCACCTCAGGGGATTGATCCCGACACATCTGAATGGCATCCTCTATATAAACCTTTCCATTTTATAGTCCCTTTATAGTGGTAACAACAGAAAATATAAATAGCAAGTTCCCTCCGTGGCGGCTGGGATGGCCGATTTCGACGCGAAGAGCCTAGAGAAGCTGTCGCCTGCGGAGCGGATAGCGAAGCTCAAGGATCTCGAGAAGACCCGGAAGGAGGAGCAGGAGGAGATAGCAAGGCTACTCAAGAAGAGCGAGGAGGAGCGCCGGCGCCAGATCGAGGAGATGCTCGACGATGTCGAGGTGCCAGACGAGGTCGATCTGGAGAGCAGGTTCAGGCCTGACGATGAGGAGAGCCTGGATGCCCAGGTCGAGACGGAGGCGCCTGAGGCGGAGGAAGAGCATGCCATCCATTCCCGATATCAGACCTTCCTCGCCAGGCAGGCCTTCGATGATCTCTACTCGAACATCGTCGGCATGGCGAGCGAGGCGAGCGAGGCAGGCTACACAACGCCTGACATGATGGGCCGGGCGGTCGACATGGCCTATGCCATCCGCCAGAAGCAGGATGACATCGCCCGCGGCGCATACAACTCCCAGAAGCTGCTCGACGAGCAGATGGATGCGGCGAAGAGGATCCTCGACATGGTCATGGGGATGTACAAGCCGGAACGTCGGGTCGGCCCCTACTGAACACACACTGATGAATAAATAACCACTTTATAGTAAGGAAGTAAAGCAATATTTAAATACCACCAGCCGCTCACCCCACGCATGACGACAGCGACAGCCGTCTATCAGACAGAAGTCGTCGGTCGGGCACGGGAGCTCAACCAGGGCCTGGACAGAATCTCCATCCTCCTGAGGCCCTACTCCCAGGACCACCTCGATCTCGCCCGCCGTATCAGCGCGCTCACCACAGGACTCTACGACGCGATCGGCGCTTCGCTCGATACGCTGCATACCGACCTCGCCGGCTTCGCCACCATCCCGAAGACCTCGATCGCCATCGCCGGCGAGCACCTGCTCGCATCCCACCGGGTGTTCGAGGACCGCAGGGGAGAATGGCAGCGGAAGACCGGCTATCCCCCCCTCAGTTACCTCAACCGTTCTGACAAGCTCGTCAGCGACACCCTCCTCGCCGTAGGCTACAAGCTCGGCGCGGCCATCAAGAGACACTATTCGTTCCACCACATCCATGCTATAGCCCGCGACATCACCAAGCCATTCTGGGACGGGAAGAAGGTCAGCGTGACAGATGACACCTTCATCCCGCTCATGCTGCAGGGATATCATCTCCTCTCCGAAGCCGACGAGCGCCTGCAGGCGCATCTCGCGCATGAGCACACGGAGACTATCGCGACCGACGCGATAGTCGCTGCCGCCGGGAAGCGCCTCGGCACCGCGATCGACCGCATATTCCAGGAATTCCATCGTCGGAACGGGAATAAGCTCAGGGAAGAGATCGAGAGTATCGATCGCAAGATCGACACGAACCTCGAGCGGCTCGGCCACCCGCAATATCTCATGCATGGCTTTCCTGAACCCGGCGTCGGCGACGAGCTCGTCGCCTTCTGGCTCAGGCTCATCACGACCCGGCAGCTCCTCGACTGCTATCGGAAGGGGGAGCAGTCCTCCGAGAGGTATGCGACGATTATCGAGAAGGGGGATCGGGCTCTCGACCGCCACGCCCAGACCGGGATCGCAGCAGGCCTGCTCGCCGGTCTCCAGGAGACGGGCAAGGAGATCGACGCCATGATCGCGCATGACAGGGGGCATATCGATGACATCATCACCTATGGCACCGGCCAGCTCGACATCGGCAAGCGTCTCGAGCAGGCCGAGGAGACAGTCAGGTACTTCGCGCGCCAGGAACGCCAGGACCGGCTCGCCGTCCCACGGCCCTTCTTCAGGACCATCAAGCGGCTCTATGACGGCGTGCAGGCGAGATTCGGACCGTGGAAAGAGCTCCATCATCTCAAGACCGACCTCTATGTCATGGACGAGATGCTCCATTCCGAAGACAAGGACATCACGGTGAATTTCAAGAACGCCTCGAGCGTCGAGTACTTCACCGCGCTCCTCGGCAACGCGCGGCACCGGATCACGCGCCACCTCAGGAGAGAGAGCGCCGGCAATCCGCCGAGCTATCTGTCCAGGGAGGCGATCGGCGCGCTCTCACGAAAGCTCTCCCGAATCGGCTCCGATTTCAGGAAGGGCCTCGCTGACGCGGAAGGCCGATCGCTCCCCGAGTGGATTGAAGGGCTCCCGATGACCCAGCAGCGGAAGAGCAGGCGCAGGCGCCGCACGCCCGAAATCGAGGATAAGACCAAGAAGCGGGGATGGTGGAAGTACGCAGCGGTCGCCGCCGGGGCGCTGGGAATCGGCCTGCTCGCGACATGGTACTCGATGAAGCCGGTAACGGTTCCGCAGCAGGAGCCTGCCACCGCACCGGCCGCATCGAAGAGCGCCGATGTGGAGCGCCACTGGCTCGCGTCGATGGTGGGGGAGACCTTCACCGCGGAGATGACCCCTGCCGACCGGAACTTCACCCTCTTCGCGCGCAGGATCGGCATCCCGCGAGATCTCGAGCAGCGGTTCGTCCTCGACCTCCAGAAGCGGAACGGCTGGAAGGCGATACCCGGGAAGAACGACTGGTGCTCGGGGATCGAGGGCAGGGTCGTCGGAACGAGGGAGGATCCGCGATCCGACGGCGCGATCGACGACATCGGCATCGTGCCTGCCGACAGGAAGGTCTTCCTGCCGCAGGGGTACTGGCGGCTCTATGATTATTCGGCGGTCACGAGCACGCTCACCATCCGCTGATTCAGGTATACCACTTCTTAGTATACACATTTGTATACAAAGGTATATAAATAGTAAAGTATATAAACTAGCGATGCCCTAGACCCTGATGCAGCTAGAGGAATGATCCTATGGCATTCGGCGAATATTATTCCACCATGGACCGCGGGTATGCGAGCGTCGCCCCGCCGAACACGCTCGCCGACCTGCCGGAGATGAACAGCGAGTTCTCCCCACTCTCAGCCAACCCAGGCGACCCCTCGCCGGACATCTCGGAGGACATGATCCCGGCACCTGCCCCTATCGACACGTCATGGAGCGATCCTGACCGGATAGGACCCTTCCGGCCTGACTTCGAGTCCCAGTCGAGCGGCGACCCTGCCGCACGGGTCGGCATGAAGGAAGTCGGCGTCTCGGTGACCGAAGGCAACAGGTTCGGCAGCTTCCTGCAGACAGTCACCTCGGCGATCCGTCTGGGCGGTTCGGCGATCGAGCTCCAGCCCCAGCTCGGAGGCGGCGCCGAGGCGACCGGCGTCGAGAGCTACGGCATCGAGGCGAGGAAGGCGCTGCGCGACCTCGCGCGCGTGAACCAGGTCAAGCTCACGACTGTCCACACGCCGAGCCAGATAGGCAACCTCTCCGGCTTCAACCCCCAGCATGGCTTCTCCGACGACCAGCGGCTCGCGAGCATCGAGGAGGTCAGGAAGGCGATCGACTTCGCGGCAGACGTCACCGGCGGCGGGCCGGTGGTCGTGCACACCGGCGAGTACCAGCGGCCGATCTCCGAGCAGGAGTGGGCGAAGAACCCGGACGGCAGCTACCGGTTCCTCGGCTATGCGGAAGAGCCGGGGCGCGCCATCACCTACATGGTGGATGACCGCACCGGCCGCATCATCTCCGACGTGCGCAAGAGCCAGATCATCCGCGAGCCGGTCTACAAGGAGGCAGACCATGATTACACAGACAAGAACGGCAAGAAGGTTTTCAAGGGCGACTGGATCGACAAGGACGGCAACTACATCGACCCGGCGAACCCCGACGACCTCTTCAGCCGGATCCCCCGATGGGATTCCGACAAGACGAGGTTCCAGACGCGAAAGCTCTCCTGGACCGAGATCCAGGAGCGGGCGGACAAGTTCAACCGACGTCATCCCGGAGAGAACATAACCCCCGAGGAGATGGCGTTCCGCATCCAGATGGAGACCCAGATGCTGCAGTACCGCGGCTCGTCCCTCTACCACGGCAGGTTCTACGACCAGGTCAAGGACCGGAGGGAAAAGTACCTCGAGGCCCTGGACTGGTGGACGAAGTTCGAGGGGGCGATCCCGAAGGAGAAGCTCGACGAGGTGAAGGTGATCGCCGACGACGCGTCCCGCTACCTCGGCGCCCAACATATCGTCGCCTATGACAAGAAGCTCCCGACCCAGCTCCTCCAGGACGCGATCAAGCAGGCGAACCAGGAGATGCAGTACACGCACGAGGCGAGCGCGTCGGCCGACGCGCAGGCCGACACCATCCAGGACACGCTCGACCACGTGAAGCCGATCTCGCAGTACGCGATAGAGCAGTCGCTCAAGAGCTATGCGGAGGCCGGCATCCATGCGATGCTCCAGACCAAGCACAACAAGAACGTCACGCGCGACATCTTCGTCGCGCCTGAGAACATCTTCCCCGAGACGGGCTACGGCTCGCATCCCGAGGAGCTCATCGAGCTCGTCGAAAAATCCCGCGAGCGGATGGTCGACTACCTGACCAGCCCAAAGGTCGAGGACCCGACCGCGCAGCGCGACAAGGACGGCAACCTCAAGAAGGTGAAGAACCCCTATTACATGCCGGGGGTCAGCAAGGAGCAGGCGAAGCGCGAGGCGGAGAAGCATATCAAGGCCACGTTCGACACCCAGCATCTCGGCATGTGGCGCAAGCACTTCCAGCCGCAGTACAATAAGGGCGAGGGCCGGATGGAGACCAAGCAGGAGACCGACAAGCGTTTCAGGGGATGGTACATGGACCAGATCGGGAAGATGCAGAAGCGGGGCGTGCTCGGCCACCTGCATCTCGTCGACTCCATGGGCACCGGCCATACCCACCTGCCGATCGGCCAGGGCATGAACCCGGCGATCGAAGCGGTGGAGTACCTCAAGAAGAAAGGATTTTCCGGCACCATCACCTCAGAGGGGTTCGCCGAGGAGCAGCACCAGCCCGGCCGGCAGTTCACCGAGGTCCTCAACGCCTTCGGCAGCCCGATCTATTCGAGCGGCTTCTTCGGCCCGGCCCCCGGCATGGCCAGATGGACCGACATCGAGGACAGCTATTTCAGGCAGATGCAGACCCCCTACTTCATCTTCGGCTCCTACTCACCGTCGAACGACTGGACGCTCTGGAGCCAGGTCCCGCTCGAATGATGCCGCGGAGGGGGGCGCAGGGGCGGGGAACCGGTCGGAACATTTATATTGTCAGGAGGGCCTCCAACCGCCCATGGGGGATACGGTGGACGGCCGGTTCAAGCGGTACAAGCTCATCGAGGCCGCGTATGACGACTATGAGCGAGAGATGATCGACCAGGGCGTCTATCCCATGCGGGAGACCGACCTCGGTTTCTGGGGCACCTCCACCATCGGCAACATCTACGAGCTCTTCATCAAGATACGGCTGCAGGACTGCCGCAGCTTCGTGGATCTGGGCAGCGGCGACGGCAGGGTCGCGAACCTCGCGAGCGTCTTCACGAGTTCGACGGGGATCGAGTATGACAAGCCCCTCTTCGAGCGGAGCCTCGCCTTCAAGCGGCAGCTGGGCCTCTCGACCGAGTTCGTCAGGGACGATTTCCTCTCGGTCGACCTCTCCGGCTACGACGTCGCTTTCATCTACCCTGACAAGCGGTTCACCCTGCGCTTCGAGAACAAGCTGGAGCGCGAGTTCACAGGGAGGCTCTTCGTCTATACCAGCGTCTTCCACCCCTCATGCCTCGTGAAGGGGAGGACCTACTGGGTGAACCAGACGCCGGTGCTCTCCTTCACCGCGAGGGGCCAGTGGCTGCTGCGGCAGGAGAAGGGCAAAGGCGGATAGGCAGGGCAGGCCGCACGGCCCGTGATCCAGCCCGACTCACGCATGATTCGTTCAGGGATTAGGTGATGTCCTTCGCCCTTATCGAGAGGAAGTCCGCCTGCGACTCGAGCGTGATCTCGAGGTCGTAGTCGAAGTTCGCCGAGTCCACGCTGTAGATGACGGACACGTAGTCGGCGTTCGTCTGGTTGGTCGCCGGGAACATCGCGCTCGTCACGACGCCCTCGCTGTTCGCAGGGTCAGACGGGTCGCCGATCGCGAAGTCGAAGGTGCCGTTCACCGACGCGTTCGTCTCCTTGAGGAAGATCCATTCCACGATGTCGGAGAGGTTGATGGACTGGTTGCCGAACCTGTTCAGCCGCACCCGTATGCGGGAGTTCTCGAGGATGTAGTGGGAGCCGTGCTCGTAGGAGTTGACATCCACGTTGGAGGAGATGACGAGGTTGCCCATGCGTATCTTGGTCCGCGGCTCGAGGATCTTGGACTCGGTCTCGAGCTCCCAAGTGAGCCTGCCGCCCTCCACGTAGAGCTCGCCGTCCTCGATTTCGACTGACACCACGCGCTGGGACCCTATCCCTTCGCCCGCGATGTCCTCGATGTGCTTGTTCAGCCCGATCATGGTGTCCTGGGCCTTGGCGTAGGTGCTCTTGTCCCGCATCATGTTGAGCAGCGGCAGTCCTGCGTCGAGGATGAGGATGATCGCGATCGCAGCGATCAGCATGTAGAGGATCGCTGATACCCACACCTGGCCATGCTTCGTGCCGGCGAGCGGCCTTCCCCGCGCTCTTCCCTCCCGCATCCTTTCCCGCGTCCCCTTCCGGTTTCTCGCTCCCATGGTGGTCGTTCTGGGCATCGTCGTATTTATTTCTTTTGCCTCCCCGATCCCGGTCCCGTGGCCTCAGACAGCGTCAGATCAGGTAGGTATGCTTCTTCGCGTGCTCAGCGCAGTCCTCGACATAGACCGAGAAGGTCCCGTCGGTGAGCGGGAGGTCCACCTCGACCGGTTCCCGGTTGCCCGGCCGCAGCGGGCGCATGGTCACCTCCTCGGAGACCGGTCCGGAGAGGACGGTGATCCTCACAAGGTTGTGGTCGCTGAACGCCTCGTTGTAGAGCGTGAACGAGAGGGTCCCGGCCTGGGTGTCGTAGGAGGGGTTCTCGATGCGGTAGATGTAGCCGACGCACCTGAGCGCCGGCTCGGTCCGCTCCTCGGTGTAGTTGGAAGCGGTGCGGTACATCCCGAACATGGTGGTGCCGGCATAGAAGACGACGAACACCACGACCGCGAAGAGGAGCAGCGGCATCGCGTAGCGCTTCTTGTCCTCGCGCGGATCGCCCTCGACGAAACGCATCCGGAGCTCACCCCCGCTTCCGGGCGGAGCCGGACCGCATGCCCCCTTCCTTCAGCCCGGCGATCAGGGCCTCGAGCGAGCGCTCCTCGTGGTGCATGGTGCGGATGTAGGGCACGACCCCGATCACCAGCACGCACAGGCCCATCAGGATGAGGAGGTTGAGCAGGCCCTTGTTGAGGTATCCGTTGATGAAGCCGACGACGCCGACGAAGAGGAACGAGAAGTAGAGGAAGATCGCCTTGTTCAGCACGAGCATGGACTTCTCCCTGTTGAGCTTCGACTTCTCGATCTCGAGGTCGATGATCTTCTCCTGCACAGGGGTGATGGTCTTCGATGCCATGATCATGGGGGGATGCGCGCGGCTGCCGTACGCCCGTGCCGCAGGGGCACGTTCACCTGCTCCTGAGGGTCAGCTGCATTCGTAGACCTCGTCCTCGACGAGGGCGTTCTTCGCGCAGAGGACGGGCTGGACGCTCCCTGCCGAAGAGATCATGGGCGTTATCTCCACGACCGAGATGCCGCCGAAGCTGGAGTCGTACTCGATCTGGAACTTCTTGACGCCTCCTGCCGGGATGTCGGAGTCGGGGATCGACTCGTTGGTGAAGATGTTGTCGTAGTCGTCGATCACGAGGAACGCGATGCCGCGGATGTCCTCGGTTCCCCGGTTCTCGAGCATGACGTCGATGAATGGGGCCGAAGGGGTCGTCGTGTTGTCGTAGCAGATCTTGGGGACCCCCCGGATCTCCTTGATGCGCAGGTCGATGTCGATCTGGCAGTGCATCTCGGTGGTGGACTTGTCGCCGGCGTGCTGCGCCTGTTCCTCGACATAGGACTTCCCCCAGTTCATGACGACCGCTCCGAGGGCGACCGCGAACGCGATGAGGAGCACCGTCGCGATGAGCGGCGAGACAGCGCGCTTGCCAAAGGCATGGCGAGGGGAATGGGAGGGAGAATGACGCCAGGAATGACGCTTCCCGCTGCCTGTGACTGCTATCCTCTTCACCTCTTTTTCCACTGGGGCGCCACCCCCTATCATGGGATCGCCGTGGAGAGCCGGGAGCCCTCGGCGCATCTCCCGCGCCTCAGGACAGGCAGTAGCCGATGTCCCTGTGCTCGGTCATGCGGTTGAGGCATATGATCTCGATGTTATCCAGGTAGGTGACCGGAATCACCTCGACATCCCTCACGAATCCCTGCTTGATGATGCGGACGAGCTCAGTCGCCTTCGGCCGCAAGGTGATGTTCGTCCTCCGTATCTGCGGTTCCTCGTAGAGATCGTACAGGCGGAAGACGAGCTGCTTCACGACGATATTCTTGGTATTGGTGATATTCATATATAAAGTTTGCGAATTCTGGCAGATGGAATCTATGCTGATTCCGATGTCCTCGCAGCCCTCTGCGTTGAATGCGCGCTCCCGCAATTCCTCTGTCGTTCCTGATGTGTAGGAAAATATCCAGTTGTACATGAAGGTCGAGATGATGAGCGCGAACGCCATCAGGAGGACCCATGAGGTCCAGAGCGCGATGCCGCGCTTCCCGATCCGATGCCTATTGCCCGCTGCCCCCATATCATCTCACCCGTTCGCTCCTGAAGAGCGCCTTGAAGTCATGGTCGTTCTCCAGGAACGAGAACGTGTAGCTGTTGTTGCCGACTGAGACCGTCACGTCCTCGTCGGTATTAATTATTTGTTCATTACTGGGGTCCAGTGAAAAGACGGTCGTGCCGTACGATATCCCGGCCGGCAGTGCCAGCCGGTTCCGGACCGTGATCCGGGTTCCGGCGCCGAGCCCGCTCGTGTCCGGGGAGGCGTAGAGGTAGAGGATCTGGAAGTCCTGGTTGCGGGTCCTGACGAAGTCGTCGAAGAGGTCGATGAAGCGCTCCAGCCGGTAAGAGACGTTGTCGCCGGCATAGACCCCTGAATTCACCACCTTCGGGATCTCGTAGGCGAAGTTCTCCCGCACGTCCCTGAAGGTCTCCCGCGGCTCCTCCACCGTCGATGCCGTCTGGATGAGAACGAACGAGAGGGTGATGAGCATGATCGCCGCGAAGATGTACATCTGCCCGCGCTTTCCCAGCGGCGGCATGCCGGATGCGGCAGGGATGTCGGTCCTGGTATCGGTCTTCATCGGTGTCTCCTCAGCCGAGGGTGTAATAGAGGTCCTCCTCGGCCCTGAGGCCGTCGTCCACCTCGAACGAGACCGCCCGCCTTCCGCCGACATAGCCGGTGTTCATGATGCGTATGGCGTGCTTGCCCGGCGGGATGAAGCTGTCGCCTTCCATCCAGATCGTCCGGTAGTCGAGCTGCAGCCAGATCCGGTTGACCGAGGCGATGAGGTAGCCGAACGAGGGGTTCATCTGGTCGAGTAAGTCGCCCCGCGCCAGGTACTCCTGCTTGTCGGCGATCCTGGGCCCTGGGATCGTCAGGAAGAGGTAGGCGTTCCCGGAGGTGGCGTCGGAGGACAGGTTGAGCGAGGCGTCGTCGCCTCCGGCGATCACGTACCTGCTGTCAGAGGCGAGGCCGAACGAGAAGCCCGGCTGCGCGGTGTAGGCGAGTCGGCCCTGCATCGAGGGCGCGAGCGACGGGAGGAGGGGATCGGAGTAGCGCAGGGTGAGGAGCACGCTCCTTACCGATACCGAGTAGTTCTGCGCGATGCCGGCGAACCTGATGTCCATGACATAGCCGCCTCGCTTCGGCGCGAGGAAAGACACCGTGTAGTCACCGTCGGTATGGTCGAGCAGCGAGACGTCGGCCACCCGGGTCCCGTTGAACGAGAGCGAGAGGCTCGACGAGGCGGAGGACAGCCCTGAGAGGCCGATGCCGCCGGCGTTCTCGGCGCGGAGCGAGAAGGAGTTGATCCTCCCCGCGTAGAAGAGGGAGGGCGCCGATACCGAGACCGAGGCCACCGACTGCGTGGTGTCCACCGTGAACGAGGCGGTCGTCTGGTTGACGTTCCCCGTCGGGTCGGTGCAGCGTATCGCGTAGAGGTAGGCGCCATCGGCGCGGGCGAGCCGCGCCTCGTGGTAGGTGTCGTCGGTGTGGACGAAGGGCGTCCCGTCGTAGGTGCAGCTCGCGTTCTCGTCGGTGATCACCGCAAGGGTGAAGGAGCCGACAGGCACCAGCCCGCCGGGCGAGACCGCGACGAACCGAGGCGCTATCGTGTCGACGGTCGCGTTCCCTCCGGTGCCGCGGACCGAGGCGAGGCCTGCCGCGTTCCGGGCCCGCACCTCGACGAGGTAATCCGTGCTCGCGGCGACCGAGAGGACCGTCCCGGCGACGGCGATGCCGACGAAGGCCTGCGAGACGTCCGTCGCCAGGTCGGTGAGGTTGACCTCGTAGGTGATGGGAAGCGATATGTCCGAGACGGCGGTCCAGTTGAGCGCGAGCTCGCCTGTCGTGCTGTTGTACCGCTTGAGCGTCAGCACCGGCATCGGCGGCGGGGTCGCGTCCACCCTGACCTGCCGGTGGAGCGGAGCGCCCCAGTTCATCGCCTCGTCATGCGGCTTGACATGGAACCAGCAGATGCCGTCCGTGAGCCCCCAGACCGTCGCGTTCCCGGCTGACGTCTTCGAGACGTTGCCGGGCACCGTCGAGTTCGAGGAGTCCATGACGTACGAGAACCCGGAGACGTTCGATATCGCGTCGAGAGCGGAGAAGGTCATGGTCGGGCTCGTGTCCGCGTACCAGGAGGTGGGCACCGGGTGCGAGACCGAGTCGACGTCGGTCATCACCGGCGCCCCCCTGTCGAGCCTGATGCCGTCGGAGCTCGCGTTCGCGGAGAGCTCGGCCGAGTTCGTCACGACGACGTCGATGTAGTAGGTCTCGCTGTCCGAGAGGGAGAGGTTCGTCCTGGTGACCGCGGTGGCGGCGCCCGCGTCCGTCCAGCCGACGATCACGCCTGAGGTGTCGCGGATGCGGTAGCGGTACTGGAACGGGATCTTGAGCACCCCTGATTCGGGGTCGGTCGCGTTCCACCAGTAAGCGCGGAGCGAAGTGTTGTCGTTCGTGTAGGCGCCGTCATCGACGACTGAGAGCCCCACCGGCGGCGTGGTGTCGAGGCCGCCGCCGGTGCGGTTGAAGTGGATGGTGTCCGAGAACCGGGCGATCGCGCCGTCGGTATGGTTGAACTCCGCGTAGACGGTCTGCAGCCCCTGGGTCTCGTTGAGCTTCCAGTAGAAAGTGTAGAGGCAGTCCTTCCAGAGCGACCAGCTCTCGTTGTCGTTGGAATACCTGCAGCCGGTCGCCGAGCTGTTGAAGACCGAGTAGAGGATGACGGTCGCGAGCGAGGTGTACTCGGGATTGGTCTGCTCGAAGCCGGTCTGCCCGAGGTTGTCGATCGCGAAGCCCTCCTGGGCGGACGCGAGGGCGGCGGAAGAGCACGTGAAGAGGAGCGCGGACGCGAGGGCGAGCGCGATGCGGGCCTTGCAGGCCCAGCAGGCCTGGGGGATCCGACGAATCCAGCGAATCCGGCGAATCCGGCGGAGGATGTCTGGTTCTCTCTGCGCGTTCATTTTTCGGGTGGTGGGGATGAGGATGATGCGATGATGCCTGATGGCACGCGGACCCTATCAGATGATCTGCAGCTCGATCACGGTGTTGTCGTCCGGGTCGAGCCCGGCGTTGCGTATCATCAGCGAGTACCGGCCGTCCGATATCGATTGGCTGCCGGAGACCAGGATGTCGGGGAACTCGAGGCCTGCAGAGACGAGATAGTCCTTGTCGAGCGGATAGCCGAAGGACGGGTTGATGAGCTCGGTGAAGGTCCGGGTCTTGAGGTAGCGTTCCTTCTGCCTTAGGTTCTGGGCCGGCCGCGTCAGGAACAGGTACGACGTGCCGTCGAGGAGGTTGTATGAGAGCTCCATCCGGCCGTCTGCCGATGTCTTGGTGATGCGGCTCGAGTCCGAGGCGATGCCGACCGCGTACGAGGGGGTCTCGTAGTAGATGATCGAGTCGAGAGGGGTGCCGGAGACGCCAGCGTCGTCGTAGGAGACGGTCAGGTAGATGTCCTCGACATCGATCGCGACGGTGTCGGTGACGCCGCGGATCTCGACCATGACCGAGTAGCCGGCGCTCTCGATCGGCGCCCTGAAGAGCACGGTGTAGTTGCCGTCCCCGTTGTCGATCACGGTGAAGTCGTCGACCACGCTCCCGTTGAGCAGCACCGCGAACCAGTCGACCGGGATCTCGCCGAGGCTGGACGTCCCGTTCTCGACGATCGCCTCGAGCGCGACGATGCCGTCGGTGTAGTAGGGCGGATGCGCGGTCACGATGACCGAGGTCGGCTCCCAGAGCCGCACCTGGAAGCTGATGAGCGTCGAGTTCGTGAGCAGCGCGAGGTTCGTGCAGCTGATGTTGTAGACGTAGTCGCCGACCGAGAGGTTGACGCGCGCCTGGTGATAGGTCGAGTTCGTGAAGTCGAAGCGCTTCCCGTCGTACCGGCACGTCGCCGTCTCGTCGGTGTTGAGGACGAGGTTGACCATGCGCGAGACCACGATGTTGATCGGCTTCTTGAAGATGATGATTGGCGGCGTCGTGTCGATGATCTCGCCGATCTGGGTCGACCAGAGCGAGGGGTTGCCGGCGAGGTCGACCGCGCGGACCCTGCCGTAGTACGTGCCGCTCCGCGGCACCCGGACGCTCCGCGCGGTCACGTTGCCGGCCGTCGAGTTGTAGACGAGCGTGCTGTTCGCGAAGGTGGACGAGTTCCCGACCTGCAGCTGGTAGTACGCGATCCCGGCGTGCTGGTCGAGCGATGCCTGCCACTCGAACAGTATCGAGGCGTTCGTGGCGTTCTGCACCGGCGCCTCCATCCGCGGGGTCGTGGGCGCTGTCGTGTCGATCCTGATCCTGAAGTGCGCGGCGCCGCCGTAGTTGCCCGCCTCGTCGCGCGCCCGGACATGGAAGTAGTACGAGCCGTCGGAAAGGCCGGTGTAGCTCTTGTTCACGCCGTATTCGGGGACCTGGTCGGGCGTGATGTTCGAGAAGCGGTCGATCAGGTAGCTGTAGGCGTCGACCCTGCCGACAGAGTCCGAGCCGTTCCAGACGAGCGTCGGGCTCCCGTTCGCGTACCAGACCGTCTCCAGCGGATGGGTCGGGCTCAGCACGAAGCCGATCGTCGGCGGCGCGGTGTCGAGCGCGATGCCGTCCGATGACGCGGTCATGTTCAGGTTCGCGGAATTGCGCACGAGAACGTCGAAGACGTAGGTGTGGTTCTCCACGAGCGATAGGTTGGTCCGGGTCACCTCGGTCGCCGTCCCGGCCGCGGTCCAGCCGACGACCGTCGTGAAGCTCGTCTGGTCCCTGATGCGGTATTGGTAGAGGAGCGGCGAGTTGAGGAGCTCTGACTCGCGGTCCGAGGCGTTGTACCAGTACGCGTGGAGGGAGGCGTTGTCGTTCGTGAAGTTTCCGTCGTCAACCACGATGAGCCCGACCGGGGGCGTCAGGTCGAGGCCGTAGCCGCTCTTGTTGAGGTAGATGCTGTCCCACATCCGGTGGACGAAGCCGTCGGTGTGGTTGACATCGTAGTAGACGACCTTCGCGCCGTTCACGTCGGTGAGCAGCCAGTAGCGCGACTCCTCGCACGTCTCCCAGACGGTCCAGTTGAGGTTCTCGTTCGCGTAGCGGCATTTCGTCGCCGACTCGTTGAAGGCGAGCTCGAGGAGCACGGTCCGCAGGGACGTGAACTCCTGGTTGGTCTCCTCGAAGCCCGTCTGGCCGAGGTTCCTGACCCAGATGTACTCGTCAGGCGGGCTCCACATGGTGAACAGCCGCGTCGCCGAGCGGTTCGAGTTGCCGAAGGTGTCGGTGCAGTTGATGTACCATGCCCATGTCGAGTTCTCGAGGTAGGCCGTGAGGTTGTAGGCGACATACTCGTCGGGATCAGATATCGAGTTGTACTGCGTGCCGTTGATGATGAGCCGGCAGACCGAGAGGTTGAGCGACGGGTCGTAGGCCGAGAAGCCGAACGGGACGGTGTGCTTGCCGGTCCAGAGCTCGTCGTCCGGCGGGCTGTAGAGCGTGATCTGAGGGTAGTCCGAGTCCCGGACCGTGAAGTTCGCTGACGCCTGCGAGACCGAGAGCCCGTCGGAGGCGGTCACGGTGTAGTTCCAGACGCCGAGCCTGCTCGTGGTGACGACGATCGAGCTCCAGATCTCGGCCGCGCGGCTGCCGTTGAGGTTGTCGATGACGTGCGTCAGGTTCGGCGCGATGAGCGTGAAGTTGACCCAGACGACGTCCGCAGGGGTGTCGTCGTCAGTGACATTCGCGTAGAGGTAGGTCATCCCGTTGAACTGCGGCTCGTAAGGGACCGTGCCTATCACGTTGAGCGATGCCGGCGTGTTCTGGATGATTACGGCAGACGCGTTCTTCGGCGCGCCGAACGAGGTCCCGTCGGACGGGGTCACCTGGCATATCCAGCTCTCGCCGCGGGCGGTGAAGGAACGGTCGAGCACTGCACCGGTCGCCGCCGGCTCCTCGACGCCGTTCCGGTACCAGGCATGGAGCGTCCCCGACTCGGAGTCGCCGTCCGGATCGGAATAGGTGTAGGCGCAGGTGAGGTTCTGCATTGTCAGCGGCGCCGCGGGGGTTATGCTCGGTTGGGTCGTCGCCGGCGCCCCGTTCGCGATCGTGAGCGCCGTGCCGTTCGCATAGCCGGCAGCGGCGAGCTCCCACTCGTCGTAGACGAGCGCCGAGCAGACCACCACATCGCCCTTGTCGAACGCCCCGGCAAGGGTCTTTCCCGTCTCGCCGGACAGCACCGAGAAGCCGCCCGCCCCCTCATCCTGGAGGAACCAGAGATAGGTGTCGACGGTGCCGTTCTCGAGGTCCCCGTCCGCGTCGGTGAAGGTGTAGTTGCACCAGAGCGTGGTGTTGTAGATCGCGCCCGCCGGGCCGGTGGCGACGGCGCTCGCGTACGGCCTGAAGTTGCTGAGGTTGAAAGCGACGTCGTACGCCGTGCTGTTGGTCATGTTGGCGTACTCGAAGATGCGGACATAGTAGGTGCGGTTCGTGCCCAGGTGGGCGAGGTCGCCCGCCTGGAAGCGGTACCAGGGATCGGCGCGCTCCACGAAGGCGACGGCGTCGCACACGCCATTCTGGCGGTCCGCGGCGGATGTCGCGACGCAGAGCCAGCTGGAGACGGTCTCGCCCTCCTCGTCGACGCCCTCGTTCCAGGAGACGTTGGTCGTCAGGTCGTGGAAGAGCGCCGGCGTGAATCCCGATGCCGGTGACGGCGGGTTGTTGCAGCTCGCGTAGATGTGCGCCTGCGTATGGTTCCCGGCGAGCGAGACGTTGACGACGCCGAAGGTGTATATCGAGTAGTTGCCCGGCGGGACGTCGACGAGCCAGGCGCATCCCTCCATGTCGATGCCGCCGATGTTGGAGAACGTGACACCCTCGGTCTTCCAGAGCTGGTAGTATCCGTAGTCCGAGCAGGTGCCGTTGTCGATCCAGCCGCCCTCGGTGAGGTAGACGACGTCCGCCACGTCGAGGAACCGCACGGTCGTGGAGTCGTCCTGGCGCACGAGCGTGACATTCGTGCAGTTGACGCACGGGCCCCAGTCGCTGTCCGTCGCGTTCGGGGGTGTCGTCGCGACCGTCACGAGGAGGTCGCCGGTCCAGTCGTTGATGATGTTCGTGAAGGTGCAGACCGCGGTGTCGGGCGCGCCGATGGTCGCGTTGCAGACGGTCGCCTGCCAGTCGGCGAATCCGCAGTCGAGGTCCTCGACACAGTCGGCGTACGCGCCGACTGCCCTGCTGAGCTGCTGGCCGGCTGCGGCAAGCGTCGCGCTCCCGGTCTGCGAGGATATCCAGGCGGCGCCGGGGCAGCCGCCGACGTCCGCCGCTCCCAGGTCGTAGGTGAAGGTGACCGCGCCCGGCAGCTGGGCGGTCGCGTTCCACCAGGCGGTGCTGTTGAAGTCGACGCGAGCCTCGGTGGCGACCGCGCCTGAGGAGAGGTTCTGGTCGTAGCTGTCGATCGAGGAGAGCACCCAGTCGCCGTAGGCGCTCGCGTCCGCGCCCGGCCAGCCGTCGCCCGGCAGGCGGTTCTGCGTGCAGTTCTCGTAGCAGGAGGTC
>JAFGPW010000007.1 GCA_016935985.1 Candidatus Woesearchaeota archaeon
CAGGGGGTCGGGATCCCCCTAAAGGACATCCCCCCAGCCTCCGCATGAGACTCATCACAGCCTTCGCCCCCTAGCGCTGACAACCTTTTCAACAACGCCCTTCTGAAGGGAAAGCTTTTTAAATCGGCCCGGTTTTCTCACGGTATTCTCATAGCACGGACTGAAACACCATGGCACGAGCCGCGAAGAAGGCAGCGACACCCAAGATCAAGAAGAAGCGCTGGGTGCACATCTACGGAAAGGACGTCTTCAACGACCGGTTCCTCGGCGAGACCCCGACGACCGACCTCTCGACGCTCCCGGGAAAGGAGCTCAAGGTCAACCTGATGACCGTCACGAACGACATCAAGAAGCAGCACATCAATCTCACCTTCAGGATCGAGGCAATCGAGGGCGACAAGGCGGTCGCGAGCCCGGTCAGGTACCTGATCATCCCCGCGCACATCAAGCGGATCGTCCGCAGGAAGCGGGACAAGATCGAGCTCTCCTTCCTCGTCAGGGCGAAGGACGGCGTGGTCGCGCGCATCAAGCCCCTTATCGTCACCCGCAACCCGACCTACCAGTCGGTGCAGTCGGCGATCAGGAAGGCGGCGGAAGGCTTCGTCATCGAGCATTTCAGGGAGTCCGAGTTCCAGAAGGTCATGAACGAGATCGTCTCGAGCAGGTTCCAGATGGCGCTGCGCGACGCGGTCAAGGGCATCTACCCGGTACGGAGCGTCGAGGTCAGGGAGCTGCGCGTCGCGACCGAGAAGGAAGCGGGGAACACCAAAGCGATCCGGAAGGACCCGCCGATCGTCCCCCGGAAGAAGGGGCTCGACAGGAAGCCTGACCGTAGGCTTGCCCGCCCCGTTGCCGCCGAACAGCCGCAAGGCGAGGCGCCGGCGCCTGCAGAGGAGCCGGAAGAGAAGGCCAAGGAGTGAGCGATCCCCGGGCCGTGAGTTCTCAGAGTATCCCAGAATCGTCCATCGTGCTCTGCATGCGGCCGACGATATCCTCGCGGCGCTGCGTCTCGGCGTCCTGGACGATGTAGCGCGATTTCCAGCGCTGGAGCATCTGCACGAGGTACTGCTGCACCTGCTGGCAGGCATGCACGTGTTCCACGGCGATCTCCTTCTCCTTCATGTTGGCGAGCGCTATCCTCACCGTCCCCGAGCCGGTGTCCTTCCAGAACAGCCCCTTCGGCTCTGCGATGACCGAGGTGATGTCGATGAACGGAACGTCGAGTATCCTCGTGAAGACGAGCGAGGAGATGCTCGTCGCGACGAGCCGGTCGGCGAAGACCTTCACTTTCACGTTCGCGTACCTGAAGTAGGCGGCAAGGACCGCGAGGATGAAGGCGAAGCCGCAGGCGATGAGGAACCAGAGCTGGATGGTCGGGATGTTGCTCGTCAGGTCGATGCCGAGGGGCTCGAGCACCTCGGCGATGAGCTCGATACCGATGAAGCGCTGGTACGCGAAGGCGCCGGCGAGTATGAGGATGAAGGCGCCGATGATCATCACGAGCGTCTCTGCCATCGCTTTCCCGAAAGAGGCCTTGAACTCGTAGAGCGGAGCGGGTTGCGCGTCTGCCATCAGGATATGTCTGGCAGGAGGATTTCTTAAAGTTTTCCGTACAGGATTGACCACTTTGTGATGAAAACTTATATAAAGCAGTTGGGGCCTCCCCCGCGGGATGGCGAACGAGTATTTCCCGAAGGGAATGCAGGTGTGGCTGCCGAAAGGCATGCGACACAACGACGCGTACCCGCAGGACGCCCTCGAGGACCTGCTCGAGGCGAAGCTGCCGAGGATCATCCTCCAGGCGGACATGGTCATCGACGACGGGCTGCAGGACGGCAAGGACTTCCCTGCCATCACGAGGAACAGCCTGCACGTGCTGGTGGCGCGGACGCTCTACGAGCTGCATACCGAGTACTATTCCGAGGACGGGCCGCTCGACGAGACCGACCGCATCGTCCGCGGCAACCTCCTCGACGGCATGCTCACCCAGACGCGGCGGATCATGGTGAACGAGGTCAGGCCGACGGACGAGCAGAAATTCAAGAACATGCTCTATACAGTCAGTTCCCTTGCCTGGTCTGTCATCCTCCCCCCCTTGGGGATACCGTTCGCCGTCTATTTCATCGGTAAGGGGAAGAACCTGCGTGCGCAGGAGTGGGGCGCCGACCTGCTCGAGGGGACGGCGGTCGGGAAGTACCGCAGAGCGTATGACACGATCGAGCCGCTGATCCACGATGCGGTCCTCGAGAACACGAGGCCGTACCGGGAGTATTTCTCCAGGAGGGAAGCCGGATGACGCCAGGGTACGCGCTCTCTGAGCGGCCGCTCGCGGCCGTGCTCGGCGGCTTCGACCGCGTCGACGAGGAGGCGGCGGTGAGGAAGAACCGGCTCCTCAGGATCGTGAACGACGGGGATGAGATAGCGCTCGGCACGAACAAGTTCCTCTTCGATCTCGGCGGAAAGCCGATGTATGAGTGGGTGCTCGACGCGGTGCAGGGCTCGGGCAGGTACGCGGGGCTCGTCGCGTACAACGACGTCGAGGAGTTCAGGGGGAAGGTGGACCTGCGCAAGTATCCGACGCTCGACCTGCGCCAGATGACCGGTTCGGTCGGCGGGCACCTGCTCGACCTCTACCATTCAATCGAGTACGGCCAGCGGGTCGACATCTTCTTCGCCGACACCCCGCGCGCGACGCCGGAGCTCGTGCGGAGGGTGAACGACGAGTACACGCGGCTCTTCGGGAGGACCGACAGCCGCGGCAACCCGGTGAGGATCGCCTTCGGCTTCGCGCCGTACGAGGAGGCGGTGCGGGACAACTGGCTGCCGAAGCGGACGAGGCTCATGAAGGACTCGTATTTCCGGTTCTCGCCCTGGGGCCTGCAGATGCTCTACGACCGGCACGTGAACGGCATCGAGATGCCGAAGTTCTACTTCGCGTTCAAGCTCGACGGGAAGCGGGTGTACGTCCACCCCGCGAACCACGCCGCGTTCATCAAGCACCCCACGAACGACGCGGTCGCGGAGCACAAGATGATAGACTACCTCTACAGCATGCGGAAAGGCATCGCCGACCTGCCGCGGATCATCGGATCGATGGCGAAGCATCACGCGCTCCACCTCATCCCGACGGTGGCGCTCAGGTTCGCGCTCCCGTATGAGAGGACGATCGACGACCTCCGGCAGGTGATGGGCGGGATGTACGGGACCGACCTCTCCGAGACCGGCCTCGCGCTCAACTTCACGCGGACAGGAGCGGCGTTCGAGAACGACATCGACAGCGTCGTGGGGGAGGCAAGCGACCTCGCGGTCTTCAGGAGGAAGGCGGCGGAAGGCAAGCTCGGGTGATGCGCATGGGAGGACGACCGACGATAGCCTTCATGCTGGGGAGCGGCATGGCATGCTGCCTCGAGGAGATGCTCGGGGGGAGGGAGTCGTTCACCGAGAGGGAGACGATAGCGGGACTGCGCGGCCCATACCACAGGGGAACGGTCTCCGGGATGAATGTCATCCTGGTGCCGCGGCACGGCGACCGGGTCGGCTGCCCGAAGGACTCGCCGGCGATGCTCGTCAGGAAGCGCATCCATGAGGGCACGATGTTCCAGCTCTCCCTGCTCGGCACAGAAGCCATCTTCTCGTTCTGCGCCGTCGGCTCGATAGATCGGGACGTGCCGCTCGCTGATACGGGGACATTCATCATCCCTGATGATTATATGCGCGGCTTCGGCAGGTCTGAGATCACCATGGGCGAGGAGGCGAAGGTGATCCATCCGAACATGAGCGCGCCGTATGACGCACGTCTCCGCAAGATGAGCACAGATGCCATCCTGCACTGCGGATACTCACCGATCCGAGCAGGACTCTATATCGACAATATCGGTGACCAGTTCGAGACGAGGACCGAGATCCTGGTGCTCGACCGGCTGACCAAGGGGATTGGCAATCGGCTTGTTGGCATGACCGCGGTCCCCGAGACGGTCCTCGCCGCGCAGATGCGGATCCCGTACTGCCTCATCTGCTCGAACGTCAACTATGCGGAGGGGCTCGACGCCTCCACGCCGGTCAACCACGATCAGACGCTCTCGGTGATGGAGAAGGCGCGGCCGATGGCGATAGAGGTCGTCAAGAGGATCATCAGCGAGTATACGTCGCAGTGATCACTCGCCGAAGAATATCTCGCGGAGCAGCCGGCCCATGCCGGGGCTGATTTCCGCCGCGCGGCCAACCGTCGCGCCGGCGCTCGCGGTGTCGCCGAGGTCGATGTAGAGCTGCGCGATATCGGTGAGCAGGCTCAGCCGGTAGTTGCCGAGCGCCTTCTCCGGGTCTGCGTAGAGGTCGTGGCCGACGGTCGACGTGTCTGCGGTGGTGATCACTGTCTGAAGCTGGGAGTAGAGGGGCGCCGCCATCGCCTTCTTTGGGGCCGATACTTTCTCGAGGGCTGCCTCGCCGTACCCGATCGCCCGGTAGATGCATGAGGTGTCCTGCGTGGCGTTGCTGCGGTTCTTGGCGTACTCGGCGAGGTGCCGGTACGGCTCGGGGTCGTCGGGCCAGCGACGGACGGTCTCTTCGAGAACGGCCTGGGCATCGTCCCACTGTCCGAGGTCCTGCAGCATCTCCGCCTTGTGGAAGTAGGCGAGGAAGTTAGCTGAGTCGGCGGCGATCGCGTCGTCGAACAGCCGCCGCGCCTCCATCGGCCAGACCCCTTGCGGACCGTTCCGCGGCGCCTGCCGCATCCAGATCCACCGTCCGAGGTACTCGAGGTCGTAGGACCGCTTCGAGAACGAGTATGGATGGGGCTTTCCTGCCATGAGCTCCTCATAGTAGAGCGAGTCGGTCGCGCTCTCGAGCGCCGGGAGCGGGAGGTCCTGGGCCTGCGACGAGGCGACGCCGCCGATGACGAGCAGCGCCGTGATGAGCTTGCGCATGGCTCACAGCCCCTGGCTGACGATGCCCATGAGCGCGTCCTTGTCGGTGTCGGGCGCGACCATCTCCTTGTAGACGCGCTCCGGCAGCAGGTGGAAGAAGTGCGCGCACCCCTCGGCGAGGTAGAATCCCGCCTGGCCGATGTGCAGGATGCTGCCATCGCTCCCAGCCTGGTTCACGACCGCGAGCTGCGTCGGGAAGGTGTCGATGAAGAAAAGCGGCCTGTTGAAGGTGATCTCTGACGCCTTCCTCCTGATCCGCTCCTCAAAGCGGGCGAAGGCCTCGGGCCTGCTCGGCACGTCGTCGAGGCCATCGAGGATGGCGGCGGCTTCCTCGAATATGCCGACGTTCCCGAAGCGCTCCACCATCGCATGGACGAACGGCAGCAGGTGCAGGTCTGCGTAGTGGGCGAGGAAGTGGCTCCATGACGAGTACGAGGTCGCCTTCGTGAAATAGTCCTCATGATCGGTGTCCTTGAAGACGCCGGCGATGTCGTTCGCCCGGTTGGCGGCCTCGAGCTCGCGGACGATCCTGCCGCTGTCGCCAGAGAATCCGAGGTAGCGCGCGACCGCCTCCTCGAGCGTGAACTGCTGCGGCAAGCCGCGGGCGCGGAACGCGGCGTGCACAGACTCGTGCGCGTCGATTACCTCGCCCTTGTAGATGGAGTCCGATGAGCCGTAGGACCGGCCGTCGAGATAGGCGCCGTCGAGCGGTATGAGGTGGAAGAGGGGGAGAGGGACAGTGTCCCTGACGGTCGCGATCGCCGCCTCAGCGTCCCCGGCCCTCGTGCCGGTGCCGGCGACCCGCAACAGCATCGATGCAGGCCCGCCGAAACGCTCGCAATGGAGCAGCTCGTAGCCGACGAACGCGGAAGGAGCATCATCACTGCCTGATGGTATCATAAACAGAAGGAGAAAAAAAGGATATTTAAAAAGGTTCCGGCTCTAGCGGTCCTTGAAGGTCGAGGCCATGGTGTGGGAGATGCGCTTGTCCATGTGCTTATCGTGTTTCTGGACCTTCTTCAGTTCGCCTGCGAGCTGCTCCTCGCCCTTTTTCGCGGCCATGATGAATGGCTTGAGCCTCTCGATTCGTGAGAGGACTATCTTGTCCTCTTCGATTATGCCCTTGTAGTCCCGGTAGTGCTTCGGGTCAGCGAGATGCTGGCCATGGATATCGAGGATACGTTTGAACTCTGCGAGATTCGCGCCTGCCTTCGTGATCTCGTCGAGGACGTTCGCGAGCGTCAGGCTGAGGACCTTCGTCTCGTCCTTCTGGTCCTTCATGTACTTTTCCCATTCCTTGCCGAATCTCTCGATCGCTGATGCCATAATCATCCACCTCTATGGTTCGTACTATAGTACCATTCTCAATTACCATTCTCCAGAGAATAATAGGTATATAATGGTTTCGGATGACGGTTCTGGGGGGCGGGCCGCCTACGTCGCGATCCGCCACAGGAGCTCGAAGTACTTGCGGTAGGACGCCGCTATCTCCGCGTTCTCGATGTGGATGACGAGCGGGTCCTTCTTCCAGAGGATGAGCACCGTGTGGTCCCCGCAGACGTTCGTCGCGACAGGAGAATCGTACTCCCCCGGCAGGTACTTCGCGCCGGTATAAGGGAGCGAGTTGAGGTAGTCGATCCTGAGCCGCGCGTCCTCGTTGTAGATGTGCCGCATCTCGATCCCCTTCGCGATCCGGCGCTTGTGGTAGTGGATGATGAAGGATTCCATCATCGTGAGCGCCTCCTTCGGCACACCGTAGACCACAATCGGCTCCCCGATATCAAGGAACCGGTCGAGCATGAGCTTCGCCCCCGCTATCCCTTCGTAGACGTTCACCGTGCCGGTACCCCTGCTGAGACGGTGGACGAGCTCGAGCTTGGGCAGCAGGTCGTCGAGCTGCTCCTCCTTCTCCTGCAGGATCGCTTTCAGGTTCTTGGGGTCGGTCGCCTTGAAGCGCTTCGCGCCGTCCTTCATGACGAAGGCGGCAAGGCCCCGATCGTTCAGCCGCTCGAGGGCGTCGTAGACGTTGGTGCGATGCACCTTGCTCTTGTCCGCGATCTCGCCTGCGGTCGCTGTCCCGAGCTCGAGGAGCGCGAGGTAGGCCTTCGCCTCGTTCTTCGAGAAGCCGAGCCCGATCAGGATGTCGGTGTCCATGGTGGCGGGGTGGTGTCCGGATGCTTAAATAATTTACCAGGAATCAGGGGAAAATATCCGGGCTATTTATAAAAGAACCAGACCGTTTTCCTCGGGAAGCGAGTAAAGTTTATAAAGTGTTCTCACCTCCCAGCGATGAAAGTCCGAGTATTTGGGGGAGCCTGATGGGAAAGGAAGACTACCTGCGGAGCATGCGTGCGCTGAACGATATCCGCAGGATCATCAGGAACTCCCTCTACGACTTCTCGGACAAAGCGGCACCCGGTCCCGGCGAGCCCCTGCAGCTCGGCATCCTCGGCGCGAGCGGCGACATCGCGAAACAGCTCGTCCCGACGCTCGTCGACTCCGGCCTCGACCTCGACAGCAGGCTCGCGAGCGTCCACCTCTGGTCGCGCGAGGAGAGCCTGCCGAGGCTCGACGCGCGCAGGAAGGAGCTGGAATCCTCGCTCGGCGATCGGTACGGCGGCGACATCATCGTCTCGGGCGGCGATGATGCGCTCGCGAAGGTACGTGACGAGACGAACCTCCTGCTCG
Source organism: Candidatus Woesearchaeota archaeon (assembly GCA_016935985.1). GTDB lineage: Archaea > Nanobdellota > Nanobdellia > Woesearchaeales > JAFGPW01 > JAFGPW01. The sequence continues at coordinate 7,611 of JAFGPW010000007.1, forward strand.
TGCTGCTGACGAGCGATCCTGCCAGCGAGTATACGAAGAAGCGCCTCTCGCAAACCCCAATAGGGAATATCGACCGCAGGGAGCTCGGCCTCCTCAACAAGAGCCTGGTCGCCGAGAAGGCGCAGCGCTTCAAGGGCTACCGGGGATCGGTCGGGATATTCTCCAACCACACCGGGCTCCTCTCGTACGTCTGGGCTGCCGAGTCGGGCATGCATCCGCAGCGGGTCTTCGGCATCGACCACATCGACACCAAGCGGCTCAGGGGGCTCGTGCTCGGGAAGCTGAACATCGTCGACAAGCGGCAGCGCGCCGCCTATGAGGAGCGTTTCAGGGAGCTCCTGTTCGCGATCGGCAGCCACGACGAAAACGTCATCCCCACCCTGCAGCCGCTCCAGGGCGTGCTCCCCGAGACAGCGTACTCCTCACTCATCAGCCAGCAAGGCCCCATCACCACGCTGCTCCGGAACTACGCCCGGACCATCATGGAGATCGAGAAGAAGACCCTCACCGAATCCGTCTATGCGATACGCGACGTGGTGCAGGCGTACGTGAACGGCAGGCAGCCCGTCGGGATCGCGACCTTCCACGACGGCGTGTTCGCCACGTATCCGACGGTGTTCATTAGGGGCATCCCGTTCGACATCGACCAGCTCGACGAGCGGTGGCAATTCGAGCGGCTCAACGACATCGAGAAGGCGGGATACCGGCACGCTGTCAAGACGCTCGATGCGATGGTCGCCGAGGCGGGCTACCGCGGCCGCGTCCGCGGCTCCGCGGTCCAGGGCCTCTCCCGCGAGCAGGTGCTCGCCTGGAGGAAGCAGTACAGCGAGACTCCCAAGGAGACGTTCCTCTCGCTCCTCGACGACATCACGGAGGCGGGCGCGTCGGCCGAGAAGGACCTGCACGCGTACGTCGACAGGAGGCTCGACGAGCGGCTCGCCGGGCTCGAAGCGAAAGTGCGAAGGATCGAAGAAGAGCAGGATTCCCAGAGGAAGGCAATCAAGGAGATCAAGTATCAGATGGTGAACATCGTTCAGACGTTGAAAACTCACAAAGCCGATGATGACGCAAGGATCGGACTCATAGAATCCGAGTTGAAGGTTCTACGTAGTGATGTTCCGCGTGTGCAAGCCACCGTTGAGAAGGAAATTAAAAGGGAGTTCATCTATCCGAACCAGCGACAAACAAGCTCATCGTCGACGGAGAGGTATGCAGCAGTCCTCAACGAGTTGGGAAAATCATTCCTGATCGCCGTCAGCACAACCCAAAGCGCGAAACAACGTAATGAGGACAATTTCTATCTCATCGATGGGCTGACGAGCGACCGCGTGACACGGCTTTCCCATGAACGCTCGGTCTTCGGTGTGAACTTCGTACGGGATATCGACCGGGCGTTTGTCCTGCTCGGGACGAAGCAAGGGGTCCAACTTCTCGACATTGACGAGCTGACCTTCATCGACAAGCTGATCCCGAAGGAGAAAGACGCTGGCGATCCGAACGAGTCGAGATTCTATGCGATGGGGTTCCAAGGCCAGTATCTGGTCTGTGCAAACGCCGCGACCGGATTGTTCATAAAGCAGCACGTATTGAGCCGGAGCGCGGACCAGGATTATATCCGCGTCGAAGGCGCCGCATACGACGTTACATCAGACGGATCGTTCGGGGTTCTTGATAACCGGGTTGTAAGAATCAATCCGTATGCGAACCGTCCGACCACCGACCTTGTTTCTGACGATTCGGCAATCACTGCTCTCAAGAAAGTCGATGAGGAAAGGATAGTATATGGGACGAACGGGGGATCGGTGGTGTTCTGCGGCCCATCGACATATACAAAAGGTTGGATGAGGAAGGATAAGAGCATCCCACTCGGTTCTCCGATACGGAGCATAGCGCACCTCTACCGAAAGGGGAAGCCGGAGATAGTCATCGCCAAGGATGTCTATGATAACATATCTGTCATCATCGATCATGATCTGAAAGGGGTCATCGAACCGGATCCAGAGCATTATCGGAACGGCGGGGCGAAGGGGAAAGGGAAAATCCACCTGATAAGCATGTCCGGGATCCCGCATGCCATCATTCCGTACGGAAGAACGCTGGGCCTCTACCGTATCGACGATGTCGGAAGCAGCCCCTGTTGGACGTGCATCCATAGCTACGGCATGTTCGAGCATACGATATTCGGTGTGGATGTGATGGGCCGATGAGCAAAAAAGGTAGGCAGATAGGGAAGTTCACCCTCACGAACAAGCTCGGCGAGAGCATGTTCAGCTCGGTCTACATGGGAGTGGACCAGTCAAGCGGGAAGACGCATGTCTTCAAGTTCGGGAACTACATGTACCATGACCGCCTGATGCTCGAGGCGATGATGATGGAGCGAATCGAGGACAAGATCCCGGTGCCGCGGCTCATCGACTTCTCGAGCTTCGGCGGCGAGTACTTCATCGAGATGCCGTACATCGGTCCGAACCTCCGCGTGTGGGTCGAACAGAACAAGGTCTACGTCCCGTACGAGAACGCACGCCTCAGGAGGAAGATGAACGACTCGAAAGGCGTCGAGCCCGAGACCGTCATGTCGCTCGGCTATGTCAAGGTCATGCGCGACATCGCGCAGGCCTGCCATGACGCCTACCGAGAACACAGCATCATCCACGGCGACCTCAAGCCCGAGAACATCCTCATCAGGCCTCGCTTCGAAACCAACCCCAACATCCTTATCTTCCAGAGCGGGAGCGGGGTGCTTGCCGATTTCGGCCTCGCGGACATCGTCGGCGAGTACGAGGACGGCGGCTACGCCTACTACGACCCGCTCGTGCATCCAGCAGGGAGGCCACCGCGGATCCCGAAGGAACGGACCTTCGTCAACAGGGAGGGTTACGCATCACCTGAGGTGCTCCTCGGCGCCCCGAAATCGGCGCAGAGTGACATCTTCTCGCTCGGGATCGTGTTCTACGAGATGATCACCGGCCGCAAGCCACTAATCATCGGCAAAGCACCGGAGACGAGCAGGGTCGGATTCATCTGGTCCAGGCTGCCACGGATAGTTCAGAAGATGACGCATCCGGAACCGATGGAGCGGTATGGCTCGTTCGAGTCGCTGCTACGCGAACTCGATACCTACACCTCAACGATGGAGACGCTCCTCATGATGGAGCAGTCCCTCGCCGGCCACCTCGCAATCCCTAAGATGTTCCCAAATGCCAACGTCGATCCGAACGTGATCGAGGCGGCGAGCGAGCTCATCAGGTACCTCGATCGGACCAAGGGTGAGATAGGGTGAGCGGCATTATCGGCATGACTGTTAATGGATTCAGGTTAGATAAGAAGCTCGGCGAGAGCATCATGGCAGACACCTTCCTCGCCTCCGCTGAAGGCGTGCCGGGACAGAAGGTCGTCAAGGTCGCGAAACAGGGCCTTGAGCAAGTGCTCGCGCATGAGATAGACATCCTTCGGAAGCTCGCCCCGAGCGGTCGCGTGGTCACTGTGGAGACCAGCGGATTGACGGATGACAGACGGCCGTACTTCGTCATGCCCTACATCGGCCCGAACCTCTTCGAATGGGCGAAGAGGGTGCATGCCAACCGCGCTGTCTACGACCAGTATCTGTTCACCAGAATGTCAGATGACTCAGCACTTCGTCCATCTGAGCTCACGGCCCTAGACCTCTTCCCGATGACGCTCGGCATCATCGAGGCTTGCAGTGAGTGCTACGAAGACTTCAAGGTCCACCACGGCGACCTGAAGCCGGAGAATATCCTCATCGAGGAGAGGACTAACTCGCCACGCCTCGCCGACTTCGGCCTCGCCCATCGCACGCGCGAGTACTATGCCTATAACTATGCCTATATCGACCGGCTCGGCGAGAACGGCGTCCGAAACGTCCAGGACTACGTCGCTCCCGAACTGTGGAAGGCAGGCTCACAGCCGACGGTGGCAAGCGATGTCTTCTCGCTCGGTGTGGTCCTCTTCGAGATGCTCACCGGCCACATCCCCATCGGCAGGTACCGACCCGTGAACGAGCAGAATCTCGTCGGGTTCGTGCCGGCATCGGTCGTGTCCATCCTCGACCGGATGATCTCTCGCGAGCCGAAAGAGAGGCACCAAGGGTATACTTCCCTCATCGCAGACCTCCGCTCGTCGTTCACGACGATGATGGTCGCGCTCTCGCAACCGGTGCCCTTGCAGGAGGTCCTCTCGTTCTATCCGATACCGGTCGGGGCGACGCTCGGCGACGACATCGTGCGATGCGTGCATGAGATCGGGGACTATCTTGTGCGTAACGGGATCGCGCCGAAGGCTGAAGCAAATCGCAAGGCATCCGGCGGCCGCGATTGGGATGACACCTCCTGGCTCTCCAGGGGACCCCTCAATCCTGACCTCTGGAAGCTCCGGGATGCCGTCGAGTACGACATCATGTCGCATGGCGGCTCCTATGACGACGTGCTCGCCTACCGCAGGACAGGGAGGCGTGCCGTCGAGTCAAGCAGGAAGAGGCATGCCGAGTTCGAGCAGCTCGGGATGGCGTACGAGATGCTCAAGGCGACGATCGACACCGCCCCCTCGAAACGAAGTGGCGCGTTCGGCACCATCACCCTCGAGCACATCGACGCGGTGGTTCGGATGTACGAGCGGTTCGAGAAGCTTGCCGGACGCCCGTCGCTCGAGGATGTCGAGGAACGGAAAGCGATCATCGACCTCGCGAAGCGGGAGTTTGCCGGACTCATGCAGACCGAGCGGCACGTCCTCGATGCGGGCATCAAGGCGACCGTGCGGCAGATCGAGAGGCTGTATCATCCCGGCGACAAGCGCATCCTCGACGCCTATGAGGAACAGGTCGCGATCCCGTCGTACCGCATCTCGTTCCTGTGGGGGAGATACCCGTTCGTCAGGGAGTCGGATGAGGGCGGCATACGGAAGAAGCGCTGCACGCTTGCCGAGACAATCAACAAGACCGCTTGGTATTTCTCAGAGAAGCCGTGGAAGAAGGCATGAACATGGAGCAGGACACGATCGAAGGGAAGGTGAAGGCCCTCTACCACAGGGAGATTGTGCGCATCGCAGACGCTGAGAAGAAGGCCGAACGCAGGGAACATCGGAGAGCGCGTAGGGCGCAGTTCTTCGAGGCGCTCAGCGATGATGTCGCAAGGCCGTTCCTCCGGGGCATCGGACGCGTCTTCACCTGGAGGCCGACGTATTTCCTCATCGTCGGCGGTCTCGCCGCATACGGGCTCTATCAGCTCGGCGAGCACCCGGAGATCCTCGAGCGGATGTTCCCGCCGCCGCAGGAGAAGCCGCCGGTCGTGCAGACGGTCCCGGAGAGGAAGCCAGAGCCGCCTTCCACCAAGAAGCAGAAGCCGAAGGCGACGACGCAAGACACAAGGATCGTCTCGCCCGCGGCGCGCTATGTCCAGGCGGGCGACTCGCTGCTCCGGATCGGCAGCATCGACGATGCGATCATCCAGTACGAAGCAGGATACAAGGCGGCCCCGAAGGACGCGTCCGTCCTCACAGGCCTCAAGGACGCCTACCGCCGGTCGGCGCAGGCGACAGCCGACGCGGGGGACCTTCCCGGCGCCATCACGACGACCGAGCGCATCTACGAGCTTGACAGGAAGGACCTTCCCGCGCACCTCGCGATCGGGCGCTGGTACCTGCGGCTCGGCACCTGGGACCAGGCGGCGACGTGGCTGCGACGGGCGCAGGACCTCGCGCCGGACGACCGGAGCATCAGGCGCGACCATGACCGCGCCCTCGGCAAGCAGAGCCTGGAGTGGGGGCTCATCTACGAGCAGGGCGGCGAGCTCGAGAAGGCGCATGCGAGCCTGGAGACGGCGACGACGCTCATGCCCGACGACCGTGAGGCGAAGGAGGCGTACCTGCGGGTGAAGGTCAAGGTCGTCCCGCCCGCGCTCGTCGAGACGATAGTCGAGGAACCTCGCGAGACGAAACCGAAGCCGCAGCGCAAGCAGCCCGAGGCAGGGACGAAAGACAAGACGACGACCTACACCTACACGCCGAAGCCGACGCCGCAGCGGAAGGCGGCCGAGGAGGCGAAGCCCACGCTCGAGTCCATCGTCGCGCAGCTGCATTCGGTGAAGGGGAGGCTCGACGTGCCGGCGGGCACGTACCGCATCGACTTCGACGTCGTCGTCGAGGAGGGCGGCACGCTCGTCCTCGCGCCGGGGACGACCTTCGCGTTCGGGAGCGCCGGCGGGATGCTCGTCTACGGGACGATCTCCGCTAGGGGCGATCGAGGCGATGACCGGAAGGTGAGCTTCGTGCCTGCAGGGACGAAGTGGAGGAACATCGTCCTCAAGGACGCGGAAGGGACATTCAAGAACTGCATCATCAGGGGGGGCACCGGAAGGGTGCTACAATTCTCCGATTTCCCGCCGCCAAGGAACGTGCGCAGCCCCATGTACCCCATCCAGACCAGCCTCATCTTCGGCGATAGGGACTGCACGTACGGCGGCGGCATCGCGATCATCAATAGCACCGCCATTATCGACGGTAGCGAAATCACGGGAAACACCGCGGTGCAGGGCGGCGGCATCTATATCTTCGGCGGCACGGTATCTGTAGTCGGCAACAGAATCTCTGAGAACTGGGGCAAGAACAAGGGCGGCGGCATCGAGGCGTGCCTGACGAGCGGGAAGATATTCGTCAACACGATCGTACGCAACAAGGCGTCCTATGGCGGCGGGCTCTCGCTCATCGGCTTCACGAACATTGCCGGACTGACCGTCGAGAGCAACAACATCTGGTCCAACACTGCCCCGTTCGGCGGAGGAGGGATATACTATCTCGGCAGTGTCGTCCTCGAATCGAATTCTATGTCCAACAACGGCCCGCTCCCGGTAAGCGACAGCCCGGTGGGGCGGTTCAGGCGCTGAACCGCACGTTCCCCATCATCCACAACGTTTATAAAAGGCCAGCCATTTCTCCGTCATGAGTGACCCCACCCCATGACCATCGATAGCGACGAGCGGCGACCCCGCGAACGCATCCTCCACGTCAAGGGAGGCTGCCCCGCCTGCAAGGGCGACGTCAAGGGCAACAACGAGCACAGGTTCTACTGCCCCGCCTGCAACGTCATGTGGGACTATGAGCACCTGCTCACCTACCAGGCCCTCTTCAGGACGAAGGAGGAGCCGGGAAGCGTCGTGCTGCCGGAGAAGGAAGAGCCGTTCAACTGGAACCTGCTCGATCTCGAGGGGCACAAGAGGTTCTATCCGCTGGAATCAGACCTCATCGTCGAGCGCATGCGACGCGACCTCGAGCCCCGGGTCGAGCGGCTGAAGCAGGACATGAGGGACATCGGGCGCAGGATCGCCGGATCAGAATGAGTCCTTGAGCTTCTCGAAGAACGACTTATGCGGGTTCACCCTATCGCCCGTGTCCTCGGCGAAGCGCTCGAGGATCTCCTTCTGCTTCTTCGTCAGCCTCTCCGGCACCCAGACGACCACGCGCACGTTCTGGTTGCCGGTGCCGTAGCCGCGCATGCTGGGAAGGCCCTTGCCCTTCATCCTGAAGACGGTGCCCGACTGCGTGCCGGCAGGGATCCTGAGCATCGCCTTCCCGTCGAGCGTCGGAACCTCGATCTCGCCCCCGAGCGCCGCCTTGGGGAAGCTTATCGGGATGTCGATGAAGAGGTCTTCCCCCTTCCTCGTGAAGAGCCGGTGCGGCAGGATGTGGACGAAGACGTAGAGGTCGCCCGGCGAGGCGTTCTTCTCGCCCGCCTCGCCGGCGCCCGCGATCCTGAGCTTGGTCCCCTCCTCGATGCCCTCGGGGATGCGGACCTCGAGCTTGCGCACGCGCTGGATGCGGCCCGTGCCGTCGCACTTGGGGCAAGGGTCCCTGATGGTGACGCCTTCGCCGTGGCAGGCGGTGCAGGTGCTCGTCGTCGAGAACACGCCGAACGGGGTCCTCCTCATGTGGCGCTCGAACCCCGACCCTTGGCAGCGCGAGCACGTCTCGACGTCGGAAGGGTCTCGCGAGCCCGAGCCGTCGCACGCGTCGCAGGTGTCGTGCATCGGCACCTGGATGCTCCGCGTGGTGCCGTTCGCCGCGTCCTCGAGGGTTATCTCGAGGTCGTAGCGCAGGTCGGCGCCGCGCCGCGGGCCCGCCCGGCGGCGTTGCGAGAAGCCGGCGCCCCCGAAGAAGCTCTCGAACAGGTCACCGAAGTCGAAGTCCGCGCCGCCGAACCCGAAGTTCGAGAAGTCGAAGCCGGAGAAGCCGGCGCCGCCGGAGCCTCCCTGGCCGAACCCGTTCGCGGTGGTGCCGAAGCGGTCGTACTGGGCGCGCTTCTTCTCGTCCCCGAGCACGCTCGCCGCCTCGTTCACCTCCTTGAACTTCTCGGCGGCGTCAGGGTCCTCCTTGTTCAGGTCAGGATGGTACCTCTTCGCGAGCCGCTTGTAGGCCTTCTTGATCTCCTCGCGCGTCGCGTCCTTCTTGACGCCGAGGGTCTCGTAGTAGTCTTTCGCCACAGGGCATCAGTCCGTTGGATCTCCTACTTCTTCCCCTTCTCCTTCTTCTCTTCCTTGTAGTCGGCGTCGACGACGTTGTCGCCGTCCTGCGTGGCGCCGTCCTGCGTGGCGCCGGCGCCCGCCTTCTGCTTCGCCTGCTGCTCCTGCTGCGCCTTCTGGTAGAGCTCGACGCTGATCTCCTGGACCGCCTTGTTGACCTTGTCCATGAGCTCCTTGATCTTCGCCGCGTCCTTCTTCTCCTCGGAAAGCAGCTTCCTGAGCGCCTCGATGTCCTTCGTGACCGGCTCGAACTTCTTCTCGTCGACCTTGCCCTTCATCTCCTCCTTGAGCCGCTCGGTGGTGTAGACGAGCGTCTCGGCGGCGTTGACCGTCTCAGCCTCCTCCTTCCGCCGCTTGTCCTCCTCGGCGTGCGACTCGGCGTCCTTGCGCATCTTCTCGATCTCGTCGTCGGAGAGATTGCTCGAAGCGGTGAGCCGGATGCTCTGCTCGCGCTTGGTGCCGAGGTCCTTCGCGTTCACGTGGACGATGCCGTTCGCGTCGATGTCGAAGGTGACCTCGATCTGGGGGATGCCGCGCGGCGCCGGAGGGATGCCGACCAGGTCGAACTGGCCGAGCAGCTTGTTGTCAGAGAACATCGGGCGCTCGCCCTGGCCGACCCTGATCGTCACCGCCGTCTGGTTGTCCGCAGCGGTGCTGAAGACCTGGCTCTTCTTCGTCGGGATCGTGGTGTTCCGCTCGATGAGCCTGGTGAAGACCCCCCCCAGCGTCTCGATGCCGAGCGAGAGGGGGGTGACGTCGAGCAGCAGCACGTCCTTGACGTCGCCGCCGAGGATGCCGCCCTGGATCGCGGCGCCGAGCGCCACCGCCTCGTCGGGGTTCACGCTCTTGTCGCCGTCTTTTCCCGTGAGCTCCTTCACGAGCCGCTGGACCGACGGTATGCGCGTCGAGCCGCCGACGAAGATCACCTTGTCGATGTCGCCGATGCCCATCTTGGCGTCCTTCAGCGCCTGCTCGGTCGGCCCCCGCAGCTTCTCGAGGATCGGCCTGAGCATCTTCTCGAATTCGGCGCGCGAGAGAGTCATGTTCAGGTGCTTGGGGCCTCCGGCGTCCGCGGTGATGAACGGGATGTTGATGTCGGCGCTGGTTTTCGTCGAGAGCTCGATCTTCGCCTTCTCCGCCGCCTCGTACAGGCGCTGGTGGCTCGTCTTGTCCTCGCGCAGGTCGATGCCGTACCTCTTCTTGAAGTCGACCGCCATCCAGTCGATGAGCATGTCGTCGATGTCGTCGCCGCCGAGGTGGTTGTTGCCGTTCGTCGCCTTCACCTCGAAGACGCCCTCGCCGAGCTCGAGGATCGACACGTCGAAGGTGCCGCCGCCGAAGTCGAAGACGAGGATGGTGTGGTCTTGGCCCTTGTCGAGACCGTAGGCGAGGGAGGCCGCCGTCGGCTCGTTGATGATGCGCTCCACCTTCAGCCCCGCGATCTTCCCCGCGTCCTTCGTCGCCTGGCGCTGCGCGTCGCTGAAGTAGGCAGGGGTGGTGATCACCGCCCGGTCGACCGATTGCCCGAGATAGGCCTCGGCGTCGGCCTTCAGCTTCTGCAGGATCATGGCCGATATCTCCTGGGGGGTGTGGTCCTTTCCCCATATCTTCACCGTGAAGTCCTCGCCCATCTGGCGCTTGATGCTCCTCACAGTGTGCTCGGGGTTGGTGATCGCCTGGTTCCTCGCGACCTGCCCGACGAGCCGCTCGCCTTCCTTCGTGATGGCGACGACCGACGGGGTCGTGCGCTGCCCTTCGGCGTTCGGTATGATGACGGGCTTTCCGCCCTCGAGCACCGCTACTGCTGAGAATGTGGTTCCGAGATCGATTCCGATTATCTTGCTCATCTGGTATCACCCGCTTGGTTGTTGTTCTGATCGTCCGTTGTCGGATTGTCGCCGCGTGGATTGTCGCCGCGCGCGTTCGTCGCGAGGCCTTCCCGCACCTTCGCGCGGATCGCCTCCGCGCGCTCCGGCGTGAGGACCATGCGCTGCCTCTTGAACATCTCCTCGTAGGAGCGCGTCTTCGTCACCTCGAGGAGCTTCGCGAGCTTGCTGAGGTTGATCGCCCCCTTGTCCTCGATCGAGCCGACCGCCTCGTAGAGGCTCTGGTCGGACGTCGTGAGCTCGACCTCGGCGCTCCGGCACATGATGAGCGTGTCGAGGCTGTCGCTCCCGTCGGTCAGGAACGTGTGCAATGCCTCCGCCGTGAGGTAGAGCTTCTGCTTCTGCATGGGGGTTCACCTGAGTATCTCGTAGCTGAGGATCTTCTTGAGCTTCTCCTTGTCCGGGACGAGGTGATGCAGCTCGCCGCCGGGGATGGTGTCATGCGTCTTGAGGTAGACCGCCCACTGCCTGATCGACTCCGGGTCGTCGGGGTTGACCAGGTGGTTGAGCGTGAACCACAGCGAGATCTGCTCGCCGAGCTCGGTGCAGGTGCCGACCCTGCAGTGCAGCGGCTTGATCCGGTGGATCGAGCAGCCGTCGTCGGTGAGGAATATGCACCTGCCGTGTGGCCGCCCCTGCTTCCTCTCGGTCTTGAACTTGTGCACCTTGGTGTTGAAGAGCTCGTGGCTCTCGAGGTAGAGCGTCTCGAACTCGGCATCAGGCATCTCGAAGAACGCGGCAAGGCGCTTCTTCTCGTCGGGGAGCACGATGCCGGCGCCGTAGGAGCAGCAGTGGACGCAGTCCGCGCACTCGTTCTGCCCGAGCCGCTCGACCTCCTCCGCCGGCGTGTCCTTGGATATGACGATCCCCTTCCCCATGCTCATCCCTTCGTGCCGACGACGACCTTGGCATGCCTGACGACCTTGCCATGCAGCGTGTAGCCCTTGCTGACCTCCTCGAGGACGGTCCCGTCCTTCTCGCCCTCCTTCGTAGAGACCGCCTCGTGCAGGTTCGGGTCGAACCTCTGCCCTGCCGCGCCGATCTCCTCGAGCCCCTCTGCCGCGAGGATCCCTTTGAGCTGCCTCACGATGAGCTCGACCCCTTTCCTGAACTCGTTCTCGTTGTCCTTGTTCCGGAGCGAGAGGTCGAGGTTCTCGAGGACCGGGACGAGCTTGAGCATGAGCTCGCGGTTGCAGCTCTTGAGGTACTCCGCCCGATTCGCCTCCTCGCGCCTCTTATAGTTCTCGAACTCCGCCTGGATGCGCTTCGCGGTGTCGGTCATCTCGGCGAGCTGCTCCTTGAGCTTCGCCGTCCCGTCATGGCCGTGCCTGCTGTCATGGCCTCTCCCCTTGTCGTCCTGCCCGTTCCGGTGCCCGTGTTCCATCGTGCTGCCTCTGCTTCCTTAGGGGTAAAAAAAATAAATGGGAAAGGATTCACTTGACCTCGATGCGCTTGTGGCGCGCATCCTCGATCTGCTTGCGCCCCATCTCGACGCGGAGCACGCCGTCGCGGTAGCTCGCATCCACGCTCTCGGGGTCGACCTTGGCGGGGAGCGGAAGCTGGCGATAGAAGCTGTGGGAGCTGAAGTAGTGGCTCTCGCCGTCCTTCCCTCTCTCCTGCTTCTCCTCCTTGTGCTCGACCTTGACCTCCATCGCGTCCTCGGTCACGTTGAGCTCGATCTCATCCTTCTTCGCGCCGGGGATCTCGAAGGTCGCGAGGAACCCTTTCCCGGTCTCCTTGAAGTCGCAGGCAGGCATCCTGAACGTGCCTGCGGGCGCGAGGTCATCCTTACCCCGATAGCCGAGCTGCGGGCGCCGGTGCCTATATCCGCCCCAGAAGCTTGATAAGAGGCGGTCCATGTCGCGGTGCATCCGTTCCATCTCGTCGAATGGATTCCAGTACATGCGTATCACCTCATTCAGTCGGTTGATTCTTATATCATTTGGTTGACTTTAAGTCAACTGAAACAAATGTAAATTGGTACTAATATATATAATTTGTGGAAAAGGTTTATATATTTGCTGCCACCTCTCCTCAGGCATGGAGTACGAGTACTCGAAGATCACCATCGTCCGGATGCGCCGGCCCCGACATCAGGACCTGAACGAGAACCTGCAGTGGCTCGGCGGCTCGCTCGGGCTCTTCAATCTCCGGGACAAGGACCGCTCGTGCTTCAGGATCTTCATCGAGCTCCTCAAGCACCAGGGCGAGGGCATGACCTCTGATGAGCTCGCCCTGCGCTCCGGGCTCTCGCGCGGAACCGTGGTGCACCACCTCAACAAGCTGATCGATGCAGGCATAACCGTGCCGCACCGCGGCAGGTACGTGCTGCGCGTGCACAACCTCAAGGCGCTGATCGTCGAGCTCCAGAAGGACCTCGACCGGTGGACCGGCGACCTGAAGGAGGTCGCAGACGAGATCGATAGGCAGCTCGGGATCTGAGCGGAACCATTAAATAGTATCTCCTGTTGCGCATTTCTCGAGGCACGGTATCCATCCTGAGTCCAAAGACCCCACCATCCGTCTCACGCATTCTCGCTATCAGGACTGTCAGGGGCGCATGCGCCCTCTGACCGCATGTCCGTCCTCATCCGTGAGGGCCTAACGAACAGTCCAGGAGGTGGATACCCATGGAACCGGCAGAGTTCATCGTGCCGATGCATGATCTCGAGAAGGCCGGCGTCAAGCCGGAGAAGGGCAACCAGGTCAACCTGACGCTCCGCGACGGCAGGACCATCAAGACCACGATCACGCGTGTCGGCGATGACCATGTCATCGTCGAGGGCGACACCAAAGGCAGGTAGGATCACTCGAGCAGCCGGTCGTACTTGAGGAACGCGTCGAGCTTTATCACGAACGAGAGGAAGAAGAGCCCGCCTGAGAGCACTGCCGCGAGCACAATGGAGTCCGACACGTAGCCGTGCGCCATCAGCCCGACGAGGTCGAAGAAGATCACGCCCATGACGATCAGGATGAAGACCCAGAGGTTGAAGACCCCCACCGGGTTGAAGAGGTAGCGCAGGAACCAGGTGCGCTCGATCTGCATCCTCCCGAAGTAGCGCTCCGGGCGCGTCGGCAGGTCCTCGTCCCAGGCGAGCCGCACCTCGTCGATCTCCTTCTGGCAGCAGTGCTTGTGGTACGGCCAGCCCCAGAGCTCGCCGGTGCCCGGCGCCGGGCTCTTGAGCCCGACGAGCACCCTGCTGTCGGTCGAGAGCATGAAGTCCTCGGCCCGGACGATCGGCTTGCCGCAGTAATGGCAGGTGATGCCCTTCATAGGGCTTCCCGAGGGCTTTCCGTATATAAAGATTGTTCCTCACGAGCGAGAGAAAAAAGGAAAGGAGGAATCAAGCGACGCATAGGCCAGTGACGCAGAATGCCCCCTGATCGCAATCGATGTTGTCAAGACAGTGAGACGGGCAGACAGGTGCCGTCTGGTCCGGATCGCCGCTGCAATAGACCGGGAGGTATGGGCCGCACTCATCCGACACCACTTCAGCACATCCCGAATCATCATCCACCTGCCTCGTGCTGCACAAGCCAGCATCGCACCACGGCTCCGTCCTCAGCCCTTGGCAAGCTGCCTGATCAATGCAGACGGACGGCTGCACGCCTTCCCAGCAGTCTGCATCGGAAAGGCACTCTGCCTCGCCGACGCAGACGAGTTGGTCCTTATCAAAACATTCGAACACGCCGGTGCCGCCATAACCGCACGGATCGCCGGGTTCTGCAGGGAGCACGGCGCACCCGCCGCAGGTGTTCAGGAGGCCCTCGTCTGGCTCACCATCACAATCGTTGTCCTGGCCGTCGCAGGTTACCTCAATCGGCTCGTAGGACGGGTTCTCGAGACCGTACTCATCATCAGTACAATCTCTCCATCCTAACGATCCGAGACAGGTCTTCACACCTGCCCCGCATACTCCCACCCCAACCTTCGAGCAGGGAGGCGGAGTGAGGTCATTGTCCGCAGCGCCGTCGCAGTCGTTGTCAAGGCCGTCGCAAATCTCGATTGCGCCCGGATAGACCGCAGGGTCAGCATCATCGCAGTCGTCCTCGCCTGCGAAGTAGCCGTCGCCGTCCGCGTCGACAGGGTCGCATGCGTTATCGTACGTGCCGACGCATTCGCCGCTATCGGTGCATAGGTCATCATAGGTGCACGGGTCCCCGTCGTCGCAGGCCCACCCTAGCCTGTCCGCAGTATAGACGCAGCCAACCGATGGATCACAGGCGAAAGACATACAGGCGTTGGAGTCGTCGCAATCGAGCGGAGAACCGCCTGTGCAGACGCCGCCTGCCCAGACCGTCCCGACAGTGCAGGCATCCCCATCGTCGCAGGGCAACCCTTCGATCGGCTCGGTGCCGAAGACCGCAATGTACTCAGCAGGGCATGCCTCCTGCGCGCATCCGAAATACTCTGAGAGGTCGCTGCCGAAGGCGCAAGTGCCGAATGAGCAGGACAAGAGGTCCATGACAGCACCGCTACAGCCCTCGCTCAGGGCGTCCAAGCATCCGAAGAAGCAGGACTGGTCGATTCCGCACCCGCCGAGGCAGCTCTGGAGCCCTTCAATCTCTGTGAGGGTGCACGCAGCGGCACCATCGCATTCGCCAACATGCGCGACCATTACGCCGGCGCACCCGGCCTCGCACGCGTTCTTATAGGTCAAGCCGTCGATCCCGCAGACGGGATCCCAGACATCCGGGCAGAGGCACGGACCGCTAGCCTCGAGAACCGCGACCCTCGCTTCCAATGCATCAAATTCCTGTCTCGAGATGTCGCAGGCGCATCCCTCGGCTTCCAGCGTCTCGACCCTACTCGTGAGCGCGGCGAGTCCGGCGACGAGATTATCGATCGCATCATGGAGCTCCTGGTAGGCGCTGTCAAAGGCGCCTTCGATCGCTTCCCATAACTCCTGAAACGGCTTCCCGTTGCTCTGATGATCCTTAGTGCCCGCCACCAGCGAGGTCACCAATAGCAGTGCGATCAATAGGACGAATAGTCTTTTCATGGTCTCTCCCCCAAAAGCATCTCGGTGATGATAACGCCGGTGGAAACGAAACAGGGTGCGCTGCCCGCATGGCTTGCAGGCATCACCCGCTTCCCCAACGCCCCATCGTATCAGTGATGGAGTGTTCCCTCCCGGATGGTCATTAATATATCTTTCGGTCGTGTCTGCGAGGTTCATACCAGGAACAGCGTGACCACGAACACCGCGATCCCGATGACGAGCGCGACGATGCCGCCGACGAGCGCGACGCGACGCGCCTTTCGCTCCTCCTCGGTGAGCGGCCGCAGCTCCTTCGCGTGCTGCCTCTCCCATGCCGTGCCGACCGCGATGCCGATGGCGAGCCCGAACGGGATGCCGAGCGCGATGTTCCCGAGGATGATGCCGAACACGATGCCGAACGGAAGGAAGGCCGCGATGCCGAGTCCCAGGTAGTGGCCCTGCGGGCGCTTGCCGGTCTTCTTGTACAGCTCCTGCTGCTTCCGGTTCGCGAAGAAGGCGAGAACGGCGAGGATGATGATCATCGTGGCGATGCCGACGGCTATGATAGGATAATGCTCCATGGGCAGATTCCACGGATCGGGATTATAAAAGCGTTTCGGGCGGGAAGCGGGGCAACGCTTAAATACTTCTATCCACGGAATTCCCCTTATGGCCAATGTCCCGGCAATCATCCTCGTCGTCGGCGGGCTCATCCTGATCCTCGTCGCCGCCTGCATGGCGCTCTACATCCACGCGCTCAGGCTCATCCTCAGGAAAGGGCTCGGCGAGGCCTACGTCATCCTCTGGGCGATCGGCTGGATCGTCCCTCCGCTCGCGGTGCTGATCATCGCGTTCGTGATGGAGGGGAAGGCGCCGGCGGGGAAGCGGGGGAAGGCGAAGCGCAGATGAGGTTCACCAAGACCCAGGCGATCGTGCTGATGTGCGTGGCAGCGGCGGCGCTCCTCTGGATCGTCTACCTGTTCTTCAGATGAGGGAAATCTTATTAAGCACCCGCACCCACCCGTCACCCATGGCAGACGAAGTCCCGAAGTGTATCTACTGGACGCCGCGCGCGCTCGGCATCGTCTTCATCCTGTTCCTCGCGCTGATGTCGCTTGACGTCTTCGACATGGGTCTCGGGTTCTGGGAGACCGCGCTCGGGCTCCTCATGCACAACATCCCGGCGCTCGTGCTCCTCGTCGTGCTCGCGGTGTCGTGGAAGCACGAGATCGTCGGCGGGATCGCCTTCATCCTCGGCGGGCTCCTCTACATCGCGCTCCTCGCCCGCAACCCGTTCGAGTGGTATTACCTAGCCTGGGCTGTGCAGATATCGGGCATCGCCTTCCTCATCGGGATCCTCTTCCTCGTCGGATGGCGGAAGAAGCGGAAGTGAGCGCTCAGTCCTCGATGGCCCAATGATAGAGCGCGAGCGCTCCCTTGATCGCCGCCGAGACGACGACATAGACGAAGAGCGAGAAGCCGACCATGAGCAGGAAAGCCCGCCAGTCGCCGAACCATGCGTAGAGGAAGGTTATCTGCAGGGGGATGTAGCGCCATACGACGATTCCGCCCTCCTCGAGCTGGACATGCTCCTTGAGGATGGGGAGCGCGAGCACGATGAAGGTCACGAGGACGTTTCCCCGCCGCGGCCGCAGGAACGAGAGGAGCATGGGGGGGAGTGAGGTGAATAGGCATAATAATCTTTTTCTTTCCGCATCCTACATGCTCGAATGGAGGGTGATACTGGCCATGAGATCGTCCGGACGCGGATTGGCGGGGATAGCATCCGTTCCTTCCGGCCGGGATGCCTGAATCCTTCGGGGGGAGGGTCAGGGCGTTCGCGGCAACGCCATCAGGGATCCATGCCCTTGAGAGGACGAGGTGTCGTCCCAAGGCCTTTTTCGTATACAAAGGATTAAATCCAATCGAGAGTAAGTCCTTTTTTAGAAGGGGCTGGGCAGTATGCATTCTGTTAATCTCTTGAAGTTATCTTCAACAACCTTCTCTATTTGTCTTGAAGTTTTCTTTTTTATCTGCGCTATTTCTACAACTACATTTTTTATTAGAATTGGCATTCCTTTCTTACCCATTATGCTTTCAGGACCACCAGGATTATCTGTTTCCGTCAAAATCCTTTTCAGCGGAATGCTTTTCACAATTTTCTTACTATGATCTGAAAACATAATCTCTGGACCGACTGAAAAATAATATCCTTCTTTAATCATCTTTTTCAATGTACCCATATCGCCAGAATACCAATGAATGATCACTTTTTTATTTCGATGTCTCTTTAACAATCTCAAAGCATCTTTTTCAGCCCCTTTTGTATGCACAGAAATAACTTTGTTCCTTGTCTCTTTCAAGAAAACTTCAAACACTCTCCTTTGTGCAGCATATTTGCTTTTGTCTTTTACAAAAAAATAATCCAATCCGATTTCTCCAATAATGTAACTTTTCTTAATCAATCTCTTCAACGAATCGATCTTGTTTACATATTTGGATGCATTCCATGGATGAACACCAAAAGTTGGAATGATATATTTGGATTTTTTTGCGATCTTCAAATTTTGCCTGAATGCCGTTTCATCCAAAGATGTGGTTACTGTTAAAATCCTATTTTTTTGTATTTGATTAAGGACGCTATTGATATCTCTTCCAAATCTTTTATGCAAGTACATATTCAGATGGCAATGTGTATCGATTAACATATATGCCAATCAATAATGGACCTTAATTAATCTTATTAATGCCCAGCCCCTGACTCTTTCGTTTCATGTATCGCATTCGCTCTTTCAAAGACGGACGTATTCTAGACTCTGCGGACGCAGGTTCCCCACGCGTCGTATGGGAAAAGGATGTAACAGGAATAATACGCACTCCCTTTTTTCGGGACGTATCCTCTCCCGCCCGCCTACTCCTGCGGCGGCCGCCCCTCGATCCAGCGAAGCGGCAGGTACCTGCGCACGTGGCCCTGGTAGAACTCGGTGATGTTGAAGGAGGCGATGATGTCCTTGAACCTCTCGCGCAGCTCCATCGTGAGCCGCCGGACCGCCGGCGCGTCGAGCGATGCCACGTCCACCTCCAGGTCCCAGTCGCCGATCGTCTTCGACGCGTTGATCACCTCCTTCGCCTCGCGGAAGGCGTCGAAGAGCCCCTCCTCCCGCTCGGCGGTGAGGTTGTGGAGCGAGAGGAAGATGCGGTACTGGGACGCGCCGATGCCGCCGACGTCCACCGAATACCTGCAGCCGCGCACCACCCGCGCCTTCCGCAGGAGCCTCATGATCTTGCGCATCGTCGCCGGGTTGATCTCCGCCTCCTTCGCGAGCCGGGAGACGCCCATCGTCGGGTTGAGCACCAGGGCACGGAGCGCTGCGCGCTCCTGCGGCGAGAGCGCCTTCGGCTCGCGGTCGCCGCCGATGATGATCTCGGGCTTTATCGACGACAGCGACGGGAGCTTCCTGACCAGGTACTGGCGCGGATAGAGGTGGGTCACCACGTTGAGCGCGACGGTGTGGTGCCGGAGGGTCGGGTTGTGGTCGACGAGGCGCCGCACGACCTTGCCGAACCGGGACGGGTTCTCAGCCATCACCTCGATCACCAGGTCGTACTCGCCGCCGAGCTCGTAGACCGCGACCACGTCCGGGTCCTCGCCGAGCCGGCGGATCATCGCCGCCTTGTCCTTCTCGCCGACGTAGGCGCCTTTTATATACACCTTGAAGAGCAGCAGCCCGAGATACGCGTAGTCGACGACGCAGTAGGGGTCGAAGAGCACCCCTCGCCTCAAGAGCGACGAGACCCGGTACTTGACGAGCTGGGAGCTCTTCCGGAGCAGCCGGGCGAGCTCTTTCAGCCGGCAGCGCGCGTCCTCGGCGCGCAGGAAGACCAAGTCGAAGTCGGGTGCGGCCATATGCCAATTTTTTCCTTTACTATTATTTATATGTTGCTGTCCGATTGACTGAAAATAAAAAATAATAGAGGAATACTTATAAATAGCCGAAAGCGTATACTGTTCTCTATGTCACATGACCCTCTCTTCGGGTGGCTGGTAGATTTCCACATAGAGAGGAACCTCCCCCGCGCGCTGCGGTTCTTCAGGGAGGGGAGCATCCGGGACGATGACGGGAACCGGTACCGGCTTGACGGCGAGAACGAGCGCTACTATGGAGCGATCATCATCTCCGACGGCGAGAACATAGCCGACCGGCTGGTGCGGATCGAAGTCATCCACAGTGATGCGATCGACGGCTATACCGCCATCCCGACGAGAGAGGCGTTCATGGGCTACCTGGGGGAGAACCTGAACAGGGACGGGTCGTTCGTCTACGACTCCGTCAATAGGGGGATCACCCGTGTCGCGAAGGTGAACAACGAGCCGAAGGCCCTCAACGAGCGCCTGAAGGGCAGCGATCTCAGGTTCGACCGCCGCCTCCCGCCGGACTTCATCGCTGAGGACGGGTCGATCGAGGTCAAGCGGACGAACCTGGGCCTGAAGACGCAGCTTGCGGCAGAGCTCACGTACGCCTTCCCCGACATGCGCATCTATCAGATCAAGAGGACTCCCTATGGCGGGCTCGGCATGGGCAAAGTGACCCAGTTCAGCGGCCAGGGCCTCCTCCAGGAGTTCTTCTTCCGCGCAGTGCCAGAAAAAGAGGGTTACAGCATCCTGGGCATCCATCGACAGTATGAGCCGCACGAGGACGGGATACGGCAGGCCGGGGGCGACCGGATCATGGGCGAGTACGCTTCCATGCCCTACACCCCGGACATGACCAAGAGGCCGGGGCTCGCAGACCGGGTACGCATGCTCTTCCGGCCTGCCATCCCTTACGCGGCGACCCTATGAGGCGGTCCCCATGGACCCGTTCGTCTTCATCGGCAGGTTCATCACCGTCTTCTTCTTCGCGCTCCTCTTCGGCTACGAGCGGCAACGCGCTCACAAGCCGATCGGCTTCGGGACGTATCTCTTCGTCTCCCTCGGCGCGTGCGCCCTCGCGCTCGCCGCGATAACGCTCAACCACGACAACCCGTTGCCGCTCCTCTCGGCGATCGTCACCGGCATCGGCTTCCTCGGCGCGGGCGCCCTCATCCGGAGCGGCGACCGGATCACCGGCTTCACGTCGGCGGCGAGCATCTGGGTCTTCGCGATCATCGGTCTCGTCATCGGCGTCGGCGACCTGCTCATCGGCATCCTCCTCTACATCGGCGTCTGGACCGTGGTGCTGATCGACCGCCGGCTGAAGGAGCTCGGCATCGGGTCCTACCAGAAGAACATAGCGATATCATCCAACAAAGCGGTCGACGACGACGAGCTCAGGAAGGCCCTCGGCACCCACAGGTTCAAGGCGGTGCTGATGGAGGTCGACAAGGAGAAGAACAGCATCATCATCAAGCTCGTCGTCGAGGGCGGCAAGGAGTTCATCAACCAGCTCCCGACGCGGCTGCTCAAGCGCGAGTGGGTGACCGGTTTCAAGATAGAGTGATCACTTCCCCTCCCAGTACTCCTCCGCCTCTTCTTCCATCCGCTCGAGACGGTCGTAGTAGTCAGGGTACTCGTTCAGGTGCGCGAGCGCGATCCTGCCGGTCATGAGCGGGTCGTCGTGCGTGACGTCGGTGGAGGCGTCCCTGCTGCCGTGCTCCAGCTCGACGTCCATCCCCCGCCTGAACTGGTCAACGTCGAACCGGTCCCAGGCGATGCCGAGCCGCTCCCCCACCGCCTTCGCCTCCTTCTCCGAGAACGCCTTCCTCGCCATGCGTCTCACCCCACCGACACCGACATGCCGTCCAATGGCGGCAGCGCGATCCAGCCCTCGAGCGTCTTCTCCTTGCAGCCATGACGGAACTCGTCGACCGAGGCCATGTTGAGCGCGGTCAGGATGTCATAGCAGGAGCAGCCGTAGGTATCGGCGACCGCGTAGGTCTCCAGCGGCTTGTCCTTGTCCTTCTCCTTCTCGTCCTTGAGCGTGTCGAAGACCAGGTCGTCGTCCACGAGCGCGTATCGGTTCGGCAGCAGCGCATCGAAGATGCCCTCCTCCGGGATGCCGGTGTCCGGGCACCGGTCGTCCTCGTCTGGCACGCCGTCGTCATCGTCGTCCGGGTCGCACTCGAGGCTATACTCCTCATCGAGCACCTGGCAGCCGTGGATCGAGGTTATCACCCCGTCGACGCAGGTGTCGTAGCCGTCGCCGATGTAGTCGATGTAGACCTCGCCGTAGCAGCCGTCGTCAGGGCAGTCCCTGAACGGGATGTCGATCTGCGAGCAGGAGCAGCCCTCAGCGTTCACTCCCTCGCCTGCCGGCGTCGCCGGGCAGAGGTCGGACGGGTCGACGACGCCGTCGCTGTCCGAATCCTGGGGTACGCAGGCGCCGTTGACGCACTCGCACTCCACATACCATGCCT
Source organism: Candidatus Woesearchaeota archaeon (assembly GCA_016935985.1). Classification (GTDB taxonomy): domain Archaea; phylum Nanobdellota; class Nanobdellia; order Woesearchaeales; family JAFGPW01; genus JAFGPW01. The sequence goes on from JAFGPW010000007.1 coordinate 29,400, forward strand.
CGGGCTGGTAGGAGCCGCCGACGTAGTTGCAGACCGACTCGTACAGCACGGTAGGGCCGTCGCACATGTCGAGATGGTAGAGCCCGTCCGCGTTCTCGTTCGCGCCCGCCTTGTAGATGTTGTAGCCGTACCCGCCCACGCCCGGTATCGGATAGACGTGCGAAGGGTCGTCGGAGTCCTCGCAGACGTCGATAGCGAAGGCGAGCAGGATCACCGAGCCTGCGGCGACAATGCTTATGCCGCATATGATCCCCACCATCGCGAACAAGTGCCTCATCGAGAAACGCACCTCTTTAGGGGCATCCCAAGAGAGATGACTATTTAAAGATTTTGCCCTCAGCAGCCCCTGACGTGCTGCAGGTGGCCGATGAGGCGGCCGAGGACCACGCCGATGATCACGCCGAGCGCCATGCCGACGACATAGTTGCCGGCCCACTCGCCGATCAGCCCGCCGAGCATCAGCCCGAGGATGAAGCCGGCGACGGTCATCACCTTGATGCGCTTCGGCATCGACTGCTCCACCGAGGAATCGGCCTCGTTCATGCGGGCAGCGATGATTAACGGCTATAAAAGCATTCCCTTTATTATCATAGTAGTAACAGGGGCCACCGACACCTTTATTAACGTCATTCCCCCGGCGACCACCACCATGCGACCGCTCATCCTCATCCTGACGCTCATCGCCATCCTTCCCCTCGCCGCAGCCGTCACCTGCGAGGAGTTCGGGCCGGTCGGGCTCGGCACCACGCTCGAGCCGGAAATCGACAACATCGAGTACGAGGTCGAGTTCGTCGAGCTCGCTGGCTTCCGCGCAGAGTTCGAGGTGGAGGGCGAATCCACCGGCCTTCTCGACATCGGGGACTCCTTCAGGACCGCTGACGGCCACCTCTTCACCCTCGACGCGCTCGACGACGAGGACACCCAGGCGCTGATCCGCTTCCTCACGGTGGATCCAGAGGAGACGCTCCTTTCGGATACGGTGGAGGACGGCGCCGCGCTCTCCTACACCCTGGAAGGCGACGAGCACGACCTCGAGGTGCTCGGCCTCTCGGAGACCGAGGCCAGGTTCGAGATCGACGGCCACCAGACAGGCGGCATGGAGGAAGGCGACGAGTACGAGTTCGGCGACAACCTGATGCTCAGGCTCACCACGATCTCCTGGGCCGCGCCGACAGCGGAGTTCACCCTCTGCGCCGCCGAGGGCTACGCCCCCGACCTTGCGGTGCAGAGCTTTTCCATCGAGCCGTCGAGCCCCTCTGTCGGCGACGAGGTCAGGATCAGCTTCGTAATTGTGAACCAGGGAAAAGCGACGGATATCAGCCCCTCGGCGCGGGTCGAGTGGGACGACAGCGGCATACCGGGCGAGGGCTGGACGCTCGAGGACATGCGCCCCGGCGCCGAGAAGGGGCTCGAGTACACCACCATCATCACGAAGCCCGGTGCCTACATCGCCCAGCTGCGCCTCAACGACCGCACCTGCTCCGGCTGCCGTGAGGAATCGACCCTCGCCAACAACTATCGGAACCGGTCGGTTGAGGTGGGCTACCGCGACGCGCCCGAAGGCGAGGCGTTCCTCGCGGCACGGGGATCGTACTGGCGCTTCCCGGACGGCAGCGTCTTCCACCTCCAGACTGTCCTCTCCTCATCCGTCACCTTCGAGATAACGACGGCAGGCCACACGGTCCAGCGGCTCTTCGCCAAGGGCGAGGAGACGCGCGTCGGCGACGCTCTCCTCCGGGTCGAGGAGATCGACACCTCGTCGGCGAGCGCCCGCCTGATCATCGATCCGGAGGACACGGACGTCGAGTGGTGCGTGACCGCGGCCGACTGCGACGACGGCTACCGCACGACGATCGACAGCTGCGAGGGGAATCCTCCGCGGTGCGTGCATGCCCAGATAACCGCCTGCGCCGGCGGCGACGGCTACTGCCCGTCAGGCTGCACGTATGACGATGACACCGACTGCGCCCGGCCGAACGCCTGCCAGACAGCATCAGACTGTGATGACGATGACGCCTGCACCTTCGACCGATGCGAAGGCGACCCCAAGGAGTGCACCCACCAGCGCCTGGCCGAGGGCTGCAGCGTGGGCAGGGACTGCTACCAGGTCGGCCAGGTCACGGAGGGCGAGTACTGCGCGACGGACCTCGCGATGGCGCAGCGGAAGGCCGAGGGCGAGCCGTGCGCCGAGGGCTACGAGTGCGAGAGCGGCGTCTGCGGCGGCGACGCCTGCGTGAGGCCCGGCTTCCTGAAGCGCATCCTCGCCTGGTTCGCCGGGCTCTTCGGCGGGTAGGCGCACGGTTGCGTTTCGGTTTCCCGGAACTTCTTTTATATGCGCTCATCCTTCTTACAGGCATCGACCAATCAAGGTGATACCGCATGAGGAATCTCATCATTGTCGCGGCGCTCATCCTGCTCGCAGCAGCGAGTGCGCAGGCGTTCGAGATAACGAGCCCCGCAGACCAGGCCTACACCACTACAGACATCCAGTTCGAGGTGACCCACAACGGGACCCTCGACAGCATCTCCTACAGCATCGACAACGGCACCCTGCTCGATGCGTGCGAAAACTGCTCGGACTATGGGGCGGCGCTCGTCCTCGCCGAGGGCGTTCACACGATCGCCGCCGAGGGCGCGCTCGGGAACGAGAGCTATTCGGACGACGTGGCGTTCACCATCGACCTGCCTGACGAGCCGCAGCCGGTCGACTTCTCATTCGGCATCGTGAGCCCGGTGCCCGGCACCTACGCGCCGGGCGACGTCGAGATCGACATCGAGGCGAACGAGACGCTCGACCGCATCGAGTACGACATCGGCGACGGCTGGATGCAGGCGTGCGAGTACTGCGAGGGGTACGAGGAGACGCTCGACCTCGACGAGAGCGACTACACGCTCCGCGCGCGGGGCACGCTCGATAACGTCACCAAGGAGGCGCTCGTCCAGTTCACGGTCGAGGAGGAGCCGACGCTCACGCTCACGGTGGCCAGCCCGAAGGAGAGGACCTACGGGACGACGAGCGTCCATTTCGAGTTCAGGACGAACATGGAGGCCGACATCGGCTACGAGCTCGACGGCGGCTACTTCGACGCCTGCGAGGGGTGCAGGGAGTTCGACGACTATGCCACGCTCGCCGAGGGAGGTCACAACCTGACCGTCTACGCCGAGGCGGGGAACCTCACCGACGTGGCGACGGTCCTGTTCGCGGTCAACGTCACGCCGTACCACGATGACGACGACAACGAGACCGACGGCGAGCCGCGTTTCACCGTCGGGCTCAACCGGCTGCCCCAAGCGGTCGGGGCCGGCGAGTACACCGACGAGGAGCTCGCCGAGGTCATCAGGAGCGGCGCGCTCCCGCCGGGCGTCGTCAACCGGCTGATAAAGACGGGGCTCCTGGGGAACGAGTCCATCCAGGCGATCCTCGACACCCAGTTCAACCCGCCGGGCATCTTCAGGAAGGTGATGGGCTGGTTCGGCTTTCGGACGAACACCTACGCCGAGCAGATCTACGAGACCTATGGGCTCTCCGACAGCGCCGAGCAGGCGCTGCTCGCCCGCGACGACCTTCCCCGGAAGTACGCGGACCGGCTGAAGCAGCAGGTGAAGGAGAAGACCCAGAACCGGCTGCGGATCCAGGAGCACGAGCCCGACGAGGGGGAGACGCCGGTCCAGCAGCAGGCCCGGGAACGCGATGAGAACCGCTCGGGCGCGAGCGCCCAGGCGCCTGGCCAGCAGAAGCGCCTCCAGGTCGGTTCGCAGGAGTCGGGCGAGGGGAAGGTCCCGCCCGGCCAGGCGAAGAAGCTCGGCGAGGGGGGACAGGGCAACGCCGGCAAGGGCAACAGCGGGAGCAACGGCAACGGGAATGGCAAGGGCAGGTAGCCCTTCATATTTTCTTTTTCAGCTTCAGCCGGTTCGTCTTGAAGTGCGGCTCCTTCGCGATGAGCCCCTTCTCCTCGAGCCGGCGAACCACCTTGCTCATCTTCGACTTGGAGAAGCTGAGGCCCTCTGCGACCTTCTTCTGGATCGGCTCGCCGCCGCGGACCGCGTCGAGCACTCTCCGCTCGTCCTCTGAGATGACCTCGTCGATCGCCCTCGCCGCGCGGTTGAGGAAGAAGATGTAGACCCATATCGCGATGAGGATGACCGCCGCCACCGCGGCGAGCAGCCAGAGGAGCGGGCTGTCGGGGCCCTCGTAGAAGACGGCGACGGCAGCGTCGCCGGGGAAGGCCCAGGCGAGCGTGATGCGCCTGCCGTCGGTCGTGATGGTGTCAGGCGGTGGCGTCGCCGCCGGCCCCTCAGATGAGAGCGTGAAGCCGTCGGGGAGCGTCACCCTGACCGTGGTGGAATCGTAGCCGCCGGAGAACGCGGTGCGGAAGACGCGCTCTCCCGAGCGCTTGAGCACGAGCCCGTCGAAGAGGAGCGTGAAGCCGACCGTGTTCTCGCCGACGGCGATCGGCCACATGAACTCGATCTCGTAGCCGCCGTCGGTCGCCGTGACCGCGTAGCCGCCGTCGTAGCCGACCGAGAGCGGCTCGTCGGCGACGGAGAAGATGAAGCTGTCGTACGCCTCAGGGGAGTCGAAGGTGAGGGAGATATCTTCAGTGACGATGTCATTTCCCGAGATCGAGATGTCGGTGGAGAACTCGGACGCCGCGGCGAGCGGCAGGGCGAGGACCAGGAGCACGAGCGCCAGTAGCTTCATGGGAAGGCGGTAGGAAGCGGCGTTTAAAAATGTTTTCGTGCCGGCCGGCAGGAATATATAGTAGAGGCGCTATGTCGTGCCCAGCGGACGCCTGTCCGCGAGGGGGTGGGACGCATGAAGAAGAACGTCGGGAATGCGGACCAGGTCGTCCGCTACATCGTGACAGCGATACTCGTCATCGCCGGCTACCTGTACGGTACCTGGTGGCTTTACCTCATCGCGCTCGTGCCGCTCGTCACCAGCATCACGCGGGTGTGCCCTCTCTACTCGGCGCTGAGGGTCAGCACGGTCAGGAAGCGGTGAGGAATTCCCGAACGGCTATGGGTTCTACTGAAGGGATGATTCCCTTCTTCCTTTCCCTTTTTCAGCAACACTTAAATACTAAGTTTACTCAACAGGCACCATGGACATCATCGACCACCATTTCAGGCGGCTTCCCAAGAAGCGTCAGACCTTCGTCCTGATGATCGGCGCAGGGTTCTTCGTGGTCGGCGTCTTCGCCTGGTTCGCCGGGATGGCGGACGCGTTCACCGCGTTCCTGATCGTCGTCGTGGGCGTGCTCTTCGGCGAGCTGATCAAGCTGCACGACCGCGTCGAGAAGCTCGAGACGAGGAAATGACGAGCAGCATATCGTTCGTCCGCATGCTGAAGATAGCCCTCTTCTTCCTCATCACGATACTGATGCTCTTCCTCACTGTCCTCATCTGGGACCACTGGCTGTGAGCGGGCCTCCACAACCCATTTAAACAGCCAGCATCCCTTTCCTGCCATGGACACCTTCAAGGAGACGCTCCCGCCAGAACGCTACCGCGTCCTCCGGGAAGCGGGCACCTGGATCATCTACCACTCCAACGGCAAGAAGGCGAGCGAGACCGAGTACAAGGACGGCACGCCCACGGGCGTCCGCAAGAAGTGACACACCGACGGCTCGCTCGAGCTCGAGGAATACGGCACCATGCGCGAGGACGGCTTCCACGGAACGAGGATCACCTGGGGCTGGCCTACTGCCGACGGCGGCCAGACCGGCACCAAGTGCTTCGTCTCGGGCGGCGCGTACAGCGACTGCGAGTACGTGAACAGCTGAGCGGCGGCAGGGAGCGGAAGGGATAGCCCCGCAGGACGGCTGTGCCGGCCTTTTTTCCCATATTTCTTAACATTTAAGGAAAAGATTTTTAAATTAACACTACCCACCAATAAGTATGGGGGCAGCCACTTACCCGAAGGAAGCGAGTACCTTGGCCTATATCGTCAAAGACTCGGCTCCGCCCCTCAACCCGGCATCCCTGCTCAATCCCTTCAACAGCAAGGAGTATCATCAGACCGTCATGCTCACCAACGATGACGAAGGGTTCCAGAACGCGCTCGCGTTCGTCAGCCGCCGGCTCAGGTCGTACGGCATCCCGCCAGATGAGCTCGAGGACCGGCTCCAGGCGGTGGGAGAGGCGGTGCAGAACATCCAGCTGCACACGAACAAGAGGGACAACGCCCATGGCCTGTACGTCGGCGTGCGACGGGTGACCGAAGACTACGTCATCGTGGCGCTCTTCGGCGACGGGCCCGGGAAGCTCGACATCACGCGGTTCATGGACAACCTCGCGCGGACGACCGACCTGCAGAAGCGCATGAAGGCGGCGGCGACCCCGCAGGAGAAGCTCAGCCTCCTCACCGAGGCGGAACGGTTCAGGGGTGGGATGGGCGGCTATTTCATGAGCGCGCACAGCGACCTCGTGGGATTCATCCTCTTCCCCGACTCAGGAGCGCCGGACCCGCATGACATGTATCAGAGCGAGAAGACAAACCCGTTCGGCTTCAGGTTCTACCTCGGGCCCTCCAACCCTGAGACGATACTCGGGTTCTGCATCAGGAAGGAGTTGCCCAACTAGACAGCGCGGTTCTCAGAACAACCGGACGTCAGCGAAAGCTCCGGAGGATTGCCAACAGGTTCCTGTCGCTGACACGAGACTCTGGCGATAGTCCAGTGGACATCCGCACGTCACGCATATAAGCCAGGCCTCCCCGCAGCAGGAGCATGGCAAGGCGCATGACGACCATGATCCCCACGCGCTCCAGGGACGAGTTCAAGGCGCGCCTCGCGCACGAGATACGCCGGCACGTCATCGGCGGGAGGAAGAGCATCACCTTCATCGACTGCGCGAACTCGCTCTCGCCCTACCTCTTCAAGAGGAAGGAGCTGCCCCGCATCATGGACCGCGTCTTCTTCGCCCGCATCGAGACCGCGTACGACCTCGCCGACCAGCTGAAAGAGCTTCCGGCAGACCCATACTTCAGGAGCTCGGGAGCGCTCTTCGTCTCCGACTGGCGTCACCTGCTCGACGATCTCCCGCGCGACGAGCAGGAGCGCCTGACCGAAGAGATCGAGGACCGGCTCGAGCTCCTTAGCGAGCGGCACGGGAAGCCGGTGACCGTCCTGGAGGTGGTGCGCAGATCGGCCATACAGTCCCGCCTAAGCGCTACGTCATCTACGACAAGTTGTCAGACATGATGAGGTTCGCGGTACGGCGACGCACCAGCCCGAACGTCATCAAGGCCTTCCAGGAGGAGGTGATCGCCGGGCTCGGCGAGGTCTACCGGGAGGACGACCTGCGCGTGCTGCTGGCGCGGGGGGTCGGCATCCTGAAGCGGCACCTCGCGATGCTCAGGCACGCGACAGCAGAGGACCTCGCGATGACGGTGCGGCTGCAGAGGGTGCAGTACAGGGTCGACTGCCCACAGAAGGCGGTGGCCGAGAGGCTCCGCGCATCAGGCAAGCAGGTCAACGTCGGCGAGAGCGTGCGCTACGTCATCGAGGACCATGCGGAGAAGCGGTATGTCCCGCTCGAGCACTATCGCGGCGGGTTCGATGCCGCGCGCTACGCGCTGCTCATGAAGGAGGCGCTCGTGCACGTGTTCCTGCCATTCGCAATCGACACGTCCGATATCGACCGGCTGCTCGCGCGGGAGCGCCAGCTGACGATCGGTGAGGCGCTCGGGACCGCGCAGAGGATCAGGGTGCTCGTCGCAGCATAACGCTTTTATAGTGGATGTCGTTCACCGGCATCATGACGATTAAGGCGATCATCTTCGATGTCGGCAATTGTTATCTCACCGGCTCGATCAACGCGTTCTTGACCCGCGCGTTCGACTACCTCGGTATCGATGATCGGACGTTCCACAGGGATGAGATAGTGTTTGATCCTGACTACAATAAGGGCCTGACAACGATCAAGGATAGCTTTGAGAAGATGTTTGTGAGGAGGCTCAGCGATAAGCAGCTGGAGACGTTGACAGGATTCTGGACCACCACCTGGACTCTCGACCCTGGGATGGCGAAGCTTGTCGCTTCGCTCCGTAAACGCTACCGGCTCGCGATTCTTTCCGTATCCGATGAGGCCAACTCAACGAAATACAAGGAACGCGGTTGGTATGACGGCTTTGATCCCGTCGTGCTCTCCCATGAGGAAGGCATCCTCAAGCCAGACAGGAGGATCTATGAGATTACGCTCGAGCGTCTCGGCCTGCCTGCGCGAGAGTGCCTGTTCATCGATGACCAGAAGAAGAACGTCAATGCGGCCGAGAGGCTCGGCATGCACGGCATCCTCTATACGACACTCCAGAACCTTATTGAGGACCTCAAGGAGCACGGTATCGAGTTCCAGGTTCAGTAGGGCGTGCCCTTCGCGCGCGCCGCCGCAAACGCGCCGAGGTGCCACTCGAACTCATCAAGGAACCGCTGGACACGCTTCTCGTACGCCTTCTCGACCGCGTTGCCGTCGTCGTCGAACGCGTCCTGGACCGCCGGGATCGGGAACATCGTCGGGGTCGGCGGGGTCCCGAGCTGGGCGAGGACGGCGCGCAGGTGCACCGCCGCGCGGACGCCGCCGAACGGCCCGTTCGAGTAGCACGCGATCGCGCTCGGCTTGAAGCGGAACTCCTCGCCGTAGTGGTCGAGCAGGTTGGTGAGGGCCGGCGGCATGCTGTGGTTGTACTCGCCGGTGACAATGAGGAAGCCGTCGGCTGCCGCGAGGATCCTCGCCACCGCCGCCATCGCCTTCGGCGCCGTGCCCTTCCCGTACTCGTTGTACTTCCGTTCGAGCAGCGGCAACGGGTGCTCCTTCGGGTCGACGAGCGTCGCGTCGTGGCCGCGCGCCGTGAGCTTCCTCATGAGGAACCGGGCCGCCTTGATGCCCTGCCTGCCCTCGCGTACCGATCCGTAGATGACCGCTATCTTGTATGCCATAAGGAGGGGAAAGGAAACGTCCTATATAATGGTGATGGGATTGAGCTCTTCCTCCCCCCCGGAAGGGCGCCCTTCCTCTGACAGAAAGGGTTATAAAGGCGCCATCCAGTAGTCCGTCCATGGACCTGCGCACGTTGAGCGAACGCCAGATGGCGCAGATGGGGCGCAAAGGGAACCTCCCGAAGAGCACGACCGAGGTCGCCCTCCACCTCGTCGAGGAGGTGGGCGAGGTCTGCGAGGCGCTGCGTGAGGGAAAGCCGAAGGGGGAGCTCGAGGCAGAGCTCGCCGACGTCCTCTGGCAGCTGAACAAGCTCTGCTGGACCGAGAAGGTCGATCTCGAGAAGGCGTTCATGGAAAAGCTCGAGAGGAACGAGCGGCGCTAGCCGAACAGCCCCTGCTCGTGGTGCCGGCGCGCGATCTCGTCGGCGAGCCGGTCGAGCGGCGGGTACATCTGGCTGGGCGCATGCGACTTCACGAGGACCGTCTCGAGGAACTCGGCCTGCAGCTGGCCGAGCGATCTCTTCACCTTCTCAGCCATCTGCCCGCCCCAGGAAAACGAGCCGATGACCGCCGCCTGCCGGGCCTTCGGCTTGAGCGCGTCGATGAGCGCGCAGGCGTAGACGACGTGCGGGTGCGGGCCGGCGAGGACCGTCGGCGATCCTATCACGATCGTCGCCGCGTCGAGGAGCGCCATGGTGAGCTTCCCAGGATCGGTCCTCTCCAGGTCGACCATCACCACCTTTATGGCGCGTTCGGTCAGCCGCGCGGCGAGATGCCGCGCCATCTCCCGGGTCGTGCCGTGCATGGTGGCATAGCAGATGAGGACCGTGTTCTCGACCTCGTCGGACGACCACTTCCGATAGGCGTCGAGGATGGGGAGAGGGTGGGAATGCAGCGGCCCGTGCGAGGGCGCGATGATGTCGATGTCGAGCCGCTCGACCGTAGCGAGGTGCTTCGCGACGAAGCGCCGGAACGGCGCCATGATCTCGGCATAGTAGCGCTTCGCGTCCTGATAGACATTCTCTTCGCCGTCGGAGTACAGGCAGTTCGTCGCGAGATGCGAGCCGAAGAGGTCACAGGAGAAGAGGATCCGGTCCTCGACGAGGTAGGTGAGCATGGTCTCCGGCCAGTGGACCCACGGCGCGAAGATGAAGCGGAGCGTCTTCCCGCCGAGCGAGAGCGACTCGCCGTCCTCGACCGTGCGGAACCGCTCCTCGGGCAGGAGGAAGAGGTCGCGCAGGAATCCCATGCAGGCCTTGTTGCAGACGACGAGCGCGCCGGGGAAGCGCCCGAGCACCGCCGGGACCGATCCCGAGTGGTCCTGCTCCGCATGGTTCGCGATTATGTAATCGATGCGCTCCACGCCGAGCGAGGCGAGGTTCGCGAGGAGCTCGCCGGCCTTGGAGGGCTCGACCGTGTCGATGAGGGCCGTCCTCTCGCTCCCCTTGACGAGGAAGGCGTTGTAGCTGGTCCCGTCAGGCGTCGGCAGCAGCAGGTCGAAGAGCCGCCGGTCCCAGTCGGCCGCGCCGACCGAATGTACCCCGTCGCGTATCTGCTGGCATGCCATGGTCTCCCCATCCGTAGAGGTCTGCAGGAGCTATAAATAGGTTTGTCTTCACTTCACAGGAAGATGAGGAGCGAGACGGCCATGACGGCCATGCCGGCGACGAGGCCGACGATCGTCAGGTGCTGCTCGCCGAACTCGCTCGCCGCAGGGAGCAGCTGGTCGAAGGAGATGAAGACCATGATGCCGGCGACCGCCCCGAAGAGCGCCCCGAAGAGCTGGTCGGAGAGGAAGGGCAGGAGCATGAGGTAGGCGACGACCGCGCCGAGGGGTTCGGCGAAGCCGGTGAGGAAGGAGTACAGCACCGCCTTCTTCCTGCTCTTGGTCGCATAGTGTATCGGCACCGCGACCGCGATGCCTTCAGGTATGTTGTGGATGGCGATAGCGAACGCTATCGCGACGCCGAGCCGGTGGTCCGAGATGGCGGTCATGAACGTCGCTATCCCTTCAGGGAAGTTGTGGACCGTCATCACAAGGGCAGTTATCAATCCGATGCGATACAGCTTCCTGAAGCTGCGGGCCTTTATCTTGTCGTCGAGGTCCTCGACGCAGTGGTAATGATGGGGATTCTCGAACGACGGGACGAGCCGGTCGATCGCCACGGCGATGAGGATGCCTGCGAAGAACGCGAGCACCGAGAGCAGGGGACCCCATTCGGTGCCGGCGGCTCCAATGAAGAGCCGTTGCGATTCGCCGAGCAGCTCAGCGAAGGACACATAGACCATGACGCCTGCCGAGAAGCCGAGGACTCCAGCAAGGAACCGCTTGTTGGTGTGGCGCGTGCAGCAGACGAGGAGCGAGCCTATCCCCGTCGAGAGTCCTGCGAGGAGCGTGAGCGTGAATGCGAACCAGACGACGCCGGGATCCATGGCGCATCAGTGCTCCTTGCCGCCGTCCGGATGGGGGATGTCTTTTCCGAAGGGGCTTGTCGTCGGGTTGCCGAGGAACGCATCGAGCTTCCTGACCGTGCCGTCCGAGAACGCGTGCTCGAGCCGATGCGCCTCGGCATGCACGGACCTGAGGTCGCATCCCAGAAAGTCCTTCAGGAAGTACTCGATCACCCGGTGCTTCCACTTGATCGCCTTCGCGCGCCGCATGCCTTTCGCCGTCAGGAAGACCGGCCCGTAGCGTTCGCTGCGCACCAGGCCTTCCCGCTCGAGCTTCCTGAGCATCTGGCAGACGCTCGGCTTCGATATCCCCAGGCGATTCGCTATCTCGGTCGTGTGGATGCCTTCGGCAGGATCCTCGAGCAGCTCATAGAATTCGTAGAGGGTACCGAGGTAGTCCTCCGTCGCTCGTGCGTCCATGACGAGTTAGGTTTGGTTAACTTATATATAAATATAGCGGCCATGGCCGCGTTCAGTAGTAGGTGACGAGCCGGACATCCTTGAAATGGGGCGCGAGCGCTTTCCTGAAGCCCTCGAACTCCTCCTTCGAGTAGCTGCCTTCCCCCTTCAGCTCGTTGTCCAGCATGTCGGCTGACGAGCGGAACTGCTGGAGCGTGTAGCGCTCGGCGCCGTGCAGCCATCTCCCGATCGAGAGGATGTCGTTTCCGTCGAGGAACTGAGGGACGACGGTCGTCCTGAACTCGTGCTCGATGCCGCTCTCCTTGAGGAGACGTATCGATTCCTCGACCTTCGCCATGTCGACGGCGGCGCCGGCGACGAGCGGGTACTTCTCCTTCGGCGCCTTGATGTCCATCGCCACGTAGTCGACGACCTTGCGCTCGATCATCTCCTTCAGGAGCGCCGGGTTGGTGCCGTTGGTGTCGACCTTGACGAGCAGGCCGAACCCCTTCAGCCGAGCGGCGAAGTCGGGGAGGTCCGGATTCAGCGTCGGCTCGCCGCCGGTGATGACCACGCCGTCGATCCACTTCTTCTGCGCCACCAGCTGGTCGACGACCTCGTCCTCGTCGAGCGTCGGTAACTTGTGATACCCGACGACGAGCTCGGGGTTGTGGCAGAACGGGCAGCGCATGTTGCAGCCGGCGAGGAAGAGCACCGAGACCACCTTGTCAGGGTAGTTGTTCAGCGACGTCTTCTGGAAGCCCTTGATCTCCATGATACCACCTATCCACCCATCTCTTTTTCGAGAAACGATGAAGGGAAAAAAACGGAATGGGAAAAATGGAAACAGGGAACGGGAACAGAGGCGTGCTCACGCATGCTGGACCGCCTTCGCGCCCTTCTGCACATGGGAATCGGCCTCGCACGAGAACTTCGCCTCGTGCATCCGCTTCTCGAGGTACTCGGCGCGGTGCTTGTACTCCTCGCGCTTGCCCGCGTTCCAGTTCTGGACCGGCCGGTAGTAGCCGACGACCCTGCTGTAGACCTCGGTCTCCTTGCCGCACTCCGGACAGGTGGGCCGCTCGCCCTTGAGGTAGCCGTGCGTCCGGCACACCGAGAAGGTCGGGGTGAGCGAGAAGTACGGCAGGCGCGTGTTGTGCGCGATCCTCTTTACCATCAGCTTCGCCGCCTCTCCGCTCGAGACCGCCTCCCCGAGGAAGGTGTGGAACATCGTGCCGCCGGTATAGAGAGGCTGGATGTCGTTCTGGTGCTCGAGCGCGAGGATCGCGTCCTCGGTGTAGTCGACCGGCAGGTAGGTCGAGTTGGTGAGGAAGGGCTCCTCATCGCCCGCGGTGATGATGTCCGGGTACATCTCCTTGTCCTTCCTCGCGAAGCGGTAGCTCGCGCTCTCCGCCGGCGACGCCTCGAGGTTGTAGAGGTTCCCCGTCTCCTGCTGGTACTTCCTGATGCGCTCGCGCATGTGGTTGAGCGTGTCGATCGCGAACTGCTTGCCCTCCTTTGACGCGATGTCCTTCCCCAGGAAGTTCAGGCACGCCTCGTTCATGCCGCAGAGGCCTATCGTCGAGAAGTGGTTCTTGAAGGTCCCGAGATACGTCTTGGTGTAGGGCATGAGCCCGTTCTTGAGGTTGCGTTCGACGATGAGCCGCTTTATCTCGAGCGACTGCTTCGCCCGGTCCATGTAGTAGTCGAGCCGCTTGTAGAAGTCCTCCTTCGTCTCCGCCTCGTAGCCGAGCCGGTTGACGTTGAGGGTGACGACGCCGAGCGAGCCGGTGCTGTCGCCGGGGCCCCACATGCAGCCGGGCCTGTTCATGAGCTCGTTGGTGTTGAGGTTGAGCCGGCAGCACATCGCCCTGATCGACTTCGGGTCGAGGTCGGATCCGACGTAGTTCTGGAAGTAGGGGGTTCCGTATTTCGCGGTGAGCTCGAAGAGCAGCTTCGCGTTCTCGGTGTCCCAGTTGAAGTCCTTGGTCACGTTGTAGGTGGGGATCGGGAAGGTGAAGATCCTGCCGTTCGCGTCGCCTTTCAGCATCACCTCGATGAACGCCTTGTTGATCATGTCCATCTCGGCCTGGCAGTCAGCGTAGGTGAAATCCTGCGGCACGCCTCCGACGATCGCCTTCTCGTCCCTCATGTCCTCGGGGACCACCCAGTCGAAGGTCAGGTTGGAGAAGGGGTACTGGCTGCCCCACCGCGAGGGGATGTTGAGCGAGAATATCAGCGTCTGCATCTCCTGCTTGACCTGCGTGTAGGTGAGGCTCTCGTTCTTCACGAACGGGGCGAGCAGGGTGTCGACAGAGCTGAACGCCTGCGCTCCCGCGAACTCCATCTGCAGGCAGCCGATGAAATTGACCATGTGCTGGACCGCGACCGAGAGGTGCTTCGCGGGCTTCGCGTCGACCTTGTTCGGGACGTTGCCGAAGCCCATGGTCAGCAGGTTCTTGAGCGACCAGCCGGCGCAGTAGCCGATGAAGCCGCCGGAGAGGTCATGGATGTGGACATAGCCCTTGTTGTGGGCCTCGGCGATCTCCGAGGTGTAGACCTCGTTGAGCGCGTAGTGGGCGATCATCTTGCCTGCCGCGTGCAGCATCAGGCCGGAGAAGGAGTAGTCGGTGTTCGAGTTCTCCTTCGTGCGCCAGCTCGTCTGGTTGAGGTATTCGGAGATGGTCGACTCGACGTCGATCACCATGTCATTCGTCTCGCGCAGCTTCTTGTGCTCCTGGCGGTAGAGGATGAAGGCCTTCGCGGTCTTCGCGTGCTCCTCCTCGATGAGCGTCTTCTCGACCTGGTCCTGGATGTCCTCGACGCTCGGGACGTGCTTGGTGTCGAACCGCTCCTCGAGGTTCCCGACGATGATGTTGGTGATGTGGACCGCCATGTCGCGGTCCTCGCCGCCGACCGCTTTTGCCGCCGCGAAGATCGCGTTCGTGATCTTGCCGGGGTCGAAGTCGACGATAGTGCCGTCGCGCTTCTTGATCTTCGCGATATGGCTCTGCCGGGGCTGCTTGACCTTCGCCCGCTCGAGCTTCTTCAGCTCCTTCTCGAACTGGGAGGGGTCGGAGAATTTCTTGTAGACCGAGGTGAACCGCAGGTAGGCGACGTCGTCGAGTCCCTTGAGCTTGGCGATCACGAGGTCGCCGATCCTCTTTGAGGATATCTCGGTCGTGTCGTGCTTGTAGAGCTCTGATTCGATCTCATTGACGGTCTGATCGACCTGCTCTTCGGTTATCGGCCTCTTTTCGCATGCCGTGAGGATGCCTGCCTTCAGCTTCGCACGGTCGAAGTCCTGCTTGCTCCCGTCGCGCTTGAGGACGGTCAGCCGGACCTCTTCGATCTTCTCATAGGTGGTGAAGCGCTTATGGCAGGAGAGGCACTCCCTCCGGCGCCGGTTCGAGCCCGTCGCCTCGCTCTCGCGCTTATCGATGACCTTCGTGTTGTTCTCGTTGCAGTATGGACACTTCATTGCCACCACCTATATATGGTTGTTGATGTTGATGCTGGATACAATATCTAGTGGTCTAATCGGCAAGCTCATATTTAAGCTTTTATGAAATATAACACTGTAATTATATGGTATATGTTCTGACAATGCATGTTACATTTGCTGAAAACAAATGCGGTTCTGGCAGGAGAGGCCTTGGGATGCCCGGAACAGCCCTTCGCTGCCACCAGGAAATGACAGACATAGCGCCAGCAAGTTTTTGTCACGATTGAGTAGGTATTTCCACAAGTTTTTTAAACGCGTCCGCATATCCGCCTGGAAACCCCCGGATTGGGGCCCTCAAACCGTACGACACGTGAAAGCCATGTTCGACCAGAAGAACAAGCTCCCCGACCACCTGATCGGCCTAGGGAGCAAGGCGAGGCATATCCCGGTGATCCCTGAGACGAACCAGGGGCGCGAGCCGGATGTCAACACGCGCATCGTCGGCCTGTTCGGCGGCCGCGGGACCCGGATGTATGTCTATGTCCAGGCACGGTTCCCTGATACGGCCATCTACCTGGACAAGGAGAAGACGAAGCGGCGGAAGGTGAAGGCGGGGACTGCCGCAGTCTTCCTCGACGACCTCCTCGACATGCACCAGTTCAGGAACGAGGGGTTCATACGCTCGAAGCCCGCGGTGCCGGTGCTCGGGGAGGACAGCCGGTTCGTGGATTTCATCATGACCCAGGCATACTATGCGAAGGATGTCTTCAGGACCGATTCCTTCCTCGCCATCCATCAGCACGAGCCCTTCTCGTTCAAGATCCACCTGCACGACGCGTTCGGCAAGTCCCGGGGACGGTTCGATCTCGTGAACACCCAGCCCCATTCCGAGGGCTCCTGGTACCAGGGAACTGGCCATGCCCTCCTGATGAACTGGGACAAGATCTTCAGGAACAACCCGAAATACATCATCAAGCTCAACGGCGACGCCGCGACCAACCGCGACCTCGGCGACATGATGACCTATTTCCTCGACGGTGACAAGGATGCGGTGCTCGGCGTCCGGAGGATCGGGGACCGTGCGGCCCTTGCCGAGTTCGGCACCGTCCAGACGATCGCCGGGAACCGCATCGTCAAGTTCTCCGAGAAGCTCCCGGATCCCCCATCGAATCTCGTGAATGAGGATATCTACATCATCAAGTCAGACGTCCTTAAGGATATCCTGCTTGAGATGGAGGCATCGAACGCCGCTGAAGGGAAGCAGAACTGGGACCTCTCGCGGTTCCTCGAGAAGCACATCGGAGACTACCGCTTCTATGCCCATGAGGACACCCGGAAGCGTACCGGGAACGTGCTGCCGTTCTGGGACGACGTCGGCAAGGTCTCGACCATGCGGAGCGTCCATGACAAGTGGCTTTCCGCATTCCATCTGTATTACCATGAGAAGGACCGTCCGCTGCTCGGCCTCACGAACGCCATCCCAAAGCACGAGATCAGCAGGGGGGTGCCGAGCGACTACCTCGAGCAGGGCAGGTACTTCCCCGGCCTCTCCGCAGAGGAGGCCGAGCGGCTCCATACGGTGCTCACCTTCAACCTCACCTCGCACAGCTCATGCCTGTATTCGGAGCAGGTGCTGGGCTCGGTCCTCTTCCCTGGGGTATCGATCGACGCCGGTTCCTCGGTCGTCTATTCCATCCTCATGCACAACGCGAACGTCTCCGGCAGCACGGTCGCGAACACCCTCACCGACAAGAACGTCGTCTTCGATGGCGAGAACCAGGTGGGCATCGCGCTCGAGAGCACGCGCATCAACCAGTACTTCCCCGACATCGGCGGCCTGACCCTCCTCGGCAGGCAGGTGCGAGTGCCGAAGGGATACACGATCGGCAGGTCGGTGCTCATCTTCCCCGAGGCGAAGGGCGACGACTTCGACCATTACCTGCTCGACGACAGGATCCGCCGGACGAAGGACAGGACGATCCCCGACGGCGCTGTCGTCATGCACGGGCTGAAGAACGAGTTCCGGATCTGATGACGGCGAAGTCTAGGCGGCGCCGCACTGCCTCTTGATCCACGCCCACTGCGAATCGACCTTCTGCTGGAGCGCGTCCACGATGTGCCTGTTCTCCGGCACCATCAGGTGGGCGAACCTGCGCTGCATCTTGAGCCATTCGACGACCGGCTTCTTGTTGTCCTTGGGGTCGTAGTTGAGCTTCCAGACGTCGTCCTCGATCTCGAAGAGGGGCCAGAAACAGGTATCGGTCGCCATCTTCGCGACCGCGATCGTCTGGTCGGAATTATACTTCCAGCCGGGCACGCACGGCGAGAGCACGTTGATGAAGGCAGGGCCCTTCTTCTCGAAGGCCTTCTTCGCCTTCATGAATAGGTCGTTCCAGTTGTGGGGCGATCCTTGCGCGACGTACGGGATGTGGTGGCCCGCGACGACAGCGGTGAGATCCTTCTTGAACTGCTCTTTCCCCTTGTGGACCTTGCCCACCTGGCTCGTGTTCGTCCACGCGCCGTACGGGGTCGATGAGGAGCGCTGGATGCCGGTGTGCATGTAGCCTTCGTTGTCGAGACAGACGTAGACTATGTCGTGGCCGCGCTCGAGCATGCCGGAGAGCGACTGCAGGCCGATGTCGTACGTGCCGCCGTCGCCGCCCATCGCGAGGAACTTCACTTCCTTGTCCCCGCCGGGGAGCCTCCCCTTCCGCTTGAGCGCCTTGTAGGCCGCCTCCACGCCTGACATCGTCGCCGCCACGTTCTCGAACGCGTTGTGGATCCACGGGACCTTCCATGAGGTGTAGGGGTAGATGGTCGTCGAGACCTCGAGGCAGCCGGTGGCGGTCCCGACGACGATCGGATGGTCGGTCGCGCGGGTCACGATGCGCGTGATGATCGGGAGGCCGCAGCCGGGGCAGAGCCGGTGGCCTGACGCGATGCGGTCCTCGCCCGTGCTCATCTCCTTGAGGTTCATCGGCGCACCCCCGACAGCCTGACAAGCGCGCCGGTCTCGCCCCCCTTCACCTTCTCGAGGTCGTCGTACATCTGATATATCTGGTTGAGGTCGAGCTCGCGGCCGCCGAGGCCGTAGAGGTAGTCGATGATGCGCGGCGTATCCCTCGACTCGTGGAAGGCGGACCTGACTTCGGTGAAGACCGGGCCGCCGAGGGCGCCGAAGGAGGCCGAGCGGTCGAGGACCGCGACCGCCTTCGTCTTCCCGAGGTGCCTTGTCACCTCGTCCGCCATGAACGGCCGGAAGACGCGCATCTTGAGGAGGCCGACCTTCCTCCCTTTCGCGCGCAGGTCGTCCACCACCACCTTGATGGTGCCGCACGACGAGCCGGCGGCGACGAGGCACATCTCAGCGTCCTCCATGCGGTAAGGCTCGAAGTAGTCGTACTGCCTGCCGCTGATGCCGGAGAACTCCGAGAAGACCCTCCTGATCACGCCTTTCGCGCTCTCCATCGCGTCGAGCTGCTGCGCCTTGTGCTCGAAGTAGTAGTCGAACAGGTCGAGAGGGCCGCTCGTCACCGGATGGGCGGTGTCAAGCAGCGGATGGTGCCCCTGGTGCTCGCCCACGAACGCCTTCGCGCTTCGGTCATCGATGGCCTCCATGGTCTCGACCGAATGCGAGGTGATGAAGCCGTCCTGGCAGACCATCACCGGCAGGAAGACGCCCTCGTCCTCGGCGATCCTCATCGCCATCAGCGTGTTGTCATAGACGTCCTGCGCGTTCTCCGAGAAGAGCTGTATCCAGCCCGTGTCGCGGCAGCCCATGCTGTCGGAGTGGTCGCAGTGGATGTTGATCGGCCCCGAGAGCGCGCGGTTCACCACGTTCATGACGATCGGCAACCGGTTCGACGCGGCGATGTAGACGATCTCCCACATGAGCGCGAGCCCGTTCGCGGCGGTCGCCGTCATCGCGCGGGCGCCCGCGGCGGATGCCCCGACGCACGCGCTCATCGCCGAGTGCTCGGACTCGACCGTGATGAGCTCGGTGCCGACGTCGCCGTCGGCGACGTACTGCGAGAACTCGTGCATTATCTCGGTCTGCGGCGTGATCGGATACGCGGCGACGACATCAGGGTCGATCTGCCGCATCGCCTCTGCCGCCGCCGTCGCGCCGGTGTATGCCACGCGTTTCTTCTCTGCCATGGTGATCATCGGTCCTTGGAGCGTAACCCTCAGTCCTTGAACTCGGATTCGGGCTTCATCACGATCGCTTTCGTCGGGCAGTTCGCGGCGCACAGGCCGCAGCCCTTGCAGTGGGAGTAATCGAAATGGCTGAAGTTGCCGTCCTTGCCCTTGACGCAGCAGTCAGGGCAGACGACCCAGCAGATCATGCAGTTGATGCATTTCTCAGGGATGTGCACCGGCCGCATCGCGCGCCAGCCGCCGGTGAGATACTCCTCCGAGTTCCCGGCCTTCTCGATGATGCCGCCTATCGGGATCTCGGAATATTTCTTCAGGCGGGAGGTGTCGTCAGCCATGTCAGCACCTCCTCGTCTCGGCGTACGCCCGATTGAACGCGCGGATGTTGCGGTTGGTGAGGTCTTCCCCCATCTTATGGATGAACCTCTCGCGCAGGTTCCCCTTCAGCGTCTCGGGAGGCACGAACTCCTTCGCCTTGATGATCGCCCCGAGCATCGCGGTGTTGGTGATCGCCTTCCCTATCTCCTCGAGCGCGATCCTCGTCGCGTCGATGAGATAGAGCTCGCCGCGATAGCCCAGGCGCTCGCGGACCGCCTGCTCGGGCTCGGAGGTGTTGATCAGGAGGATTCCTCCTTGCTTCAGGCCTTCGGCCACCGGGATCGCCTTCACGAGCGTCGGGTCGATCACGACCACCATGTCAGGGCTCTTCACTCCCGAATGGATGGTGATAGGCCTGTCGGAGAAGCGGGTGAATGCCTGGATCGGCGCCCCCTGGCGCTCGGGTCCGTACTCGGAGAATCCCTGGATGAACTTGCCGGTCTCCTGGATGGTCTCGGCAAGGAGCATCGCCGCGGTCTTCGCGCCCTGTCCGCCACGGCCGTGGAAGCGTATCTCGTAGATGTCCTGCACTCGTTCACCTCTTTTGCTATGATGATGGGAACAGTGATATAAAAAACTTTGCCGATGCGGTCAGCCGGCGTTCTCGGTGACCTTGATCGCGCCGTTCGGGCAGGAGTCGGCCGCCTCCTTCTGGCAGGAGACGGAATCGATGTCAGGATGCGTGCACTTCGCCTTCGGCATGCCGTTCGGGTCGTCGTACATCTCGAAATGGTCTGCGCAGACCGCCGGGCAGACGCCGCAGCCGGTGCAGAGGTTCGGATCGACCTCGATATGATATTTCGCCATTGTCATTGCCACCTCATCGTGTGTCAGAAGATGGATACGCCGTTACGGGCATCCTATATTAAGTTTATGATTTTCGTCGAGCATTGCCAGTTCTTCGCTATTGTTATGGTGTCCTTCTTTTGTTGTAGTAACACAGAACCGCCGTCTTCGGCACGCTCCGCATCACGCCGAAGCACGGCTACGACGGCTTCCCGAAGGTGGTCGACACGCTCGACGTCTGAACCCTCAAAAGTATTAAATACTCGCCTTCCGGCTGAGGGGTATACGATGGAATGGCAGCTCCTCTCGTTCCTGAGCGCGGCGACGGTCGGCTTCTATGCCATCGCCACGAAGCGCGCCCTCTCAGAACGCAGCCCGCTCGAGTTCGCGGCGATCTTCGCCACAGGCACCGCGCTCCTCTCGCTCGTCGGCGCATCCCGGATCTCGTTCGCGTTCTCCGGCTGGTTCTGGTTCCTCGTGCTCCTGAAGGCGGCGCTCTCGTACTGCGGCAACCTGCTCTGGCTCACCGCGTTCCGAAAACGGGAGATATCGCTCCTGCAGCCGCTCGAGAACCTGCTGCCGCTCTTCGTCGCGCTCTTCGCGCTCGTGTCCCTCGGCGAGCGCATCACGACGCTCCAGCTCGCCGGCGTCATCGTCTCCATCGCCGGCGTCTACCTGCTGCAGGCGGAGGGAGGCCTTACGGACGGGAAGAAGACGCTCGCCCGGATGAGCGACCGGTACGTCCTCGCCTATCTCGGCGGGGTCGCGATCTTCGGCATGTGCGCGGTGGTCGACCGGCAGGGGCTTTCCGGCGTGACGGTGGAGAGCTGGCTCCTTCTGACATATGGCATATCCGCGGTCTTCTATATCATTACCCTCCTCGCGCGCGGCGGCGCGAAACGGCTTTCCGCGACGGCAGGGGGAAGCTTCACCTGGGCTGTCGGGCTCGCGCTCGCGTTCTGGTTCGTCTCCGAATGGAGCTACGCGGCGGCGGCCGCGATTCCCGTGGCGGCGATCACGCTTGTGATATCGCTGCGGCGCTTCGGCTCGCTCGTCGCGACTATCGTCGGCGGGTCGTTCTTCAGCGAGAAGGGGCTCGTGAGGAAGGGCATCGCCTGCCTCATCCTCATCGGGGCAGGGGTGCTGATCGCGCTCTAGGCCCGCTCCGCCGAAGGACTGCTGCCCGGCTGAACAGCACCAAAGGCCGTTTCACGACCACGAAGCCCGCACCCCCAGCGAGCGATAGCGTCTTCTGGAAGCGGTCAGCTGACACCCGATGCGCCGGCTCGGCGAGGTAGAGCGTCCCTCCCGGCTTCAGGATTCGATGGAACTCCCACAGCACCTTTCCCTGGTCCGGCACCTCGTGCATGAGGTAGAACGCGAGTATCAGGTCGGCGTTCTCCGAGACGCCGGAGGAACCGGCGCCTGACCGGTGCAGGAGTATCCTTCCGGCAACGCCCGCTGCTTCCGCTTTCACGGCGAGCCGGTCGAGCATCGCCTGCTGCAGGTCGACCGCGAGGACCCTGCCCTTCGGACCGACCATCCTCGCGAGCTCGATGGTGAAGAAACCAGGACCGCAGCCGCAGTCGAGGACGGTCATGCCGGGCCTGACATATTTCCTGAGGAGCAGCCGGGGATGCTGCAGCGCCTTGCGCCATGCGCCATCCAGCGTGTGCGCACGGTGGGACGGGAACACCGCATCATCGCTTGGATCCGCCCGCATCCTTCGCGCCTTCCATCTGGCGGGCGATCCGGTTCATCTCATCGAGCATCTCGCCGATCTCCTTATCGGAGAGGCCGTGGGCGAGCGCGCCCTGCCCGACGGTCTCGTACGCCGCCACATGGCAGCCGATGCAATGCAGCCCGAACTGCATCATGACCATCGCGGCGTCGGGGTAGTTCCTGACCACCTCGCCGAGGGTCATCTCTTCAGTTATCAGCCGGTCCTTGGTCACGGTCTCGGGTGCTGATGTGGCGCTTGCCATGGTGCGCTTGACGACAGTTGGACCGTTTAAATAGTTTGCGCATGAACGCTCAATAACGGATAAAAAGATTTATATATTAGTATGGACAATCGTATACTGACTGGAAGATGGTGCTCGGCGACCTCCTCGACATCCCCCGGATACGGCAGCGGCCGTGGGAGCTCTTCTTCATCGGGCTCCTCTATAGCTCGGTCGCGATCATGATAGCCCTCGCCGTCTTCAAGGACCACGCGAGCCTGGTGATGATCTTCCTGACCGTGCTCGCCTCCATCCATATCATCTATAACCTGATCAAGATCGAGGAGGAGAAGGATGTGGCCAACGCGAAGGAGTCCTTGCTCCTGAAGGAGCACGCGAAGACCCTCTCCGCGTTCGTGATGCTGTTCGCGGGCTTCGCCGTCTCGTTCTCGCTCTGGTACGTGTTCCTCCCCGATGCCGTCGCCCAGGCGCTCTTCACGACACAGATATCGGCGATCCAGCAGATCAACACCGCGACGACCGGAAGCTTCATCAACGCCGGCGACACGCTCGCCCGGATCTTCTTCAACAACCTGCGGGTGCTCGCTTTCTGCCTGCTCTTCGCGTTCTTCTATGGCTTCGGCGCGATCTTCATCCTCGCCTGGAACGCCTCTGTGGTCGGCGCCGCGATCGGCGGCTTCATCAAGTCGGGGCTGAATCAGGGGTTCCTCTCCGCCTTCTCGATGGGCATCATGCGCTACTTCACCCATGGAATCCCGGAGATCCTCGCCTACTTCACCGCAGGCCTTGCCGGCGGGATCATCAGCATCGCGATCATCAGGCACCAGGCGGGGACGCTGGAATTCAGGAAGGTGCTCATCGATTCGGCCGACCTCACGCTCCTCTCGGTCGCGCTCCTCGGCATCGCGGCCCTGATAGAGGTTTTCGTGACGCCTCTGTTCTTCTAGAGGGGTTAGAGAAGCCCCAGCCGCTCGGCCGCGAGCACGAGCATCGCGTGCGACCAGGCGAGCGGACACACGCCCTCCTGCACGTCGTTGCCGAACACCTGCTCCGGCAAGTAGGGCGAGCCCTTAGCGTCGCGCAGCACCGTGGTGAAGTACCGCATCGCCTTCTTCCGGTCGCCGGCCTCCTGCCAGTATGTCGCCATCAGCAGAGTGAGCAGCGGCCAGGACCCTGCCCCCTTCTTCCGGTCCGTCGCCTTCCGGTGCATCCATCCGTCGTAGCTGTCGCCCTCGTAGCGCATGATGCCGCCTCCCTTCCTGAGCCGCTCCTCGATCATCGAGACCGTGCGCCGCATGCGCGGGTCCTTCGCGCCGACGATGCCGAACGGCCAGACGAGCGCGAGGGCTGAGGCGTCGATGCGGGCGTCGCCGAAGCGTCCGACCGAGCGGGGGAAATAGCCCTTCACGCGCAGCAGCCGCTGCTCCATCTGGCGCGCCGCCGTCAGCCACTGCCGCTCCTTGAGAAGGTCATACGCGCAGTAGAGCCCGCACGCGCACGCGGCGAGCGAGTAGACGAAGGATTCCTTCTGGTCAGGGAACGCGAGGCGCTCCTCCCAGAGGTCCTGCGTGGCGACCGGGAAATGGTCAGTTCCCCAGACGCGACAGAGCCCGTCGGCGGACTTCCGGACCAGCCGCGCGAACGGCGCGAACCCCTCGGGGTCTCCCGAGAAACGGTCGTGGAGCGTTATCAGCACCGAGCCGGTCTGGTCAGGCTGGAAGTGCGCGCGCGCCTTCCTGCCGTCGACATGGTAGTTCTCGTAGAAGAGCCCGGTCTTCTCCCACCCTTCCGCCTTCATGAGCCAGCGGAAGTACTTCTCGTGGATATCCATGCCGAGCCGGCGCGCGGCGAGGCAGACATACATCGCGTCGCGCGGCCAGACGAAGCGGTAGTCCTTCGCCTCAGTCGGGTAGTAGGGCTTATGCGAGTTCGCGGCGACGATTGCGCCGTTTCGGAGCGCGCAGTCGGCGAGCACGCGCCGCGTGCTCGCAATCAGTCTCTGAAGCTGCCTGTCCATGCATTCAATCAAGGAAAATAGGTATAAAAACTTTTGTAGGGAGAGTATGACCCTTATGGCTGGCGAAGACAGTAGGGATCCATCCCATCCACTCGCCCGGTCTTGATCCAGCCGACGACCCAGCAGCCGCCCCAGCAGCCCTTGCCATAGTCGGTGCAGGCGTTGCATTCCGCGGACTTGCCCGCTGCCCGCACGTTCCTCAGGACGTCGCTGTTCAGCCAGATATCGGTAAGGCTCGTGCTATCTGAGATGACACCGGCCCTGAAGGTAGTTCCTTTGTCCACCTCCTGCGCGAACCCACATGGGTAGACCTCACCGAGATGGGTCACCTGTACGCCCCAGAGCGGAGCGCCGCAGGAGACAGGGTTGTGCAGGTCGAAGATCGGCACCTGCCGACCTCCCTCGTAGATGTCAAAGTTGAACGATAGGGGGACGCCCGTCTCCTGCCTGAGCCGTGTCGCATGCTGGGTGTAGTCGATCAGCTGCTTTTTCGTCGGAATTTCATCCAACATGTCTGCGCCCCGTCCGATCGGACGCAGCGGTATTGGCTGGAAGCCCGCACGGTACCGCTTCGCGAGCCCGACGAGATGCTCGAGCTGCTCGAGATTACATGACGACCTGATAATCGTCGTGCTGATCCGCGGGTTGAGGCCGTACTCGGCGAGCTTCGCGAGCGTGTCGACCGTCGGCGCATAGGTCCCCTTGCCGCGGATCGACTCGTGCATCTCCTCCGTCCCGTCGATGCTGATCTTTGACTGGATGATGTTGCCGCATGAGGCGAGCTCCTCGAGGAAGGCGTCCTTGCGATCGATGCATCTCCAGACGCCGTTGGTCGAGAGGATGACCGCGAGCCCGAGCTCCCGCGTCAATTCCATCGTCCTGAGCAGGTCGAAGCCGCGGACGCCGATCTCCCCGCCGGTGAGCTGCAGCTGGAAGGCGCCGGCGTCCGCGATCTGCGTGATGAGATAGCGCTCCTGCTCTTCGGTCGCCGGCCGTAGGCTGTCATGGAGGTCCCGCGGCCCGCATATGGTGCAGGCGAGGTCGCACCGCGGCTCGATTCCGTAGTAGATGCGCAGCGGCCGGTTGAGGCCGTCGTAGGGCTCGTCGATGATGTCGAGGCGGGCGACGAGGTCGCCGGCAGCGTCGAAGAACGGGGCGCTCCCGCCATGCGTATCGAGGATACCTTTCAGACGGACGGCTCCGTCGGCGATAATCGCGTCGATGTCGTCACGGCCGAGCGCGATCCGCCGCATCATGCCGCGTTGGTCCTGGGTCAGCAGGCCGTCGGGATCGACCCGGATGCGCCTGAGGTTCATCTGAGCAGCCTCCCGATACCCGCAGAGAGCCAGGCGTCTCTTGTTGGCTGTACTTTCCTCATGAAATAGACCAACAGGACATCTGCCGGGTCATCGAAGAAGATGGTCACGTCGTCCTTCCTTCGCGTATCCCAATAGTCATCCTTATCGTCGTTGGCCATATAGGCATTGAATCGTGGATACAGCGCGCCTTCTGCTGGCGTATACGGCACCCCATCAGCGACGGGCCGCGCGGTCTTCGCCGTGAAGATGTAGCCCTTCCTGCCGAGCCACAGATGATAAGTATCGGCGCCACTCGCCCTCAGAACGTTCGCATATCTCTCATCACAGAAATCAATAAGGGGATGGATGGGATGGTGCAGTCCGAGGAGTTCTAGGTCTTTGCCCGAAATCTTCTGATGTTCCACGACCCATTCCTCATATAAGTAACCAATCCGGTCAATAGCCGAAAGAAGCTCATCAGAGGGGTACTCCTCATGATGGCCTATGAAGCTGATTGTATTGAGGGCATCTTCCAGTCGTGTCCTAAAGGATATCATGGGCATCACCTAGATGTATCGGAACAGGTAGTGGTCCTTCACGATGAAGTCGATGACAGGATCGTACCGAAGCATCGGGCAGTTCGGGACGCAGGCCGTCAGGATCGACCCGGATGCGCCTGAGGTTCATCTGAGCAGCCTCCCGATGCGCTCATAGAGCCGGGGCGTGACCTTGAGGAGCTGGACGACGCCGTCCAGCACGATGTCCCGGCCGTCCCAGTTCGTGCCTTCCAGTATCGTGTAGCTCTCAGCCAGGTTCGCGATGCGCCGATCGGCCATCGTCTCATGGAGATTGCCGCGGGCATCGCCGTCATAGAGCGTTCCGTCGAGCGACTCTATCGAGAGGATCTCCCGATCGCACTCATGGTCAGGCAGAATCCGGTCTGTCGAATAGAGCCTGGTCAGCACAGAGCCTGCGTTCCTGACCGTCCCCCACGCATAGGTAGTATGATTACCTTTGACGAGATACCGCATTTCTGCAGGCAGCGACTCCTCCTCATCGACCGTGCCGTCCTTATCCATGACGCAATAGAGAGTGCGGGGATCGTGGTTGCCGGAGCCCGTGCGGTCGGGCTTGACGAGTATATGGAGCAGGCCGCCGGATGCGCGCATATCGAGCACGTCCCCATCCATATCGGCGATCCGCTCCTTTGTTGGGGTATGATATATACCCTTATTATATGCATGATAGAGCGTGCCGTGGAGCGCGGCGATGGACGTTCCGACCGGACGTATCGCGGCCTTCCTGTGGTTGGTCGCATCATAGAGGCCGATGTCGCTTCCCGCGACATACAGCACATCATTAACGGAGATGAGCATGTGGTTTCTGCGATCGCCTGGCACCGGCACCGAGATATGTTTCTTGAAGACCGCGGTGACATTGTCCGTACCCCCATAGGGGACGTAATGCTGGTAGAAGATGTTGTCCTTATGTACGCAGAAGACGTTGCGGTTGTCTTCCATGTATTGTGTCCAGGATGTTGCTGAAGGTAGCAGTACCGCCTCTTGGCCCTTCATGAAGAGGAAGAAGTCGTAGACCTGACAGTCATAAGGTATCACGGGTAGAGGGTGCGTCGCCCGCACCACAGCGATGAGCCCAATATCTGCTTTCGTTTTCATTCGGATTACCTAGATGTATCGGAACCGGTAATGGTCCTTCGCGATATAGTCGATGACCGGATTGTAGCGCAGCATCGGGCAGTTCGGGACGCAGGTCGCCGGATCGATCGCGCCGAAGACCTCGAGATGCCGCTCGGAGAACCAATGCCTGAGGAAGCCGCCGTCGTGGATGTTGCCGATAGAATGCCTCTTCTTGCGATGCTCGAAGAACGCGCACACGTATATCTCGCCGTCCCAGTCGACCACCGGATGGAGGAAGGTCATCAGGCACTTCTCCTGCCGCATCACCACGCCCTTGTAGGCGGGCACGAGCTCTGCGACGAGCGGAGGGGGGGCACCCCTGATCTGGTCTTGTATCTGTTCCGAGAGCCGGACGGTCGCATCCTCATCGAGAACGAGGCGCTCGGGAAAGCCGAGGAACTTGTACTGGAGGTAATCGACGCCCATCTCGAGCGCCTCACCGAGCGCGAGAAGCGCGTCGTCGGCGTTGAGCCGGGAGATGAGGATCTTCACCCCGACCTTCGTCGTCCCGTCGGCGCGGGCGGCGATGGATGCGATCATGGCCTTCAGGTCCTGGTAACTGATGTCCTTTCTCCCATGGACCCGCCGATAGGTCGGTTCGGTGAAGCCGTCGACAGAGAAGCGCACCCAATCGCCGTACGCCAACACGCGGTCGACGAGCTCAGGAGACTTGACGAGCCGGTCGCCGTTGGTGATGATGCCAGTCCTGAAGGAATGGGAAGCCATGCTATCGAATATCGCCCCGATGTCAGGATGGTCCATCGATTCCCCTCCGCCAGACAGCTCGATTGCCTTGACGTCCTTCCCGGCGAGCTCCGCGAGCAGGGCATCGATCGTTGGGGCAGGAAGGAAATCAGAGGTGCTGCCATGCGTGCCCTGGAACCTGCAATGCGGGCAGTCATAGGCGCAGAAATTCGTCGGGAACAGCTCGATGACCTCAGGAACCGGAATCTCCCGCTTGAGGACCTGGAGGACTTTCGGTCAGGCGGCGATGAGCTGGGCTACAGAAGAATCGAGAGGGCGATAGATTCCTTTTGTGTCAAGGCGGTCAGTATTACCCATCAATCCGAAGGAGAGGCGTATGATACTATAAATATTTTGTTAATTTCATCCCTGAATAGTGAAGAATATTTTCAATAATCGTCGAGGAGGGCCTGGCCGGGCTCGCGCTCGACGATCGGCTGGGCGTCGATCCCGGCCCGCCGCAGTTCGCCCGCGAACTCTTCGGCGAAGCCGTGGAAGGTGTAGACCTTCTCGGGCCTGCACTGCAGGATGAAGTCGACGAGCTGGGGATAGTCGCAGTGGTTGGATATCGGGAACGCGGCATCCGCGCCGATGCGGTACCGGTAGCGCGGGTCGACCGCCCATCCCGAGACCCCGACCGAAGTGTAGCCGGGGAGCGCGTAGTTGCCCACCAGCACGTCGGTCGCCTTCGGGTCGTAGTAGAGGTGCCGGAGCCCCAGCGCCCGGTTGACCCGCTCGACCTGCGGCGAGACGTTGAAGGGGATCTTCGCGGCGGAGAGCAGGTGGCAGACCTCCTGGGCCTTGCCGAAGGTGTAGGCCTTGACGATGACTGTCCCCTTGTCCTTGACGAAGTCGATGAGCTCCTTCGCCGTCTCGCCGTAGTCGGGGAAGATGTAGTCGGCCTTCCCGAAGGTCGCCTCGACGATGAGCGTCCCGCACCTCTTCGGCCGCGCCTTCCCGCAGTACTTGCCGGTGGTGCAGAAGTCGCCGGTGTAGAGCACCTTCTCGTCCTTCCAGTAGAACATGTTCGAGCCGATGGTATGGCCCGCGTCGAGCGAGAGGATGTTGCTGTCATGGAGCGGCTCGATCGTCTTGCGCCTGGTCCGGAGGCGGAGGATCCTCCTCGTCGGATCGGAGCAGAGGACCCGCTTGCCGTTGAACCGGCTCGGGATGTGGTCGTAGTGGGCGTGCGAGACGAGAATCCGGTCGGTCTCGCGGTCCTTTCTGAATATACGCATCGCCGCCGGGTCGAGGGTGAAGATGTTGTCGACGAGGAACATACCCCCTCCTGAACCGCTGTCGCTTAATAAAGCTTTTCATCCGCCCGAGAGAATGTCGATGCGCTCGATGACCTGCGACAGTCCGCCGATGCAATGGAAAGGGCCGTACGTCTTGAGGAGCGGCTGGAGCTCGCTCCAGAGGTACTGCCTGCCGGGACCGCGGTAGAGCACCTTCTCCGCTCCCACCAGATCGCCGATCCGCATGTTCTCCGGCCGGTCATCGACGATCATCAGCATGCTGCCCCTGCTCCGCGCGTGCCCGGCGATCCGGTTCGCCTTGTAGTCGACGATCGAGAAGCCGTTGCCCGCGCTCTCCGAAGGAACGCCGATGCGGTGGTCGATGAAGTCGCCGAGCCCGACGAGATCGATGAAGCGATCGAGATTCGCGGGGTTCGTGTTCGAGACGACGATGTTCGTGCCGCCGCGGGAGCGGACGCCTTTGAGGGTCTCTCGCGCGCCGTCGTTCGGCTTGATGTGCTTCGCCGCGGCCGCCATGCCGATCTCCGAGGCGTAGACGGCCATCCGGGTCGCGATCACACCGTGGTCGATGCTGTCGTAGCCGCTGATGAGGTTGTAGAAGTAGTCGTGCCAGTTGAGGCCGTACCAGTCAAGCACCTCCTGAGGGGTGATGCGGCGTTCTAACCCGAACTCGCCCATGACCCGGTCCGCGACCTCTTTCACCGCATGCTCGTTGTCCTTCTCGAGCACGCCGTGGAAGTCCCAGTAGACGTCGAAAGGTTCCCCTGCCATAATGAAAAGATCTCCCAGCTGACCCTCGTGCGGAAAAAAAGGAAGAAAAAAAGGAAGAAGGTTCAGCCGAAGCTGAACACCGGCGGCCTGTTCACCGTGACCGTCACGGTCTGCTTGGCCTCGAGCTCGCCGTCGGACGCGACAACCGTCACCGTATGCTCGCCGCCGTCACCCTCCCTCGTCGTGTAGGACGAGGAGGTCATCCAGCCGCCGTAGGTGACGGTCACATCGTCGCCGTCGGGGTCGGAGACCGTCGGCGTGAAGGTCACCGTGTCGCCGAGGTCGACCGTGAAGTCATCGATTTCCTGCATCACGGGCGCCTTGTTGGCGGACTCGACCGTGATGTCGAAGGTCTCGGTGTCCTCGAGCTCGCTGTCGCTCGCGGTGACTGTCACCTTGTACGTGCCGGCATCGCCCTTCGCGGTCTTCCACTCGCCCTTCTCGTCGAGCGGCTCGCTGTAGGTGATCGCGGGCACGTCGCCGTCAGGGTCAGAGGCCTTCGCCGTCACCGTGACGGTCTCGCCCTCGATGACCGTTATGTCGTCGATCGAGTCGAGCTTGGGCTTGCGGTCGACGTTCTCGACCGTCACCGTTACCGTCTTCCTGACGGTGTCGGTGCCGTCGCTCGCGGTGACCGTCACTGTATGGACGCCCGCGTCGTCGTAGCCGGTCTTCTTCTCGGCGGAGGCCATCCAATCGGAGAAGGTGACGGTGACCGCGTCGTCGTCAGCGTCGGTCGCGGTCGCGTCGATCCTCACGGTCTCGCCCTCCTTCACCGTGAGCTCTGCAGGGACCGTCAGCACGGGCTCGTTGTTGAGCTTGTTCACGATGATGAGCAGCTTCTGCGAACTCGTGAGCCTGCCGTCGCTCGCGGTGACGGTGATGAGGTACCTGCCCGCGTCACCCTTCTTTGTCTGCCATTCTCCCAGGGCGTTGAGCGGCTTTGAGAAGGTGTAGGTGAGCGGATCGCCGTCAGGGTCGGTCGCCGTCAGGTCGAGCGTGACCTTCTCGCCCTCGTCGACGATCTTGGTGATATAGGTGCCCTCCTCGAGCCCCTTCTCCTCGGTCGCAGGCGTCTCAATCGCCTCTGGGGTCTCTGCCGGCATCTCCGGCACCTCGGTCGGCGTCTCCTCGACCGGGATGGTCGGTATCTCGATTGGGACCTCTTCGGCCGGCTCGCCGATCGGGATTATGTCATAGCCGCCCTCCGCGGGAGCGCGCTCCCAGATGAAGGTCGGGCGCTCGCAACCCTGTCCGGTCGCGAGGATAAGTGTCAGAACGATCACCAAACCCACCAGTTTACTGTTCATTGATCCACACCTCATTCGTTTCAACGAAAACCCATTAGACAGTAATAAAATTATGTTACTATATTTTTATTGTATACAACTATATAAACTTTACGGTAGTTATTCTTTTGTAATAGAGGGCAAAGAGCTTCCCGAGAAGGAATGTAGGCACAATATAATGGTTCCGAAGGCTTCAATTGAGCACTGGACGATGAGAAAAAGCCGTAAGGTATTTAAACCCAACCGGGTTCTCCGGCAGCATGATATCGCTCTGGACTGATCTGGAGAATGAGAGTTTCAATGCCGAACAGGGAGGCAAAGACCCCACGAAGCTCGTGCTGAACTACGCCAACCTGCTGTACGCGTATGTGGTGACCGCGGAGCACAGGCCCGACCTCAGGCTCGAGACTATCCCCGAGCGCCCTGACGCCGACCACTTCCATCAGGTCGACCGTGCGCTCAAGAAGGTCGCCCGGAACTACCCCACCTTCTACGGGTCGCCGATCGTCTACCAGTTCTATGAGCCCAACATGTATCCCGACCGCATGCATCAGGTGCTCGGTTTCGTCCGCGGCCCGACAGTCCAGGATGGCGGTTCTCCATCAGAGGACATCGCGGGGAGGATCAGGACGAACATCAGGTTCCTCTACCGGCCTAGGAAGGGAGAAGGGACAATCGTGGTCTCGGCGATGGGGCTCGACCGGGACATGCCGCTCCTCTTCATCGAGGATTTCGTTGAGAAAGCGAGAATCGTCCCGCTCGACATCCCCGCCTCGCTCCGAGAGGCGTACGAATTGGAGTTCAGGTACAAGTTCGTCGAACCGCTCAGGCATTACCAGGCGATGGACGCAGCGGAGATGCATCGGATCATTGGCAAGACACCGGCCGAGCTCTTCGCCGACACCTATCTCGGCGTACCCAAACTTTAGTACCGCAACATTTTTATGTACTTATCCATTCTCTGCTCGGATAATGCTCTCGAGAATCGATCTCCTCCTCTGCATCGCCAAGAGGGCGGGACTGAAGTCCTGCGACATAAGCACGATCAGAATCGCCAAGCTGTTCCGGATAAGCCAGCAGACGATATCGCGCAGGCTCATCGAGTACGACAAGGAGGGCCTCATCACCAGGCAGATTTTGCCGAAAGGCATCCGCCTCTCCCTGACCAAGAAGGGCTTCGACCTGCTGC
Source organism: Candidatus Woesearchaeota archaeon (assembly GCA_016935985.1). Lineage (GTDB taxonomy): Archaea > Nanobdellota > Nanobdellia > Woesearchaeales > JAFGPW01 > JAFGPW01. The sequence continues at coordinate 62,181 of JAFGPW010000007.1, forward strand.
AGGAGCACTACCTGGAGCTCCGCGCCATCTTCGAGAAGCGCATCAACACGATGGCAGGCACGATCGAGAGCGGCCTCGGCGAGGGCAAGTTCTACATCGAGCAGCAGGGATACCAGGAGCAGTTCAGGAAGAGGCTCGGCTTCAAGGCGTATCCGGGCACGCTCAACCTCAGGGTCGACCTGCAGGAGTTCAGGAATTTCCTATCGGCGATCCCGCCGGTGGCGATCGCCGGCTTCAAGACAGACAAGCGGACCTTCGGCAGCATCACCGCGTACCCGGTGACGTTCAGGGGGATGAAGGGCGCGATCATCGTGCCTGAACGCACCATCCACGACCAATCGACGATGGAGATTATCGCGCCCGACGATCTCAGGCAGCGGTTCAGGCTGAAGGACGGCGGGCGCTTCGAGGTCGAGCACGCATGAATCCGCTCGGCCTCAGCATGCTCGCGATCGTCGCCGCGGCGTTCCTCTGGGCGCTCGAGGGCGTCATCCTCACTCCGAACCTCTTCACGCTCGATGTCGGGTTTGTGGTGTTCGGCATCCATCTCGCGACCTTCGTCATCCTCGCCGCGCTCTTCCCGAAGGAGATCCGGCACCTGAAGCGGTTCTCGCAGACCGATCTCCTCTACCTCGGGCTGATCGCGCTCTTCGGCGGGGCGATAGGGACGATCGCGATCGTGAAAGCGCTCTTCCTCGTCAACTTCGACCACCTCTCGGTGATCGTGCTGCTCCAGCAGCTCCAGCCGATCTTCGCGATCGCGCTCGCGATGCTGCTCCTCAAGGAGAGGGCGCGGCCGCGGTTCTTCGTGTGGGCCGCCCTCGCGCTCGTCGCCGCGTATCTCCTCGTCTTCGGCCTCTCGCTCCCGCACATGGGCACCGGCACGGACATGATGCTCGCAGCAGGCCTCGCTCTCGTCGCCGCCGCGTCCTGGGGGAGCGCGACCGTTTTCGGCCGGAAGGTCGCGACACGGATGGACTTCTCGACCGCGGCGTTCTACCGCGCCGGTTTCACGACGCTCATCATGGTCCTGTATCTCTTCGTCTTCCGACGGTACGGCCAGTTCGCCGTCGCCGGCCCGCGCGAGTGGCTCTTCATGACCGTCATCGGCCTAAGCTCAGGCGTCGTCGCCATGCTGCTCTACTACTATGGGCTCAGGCGGGTGAAGGCCATGGTCGCGACTATCTGCGAGCTCGCGATGCCGGTCTCGGCGGTGGCGCTCGATTACCTCATCCACGGCACCGTGCTCTCTGCCTGGCAAGGGGTGGGAGCTGTCGCCCTCACGCTCTCGATCCTGCGTATCACCACGTACCAGCTCGAGCAGCAGGTGGCGCAGGCCGAGAAACATTTATAAAAGAGACCTCATTCTCCCGACTAAAAGGGGCTGTAATGTAACTTGGTTATCATGCGAGGTTCGGGGCCTCGTAATCGGGGTTCGAATCCCCGCAGCCCCAGTTCCTTCTCTTCATCCGAGCGATGCGGGATCGACGCCGAGCAGGAATAGATTTGCATTGATCGCATCGCGCAGGCTCTGATACACCGGCAGCAGCAGGTCATAGCCTATTGATTCCATCCCCATCCTTATCACCGGCTGCACCCTGTAGAGCGAGATCTCTCCTCCTGCCATGTTGAAGCCGGTGCGCGCCAGGACGAAAGCGTGCCATCCTGATGGACTGACATGGTAGGCTCTCTCCATGTCGATGATCAGGTGGACGTGCTTACATTTGAGAAGGTTTTTCAGCGTCTCCTCAATCGTCGGCACCGTCGAGCTGGTGACATATCCCTCGAGGGAGAGCCGGTGGATGCGCGGCTCCTTCTTGTGGACGCCGTACGTGAAGATGAGATCAGGCCTCATGGTCATGCTCCTCAATGAAGATCGGAAATGTCATTACTACATGATAGTATATATATTTTGTGGTGGCCGTCTCGGGCGATTGGCATGCCGCGACCAACCGTTTCTCGTCAAAAATACCCACTTCCGAGTGGTCGCCGCAAACCAAAAGGTATATTAAGGAAACCATCGAGAAAAGGAGGTGCAGCTAGCCGTATCGCTACCGGTAGTCTGGAAAAGAGGTGCCTTTCATGGCAGACGAAGAACCGAAGAAGCAGCACGTCGCATCGCCCTATGATGATTATGAGATCCTCCCGCGCAAGAAGCTCTCCGAGCTCCACCAGCAGATTGAGGAGGTGAAGAAGTTCCCGCTCGGCAAGAACACGACGACCATGGGCCTCCTCGACGCGATCGAGCGGCTGACCGAATCGATCAACAATCTCAATGGTATGTTCCAGGCGGCGAGCCAGGAGATGCGGCTCGAGGACCGGGAGAATACTGACATCCACCAGCGCATCGACCCGCTCATCAAGAAGGTGGAGGAGCTCGGCGAGCAGAACAAGAAGATCGCGCGCGGCCTCGTCTCGATAGCCGAGATGGTGTCTGACCTCAAGAAGGAGCGCAAGAAGGATAAGGAGGAGCCAAAGCAGGAGCCGTTGCCGCAACGGCCTGGGCCGCAGCAGCAGCCCGGCGGGCTTCCGCCGTTCGGCGCGCCGTCGATGGGCGACCTAGGGATGGGCATGCCGGGAGGCCAGCCGCAGGCGCCAGGCTTCGAGCCGTTCGGACCAGGAAGTATAGGGCCAATGGGAGGCCCAGGCGGGATGCAGGGCATGGGCATGCCGCCGCCACCTGAGGAGGAGAGGAAGAGGAAAGGGCTCTTCGGCTTCGGCAAGTGAGCATGGGGTGACCATGTTTATTTCTGACAGGGAGCGGACGAGGAAGGTCCGTCAGTTCGCGAAGACGCTGCTGCGCGTCTACCGCACCAGGACCGAGCGCGACGACGCGCGCACCGCGGTCTCCGGCCAACTCGACAGGATCAAGAGGCTCGCGTTCCGCAAGACCACGAGGAGGGCGACGCTCGAGCGCGAGATCGTCATACTCGAGAGGCAGATCGAGCGCCTGGTGGGAAAGGAAAGGGAGCTCGCGAAGACCCAGCACGCGAACCTCGAGACCATCCGGCTCCTGAAGCATCAGGTGAAGGAGCTGCAGCAGCGGCTCGGCGTGAAGACAGAGGAGAGCCCTGCGAAGACAGCGCCGAAGCGGCAGCCGGCTGATGCCATCAGGCCGCGCCGAACGCCGGGCAGGGAGCGCGAGATCGAAGCCCTCGAGAGGGACCTAAAAGGGCTCTCAGCGCAGTATGCCACTATCAGGAGGACCAAGGGCGCGACGAGAGAGCTCCTCGACAAGGCGAAGGGGCGCATCGATTCCTACCGCACGCGCATAGCTGCCCTGAAGCGGCAGCATGCGCCGGCGGCGAAGAGGAAGGAGAAGGGATCGGAGAAGAAGGCCGGTTCTCATATAAGGAAAAAGAAATGAGGGAAGGGCTCAGAGGTCCTTCGCCATCACGGTCTTCCTGCCGTTCGCCTCAGCCCGCTCCTTCGCGTCCTTGATGAGCGCCCTGACTTTTGCGTCCAGAGCCTCCGCGAAGTCGCCCGCCAGGTTCGCGCCCGGAGCCGCTTCCTTGAGCTTTGCCTTGACAACGAGTAGATCTGCCATTCGAGTTCACCCCTCGGTTTTCTTTTTTACCCTATCGTACGTGTCGTCGATCGCTGTATCCGGTTGATGCCACATGATACTGATCGATCGTGAACAGGGCAATGGTACGGCCGAACCCCCAGTATTATTTAAATTTTTCGCATGATACGGCCTGACATGGCGGAATTCGGCGCTTTTAGCAAGGCAGCACGAAAAAAAGGAAAAAGGAAAAAGGAAAAAAAGGGGGACAGGGGATGGCCCGGGTTCACCTGTGCGAGAAGATGAAGACCGGCACCTGCCTGCCGTCCTCGAGCGCCATGTGCGAGTCCAGGCGCACGAAACCGAAGCGCTCGAACTGGACCTGGTCGCCAACGCTGAGATTCGCGACCCCCGGCTCGGCGATTCCCTGCACGGTCGTGCGGTCGGGCATGAGCACGCGCACCGGGACCGCGCTGCCATCGTCAGGGAGGAAGTGCATGATGCGCTCGCCCTTCGCCTTATAGGTGGCGACGTCGAGCGAGTCGAACACGAGGCGCTCCCCCTCCTTCCTGAAGTTGAGGCATTCCATGAGCCGGTAGATCCTGCCCGAGACGAGACCGTCGTAGTCGTGCTTGGTGAGGAAGAAGCCGGTATGGCAAAGGAAGACGCGCTCGCCCTTCTTCGGGTCGTCGGGATGCCGCTTTATGCGGACCTCCTGCTCGGGCGCGCCGTCGATCCCGACCCGCACCGGATCCCAGACGAAGAAGCACCGGTCGGCGATCGCGTCGAGCAGGCGCTTGTTGTGGACGATGAGGTCGTCCCAGGTGAGCGTAGACTCCGATTTCGTGATGCCCGTCGCGAGCACGAACTCCCTGATGGCCTTCGGCAGGAACCCGCGCCTGCGCAGCGCGACGAGCGTCGCGAGCGAGGGGTCGTCCCAACCCATGAGTTCGCCTGACTGGATGCGCTCGCGGATCATCCTGCCTGAGGTCTCGACGCCGGAGAGCGTGAACCGCGCGACCTCGAATATCCTCGTCTCCTTGAGGCCGAGTCGCTTCTGGATGTGGCGCTGGAGCTCGTTGCGCAGCTCGAACTCCTTGCTGCGGATGCGGTGCGTGACCTGCAGCCCGTCCATCACCGCGCTCTCGAAGTCGTAGTTCGGCCAGACGCGGTACTTCGTGCCGGCACGGGGGTGCGGGTCGTCGATGATCCGGAAGATAGTGGGGTCGCGCATCGCGGTGTTCTGGTGCATGAGGTCGATCCGAGCCCTGAGCACGGCGAGCCCCTCGTCCTGGTTCTGCATCCTGCGCCAGGCATCGAGGTTCTCAGCGACCGAGGCCTTCCTGCACGCGCAGGCCTTGCCGGTCATCCGCGAGCGCCGGACCGCTTCCTGCGAGCAGGAGCAGACATAGGCGTCGCCCTGCTCGATGAGCTTCTTCGCGCAGTCGTAGAACCTGATCATGAAATCAGAGGCATGGACCACCTTGTCCGGCTCGATGCCGAGCCAGGCGAGGTTCTCGAGGATGATGTCGTAGAACTCCTGCTTCGCGAGCTGGGGGTTGGTGTCCTCGAACCTGAGGATGAAGGTCCCCGAGTGCCGCTTCGCGAGCTCGTAGTTGAGAAGGGCCGCTTTCGCATGCCCGATGTGCGGATACTTCGACGGCTCGGGCGGGAAGGCGGTCACCACCTTCTCGCCGTCGGGGATACGCAGGAACGCGAAGAGGTCGTGGGCCTTCCCCTCCGCCTTGCGCCCGAGCGCGTCGGGGTCGAGCGCGAGCAGCCGGTCCTTCCGCTTGCGCGGGGAGAGCTTCACGACCTCGGAGATCACCTCATCAGCGAGGCGGGCGAGCTCCCGCATGTGCCCCTTCAGCAGCGGGTCCTCGGCGAGCACCTTACCGATCACCGCGCCCTTGGAGGGCGCGCCGAACTTCAGCGCGTTCGCGAGCGCATGGCGCTCGATGAGGTTCCGGTCAATCATGGCCTTCCCGATTGCCCGGGTCGTATTTTAATGTTTCCCTCGGCTGGCGAGGATGATGCTTCCGGCCAGCGGATGGCGCTGCCGCCTCCTCCCCTAGAAAGGGGTTTCCATATTGAAAAGAAATGAGAACAGGGTGAGGAACAACCTTTTTCCGACGGAAGAAGCGTATTCCGGCTGCTGTTCGGCGAACCGGGAATGGAATCGAAAACTTTATTAACAACCTTGTTTATAAATAATCACACGTGCCGATTCGGCGCGTTCACACACAAAGACTAGAGGTGGGATTCCACATCCCATTTTCTTTTTTTAGGGGCAATCGATCATGGCCAAACGTACCAGTGTGCTACCTAAGGCGCCGCTGGGAAGGATTCTCTTGAACGCGGGCGCGAAACGGGTTTCGCAGGAGTCTGTCGACGCGTTCGCCGACGTGCTCGAGGAGATTCTCGAAGACATCGCGACGCAGGCCTCGAAAATCGCGCGGCACGCGGGGCGCAAGACCGTGCAGGAGTCTGACATCAGACTCGCGGCGAAGCAGTAGGAGCCCCGGATCATCGGGCGTTCTTCCTCCTCTTCTCTATCTCTTTCCTGAATGCGACGACACCCTCCCTGCCGATGGTCGGGAACAGGTCCAGGTAGCCGCAGCCGTTGCATACGTACCGGTCGGGGAGCACTCCAGTGAGCGAGGCGCCCCCGGATCCGGGAGACCGCGGAGAGATATCGGTGCTGCCGCACCGCGGGCAGATCCTGACGCCAGGGAGATAGGCGGCCCGTCCGCTGAGCCTGCGCAGCAGACGGATGAGCAGACAGATGGCAAGAAAGGTGATGATGAGCGTGATCGCATACGCGAGCCAGGCAGCCACGCGCTCACCTGAGTTCACGAAGCCACATCAGCCCTACCTTGATCATCGCCTTGTTGAACTTGTCGCTGATGCGGTAGGTCTTCTTGTAGAGGTCATAGTCGATGAGGCCCATCGCCTTCATCGGGGTGAGGATGCGGTCGTAGAACTGGCGCTTGTTGTAGGATATCTTGACCTTCTTGCCCTTGTACTGCGGAGTGTCGAGCACGGTGATGAGGTTGCCTTCATGGAGCGCGGTCGCGAACATGCTCATCTCGGTCTTGCCCATCTCGCCCTCGTGACGCTTGAGTTCGTCGATGAGGAGCTTTCCCACGATCCGCTGCTGCTCGGTCGCGAAGATGATCTCATAGATGTCTTCAGGCAGGTTGAACCGGTCGAACAGTATGACCACACTATACACCCCCAGATATGCGGGTAAGCCACACTGATATATAAATGTTCCTTTTTCTATAGTGGTGGCGGTGAATCGTCGAATACTATAACGATGCGGGCACCGGGATAGAAGACGCGGTCTCGAGGAAAAATTTTTATAGCCGTTGGGTATCCTGCAGCTGCATACGGGCTTGTAGCTCAGTCTGGTAGAGCGCCTGGTTGGCATACGGAAGACAGGGTCTCCCGATCCTGTCCTTCCAGTCCAGAAATCAGGAGGCCTCGGGTTCGAATCCCGACAAGTCCATTCCGAAGGGATGGAATTGGCGGTCCAACAGCATAGCTGTTGTTTACCGACAAGTCCACTTCGGAGAAGGGGGTTGTCGGCTCAGCAACGGATGTCGCGGCATGCCGACAATTCCACTCATGTTTTTCGTAGGGGGTGACGCGCATGACCGATTGCATCTTCTGCAGGATCGCGAAGGGCGAGATCCCGTCGGCGAAGGTCTTCGAGGACGCGGAGCACATCGCGTTCCTCGACATCAGCCCGGTGAACAAGGGGCATACGCTCGTGGTGCCGAAGGCGCACGTGGAGACCATGCTCGACATGGATTCCCGCGCCTGGATGCGGCTGATGGGGCGCTCGCGCGCGATCGCGAAGGCGATCGTCAAGGCGACCGGCTGCGACGGCTACAACGTCTTCATGAACAACCGGCCGTCGGCAGGGCAGGAGGTGCCGCATGCGCACATCCACATCATCCCGCGCTTTTCCGGCGACGGCAGGACCAAGCGGTGGGACAAGGTCGCGTACGCCGAAGGCGAACTGCAGTCGACCGCTGCTGCGATCAAGCACAACCTTTAAATACGGTCGAGGATTCTTCCGGGCTGCTGGGCGACTGTGCCGCCCTAGCTCAGTCGGTTAGAGCGCTACGCTCATAAGCTGTATGAGCGATGAGGAGGGCATCCCCTCCGATGAACGAGACCATGTAGCGCGGAAACGTAGAGGTCCGGGGTTCAAGTCCCCGGGGCGGCACTTTTTTCTATAATATTCTTTTTTCTATAATATTTATTTCTTTTTCCGACTCTTTCGTGTCGAGATTAGGGTGACAAGGCCTAATAGTAGATAGCACATTAGACCAGCTCCAAATCGCTTCCAAAACCCAGTAACGCCCATAAAGTTAGAAAAAGTATCACTAAACCAGAAAAGAATTCCTGTAATACCCAAGACTACATCAACAATAATAGTGGTACTAATATTGAAGTCAAACATAGACACAGGGGAGGAAGTGTAGGTAGATAAGGATTATTGTTATGAAGAAGAGAATCAGACGTCGATCATCTCGATCTCGATGTTGAGGCCCTCGGGCACCGGCACGCGCATGACGAGGCGCAGCGCGCGCTCGTCGATCCCGAGGTCGATCAGCCTTTTATGGATGCGCATCTCGTAGCGCTCCCACGACGCCTTCCCCTCGCCTGAGGGAGACTTCCTCGTGGTCACGCGCAGCTTCTTGGTAGGAAGAGGGATGGGCCCGCGCATCTCGACGCCGGTCTTCTCCGCGATGTCGCAGATGTACTGGCAGGTCTTGTTGATCTTGTCGATATCCGTGCTCGCGAGCTTGATCCTTGCTTTCTGCATCGTCTCCTCGGGAATCTCAGGGTCTTTTTAAATCTTTGGGTGGCTCACCGAGCCCGGATGTGCGTCATGATAAGCGTCCGGTTCACCATGATGGGGAATCCCTTCAAAGGGAAAAAAGGGTGAGGATTAGGTCCTCACTTCTTGACCAGGTCGGTGCACATGCCTGCAGCCACGGTCTGGCCGGAGTCGCGGATCGCGAAGCGCGACATCTGGGGGATGTCCTTCTGCTTCTCGATCACGAGCGGCTGGATCGGCTTGATCGTCACGATCGCGGCGTCCCCGTTCTTGATGAAGTCCGGGTTCTCCTGGAGCACCTCGCCCGTCGCCGGGTTGAGCTTCTTCTTGATCGCGGTGATCTGGCAGGCGACCTGCGCGGTGTGGATGTGGAACACCGGCGTGTAGCCCACCGTCATGACGGACGGATGGTTCAGGACCACGATCTGCGCGGTGAACTCGGTCGCCACCGTCGGCGGGTTGTCGGCAGGGCCGATCACGTCGCCGCGCGCGATGTCCTTCTTGCCGAAGCCGCGCACGTTGAAGCCGATGTTGTCGCCTGGCTCGGCGGACTGCATCTGCTCGTGGTGCATCTCGATCGACTTGACCTCGCCGGGGACTCCCTTGCCCTCGCGGCCGGGCATCGCGATGACCTTGTCGCCGATCTTGACGACGCCGGTCTCGACGCGGCCGACCGGGACGACCCCGATGCCGGTGATGTTGTAGACGTCCTGGATCGGCAGCCGCAGCGGCAGCTGCGTCGGCTTCTCCGGCTCCTTGAGGTTGTCGATCGCCTCGTAGAGCGTGGGACCCGCGTACCAGGCCATCTTCTGCGTCTTCTTGAAGACGTTGTCGCCGGGAAGCGATGCGAGCGGCACGAACTGGATCTCCGCCGGGTTGTAGCCGACGGTCTTGAGGAGCGTCGAGACGTCCGACTTTATCTTGTCGAAGACCGCTTGGGAATAGTCCTTCATGTCCATCTTGTTGATCGCGACGATGAGCTGGTTGACGCCGAGCGTCCTCGAGAGGAAGACGTGCTCCTTCGTCTGCGCCATCACGCCGTCGTTCGCGGCGACGACGAGCACTCCCGCGTCCGCCTGGGACGCGCCGGTGATCATGTTCTTGATGAAGTCCCGGTGGCCGGGAGCGTCGATGATCGTCAGGTAGTACTTCGGCGTGTCGAAGCGCTTGTGCGCGAGGTCGATGGTGACGCCGCGTTCCCGCTCCTCCTTGAGGTTGTCCATGACGAACGCGAACTCGAACCCGCCCTTGCCGAGCTCCTCCGCCTTCTCCTTGAGCTTGCGCATCTGCTGCTCATCGATGTTGCCGGAATCGAACAGCAGGCGGCCCACCGTGGTGGATTTGCCGTGGTCGACATGCCCGACGAACACCAGGTTTATGTGCGTCTTGTCCTTTGCCATTTGCGTAACCCCTCCAAATTCCTTTTTGGGATAATGCTGATCACCCTGCGGATTCCGCCGCAGTATTTAAATGTTTCTGTTGCTCTCCCGTCTATTCCTCGACCTTCAGTCCCTTCCTGTCGCGGATCTGCCTGACTATCTTCCCCTGCATCTCGTCAGGCAGGCGCTCGAAGGTCTGGTCGACGAGCGAGAACGACCCGCGTCCGCCGGTGGCGCTCCGGAGCTCGCTCGAGAACCCGAACATCTCGCCGACCGGGATCTTCCCGATCACGACCACCAACTCGCCTTCCTGGTTCATCTCCAGCAGCATGCCGCGCTTGTTCGAGATGAGCTTGGAGAGCTCGCCCATGTACTCGTTCGGCGCCTCGAAGCGGAGCGTCTGCAGCGGCTCGAGCAGGACCGGGTTCGCGGTGCCCATCGTGCCCCTGATGCCCTCGCGGATCGCCGGGTAGACCTGCGCCGGCCCGCGGTGGATAGCGTCCTCGTGGAGCTTGGTGTCCTCCAGGTAGATCATCACGTTGTGGCACGGCTCGCGCGCCACCGGCCCCGCGTTCATCACGTCCTCGAACATGTCGAGCACCATCTCGAGCACCTCGCCGATATGGACGACGCCGCGCGTGTTCTCGATGAACATGTTGCCGTTGAAGATGTCCTTCACCTTCAGGGCCATCTTCGAGTCCAGGCCGAGCTCGACGAGCTTGTCGCGCAGCTCCAGGTCCTTCTTCTTGATCCGCATCTCGGGGAGGTCCCCTGCCTTGATCGCCTCCTGGATGTTCTTCGGCATGGGCTTCACCGTGAAGTAGAACTTGTTGTGCTTGTTCGGGGACTTCCCCTCGAACTCCTGGCCTTCCCGCGTTATCGTCTCACGGTAGACCACGATCGGCGACGAGGTCTTGACGTCGAGGCCCTTCTCGGTCCTGATGCGGTTCTCGATGACCTCCAGGTGGAGCTCGCCCATGCCGCTGATCAGGTACTCGCCGGTCTCCTCGTTGATCTCGATCTTGAGCGTCGGGTCCTCCTTTCCCACCCTCTTCAGGATCTCGATGAGCTTGGGGAGGTCCGCCGGCTTCGTCGCCTCGATCGCCTTCGTCATCACCGGCTCGAAGATGTGCTTGATCTGCTCGAACGGCTCGATGTTCACGCTCGCGACTGTCTCGCCGGGCATGCCCTTGAGGCCCGCGACGCCGATGATGTTCCCGGCAGGCACGTTGTCGACGATCTCGCGCTTGGCGCCGTTGTAGACGAAGACCTGCTGCACGCGCAGCTGCTGCTTCTGGCGGGTCAGGAAGACGTCCATTCCCTTGCGGATCGTTCCGGAGAAGAGCCTGCCGGCGGAGATCTCGCCCGCCTGCGGGTCGACCACGATCTTGGTGATGACGAATGTCATCGGCCCCTTCGGGTCGCAGGTGACGAGCGCCTTCCCTTCGGCCGACTCCAGGTCGCCGTGCCAGAGCTTGGGCACGCGGTACCCTTGCGCCTGCACCGGATCGGGCAGGTGCCGGATGACGGCGTTGAGAATGACCTCGTGGAGCGGCGCCTTCTTGCCGAGATCCTTCCAGGTGTCGTTCATGTAGGCGTCGATGATCTCCTTGAACGAGATCCCCTTCCGCTGCATGTACGGCACCGACATCGCCCAGTTGTGGAAGGCGCTGCCGAAGCAGACGCTCCCGTCCTGGACGTTCACCTGCCACTTCTCGCCGTACTCCCCCGGCGCGATCTTCCTGATGAGCTTGTTGACGTCGCCGATGATCCTGATGAACCGCTCCTGCATCTTCTCGGGCGTCAGCTGGATCTCTTTTATCAGCCGGTCCACCTTGTTGATGAAGAGGAGGGGCTTGACGCGCTCTTTGAGCGCCTGGCGCAACACCGTCTCGGTCTGGGGCATGATGCCTTCCACCGCGCAGCAGAGCACGACCGCGCCGTCGACCGCGCGCATCGCGCGCGTCACGTCGCCGCCGAAGTCAACGTGGCCAGGAGTGTCGATGAGGTTGATGAGATAATCCTCGCCCTCGAGCTTGTGCACCATCGATACCGACGCCGAGTCGATCGTGATGCCGCGCTGCTGCTCGTCCTCATGGAAGTCGAGCACGAGCTGCTTTCCCGCGAGCTCCTCAGAGATCATCCCCGCGCCTGCGAGGAGGTTGTCCGAGAACGTGGTCTTCCCATGGTCGATGTGCGCCGCGATGCCGATGTTCCTGATGTGGGTCGGGTTGCCCACGAGTCCCATCACCCGTTCGACCATCTTCGCCATCACTGACCACCCATCCGGTAGATGAGATCCTCGTCGACGCGCTTGTAGGCATGGAGCTCCTTGTCGGTGAACCATACCTTGATCTCGCGCGCGGCCTCCGTCGGGTCGCCTGACGCGTGGATGAGGTTCTGGATCGGACGGCCCGAGCTGTCGGAGAGCTGGTAGGAGTCAGGCGAATAGTCGCCGCGTATGGTGCCGGGCTCGGCGTGGTGCGGGCTGGTGCCGCCCACGATCTTCCGGACGAGCCGCACCGCGGCGTGGCCCTCGACCACGAGCGCGACGGTCGGCGACATGGTGATGTAGTCCATGAGCTGGCGCCGGACGCGCTGGCCGATCTGCATCGGCGTCTCCTTGACCGCGTGGCCGTCGGCCTCCTGGCTCTTCTTCGCCTTCTCGCCGACCGAGAGCAGCCACGCCTCGTCGTCGGCGTAGTGCCTGCCGGCGATATCCTTATCGGCGTAGACCATCTTCATCGCGATGATCTTGAGGGTCGCGCGCTCGAACCGGGAGATGATCTCGCCGACGAGTCCGCGCTGGACCCCATCAGGCTTGATGAGCACGAGCGTCTTCTCTATCATTGGGTACCCCTCTTGAGGCTCTGCGCCTCGGCGGTCCACGCGACGGTGCGGGGTTTCCGCTTCAGCTTGAGCATGTTCTTCTCGCATTTCGATGAGCAGAAATGGATGATCTTGCCGTCCGTCTTCGCGTAGAGCGTGCCGGTTCCGGGCTCGATGTCGTTCCCGCAGAAGGTGCATCTCATCGCGTTCACCCCTACGAGCTGCCGCGGCCGCCGCGCGAGAGCTGGCGGGCCTCGATCTCGGTCTCACGGAGCATCAGGATGTCGCCCACCTGCACCGGGCCCCTGACGTTGCGCCTGATGATCTTGTTCTCGTCGCGGCCCTCGAGGACCTTGCAGCGGACCTGGGTGACCTCGCCGCGGCTGCCGGTCCTGCCGATGACCTCCTCGACATTCGCGGCGAACGCAGGCGAGAAGCTCACCTGGCCCTTTATCGGCTCGCTCGCCGCTGCTGCGGCGGGGGCCTTGCCCCTGGTCTGGGGCTTGGTGTCGGTCGGTTCGGCCATCGCGATCACTCCGTCTTCCCTTCGGTATCGTCAGCCGCCGGCTCTTCAGCAGGCTCCCCTGCCTGCTTGTCGGGCGTATCCCCCGGCGTCTCCTCCACCTTTTCCTCTTCGGGCTCCGCCTCTGCCGCCGCCTCCTTCGCGAGCTCCTTGATGAGCGGCTTCGCCTCGCCCTCCTGGACGATGACGACCGCGATCGTCGCGATGTCGAGGCCCGCGGCCGCCCCGAGCTCGTCCTTCGAGCCGGTCACATAGCAGGGGACACCCTTCTCCTTGCAGAGCAGGGGGACGTGCATGGTTATCTCGGGAGGGTTCACGTCGCTCGCGAGCGCGACGAGCTTCGCCTCGCCCCGCTCGATCATCTTCGTGACCTCGTTGGTGCCTTTCTTGAGCTTACCGGTGGCCTTCGCGACCTCGATCGCCTCGAGGACCTTCTCAGCGGTTTCCTTGGATGCTTGTTCCATGTTGATACAACTCCGTCATGTCGCTTGACTTGAGGTAAGAATGACCTACCTCGCTCGGGCCCGGGTCCCGGACCGTCATCAGTCATAGGTATGCTCCGGAAACGAAGGGGTATTTATAAAGGTTGCGGTGGGGCGGCGGGCAAAGTATTTATATCCGTGCGCCAGGAAGGGAGATTACCATGGCCTTCCTCACAGAGACCTATTTCGGCAACACCGTCATGCAGTACCTCGTGTTCCTGCTCATCCTCGCCGGCGGCATCCTCGCCGGCCGGGCAGCCCATTGGGTGGCGACGACCATCCTCGCCCAGGCGGCGAAGAAGACCAAGACGAACCTGGACGACATCCTCATCAAGGAGCTGAAACGGCCGATCGTCTTCCTCCTCTTCATCCTCTCCGCCTACTACGGCATCACCTTCCTCGCCCTCTCCGAGCGCGCGGCCGAGATCTTCAGCAACGTGCTCCAGATGCTCATCATCCTGGACATCACCTGGTTCCTCATCGCGTTCGTCGACTCCATCCTCATCCACTACGTCCAGCCGCTGACCGAGAAGACAAAGAGCGACCTCGACGAGCACCTGCTGCCGATCCTGCGCAAGCTCGTCAAGATCATCCTGATCGTGATCGCGCTCATCATGATCATCTCCGAGTTCGGCTACGACGTGACATCCCTCCTCGCCGGCCTCGGCCTCGGCGGCCTCGCGTTCGCCCTCGCCGCCCAGGACCTGCTCAAGAACCTCTTCGGCGGCGTCGCCATCCTCACCGACAAGCCCTTCAAGCTCGGCCAGCGCATCAAGGTCGACGAGAAGTATGACGGCTTCGTGCGCGAGATAGGCATGCGCACGACGAGGATCGAGACTTTCGACGGCACCCAGCTGATCCTCCCCAACTCCAAGATCGCCGACTCGATCGTCGAGAACATCTCTGCCGAACGGGCGCGCCGCGTCAAGCTCGTTCTCGGCGTGACGTACGGCACGTCGTCGGCGAAGCTCGAGAGGGCGCAGAGGATCCTCGCCGACATCGTCAAGAGAAACAGGAACACCGAGGACGAGAGCAGGGTGTGGTTCAGCGGCTTCGGCGATTTCGCGCTCCAGCTGACGCTCATCTACTGGATCAGGGACCTCGACAACATCATCACCGCCCAGGGCGAGATCAACACCGCGATCAAGAAGGGGTTCGAGAAGGCGCGAATCGATTTCGCTTTCCCGACGCAGACGATCGAGCTCGTCCGCAAGGGATGAGAGGGGACGCAGTGAGAAGGGGCCTCACTTCGGGACGATCCGTATCTTCTTCCTCGTGCCGTCCTTGAGGAATACGAGCGAATAGGCCCTGATGCCCTGCGCCTCCGCGTAGGCCTGCGCCGCCTTCTCGCTCTGGAAGGTCTTCGGGCGTGGCGAGCGGTTCCTGCCGCGGGTATGCAGTCGCTTCCGTTTCTTCTGGGGGATGATGCTCATGCTGGTCGACCTTGTGCGTAAGGGATTAGGGAAGAAAGAGTGAAGGGTATAAAAAAGTTTGTGTGCGATGGAAGGATGGAGAAGGCCTAGCGCTTCTTCTTCTTCCTTCCGCGGACCATCTTGGTGCGGGCGACGTCGCCGTCCTTGTCGATGAAGTAGAGATAGCCGTCAGCGCGCTTGACGCCTGTCTGGGCGACGACCTGCTGCTTCTGTTTCCCTTTCTGGTTCCTGCCGCGCGCCATGACGCTCCTCGCGACATTGCCGTTCTTGTCGAGGAAATAGAGATACCCCTTCTCCCGCTTGACGCCGGCTTTCGCCACCTTTTCTGCCATTGTGCTCATCCTCCGGGGAGCCCGGCCCCGCGCCCGCTCCCGCTGCGTTCGCTGGAACGGAAGGGGGACCGTATCCACCCCATGGAGGTGTCATAGGATGAGGATGTATATATATTTTGTGGCGTTTTCCGAGTATTCATGGCTTGCCTGCCATCCGCTTTACCAGCGGGACATACCCGAACCACAGGACCGCGGCGATGAGAAGGAAGGCGAACCAGGGCATGATGCCGAGGGCCATCGTGAGGAAAGAGCCGATGATGATGAGCACGCCGACGATGCCGAGCGCGCGCGTGAGACGGTGAGACGGCGGTGCGGCGGCCATCGTCTAGGGGATCCGCCGGATCTGGCGGATGAGGTAGTTCTCCTCGCCCTCCCCCTCGCCGACCTGGTCAGGCTCCTGGGGCTGCGCGACCGGCCCCTTCTTCTCCTCGGCGAGGCCGATCACCGGCTGGTGCTCCTTGATCTGCAGCTCGACGGTGGACATCTCTTCCTCGGAGAGCTTCTTCGTCTTCCAGGAGAAGTCGAGCCCGTCGCCGTTGAAGCGGGGGATCAGGTTGAGCATCGCGTGCGGCGCCTTCTGGCCGGCGGCAGGGCCGTTCATCAGGAGCAGGTTCGTGCCGTGCGCGCCGAGGGTCTCGAAGACCGCGGTCGACAGCCGGTTCGCGACGCTGAAGAGCTCGCCCACGATGTCGTCGGGGATCTGCTCGAGGATGGGGAAGTGCTCTTTCGGCATGACGATGATATGGCCTGCGCCGACAGGGTTCTGGTCGAGGAACGCGAATATGCGCTCGTCCTCGTAGACGACGTCGGCCGGGATCTCGCCCTTCGCCGCCCTGCAGAAGACGCACTCGCTCATCTGAACAGCACCTTCGCTATGTCGTCGAGGCCGACCGTGGCGTCGTCGCCCTTCCCGTCCTTCCTATCCTTCCCATCCATCCCGTCGGAGGTGTCCTTCTCCTCGGTGAATTCGGCATCCATGGTCGTCGGCTGCGGCGGGACCGGCGAGGCAGCCTCCCCAAGCGCCTTCTCGGCCGGCGGCTCTTTCCCCATCATCCGGTAGGCGTGCGGCCGCAGCCGCGCGGCTATCGCCGCGAGCTCGGCGGGCGCCGCCTTCTTGGGCTTGGCGTCGAACGCGGCGATGCCGTCGCCCTTCTTGCGCGGGATGATGTGGATCATGACATGCGGCGCCTTCTGCCCCGCGGTGGTGCCGTTCGCGACGAAGATGTCGGTCCCCTCAGCCCCGAGCGCCTTGAGGAGTGAGGCGGATATCGCCTTCGCCGCGACAAAGAGGTGGCGCACGTCGGGGTCGGCCATCTGGGGCATGATCGCGTGATGCTCGCGCGGCAGCAGCAGGACATGGCCAGGGTTCGCCGGATTGATGTCGAGGATGCCGACGCAGGACTCGTCCTCATAGATCCTCTTCGACTGCACCTGGCCGCTGATGATATGGCAGAATATGCAGTTCTTCCTCTGCGCTTCCGCCTCCTCCTCAGGAGAGGGCTGCATGCCGCTTCCGTCGCCTTCCATGAAGCACGAGGCCGGGAGGATTGTATATAAACATTGTGGTGATGCCGCCCGGTCCAAAGGTTTTTTATAATACCGGGCATGATGCGGTCGCATGGCAGACGGCAGGATGACGGTCCTCGTTTTCGGCACCTTCGACGGCCTGCACCCTGGCCACCTGCACTTCCTCCACCAGGCGCGCGAGAGGGGGGACCGGCTGCACGTCCTCGTCGCGCGCGACGCGACCGTGCTGGAGGTGAAAGGGAGAGCCCCCGAATTCGACGAGAACGAGCGGCTGCTGGCGGTTCGGGATCTCCTGATGGTCGACGAGGCCTCGCTCGGCGATCCTGTCGACCGGTACGCGGCGCTCGACCGCGTGCGGCCAGACGTCATCTGCCTGGGCTATGACCAGCAGGCCTTCGTCGGCGGCCTCAAGGCAGGGCTCAGGAAGCGTGGGCTGAGGACCGCGATCGTCAGGCTCGACGCCTTCCATGACGATGTCTTCAAGAGCTCGAAACTGCGCAGAGGCGCGGCGGCTCAGAGGGACTGAAGGTCTCCGGGCGCGAGCGCGAGGAAGCTCTTCTCCGTGAATGCTATCCGCGCCTCGCTCGCGTCCCAGAGCAGGAAACCGCCGAGGCTCCGCTCGCCGCCGGTCACGATGATGCCGCTCGGCGGCAGGAAGTAGGAGCTGTAGAGCGCGTCCTTCACCTGCTCCTTGGTGATGCCGTCGATCCCCAGCCGCTCGGCCTGCACCTTGCGCGCGAGGATCCGGCAGGCGTCGACGATCTCCTCCTGGCCGTCGTAGTTGATGCAGAAGTTGCAGAAGAAGCGGTCGTAGTCCTTGGTCGCGTCGACCGCGCGCTTGATCGGCTCGATCACCTTCGAGGGCATGCCGTACCACTTGCCGAGCACGGTGATCCTGACCTGGTTGTCGTGAAACAGGGGTTCCTTGGGAACGGCCTCGAAGAAGTCCTTCATCGGCCCGATGATCGCCTCGAAGAGCGGGTCGCGAAGGGAGCGAGCCGGGACCAGGCTGAAGGTAATGATGGGGATGTCCTGCCTGACCGCCGCCTGCACGAGCTCGCGCACCTTGTCGAAGATGAGCCGGTACGCCTCCGCCACCTCGACCTTCTCGCGCTTGGCGTGCGACGAGATGCCTGCCACCGTGATAGCGATGTGCTTCGGCGCAGGGCCGTCTATCGCGGAGACCGGCTTTTTCGGAAGCAACCGCGTGAGAGGTATCTTGTCGAGCATTCCGCACCCCCGGTGAGGAGGGGATGGCAAAGTTTATAAAAGTTGTTGTTCAGGCGATCGCCATGGTTTTCTCTACCATCGCCCTCGGGGCCTGCCTCCTCGCGCTGGCGGCGGGGTCCTACACCGACATCAGGACCAGGGAGGTGCCCGACTGGGTGAACTTCGCCCTGATCCTCTTCGGGATCGGGACCGCGGCGATCGCATCGGCGGTGCTCGGAAGCTATGTGCCGCTCTGGCGGAGCGCGCTCGGCTTCGGGGTTTTCCTCATCGCGGCGCTCGTGATGTTCTACGCCGGCCAATGGGGAGGCGGGGACTCCAAGATGCTGATGGGCCTCGGCGCGGCGATAGGCCTCGACCTCGCGCTCGACTCGTTCCTCGTCGGCTTCTTCATCAACACGCTTTTCGCGGGCTCGCTCTACGGGCTCGTGTATAGCCTCGTCCTCGCGGCGCGGCGCCGCGAGGAGTTCTGGCGACACGCGAGATCGATCAACGCGCGCCGGGACGCGACGATCGTTCGGAGGATCCTGTTCGCAACATGCGCGCTGCTCCTAATCATCTCGGTCTTCCTCGCGCTTCCGCTCCAGAAGCTGCTCGTCGCGATCGTCGCGCTCATCGTCCTCCTCGCCTACTACCTCTTTGTCTTCGTCAAGGCGGTCGAGCTCGCCTGCATGTACCGCGAGGTCGCTCCCGAGCGCCTGACCGAAGGCGACTGGATAGCGGACGACGTCGTCGTCGACGGCGCGGTGGTGGCTGGGCCCGGCGACCTGGGCATCGGGAAAGGGCAGATCGCGAGGCTCGTCTCGCTCAAGAAGGCGAAGAAGGTGACCGTTGTCCGCATCAAGGAGGGCATCCCCTTCGTGCCGAGCTTCTTGATCGGCTTCGTTGCGACAGTGCTCTTCGGGAACATCCTCTTCCTGCTCATCCCGCTCTAATCGTACGCCCGCGCTCACGCGGTGATGACCACGAACACGATACCGAGAGAGATTATCGCGAGCGTCGCGTAGAACGCCTTGTTCCAGGCGAGGATCTTCGACCCGTCGAACCCGAAGAAGGGGATGAGGTTGAAGAGCGCGAGCCAGCCGTTGATCATCATGCCCATCATCGATATGATGCCGACGATCGGGCCGGTCCCGAACGGCGAGAAGAGCGCCATCATGAAGAGGAGAGCGAGCGCGAGGTTCGCGACCGGACCTGAGGAAGAGATCATGCCGTTGATCCGCCGGTCGATCCGGCCACGGATCATGACCGCGCCGGGGGCGGCGAAGAGCACGCCCATGAACGAGATGATGATCGCGAGGATGAGCATCCGGTTGTCGGCCCTGAACTCGGCCCAGCAGCCGAACCGCTGCGCGACGACCTTGTGGGCCACCTCATGGACCACGAAGCCGAGGCCGACCGTCACCGCGGAGACCAGCAGGTAGAAGAGGAACGACCGCGAGGCGAGGGAGGGAGATATCACGATCGCGAACGCGAATGTGACCGCCGCCCAGGCGCGCAGCAGGTGCAGTATCTCGGTGCGCGAGAAGGCGTCCCAGAAGGTGCGCGTCTGCATGAGGCATCGCTGTCGCAGATAGTATAAATAGATTCTGGTCAGGCCGCGCTTGGGCACGCGTGAGAAAAAAGAAAGGGACTCATGAAAGTCCCCCTCTAAGTGATATATAACCACCCCCCGAAGTAATGATGATTAGGGGCTGCGTCGTATATAAACATTCCGTTCTTTTTTGCTGACATTCGTATACTGAGATAATGGTGATATACTAATCCGTATAGGGGACGTTTTTTTTCAGTATCAGGCTTCGCCTCACCCAAAAGATTTTTAACCACCCCTGCATTCTTTAGAGGATATTCCCCAGGCGGGGGTGCCGGAGCGGTCAAACGGGCATGGTTCAGGGCCATGTGGCTTAGCGCCTTCGAGGGTTCGAATCCCTTCCCCCGCAGCAGGCGCCAGGAGGCGCACGAGAGTGGTCGTCTGGTGGCATACTGATGGCTGAAGGGACCCCTTTACAGGAGATGATGACGAAGCCGTTCACACTCTTCTCCCACGAGGCGAAGCGCTGGCACCGCATCATGACACAGGTGTCGCTGCCCTCGGCGATCAGGCGACGCCGGCGGCCGAGCGAACGGCGTGTCCGGCTGACGTTCAGCAACAAGCGACGCAGCATCCAGGAGAAACTCATCTACCTCTATGGGAAGGATTCCGGCGCCGCGGCCTTCGGGAAGGTCGAGCGGAAGATGGCGGCCTTCGCCCGCAAGAAGCCGAGGAAGCTGCGCTATCGCGACGCCCATTTCAGCCCGCAGGACCGGTTCACGCAGAAGGACGCTATCCTCATCGCCTACCCCGATTCCCTGGTCAAGGAGGGCGAGCGGCCGCTCGCGACGCTGAAGCGTTTCGCCGACTCGCAGCTCGCCGGCGCGGCCAGCGCCATCCACATCCTCCCGTTCTACCCCTCGTCCTCAGACCGCGGGTTCTCGGTCATCAACTACAAGAAGGTCGACCGGGCCTTCGGGGACTGGGAGGATATCATCGGACTCTCCGAGCGCTTCGACCTCATGCTCGACGGCGTCTTCAACCACATCTCCGCGAAGAGCAGGTGGTTCCGGCAGTTCCTGCGCGGCAACCCGCTCTACGACAACCATTTCATCGCCTACACGGCGCGCGACGCGATCGCGGCGGAGGACCTGAAGAGGATCGTGCGGCCGCGGACGAGCCCGCTCCTCTCGGAGTTCGCGGCGAAGGAGGGGACCCGCTATGTCTGGACGACCTTCTCGCGCGAC
This sequence comes from Candidatus Woesearchaeota archaeon, assembly GCA_016935985.1. GTDB lineage: Archaea > Nanobdellota > Nanobdellia > Woesearchaeales > JAFGPW01 > JAFGPW01. The sequence goes on from JAFGPW010000007.1 coordinate 83,051, forward strand.
CAGCCGGACCTCAACTTCAAGGAGCCTCGCGTCCTGCTGCGCATCCTCGACGTCCTGTTCCGCTACGTCCGCTACGGCGCCGCCGTGATCAGGCTCGATGCGGTCAACTACCTCTGGAAGGAGACAGGGACCGGGTGCTCGAACCTCAAGCAGACCCATGTCATCGTCCAGCTGCTGCGGGATATCCTCGACCTCGTCGCGCCGTCGGTCTCGCTCCTCACCGAGACGAACGTCCCGCATGCCTACAACATCCGATATCTAGGCAACGGCAGGAACGAGGCGCAGATGGTGTACAACTTCAGCCTGCCGCCGCTCGTGCTCTACACGATGTACAAGGGGGACGCGAGGCATATCAGCAGGTGGGCCGACCGGCTCGAGCGCGTCTCGCCCTACTGCACCTACTTCAACTTCCTCGCCTCGCATGACGGGATCGGGCTCACGCCGGCGCAGCGCATCCTGCCCCAGCGCGAGGTTCGATTCCTGGTCCGGGAGGCGAAGCGGCGGGGCAGCCTCGTCCAGGACAAGGCCCTCGGGTCAGGCAAGGTCACGCCGTATGAGCTCAACATCACCTGGTGGAGCGCGCTCGACGACGGGACCGCCGACGAGGCGCGCACGGTCGACCGGTACATCGCCTCGCGGGCGATCGCGCTCTCGCTCAAGGGCGTGCCTGGCATCTACATCCACAGCCTCTTCGGGACAGCGAACGACACCGCTGCCGTCGCGAGGACGAAGGTCGGCCGCGACATCAACCGCGCGAGGCTCGCCTATGACACCATCCAGCGCGAGCTCGGGAAGGCGTCGCGCACTGCCGCGGTCTTCTCGCGGTTCTCGGACCTGCTCAGGGCTCGCGCATCGTGCAAGGCTTTCCATCCGAGCGCGCCGCAGCGTATGCTCAGCGACGACCCGGGCGTGTTCTCGCTCCTGCGGACGAGCCTCGACGGCTCGGAGAAGGTGCTCGTCCTCGTCAACGTGACCGGCGATGATCGTCAGTGCACGATCGACTGCGGGCGGCTGGGCGTCGCCTGCCACTCGCTCTACGACCTCGTCGGGAAGAGGCGGATCCTCGCGAAGACGGAAGGCATCACGGTGCGCTCCTTCGACATCGCGCTCGCCCCCTACCAGGTCATGTGGCTGCGCAACCACGCCGAGTGAGCCGCCTGCGATAACAACATTGACCCCACCCTCATCCATGAATAAGTATTAATATCGGAAGTGATGCCTTCTCCTGATGAAGCAGGCAACAGCCATAGCGGTGCTCGTCCTGATCTTCCTGTCAACAGCGGTCCCTCTCGTGCTGTGGATACACGAGGATACCGCGCCCCCAGCATGGGACCAGTCATGGCACGCGATGATCAGCGGCGACATGTACCGGCAGCTCACGTGGCGATCCGTTGCCTCGACGGAGATGCTGGAAGAACGGTATCCCATCTTCAACCTGAAGAGGGGGATGTACCCCCCATTCGTCTATGCAGCAACCGTTCCATCCTATACACTATTCGGGATGGGGTATGACGCCGCTCTGCTGACGAACCTCCTCTTCCTCGCGATCCTCATCGGGAGCGCGTTCCTGATCGGCCGGTCGCTTCACAGCGACGAGGCGGGCCTGATCATCGCCTTCATACTGGGAAGCGCTCCGGGGCTGATCGCGCTCACGCGCGAGTATCTCCTTGATTTCCCTCTCGTCGCGATGGTGGCGCTCGGATACGCGATGCTCCTGATGTCCGATTCATTCGAGGACCGCCGCTATGCGCTCCTCTTCGGGATCGCCTTCGGGCTCGGCATGCTCACGAAATGGACGTATGCAGTCTATATCATCATCCCGACAGCATACGCAGCGGTGGTGTTCCTGAGACGGCATCTGGGGAGGAAGACGGACTATCCTGCCTTCTGGAATCTTGCCATGCCGCTCGTGGTCATCATCGGCCTCATGCTCCTCTGGTACACGCCATCCCACCTCAAGGAGGTTGTGCCCATCCTCAGCTTCTATTCAGGGACCGGGGGGCTTGAGGGTTACCCCTCTTCCGCCACGCTCGCTGGATGGACCCACTACGGCTCCGTGATCATCAGCGACTACTCATTCCTCTTCTTCCTGCTCTTCATCGCGGGGATTATGCATTTCATCCTCACTGACCGCAGGAACAGCGTCCTCTGGACAGCCCTCTGCCAGATACTTGTCGCGTACATCTTCTTCTCGTCCGTCTCGGTCAAGGATCCCCGGTATATCATGCCGGTCATGGTCTTCCTCGCGGTATTCTCAGGGATCTGGATCATCAGGTTGCGTTGGAAGAAGACCCGGCTCGCGCTCATAGCAGTGGTCGTCATCCTCGGCTGTATGCTCTCCGGGGCGACTCAGCACCCTTCAATCTCCACGCGATACTCGGCCGGAGGCGTTCCGTTGCTCGACCTTGCGGGTAGGTATCCGCACCAAGGGACCATTGACTTCCCGTCGATACTCCGGTCGATACAGCAATCGAGCGGAGGAATCCCATCCACGGTCTGCATCATCGCTGAGTCGGCATCCCTTAACGATGTGAACATACCTTACTTTGCGATCATGGGTGATTATCCGATCAGGTTCATGCTGGGAAACGGATGCAATCCTAAGGCGTTCGACTTCTCGGTGGTGGGTCCGATAGAGGAAAGCTGGCGGTCAGACACCATCAAGCGGTCACGCACCATGCTCAATCTGAATCTCGACTCTTTCCGCGAGGTGTACACCTCTGCTGACGGGTCTATCATCGTCTATAAGCGTGCCGGATGACCCTCAGAACTCGAACAGGCTCTTCTGGTCATGGTTCCTGACCAGGCTGTCGAAGTCGGTGCCGAAGAAGCAGAGCACCGAGTCGGCGATGGGCTTGAGCTGCTTCTCGATGTAATGCGCGTAGTCGATCCTGCTCGTGAGCATCTCGACCGGCTCCGGCCCGTTCTCAGTCATGTAGTACTCGATGATGCTCGAGCTGAGCTTCTTGAGCTTTCTCGCCGCCTTCACGTGGGGCGGCGTCGTCTTGACGTACTCGTCCAGGCTCTTCCTGATCGCCTTGCGGTAGACGAGCTGGTCGTCGTACTTGCCGGATCGGACGTCCCCGACAAACTTCCGGACGTAGTCCTTGACCTCCTTCTTGTGGAAGATGCGGTCGAGGATCGCGAGCTGGAAGGTCTTGGCAAGCTCTGTCCAGTCCCTGCGCACGAACTCCAGGCCCGTGAAGTCGATCTCCTCTTTCCCGTCCTTCTCGAGGATGCCCGCGTAGCGCTTCTTCGCGCCCTGGTCGGAGCCGCGCAGCTTCGGCATCAGGAAGCGGATAAAGGTCTTCTCGAACTCGAGCTCGAGGAAGTTGTCGCGCTTGTACTCCCTCTTCACGAGGTCCTTGTAGTAGGTATTGATGTAGTCCTGTATCTCCCTGCCGATCGCCTCCGCTTTCCTGCTGGTGTCGACGCCGGTCTTCACGAACACCGAATCGGTGTCACCGTAGATGACCTCGTAGCCGAGCTCGCGTATCTTCTCGGATGTGAGCTTGATGAAGTGCTGGCCGAAGTGGGTGATCGCGTTCGCCATGTCGACCGAGTAGAACCTGCAGGCGGGGTTCGCGAGCACGCCGAAGAAGGAGTTCATGGTGATCTTGATGGCGTAGGATGCTGCCCGGTCCTTGCGCCGCTTCGCCGCGTCGCGGCTCTCCCAGAGGGACTGGATGAGCCCAGGCAGGATCCCGTCCTCGTTCCTGAAGCGCGTGCCGTTCGGCGCCGTGATCTCGCCCTCGGGATCGAATGAGAGGGGATCGATGTTGAAGGTCCGGATGATGGAGGGGTACAGGCTCTTGAAATCGCACACGATGATGTAGTCGTAGATGCCGGGCTTCGACTCCATCACGAAGCCTCCCTTGATCCGCTCGTCACGCTCGCTGTAGGAGGACGACGGGCAGGCATAGCCGCGCTTCGTGGCTTCCCGTATGTAGAGGGAGTCGAGCGAGGCGACACTCGCCTGCACGCGGTCGAGGGGCATCCCGGTGAGCATCGAGCGCCCGACCGAGAGCGCGAGCACGCCGGTCTTCTCGAGGATGCGCGCGACGAGCTCGGCGTCCTTCAGGTTGTAGTCGACGAGCCTCTGCGGCTCCTCTTTCCAGAGGCGCACGATGTCATCGCCCTTGTTCTCGAAGGTGATGAGCTTCTTCTCCCCCAGGAAGACCTTCGCGGCGGTGTCGAGCCGGTAGTCCTCGAGCGAGATGAAGTTGATGCGCAGCAGGCGGATGCCGTCGAGGACCACGCGGCCGTGCAGGTCCGCCTGGCTGTCGCGCAGGAACTCGTCGTATATCCTGATGACGGAGTCGCGGTCGGTCCTGCCGAGCCTGAACGGGAGCCGGTGCTTCCGGAACCGGTCGTGGAGCATGGCGAGGTCGAAGCCTATCACGTTCCATCCGGTGACGATGTCGGGGTCGATCTCCAGCACGAGCTCCGCGAAGCGCGCGAGCAGCGCCTTCTCGTCCGCGCAGACCTCGGCGTTCCTGAGGCTCGCCCCCGCCTTCAGGCTCCTGCCGTTCAGGAGCGCCTTCCGGTGGCCGTCGGTGTAGAGCGCGATAGAGAGCACCTCCGAGGTCCGGTGGTCGCTCTCGATGTCGAAGGAGAGGACCTTGAGCGGTATCGGCGTCTTCGGGCCGGGGCCCACCTCGGGGTTATGGTAGATATGCGCGACGCGCTCTCCCTTCTCCGGCGTGCCCTCGATCGAGACGGTGCCGAGGATGCCCTTGTCCATCAGGTAGCGGTAGGCGAACCTGATGTCCGCCTCGTAGCAGGCGACGCCCGCCTGCTCGAGCGCCTTGCGGAGATCCGGAACCTCTGCAGGGATGCCGACGTTCACGGTGACGAGGGGCTCGCCCGCGAAGTCCTTGAGCCTGCTCGTCTCGTGGTCGAACGCCTGCACCTTGAGGGCCTTCGCGAGGTCCTTCCCGCGTATGAGGAAGTGCGGCCGCAGGCGGTCGTCCTCGATCAGGAAGGAGTTGCCGTCAGCGTCTTTCCCGTAGAGCTGCACCACCGGCACGCCCTGCCTGACCTGGTAGGTAGGGTAGAGAATGAAACCGTCGGTCATGGGTTCACACGTAACGGGAAGCTTTATAAAAACCTTGTGTTTTGACTGGTCCTGGTGGTGAACCGGTGACATTCCCGATCGTCGAAAAGGAGACGCTGAACGAGGGCACTGTGCTGCTGCGCGTGAAGGCGCCGCGCATCGCCGCGCACGCACAGGCCGGGCAATTCGTCGTGCTGCGCATCCGCGAGAAGGGAGAGCGCATCCCGCTGACCCTCGCCGACTGGGATGAGGAGACGATAACGCTGGTCTTCCAGCCGGTGGGCAAGACCACGCAGGATCTCGCGAAGATGCTGCCCGGCGGGAGCATCAGGGACGTGCTCGGGCCGCTCGGCAACCCAGCGGAGATATCAAAGGTCGGGACTGTCGTCCTCGTCGGCGGCGGGCTCGGCATCGCGCCGCTCTTCCCGCAGGCGCGCGCGTTCAAGGAGGCGGGGAACCGGGTGGTGTGTGTCATCGGCGTGCGCACGAAGGGGCTGCTCTTCTGGGAGGACCGGTTCAAGGGATATGCCGAGCTCGTCGTCTGCACCGAGGACGGCAGCCACGGCATGAAGGGGCTCGTCACCGACGGGCTGAAACGGGTCATGAGGGAACGGAAGGTCGATCGCGTCGTCGCCATCGGCCCGCCGGTCATGATGAAGTTCGTCTCCCTCGCGACGAGGGAGGCGATGATACCCACGGTCGTCTCGATCAACTCGATCATGGTCGACGGCATCGGGATGTGCGGCGGCTGCCGCGTCCCGCTGACGACGAAGGAGATACGGTTCTCGTGCGCGGACGGCCCCGAGTTCGATGGCCATATCGTCGACTGGGACGCGCTCCTCGTGCGCAACCGGATGTATGAGGACGAGGAGAAGGCCTGCCGATGCACGTGACGAGAACCCAGGATCCGAAGGAGCGCATCAGTAACTTCTCAGAGGTCGATCTCGGCTATGCCGACACGGATGCGATCGCCGAGGCGAAGCGGTGCCTACAGTGCACGAACCCCACATGCGTCCCCGGCTGCCCGGTGGGAATCGACATCCCGGGCTTCATCAGGCGCATCGCCGCGGGCGACCCCGACGGCGCGCTCGCCGTCCTGAAAGAGACGAATTACCTCCCGGGCACCTGCGGCCGCGTCTGCCCGCAGGAGGACCAGTGCGAGAAGGCGTGCATCCTGCAGGCGAAGAAGGACCCGATCAACATCGGCAAGCTCGAGAAGTACGCGGCTGATATGGGGAAGCATTCCTTCGTGAAGAAGCCGCCAATCGGCAGGAAGGTCGCGGTCGTGGGGTCAGGCCCCGCCGGGCTCACCTGCGCCAGCTTCCTCGCCATGCACGGCGTCGCGGTGACCGTCCTCGAGGCGCTGCACGAGCCCGGCGGCGTGCTCCGCTACGGCATCCCCGAGTTCCGCATGCCGAACGCGATCGTCGAGCGGGAGGTGGAGCAGCTCACGCGGCTCGGGGTCGTGTTCGAGATGAACGTTCTCGTCGGGCGGACGGTGACTCTCGACGAGCTGCGCGCGGAATACGACGCCGTCTTCATCGGGTCGGGGGCGGGGCTCCCCTATTTCCTCAACGTGCCCGGTGAGGAGAAGACCGGCGTGCTCACCGCGAACGAGTTCCTGACGAGGATCAACCTCATGCACGGCTACCGCTTCCCCGAGTACGACACCCCGATCAAGCGGGCCGAGCACGCGGTCGTCATCGGCGGCGGGAACGTCGCGATGGACGCGGCGCGGGCAGCGCGCCGTCTCGGGTCGCAGGTGACGGTCGCGTACCGCAGGACCGAGGCGGAGATGCCGGCACGCATCGAGGAGATACGGCACGCGAAGGAGGAGGGGATCGGGTTCGAGCTCCTCGCGGCGCCTATCGAGATAATCGGCGATACGAAAGTCTCGGGCATATCCTGCCAGCGCATGGCGCTCGGCGATCCCGACGCGTCGGGCAGGCGCCGGCCGGTGCCGGTGGAGGGCGAGACCTTCACGCTCCCCTGCGACCAGGTGGTGATCGCGATCGGCCAGGGGTGCAACCCGGTGCTCCTCAAGGGCTGCGACGCGGAGCTCGGCAAGGGTGGGACGGTCGCGGTCGATAGGACGTTCATGACGAGCATTCCCGGCGTCTACGCCGGCGGCGATGCGGTGTCCGGCTCCTCCACGGTCATTATGGCGATGCACGACGGCAGGGAGGCGGCGAAGGCTATCCTCGCCCGCCTGAAAAATCACCATTCTAGAATAGCAAATTATAAATAGCCCCGCCGGTTCGATTGGGCGTATCGATGGTGGTACCATGAGACGCTCACGCTTCCTGCCGGCACTGCTGACACTGCTCCTCCTCGCGCCCTCGGCCTTCGCCCACCATGCCGGGCTCGTCGTCACCTTCCCGACCGGGGACACCGACGTCTGGTGCATCGCGTTCGAGGGGAGCCAATCCGCCTATACGCTCCTCCAGAGGACTGAGTACCGGATTTCCGCGCAGGGGTCCGGGGACCTGGTCTTCATCGGCGCGCTGGAGGGCATCGCGAACCGAGACCTGGATTCCTGGGCCTTCTGGACCGGTGAGGGGGACGGCGGCTGGGAGCTCGCGAATGTCGGGCTCGGCGGCTACGATGTCTCCGACGGCGACGTCCTCGGCCTGTCCTACGCCACGTTCGACCTCAGCACGTTCGAGGCCGCGCCCGCGCCGGAGGAGATCTCCTTCGAGGAGGCGTGCCGGCTGCGGCTGACGAACGCCGATGTCTCTGTCGACCATGACGAGGCGTCGGGGGTCGACGAGTTCGGCGGGACCATCGACGAGGTCTCGCCCGGCTCGATCGTCAATTTCGACCTCACGTTCGAGAACACGTATACGGACGATGACCGGATCGCGATCGAGGACGTCTCGTGCGACCTCGTCGCTTACGGCATCGACGACCGCGACGACCTCGAAGAGGACTCCGGCCGCGTCGACATCGACGAGGACTCCGACGAAGAGGTGACGATTTCGATCGACGTGCCGCCCGAGGTGGATGAGGGCATCTACGACGTCTCGATCAGGTGCGAAGGCTCTGACGGCGACATCTCCCGGATGTATCTCATCCCTATCAGGTACCGCATCCAGGTCGAGAAGGAGTCGCACGACGTGCGCTTCCTCTCGGCCTCGCTGCAGCCCGCGTCGGCCAGGTGCGGCGAGCGGTCAGCCGCTCTCTTCACGCTCCTGAACTACGGCACCAAGGACGAGGACCTCGACATCGAGGTAAATTCCCGTGACCTCAGCGTCGAGGTGTCCGACACCGACGAGATCGAGGCCTATTCCGGCGACATCGAGCTCACCAGGTCGTATGGTTTCTCCATCCCGGCCGGTACGCCGTCGGGGACGTACCCGGTCGAGATCGAGGTCTTCTATGACGACGGCGACGAGTCGGTGACGAGGAAGCTCAGCCTCGACGTGACATGCGGGTCCGGATCATCCGGAGAGGAGAAGGAAGAGGAAGGCGCTGCGGAGGAGCCGCCGGCGGAGGAAGCGACTAAGGAGACGACCGGCGGGATGAAGGCCACCGGCGGGCTCGTCATAGACCCCTCGAAGGGCGAGATATTCGTCGCGCAGCCGCCGCAGCAGGAGACGCGGGCGCCGGCCGGGGGCGGGAGCGGCGCGACCGTGCTCGGCTACCCGCTCGAGGCGGTCGCGCTCGTCGGCGCGGTCTCGATCTTCGTGCTGCTGATGGTCGTGCTGGTCGTGGGAGCGATGGTCAGGAAATAGGTAAATTGAAATCACCCTCTTAAACATTAAACCGGAAAAAGTTCAAGAGTCTGAAGACAAGAGGTTCCTGATTTCAACAGCGCAAAAAGATTTCTACGAATTAAGTAATGCAATGCTTTCACAAATTAATATCTTTTATTCAAGATTATCATTATTAGTTGCGATTCTTGCGGTCATTATTGCTTTTCAAGGGGGATAACATATCTAGTCAGAATCACGTTTTATATTCTATTAGTAATATTCATTATTAATCTAATTAGTCATTATTAATCTAATTAGAATGAATGCACGTAAGAGAGCAACAAAAAAATTAATGAAGATTTCAATGAATAATTTTAATAAATTGTTTAAAGAGTATACAAAAAAATTCTCATAATCACTTCAGCCGTATCGTCTCGAGGTTCCGCGGCGCCACCGTCTCCATGCGGTACTGCTTGTGGATGCTGGTGGCTAGGTCTAGGCACCTGCTGACCTCGCCGTGGTTGATGATCACCTTCTTCGGCCGCGGGCTCAGCTTATGGACGAAGCTCATCAGCTGCCTCCTCCCTGAGTGGCCGGTGAACCCTTCGATTGTGAAGATCTCCATGTTGATCTCGATGACCTCCTGCCGGTTGCCGCGCGTGAAGATGATCTCGCGCTCGCCGCGCTGGATGCGCCTCCCCAGCGACCCCTCGCCTTGGTAGCAGACGAAGACGAGCGAGTTCTTCGAGAACGAGGCGAACTCTTTGAGGTACTGCACCGACGGCCCGCCGACGAGCATGCCGCTCGTCGCGAGCACCACGCAGGCGCCTGTCTCCTCGATGATCTGCCGCCTCTCTTCCTGGGAGCCGACGCGCTTGAAGATCTCGTTGAGGAAAGGGTTCTGGTTCCTATGGAATATCTGCTTCCTGACGTGCGCGTTCAGGAACTCGGGATACGCGGTGTGGATCGCGGTCACGTCCCAGACCATGCCGTCGATGTAGACCGGGACCGGGTCGATCATCTTCTCGCGCACCAGCTTCTCGACGATGAGCATGACCTCCTGGGCGCGACCGACGCCGAGCACCGGGACGAGGACCTTGCCGCCCCGCTTGATGGTGCTGGTGATGATGTCGGCGAGCACCTGGTCGCACTCCTCCTTGCTCGGGAGCACGTTGTCCTTCCCGCCGTAGGTCGCCTCGATGATCAGGCTCTCCAGGCGCGGGAAACGGGTGGCTGCGGGGTCGAGGAGCTCGGTCTTGCCGAACTTCATGTCAGCCGAGTAGAGCAGGTTGTGCAGGCCGTTCCCGATGTGCAGGTGGGCCATCGAGGAGCCGATGATATGGCCTGAGTTGTAGAGCGTGAGCCGCACGTCCGGCGTGATGTCGGTGACCTCCTCGAAGTCGAGCGTCACCGTGTGCTTGACCATCTCCCGCACCTCATCCGAGGTGTAGAGCGGCTCGCGGCCCTCGCCGCGAGCGATCTTCACCAGGTCGAGCTGCAGGAGCGCCATCACGTCGCGCGTCGGCGCGGTGCAGTAGACCGGACCGCGGTAGCCGAACTTGAAGAGGTAGGGGATGAGCGCCGAGTGGTCGAGGTGCGCGTGCGTCACGATCACCGCGTCGAGCTCCTCGATCCTGAACTCCGGGACGTCGAGGTAGGGGTAGGCCTCCTTGTCGCTCGCGACGTCCATGCCGCAGTCGAGGAGGATCCTCGACTCAGGGGTCTGGAGGAAGATTGCCGAGCGCCCGACCTGGCGGCCGCCGCCGAGGTAGGTGAGCCGCACCCACTCCTCCTTCTTGCCGCGGATCCAGCCGTCGTAGATGCGGTGACCGATGCGGTCGAGGAACTTGCGCCGCTGGTCCGAGTTCTGGTAGAGCACCGAGCGTATCGACTCGATGAGCTGGGAGCGGATGGCGGGCGTGCGCTTGATGAGCGGGACCCACAAGGTCTTCTCCCTGATCTCGCGGAGCGTGGAACCCTGCTTGCCGATGGCGATCCCCGGCTTCTCGCTCTCGATGATGACCTGGCTTCGCTGCGTGTCGAAGATCACGTTGCCGACGCCCGCCTCAGGAGGCAGGATTTTCCGTATCTCGATCTCCGCCTCCTCGGCTGGCATGCAGACCGAGGGGTCGGGCCGCAGCTCCACGCGCTTCTTGATCTTGTTGACGACGTCGCGGATGAGCCCGTTGTTGTGCAGGAAGAAATCCTTCTCCTTCGTGTAGAGCACGATGTTCGCGCCCTCGAAGTTCGCTTCCGATATCTTCTCCTTCGGGAGATGCTTCATGATCTCCTTGACGATCTCCGATTCAGCCACTGTGTACACCTTGGTCCAGGATTGCCAGTATATCCTCGCGTTGTAGATTCAGACAGGCGGTCGCATACTCGAATGCCCTTGCCGATACATGATGCATATACGGGGAAAAAAGCTCTATGAAAGCAAAGGGAAGGGAGGATCAGATCGTGACGGTCGGGTCGTTCGCCTTCTGGACGACGCGGACGAGCCCCTTGTCGGTTATTGTCATCACGTCGATGCCGCCGCCTGACGCGGTGTCGCGCTTGAGCGCCGCGTTGATCGACTTCACCGCGAGCTTGACGCCCTCCTCGACCGAGAGGCCCTCCGTGTAGAGTGTCTCGAGCACGCCGAGCGCGAAGACGCTGCCCGAGCCGCTCGTGACATAGTCGTCGACCTCGTTGAGCGAGCCGTCGACGAACAGGTCGTAGAGGTAGTAGCCGGTCTCGTCCTTCCCGCCCATGAGGAAATGGGATATCCCAGGGATCATCGACAGCTTCCTGATGTTCTCGTAGATCATGCCTGAGAGCAGGTTCGCCGCCTCCTTGATCCTGACCTCGCGGCCGCTCCGTATCCGCTTGAGGTTGAGCTCCGCCTTGATCCACTTGATGAGCAGCTGCGCGTCGGAGACCGTGCCGGCGATCGTCACCGCGACGTTCGGGCCGATCTGGTGGATCTTGTCGGCGAGCTTCTGCACGATGAGGTTGCCCGCTGTCGCGCGCTTGTCGGCCGCTATCACGATGCCGTCCTTGCACTTGAGGGCGACCGTCGTGGTGCCGGTGCCCATGGTCTTGTGGTCGTCGTTCACGTCGAACACCTGGGGTTGTGGTATGCCATCCTTGCTGGGTGCCATGCTCTGAGAATTCTCCTAGAAGCGTCGGCCTCTCAGAAAGATCACCCTGCGGTAACTGAAGGCACTATATAAATGTTTCGCTGGCATCCTCGCAGCAGTCAGGCGAGCGTTCATGTCCGCTGCGAGAAGGGGACCAGGGCTCCGGTATAGGCGACCGACCCTTCCTTCCCGATCCCGCCGGCGCCGATGAATATCTCCTGGAAAGGGTGGATATGCCGCTCCTGGAAGCCCTTGATCAGGTCGTCGGTCTCCAAAGTGAGCGGCCGCACCAGGGCCTGGTCGGGGATGTCGAAGAGCACGGCATTGTAGGGGAGGATGACGCCCGGCCCCCCGGTTGGCTTCCTGAGGTCCGGATCCCTGACGAGCGTCGCGCTCGCGAGCGTCGTGCCGTCATGGGAGAGGGTGAAGGAGACCGCGTCCTTATTGCGATAGTCAGGGTCAGGGCCGCCTTGGTGGAGATAGCTGGTCGCGCAGGCCGCGTTCACGCCCTTGTATATCTTCGCCTGGCTCATCATTCCGTGCACGAGCTCGGCGAGACCGCTCTGCCTGACGTGGAACTGGGAGAGCGCCTCCTTGAGGACATCGTTCTCTCTGATCGCTTCCTTCATGCGGTCGAAGTACTTCACCGCAGCGGCGAAGGCGAGCGGCGAGTAGGCCTTCATGAAGAGCCGGTCCGGGTTGTAGGGGGGCCCGGTCCCGTCCATCGCATCCTCGATCCTGACCGGGACCTGGGGGTTGTGCGGATGGTAGTGCGCCTCGAAGAGGAGCAGCGGCGTCGTCTCGCGTTTCAGGTAGGGGAAGATCCTCCCCTCGCGGCGGTAGGTCTCGGTCGCGAGGATCGTCTTGCGCAGGATCGACTCGCTCGTCCGGTGGTCCATGTGGTTCTTAGCAGTGATCCCGATCTTCTTCCCCTCGGAGACCGAGGCGAGCTCCTGCGCGATCGTCTCGAGCACCGCGCGGATGGCGGGCTCGTCCTGGAAGAGGCGGGAAATCCGCTTGATACGGCCGTCGTTCATCTGCCCCACCCCTTGAACACGTTGGAGTCGTTCGTATCGCCGAACGGATTCGGGAACGTCTGCTGGTAGGGCGTGACGCTGACATTAGGGGTCTTCGGGTAGCGCCCATGCTTCTTGTAGTCGCGGATCGCCGTCATCACGCCGGAGAGGACCGGCGATGCGTCCTCCTGTGTCGCGTACATAGGGATGACCCTATAGTCGTCGGGAGCATCGGCCAGCCTCACCACGCGCACGGTCGCGGCGGTCGTCCTTCCGTTGCGCAGCACGAGGTCGGTCACCCTTCCGATCGCCGCGTCTACGGCGCTCTCGCCGATGTCGTACGGATCAAGCCCCCTCGTGTCGAGGGCATTCGCGACGATCGAGAGCTGTTCGCGCATCCTCTCCTCGAGGTCGCCGTTCCGGATATGGAAGCCGTCGGCGAAGGGCTCGAGGAGCCGGTCGGTGTAGAGCGCTCTCAGGAAGCCGGTGAAGTGCCGGCGCGCGGCCAGGTAGGCGTGCTCGTCATGCACGGCGAGTCCCACGCTCGCCGGATTGATGGTCTGCGTGAAGGAGAGGACCATGACCGGCTCTGCGGAGAAGAGGTCGGCGAACCGCTGCCTGAAGGTCCTCTTCATGGCAGGGACGAGCCCGATGCTGTCGGTCGCGACGAGGTGGTTCGTCGGTGTCGTCGCGATGGGATTGAATCCCGCATAGTCCCCTGAACCGGCGCCCGGATCGGCGATGAAGTTCGGCATGACATTGGTGTAAATGATCACCGGCCGCTTCCCTTCGTAGGCGTCAGCGAGCTCAGTGGCGATCGTCTCGAGCACGTTCCGCGCGACCGTCCCTTCGGTTGTTCCTTTCATCATGATAGCCTCATGCGATCCGTCGGTACCTGATAGCGTCCGCCTTCTCCGCCGGGCCTTCGCCGAAGAGCACGGCCGGTGTCCGGGGATAGGTGCCCTTGCGGACATAGTCATTCGCTGCGGAAAAGAGCCGGTCCCTGACCAGGTCGGCGACGCTCCCGCAGGGGAATTCGCCGCCGAGCCCCTCGGCGACCGTGTAGAGCAGCCGGTGCGACGTTTCGGTCTTGGCGGGTCCGATCACCGCAGTGGTGACCAGCGGCCGGGCATGGTCAAGGCTCATAGACCCATCGTCCTTGTAGAGCGTATACGCGTCGCCGATCTTTCCCTTCGCCGGCCCGCGTCCCCAGATTGTGGACTCGAGCACGACATGCCGCATGTCAGTCCCGTTGGAGAAATCGGCTGCGATCTGCCGCATTGCATCCTCGATGCGGCCCTTGAGGCTTCCGAAATAGATGGTGAGCCCTTTCGCCTCTTCGGCGAGGTGCATGCTCTTCAGGAGCTCGGACTGGATCTCCCGATAGTGCCGCTTCGCCGACTCCCAGGCAGGGTCGTCGAAGACATGGATCGACGCTGCGCTCGGCAGGAGCACCTCGTTGAAGAGCATGAGGTCCTTGCCGTCGGCCGTGCTGATGATGTCCTGCTCGATATAGTATGCGTTCTGGAGGTCATTTGGGGTGGAGTTGGTGCGGCGCTGCAGCTCGGAACCGTAATATGGTTGGAGCTCGGTGATGATCGTGTCGATGAACTTGGTCGCGTGGGTCATGAGAAGCACTTATATAGTTTTCACTTGGTGGTAATGACAATAGTATATAAAGGTTTCCTTTGGCTGTGTCAATAGGATTTCGAGAAATAGACCCGATATGCAGCGGGCTTGCCGCAGTGGACGCACGCCTTGCCTTTCGCCTCAGACCCTTTCAGCGGGATCGCGCGGGTCGATGCGCCGCCGGTCTTGTCCTTGATCCAGTCCTCGCACTCCTCCTCGCCGCAGTGGGGGGAGAAGACGAGCTTGCGCTCGTCGATGGCGGTCGTGAACGCGTCCCAGGTCTCCGCCGCGGTCATGCTCCTCTCGAGCCTCTCCTTGGCGCGGGCGAGAAGATCCGTCTGCATCGTGTCAAGCGTCTTCCGGACGGTCGCGAGGATCTCCTTTCTCGGCACGAAGCTCTTCTCTCCGGTGTCCCGGCGCACCATCACGACCTGCCTCTTCTCGATGTCCTTCGGCCCTATCTCGATCCTGAGCGGGACGCCCTCGACCTCGTACTGGTTGAACTTCCAGCCGGCGGAGTGCTCTTCCGAATCGTCGAGGATCGGGTCGAACGGCGCGAGCTCGTCCGCCACCTTCCCCGCCTCGGCGAGGATCTGCTTCTTGCCCGTGTCGAAGATGATAGGCACTATCGCGACCTTGTTCTTCGCTACCTTCGGCGGCAGCACGAGCCCCTTGTCGTCGGAGTGCGTCATCACCATCGCGCCGATGAGCCGGGTCGAGAAGCCCCAGCTCGACTGCCAGGGCGTGTGCCTCTTCTCGTCCTCGCCGACGAACGATATGCCGAACGCCTTGCCGAAGCCCTGGCCGAGGTTGTGCGAGGTGCCGCACTGCAATGCCTTGCCATCGGGCATGAACGCCTCGATCGTGAGCGTGTATTTGGCGCCCGCGAACTTCTCCTTCTCCGATTTCCTGCCGACGATCACCGGCACCGCGAGGAGCTCCTCGCACAGCCTCGCATACTCGTCGATGATGATCCTGACCTCCTCGTCGCACTCCTCCTCCGTCGCGTAGACGCAGTGGCCCTCCTGCCAGAGGAACTCCCTGCTGCGCAGGAAGAGCTTGACGTCGGACACTTCCCAGCGGACGATGTTGCACCACTGGTTGATCCGCAACGGCAGGTCGCGGTGCGAGCGCACCCAGCGCGAGTAGGAGTCGTACATGATGGTCTCGGAGGTGGGACGGAGGGCGAGGCGCTCGCCGCCGTCGTCCTCCTTCTTCTCGATCCACGCGACCTCGGGCTCGAACCCCTCCGCGTGCTCCTTCTCCTTCTCGAAGAAGGACTCGGGGATGAACATCGGGAAATAGGCGTTCTCGACGCCGATCATCTTCAGCCGCTCATTGAAGTAGTCCATGACGGTCTGCCAGATGGCGTAGCCCTTGGGCCGTATCACCATGCAGCCCTTGATGCGGCTGTGCTCGGCGAGCTTGGCCTTGAGCACCACCTGGCTGTACCACTCAGGCATGTCGTCCGCCTTCTTCACCGTGATGCCGGTGGTCTCCTCCTTGACGAGGTCTTTCCTGGCTGCCATGGGCGTTCAGGCGTTCTCCAGGCGGTTAATAATCTTTCGGTCGGTCTCGAGAGAAAAGTTTATATATATGTTATAGCACTATAGATATTAGTATACTAATAGAGGATGTATGCAGTGGCCATCTCGTACCGCGCCCAGCAGAACAACTTCCGGCTCACCGACTTCGCTGAGCTGAAGGAGGCGGTGGTCGAGTATAGGAGCGTGAAGAACATCCCCGACCGGCTCAAGCGCGGGCCGGCGATCGAGGACCAGTCACTGTCGCTGTTCCTGTAGGCGCTTTCGCAGTTCTCCCCTGTTCCTGGTCTCTTCATAGAGGAAGAAGCGCGCCATCTCGCCCATGGTCGCATACATGCCTTTAATGGTCTGCGCGAGCGGCTCGGTGTCGCCGACGAAGAGCGTGTGGACAGCGACGTTCCGGCCGAGACGGCAGACGCCGCCGGCGAGGCCCTTCGCGACCGATTTGATGTAGCCATCCTGCGCCTGCCGCGCGTTGCGGTACTGGCTGACCGATTCCTGCGCCGCGCCTGCGAGCGTCGGCAACCAGTAGGTGAGCGCATAGGTGAAGCCGTCCTGGATGTCGGGGTCGATGATGAACGCCGAGCCCGCGATCACGCCGAGGTCCCAGTAGTCGCGGACGATGCGTCCGGCGCCCCTCTTCATCTTCTGCATCGTGGAAAGCTTCTGTTCCAGGGGCTCGGTCGTCTGGTCCATGGCGGTTCACTTGGCAAGGTTCGGCTTGGCATAGGTCTCACGCACCGTCGCGAGCATGGCAGCGATGTCGGAGAAGCGCTGGGCGTCCGCGAGCTCACGGACCTTCGCGGTGATGGTCGCATAATCCCGGTTCGCCTGGACCGCCTTATGGAGCGAGTCGTAGGTCTCCTTCGTCTTCCGGGGCGGATGATTAACGCCAGCATCCCTGATCTGCGCGACCTCCGCGATCGCCGTCGACGGGTGGGAGCCGATCGCGTACTGGAGCAGGTACCGGTCGAACGGCTGCGCCTTCTTCGTCCCCCGGCGCCAGCTCTTGAAAGAGTGCTCTCCGGTCGTTTTCCGGAGCGTGTCGCCGAGCGCCCCATACACCTTCGACGCGTACTCGCCATCCATACGGCTCTGTGTCATCCTCGCGCGCTCGAACGCCTCGAACGCCTGGTCGGCCTGGAGCTCGAGGGAATCGATCTCGTCCTTGGTGGGTGTGCGTGCCATGGTGATTGTCTCAATTGAGTTTCCTATCGAGAGAATTGTATGTTGGAACGACCGTTTCAAGCGTGTCGATTGCCATAGACCGATGGCGAGACGCGTAGAGCGGCATACGTTCGATGAGGGAAGGCGGGGCGTCCTCGAGCGCTTTCCTGAAGGACCGGTCGATACGCATCATCTCCAAGTAAAAGTCAGGGAGTGAGAAGCGTCTCTTCTGGGCCCGCTCGATCTCAGTCATGATGTCTTCTTTCGGTTCGACGACGAGCTCGACGACGCGCCGCGGCCGGCAGGCCATCTCGTCGGTGACGTACTGTCCTGCGCCTATGCTGCCGAACCACTCGGTCGGCCGTATGGTAAGCCATAACTGATAAGCAGATTTCTGGAGTTTCTCAGGGATGAGCTTCAAAACAATCACCTCAGCAAGCCTATGAGAAGCCGGATTATATAAAACTTTCGATTTTGTTATCACTTATAAGTGACAAATTAGTAGGAATAGGGTCTCGGCCGCATCGTGTGCTTGTTCAGCAGCCGCATAGCCTCAGGAATCCCGAGGCCGACGACCCACTCGATGCCCTGCTGCGGCAGCCCGTCGCCTGCCATCATATAGCCGAGATGGTTGCGCAGCCCCCTGAGTGCGCCGCCGGTGAATGCCATGATGAGAGAGTCCTTTCGGCTGTAGCAGTGCCGGTCGCGCGCCTTGAGGTAGATCGAGACAGTCTCCTGCAGCACGCCGAACGCCTGGGGCGCGTAGTATGAGACTGCATCGGAGAGGTCGGGGAGGAAGGTCTGGAGAAGGACGATCGCGGTGAGGTCCCCATGATCCTTCGCCGCCCGCTTGACGAGGCTCTTGAGGGAAAAGGGCCGCTCCGGCCTGACAGAGCCGTTGAGCTCGAGCCGTTGGTCGTCCATCGTGCGGCGGGGGGAGAGCGGCTCCTATTTATTATTTCTTATTAGTAGTATCATCTGTGGTAATAGCGGTAGCCGGCGACGCCGAACATGCCGATGCCCACCAGGCCGATCACGAGGAATATCCAGTCTGACGCGACGATCCATCCGTATGCGCGGTTGAGGAGGTAGAACGCGATGAACATGATGCCGGCGACGAGGTAGGATCCCGCCTTCTGGAGCGCCGGGTCGCCGTGCGTCCGGACCGCCTTCAGGTCTGGCTTCATGGACGTGCCTTCGGCGCGGCACTATTATAATTTTTCCCCTCTCCGACAGAAAGCTATAAAAAGAATAGGGGATATGCTGGCTCAACGGGCAGCAAGGCCCGGGAGAATTGGAGTCATGATCTGGACTGTCGTGCTGCTCGTCATCCTTCTCGCGCTCTCGGCGCTCTTCTCATCGATCGAGACAGCGATCACCTCCGTGAGCCTGATCAGGGCGAAGCAGCTCGCGCGGAGCAAGGGAGCGCAGGGCAGGACGCTGCTCAAGCTCAAGCGCGGTCCCCATCGCATGCTCATCACGATCCTCATCGGCAACAACTTTGTCAACATAGCGGCATCCATGGTCATGGCCGCGCTCGCGATGCAGCTCTTCAGGAGCAACGCGCTCGGGATCGCGACCGGCGTGATGACGTTCCTCATCCTGATATTCGGCGAGATCACCCCGAAGAGCTACGCCGCGCTCAACTCCGAGAGGCTGGCGCTGCGTTTCAGCCGCCTCGTCGACCTGCTCGCCGAGCTCCTCAAGCCGGTGATATGGCTGCTCGACGTCTATATGAAGGTCCTCTTCAAAGGCGACATCCACTTCGAGAAGAAGATATCCGAAGAGGACATCAAGTCGATCGCCTCCATCGGCGAGGAGGAGGGCGCGATCAAGAAGGATGAGAAGGAGATGATACAGCGCATCTTCCTCTTCGATGACACGAAAGTATCGGATATCATGACCCCACGCGTCGAGATGTTCGCCATCGAGCAGAACCGCACGGTCGGCGAGGTGCTCAACGACGTGATCGAGATGGGGTACTCGCGCATTCCGGTCTACGCGCGAGCGGTGGACAAGGTGTGCGGCATCGTCTATGTGAAGGACATCCTTGCCCAGGTGTCTGCCAGGAAGACAGGCATCAGGATGAAGGAGATCATGGTCAAGCCGCTATTTGTCTACGAGAACAAGAAGCTCGACGCCATGCTCAAGGACTTCAAGAAGAAGCGGCTGCATATCGCGATCGTCGTCGATGAGTATGGCGGTGTCCGCGGCATGGTGACGATCGAGGATCTGCTCGAGGAGCTAGTGGGCGAGATCTACGACGAGACCGACTCCGAGCACCACATGATCCAGCCCAAGGGCAAGGAATACATCATCGACGCGCACATACCGCTCGAGATCCTTAACGAGCGGCTCAGGACCGGCATCTCGGAGCGCAAGGCGTACGACACGCTCTCAGGCTACATCCTCGAACGGCTCGGCAGGTTCCCGAGGCAGGGCGAGCGGATGAACCTCAAGGGATTCGAGCTCGTGGTCGATAGTGTCGAAGGGCAGGTGATCAGGACCGTCCGCCTGGTGCAGAAGGGGTCCAAGAACCCTCCTAAGACCTCTTGATAGCCCTTGGGAAGAAAGAGAAAGGTGCTGCGCGGCCGCACCCCTAATTCTTCGGCCGGCAGTCGTAGCATACCTTCCTGTTGCCGTTCAGCGCCTCGAACCTGCTCGTGCAGAGGAGACACCGACGGATCAGCTTGAACGCACGGGACATCGCCTTCACCTCGCTTACTCATTTGTAGGTTTATTCAGTGGGGTTCTTGACGGTCAGACTCCTGAAAAAGGGCAGAGAACGCATCGAGCCAAGGGATTGGCTTTCCATACATCCTTTAACCCCCTATAAGGACTGCCTGATTGTCGTCATAGCCTAAAAGGAGAAGCTTTCGTCTTTTTTGCCTTGAAAGGCGGATGGAAAAGCCCATTCTCCTCTTCTTATCGTCTCTTTCACCTTCTTTTTTCTTCCAATCCTCGAGGTATTACCATATATAAAGCTATTGGTCAGGCCACCCTACCGGCGTGTCCGCCCAACAGATATTTATACTCGTGATGACTGCATGATCCCATGGGAGAACAGACCAGGGAAACCTTCCCTGAGGAACGCAAGAAGAGGCGGTACCGGAACCGCTACCGCGCTGGCGGCCCGTTGCGCAGCCAGAAGAGCAACCGGTGAATCAGCCCGATATCGCCATGAACTCTACCTTGCCTTCATCAACCTGCTGACGAACCTTCTGCTGCTTCGCCGACAGCCTGCTCGCTCCGGTCTTTATCTCGATGAAGACGATCCGGTCCTCCTCGAAGGAGATCCCATCGATTGGGCTTCCCAGGAAGCGGAAGTTCTGCGGGTCGAAGGGATAGGACCGCATGAACGGCACGAACTGCTCCCAGGCCTTGCCGTGCCGGACGCTGTCGCCCGCCCGCGCCGAGCGCAGCTCGGCGACCGTCTTCCTGAGCGAGAGGAATGCCTTGAGCAGGAGCGCGAACGCGATGAGCATCGCGAGAAGCAGCAGCGTGAGATAAGCCTCGTATGCCATCAGGAAACCTCAATCCTGCCTGCGCGCGATTTGCCGCCTGCAAGGCTCGCATCGGAGAATGGCATAGGTTGACTCACCGACCGTCTCGGTGCGGAGGAAGGTCATCTCCTTGCCGCACACCGGACAGGCGCGATTGTGCATGACGGCAAGGGAGATTCCTTGCGATATAAAGGTTTCGGTGACCATCCCTCGCGCTTGCACTCCTCGAGCGCACGCCTAACCCACACCCCCTCGAGAGGCACCACCTCCCTGATCTCGTCGACGAGCCCCCAGGCGTCTGCCTCGTCCCTGAAGACTCCCTCGAGGAGCAGGCTCGCGCGATCGTCGAGCGCCTGCAGGGTGTTCGTCGCCGGGTGGCTCGCGAGGAAGGTCTTCACCGCCTCCACGCTCGGACTCGCGACCGTGAGGTGGATGATGCAGGGGGTCAGGCCGAGCCGGTGCCAGTCGATGAGGACAGTCGCGAGGGGCATGGCGGAAGAAGAAGAGATAAGGGTTTAATAACCGTTTCCGGAAGGTTTAAACAGGATTTCCGATACCACTCTTTTTTGTCACTACCATTTAATAATAAATTGCGAAAGGTTTATATAATATCACTACCATAGAGTCATAAATAATGGTGGCCGAAGCGATCAAGGCGCTCAGGATGGGCCTTATCTATCTCATCATGCTAGTCATCTTCCTCTATGGCATCTCGCTCGGTGGCAGCATGGTCCCTGGCATCCCTACTGAAGACCCGTCCGACGGCATCACCGGCTCGCTCTCGCGGACGATCGCGTTCGTGATGGGTGACGCCGGCACCGCAGAACGGATATCGCCTGCAGACCACATCACTGAGGAGAGCGTGCACGTCTACGAGAGCCATATCGTTATTGACCTTCCGGGCGCGCGCTGGGCCACCTTCACCGACACCAATTCCATGGACCCGACAATCGACGCGGGCGCGAACTCTATAGAGATTGTGCCGGCAGGTCCGGAGGATGTCGGGGTCGGGGACATCATATCCTATACTGACGGCGGGAGCGTGATCATCCACCGCGTGATCGGGATCGGGATCGACAGCGAGGGCTGGTACGCCCGCTGCAAGGGCGACAACAACCAGGATCCCGATCCCGACAAGGTCAGGTTCGGCCAGGTGACCGGCATCGTCGTCGCGGTGCTCTACTGAGCATACAAAGAGGCGGGATGACAATGGCACGGCCTCTCCGGGATTTCTGGTTCCTGATGGATGTGCCGGTCAACCACAATCTCAGGGCGCTCTTCAATGACGAGCCGAATGATGAGAGCGAGAAGGCAGTCTTGCAGGAGTATATCCGCCAAGGGCTCTATAAGTATCACAAGGATGTCGTCGATATCATGCGGAAGAAGACCGCTGACTGGAATGAGGAGAGCATCGGTAGGGATCCTACGATCCCCGAGGAGGAACGCGACCTCATCTCCGGTGTCGTCCTCTCCGGCCACATCAAGGACCCGATGAGGACCGAAGCGCTCCAGGCGCAGGACAAGTGGATCCTCCAGGTGATCGACGGGAGAGCGGCATTCTCTGACCGGATGCTCCACCTGGCGACCGGCGCAGGCTATATGGAAGGGGGGAAGACTGTCCTCGCCTGGGCGTGGGCGCCGCGGGCTGGGGAGATATTCAGCGCAGAGGACGGCGATGGGGTCAAGCGGTATTCGATGCAAGGGTATGCCCAGAGACCGAATGCCGAGGTGAACACGGACAACGCCCTGGACCGCATCGTGATCGAGAAACCGGAAGGGATGGCATCCACGCATATCGACTTCGCAGCGAAGGCGCTCCGCATCACGAAGACGAACTACGGACCCACAGGATCAAGGCTCGCCGGCATGCTGATGGTCGCGAGCGGCCTCGCGAACGGCATGCTCTCGCCAATGCCGGACATCTACACGCTCGAGATCGGAAGGAGGATCGTCGAGGAGGCAGGCGGCAGGGTCACCGACGGGTTCGGCAACCCGCCGATGCCGGGCAGTGGCATCATGGTCGTCTCGAACGGCAGGATCCATCAGGACCTCAGCGACCTCGCGCAGACGGTCCGTATCTACAGCCCTCAGGACATGCCCGGCGGCGGCAGGATCATATGATGAGCTCGAGGTGCCGCGAGGCGCCGCAGTAGAAGTAGGTCGTGATGTTCTCGAGGTCGAGCAGCTTCCTGATCTTGCGGAGCTGCCGACGCGCCTTGACCAGCCGGTGCGAGCACTTCACCTCATAGACGTCGACCCGGTCGCCCTTGATGCCGAGCAGGTCGATCTCGCCGGCCATGCGCCGGCTCTTGTGAGAAACGAGCGGGAGGTGGCTGTACACGACATCATAGTCGTCCTTGATCTGGCCGATCAGCTCCTTGACGAAGCGGTCATGCTTGTTGATAGTGTGCGCACCTCGATAGTTTCTGTCAGAAAACTATCCCATATATTACTATACGTTTTCGTATATTTATTTTTTTCGGTGGTGGAGTGCCTAATACGCAGATTTAAAAACATCCTCCTCTTTTTCTCCCGGCATGGAGCTCAAGCAGGTGATCCTCATGCGGGCTGACCTCAGGCTGCCGAAGGGAAAGATGGCGGCGCAGGCGGCGCACGCCGCGGCCGAGGCGGCGCTGCGCAGCGGGAAAGAGGCCCTCAAGGCCTGGCGCGCCGCCGGCCAGAAGAAGGTCGTCCTGAAGGTGGCGGACGAGAAGGAGCTCCACCGGTACAACCAGCTCCTCAAGGACGCGGGGATAACGACCGCGGTCATCACCGACGCGGGAAGGACCGTCATCGCGCCGGGCACGGTCACCTGCCTCGGCGCTGGGCCCGACGAGGAGGAGAAGATCGACCGGATAACCGGCACGCTCAAGATGATGTGAGATGGCACGCGCGACCAGAGGAGATGAGGGGAAGGGAAACGCCGAGGACGGGTCCCTTCACTGGGCTGACCAGATGGCGCGCGAGTGCAGGCGCCGGGTGGAGGAGAGCCCGCTGCTCAAGAAAATCGTCAAGGAGAAGGGCCACATCGTCTACGACGAGAAGACGCCGTCGGGCAAGATCCACATCGGCTCAGGCCGCGGCTGGATCATCCACGACGCGATCGCGAAGGCGATGAAGAGCATGGGCCTGAAAGGGAGGTTCATCCTCTCGAGCGACGACATCGACCCGTTCGACAAGATGAACGCTGACCTCCCGCCGAAGTATCGGCAGTACCTCGGCATGCCATTCATGGACATCCCGAGCCCGGAGAAGGGGTACGACTCCTTCGCCGACTACTATTTCCGCATGTGCACCGACCGGTTCGAGGAGTTCGGCATCGACGCCGAGCTCGAGAGCACGGGCGGGCGCTACCGGAAGGGCGACTTCAACAAGGCCATCAGGACCGCGCTCGACAAGGCGCACATCATCGACCGGATATTCGAGGAGCTCTACGGCCACCCGTTGGGGAAGCTCCCCTTCAACCCGATCTGCGAGAAGTGCGGCAGGATCGGCACGACCGTCGCGACCGCATGGGACCCTGACCGCGAGGCCGTCACCTACACCTGCGCGAAGGACGCGGTCGAGTGGGCCAAGGGCTGCGGCCACACGGGCGAGACGAGCCCGTACGACGGCGCGGGCAAGCTCCCTTGGAAGGTGGAGTGGGCGGCGAAATGGCCGACGGTGGGCGTCGTGTGCGAGCTCGCGGGGAAAGACCACTTCGCGGCGATGGGGAGCAGGGATGCCGCCATCAGGATCAGCGACCAGGTCTACGGATTCCCGCCGCCATACCCCTCGACCGCCACGAAGACCGGCAAAGGCTATGAGTTCTTCACCGTCGGCGGGAAGAAGATGAGCACGAGCAAGGGGCAGGGCATCGGCTTTTCCGACATCACCGGGTACGTCCCGGCGAACATGCTGCGGTATCTCCTCATCGCGACCAGGCCGCACGCGGTGATCGACTTCGACCCCGAGAACGGCAACGACCTCATCCTCTTGTATGAGCGCTTCGACCGGACCGAGCGCGTCTACTTCGGCGCCGAGGGGGCGAACGAGCACGAGAAGCAGAAGCACCGGCGCATCTACGAGCTCAGCCACATCGGTACCATCCCGAAGAGGCTCCCGCCACAGGTGCAGCTGACGCATGCCGGCGTGATCGTCCAGACGCAGCCCACCATCAACGACGCGATCGCGACGCTCCAGGAGCTCGGGAACATCCCTGCTGACCTCACGCCGGCCGACCGCCAGTACGTCACCGACCGGCTTCTCTTCGCGAAACGGTGGATCGACACCTTCGCCGAGGAGCAGTACCGCTTCACGCTCCAGGAGACGGTGACGATGGACCTCGCGCCCAAGGAGAAGGAGGCGCTCTATACTGTCGCCGCGCGGCTGAAGGAGCGGAAGTGGGATGAGATGTCGCTCCATGAGGAGTTCAGGAGGATCGCCGACGCGGCGGGGCTGCCCACCAAGGAATTCTTCAGGGCCGCCTATCTCGCCCTCATAGCCAAGGAGCGCGGACCGAAGCTCGCGCGGTTCATCCTCTCGATCGGCGCCGGCAAGGTCGCGAAGGTGCTCGGCACCATCGGGTGAGCGCCATGCCCGGCGACGTCATCGTCAAGGCATCGCGCATCCACGGCACGGGCGTCTTCGCGGCGAGGGACTTCCGGAAGGGCGAGACGGTCCTCAGATGGGACCTGTCGCGCCGGCTGACAAAAAAGCAGGCGGCGGCCGTCCCTGACGACGAGAAGCCGTTCATCACCTTCATTGGCGGGAAGCACACGCTCCTCCTGCCGCCCGAGCGATTCGTCAACCACTCCTGCGACAACAATACGAGGGCGGAGGGCCATTGCGACGTCGCGGTGCGGGACATCCGAGAGGATGAGGAAATCACCGCCGACTACGCCGATGACCTCGAGCCCGGCGTCGAGATGGCCTGCAGGTGCGGATCTCCCCGATGCAGGAGGGTCATCAGGAATCTCGGGGAGTGACGGCGGCAATCCGAAAACTATATATAACGAGCGAGATTCGGGCAGTGGTATAATGTTCGAACTTCCCCTGATCGAGCGGCACCAGCGCATCAAGGGCTGCATCGTCATCGGGCTCACCGAGGAGGTCGTCGTCGTCGGCGACTACGGCGAGAAGAGGCTCATAGCGCGGGTCGATACCGGCGCCACCAAGAGCTCGGTCGACGCGAGGCTCGCGGCTGAGCTCCGGCTCGGCCCGGTGACGCGGACGAAGATGGTCAAGTCGGCGCACGGCCACTCGCTGCGTCCGGCGATCGACGCGACGATCGAGATCGCGGGGAAGCGATTGACATCAGATTTCACGCTCGCCGACCGGAGCAACCTGAAGTACAAGGTGCTCCTCGGCCAGAACATCCTGAAAGGGTTCCTCATCGATCCGAGGCTCCCGTGAAGGGTAAAGGGGGAATACCATGCTCAGAGGAGCGGTCATCAGCCAGCAGAGCACGTCCTCGAAATGGACCGTCGAACGCATGCGGAAGTACTTCGACACGGTCGACGACATCAAGCTCTCGGACATCGAGGTCAACCTCGGCGAGCGGGAGAAGGTTCTCCACGACGGCAGGCCCCTCGGCGAGTACGACTGCATCTACGCGAAGGGATCGTTCCGCTTCGCCGCGCTCCTGCGCTCCATCACCACGTTCCTCGCCGACAAGGCCTACATGCCCATCAAGCCGAACGCCTTCACGATCGTCCACAACAAGCTGCTCACCCACCTCGAGCTCGAGAAGGGCGGAATCCCGATGCCGAAGACCTACATCTCCTCGACCACCGCCGCCGCGAAGAAGGTGCTCGAGTCCCTCAACTACCCGATCATCATGAAGTTCCCGTCAGGCACGCAAGGGAAGGGGGTGATGTTCGCGGACTCCTACTCGAGCGCGATCACGCTCCTCGACGCCCTCGCGACGCTCAACCAGCCGTTCATCATCCAGGAGTACGTCGAGACCGGCGGGACCGACGTCCGCGCGATCGTCGTCGGCGACAAGGTGGTGGCTGCGATGAAGCGCAAGGCCGAGCACGGCGAGAAGCGCGCGAACATCCATGCCGGCGGCAAGGGCGAGGCCTACGAGCTCGACATGAGGACGAAGCAGATCGCTGTCAAGACGGCGAAGCTCCTCGGCACAGACATCTGCGGGGTCGACATCCTGGAAGGTCACAAGGGGCCGGTGGTGATCGAGGCGAACATCTCGCCGGGGCTGCAGGGCATCACCGAGTACACGGGGATCGACGTCGCGGACCGGATCGCCCGATTCTTGTATGAGCGGGCGAGCGGGAAGACCCAGGCGGAGCGCAAGAACGGCGCTGCGCAGATACTCTCGACCGTCGGCATCAAGACGACCGGGAACGGCTGCCAGCACCTGCTCACCAACATATCCTATCGGGGCAACAGGATACTGCTTCCCGAGATCCTCACCATGATATCCAGGTTCAAGGATGGTGAGGATGTGGTGATCGACGTCTGCAAGGGAAGGATCGTCATCAAGGAAGAGGATGTCACGAAGGACTGAAGACGTCCGCGTTCGTCCGCTTAGGGTGACGAATGTAACCATCCTTGAGTAAAGAAAAACGGAAACTATTTATAGGTCTCCTTCTCCGCTCCCTTTATTCTCACAGTATCTCTAGGTGTGAGAGGGGGTCGATTTCGATCGCAGAGTCACGGTCCAAGTACGCAGCCGCAGGAGTAGACTTCTCGAAGGAGCACGATGTCGTCGCCATATTCAAGAGGGTGTACGACGCGACCAAGCACAACCTCAATGAGTGGGAGCATAAGGGCGTCATCGGACCGGACGCGATCGGCGGGTTCGCGGACGGCGTGAGGGTAGACCTGATGAGGCTCGTCGACGGCCTCTCCTCCGGGACAGGCATCCGGCAGGAGCTCATCCTCCTCAAGAGCACGGATGGCGCCGGCACCAAGCCGCTCGTCCACCAGCTCTACCGCATCGTCGGCGGGAAGGACCGGACCGCGCTCGCGAGCTGCGGGATCGACGCGGTGAACATGGTCGCGAACGACCTCGTCTGCGCAGGCGCGGAGCCGTTCCTCTTCACCGACTACGTCGCCTGGAACACGATCGACCTCATGATCGCACGCGACCTCGCAAGAGGCCTCACTATCGGGCTCGACGACGCGCATGCCACGCTCATCGGCGGCGAGAACGCATCGCTCTCCGAGATGATCAAGGGCGTGCCGAAGCCCGACGACGATTTCTACCTCAACGGCGTCGGCTACAGGTTCCATAATGACGTCGACAGGAGCATGGTCCACGAGGGCCCGCTCGTTCCCCAGGTCATCGCGATGATGGGGGCTCCCGGCCTGTATATGGACGTGCATGCCGGTGCCGGCTACGACATCTGCTGCGACGGCACCGGGCTGATCACCGACGAGAAGGCCCTCACGCGTCCGCTCGACGGCTCGCGGTTCGAGCCGGGCGACATCATCATCGGGCTGCGCTCGAGCGGCATCCACTGCAACGGCATCAGCCTCGCGCGCAGGAGCCTCATCGACTATTCCCCAATGGGCTGGCACGGCCTGTTCAAGCCTGACGAGAAAGCGGGCGAGTTCGGCGGCAGGACCGCGCTCGAGGAGCTGCTCACCCCGACCGTCTCCTATGTCGTCCCGGTGCTCGGCCTGCTCGGCGACAGCGATGCCGACGTCAAGGGCATCGTGAACGTCACGGGCGAAGGGATTGACAACCTACGCCGCCTGCTCAAGCCCACCGGCCTTGCCGCGCGGTTCGACTTCGCGAACGCGCCGGGGCCACAGCCCATCTTCACGCTCATCCAGGAGAGGTCGGGAGCGAGCGACCGGGAGATGCACCAGGACTTCAACATGGGCTGGGGGATGTATGTCATCGTCTCTGGCGGCCCCGGGTCGGTCAAGGAGGCGCTCGGCTACCTCAACCACGTGGCCGACGTCGGGGCGGTGCCGGTCGGACGCATCGCGAAGGGGAGGGGCATCGAGATGATCGCGCACAGCGGGAACCGGGTGATCTACCGGTGAAGGGGGCGACCTGCTGATGGCGTGGCTCGAGATCCTCCGGAAGCAGGAGATGGAGAACATCGCCGGCGACGGCGCAGCCGACTACATCAGGAACGTGCTCGGCATCCCTGTCGATAGGGTCGTCATCAGCCATCTCTACCTCATCTCCGACGACATCCCGCAGGCGATGCTCGACGGCATCGGCGAGCGCCTCGTCGACCCGATCACCCAGGACTATAGGATCGTCGACGACGAGCGGCTCGACGCGATCGTCGCCGGCGAGAAGCCCGCCACCGACCTCACCGCGCACGTCGGACCCTGGGAGGTCGTCGTCGGCTACAAGACGAACCCGCTCGTGCTCGACAGCTGGGGGGACCACACGCGACGCGCCCTCGCCGACATCGGCTTCCCCGCGCGCGACGTGCGCAAGTTCGAGAAATATCTAGTCATCGGGAAGCTACCCTTCCGGAAGATACGGCTCATCGCCGAGGAGAAGCTCTCCGACGGCAAGGTGCAGGACTACCTGCTCCTGCCGGCGACGAGGTGACCGGCATGCCTGCAGTGATCACCACCGGATCCATCGACGGCTTCATCCGCGCGAGCGCGGAGGACCTCGAGCGGATGAACAGGGAGTTCATGTGGTCGTTCCTCCCCGGCGAGCCGGCAGTCATCCAGCGGCATTTCAGGAAGCTCAGGCGCGACCCGACCTACACCGAGATGGAGGGCATCGGCCAGACCTGGTGCGAGCATTCCAAGCACGGCACCTTCCATGCAAACATCACGCTCTACGACTTCTCCAGCCCAAAGCCGAGGAAGGCCAGATACGACGATCTGCTCGAAGAAACCATCTTCAAGGCGACGAAGGGCCTTGACAGGTGGTATGTCCACACCCCGTTCAAGGCGGACGCCGGGAACATGCTCTTCAGGGATAGGAACGGGAAGCTCTACGGCTATGCCGGGAAGGTGGAGAGCCACAACTTCCCCTCGAAGATCAGCCCGTTCGGCGGCGGGCACACCGGCACCGGCGGCGTGCTCAGGGACCTCTGGGCGGTCTACGCGCGGATCGACGGCACGCTCTTCGTGCTGCTCCTCGGCCCGCCCGACACCCCCCGGTCGAGGGTCCCCGACGGCGTCAAGAACCAGAAGTTCTATCTCGAAGAGCTCATCTACTCGAACCAGGACTACGGCAACGACATGGGGGTGCCGACGCATGTCCACGACCTGCAGTTCTCGAAGCGGAACATCACCAACCCGCTCGTCATCGTCGGCGCCTTCGGCGTCATCGACATGGACGAGAACGTCAGGGACATCAGGCCCGGAGACTTCATCGTCTCGGTCGGCGGCGCGACCGGGCGCGACGGCATCCACGGCGCCACCGGATCATCGGTCGGGCACGGCAGCGTCGTCACCGAGCAGCTCTCGACCGCAGTCCAGATCGGCAACCCGATCCTCGAGCAGGCATGGGCGACCGTGCTCTACGAGCACATCTTCCCGCGAAAGCTCGCGAGCGACATCCAGGACGTCGGCGGCGGCGGGTATTCGAGCGCGATCGGCGAGATGGTAAGGAAGACCGGCGGCGGCATAGTCTACCTCGATCGCATCCCGACCAAGCAGGAAGGCCTGCGCGACTGGGAGATCTGGGTGTCGGAGTCGCAGGAGCGTCAGATCCTCGCCGTGCATCCCGAGAACCTGGATGAGGTGGTCTCCCTCTTCGCCAAGTACGACGTCACGGCATCCCCGCTCGGCGTGTTCGACGCCTCGGGCAGGATCAGGGTCTATGCGTCTGAGAATGCCGAGAAGGACAAGGAGCATCCGGTGATGGACCTCGACCTCGCGTTCCTCCATGACGGCAAGCCGACGGTGAGGCGGACGGGGATCTACATCCCTGAGCGGCATCCGGAACCGAAGATGCCGTCCCGGATCGACAGGGGGAAGGGCCTCGAACGGACGGTCATGAGGGTTCTTGGCAGCTACAACATCGCGAGCAAGGAGTTCGTCTCGCAGCGCAGGTTCGACCACGAGGTCGGCGGGCACACCGTCATCAAGCCGTTCATGGGCTACGACCAGTCGATCCCGCAGAACGCCTCGGTCGTGAGGCTGCTCGACCACGACATCCTCGGCGGCGTGAGGGCCGCGGCGCTCAACCCGCGAATGGGCATCGTCGACATGAAGGCGATGGTGCGCTACGTCACCGACGAGGCGATCAGGAAGAACGTCGCGGTGGGCGGGAACATCGAGCACATGGACATGATGGGCAACTGGTTCTTCGCCGACGCGAAGAAGAGCGACCGCGAGATCGGCAGGATCGCGGCCGGCGCCGAGGCCTTCGCGGACGCGTTCACGCGGTTCGGCGTGCCGTGCGACTCGGGCAAGGACTCGATGAACAACAACCACACCGACACCGCGAGCGGGGAGCAGTATGACATCCCGCCGATCCTTTTCGTCACCACGAAGTCGATCATGCCCGACTACCGGACGGCCGCCACGAACTTCATCAAGCGGCCGGACTCGCTCATCTACATCGTCGGCGTGACGAGGCCGGAGCTCGGCGGCTCGATCCTCTACGACGTCGTGGCCGACGCCCTCGGCGGCACGCTCCCGGATGTTGACATCGGCCTGAATCGCGAGCTCTACCGACGCATGCGCGACGTCATCACCGACGGCATGTTCCCCGACAAGGCTGTGCTCTCGGTCCAGAGCGTCGGCCAGGGCGGGCTCGCGACAGCCGCGGCGACCATGGCGTTCGGAAGCATCTACGGGATCACGCTCAACCTCAACACCCTGCCGCAGGAGGGGCTCACGCGCGACTTCCAGGCGCTCTTCTCCGAATCGGCGGGCAGGTTCCTCGTCGAGGTGTCGCTGCCCCGGATGGCTGAGTTCGAGGAGCGGATGGAAGGGCTGCCGCACGAGGCGATCGGGACCTCCGTGCCGGACGGCATATTCATGGTCTACGGACTCGACGGCAGGCCCGCGATGCGGGCTGACAAGGAGACGCTCAGGCACGCCTGGCAGCATCCGAGAGGGGGGTGGTACTGATCAGGGCACAGCCGAGGGCGGCCATCGTCGTCGCGGAAGGGAGCAACTGCCAGCGCGAGTCGCGCGAGGTCCTCCGCCATGTCGGCTTTTCTGTCGACACCGCGCATATCAACGACCTCCTCTCGGGCGGGAAGCGGATCAACGACTATGATTTCCTCTTCGTGATCGGCGGTTTCTCCTACGGCGACTACATCAAGGCGGGCAAGCGCTTGGCGTTCCGGCTCCAGGACCCCTCGCTCGCCGGGGGCATCGACCGCTTCTACGAGGACAACAGGCTCCTGCTCGGCATCTGCAACGGATTCCAGATACTGACCCATGCGGGGATGCTGCCGACGACCGACGATCCCGTCGGCGAGCAGGCCTTCACGCTCGATTACAACACCGTCGGCGGCTTCAGGAACCAGTGGGTCGCGCTCAAGAACGTCAATCGCGGGAACTGCGTGTTCACGAAGGGAATCGAGGAGACGCTCTGGATGCCGATGCGGAACGGCGAAGGCAGGTTCGTCCCGAAGGGGTATCCTGACGGGAGCGAGGTGGAGGACCTGCTCCGGAGACAGGACCAGGTTGTCTTCGAGTACGCCCTGCCGGAGAAGCCGTTCCTGACCGAACGGTTCGATCCCACGGGATCGGTCAAGCACATCGCCGGCGTCTGCAACACGAGAGGTACCTGGATGGGCATGATGCCGCATCCCGAATGCGCGCACGACCCCTTCACCGACCCGCGCTGGCAGGTGCGGGGCGCGAAGGGGGAAGGCGACGGCGTGATCATATTCAGGAACGCGTACGAGTACGCGAAGAGGAACCTATGAAAGCAGGGCAGGGCCGATCCCAATGAAGAATGACAGCATATCCGGAAAACTTCTCATGAAGATCTTCGAGACGCTCTGGCCGATGTCAGACCTGCGGAGGTACATGTCGGAGAAGATCATCAACCATTCGCCCTTCGACTCGATCACCTCGCGGACGCTCGACGAGTACTATGTCGTCATCAGGGAGAGCGGCGCCGTCCACGTGCCGGAGAACATCGACCTCACGACGCCGCTCGTGAAGTACTGTGCAGGCGAGGAGCCGAAGCACACCCTCAACATCCCGCTCGTGTCGGCAGCCATGCAGTCGGTCACCGGGCCGGACATGGTCATCAACCTCGACCGCCAGGGCGGCACCGGCTTCATCTACTGCAGCCAGCCGATCGAGGAGGAGGCCGCGATGGTGCGGGCGGTGAAGGAAGTGAAGGCCGGACGCGTGAAGCCGATCACCGTCACGCCGGACATGGGCATCGACGACGTCCTGCGTCTCGTCGCCGAGAAGGGCTACAACAACTATCCGGTCGTCGACGCGGACAACCGGTTCCTGGGATTGCTCGAGGGGAGGAACTACATGCCTGGCGACGAGGGCAAGGGGGTGAAGGTCGGCGACGTCTTCGTGCAGGCGAGCGAGCTCACGGTCGGGAAGGCGTCATGGGACCTGAAGCATTGCAACAAGGTCCTCCGCGAGGCGCGGCGCCAGAGCATCCTCCCGCTGCTGGACGACGACGGCACCCTCGATTCCATCGTCTTCAAGAAGGACATAAAGCGCTACAACGAGCTCGAGGGGCGCGAGACGGTGGACGACGACAAGCGGTACCTCGCCGTCGCCGCGATCAACACCTTCGACTACCGGACCCGGGTGCCGGCTCTCGTCGATGCCGGGGTCGACATCCTCGCGTTCGATTCCTCGAACGCCTTCCGCGGCTACCAAAAGGAGGGCATCCGATGGGTCGTGGCGACCTATCCGCATATCCCGATCATCGGCGGCAACGTCATCTCAGGCGACGGCTTCAGGTTCCTCGCCGAGGCAGGCGCGCACGCGGTGAAGGTCGGCATGGGCTCCGGCTCGATCTGCATCACCTCGGAGCAGAAGGGCGTCGGACGGGGGATCGCGACCGCGCTGATGGACGTCGTCGCCGCCCGCGACCGCTGGCGCAAGGAGACCGGCGTGTACATCCCGGTGATCGCCGACGGCGGCGTGTACTTCTCGAAGCAGATCGCGGTGGCGATCGCCGACGGCGCCGACTATGTCATGATGGGCAAGTATTTCGCGCGGTTCGACGAGAGCCCGACCGAGGTCGAGAAGTCCGGCGACCTGCCGGTCAAGCCGTACTGGGGGGAAGGGGCGCCCCGCGCCCGCGCCTGGATGGGCCAGCGCTACGGCCAGAGCACCTTCCCCGAGGGGGTCGAGACGAAGATCCCGTTCGCGAACTCCATGCATAGGCCTGAGAACCTGCCGCGGATGATCGCCCAGATCAAGGCGACGATGGCGGATATGGGCTGCCTCTCCCTCGCCGACATGCGCGCCTACGGGATGATCGAGCACATCTCCGAGGCGGCCCTTGAGCAGGGCACCGCGAAGGACGTGCTGGCAGGGAGGAAGTGATCGGCCATGGTCTTCGTCAAGGCGATTATCGGGCTCCAGTATGGCGATGAGGGGAAGGGCAAGCAGGTGGATGTGGATGCCGCGCTCGCGGACGCTGTGGTGCGCTACGGCGGCGCGACGAACGCGGGGCACACGCTCGAGAAGGACGGCCTGAAGTTCATCGCGCACAACCTCCCGTCGGGCGTGCTCTATGACCGGAAGCATCCGAACGCCTACGGCATGCCGGTGATGAACATCATGGGCATCGGCGAGCTCGTCGATCCGGAGATCACGCTCACGGAGCTTAGAGAGGTGCGGGCGCTCGGGTTCGAGCCGGATCTCTCTATCGACGCCAAGTGCCCGGTGATAACCCAGTGGCAGAAGGTCTTCGACTGCGGCATCGAGGCGGCGCTCGGGGAGCGCAAGATCGGCACGACCGGCAGGGGCGTCGGGCCGACGGTGATGGCATGGGCGAACCGTGCGACGTCGCTCCGGATGGAAGACCTGCTCGACCCCTATCTCGAGGGGCGCGTGGTCGACATCGTGCGTCAGCTCTCGAGGGAGATCATCGCCTTCCATCCCGACTTCAAGGGCTTCCATTCATCAACGGTCAGGACCGCGATCGCGCCTCCGGAGGGCCACCCTATCAGGGGGAAGCTTGAGGGTCTTGCCAGGTTCTACGCGAAGGAGCTCGCCAGCTGGGGGAAGGAGCTCGCCGGATA
Source organism: Candidatus Woesearchaeota archaeon (assembly GCA_016935985.1). Taxonomy (GTDB): domain Archaea; phylum Nanobdellota; class Nanobdellia; order Woesearchaeales; family JAFGPW01; genus JAFGPW01. The sequence continues at coordinate 117,909 of JAFGPW010000007.1, forward strand.
CATCACGGCCGACACCTTCAGGATCGTCAGGGACCCGTCCCTCCAGCGCATGGTGCTCTGCGAGGGCGCCCAGGGCCATTTCCTCGACCCTGATTTCGGCTATCGTCCTGACACGACCTCGACCCATCCTGTCGCCCAGCAGGCGATGGTGGGGGGCGGCGTCGACCACATCGACCATGTCACCGGCGTGCTCAAGATGTATCTCACCAGGGTCGGCAGCGGCCCGCTCTTCACCGAGACAGAGGGCAAGGACGGCGAGTACCTCAGGGAACAGGGGGGCGAGTACGGCGCCACCACCGGACGGCCGCGCCGGTGCGGCTGGCTCAACATCCCGGAGGCGAAGGAGGCGGTCCTCTACAACATGGCAAGAGGCATCGCCGCCACCAAGCTCGACGTTCTCACCGGACTGAAGGAGATCCCTATCGCGACCGCCGTCAGCTGGAAGAAGGCGGAGGAGGGGTACATCCTCGAGGATGTCTCGTACACGAGGCTCCCCGGCTGGGAGGACGACCTCTCAGGCATCAGGGGCTGGGAATACCTGCCGAGGAACGCGCGGAAGTATGTCGAGTTCATCGAGCAGTCGACCGGCATCCCGACCGAGACGATCGGCGTCGGGCCGGGCCAGCGCCAGGTCATCTACCGACAGTCATACATCGACCTGATGGAGGGCCGCAGCCTGCCGATCCGGATGGTGCTCAAGGAGCGGGGATTCCTATAAAAACGATAATCAGGGAGGGGGATGGTATGGGAAGCGTCAAGGAAACGGTCAAGGTCAGGGGGAGATCGCTGCTCAGGGGGTATCCGGTAGGGGAGTTCCGATTCTCCGACGACTACTCGGCGTTCGACTGGGGCAAGATGCCGCAGCAGATCCCGCAGAAGGGGCATATGCTCACGCTCATGGCTGCGGCGAACTTCGAGATGCTCGAGGAGCACGGCCTGCGCACGCACTACCTCGGACTCACGATCGACGGCGACACGTACACCACCGACAAGATCGGACAGAACATCGGCCTCGTCACGAACCAGATGCGCATCAGGCTCGCGAAGGTCATCAAGCCGGGGTTCGTCGAAGGAGAGAACCGGTATGATTACTCGGCGTACCGGGGAGAGGATCGCTACGTGATCCCGCTCGAGATCATCTTCAGGAACTCGCTCCCCGAATCGAGTTCGGTGTGGCGCCGCCTCGACGACGGGTCGCTGAAGCCCGAGGACATGGGGCTTTCCCGGCGGCCGGAGCCCGGACACGCGTTCAAGCCGGCGTGGATCGACTTCTCGACGAAATATGAGGAGCAGGCGGGCGACCGCTACCTCTCGAGGGCGGAGGCGGAGGCGATCAGCAACCTGACCCCAATCCAATTCCTCAGCTTGGTATCGCAGGCGCAGCGGATAAACGACCTGCTCTCCGCGAAGGCGGCGGAGGCAGGGCTCGTCCATGAGGACGGCAAGGTCGAGGCGGTCTACTGGCCGAGCATGCTCTCGATGACGAACCCGATCATGTGGGCGGATGTCGTGGGGACGCTCGACGAGGACAAGTTCACGCACCAGGGCATCCCGCTCTCCAAGGAGCTTCTCCGCGACCCCTACCGGATCGAGCATCCCGGCTGGGTCGCCGACGTCATGACCGCGAAGAAGCTCGCGAAGAGGTTCGGCAGGGAGGACTGGAAGCCGCTCTGCCTCGAGGGCATCGCCGACGATGTCGAGCGGAAAGGTGGCCCTGAGAAATTCGAGGAGGGGCACTGGAAGGAGTACGCGAGGAAGCCCTATATCGGGATCAACAACCCTCCCGAGCTCGACAATGAGTGGATAACGCTCGCGTCGCAGGCCTATGTCGGCGGCGTCCGGGCGTACACGGGGCTCCCCGTCTTCGCCAGCCACTTCCTGGAGGTCCCGAAGCTCGAAGCGGTGCTCGATAGGTACCATGAGAGGATTGAGCAGGCGAAGCGGCAGCGGGGATGAATAGGGGGTATCAGGCATGGCGAACATACTCATCGTAGGGAGCGGCGGCCGCGAGTCGGCGCTCGAATGGAAGCTCAACGAGGAAGGCCATACGGTCTGGACGGCGCCAGGCAACGGCGGCTCGACGAACAGGATGGGCATCAAAGAGTCGGACTTCACGGCGATCGGCGACTTCTCGGAACAGAAGGCCATCGACCTCGTGGTCGTCGGACCTGAGGCGCCGCTCGCGGCAGGCATCACCGATAGGCTCCGGAGCAAGGGGATCAGGGTCTTCGGGCCGACGAAGGAGGCGGCGCAGCTCGAGGCGAGCAAGGTCTTCGCGTACGAACTCATGGAGAAGGCCGGCATCCCGACGCCCTCGAGCGCGGTCTTCTCATCCATCACCGACGCGGCGGATTACCTGAGGCGCAGTTGGAAGGAGGGCGAGAAGGAGTATGTCATCAAGGCGGACGGGCTCGCGCAGGGGAAGGGAGTATTCGTTCCGGACACGCTCGAGGAGGCGCTGGATGACCTTGTCACCATGCATGAGAAGCTCCCCACGGCATCGGAACGGTTCCTCATCAGCAGGAGGGTGTACGGCCCCGAGGTCTCGGTGCTCGCCTTCGTCGACGGAAAGGATTATGTGCTGCTGCCCGCATCGCAGGACCACAAGCGGATCGGCAGGCGCGCGAGCGGCCTCGTCCCGTATGGCCGCGGCGACGTCGGGAAGAACACCGGCGGCATGGGCGCGTACGCGCCGACGCCGCTCTTCTACCATGAGAGCGAGGTCGCGAATGGCATCATCGGACCGGTGATCGAGCGGATGAACGCGCGCAAGACTCCCTATGGGGGCATCCTCTACCTCGGGCTCATGATCACCGACGAAGGGCCGCAGGTGCTCGAGTTCAACGTGCGCTTCGGCGACCCCGAGATCCAGGCGGTCCTGCCGCTCCTTGACTCGAGCCTCTATGAAGCGATGGAGCGCACGGTCGAGGGGAAGCTTTCCGGATACCACCTTCGGACAAAGCCAAAGCACGCCGTGAACGTGGTTCTCGCTTCAGGCGGCTACCCCGACAAGTATACTAAGGGCTATCCGATCTCAGGGCTCGAGGAGGCCGAGTTCATGCCCGACGTATTCGTGTTCCATGCGGGGACCGAGCGGAACGACGAGGGATTGGAATTCTACACCGCAGGCGGCCGCGTGCTCTCGGTGACCGGGCTCGGCGTCACGCTCGAGTCGGCGCAGAAGCGCGCCTATGAGGCGGTCGAGAAGATTAGATTCCAGGACTGGTACTATCGTGTCGACATCGCCGAGACCGGCATCGAGCATCTCGACCTGCTCGACAGCATGCCGAAGCCCTCAGGGTTCCCGAAGGTATTACCATGACCCTCGGACGCCTCTTCACGCCGCATGCGGACGGCTCGCCGATGCGGGTGCTCGCGCTCGGCAGCGGCAGCGGCACCAACATCGAGGCGCTCATCCACGAGGAGCACCGGCAGCGGCACCTCCTCGGCACGCCGACGTTCGAGATCGCGGCGATCCTCACCAACAAGACGAGCTCCCGGATCGTGGAGGAGTTCGAAGGGCTCTACGGCATCCCGGTGATCGAGCACCCGAACCTCGCGTACGCGCGGTCGAAAGGGCGTGAGTGGAAGGAGGTCAGGGACGACGACGGGTTCAGGCAGGAGTACGACAACGCCGGGCTCGCGAAGGTCGCGGACTTCCAGGACCGGACCGGCATCGCCTTCGACCTCGTGGTCCTCGGCGGCTACATGCTCCGCCTGAGCAGGCCGTGGATAGAGAGCTTCCCGAACCTGATCCTGAACGTCCATCCGGCCGACCTGCGCATCCTCGACGGGCAGGGGAAGCGGAGGTTCCGCGGCGACGACGCGGTCTACGATGCCTATATCTCCGAGGAGAAGGGGACGGCATCGACGATCCACATCGTGAACGAGCTGATGGATGAGGGGCCGATCGTGCTCATCTCCGAGCAACTGCCGTTCAAGGTCCCTTATGAGGAGCTTGACGGCATGCTGAAGGGCAGGGACCTGAGGGTCCGCATTGCGGCGGCGAAGACGATCGCGTCCTACCACCAGGAGCTGCAGAAGATGAAGTGCGACTGGCCGGCCTACATCCAGGCGGTCAACCGTTTCGCGGCAGGCGATGTCTACTGTGACGCCGCGAAGGGGTCGGTCTCCATCGCCGAGACGCGCAACTTCCCATCGACCAGGTGACGAGAGACAATGATCATCGTCCTCGACTGTGGGAGCCAGTACAACCAGAACATCGCGAGGAGGGTCCGTGAGAACAGGGTCTTCACCGAGATCAGGCCATACACGACCCCGGTGGGAGAGCTCAGGCGGCCTGACCTCGAGGGCATCATCATCTCCGGCGGCCCTTGGTCGGTCTATGATGAGGGATCCCCGCTCTACCCCAAAAAGGTGTTCGACATCGGCGTGCCGGTGCTCGGCATCTGCTACGGCATGCAGTCGATGGCTTACCTACTCGGCGGGAAGGACGCGGTCGAGCCGGCGGAGGGCAGGCGCGAGTACGGCCCGATGGAGGTCATCATCACATCCGGGACCGACAGCATATTCAAGGGTATCGCGAAGGGGAGCATCCAGACATGGATGAGCCACGGCGATGTCGTCAAGGGCATGCCGGATGGCTTCAAGGTCGCGGCGACGTCGGGGACCGGCCACCTCAGCGCGATGATCGACCCGCACCGGCGGCTCTACGCCGTCCAGTTCCACCCTGAAGTCGACAACACCGAGCACGGCAGGGACATCCTCGCGAACTTTGTCGATATCTGCGGATGCGCGCGCGACTGGACGAGCGGGAACTTCATCGAGGAGAAGATTCGGGAGGTCAGGGAGCGCGTCGGCGACGCCCATGCGATCGGCGGGATATCAGGCGGCGTCGACTCGACGACCGCCTCGACCCTCATGCATAAGGCGCTCGGCAGCAGGTACCACCCTATCCTCGTCGACAACGGCGTGCTCAGGAAGGGAGAAGCGAGAGAGGTCCTCGGCTATCTGGGACGGCATTTCCCGAAGATGGATGTGGCCTATGTCGATGCAGGCGAGCTGTTCCTCGCGCGTCTTGCCGGCGTCACCGACCCTGAAGAGAAACGGAAGATCATCGGCGGCACCTTCATCGAGGTCTTCGAGCGGGAGGCAAGGCGTATCGGCATGGAGGTCCCGATACGCTACCTCATGCAGGGGACGCTCTATCCGGACGTCATCGAGAGCGTGCCCGCCTACGGCGGCCCGCAGGACACCATCAAGAGCCATCACAACGTAGGCGGCCTGCCGGAGAGGATGGACCTCGAGCTCATCGAGCCCTTCAGGGAGCTCTTCAAGGATGAGGTCCGGGAGGTCGCGAAGGAGCTCGGCATCCCGAAGGAGATCTACGGCAGGCACCCGTTCCCTGGACCGGGCCTTGCCATCCGGATCATCGGCGAGGTCACGCCCGAGAAGGTCGCGATTCTCCAGGAGGCTGACCGCCGCTTCATCACCGCCATTCGCGAGCATGGCCATTACGATAGGATATGGCAGGCGCTCACCGTCCTTACCGACTCGAAGTCCGTGGGGGTCATGGGCGACGCCCGGACGCACGAGTACGCGGCGGTTCTGCGCGCAGTGACGAGCAGGGACGGCATGACCGCCGATGTCTATGAGTTCCCGCCGCGGTTCCTTCGCGATGTGACGGTAGATATCGTGAACAGCGTCAGGGGCATCAACCGCGTGACCTATGACTGCACGCCGAAGCCTCCCGGGACGATCGAATGGGAATAGAGACAGCAGGATTGTCCCGTCCTATTTCAGCCTCTTGATCATCTCGTCGAGAGGGAGCTTCTCCTCCGTGCCGCTCGCCATGTCGCGGAGCGTGCACTTCCCGGAGAGCACCTCATCCTCGCCTATGATGATGGCATAGGGGATGCCCTGCTGCGAGACGTAGGCCAGGTTCTTCGACACCCCGCGCCCCATCAGGTCGAGGTCCGCCCTGATGCCCTTCTCCCGCAGCCGCGTCACCGCGTTGAACGAGTCTGCCATCGTGTTGATGGGGATGACGAAGGCTGTCACCGGCACGGCAGGCCGCTCCGTGCCCCTGATCGCGTCGAAGATGACATCCACGCCGAAGGAGATGCCGACCGCTGGGAACTGCTGCCTGCCGCCGAGGTAGCCGCCGATCATGTCGTCGTAGCGGCCGCCGCCGGCGACGCTGCTCGTTATCTCTGAGCCCTTCAGGAACGCCTCGAAGACGGTGCCGGTGTAGTAGGAGAGCCCGCGGACGAGCGAGAGGTCGAAACGGTATTCCGATACGTGCGCGATGTCGAGCAGGTCGAAGAGGAAGGTGAGCTCGGCGAGGCCCTCCTTCATGAGCTCGTCGTCGGCGATCGCGTGCAGCTGCTTGACATCCTCGTGCGCGAAGAGCCCCATGAGCTTCTCCGTCGTCTCCTTCGGGATGCCCTTCTCATCGAGCTCCTTCTCGACCGCGGCATGGCCCTGCTTCTCCATCTTGTCGAGCGAGACCATGGCGGTGTCCCACAGGTGCTTCGGGACCTTCGCGTGCTGGAGGATGCCGCACAGGAGCTTTCGGTTGTTGATCCTGATCTCCGCCGGGAGCCCGAGCTCCCGGAACGCGGCTGCGGTGAGGGTGATGAGGTCGGCTTCCGCCGCCATCCCCTTCGCGCCGACGATGTCGACGTCGCACTGCCAGAACTGGCGGTACCTGCCGAGCTTGATGGGCCCATCCCTGAAGACCGGCCCTGTCTGGTAGCGCTTGAACGGCAGCCGCAGCTTGGGGTTGAGGCCGATGAACCGAGCGAGCGGGACGGTCAGGTCGAAGCGCAGTCCGAGCTTCCTTTTGCCCTGGTCCTCGAAGGTGAAGGTCTCTTTCAGCGCGTCGGACCCTTCCCCTGCCGCGAACTTGGCGGCGAGGATGTCGTAGCGCTCGAAGACCGGTGTCTCGAGCGGGACATAGCCGAAGCGCTCGAACACGGCGCGGAGCGTGTCCATGACGCGCTGCCGCACGCGCATCTCGTCAGGCATAATATCTCTCGTCCCACGGGGGAGCTGGATCTTCATGATGGTGTCCCTAGGCGCGTTCGTTTATTAATATTTCGCCTTGTTGCGGCCACGGGCCTCGACCTTCTCGAGATGCTTCCTGACTACCGGATCAGCATACCCCATGAGGACCTCCTTGAAGGAGTCCTCCCAATGTGTGTAGTGCTTGGACTCGAGCGCCTGCCTGAGCAGGTGAAGGTCGACTGCCTTGTCCTCCACCTTCTTCGAGAAGAAGGAGAGCCCGAAATCGATGAAGAATGCCTTTCCGTCGATGAGCTTCATGTTGCTGGTGGTGAGGTCGCCGTGGATGATGTCGTTGTCATGCAGGATCCTGATTCTCTTCCCGATCCCCCTGCAGGCGGCCCGCCGCTCGCGGGTATCGAGCCGGTCGAGCGCGGTCTTCATCAGGTCGCCGCCGAGACGCTCCATGCGGATCCGCATGCTGGTGCCATCTGCCGAGATGAGCTTCGGGCCGAAGCCGAGGGCATGGACCTTGCCGATGACCTTTGCCTCCCGCCGGGTCCTGCCCTTCCTGAGCCGATCGTCTATCGCCCTGATACGGTAGCCCTTCGGCACCCGGTCCTTGACGACCGTTTCCCTGTCAGCATAGATGACGCTCTCGGCGCCCTGGGCAAGCCGTTCCATGGGCGGGTGAACGTTTCCCTCCTATATATAATATGCCTCCATACGCCCCCGAAAGGCCCTTGTATGGCCTCCCTGGCCGAGAGGGGGCCGATTCAACCCCAATCCAAAGGTTTATTAATCAGGTCGCGCTTACAAGGCCCGCTTTTTCGGGCTCCGCCCGAGACAATCCCTTGGGGGTCGATGCAACAGGCTTTCGTTGACGGCCCATGACGGCCGGCTCAGCTGATGATTGCGGACTATGAAGGTAGGAGTAATCTACAACGGTTTCTATGGAAAGGATCCCACGCCTGAGGAGAGGGAGCTCCGCGCGATGGGCACCTCTGCCGCCGTCGCGCTGGAGAAGCTCGGCCATGAGGCGACGCTTTATGACATGGACAATCCGGCAGACATCGAGCGGCTCGCGACCGCTGACATCGAGGCGGCGTTCTACGCCTGCGAGCGGATCGGCGCCGATCCGCTCGGCGAGGCCTATGTCTCGGCGTATCTCGAGCTCTTGGGAATCCCACACACGAGCGTGCGCTCCTCGGTCCTGATCCTCGCGACCCATAAGCCGCTGATCAAGATGCTGTGTGCGCACCACAGCCTTCCGACGCCGGCGTTCCAGGTGTTCCGGTCGGCCGACGAGCCGCTCGACCCGAAGCTCCGCTTCCCGCTGATCGTGAAGGGCGCGATCACCGAGAACAGCATCGGCATGGACGATACCTCGGTGGTGCTGGACGAGAAGGAGCTGCGGAAGCGGCTCGCCCGCACGATCACCGAGCTCCGGCAGGAGGCGCTCGTGGAGGAGTTCATCGACGGCCGCGAGTTCAACGTCGCGATCATCGGCGGCGAGCCGCCCGAGGTGCTGCCCATCTCCGAGATCGTGTTCGAGGGCCTGCCCCTACGCAAAAGGGTCTGCAACTACCTGGCGAAGTGGGATGAGGGGTCTGTAGAGTATCAGAAGACGGTCCCGCGATGCCCGCCCGACCTCACGGCCGAGGAGGAGCGCATCGTGACCGACGCTGCGGTCCGCTGCTACCGGATGCTCGGCTGCGAAGGGCACGCTAGGGTCGACATCCGGTACCGTGACGGCGTCCCGTACATCCTGGAGATCAACCCGAACCCCGGCATCGCCGAGACCGGCTGCGGGTTCGTGCGCTCGGCGAACGCGCACGGCCTCTCGTACCCGGCGATGATCGGGAGGCTGCTCGAGAACGCGCTGCTGAAGGGGAGGGACGCCCGATGAGGGTCGCTGTCGTCTACAGCGTCGTCGACGTCCCCATGACAGGCGACCCGGCCGACCTCGCCGCCGAGCGCGACGTCCTCCGGTCGGTCGAGGGGATCGCGGAGGCGCTGCCCAAGCTCGGGCACACGGTCGTGAAGGTCCCGTTCTCCCGGACGCTCTACGCCGATCTCAGGAGGATTAGGCCCGACATGCTCTTCAACCTCTGCGACAGCTTCGAGGGGCCGAGCACGCTCGAGGCGACGGTCCCCGCCATCGCCGAGATGCTGGATCTCCCTTATACAGGATCGGGCATGCTCGCGGTGTCGCTCTGCCTGGACAAGGCGCGCACCAAGGCGATCCTCTCCGCTGTGGGGATTCCGAACGCCAGGTTCCAGCTCTTCAGCAAACCCGATGGGCCGCTCGACAGGGATCTCCGGTTCCCTCTCATCGTCAAGCCGAACAACGAGGACGCCTCGCTCGGAATCCGGCGGGGCTGCGTCGTGACCGATGAGAAGGCCCTGAGGAAGCGGCTCGAGGAGACCATCAGGATCCGCGGCCAGCCGGCGATCGTGGAGGAGTTCATCGACGGCCGCGAGTTCGACATCGCGCTCCTGGGGAACGACGACCCGCAGGCTCTCCCCATCTCAGAGACAGTGTTCCGGAACTTCGCGCCCGGCGAGTTCAGGGTCTGCGACTACGAGGCGAAGTGGATCGAGGGCGACAGGCATTATGATGACCTCCCCTCAGAGTTCCCGGCGAAGCTCCCGGAAAAGGTCGCCGAGCGGATGCGCTCGCTCGCGCGGGCAGCCCATCGGCTGACCGGCTGCAGCGGGTACACGAGGGTCGAGATGCGGCTGCGCGGGGAGGAGCCGTTCGTCATCGAGGTCAACCCGAACCCGGACATCTCACCGGGAGGGCAGCTCTTCAGGCTCGCGGCATCAGTGGGGATCGGCGAGCGTGAGCTGATGAAGAAGGTTCTCGATTTCGGTCTCGAGCGCCATAGGCAGAAGCGCTGGCGGCTCGAGGGTGAGATGCGGCAGGGCTGAACCAGACCAGCCCCTATGCTGAGGTGAATTCTCATGACCACAGGTTCTGACACGCCACTGCTGATTCCGGACACCACCGTGCTCGCCGGCCCTGACCATGCGCCGGTCACCGAAGCGATCGTCCTTCCGCGGCAGCTCTCGCTCCGTCCGGTCGAGCCGGCGGACGCGCCGCTCCTCGCCCGGTGGTTCAACGATTACGAGAACATCAAGTGGATGAGCACGTTCGTCAGGTGCAGGAAGCATACGACCGAGGAGCTCCGCCAGGACATCGTATCGTCCGACCCGTCGTCGGAGCGCCTGTTCATGGTGTACGATGAATGGGGCATCGAGCCGATTGGCCATGCCGGGATCGACGGCATCGACCAGCACGACCGCAGGGCCGAGATCTTCTTCCTGATCGGGGATCGCGCGAACCAGGGAAAGGGCTACGGCAGGATGATCCTCCGGCTGCTGATCGAGCAGGCGTTCGACGCGATGGGCCTCAACAGCCTATTCGCGACAGCCGCTGTCGAGAACCATGCGTCGGTCCGGCTGCTGGAGAGCGGCGGCTTCCGGCGGATCGGCATCAGGCGCGAGTTCAACCTGGTCGACGGTGCGTTCGTCGACGAGGTGTTCCTCGACATGACCCGGAAGGACTATCAGGCGATGAAGGACGGAGCGGCCGGCATCGCCGGTGTGCCTGCCGGCGGAACGCAAATGCAATAATTTTAAATACTAGTTTCACCTACTCCCGATGTTCAGCAGATTTCAGGCGAACCAAGGAAGCGATACGACGATGCATGACGATATTTCTCCAGTGTCCTTCTCCCTCCAGCGGATGACGACGGGGGGTCGCCGAGAGATCCGATGGCGCATGACGGGATCCCACCGCCAGTCAGACGCACCAAATTCCTCGATATCCGGCGATGGCCGCAGGAGGCCTGCCGGTACCGGAGCGTGACAATCGGGCGATGCTACACGTCGGACTTACCTTCAACAAGAAGCCCGAATCCGGCGAGGCTCAGGACCTGCCTGACGATTTCTTCGCTGAGTTCGACACCGACGACACCATCCTCGCGATAGGGCGAGCGCTCGAGTCGATGGGCAATAGGGTGACGCTCATCGAGGCGGACGAGGAGGCGTACGGCAAGCTCCGGCGCCTGCGGCCCGATATCGTCTTCAACTTCGCCGAGGGCATCAGGGGCGAGAGCCGCGAGTCTCACGTCCCGGCGTTCTGCGAGATGCTCGGCATCCCCTACCACGGCTCAGGGCCGCTCACGCTCGGGATAGGCCTCAACAAGGCGCGCAGCAAGGAGACGCTCATCGTGCACGGCGTGCCGACGCCGCGTTCGGTCGTCCTCTCCGGCCCGGTCTCCGATATCCCCTTGCGCTTCCCGCTCATCGTCAAGCCCATCGCGGAAGGGTCGAGCAAGGGCATCAGGAACGACTCGCTCGTGAGGGACATCGACGCGCTCAACGCCCAGGTCCGTCTCGTCCTCTCGGACTATGGCCAGGCGGCGATCGCGGAGGAGTTCATGCCCGGCGACGAGTTCACCGTCGGCGTGCTGGGCAACGAGGAGCCGATCGTACTCCCCATCATCAAGAAGAACTTCGGCGAGCTCCCGCCCGAGGCGAACCCTATCGACTCCTTCGAGGCGAAGTGGGTGTGGGACACGCCGGAGAAGCCGCTGAACATGATCGCCTGCGAGCCGCTCCCGAAGGCCCTCGCGCGCGAGATACGCCACGTCGTCATCGCGACCTACCGCGCCTTCGACTGCAAGGACTGGGCGCGGATCGACCTGCGGCTCGACGCGGAGGGCAGGGTGAACGTGCTCGAGATCAACCCCATCCCAGGGCTCCTCCCGAAGCTCGAGGAGAATTCCTGCCTGCCGCGCGCCGGCCACGAGGCGGGGCTCTCCTATGCCGAGCTCGTGAACGCCCCGCTCTACTACGCGCTCATCAGGCACGACCTTCTGCACAAGGCGGAGCAGAAGGCGTACGCGCGCCTCGGCGAGAAGCTGGAGGCGGTGCGCCGCGCGGTGCCGACCTTCAACACCCCGCAGGGGAGAAGACAGCTCGAGGAGCTGCGCGCGATCGAGACGCCGCGGACCTCGCGCAAGGCGGGTGCGGCCTGATGGCGATGCTGACGACCGACGAACGGAGAATGCTGACGATGACCAAGAACGAGACCATAAGCCTCATCGCCGCGAAGGCGGTCGAGACCGTCGTTGAGGAGGAGACCTTCCCGGAGACGAAGTTCTCCCTCTGGCGCCAGATCCTCAGGGAGAGCGTGACCTCGGTCGAGGACCTGCAGCGCGTCTGCAAGGCCGACCTCGACGTCACCGAGCTGAAGGAGGTCGTCAAGCGCTATCCGATGAGGGTGAACCCTTACTTCCTCTCGCTCATCAAGGAGAAGGGCGATGCCATATGGAAGCAGTGCATCCCCGACCGGCAGGAGATCCAGGACACGACTGGGGTCGAGGACCCGCTCGCCGAGGAGACCCATAGCCCGGTGCCCGGGCTCACGCACCGCTATCCCGACCGGGTGCTGCTGCTCGTCTCGAACCAGTGCGCGATGTACTGCCGGTTCTGCACCAGGAAGCGCCGCGTCGGCGACCCGTTCAAGCGCATCACCAAGGAGCAGATCTCGAAGGGCATCGCCTACATTAGGGAGCACTCCGAGGTGCGGGATGTCATCCTCTCCGGCGGCGACCCGCTCATGCTCTCTGACGGCTATCTCGAATGGATCCTCAAGGAGGTCAGGCAGATCCCCCATGTGGAGATCATCAGGATTGGCACCAGGGTTCCCTGCTCGCTCCCCCAACGCGTGACGCCAGAGCTGTGCATGATGCTCAAGAAGTACCATCCGCTCTATGTGAACATCCATTTCAACCATCCGGCGGAGATCACGCCCGAGTCGCGCATGGCGTGCGAGATGCTCGCCGATGCCGGCATCCCGCTCGGCAGCCAGACTGTCCTCATGAAGGGCATCAACGACGACCCTGCAGTCATCAAGGAACTCTTCCACAAGCTCGTCATGATGCGCGTAAAGCCCTACTATCTTTACCAGGCTGACATCACCAAGGGGACCAATCACTTCAGGACGAGCGTCAAGAAGGGCATCGAGATGATCGAGGCGATCAGGGGGCACACCTCAGGCCTGTGCGTCCCGCACTTCGTGGTGGACGCGCCTGCCGGCGGCGGCAAGATCCCGCTGCTCCCTGACTATCTGGTCGAGCACACGGGCAAGAAGGTGGTGCTCAGGAATTACCAGAACAGGCGGTTCGAGTACCCTGAACCCGAGTGAGCGCCGGCCCGTCGGCCCCTATTTCCCTTGCCTTCTCTGGGGAAAAGATTTAAAAATGGAGGAGGATTCTCACGCGGTGCACACAGCCCCGTGGTGTAGTGGCCAATCATCTCAGACTCTGGATCTGAGGACCTCGGTTCGAATCCGGGCGGGGCTATATCGTAGCTGACCTCGCGGGCAGGGAGCGGGGTGGACGAGGGAAGCGCAAGCGGTTGTTTGCGTAGCAGAAAATCCCGAAGAGTAAAATTCTTACTTTCCATTCAATCCTGCGTTAGCAGACCGTATTTCCGAAGGATGGGAACTCTCCCCTTTTGCTCCTTTTTCTCAAAGAAGAGTGAACTTAAACACAAGGGGTTCAACGCCGGGCTTCATGCGTAGTCCAAAATTTTGGGCAACCCACAAATTCTGAATTTGGGAGAGCAGGGGAAAACGCTTGGCGATTTAGGCGAAGCCGACCGATTTTCCTGTAGATCATTGTTGAACTCGTTTTCGGTCACGAAGTCCCGAAACCCTGCGTCCGCAGAGTCGAGAAAGAGGGCGCATTCCAAATATCTCACCCGTATCAGGCGGGAATAAGGCTAGGAGTAAGAGAAAAAAATGAGCGGCCTCATGCCGCCTCTTTCCTTGCCTCGCCTGAGGCGATCGCCGCCTCCGCGTTCTCCTTCGATATCATGGCACAGAGCGTCGTCCCGCACGCCTCGTGCACGCCCTTCGCCATGTATCCTCCCTTCTCGGTCACATGGATGACCGGATCCTTCATCGTCACGCCTTTCGCCTTGCACTTGACACAGTATGCGGTTACCATGGTGTAGTACCTTCCGTAGAGTCGTTAGGATACCGATTGCACCGGGGCTATTTAAGAATTTCGTCTATTTGGGGGTCAGAGGAAGTCCGTGTGGGCGCCGACCTGGCTGGTGAGGACCTGCTCGAGGGTCTGGTTGATCATGTGGTACTTGCAGTTCGGCGGGCAGTTCGTCAGGCCGTCGCGCCGCATCCGGTCGATCGCCTCCCGCCGCTCCTCTCCTGCCCAGATGTCCGTGAAGCGGTCCTTGTTGACGTTGCCGAAGGTGTATTCCTTGAGCCCCCGCGTATGGCAGCAGAAATTGACATAGCCATCAGCGCTCACGGTGGTCATGAAGGGATGCCCCCAGCAGAATGAGTAGGTGCGGTTGTAGCTGCCCATGAGGAGGTCGTTGAACTTGTATTCAAGGGCAAGCACCCTGAAGCTATCGGTCTCGAGGTCCCGCGCGGTATGGATATAATGGAGGCATGACGTGAAGTAGGAATGGTCTATCTGGTCCTTCCGGTGCATCACGACCGGCTTTATCTGGATGTAGTCGACGCCGAGGTCACGGGCGAGGCGCGTCGCGTCATAGATCTCCTTGTAGTTCTCGGGGTGCGCGAGGAACGAGAACCCGACGGTCAGCCGGTCGCCGTTCGGCCTCTTCGCGGCGTCGCGAGCGCGGCAGAGGCTCTCGATGTTCTTGGTGATCCTCTCGAAATCGTTGCTCCCATGGATGGTGCGATGCATCGCCTTCGATGCGGCATCGACGCTGAAGCGCGCATAGACGAACCGGTCGGCGAACACCTCGTTGTGCGCGGGGGTGACGAGCGAGCCGTTGGTTGCGATGCCCTGGGCGAGCCCCTTGCCGTGGTAATAGATGAAGGCCTCGAGGCAGCCCCTGTTGACGAGCGGCTCGCCGCCGCCGGTCCACACCACCGCCTTGACGCCCATGTCGGCGAAGTCGTCGGCGAGCGCGAAGAGCACCTCTTTGGAGAGCCGCTTCACATTGAGCTCGTGGTAGTCCTCGAAGGTGCATCGCAGGCAGTGGTGGTTGCAGGCGTTCGAGGGGTCAACCTCGACCGTTATCGGCACCGTGTCCCCGGTGTCCAGGTATTCCTTGATCCGGTCGAGGTGCTGGAGAATCTTCTGAGGAGCGAACTGCTGCAGGTGCGCCGTCTCCCAGATCGCGTTGCTGGTCTCCCGAGGATCGTTTCCGGCCCCCTTGGGGGCAGGCTGGCTGCTTCCGACAGAGGTCATGCGGGCGAGGAAGCACTACTGGCCATTATCAGTTGTCAATAGGATACCTGTCCATTATATCACCACATATTCTCACTAGTGAGAATATTCAATAACTATTTATATATATTCACCTTACCCATATCATAGGGGGATAGTACATGAGACGCCGGATCATCAAGCAAGGGCATAACACACTCACCATCACCCTCCCGTCAGACTGGACCAGGCAGCTGCACCTGAAGGCCGGCGATGATGTCGATATCGTCGAGCGGGAGACGAGCCTCGTCATCAACGGCAAGGACCAGGGCGAGAAGAGGTCCTATGATATCGACATAACCGACCTCACGGTCCCGATGCTCTGGCGCTACCTGCAGGGCGTCTACCGGGCCGGCTGCGAAGAGATCACCATCCATCTTGACCCGCATAGGAAGGAATACGAGGACCCCTACCATTATTATACCACCCAGTTCGACTATTCGAGGCTCGGGGAACGGGTCCCGACGAAGCCCGGGCTCGCCATGATGCAGGAGATCGTGAACAGGTTCATCGGGATCGATATCATCGAGACAGGGAAGAACCACTGTGTCATACGGGAGATGGCAGCGGTCTCCCCGAAAGAGTTCGACAATTCCCTGCGGCGGATCTTCATCATCATGATCAACCTCTTCGACAGGCTCATGGAGGCGATCGAGAAGGACGAGATCGGTGACCCGAACCTCTGCAAGGAGATCCACACCATCGACCTCAACATCGACAAGCTCGTCGACTACTGCGCACGGATCCTCAACAAGGTCTCATCCTCCTTCACCGAGAGGAGGAAGCAGCTCATCTTCTCGAGCCTCTTCATCCTCGAGCTCGCGGGCGACGAGTTCAAGTACATCGGCAAGCATCTCGCCACGTCGAAGGAGAGCGCGAAAAAGGTCCTCCCTCTCGCCCGTATGGTGAAGGAGCACTTCGAGATCTACTACCGGATGTACTACGCGTACAGCAGGGAACTGGCGGTCGAGTTCGGCAGGCATGACATGAAGCTCTATGAGACGCACTTCAACATGAAGGGTCCGCTGTCCGGAGAGACCAGGAGCATCCTCAAGCACTACATGCTGCTCAGCAAGTTCACGCTGGGGCTCGTGGAGCTGCGAATCCAGATGGAGTTCTAGCCGAGGACGACCGGCAGGTGCACGTCCCCGACGTCTACCCGGTCGCCTCGCCGGAGCTTGCGCTTGTTCCGCGTCTCGACCTTCCCGTTCACCCGCACTCCGCCTGAGCGGATGAGCAGCTTCGCCTGGCCGCCGGTGGGGACGATCCCGCGCGTCTTGAGGAAGGCGTTCAGCTCGATGTGTTCCCGGTCGCCCTGCATCGCAGTCAAGCCAGGGAGAAGCAGGTATATTAATCCATGCGTCAGGCATCCGGCGCCCGCCGTTTCGCCATCGCGGCGAGGCAGGGCTATCCCATCGCTATCTTCGCCCGCTGCCGGGACGGGTACTGCCGCATCACGACGACGGCGCGCATCGCCTCCCCCGCCGCGAAGACGAGGAGGGCGACCGAGACGAGGCTCGTCCAAGGAGGCAGCGAGAGCATGAGGACCGCTATCGGGAAGTAGAGGCCGAGCAGCGCGCAGCTGACCGAGACCACCAGGCGCTGGACGAACGCCCTCGTCCTGAGCGCATGCCAGCTGCCTTCGATGCCGCCGAGAACCTTGAAGAGGAGCGATGCCGCGGCGCGGGACGACCGGTAGCAGATGAGAGAGAGCCAGCCGACCGCGCCGAGGGAGAGGCCGTACGAGAGCATGAGGAGAGGGAGGCCCGTGCCTGCGGCGTGCAGCCTGAGCAGGAGGACTATCACGAAGAGCAGCGCCAACAGGAGGACGACGACCTTCGCCGAGAGGCGAAGCATCTTCTTCTTGAGCCGGTTCGTGAGGGTGTGCTCGATCCGCAGGTGCTCCACGAAGGAGGTGATGTACCGCGAGAGGCCGGCGATGGGCCCTGAGGAGGAGTGCCTCCAGAAGAGCGTCCCCGCAATCGCAGGGGAATGCCTCACGGTGAGGGACATCATGAGGGCCTGGACAATCATCATGAGCGAGACGATGGAGAGCAGGTCGACTCCTATGTCGAACTGGGCTGCCTGCCGCGCGACGAGGAGCGAGAACGTCCCGAAGGGGAGCATGGCCAACGTCGAGAAGATCGCGCCTTCGGACGTGAAGCCGGCGAAGACCCGGGTGATCAGGCCGACGCCGACGATGAGCCCGATGGCGCAGAGGGCGAGGAGCCATACGATCAGCTTGATGTTTCCCATGACGCTGCCGAAATCGATCATCGTCCCCATTGCGATGAAGAACAGCGCGTTGAATATCACCAGGTACGGCCGGGTCGCGTGCTCGAACGTCTTCGCTTCGGAGAGGGACGATATCACGCTTCCCGCGAGGAAGGCGCCGACCCCTGGGCCGAAGCCGACGAGGGCCGCGAGATAGGAGAAGCCTGCACAGAGCGAGAGGCTCACGAAGACAGCGACCTCATCCCCTGAATGGGTGGTTATCCAGCCGACGACCCGGTTCGCTATCTTCGAGACGGCGAAGTAGACGAGGAGGAGCATGATGAGGCCGATGATCAGCCTGCCGATCGATTCGGCTAGGACGACCTTCGACATGTCGAGCAGGCCGAAGACGGTGAGCATCGCGACGCCGAAGACATCCTCCATGATGAGAACGCCGGTGAGCATCGGCATCTCCTGGCGGTTCCGGAAGCCGTACTGGTTGAGGATGTTCAGGATGATCATCGTGCTCGAGAACGACACGGCGACGCCGGTGAACGCAGCGGCGGCGACGCCGAAGCCGAGCAGCACCATGACCGAATAGCCGATGAAGAAGAGCACCCCCACCTTGAGGAGCGTTACGAGCATGACCATCGGCCCGAGCCGCGCGAGCTTCTTGACCGAGAATTCAAGGCCGATGAAGAAGAGGAAGAGGAGGGTCCCGAGCTCGATCATGAGCGAAATCATCTCCTGGTCCCTGACGATCTCGAGCGCGTTCGGTCCGATGACTGTCCCCACCAGCAGCAGGGCGAGTATCACCGGCTGCCTGAAGCGGTTGGCTATCAGCCCGCCGATTATCGCGAAGAGGAACAGGAGCCCGAGGGTTATGAGCGTGTCGTCGATCATGGGGGGAAGGGAGGTCTCGTGAGGGAAGGAGGAGCGCCTGCCCAGGAGGGCGCATAGTGTGTTCACCGGTATTTATCCCTTTATCGAGCGGATTTTTTACTTTTCATCATGCCACCGGCCGGCCATGATGGAAAATAAAGGGAGCGGCCTTCGAGGACCATCCGGATACCGCGCCAGGGACATGATAACGTTGAGGGACGCGCCGCCGTCAGCCCGGCGATAGATATGAGCAGGATTAGATATAATTGATTAGATATAATTAGATATAAATAGGTTCAAATAATATAAAGGGGTACAAATAGATATATAAAGCAGCTGGCTTTCCAGCCGCATGCTCCATCACGGCGCCCCTCGGGGCGGTCGGAAGAGACGCGTGAACAGCGACACCGGCGTGGAAGCGGCGAGACAGTCCCTCTCCTCCTTCTGCATGACGGCCTGCAGGGCAAGCTGCTGCAGGAAGGGATTCGTGGTACTCAGGACCATGGACGAGGCGGCGCTCCTCGGCGTGCCTTGGGACCAGTCGAAGCAGTACGCGGTGCTGGATGTCCGGAAGGGATGCGTGAAGCTCGAGGGCGACGCCTGCTCGATCTACGCCCAGCGGCCGGCCATCTGCCGCGAGTTCCCGCTCTTCGAGCGCGGGAGAACGCTCGTCATCGCCGGCTGGTGCCCCGGCTACCGGGCAGGCCTGCTCGATCGGTTCGTGCAGGACACGAAGCGTGACGGGCGCACCGTGATCGTCCAGTAGGGGACAAGGTTTATATACCCGGATATGCTGTTCCGTAAGCAGTGGTGGCATTGGTATGATCGAGATCGAACAGGCTTTGCTCGCGTTCGGGACTCTCTTCACCATAGTCAATCCCTTCTCGACGAGCCTCGTCTTCTCCAAGCTCACGCAGGGCATGGGGACGAAGGAGCGGCGGAGGATCGCCTTCACGGCGAGCTTCGCCGCTCTCGTCGCGATGACCATCTTCCTGCTCGTCGGCCAGCCGCTGCTCATGTTCTTCGGGGTCACCATCTACGCGTTCCGGGTCGCCGGCGGCCTCTACCTCGCGTGGATCGGGTTCGAGATGTTGGGGCCCCGGCTGCGCCGCGATCCTGACAACTACCGCGAGGCTGACGGCTCCATCGCCGTCATCCCGATCGCGATCCCGCTGCTCTCGGGCCCTGGCGCGCTGACGAGCGTGCTCGTCCTGAGCTCTGAGATGCCGTGGGTGCCGGTGCTCGTCAGCATCCTCGCGGTGAGCCTTCTCAGCTGGATCGTGCTGCGCCAGTCGGACCTGATCCAGAAAGCGCTCGGCCACACCGGCACGAGCGTCGTCGAGCGGCTGCTCGGGATCATCGTGCTCGTGGTGGCGGTGCAGTTCGTTTTCAACGGCATCAGCGGCTACCTGGCGACGCTCGGTTGAGCGCCGGACTGGTCCTGTCCCTCACGGGCAGGCCTGCACGCCGTCTTGAAGGTACTCCTGCTCCTCGCACACGTACTGCCTGCCCTCCGCCTCGCCGACCGGATACAGCCTGACGCTCCGCAGCGAGCCGAACCGCTCCTCGTCGTAGGGGATGTCGAGATGGAAGACCCGCCGCTCGGCGGGAAGCCGTTCGGTCACGTTGAAGCCGCCCGATCCTGTCCCGACAACGACGAGTACGGCGTACGGCGGATTTGAGAAGTCGTATTCGAGCAGCATCCTTATCTTCCCGTCCTGCAGGCAGAGCCTCCGCAGGCCGTCGATCTCGGTCGGCTGCAGCTGGTAGGAGAAGACGCACCGCGCCTCGCGCGCCTGGGCCCGGTCGACGTCGAGGACCGCCTGGCCGAAGATGGGATTGTCGCAGCCCTGGACCAAGAGGAGCGAGACGACGACCGCCGCATACAGAACTGGCCCCCTGCCGCCGAAGCCCATGGATGCCGCTCTGGCGCGGGAGATATTTAAATATTGTGCCATGATCGTTCCCTGCCGCGCCGAAAAGGTATTAAAGGCATCCGCCGCAGGAAGAGCGCATGGCAGGAGCCTCGGTCCTCACATATGTCTTCATCGGCATGATGGTCGTCTTCATGGTCTCGGCGATCGCGTTCGAATACCAGCAGTACGTGCAGGAACGCTCGCTCGCGACGAGGGAGGAGGCGGAGATCGTCACCGCCCAGCGCGGGACGACGGTCATCCTCACCGTTACCCGCTATGATGAGGCTGAGGACGACGCCCTCGTCGAGGCCGAGAACACCGGCAAGACAAGCATCTCGCTCAGCGACGTCGATTTCATCCTCGACGACGTGTTCGTGCCCAGAGAGCCAGGGTCACGGACACTCACCCTCCCGGTCGACCATGACGACGACGGGGTATGGGACAAGGGCGACATCCTGCTCGCGCGCATCAACCGAACCCTGGACGACGGCACCTACGGCGTCGTGCTGCTCACGCCGTACGGCGTCTTCCCAGGGGACCTGACCGTCGGCGACGACGTTTCGGAGACACTCTACGTCGCGGCCGGCACCTGGAGCCCCGCGGATCCGGGCGACCCGCTCAACTCGACGGAGCTGCTCGCGATCGACAACGACGGCGGGACCGCGATCGCGCTCGTCGGCATGGACCCTTTGGGGAACGACGCCGGCTGCGCGATGACGGACCTCGACGGGAGCATGGGCCAGCATCGGAGCACTAGGATCCTCGTCGACTACGACGCCCCGGCGATCGCCCCCGCGAGCCTCGTCGTCGAGGCGCGGAACGTCTCGTTCGCCGGCCCGCTCTTCTGCGGCGCGGCCTTCGGCCCGACAGCAGGCGAGGCGACCGCGGCTGTCGACTGCCCGGCAGCCGACACCCAGGAGGAGACCGACAATCTTTATATATATATCATCCTCTCCGACCCGAGCGACGTGACGCTCGACTTCGTGCGCGCGGAGATCAACTACACTGAGTGACGACCGTGAAGACCGTCTTCATCGAGGCCAGGTACCGGAGGGTGATCCGGCTCACCGAGAGCCAGATGCGGAAGCTCCCGGCGCGCGTGCTGCTGCTCGCGTCGGTCCAGTTCCTCGGCTCGCTCCCCGGGATATGGGAACAGCTCGAGCGGAGCGGGAGGATAGGCGTGCTGCCTCGGCTGCGGCATGCCGCGCACGACGGCCAGCTCCTCGGCTGCAACATCGCCGACATGCGGAAGATGGCGTTCGACGCGATCCTCTACGTCGGCGACGGCGCGTTCCACCCGCACACGCTCGTCCTGAAGAACGACCGGCAGGTGTTCCGCCTCGATCCCCGGAGCCGCAGGATGCGGGAGGTGCCGAGCGCCGAGGTGCGGGAGATGCGCAGGCGCATGAACGCGGCGCTCCTCTCCTTCCACCGCGCCGACCGCGTGGGCGTCCTCGTCACCGCCAAGCCGGGCCAGGAGCGGCTCGAGGCGGCCCTCCGCCTGCGGACGGCGTACCCTGAGAAGGAGTTCTTCTATCTCGTCGCCGACACGCTCGACCTCGCGTCCCTCGAGGACTTCCCGTTCCTGCAGTGCCTGGTCAACACCGCCTGCCCGCGCATCGGCTATGAGGACCATGCCGCGGCGCCGCGGCCGGTCATCAACCTCGATGAGGTGCTCGACACGGTCTTCTGACCATCATGACACCATGAGAATCCTCACCTTCGCCACCGGAAACTTCTTCCGCCAGGAGAGCTACGACATCAACAGGATCCTCGGCATGATCCGCCGGCTCGGCCCTGACATCCGAGGCGTCGAGCTCACGCTCGGCTTCGTCGAGGATGCGCTCTCGCTGCGGCTGACGAAGGCCTCGCGCGACTATCTCTCGACGCTCGACTTCAACACGATCCATGGCCCGCTCTTCGACCGGTCGTACACGACGTTCCGGATTGTCAGGAACGAGAGGACGCGCCAGGTGCTCGGCGCGCTGCACCGGCTCTACGACCGTATCGACGGCAGGAACATCAACTTCCATGTCTCGAACATCAGGAACTACGCGATGCTCGACGACGGCTATTCCTACTCGATCGAGAACATCCACGAGAGCCACGGCGTCACCGTCGAGGAGGCGGAAGGCATCCTGGATGCGCATCCGCGGCTCGGCCTGGTGCTCGACAGCGGGCATTCCCAGAACGTGGGGCCCGCCGAGACGCGCCGGTTCGTGGAGCGGCTGGCCCATCGCGTGCGCTACGTGCACCTCAAGGGGAACGAGCACGGCTTCCAGGAGATACCGACCGCCTTTCTCTCGAAGGAGGCGCTGCGCGAGATCCTTACGGTGAAGGAGCTCGACGTCCCCTTCTGCATCGAGACCTGGCTCGAGACCGAGGCGCTCGCCGTTTTCAGGGAGGAGATAGCGTACGCGAAGGGGTGGCTCGGCATCCGCGGCGTACGCGGTGCGCGCGGCGTCAGCCGAGCAGGAAGAGCGCGAGGAAGAAGCCGATGACGATCCCGATGATGATGCCATGGATGAGCTCTTTCGTCCCGTACTCTATGCTCTTGATATGGTCGATTCTGCTGACGACCCTTGCGAGGTCCTGAGTGGAGGGCTTGCCCTTCCCTGCCGTCTGCCGCCGCTTCATCGTTGCCTCTTGCCGGGGAGCGTCTCCCTGAGCTCGATCTTCCCCAGCACCCAAAGCACCGCGCCGACCCCGAAGAAGAGCACGATCAGCAGGAAGTCCCTGCCCGCCGGCAGGTAGTCGAGGCTGCCGTAGTAGAGCGGCCGGTTCGCGAACCACTGCACCACGTAGAGCCCGAAGCCGAGGCAGATGCCGGCGAGGAAGACGAGCAGGATGCCCACGAGCTCATGGCGCTTGAGGTTGTGCGTGATGGATGCCATCAAGGGCAGAGGGGGCTATTGGTGTATATAAAGATTGTCCGTACCTTCACTGTGGTGACTCGGCAGGCCGGGCTGGGTGATGCCCCCCTTTGAGTATCTCCCAGACGAACACGAAGAAGCCGCCTGCGTAGAAGAGTATGGTCACCGTGAAGAAGATGAAGAGGTAAGCGCCGATGAGCGCGAGGTTCGTCCCGAAGAATGACTCGACCGTCCCCGCATAGTAGAGGAAGATGTCGCCGAAGTAGAGGAAGATGTAGTAGCCGAAGAAGCCCAGGATGCCCGCGATGCCGAGCAGGTTGTACATGCGGTGCAGGAAGCGGTTCTGGGCGAGCAGGAACGTCGCTGCGCCGATCGCGAGCGAGAGCGAGAGCGTCCTGACGAGCGGCTGCGCGGTCCCCACGATGCTCTGGGTGACGATGTCGACGCCGACGAGGTTCGGCGAGCCGATCATGCGGATGCCGAACGCCGGGAGCAGCAGGGACGAGACGACCGACATGAAGAACATCGAGAGCGCGGCCGGAGAGAACGAGAGGCCGCGGTCTGAGAAGAGCCGGTACCAGAGCACCGACGGCAGGCACAGGAGCATCAGCATGCCGATCAGGTTGAGGATGTAGCCCCAAAGCACCGAGACCTTCTCTGCGCCGAACGGCACCGCCGCGAAGTCCGCCGCCATGTGGAAGAGCAGGCTCTCGTGGCCGGCGCCCAGGTGCTCGAAGTAGAGCACGTCATGGAACCCGACGATATAAGGCACGAGGAAGTTGCCCACATCGGTCACGAGGTGCAGGACGAGCATGCCCGATATCCCGAGCAGGATCTTGTCCTTCGTGTGGAAGAGCCTGATGAAGCGGTCGAGGAACTCCTCGCTGAAGGTGCCGACCCGGTAGACGAAGCTCTCGGGGCTGAAGGCCTTGGCCTTGAAGATGAAGAAGAATATGCCGACGATGACGAGCGGCGCGTCGACCGCGATCGCGAGCCATTCCATCAGGAGGTTGAAGACGACGACGAAGAAGGTGACGAGCAGGAAGAAGGTGAGGAACCACCGCTCGATCCATTTCATGACCGTCCTTGGCGGCGGGCCCTCCTCATGGATCGTCGCCATCACCGACGGGTCGCGGATGGTGGCGCGCCAGGTGAACCAGACCGAAAGGACCACGAGGATCGCGCCCCCGAGGTAGATGGACCATCGGGTGAGGAGGAGGTCGTGCTGGATGATGAACGAGTAGAAGGTGGACAGGTCCGCCCCTGCCTCGTCGACCGCCGATTTCGCGTACAGGATGAAGTCCTTGAAGAGGAGGGAGAAGTAGGCGAGGATGAGGAGGAGGTCGGCGCCGCGTCGCCGCTCGGAGAAGAAGATGTCGGTGAGCGAGGCCTTGTAGAGGAGGTAGCCGAGCGCGGTCCAGGAGACGATCTTCTTGACATAGTCGAGGTCGCCGGGAAGGATCTCGAAGAAGTCGAATATGTTCGCGAGGATGAGGAAGATGAGGATGAGCTCCTCGATCCGCTCGCCCACCCTGTAGAGGGCGTACCTGAGGTGTTGGTAGACCATTTTATTTCGCTTCGAGCAGCAGGGTTATCCTGGGCTCTCCCTGCCGGTGAACGTATAAAAACATGAGTTATTACTAAAAGATGAGAAAAATATATAAACAGGGCGGGGCGCCTCGGTCAGTGGGGGATACATATCGTGCTTATCATGCCAGGCGGCCAGGAGAGCGGGCTCGAGGAGGCGGTGCAGCCGGTGTTCAGGAGGCCGAGGAGGTGGCTCTCGCGAGTGCGCGTCGGGCTCGCCGCGACCGCGGCGCTCGCGTTCCTCACCATGTACCTCGCCGACATCCTCGCGCCGAAGAGGGAGACCGCACAGGCGTTCCTGCAGGCCCAGGCCGAGAGCATCGCGCTCTATGACCAGCACACATTCTCATCCTGCGCGACAGCGGTATTCGACGACGAGGAGCGGATGCCTGACCTCTACCTCGTCGACGGCGCGCGCGGGACCGCGGAACGGCTCACGCATGACAGGAGCTACGAGAAGCCTGTCGCGATGCTGCCTGACGGCAGCGGCATGCTGGTCTCGGTCTCTGGCGACAGCCTCGATGGCCTGTACCTCTCCGACCTGCGCTTCACGGACAAGGGATTCCTGTATAGCGACCCGCAGTGGCGTGAGGAGAGCCTCAGGTTCTTCAGGGGAGGGGAAGGTTTATTGTACCAGCGCTACGATGGGAGCCGATTCTCGCTCATGCGGTATGACCTCGGTAGCCGCACGCTCTCGACGGTCGCGAGCGTCGGGACAGGCGATGCGCACCAGGCGGTCTGGGAGTCCTTCTCGCCGGCGCTCGACCTTGGCGGCACTGTCGTCGCCTATAACCTACCGCAGGAGGGGAAGAAGTCCATCGTCATCGAGGACCTCACCACAGGAAGGAAGAGGCTGATACAGGGGATGCTCATGGACGGCGGAGATTTCCTGCCAGAGGGGATGGGGCTCGTGTTCGCCGAGCGCGGCACCGGCCGGCTGTATCGCCATGACCTGGTGAGGGGCATCACCTCCCGCCTCGCCGAGACCGGCACCAGGCTTGAGGGTCCGTCGGTGTCGCCTGACGGCACGCTCATCGCCGGTCTCGCCGGCCACGGCCTCGACTCCCTGATCCTGTATGACAGCCGGACAGGACAGGCGCGGTTCATCGGCATCAGCAGGGGCGTCGACGGCCAGATCGAGAGCATCGCCTGGACCGGTCCGCGCTCGCTCGTCATGGGGACCTTCGCGACCGACGGCGAGCGCTTCACCACGGCCGACATCGACCTGGTCAGGGTCGGGGAGGGTCTCGAGACGAGGATTACGGACATCCTCGGGGAGAGCAGGGGGAGCTGGGAGTTCCTCGACGCTCTTGACAGGAGAGGGAAACGCGTCATCTTCAGGTCTGACAAGGATGCGACGCTCTTCGGCTCCTTCGACAGGTATGCCTGGCATCCGGACGATGGGAGCGTGACGCGCCTGACCAGGTTCGCCGAGAGCGCGGACTATCTCGTCGGCATCAACTACCCGCTGATGGGGCTCGCGCTCCTCGGTCTCGGCCTCTCGTTCGCCCCGTCCGCCTATTTCGCGCTCAAGGTCAGGCGCTCCATCGGACGGCGCAAGAAAAGGCGCGGCGAGAAGGAAGGCCTGCTCTCGAGGATCACAGGAAGCCCTGAGTTCTACGCCACTGCCGCGGCCGCAGCCGCGACGCTCCTCATCCCTGAGATGACGCCAGGGAAGGCGACCATCCTGAAGCCCTGGCTCAGGGAATCCTACCACGCGATCGCCTATATCGTGCCGGCGAGCATCGGGCTCTTCCTTTACCCCACGCTCGCCCAGCTCTCGTTCTTCTCACGGCCGCGGCTGAAGAACATGCTGCAGAGCATCATGCTCTCCAGGGACTACCGGCGCGCGCTCAAGGACGATCCGGAGGAGGCGTATCGGCTCTCCAAGGGGTTCGCGGGGATCGTCGAGACCGACGACATGCAGGCGCCGCTGTATGCCGCCCAGGCGATGCTCGCGATGGGAAGGCCTGAGGAGGCGCTCTTCGAGATCAAGCGGATATCGTCGGGTATGTTGCGCGACCGCGACCTGGTCTTCCTGAAACGGGCGGATTTCTTCCAGCAGATCAGCGTGCTCCTCGGGAGGATGTCCTGGGGCTTGCCAAGGCAGGGGAAGGGAAGAGGGACCGCCGAACAAAGGCTCGGGAAGGCCGCGGTCGCCCTCTACGACGACAATCTCAAGGGCGCGAAGGCCTCGATGGACTCGCTCATCGTGACCGAGCACAATCCTGAACGCCGGATCGGCTACAAGATCGTGTACGGCAGCATGCTCGAGGCGATGGATCAGTACGGCGAGTCCGACCTGGTCTGGGGGTCTGTCGCAGAGGAGATCGCGCGGTACTATGGGTCCCGGTTCCGTCCTATCGGCGGCAGCACCCATGAGGTGTGCGAGTTCGCGGCATCCGATTTCGGGAACCTTTTCAAGGGGGCGCTCGTCGCCGAGAGGAGCAGCAGGGAGCCGATACTGAGGAAGCACCTGCTCAACCGCTTCGTCGAGCAGGCCATGATCGAGCACATCCATAAACAGGGCCTCTCCTTCGACTGGTACCAGGCCGTGAGACCGCTCACCCATCTCCAGGTTGGGCAGCTCGAGTACGTCTTCTCGCAGCGGGACGGCATGAGGAACCTGGAGCAGACGCTCCCGCATATGGGCAGGCAGGAGCGGATCGAGGCGTTCGACCGGGCGGCCGACGGCATCGCGAAGATGCACCTCGTCCTCACGCCGGAAGTCAGGTCGGACGAGAAGGGATCCTACGTCAGCGCCATCGACAGGGCGAGGCGGCATGTCATCCCGCTGGGGCACGTCGACCTCCTACGTTGGGTCATCAGGCGGGCGTTCGATGGAAGGCAGGAGCAGGCGAACCGGCGTCTCAGGATACAGCCAGGCAGGCAGGAGGATTTCATGCAGCACCTCGGCCAGTTCATCGAGAGGAGCATCCCGAGGACGTCCGTACGGTATGTGCTGCACTACGACGCGTATGCGACGAACGTCACGGAGAACTCCACGATCATCGACTACGACAAGCTCGCCCTCGGACCGAACCCCATGCTCGACTTCACCCACCTCCTTGAGCATCCGCTGAACCCGGACAAGCCGGCGACCTATGACCACCTATGGGAGAAGATCATCCCGCTGTATCCCCCGCAGACGAGGGAAGCGATGCTCGAGGGCATGCTCCCCTGCGCAGCCATCACCAGCCTCTGCCTCGCCGGCGCGATGCTCGGCCAAGGGAACGGCCAGTACGCGGGGTACTACCTGAAGAACGCGCTCGGCAGGCTCGATGCGATCGGCGACCTGCCGCTCGCCTACGCGATGAGGAAGAACCTGATATCCCCGAAGGCCAGCTAGCCCGAGGCAGCCGGCACGGCAGTTTCAGTCGACGAGCTCGTAGTAGATGCGCCGGTTGCTCCTGCCCTTGTTCTCCGCCTTCACGACCCTGATGCCCTTGATCTCGCCGATGTTCTTCACGTGCGTGCCGCCGCAGGCGCTCGTGTCGAATCCCTCGATCGCGATGATGCGCAGCTCCTTGACATCCGGCGGGAGCACGTCCCGGAGCTGGAAGAGGCCGGGGATCCGGAACGCATCCTCGCGGGGCATGGTGCTGATCGTCACCGGCAGCGCCTTCGCGATGATCCCATTCGCGCGCCGCTCGTATTCGGCTATCTTGTCCCTGTCAAAGCCCTCGAGGTCGAAGTCGATCCTGCTGCGGTCGAGGCCAAGCTGGTTGCCGGTTATCTTCGCGCCGGTCGCGTCGATTATCACGCGCGAGAGGACATGCGCCGCGGTGTGCGACCGCATGAGCCGGTAACGGCGGTCCCAATCGATCGCGCAGCGCACCGTGCCGCCGGGCTTCAGGCCCGGCCGGTCGACCTCGTGGGAAATAATCCCGCCTGACGTGCCGACAGACATGACAGCATAGGCCGTGCCGTCTCCGGTCGTCATGGTGCCGAGGTCGTTCGGCTGGCCGCCGGCGTTGGGATAGAAGGCGGTCTCCTTGAGGATCACATGTTTCCCTTGATCGACCGAGGCGACGGTCGAGGTGAACTCCTTGAGATAGCAGTCGGCCATGTAGAGCGCGTCCATGATGCATCACTTGGCATGGCGCATGCGCCGGTCCATAATAAAGCTTGCGGTCGTCAGAACCATCGGTCGTACACGCCGGCGAGCGCCGTGTAGCCGGCTTTCACCGTCCTGACCGCAGGGTCGAGCGTCCATTCGAGGATCTTCGGACGATGGGCGGGAGCGGCGTTCGCCTGCGGCCTCTTCATGGCGATCGCTGCCTGCTCAGCCCTCGTGCGCTCTGCCGCCTTCCGCTGCTCGAGCCTGCGCTCGAGCGCGTCGTACTGCCGCCGCTTCTCCTGAAGGCTCTTCTCGAGAGCCGAATGCTCACGCGCCTGCGCGCCGATCCGGGAGGAAAGGTCCTCGTAGCGCCTGACCGCCGACCCGAATGACATAGTGAGGGCCTGGTATTCGGTCTCGAGCTTGGGGATGAGCCGCGTCTCGATCGTCTCATAGGTGGAGTCCACCGATGCCTCGATCGCCTCGACCTTGCCTTTGATTGAGGTCAGCCGGTTGTCCGGAGAGAGATAATTCGTATAGGCGAAATAGACGATGCCGGCCTTGAGGAGCAGCAGGGGGAGGCCCACCATGAGGGCTCGTCGCATGAGGCTCTGACGGGCCCCCCGCTGTGCGTCTTTCCGATAGCGCTCCTTCTCGACAGTGTCCTTCAGAGACAGCGTCTCGAGCGAACTGATGACCTTCTCATACGCACGGACCTTCTCGAGGCTGTCGTGATCCTGCTGGGCCGAATAGATGATCCGCGCGTCCCTGACCCTCTTCCTGACCTGCCGTGCTTGCTCGCTGTCATAGGGCAGGGTGAGGCCCGCCATTTCGTCGGCAGCCTCGTCGAGCTGCATCGCCGCGTAGAACGCGAGGTTCGTCGCGCCTACCTTAAGGTCCCGGTTCTCAAGCCTGAGACGCACCGCGTTCAGGCGGTCCTCTATCGAATCGTACTCTTTCATATCCCTCATGTGATGCCACCTCATGCGAATCGATGGATAGGAAGAGGGAGCCATCCTTAAAGGTATTTTTTTAGAATAAGACGGAAAAATTTCATCGATGTCGAATAAAAAAGGGATTCAACCGAAAATCCAGATATTATCAATAAATAGTATCGGAAGATTTCCGGAAATGAAGAAGAATATGATACCAGGCAGGATCATAGCCGCCTGTTGTCGAGGAGCCATCGGAAGGCCTGCATCGCCGAGCGCGCGCCCTCCGACGCGGCGATGAGGATTTGCTTCTCGGCGACCATCGTCACGTCGCCGGCGGCGAAGACGCCGGGGACGCTCGTCATATGGCTCTTGTCGATGACGATTTCTTGGTCCTTGTTGAGCTTCAGCCCCCTGATGAGGTCTGATACAGGCTTCCAGCCAGTCTCCACGAAGACGCCGTCGACCTTGATCTCCTGGGTGTCGTCGCCGTAGTGGATAGTGACCGACTCGACCTTGCCGTCGCCGTTGATGCTCGTCACCTGGGCGCTCTCGATGACAGTCACGTTCGCCGCCTTCCCGAGATCGCCGATCAGGTGCGGCTCGCCCATGAGCGCGTAGTCGGAGAGCAGGAAGACGTGCGAGGCGATCCGCAGCAGGTGGAGCGCTGCGTAGATCGCGCTCATCCCCGACCCCACCACCGCAACCTGCTTGCCCTTGAAGAGCGGCCCGTCGCAGGTGGTGCAGTAGGTGACGCCCTTCCCGACAAGCTCCCTTTCGCCCGGCACCCCGAGCCTGCGCGGGACCTTGCCGGTCGCGATGATCACCGCCTTCACCTGATACGTGTCATGGCCGGCGGACACGATGAAGCCGCGGCCCTTGCGCTCCACCTTGGTTGCCGCGTTCC
This sequence comes from Candidatus Woesearchaeota archaeon, assembly GCA_016935985.1. Classification (GTDB taxonomy): domain Archaea; phylum Nanobdellota; class Nanobdellia; order Woesearchaeales; family JAFGPW01; genus JAFGPW01. The sequence continues at coordinate 148,525 of JAFGPW010000007.1, forward strand.
CCTCGACGACCGTCGGGCCGTGCGCCTCCATCTGCGTCCGCATCCTCATGATGAGCTCTGCGCTCGGTATCGCCTCGAAGCCAAGGTAGTTCCCGATCGCGGGACCGTAGAGCATCTGGCCGCCGACGTCCTTGGAGATGACGACGGTCTCGAGCCTCTTGATGCGCGCGTAGAGCGCGGCCGCCATGCCGGCAGGGCCTGCCCCGATGACCGCGATGTCGTATGCCGCCGATGCCATGGGAGCACGGATAGGAGGCGACTATAAATAAGTTGTCATGCTGCGTTCTGGGCCGGATGCGCAGGAGATTAGCAATATTTATATATCTACATACGGATAGCGGAGTGCATGGCGGTGACGCTCCCATGACGCTCGACAAGCTCCATCACGGCTTCGAGGCCCGCGAGAACCTGCTCCTCGAGCACATGAAGAAGTATCGGAAAGGCTCGACCAAGCATGTCCAGATCCAGGGGATGCTGGACGAGAACCAGCGGATCAGGATCTCGATACGCTATTATAAGGACGAGGAGCCGGAGAGCAGGGACTCGAGCGTCGTCAGGAAGCTCATCCGCGACTACCTCTCGCGCAGGAACAGCATCAAGCTCCACCTGAGGCGGCACATGGATTCGATGGCAGAGCCCCACAAGTTCCGCAACTACGGCTCGTTCCAGGAGATCGATGTCATCATCAGTACCCTTCAGACATACCTCGCGAGCGAGTTCGACAGGGAGACACCCGAGATCCTCCTCAAGAACCTCGGCGACAACCCCAAGCTCGTCTCCCAGGTGAAGAGCTTCACGCTCGAGTTCCTCGACGAGGAGTACTAGCCGGTGCTGTCCCATGCCTTTCGACCTCGCCTATCTCTTCTGGGAGCATATCGTCGAGGTCCTCGCCGGCATCGCGCTCTTCACGGTCATCTTCCTCTTCCTCCCCCAAGATTTTAGGGGCCTCCGGAACTACCTGCTCCTCATCCTGCTTCCAGGCTGGATTAGCACAGCCTTCCCTGACCTCGCCTACGCGGGCAGCTACCTCCTCAGGTATGGGGCGCTCTCGGCGATCATGCAGCCGCACAAGCCGCTCGGGACGTATGACCTCTTCCACTCGCCGGCGTCCTATATCGCGGTCCCGCTCATGATCGGCCTCGTCTACCTAACCGTTCTTGTCATGCGGAGGATGGGCAAGGAGACCGAGCTACCGGCAGGATGGATGCCGCTCGTCGGCGCCATCTCGCTCCTTGGGGTCACGGTCCACCTGGCATTCGACCTGATCGGGCTGTAGTGGCCGCAGGCCCCCTGCACGATGAACAAAAAGGAATATATAGGATAGGCGCTTTGCGCAGGCCATGGACAGCCTGATGGTCAGCCTGCTGCTCTTCCTGCCGTTCGTCGTCGGGTTCGCGATCTCGGTCTATCTCGAGGTCGTGCACACCATGCGCCATAAGGAGGCCCTGAAAGGTCTTGCGACGGTGCTCGGCGTGCCCTATGTCCCCGAAGAGCCATATCCTGCCTACATCCTCAGGCGGCTCAAGGAAGGATTCTCCTACCAGGCGACGAAGGACATCGTCGCGCACTGGCCGTTCGGACGGGAGGGCTCGTGCTCTCGGGCGGCAGGCATGTACAAGGGGCTGCCCCTCACCGTCGACTCCAAGCTCATCAAGATCAAGTACGTCAACATGAGGTATACGCGGGTGCGGATCCCCTTGGAGAACGGCATCCCGTATCTCTGCATCAAGCCGCGGGCATGGCTGCACTTCGGCGTCGACCAGCGCTTCCCTAAGGCATTCAGGAGGAAGTACCTCGTCAAGGGCAGACCGGAGCACCACAGCATCTTCACCGACAAGTTCCTCTCCCGGGTCGCCGAGGAGAAGGGGCTCATCGTCGAGGTCATCCCGAAGGGGATCACCGTCATGCGCCAGGGTCTTACCGCCGACATCGAGGATCTCAAGGACCTCGTCGACCTGGCGGTGACGCTCGCCGGGACGATCAAGGGGCGATCGGGGAGCGTTGCCGCCGCAGGCGCCGATACAGGCGAGAGGGGAAAGAAGGATGGGGACAGGAAGAAGGACAGGTGAGAGGGAACGGACGCTCTCGGATGAGGAGATCCTCATCGGCGGGATGGCGGTGATCGAAGGGGTGATGATGCGCAGCCCGAATTTTGCCTGCACCGCGATCAGGAAGCCCTCCAAGCGCATCGCGGTCAACTGCGAGCGCGTGAGGAAGCTCCCGTTCGCGCCGCTCTACTGGCCCGTCGTCAGGGGCATCACTATCATGGTGTCGATGCTCGTCGTCGGCATGAAGGCGCTCACCTGGAGCGCCCAGGAGGTGGGGGAGGAGGACGAGAAGCTCTCGCACCTCGAGCTCGCCCTCACGGTCTCGGTCTCGCTCGCGCTCGCGGTCGGCATCTTCATCGGCATACCGTTCCTGCTCGCCTGGCTCTTCAGGTTCGAGGGGTTCCTCTTCGACCTTATGGATGGGGTCTTCCGCCTCGCGGTCTTCATCGTCTACCTGCTGCTCATCGGGTCGTTCGATGATATCAAGGACCTCTTCGCCTACCACGGCGCCGAGCACCGGACCGTCCACGCGTACGAGGCGAAGCAGCGGCTCACGCCCGCGAGCGTGATGCGGCATGCGAACGCCCATGCGCGCTGCGGCACCTCTTTCATCATGTTCGTGGTCGCGGTCTCGATCGTGGTGTTCTCGCTGCTCGTCACCGAAACTATATGGATAAAGCTCGTCGGCAGGATCCTCCTGATGCCTGTCGTCGCCGGCATATCGTACGAGCTCCTCCGCTGGTCGGCGAAGCCGTCCAACCGGATCATCATGGGCATCCTCACCTGGCCGGGGGTCGTCATCCAGCGGCTGACCACCCGGGATCCGCGGCCCGACCAGGTGGAGGTCGCGATCGCGGCTCTCGAGAGGTGCCTCGCGAAGGAGCGGTCGCTCGCCGCGGTCCGCGCGGGCGGCAAGGGCAGGGAGGTCTAGCGGTCCCCTGCGTAAATTATTTATAGGCAGTCCCCTTACCTACCGACAAGGCATGTGTAGTGACCAATTCTCGGGTAGCAATGAGGTGGTCGAAATCAGGATGGACAAGATCAAGGACTGGATGGTCAAGAATGTGGTCACCATCTCGAAGCAGCGCACCGTGAAGGAGGCCTGCGAGATGATGGACGCGCACGACGTGGGCACGCTCGTGGTGGTCGAGGTGAAGAAGCCGATCGGCATCCTCACCGAACGCGACATCATCAGGCAGATCATCGCGGTCGACAAGGACCCCCGGCACATGAAGGTGCATGAGGTCATGACCAAGCAGGTGTTCACCGTCGGCGCCGACGACGACGTCGCGAAGGTCTCGCGCGAGATGACGCTCCACCATGTCAAGCGGCTGCCGGTCGTGAACAAGGCAGGCCACCTGATCGGCATCGTGACCTCGACCGACATGATCAAGATCATGGCCGAGAAGTGGACCCTCGGATGAGACGATGGACCCTATCACGAGAGAGCTCAAGGAGTATCTGGAGGATTATTTCGGCGAGCGGGCGATCTTCCTTCTCTCAGGCGAGCTCAAGGACCTGGGCTTCTCCGACGTGATGTCGCTCGACAGCGAGGAGCGCAAGGAGCTCGCCGACGCGCTCGTCGAGGACCTGTTCTCCCAGATGGTCTCGCCGAGCCACCTCCGGCAGGTGCAGCACCGGCTGTGCAAGATCCTGAACATCGAGCGGGAGGAGGACCCGTACTTCAGCGGGTGAGCCGGGGCCGGCTCATTCCGGAAGTGATGCGCGATGCTGAGGCAGTTGCGGGACGCGGCGAAGGCGAAGGAGTACTTCGAGGCGGTGCAGAAGGATCTCGCCTCGCAGCAGGAGAGGATCGGCGCGGTGAGCGGGACGGTCGAACGGCTCGCGGCAGCGGTCGCAGCGCTCACCGAAGGGATGGCCTCGTTGCAGGAGGCGGCATCGCGGTTGGAGGAGCGGAGCGCGAAGGCGACGGCGCGCATGGAGGCTCTCACCGAGAAGCTGAGGAACGAGCTGAACGACTTCCGCCTGGTCAAGCGCAAGCTCGATGAGACCGTCGCGCGAAGGCTCAAGGAGGAGTTCGAGGCGACGATCGGCACGCTCCAGGCGGATGTGAAGAGCTACAACGGCCTGAAGGCAGGGCTCTCCGGCGTCTCGTCGGAGCTCACGTCTCTGAAGGCGGAGATGTCGAAGTTCATGGCCATCTCCATCAATCTCAAGGCAGGCGACTTCGAGCTCGCGCGCTACGCGAAAAGGCTTGAGCAGGACGATGCCGAGAAGCTGCGGCTGATGCGGCGCATCGACGGTCTCGAGCGCATGGTCGCACGCCAGCGGCGGACGCGCTAGATCCCGGGAAGGAATCCCCTTTCACTTCTTCTTGAGCCCCGTGTAGTCGTCCTCTATCTCGAGGAAAGACGTGATGATCAGGATCAGCCCTGAAAACGCGGGTATGAAGAACCCGAGGTTCGCCGGCGTGTTGAACTGGCCGGTGAAGAGGAGGCTCACTCCCGTCGCGACGCCGATCGCGATCAGCATGAAGCCGAACCTGATGTCGCCGGTCTTCCGGTAATAGGACTTGTAGATGCGGTGCTTGATAAGATACATCTCGGACCGGTAGTTCAGGTAGGCGACGAACGCGCTGAAGAAGAAGATGAGCGCGAGGAAGAACATCTGCACCAGGTCGAACTGTGCGGCATAGAGGGTTCCCATCGTCATTCAGCACCGTCTTGGGCATGCCGCATATATTAAATTTCGTCTCATCCGGCGAGTGACTACGGGCCACAGGCAGCAGGGGCCAAGCAGGGGCCATAACGGGCGGAATCGACGCCACCGATGGGCGGAGGCGCTGGTGCCGTCGATGATGGGCCGGGAGGGGGATGACCCTTAAGGGGATACCGGCCGTTCGTGAAGCCGGATCCTGCCGGAGCCAAGGCGCCGATCCCGTCCGGGGGAAAGGATTATTAATGGGGGCGGCCTAGCGGGAGGCATGGCTGACGGAACGCGGTTCGGACGGCAGGAAGCGCTCCGCCTCGTCGGGAAGGACGGCCAGGAGCGGCTCGCGCGTTCGACCGTCGCGGTCGTCGGCTGCGGCGGGCTCGGCACCCACGCCGCCGAGTCCCTGGTGCGCTCGGGCGTCGGGAAGACGATCGTCATCGACAAGGACGCGGTCGAGCGCTCGAACCTCCACCGCGTCTCCCTGTTCACAGAGGCGGATGTCGGCAGGCCCAAGGCGCTCGTCGCCGCCGAGCGGCTGAAGGCCATCGACAGGGACGTCAGGGTAATCGCCGTCGCACAGGAGCTCGGCGAGGAGACCGTGGGCGAGCTCGCGCCTGCCGACCTTATCATGGACTGCACCGACAACCTCGCGACGCGCTACCTCATCGACCGCTGGTGCAGGGAGAAGAGGAAGCCCTGGGTGCATGCCGCCTGCGTCGAGCAGACCGGCGAGGTGCTCTGCGTGCTCCCCGACGGCCCTTCTCTCTCCGACCTCAAGCGTGACGGAGCGCCGGAGCGCTCCCCTGAGATGGATGGCGTGCTCGGGACGATTCCCGCGATGACGGCGGCGCTCGCCGCGACGCAAGGGATCCGCATCCTGCTCGACGGCGAGCCGGAGCGCCGGCTGATCCGGATCGACGCCTGGGCGCCCTCGATCCGCAGGTACGAGGTGCGGCGATGATGCGTTGGACGCACCATGCGGCGATAGCCCTTATCGCTCTCTCGTTCTTCGCGAGCGTCGTCCTCTACGAGCGGCTGCCCGACCCGATGGCCTCGCATTGGGGGCCATCAGGCGAGGCCGACGACGCGATGCCGCGCTGGGCAGGCGCCTTCGTGATGCCTGCGGTCGCGGCGGTCATGTTCCTGCTGCTCCTCGTGCTCCCGCGGATCGATCCGCTGCGCAGGAACGTCGACCGGTTCCGCGCGTGGTACGACCATTTCATCCTCGCGTTCATCGCTTTCATGCTCTACATGCACTCGCTCGTGCTCGCCTGGAACCTCGGCGCGTCGTTCGACATGAACCGGATGGTGGCGCCGGCGATGGGCACGCTCTTCATCCTCATCGGCCTGCTTGTCAGGCACGCGAAACGGAACTGGTTCATCGGCATCAGGACGCCCTGGACGCTCTCTTCGCCCCGGATCTGGAACGAGACCCACCGCGCCTGCGGCAAGCTCTTCGTCTGGGCAGGCGTCATCGCGCTCTTCGGGACCGTGTTCCCGAGGTACGCCTTATGGCTCGTGCTCGTGCCGGTGCTCGCCGCGGCGTCGTATTCTGTCTGGTACTCATGGTGGGTTTACCACCTGAAGAAGTGAGGGGATGCAGGAAAAGAAGTGAAGAAAAGTGCAGGCCTACTTCGCCTGCCGTGCGTTCGCCCGGTTCGAGGGGCGCATCTTCTCGGCGCCTATGCCCTTATGGCGCAGGCCGCGCGCTTTCCTGCCCGCGCTCGTGAGCCCGCGCTCCGCGCGCCCGCGCTTCCTCGCGACGCCGGAGAGCGTCGGGTTCCTGAGGATGTTCGGGTGGCTGCGGTCGATGAGGATGATCTCATACCAGTAGCTCTTCCCGTCCTGGCCGACCCAGTAGGAGTTGAGCGCCTCGCAGTTGACGTACTTCCTGCTCGCGCGCTCTTCGGCCACCTGCTGGTAGTTCTTCTTGAGGACCTTGCGGTGCCTGAAGTGCTTCGAGCGCCTGCCGCCGTCGAACTGCTCGCGCATGCGGCCGCCGCGGTGGACGCGCTGCCTGACGATGATGAAACCCTGCTTGGCCTTGTAGCCGAGAGAACGGGCCCGGTCGAGCCGGGTGGGGCGCTCGATCCGGACGGTTGTGGGCTGCTTGCGCCACTGGATGAGGCGCGCCCTCTGGAGATTCCGGTCGGGCTTCTTCCACGCCTCGCGGATATGCTGGTACATTCCCATTATGTTTGGCCTCCATTGTTTTTCTCGCTAGGGGCGCGTTCAGCGGAGCCGCCCGCCACATCCGCGCCAGGCGCAGGGAATCGGCGGCCATTTATAAAGGTTATGGTATGGGCAGAGTCAGAGTTTCTCCCTGATCGCCGCGAGCAGCTGCGGGAACGCGGTGTAGCCTGCCCGCTCGTTGAAGTGACCGGCGCCCTTGACTATCGTAAGCCGCACGCTGAGATGGCGGGCGAGCTCCTGCGCCTTCGTGAGCGGCACGTACGGGTCGTTGTCGGAGTGGAAGAGCGTGAACGAGCGGCAGTTCCTCCTGATCGCGTCCCAGTCGAAGGACCTGAGGAAGGAGGCGTTGACGGAATCGAAACGCTCGTTCCCGAGCGATGATGCGAATCCGGCGACGCAGAAGGCGGCCCCGCACCGCCGGGTCTCGAGCAGGTGGAGGAGGAAAGGGACGCCGAGTGAATGGCCGATGAGGATCGTCCCGTCGTCGATGGGGTGCGCGTCCATGACCGCGAGCCAGGCGTCGAGATCCTGGCCCTCCGGCGTCGGGAAGGCGGGGACGTGCACCTCGCAGCCGGCGTCGCGCAGCTCGCCCGCGAGCCAGGGGAACCAGTTCTCCGACGGGCTGCCGTACGCGCCGTGGACGATGATCACGCTGACCATGTTATCAAGGGGTCGCAGGCGGAAGGATTATTTAAAGGGTGAGGTCGCGCATGACGTAAAGTATATATAGACACATGATTTGGACTGACGATTAGAAGGGTGGTCAACCATGATCGACAAGGAGAACATGCTCGAGGTGCTGGAAGGTTTCGCCGACCAGGTGGTGAAGGCGAATGCGCTCGCGTCGGACGCGAAGGTGGAAAAGGAGGGGGGCTTCGCCAACGTCGTCATCTGCGGTATGGGAGGGTCGGGGCTTCCGGGCGAGATCCTCCAGGCGTATCTCAAGACCAAGGTGCCGATCTTCCTGGTGAAGGGCTACGAGCTGCCGCCGTACGCGGACAAGGGCTCTCTCGTCTTCTGCATCAGCTACTCCGGGAACACCGAGGAGACGATCGCGTGCTACCGCGAGGCGGAGAAGAAGAAGCTCACCACCGTCGTGATATGCTCCGGCGGCAAGCTCGAGGAGCTCGCGCGCGCGAACAAGGACGTCTTCGTCAAGGTGCCCTCAGGGCTCCAGCCGCGGATGGCGCTCGCCTACCAATTCTTCCCTCTCCTCACCATCATGCAGAACTCGGGGATGATCACGAGCAAGAAGCGGGAAGTGGATGAGACCGTCAAGGCGCTCTCGTCTGACGCCTACAAGAAGATGGGAAAGCAGCTGGCGCAGAAGCTCGTCGACAAGGTCCCGCTCGTCTACGCGAGCGACCGGATGGGCATCGTCGCGTACAAGTGGAAGATCGACTTCAACGAGAACGCGAAGACGCACGCGTTCGCGAACGTCTTCCCCGAGCTCAACCACAACGAGATGAACGCGTTCGAGTACCTGACCGCGAAGTATTACCTCATCATCCTGCGCGACGAGGACGACCACCCCAAGGTCAAGAAGCGCATGCAGGTGACGAAGCAGCTCATCCAGAAGAAGGGCATCGACGCGACCGAGATCCTCATCAAGGGCTCGAGCATGCTCACCAAGATCTTCTCCGGCATCCACATCGGCGACTGGACGAGCTACTTCCTCGCGATAAAGTACGGTATCGACCCGACGCCGGTGCCGATGGTGGAGGAGTTCAAGAAGCTCATAAAATGACCACGCTCCTCGACGAGGTCCTGGGAACACTGATGAAGCGGTGGAGCGTCGCGTGCTACGGCATCGCGAACCAGGACCAGGAGTTCCCGTTCACGCAAGCGACGCTGCGGGAGGCACGCGTTCATCCGGTCTTCGACCGGTACGCGCGGCAGGTCCTCGCGACCGGGACGTTCTCCGAGTTCGGCATCAGCGACGCCGAGTTCATGGCGATCAGGAAGGCGCTCCTGAGGAGCGGCAGGAGGCCCCGGCTGCTCGTCGGCGGGAACGCCGGCAACATGGCGCTCCAGGCGGCCGCGCTCGGCATGGAGACGCGGCTCGTCGCGAAGAGCGTCCCACGGACGACAGCAGCGGCTCTCAAGAAGGCCGGCGTCACGCTCTCAGCGCACCGGACCGACGACGGCAACGACAGCCTGATATTCCAGGTCGGGCATGACCGGTTCATCCTCTCCAAGCCGAGCGGCATGAGGCGCGTCGAGCTCGACCCGAGGCCATCGGACGCCGACCTCAATCTCTATGGCGGCGCGCACCTCGACGGCAGGACGCCGACGACACACGCCGCGTTCCTGCGCGCACTGAAACGGCTCCCCCATCCGCTCCTCGTCGAACTCGGCGACGCGCAGGCGTCGCCGTACGCGGCACGGAACGACATCGCTGCGGCGATGCGGGCGGACATCCTCTCGATGAACGGGAAGGAGGCGCGCGAGCTGTCGGGCAGGGACGGCCTCGTCGACGCGGTGCGGTGGTTCGCGAAGAGGACGCGGGCAGGGATCGTCCTTGTCCACACGGCCGCAGGCTCGCTCGCCGCATCCGTCGAGGAGAGCCCAGCGCTCTGCCACGCCCAGATGCTCGGCGGCCTTGCCGGCACCGGCCGCGTCGTCGCAGGAAAGCCGCTCACGCTCGCATCCTTGCGGCGCAGGTTCGCGCATGCTCGGTTCCAGACCGACCCGCTCGGCGCGCGGTTCAGACGGTGCGGCGAGGAGCGGCGCTACGGCCTCTTCTGGAGCTTCGTCCCTGCCCCGATCCCTGCGGCACGGCGGTTCCGCATGGTCGGCGCCGGCGACTCCTTCGCCGCCGGATTCGCGGCGGGCCTGCTCGCGTACGGGGTTGCGCAAGATTTTTAAGCCAGCCCGGCATCGCCACCATCATGCTTCTGAAAAAAGTCACTCTTGAGGACATACGGTCGTACCGGAAGGCGACGATCTCGTTCCCCGAAGGGTCGGTTCTCCTCTCCGGCGACATCGGCAGCGGCAAGTCGAGCATCCTGCTCGCCATCGAGTTCGCGCTCTTCGGAAGCACCGCCGGTTCCCGCACCGGCCAGACGCTGCTGCGGAACGGCGCGAAGCGCGGCTCGGTCGAACTGACCTTCTCAATCGGCAAGAAGGACTACACGATCAGGCGGACGCTCAGGCGGGGCAGGGAGCGCATCGGCCAGGAGCCAGGCCACCTTGTCGAGGACGGCGTGCTGCATGAGCTCACCCCGCAGGAGTTGCGGAGCAGGGTGCTCGGGCTCCTCAACTACCCGCAGGAGCTACTGAAGAAGAAGAGCCTGCTCTTCCGGTATACTGTCTACACGCCGCAGGAGGAGATGCGCGCGATCATCCGCGAGAGTCCTGAGGAGCGGCTCGACATCCTGCGCAAGGTCTTCGGCATCGACCGCTACAAGCGCATCGTCGAGAACTGCGCGGCGGTGAAGGAGGAGCAGCGGGGCAGCCAGCGCCAGTATGAGGGGGAGTCGGCAGGGCTCGAGGAGCGGGAGAGGAGCAGGAAGGAGACTGCCGCGACGCGGGCGAGGAAGGAGGCGCTCCACGCCGAGGTCAGGCACCGGCACGACATCCTCGCCCGGACGCTCGCCGAGCGGCGGCAGGCGGTGCTGGAGCGGGAGCGCGCGGTCGAGGAGTACAGGTCATGGGAGAACGAGGCGAAGGTGCTCGCCATCCGGCTCGCCGACCGGCAGGACCAGCTCGAGGAGAAGGGCCGGCAAAGCACCGAACTGCGGGCTGCGCTCGCACGGGACGAGAAGGAGCTATCCCTCCTCGAGACCGGTGGGATGGCCCTGGAGGCTATCGAGGACCTGATCGAGGCGCTCGCCGGGCGGATCCATTCCCACGAGGCGGCGCGGCGGGCGGCGGCCGAGAAGGTGATGTTCCTCGAAGCCCAGGTCGGTGAGGCGCCGGCGCTCGCTGCTGCGAGAGAAGAGCTTACCGAGCGGATGGCAGCGAAGGAGAAGGAGCTCAGGCGGGCAGAGGAGGGGATCGCTGCTGCTGATAAGGAGGCGACCGGTCTCGAGGCGGCAAGGGAGGAGCTCGCACGATCGGAACGCAAGATGGTGCAGTATCAGGCGACGGTCGAGCGGGCGCAGGAGGTCGTCGCGGATTTCTCGTCCCTCGAGCTCTGCCCCCGCTGCCGCCAGCCGGTCGACGATACCCACAAGGGGCACATCCTCGCCGAGGAGGAGCGGCTCATCAGGGAGAACAAGGGGCGTCTCGAGGAGGAAAGGGTGAGGGCGGCGGGGATTAAGGCGCGCCTCGACGACGCGCAAGGGGCGCGCGACCGCGCGCAGGTGATGAGGACGCAGGCGTCGGTCCTCCAGGCTGAGCTCGACGGCCTCGCCCGACGTAAGGGGGATCTCGCCGCCCAGGCGGAGAAGGTGGAGAGGTACGTGAATGATCTCGAGGCGGCGAAGCGGGAGCAGCAGCAGCTCGCTGCGGTGGACCTCGGAGCGCTCCGCAAGGAGCGTACCGATCTTGACCTCCGGCGCCAGGAGCTGCTCAGAAGCCGTGAGCTCAGGCGCAGCATCGATGAGCGGAAATCAGCCCTCGCAACGTTCATCGCGGAGCAGGAGAGGCTCGCCGCCGAGAGCGAGGGGATCGCACGGCAGGCGCAGGCCATCCGCGAGCGGCTCGCAAGGGAAGGCTCGCGGTCCGCAGCCCACACCACCGCGAAGGCGGCGTACGAGAGGGCGCTCGCCGAGGAGAAGGCGTGCGCCATCCAGAATGCTGAGGCAGGAAAGGAAGTGGAGGCGATTTGCGAGAGGCTCAGGGAGCTCGATGCCGAGATCGCCACGCTCCGCGAGGCGCGGGAGAAGGCCGCGAAGGCCGCAGGCATCGCCCATTGGATTGACGCCTTCTTCGTGCCGTTCGTCCAGTCGGTCGAGCGGCAAATCCTCTACTCGGTCCATCGGGAGTTCAACGAGCTCTTCAGCCAGTGGTTCTCGATGCTGATCGAGGACGACGCCCTGCAGGTGCGGCTCGACGACACCTTCACGCCCACGGTCGAGCAGGACGGCTACGAGACGGACTCCGAGAACCTTTCGGGCGGAGAGCGGACCGCGCTCGCCCTCGCCTACCGGCTCGCGCTCAACCGCGTCATCAACGACCTCACTGATATCAGGACGAAAGACCTGCTAATCCTCGACGAGCCCACCGACGGCTTCTCGAGCGCGCAGCTCGACCGGATGCGCGACGTGCTGGACGAGCTGCGCACCCGCCAGGTGCTCATCGTCTCGCATGAGACGAAGATAGAGAGCTTCGTCGAGCGCATCATCCGCGTGACGAAGGATGGTCACGAGAGCTCCGCTGCCGCCGGATGACCGGGCACCACAAGCCTTATATATCCCGCCTCGTTTTCGGGCAGGCATGGGACGGATCAAGACCAAGTTCATCAAGCGGACGAGCCGCTCGCTGATAGCCGCATACGACGAGGAGTTCAAGGAGGAGTTCGGCTCCAACAAGGAAGCGGTCAGCAAGCTCGTCAACCTGCACTCGAAGAAGATGCGCAACACCATCGCCGGCTATGTCACGCGCATGAAGAAGCAGGGTGAGCGGCAGGGCTAGTCCCCTTCCGGCACATCATCAACCTTCTTTTTTATCATCGCTTTCAGCGTCTGCGCCTGCGTCTCCACCTTCTGGAGCATCTCGAGATCGGAGAAATGCTCGTGGGCGCAGTCCTGGCAATAGAATTCGGATGAGTCCTTGATGGCATACTCCGCCGGCTGGCCGCAGATGATGCACTTTTTCCCCATGCGGAACCGTCTGAAGCATCCTGGCATTAAAAAGGTTTCGGTCGACGGGCGTGATTGGGCATGATGCTACCCAACAACAACCTTTATATACGAATGGTCGTATCCACAGCCCTGCTTCCCGGGGCCGTAGTGTAGCTTGGTCTATCACACCAGCTCGGGGTTTCGTCGAGATCGGGCCGCGTATCGGCCCGGGACTGTGAGACGGAAAGCTGGTAACCCGTGTTCGAATCACGGCGGCCCCACCTTTCTTTCCAGTAAAAAAAGCGGCGGGCTGCGCTGCAGGCGCATGCCCGCCCTCGGCATCGATGGACGAAACCGTCGTTCGGATCACGGCGGCCCCACATTTTCACCCTCCCATCACCACCTTCTATAACCATCGATAGATATATATAGGAGTGACGCATAAAATGGGGTGGGCAGTTACAATCACTCTGTGGTGGTTCGACGCATGAAGAGGCGCATAACACTCCTTATTGTCATGGCACTCGCAGCGCTGCTGCTCCTCGCCGCGGCCGCGCAGGCGAAGGTCGAGTTCTCGGCGACCGTCACTCCGATCAAGAACGACATCAGGCAGACCGAGGCGGCCCAGTTCCTGCTCGAGGTCTCGAACAGCGCGCAGTCCGAAGATGACTTCGACCTACGCTTCACGAACGACCCCAAGTGGAGCATCCAGACGAGCCCGGTCGTCTATTACACCAGCGAGTACGGCATGACAGTCCCGCCGGACAGCTCGAAGAAGGCGACGATAACGCTCGCCCCGCTCTCGCAGATCCCGCTCGGCGTCCACCTGATCGAGCTCTTCATCACCTCGCGAGACACCGGCGACGAGATCAAGAAGCTGCTCGGCATCAACGTACGCTCGAACGAGACGCCGCTGCAGGAGTACCTGCCGTCGTTCACCGCGTCGATGGACGTGGTCTCCAGGACCGACCCGAGGAAGGCGCTGCTCATCGTCGTCCGGCTGAAGAACCAGAACTCGCGCGACATCGAGGAGCTGCACCTCGACCTCTCCTCCTCGCTCATCCAGAAGACCGCGACGATCCCGCTCGGCCCGTACGAGGAGAAGATCTACAAGTTCGTGGCGACCTTCCATCCGTATGAGGAGCCGCGGCAGGACACGATCACGCTGCGGGTCTACACCCTCGCCGGCAACAAGACCTTCGAGACCCGGGTCGACCCGATCACCTATGCCATCTCGCCCTATTCGACGTTCGTCAAGGACTCCAGGCGCGAGGAGTCGTTCCTGAAGTCGATCGAGACGGTCTCGATCCAGAACGACGGCAACATCAGGAACCAGGAGGACATCATGCTCCCTACCTCGTTCTTCGCCCGGCTCTTCACCTCATCCTATCCGGAGGCGACCGTGGTCAAGGAGGACGGCGAGCGCTTCCTCTCCTGGCAGGTCCCGCTCGATCCCCAGAAGTCGGCATCCATCAGGGTCGTCGTGAACTACAGGCCGCTCTTCGTCATCGGGCTGCTCCTGGCGCTCGGCATCGTCGGCTATTACCTCCTGCGGCCGAAGGTCATCATCCGGAAGAACGCGACGCACATCGCGACCAAGGAGGGCGGCATATCGGAGCTCAAGGTGATCCTCCTCGTGCGCAGCAGGACCAAGCACCCTATCGACGAGCTCAAGGTTCTCGACAAGGTGCCGTCGATCGCGGAGATCAGCGAGGAGCACCAGCTCGGGACGCTCCGGCCGGCGAAGGTCGTGTACAACGAGAAGAAGGGGACGGTCGTCAAGTACGAGCTCGCGACCCTCGAACCCTATGAGGAGCGCATCATCACCTATAAGATCAAGAGCAAGCTCTCCATCCTCGGCGGCATGCGCCTGCCGCGGGCGATCGTCAAGTACACGAGCAAGCACGGCACGATGGTGCTCATCCATTCGAACCCGCTCTCCCTCGAGCTGGAATGAGCCGCTCGGAACGGAATCTTTATAAACGAACCCTCTTTTTCTCCCGCGATATCCCCCGCTTAGCTCAATGGTAGAGCGTTCGGCTGTAGATGCCGCGTTGAGTTCCAGCATGCCTGGTGAGATGATACGCAGCCAGCCGTCACCGAAAGGTTCCCGGTTCGAGTCCGGGAGCGGGGATCATCAGTGTCCTATCATGCGGAACCGGACCGAGAGAGCTCGGGAACCCCCTACCATGAGACTGTTAGGGAAGAGCTGTAATAGCAAATTTTTTAAAGGGGTAAGCAATCCTTGCCCCATGCGCGTTAAACCCTTCTTTTCTAGTACAGCGGACGAAAACATGCCGAAAGGCTGAAAAGGAGGTAAAAGAACGCGTATAGACCATCAAAGATGCCCTGGTGGTGTAGTCCGGCCTATCATGAAGCCCTGTCGAGGCTTCGACCCGGGTTCGAAAGGCGTAAACAAGGGTTATGCCGCGAAAATCCCGGCCAGGGCG
>JAFGPW010000008.1 GCA_016935985.1 Candidatus Woesearchaeota archaeon
ATGAAATAGGTGTCGTTGTCGACGTTCGTGATGTTCTTCTCGACCTCGAGCCAGTAGCCGTTGATGACATAGATGTACTTGATGTAGAGGTCGTTGCCCGATCGCGTGTAGGTCTGGTTAACCAGCTGGTCATTGATGTTGCTGATGATCCAGTAGGGCTTGAGCCAGACGATCGGCGGGGGGTAGGTGTCGTTCGACCCGTCGGTGTAGTTGTAGGTCCAGGTCTGGGTCCACTCGTCCGTGTGGTTGAAGGTCCCCTGGCCGCTCCAGCTCGCGTTCATGTTCGGGACCATGCTGTTCGGGTTCAGGCTGGTGGTGATCCAGAGCGAGACGTGCTGGAGCGTGTAGTTGATGCGCTCCGCGGTGCCGACGCGCGCCTGGGACTGCCAGGTGACGTTGCGGTTGAACTCGTTGTCGGACGGCTGGATGATCTGCTTGGTGACGTTGAAGTCGATGTCGGAGCGCGCCCTGATGTCCCGAAGCGTCAGGTTCGAGGCTGTCGCGGTGATCTCATAGGTCAGGTTCTGCACGATCGCGCGGTAGGTGCCCGAGGAAGGGACCATGACCGGCGCCTGGACGACGTACGAGATGTTCGCGCTATCGTTGTACTCGAGGATGCCGCTGAGGGGCGTCCAGTACCAGGTGGTGTTCGTGTTGTTGGTCACGTTCTGCCAGTCGCCCGAGGTGTCGAGATGGACGAGCCAGAACATGTACGAGCCGTTCGGGAGCGTCGCGTTCCAGGTGGCGTTCACCGTCATGATCGTGATGTTGATGTTCGTGATGTTCGCCTGGACATCGACCTGGTTCCTGACCGTGTCGGTGATGGTGAAGTTCTCGCCGGCGAGAACCTTCCTGTTGAAGAGGTGCGTGTAGTCTGTCTCGATGTCGAGCGGCGGCGAGATGGTGCCGCTGAGGTTGTAGAGGAAATAGGACCACTGGCTGGGCTGGAGCCCAGAGATGTGGATGACCGCCTCCTCGCGCGCGGTGTCGTTGATCTCGACGTAGACGTCGGTGTCGATCGCGTCGTCGGTGGTGGTGGTGCCGGTGATGTTGATCGTCGCGAAGACGACAGCACTCTCGCCCGGCTCGAAGAGCGAGACCACGTCCTCCTTCATCTTGATGCTTACCGCCGTCGCCCCGGCGTTGGAGATGTCGACCGGCCCGCTCTCGTTCCTCAGGCGTACCGCGATGAGGCCGTACTGGCTCGATGCGTTGATGAGGAGGTGCGTGCTGTTGACGGAGATGTAGTCTGTGTAGCCGTCCTCGTCGAGGTCGAGGCTCTCGTTGTACGGCGTCGAGACGTTCCAGGACGGGGAGGCGTTGGTGAGCGCCTGCTGCGTGGTGTTGATCTCCCCGTACTCGGCGATGATGTCCCAGACGTGCGGGAAGACCGTCTGGCTCCCGTTCCTTCCGCTGTTCCAGATGAAGTCGGTGACCAGGTTCTCGGTGTTCTCGAGGACGATGTCGATGTCGAAGACGTTGACGGTCCCGGGGTTCGATACGTTCATGAAGCCCTCGATCGTGAAGTAGGTCTGGTTCTCGATGAGCGAGAAGTTCTGCGCGAAGGTGACGTTCTGATACACCACCTCATACAGGCTGACGTTCAGGTGCGTGTCAGCGGACACGGCGGCAGCGGCGAGCAGCAGCCCGACCAGAAGCAGCAATGGAGTGACGGCTTTCTTTCCCATTCTCGAACCTCTTTTTCCCCGGGGATTCCTGGCCTCGGCCCTCATCAGCAGGTCAGCGGGTATGATGACAGTTGGTCTATCAATATACTAATTACTATACTAATCCTTCCTCCTATAAATACTTTACGTTTTCAGCTTTTTCGGCCGTTAATCCCCCTTATCCTCTTTACATATCCTTGAGTGGTACTAAATGTTTTTATACTGTGTTGGGGCGTATCAAGGGTAAGGTTTTGGATAGCGGAGGAATCACAGTGAGGCGTTGGACAGCCGGTAGTGCGATTTCTCTAGCCATGGCACTCTCCTTCCTTCTGCTCCCTGCGGCAGCCGCGCTCACGGTTTCGCCGGCAGAGGCGGAGATAGCCGACATCCGGCTCGGCGAGCAGTACAACTTCATCGTCACGGTGATCAACACCGGTGATGACCAGCAGCAGGTGCAGATGACCCTCGGCCCCTACTCGCGCTACCTAGGGGAATACCTCTCGCTCTCGCCGAAGGAGTTCACGCTCGGCCCCGGCCAGAAGCAGAACGTCCAGGTCATCGCGGCCTTCCCTCCGACCCTCTCGCCCGAGATTCACACCCTGCAGATACTCCCGATGGGCGCCGACGGCTCGCCCGAGCCATTCACCCTCACCTTCACGGTCCCCGGCGAGCAGGTGCACGGCCTCTCCCTCTCCTCGATCGAGGCCTATGACATCACCAAGGAGGAATCTCTTTCGATAACCCTGCGCCTCCAGAACCGCGGCAACGTGATCGCCCGGGGCTCGCCTGCCATCACCATCCTCAGGGACGGCGTTCCGGCGGACGCGATCGTCAACAAGACCTACCTCATGGTCATGCCGCAGTCCGACTACAACGTGACGCTCCTCTATGACCCTGGGAACCTTGACGTGGGCGAGTACACGATCGAGGGGCAGGTCGCCTACAACGATGGCAGGCAGACCGGGAAGGCGGTATCGTCGTTCGCCATCCTCGGCGAGGGCGACGCGACGACGATTCTCGGGCTCAAGGACAAGACGATCCTCGTCGGCGAGGTGCTCGAGATGGCGCTCTCCCTCACCCACAAGGAAGGGACGCCCTACCGGGTCACCGCGACCGTCGCCGGGACCGGTGTCGCCGCGTCGTTCGCGAGCACGATGGAGACGGCTCGCGAGGAGGTCGAGATCGTGCTCGAGACCCAGAACCTCCCCCGCGGCGCCTACGACCTCGAGGTCAGGATCGGTTACGGCACCAACTACAAGTACACGATCGGGAAGAGCGTGAGGCTGATGGTCGAGACACGAAAGAACCTCATGGTCCAGTACGGGATGCTCGGAGGCGCGATACTCATCGTGATCGGGCTCCTTGTCGGCTCGCTCGCGCTGAAGCGCCGGCTGAAGGCGCCGGCGGGCCGCACGTTCGTCCGCGAGCTCGACCTCATCGACCGGCGGCTCGGCACGGCCGAGCGGTCGTTCGACGCGGCGGAGGCCACGGTGAACCGTCTCATCGCAGAGCTCGAGGGGTTCATCGGATCGTCCAACGACTTCCTGCGATCCCACTTCGGAGATGACTATGTATTCCGCTGATCCGCACCAGGCATACCCGGCGGCGCAGCCTTCCCCGCCGCAGGCCTCCTCCCCGCAGTACGAGGAGCACGCCCTGAAGGAGCGGATCAGCCAGCTCGAGGAGCGGATCGCGGCGCTCGATTCCCGCGCCAAGGGGATCGAGGAGAACCTGCGGACGATATCAGAGATCTTCCAGCACATGCGGCAGCAGTTCGATCAGTTCAAGCGGCTGGTCCAGCGGCGCTGAGGGAAGGCAATATCTTAATATAATCCCCTCCCCGATGGACTGCCATGGCACGCCTCGTCCGGGTATGGGCCCTAATCCTCATCCCTGTCGCCGGGCTCGCAGCGCTCCACACGCTCTACCTCATCAGCGGCGGCAATGTGCTCTACGCCCTGCTGCGTGAGCCGCTGACGGTCCTCGTCACCGGCGGGCTGATGGCCTACAACATCCGGCAGGCGCTCCGATCAGAGGAGCATTTCTATGCGCATCTCGCCCTCGCCTGCGTCTTCGCGATAGCGCTGACCATCCACGCGCTCAAGATCGCGCTGCCCTGCCCGATGGACTATGGGGGGATATTATGTTAGCGAGGAAGCCCTTCTTGGCGGCGGCGCTCTACCTGAGCGTCGTTCTCGGGGTGGCGGATTATCTCACCGCCACCTCGCTCGGCTCACCTGCCTCCTACTTCTATCTCCACCATCTTCTGACCGTCCTCTTCGGCGGGGCGGTGCTCTGCCTCGCCGGCGTGCTCATGCGTGAGAAATCAGGGGACCGTCTCGCGAATGCGGTGATGCTCATCTTCGGCGCGGTCCAGCTGGCCGTGCACCTGGTGCTGCTCGCGGCAGGGCCGTGCGGCTGACCGCTCATCCGGTCTTCGGCCGCCTCTTGGATCGGTAGAGGATGCGCTTCTCGAACGGCACCGGCTCGAGGAAGTGCGAGAACGCGCGCGTTATCTGGGAGTCCCAGTTGTCGAGAAGGACCCGGACCTCGTCCACCGGTATCTCGGTCTTGCGCGAGATCTCCTCGACCGTGAAATGCTGGTCAGGATGGGAATCCAGGAACCTGATGATCGCGTTCGTCCGCTTCGAGTCGACCCAGAGGCCCTTGTTGAGCAGCGTCTTGATGCGCTCCCGCAGCTTCGGGTTCTTGGAGACGAAGATGACCTTTGGCCGTATCACCTTCTGCTTGTTCCCCACGTAGATCATCTGGGTCTCGATGAGCCCTGCGAGCTCCATCTTCCTGAGGTTCTCATGGAGGGTCGACATGGAATGCCCGATCTGCTGCTTGATTCGAGGGGTGGTGACATTCTCCTCCTCGGAGAGCAGTATGAGGATCTTCCGGGGGATCTCCTGGCTCCAGAATCTCCTGACAAGGGTGCGCTCCTCCTGCGGGATGGCCGTCGGCCAGAAATCGAGGATTGCGCCTGCCTCCTTGTCGAAATAGACGAAATGCTCCATCGTTCCCGCGAGGTGTTGGGGGCCGATTATATTTAAACCTATTGATTCATTCGGTATGACCGAAAAACCGAAAAATATAAATAGTTCCTAGGATACTAATATAGCATTTCATATATTGACATAACATTTCATATGTTAATATAAGGCATAATATGGCTCCATGAGGGATGGCCTGCCTCGCCGCGTCCCCTGACGCGTCTCGGCGTCGCCGTCCTGCACGGGTTTGCTCTCCAAGAGGAGCCCGCGTGAGGGACCCTGAGCGACCACGGCCATCCCTGGCTCACGAGCGAAAAGAGGATTGACGCATGGGCTTTTCATCCGTCACCGCGCACCTGATCATGTTCATCGCGGTCATGGGGCTCGCGACCGGCCTTGTCGCGACCTTCAAGAACTACGTCGACTCCAACAATGATGCGATGAGCGCACAGTGGACATACATGTCGAACAACATCAAGACCGACATCACGATCTCCAATTCCGGATACGACAACGTTACCAACCTGACGACGGTCTACGCGCAGAACACCGGCAAGACCCAGCTCGACCCCGACTACGTGGACGTCTACATCGACGACCTGTTCATACCCCGCGACACCTCCAACCGGACCATCCAGATCGTCCCGAGCACCGACACCTCCAACCCTGGCGTGTGGGACCCGAAAGAGATTCTCGAGATCGTCGTCAACGGAAGTCTTGCCGATGGCTCCCACACGGTGGACGTCGCCACGCAGTACGGGGTCGCCGACACCGACACCTTCTCGGTGTGAGGTGAAGCGAGATGACCGATGTCATCGACATCAGGCTGCAACGGGACGAGCTCAACCGCAACCTCGGCGGCGGGCTGCCCAAGAACTCGCTCATCCTGGTCGAGGGTGAGGACGGCTCAGGGAAGAGCATCCTCTCCCAGCGGATCTGCTATGCGCTCCTGGAGAACGGGAGGCGCGTCACCTACATCTCGACCGAGCTCAACACCATGGGGTTCATCGAGCAGATGGCGTCGCTCGACTACGACGTCAAGTACCACATGCTCGAGGGGAAAGTCCTGTTCCTGCCCATGTTCCCCTTCCTCGGCAAGGCGAAGCTCTCGTCCGACTTCATCGACCGGCTCTTCTCCGAGCGGAAGATCTTCGAGAACGAGGTCATCATCTTCGACACCCTCTCCTTCCTCATGGTGGACGAGAACCTGGCTGAGGAGAAAGCCTTCCAGCTGGTCAAGCTCATCAAGGGCCTGAACTCCCTCAACAAGACGATCATCCTGAACGTCAATCCCGGCCACCTCAACGAGCGGCTGCTCACCCTGCTCCGCTCGATGTGCGACGTCTACTTCAAGCTCGAGCTCAAGGACTTCGCCGGGCAGAAGATCCGTGTCATCAACATCCAGCGCTTCAAGCGGCCCGCCGACTCCTACATCTACGCCATCCCCTTCAAGGTCGAGCCGGGGAAGGGGCTGACCATCGAGATCGCGAGCTTCACGTGAGCCGAGGACCGACTGACCGACCATGGTACGACGAAAGAAACCGCCGGTGACGAAGGACTTCGAGCGGGCGCAGGCGGGCTTCCCGCACCTCAGGAACTACCTCAGGCAGGTGACCGCCGAGCTCGGCGAGCCGGAATGGCACGAGAAGCTCGAGCGCTCGATGAAGAAGATCCAGTACCCGAACATCATCTACCCGGTGGGCGACCCGATCTTCATCCACATCTATAAGAAGCCGGGCGAGCACATGATGTACCACGTCATCGAGCCGCAGATGGACGAGGAGACGAAGAAGCTGAACGACAGCGTGCTCGACAAGATGATCGAGATCGCGCACCGCCTGCCGGTGCCCGACAAGATCGAGGACGCGACGCCGGTGCTCAAGCAGCTCTTCGGCGAGGTCACCGTGATCTCGGAGAGCAGGCAGGCGGGACTCCTTGAGAAGTGGTTCGCCGCGAAGATCCCGCTCACGAAGGTCCAGGCGGGCATCATCGAGTACTACCTGCTCAGGAACCGCGTCGGGTACGGCAAGCTCGAGCCGCTCTTCAACGATCCTTACCTGGAGGACATCCACTGCGTGGGCGTCGGCGCGATATCGACGATCCACAAGATCTTCGACATGGTCCACACCAACATCACCTTCCCCGACGACCTGGATCTCAACAAGTACATGCTCGAGACCTCCGAGCGCGTCGAGCGGCCTGTATCGGACGCTCATTCTGTCGTCGACGCGATCATGCCCGACGGGTCCCGCGTCAACTTCATCTACGGCAGGGAGGTCTCGCTCGAGGGCTCGTCATTCACGGTGCGAAAGTTCTCCGAGGTCCCGGTCTCGATCACCCAGATCATCGACTGGGGGACGATGTCGGCGGAGCTCGCGGCCTATATCTGGATGTGCCTGGAGCACGGCATGAACATGTTCGTGTGCGGCGAGACGGCGTCGGGGAAGACGACGACGCTGAACGCCACCGCCACCTTCATCAAGCCCGACGACAAGGTCTACTCGGTCGAGAACACCCCAGAGGTCACGATGCCGCACGACACCTGGCAGCACCTGGTGACGCGCGAGGCGGGGAAGGAGACCGACGTCACCATGTTCGACCTGCTGCTCGCGGCCCTGCGGTCCCGTCCCAACTACATCATCGTCGGAGAGATCCGCGGCCAGGAGGGGAACGTCGCCTTCCAGGCCATGCAGACCGGCCACCCGGTGTGCTCGACCTTCCACGCGGGATCCGTCCACACCATGATCCAGCGCCTGACCGGCGAGCCGATCAACGTCCCGATCGCCTTCATCGACAACCTCAACATAGTGCTCATCCAGCAGGCGGTCTACCGCGACGGGCACTTCGTGCGCCGCGTGCTCTCCATCACCGAGATCGAGCGCTACTACGACATCGAGAATAAGGTGATCACGAGGCAGGTGTTCGCCTGGGACCCGATCGAGGACAAGCACCGCTTCAGGGGCCTCTACAACTCCTACATCCTGGAGAAGAAGATCGCCCAGATCCTCGGGTATGAGGACACGCGCGACATCTACGACGAGCTCGCGCTGCGGAAAAGGGTTCTCGAGCGGATGGTCGAGCTCAAGATATTCAACTACTTTGACGTCTGGGAGGTCATCAAGAAGTTCCATATCGAGGGCGTGAAGGGGCTCCCCTTCACCGTCTGAATGCCGCGCCGGCGCCGACGGCGGCGCAGGCGCTGAGGCGTCCGCACCATGGAGAAGATCATCACCAACTCGGGATTCGACTCGGTGAACGAGTTCATGATAAAGCTCGTCATCCCGGTGCTCCTCGTGTGCGTGCTGCTCTTCTTCGCGACCATGATCCTGCTGCCTCTCCCGTTCTTCGTGCCCTACCTGTTCCTGCTCGCCGGCGTCTTCTTCATCTTCTTCTACCCCTACGCGATCTTCGAGAGGAAGAAGGTGGACATCCATGAGAACATCCATCTCTTCATCACGTACGCGGGCACGATCTCGACGCTCCACATCAACCGCTCGATGCTCTTCAAGAAGATCGCGGAGAAGCGCAAGTACGGGGAGATATCCAAGACCGCGGAGAAGATCCTCTACTTCGCCAAGAGCTGGAACCTCGGGTTCGCCAAGACCTGCCGAAAGATCGCGCGGCTCTCGCCCTCGACGATATTCGCCGACTTCCTCGACCGCTTCGCCGCGGTCCTCGACTTCGGCGAGGACCTCGAGACCTTCCTCACCGAGGAGCAGGACGCGGTGATGGACGACTACGAGACGACCTACAAGCAATCGCTCGAGAACATCAAGCTCCTCGAGGACGTCTTCATCTCGATGACGATCGCGGTCGCGTTCGCGATGGCGGCGGCGCTGCTCCTCCCGCTCATCATGGGCATCTCCATCATGGTGGTCGTGCGATACGCGCTCCTCGGCCTCATCTTCATGGACCTGCTGCTCATCCTGATGATCAAGGGCTTCATCCCGACCGACAACCTCTGCCACGACCTGAAGGTGAAGGATGAGGGGACGAAGAAGATCTACCATTCGCTCATGGTCGTGGGGCCGATATCCCTCGTGCTTACCATCTTCCTACTCGTCTGGAACCGGCTGCCGTTCCTGGTCAGCCTCGCGATCGGCGTGACGCCGCTGCTCCTCGTAGGATTCTATGCGGTGAAGGAGGAGAACGCGGTCTTTCGGCGCGACAAGGCATTCCCGGCGTTCATCCGCGCGCTCGGCGGCACCATCTACACCCGGCAGGGCGGCATCATCTCTTCCCTCGGCGCGCTCCGGGTCCACGACTTCGGGGTGCTCAACCCGATGATGATCAACCTCTACCGCCGGCTGAAGCTCGGAAGCGAGCGCTTCCGCAGCTGGTTCTACTTCGCGGCGGAGACCGGCTCGAACCTGATCAACTACTTCATCCACATCTTCGCCGAGTCGGTCTACCTCGGCGGCAACGCGGAGAAGATCGCGCTCATCATCAGCAAGAACTTCTCGCGGCTGATATCGCTCAGGAAGCTCCGCTTCCAGCTCGCCTCAGGCCTGCGCGGCGCGCTCTACGGGGCGCTGCTCGGCTTTACGGTGACGGTCTACATGGCGGTTTCGATCACCCAGATGCTCGCCGACATGTTCGCGGCGGCTTTCACCCGGACCCAGCTCCAGGGTGAGGTGGCATCGGTCGTGGGATCGATTCTGCCAGCGATCCCCGCGATTGACATAGTCCAAGTGAATCTCTATATAGGGCTCATGGTGATCATCCACGCCCTCATGTCATCGATCATCATCAAGATGGTGGACGGCGGGAACCGCTTCGCCGCGCTCTTCGACTTCACGATCATGCTCTGGATCGGGGCGATCCTATCCTGGGGCATCCCGATCCTCTCCCAGTGGGCCTTCGGCTCCATGCTCACCGTAGAAGGGGGTGCCGAGGGCGGCGAGATCCCTGCCCGTGAGCTCGAATATGAGGAATACTGACCATCCAAGGCGGCTGTCCCGTCCCGATGAGGACAGCAGATGAGGCTTCCGAGCATATGCACTATACTGAAAGCGAAAAGTTTATATAATAGATGCTCTTAGTATAGCAATAAGTATATTAGAATGTACATCCTGTTATCCTAAGTGTGTGCAGGACACACGAATGCAAAATAATCAGCGTGACATATTCCGTAGCAAAGAGGTGCCAAAATGCGTAAACTGCTGATAGACAAGAAAGCCGAGATGGGTGTGGGAACCCTTATCGTTTTCATCGCCATGCTGCTCGTGGCGGCGGTGGCAGCAGGGGTCCTCATCCAGACCGCAGGCTCGCTCCAGGAGAAGGCGCTCTCGACCGGCAGTCAGGCGAAAGGGCAGATTGCCACCAACGCCCGCGTGGTCGAGGTGTCCGCTACCGAGGGGACCGACGGCGAGGTCGACATCTTCGAGCAGATCCTCAAGCTCGCTCCGGGCTCGAACCCCATCAAGCTCGAGGAGGTCATCTTCACCTTCAATACCTATGACTCGACAGCGACGCTGCGCTACGCCGGCACCAACAGCTCCTTCGATAACACGCTCACCGGCTACAATACCTACCGCGAGGAGGACGTCGGGTACGTCAACACCACGCTCTGGACGCAGCTCTCCGACGACCTCGACGGCGACGGCGAGTACGACTACGTCCGCATCAACGGCGTCACCAGCATCCAGCTGAACCTCAGCACCTACACGAGCCCGCTCGTCGAGAACATCACCATCGGCAACTGGACCACCGTCGGCACCACGGCCCAGGGCACGGTCTCCTTCGAGGACGGCGGCATTACCTACGCGACAGCCGAGGTCGACGCCTACATCTACAATACGGGTGTGGTCGAAGCGAACCAGACCTTCAACGTGACGCCGGTCGAGAATTTCGGTGTGGGCTTCTTCGCCGTGCAGTACCTGCAGCAGGGCTCGAACTTCGTCGCCGGAAACCTCCAGCGCGGCGATGTCGTCAGGGTCTACTACGAGGCGCCCCGCCCAGTCGGCGAGGACGAGGAGATCAGGGTCAACTTCATCCCCAAGATCGGCACCCCGACCCTGACCCAGTTCGTCACCCCCGACGTGATTTCGGTCGAGCGCGTCTACCTCTACCCGTGAGGGCAGAGGTTCCTTTCCTTTTTTTCTCTTTTTTCTCCTTTCTTCTTACCTATCATCATCTTCTCTCGGCCAGCCCTCACCCTATTCCGCTCGCAGCCGTCCCTTCTCGTATCAGGTCCGGACTCCTCCGACTGGACAGTATTAATATGTACCAATATGTCGATTCGAAAGGTTTATATATGAGTGTGCGTACAAATAGACTAATTACCGGGTGGTGTGGTTGATTTCATTTCCACTGGGCATCAGAGATTCACTCTCATGATTCCAGAGAAGCTATAGGAGGTTTGGTCATGATGTGGGGAACAAAGGCTGAGATGGGTGTCGGCACCCTTATCGTTTTCATCGCTATGCTTCTGGTGGCGGCTGTCGCGGCAGGGGTCCTTATCCAGACTGCAGGCAGCCTGCAGGAGAAGAGCCTGATGACCGGCACGCAGGCGAGAGACCAGATCGCGACGAACGCCGAGACCGTGGAGGTGTCGGCGACCGACGGCACCGATACAGAGGTGGACTACTTCGAGCAGATTATCAAGCTCGCTCCCGGCTCGAGCTCGATCAAGCTCGCCGAGGTCATCCTCACCATGAACACCTACACCTCGACCGCGACCCTTAAGTACCGGGGCACGAACGGGACGTTCTACAACACGTTCCACGGCTACAACACCTATCGAGAGGAGGACCTGGGGGCTGTGAACACGAGTTGGATCGAGCTCGATGACGACCTCGATGACGACGGCTCGTACGACTACGTCCGCATCCTGGGACTGAATGGCATCGCCCTCAACCTGAGCAGCGACGGGATCATCGTCGGCAACATCTCGGGAGCGAACAACTGGAGCTCGGTCAACAAGACCATGAGCGGCTCGACCACGCTCAGCGACGGCGACATCGACTACGCGACCGTCGAAGTGGAGGCCTACATGTTCACCGCGAGCACCGTGGCGGCCAACCAGACCTTCAACGTGACGCCGGTCGAGAACTTCGGCAAGGGCTACTTCAGCGTCGAGTACCTGCAGCAGGGCCAGAACTTCGTCGTCGGGAACCTCCAGCGCGGCGACGTGATCAAGCTCTACTACGAGGCGCCCGAGCCGATTGGCGAGTCCGAAGAGGTCAGGCTGAACTTCCTGCCCAAGATCGGCACGCCGACGCTCACCCAGTTCGTGACGCCGGACGTGATGAGCGTCGAGCGGGTCTACCTGTACCCGTGAGCATTTTTTTCCTTCCCTTTCCATCATTCCAAAAGGAGGTGTGTACCATTACCAACAGAATCAAATCCCACGTGCTCGAGAAGGTCATCGGGACCCTCATGGTCATCTTCGGCGTCGCCGCGATCTACATCTTCGTCCAGTCGCTGAAGCTCGACATCCTCGCCCAGGACATCGCGATGATCGAGATCCTGCTGATCATCGTTCTCGCGATCCTCGCGCAGACGGTCGTGCTCATCAGGATCTACGAGAACCAGCTCGACGGCACCAAGAAATAGGCGGACACAGCCGCCTGGTGTCCCTGGTTCCTTTGGTGTCCCTAGTGCCCCCGATGCCCCTCTTTATTCCATAACATTTTTATTGCGTCCCTTCTCACCGCCTCCTATGCTACACTATGCGCTGATCACCTCTGCCGGGTGCCCTGCCGGCAGGAACATCCGCGAGCGGCTACTCGAGCAGGCCTCCTGGAGCCGGACCGGCGAGGACTTCGACGGGACGTCGGTGCTCGGGCTCGACCGAGAAGGCACCAGCATACGGCTCTACCGCTCAGAGACCCTGCATATCCATTGCGAGAGCATCGATGAGCGGATTGAGGCGGACATCTATATCTTCTGCACCACCCACCGCAGCGAGAATGGGACCCCATCGCTCTCGGTCCACGCTCCCGGCAACTGGGGGCCGGCAGACCTCGGCGGCCGGCCGCGCGAGCTCGTCCCGGCCGCGCCGTCGCTGATGAGGGCATGCCTGCTCGCCCTGGAGCGGCTGAACACGCTTCCCGGTTTCGAGGTCGTGCAGGAGGCGACGCACCACGGCCCGTATCTTCGGAAGCCCGCCATGTTCATCGAGATCGGCTCCTCGGAGAGGGAGTGGGGAAGGGACGACGCGGGCGCCATCATCGCGAAGGCGCTGCTCGAGGTGCTGCCCGATCCCCTCCCGGCAGCCCGCTGCGCCTTCGGCATCGGGGGGCTGCACACCACGCCCAACTTCAGGAACCTGGTCCTCCGCGGAGGCATCGCGCTCGGCCACTGCTGCCCGAAATACAACCTCGGGAACCTCGACGGGCGGATGCTCGGGCAGGCGATGGAGCGCAGCGCCGAGCCCTGCGGCCTCATCCTCCTCGACTGGAAGGCGATGGGCGGCCACAAGGAGCGGATCGCGGCGCTCGTCGAGTCCTACCGGAAGGAGCATCCGGGGACCGAGGTGCAGAAAGTGAAAGAGATGAAAAGAGGGCTCGGCATCTGACCGGCCTACTTCTTGGGAGGGGCTGCCGACTTCTCCTTCTTCTCGCCGCCGGAAGCGGCGGCTGCCGCGTCCTTCGGCGTGAACTCGTCGATGATCTGCTGCGGGAGCCCCGCCTCGGCGAGCGCCTTCTTGATCTCGGAAGAGGTCTTGCCCTCCATGCCGGCGACTATCGCCTTCGCCTTCGCCTCGTACTCAGCGCGCCGGGCCTTGAGCTCCTCCTGGAGCTTCCGCTTCTCCTCTTCGAGCTCCTTCATCTCGGCAGCCGAGATCTCAGTCCTCTCCTCGCTGATCTCCTTGTCGAACTTCCCGGCGGCGACCTGGCCGTTCGCCTCCCTCGCAGGGACGCCCTCGACGAGGACGCCCATGGAATCGCAGGTTCCGATGATCTCCCGCACCTTCGCCCTGAGGTCCTTTCCCAGGAGCGCGTCCTCCTTCATCTTAGCGATCTTGATGACCTGTTCGATCTTGAGGTCAGCCACCCTGTCGGTCTTGGGGTTGCCGGCGCCTTTCTGTATGCCCGCCTCCTTCAGGATGAGCGACGCGGCAGGAGGGGTGCCGACGCTGATCGAGAACGCCTTGGTGTCGCTGTCGACCTCGACCTTCACCGGCACCTGCATGCCCTTGAAGGACTGGGTCTTCTTGTTGATCTCGGCGACCACCTGGCCGATGTTGACGCCGAGCGGCCCGAGCGCAGGCCCTAGCGGCGGTGCTGCCGTCGCCTTCCCGCCCTCGATCAATGCCTCCACTGTCTGCTTTGCCATGTCCATGACCTCATGAGTAGTGTGTCCTGATCACCCGAGCGGCCCGATGCCGCCGCTCCCTGGGCTCATGCCGGCATCGTCGTCCTCGTCATCATCATCGTCGGTGTCGCGCCTGATGACCTTCACCGAGTCCATCTTGAGCGTGATGGGGATCGGGACCGCGGCCTCGAGCAGCTCGACGATGACTTCCTCCTTGGTCTTGTCGATCCGGGAGATCTTCGCCTTCTCCATCTTGAACGGGCCTGAGATTATCTCGACGATATCGCTCTTCCTAATGTTCATCTCGCGCTTGCCCTGCTCGAGCATGTGCTCGATCTCGCGGTAGTCGACCGGCTGCGGCAGGATGCCGCGCGCGTAGGGCACGCCGTAGGCGGCCTGCTCCGCGTCGAGGCGCGACTTCGCCTCGATGAATATGTAGCCGCGCATGCCGTGCGGCCTGATGAGCGAGTAGACCGCGAGCTTCTTCTTCACCGCGTTCGTCGAGATGAAGTCCACGACCTGGTCCTCTCGGTTCGCGGTTGTCCTGAGCGTGAAGATCTCGGAATCGAAATCGCGCTCCTCCTGGGGCTCCTCATTCTCCTCGGGCTCGTCATGCTCCTCCTCGATGGGGGTCATGCCCTTGAGCCTGATCGCGCCGCCGATCGCGGGTTGCGGGGGCTGCTCTGCCGCAGGCGCCGCCGCGTCCTTCCCCTCCTCCCCCTTCCCGTCGAGGGAGAGGTCGTCGTCGTAATCGTCCATCATTTTCATGCACCGCCGAAGAAGACCTGCTTGAGCACGATGAGGATGAAGCCGACCAGGCCGATGACCGCCATGCCGATCGCGGTCACCTTGACGATCGTCTTGAACTCCTCCTTGCTCGGGCGCTTCGTGACCTTCAGCACCCGCCAGTTCTCCATGAGGTAATCCTTGAACCTTTGCCAACTAAGCATGATTCCGGATGGAATGCCCATGGCTTTTTAAAGTTTTGCTTTTTCCCCTGCCGTCACGGACCGGAGAAATAGAGGGAAAAACGGCTCAGTCGACGAACTCGATCCCCAGCTCGTTCTCGATCTCGCGCTTGTGCTCGTTCGAGGTCCGTTTCGCCGGCCCGAAGATCTGGCTCGAGTGGACACCGGTCACGATGAGCAGCGTCCGGATGGTGTTCGGCAGGTCGTCGTAGATCTGGGCGCCCCAGATGATCCGGGCGTCCTCGTCGAGCTTGGAGGACACCGATTCCACCACCTTCCGCGCCTCGTCGAGCGTCATGTCCGGCCCGCCGGAGACGTTGATGAGCGCGCCGTTCGCGCCCGAGATGTCGACGTCGAGCAGCGGATTGTTTATGGCCTTCTCGACCGCCTCGATCGCCTTGTTCTCGGTGTCCGACTCGCCGACGCCGATGAGCGCGACGCCGCCGTTGCCCATGACCGCACGGATGTCCGCGAAGTCGAGGTTGACGAGCCCCGCCTTGGTGACGAGCTCGGCAATGCCCTTGACCGCGTTCGTCAGGATCTCGTCAGCCACCTTGAAGGCGGTGTGGAGCGGCAGGTCCGGCGCGAGCTCGAGCAATTTGTCGTTCGGGATGACGATCAGCGTGTCGCAGATGTTCTCGAGCCGCTCAAGGCCGATGATCGCGTTCTCGTACCGCCGATGCCCTTCCATCGAGAACGGTATGGTGACGATCGCGACAGTGAGGGCGCCCGTCTTCTTCGCGATCTCCGCGATGACCGGGGCCGATCCGGTTCCGGTGCCGCCGCCGAGGCCGCAGGTGATGAACACCATATCGGCGCCGGTGATGGACTTCTTGATCTCGTGCTCGGACTCGCGCGCCGCGTCCTCGCCGAGCTTCGGGTTAGAGCCTGCGCCGAGGCCGCGCGTCACTTCCTTTCCAATGAGGATCTTCTTGTCAGAGGAGGTGTAAAGGAGGTCCTGCGCGTCTGTGTTGATGCCGATCGTCTCGGCGCCGGCGATGCCGACCTCGGAGATTCGGTTGATGGTGTTGTTGCCGCCGCCGCCGGTCCCGATCACCTTGATCGTCGCCCGCTGCCGGTTGAGGTATTCCTCAAGCTCGGCGTCGACCGACGCGCCGCCGTACATCTCGTTGACCTTCGCTTCCGGACCATGATGCGCTTGCTCGTGATATCCTTCGGGTTCCACAATCGCCACCTCCCCGCGACCGAATGGGGGTTGATCATGAACATGCCGACTGGATGATGATCCTCAGAGAGAGTCCCGCACTGATGCCACACCATCCCGATCGGTATGGTTCAATTAATGGGCAACTTCTATTTAAAGCTATTCATTTTACAGTCGGTACAAAAAGAGAAAGATTTTAATGGCTGCCCGGCTGCGGCGCGGCGTGCTCCGGCTCCGCGGCAAGGGCTGCCTTCGGCTTCTCAGCCTTCCTGAACTCGACCTTGGCGATGTCTTTGATGAGGGAGGTGACCTTCTCGGCGAGCCTCTCCTGGACCTCAGAAGGGATCTCTGCCGGGGTCGTCACTGTCGCGGTGCCCTCGTTGACCGAGGTCGTGGGCGCGCTTCCCAGGATCATCGCGAGGTAGCCATCGAGCTTCTCCTTCGCCGTCTCGAGCTTCCGCTCGACCCTGATGGCATAGACGAGAGTCCTGCCTGAGAGAGGGTGGTTGAAGTCGACGAGGATGCGGCCGCCGGAGACGGTCTTGACCACGCCGACGTTGCCGTCGACATTGACCTGCAGGCCCGGCTGCGGCGCGATCTGGTCCTTCTTGAACCTGGATGCCGTGATGAGCTGGATCAGCTTCGCGCTCTTCTTCCCGAAGCCGTCCTCAGGCGCTATCTCGAACTCGTAGCCCTTGCCCGGCTCGCAGCCCTCAAGGCGCGTGTCGAGGCCGGGGATGACCATTCCCTCACCGACGCAGACCGTGATCGGGGCGAATGTCGCTCCCTGCCCGGCGAGGCCCTCCTTCTTGGCGATGGCCTCATCGGTCGTGTCGAAGACCCTGCCTGATTCCTTGACCTTGGCGGTGTAGGCGAGTACGATGAAGTCTCCTTTGGAGATGCCCATAATGGGTGGTGGAGAACGAGGGCGCTTATTTAAAGGTTCCTACCTGACAGGCCCTTCGCGCCTGAGGTAGGCCATGACGCGGTCGGCGGTGTCCTCGATAGTATCATCATCGGTGTTGATGATGAGGTCGAAGTGGGAGGGGTCCTGGAAGTCCTTGATGCCATAATATCTCTCGTATCGTAGGCGCTCCGACCGTTCCCGCCGCTCCTGGAGCCTCATAGTGGTCCCGATGTCGGTGTTCTCAGGCTCAGCCGAGCGGTCGGATATCCGGTCGGTCGTGACCCGCCGCGCGCCGACCTCGGGCGAGACATCGAGGAATATCTTGATTGAGTGCGGGATGAAGTGCCAGCCGATCCGGGCGTCGATGATGAAGCCATCCTCCTCCTTCCCGAGGCGTATCTGGCGCGCGTCGAGCGCCTCGTCGACCCACCGTTCCTTCTCGGCGACCTCGGAGAGCTTGAGGAGCGACATGCCCCTCTCCTTCGCGAGCTCGCGCATGAAGTCGCCGGTCGAGTAGTGCTTGAGATGGAGCATCTCGGCAAGGCGCTTCCCGACCGTCGACTTTCCGCTGCCGGCCTTGCCCGCGATGGTGATGATCATGCCTTCCGGAAAGGCTCCACCCTATTTATTTCTTTGCCCGGAGCAGGGACGCGTTCGTGATGTACGATTCCATCACCTGCAAGAAATGGGCGAAGGTCATCCGGTACGCGTATCTCCCCTTGTCCTGATACGCTTCAAGGAGCTCGTCATAATAGAGAGGATGCTTCATGAAAGGGGGTTTCTGGTAGCGGTCATGGTCGAACAGCCCGACGCGCCGGACCTCCTCGATCCTCGGGTCGCACATGCGGAGCATGGTCGCGAAGCCCTGTCCGGGGTAGAACGCGGTGATGTCGCTCTTGACCGACTCAAGATAGTCGTGCTTGATGTAGCCGGTGGAGAGGCCGGAAGCGAGGTCGATATCATACACCCAAGGCAGCTCGTGCATCGGGACCTCCTCATAGGCGAACACTCCAATCCCGATGCTGAAAACGCCGGAGTCGGGGGCGACCTCGCGCTTGTGCCTGGTCGGAAACTCAAAGAGCTCAGCAGGCTCCCGGGTCTCGGCGATGTACCGCTTCAATGCGCGCCACGTGAGAAGGTGCACCAGGTCGTTCGTCATGCTCGATCCCTCGAAGCCCGGGACGAGGACCTGCTCAGGCCGCTGCATGACGAGCGTTTCGAGGATCCGCGACTCCATCTCATTCATATGATAGAGGATCGTCGTCGGATCGCGGGAATACTCGTCGATGAGCGAGAGACGGATGACAGATTCCAGGAATCCGAGCGCCTTTATCTGGTGGTCGCGGTAGCCGAGCCATGCCATCGCCTCCGCCGAGTGGTTGAGATAGGTGCGCAGCGAGGACGCCGTGTCCGGACAGTCCGCCTCGCCGTTCGTGACCCAGGTGAGCGTGATGCTGTGAGAGTAGGCGTTGAGCGCGTCGAGGATGCCGAGCGCGAAGAACTCGTCGCCGGGCCGGGCGAGCAACGCCGAGATCCTTTTGGGATCGCTCATCGTAGGAGGTGCTCCGTGATCGCCGTCCTGACCTCTGTCGGGAACGGCCTTGAGATGCCCGTGTCATCGAGGTGCCTGAGGTGGTGGCCGTAGGGAAGCATCCTCGACATGGTCCTGCCGGACTTATTCTCCCTGAGCTCGGCGACGAACTCCTCTGTCTGCAGCGGCGTCGACACGGTGTCGAACTCGCCGTACAGGACGAAGGTGTCGATGCCGTCGAGGTAGCGCCCGTTCTCCCTCGCTGTCCTGGTCAGGTCGACCTGCTTGAGCCTGGCGTACGATGCGAGCGGGAGGTCGGGCTCGCCCAGGTGGTACATCCTATCGTCGAGGATCGCGATGTCATCGCGATGCTTCGCTATCTGATGGCCGATCCATCTCCAGGGCTGGGCTCCGAGCTCGTAATTCTTCGCGATGAAGTGCATCCACGAGAACGAGTGCTTCTTCGCGCGTATCCGCCGCTTCTCCCCGACGCTCCTGCTCTCATGCCGGTGGAAGTAGCGTATCGGGTTCACCATCGGGGACATGAGGAGCATCTTCTCGGCGATCGGCCCGCCGGTCGCGATCCGGTAGCCCGTCGCGGCATAGAGCGTCTCGACGCAGCCCCCCGACTGCGCCATGATGCGCAGCCTCGACATGTCGACATAGGGCAGCTCGGCCACCGCGTTACGCACCTCGAGCAGGTCGTTCGCCCAGTCATTGAACTCGATCATGTGCTTGTGCCCGGACGGATTGCGCTTGAAGGTCTCGCCGTGGTACCTCTTGTCGTAGAGGATGGTGGCCACGCGGCTGTCCGTGTCTGCGGCGTGGATATCATCCGAGATCATTCTATTGGTATGGGTATAAGTCCCGCCGAGGCCGGTGACAAGGATGATGGGGATGAGCGGTTCGGTGAGCGGCGTCTCCTCACGCATCCTGACCTCTGCCCTGAGCCTCTGGTCACCGGAGAACACGGGGAGCAGGGATTCCACGGTCCTGGTCTCGAGCGAGCCGTCTTGATGATCCATGCCTGCCGACAACATACGCCTGTTTATAAATCTTACTATTTTAATCACTTTATAGTGACAAATATATTCCCTTTTACGCAACAATTATATTGTCCGGCAGCCTCCGCCAGCGCATGGCACAGGAAGCTCTTCTCGAGAAGGTCTCGCTCCTCCTCCTGAAGAAAGGGTTCACGGTCAAGCGGCTCGCCCGCAGCTGCTTCGACCTGCTCGCGCGTCAGGAGCGTACCATCCTCCTGATCAAGCTCCTTGAGGACGCGAACGCCGTCTCGAAGGAGTACGCCGAGCAGATGGCGAACCTCTCCTCCTATCTCTCTGCCTCCCCACTGATCGTCTGCGCGAAGGCTGGCGGCGCGCTGCAGGACCAGGTCGTCTACCAGCGCTTCGGGATCATCACCCTGACATACGCCACCTTTGGCGAGGCGCTCGACCGGCACCTGCCAACGGTCATACGGACCAAGGCAGGCCTTACTGTGCAGGTGGCCGGCGACGCCTTCCGGAAGAAGCGCGAGGAGCTCGGCGAGTCGCTCGCGACGATCGCCTCGAAGGTCGGCGTCTCGCCGCGGATGGTGGCGAAATACGAGCAGGGCCATGCCATATCCTTCGGGAAGGCGAAACGGCTCTACAACCTGCTCGGTCCTGACGTCTTCACCCGTATCGACGTGCTGCATCAGCACCTGCACTACACCGAGGAGCCGCGGTCCGGCGTCTCGCGCAAGTTCGCCTCCCTCGGCTTCGCGACGCTCGAGCCCAAGCGCGTGCCCTTCGACGTGCTCGCCAAGCAGGAGAAGGAGATCATCCTCACCAGGATCGGGGACAAGCCTGACAGGCAGCTCGACCCGCTCTCGCGCCTGCTCGACGCCGACCGGCTCGCGATCTTCTCCAAGCGCAAGCCGAAGCACATCGCCGGGCTCTCGAAGGAGGAGTTCATGGACTTCGAGTCCGCCCAGGAGCTGATCAGGTTCATCAAGGAGTCGAACGAATGAAGACGGAAGAGCGGGTACGCGCGATCGTCCGGACCCTGAAACGGAGATACACGCACACCTTCTACGCGACGCTCGACCCCTTCCCGGTGCTGATCACGACCGTCCTCTCCCAGCGGACGATGGACATCGTCACCTTCCCGGTCGCGAACATCCTCCTCAAGAGATATCCGACGGCTGCGGAGCTCGCGAAGGCGAAGCGGAGCGATGTGGAGCGGATCATCAGGCCGATCGGCTTCTACCGGCAGAAGGCCTCGCGGATCATCAGGATCGCGCAGGATATACTGGTGCGGTTCAAGGGGAGGGTGCCTGATGATGCCGGTCGGCTGCTCACCCTCGATGGCGTCGGGCGCAAGACCGCGAACTGCGTGCTCGCCTACTCGTTCGGGAAAGCGGCGATCGCGGTCGACACCCATGTCCACCGGATCAGCAACCGGCTCGGGCTCGTCGATACCGCGACCCCGCTCGAGACCGAGAGGGCGCTCGAACGGATCGTCCCTGAAGCGCTTAAGAAGGACATCAACTGGCTGCTGGTCAGGCACGGCCAGGAGACCTGCAGGCCGATCGGCCCGCGCTGCGACGTCTGCCCGATCATCTCCTGGTGCGAGCGCTGCGACCTGCCCCGCGGTTTCACGTGCAAGGGCTGCGACTACTGCTGCCGCATGGTGCCGATTCTCGACGCTGCCGACATCAGACGGATCGAGGCTGCGGGGAAGAGGCGTGCCGACTTCGTGCGGACCGAGAGCGAGGGCCGGACGGTGATGCGGATGCAGGACGGGAGATGTGTCTTCCTCAAGGAAGGGGACAATAATCTCTGTTCCATCTACGAGAATCGCCCCCGGCTCTGCCGGCTCTACCCCTTCAGGAAGAAGGACATCGACGACTGCATGAAGAAACGGTTCAGCCAGAAGCGGCTCGCGAGGCTCGAGCGCGAGGGCAAGCTCTCGATGACGCGACTGCTCTTCAGGGGATGAGCCGCGGTCACCAGAACTCCTCAAGGCCCTTCTGGACGTGCTTGGGCTGCGTGAGCGTCTCCTCGACCTTGAGGGAGCTGTCGAAGACCGGTTCGCCGTACACGCCGTCATACCCCGGCTTGAAGGGGATCTTCTGCTCCCTGTTCCTGATGATGAGCCCGGCGAGCTTCGGGTCGGTCGCCTTCGCGAGCTCTTCCTGACTCGCATCGAGCAGCACGGCGAACTCATTCCTGAACGCCTTGATGAGGTCGTTGTAGAATGCCCACACCCTCTTAGTCGTGACCGCCTGGCCGGTGGCGCCCGCGATGAGCTCGGAGAGCGGGATCAGGTTATGGTACGGCCTGGCTCCCGCATGCCTGAACCCCTCCTCGCGGTCGGCGAGCTCCTCGACGCGGTAGGCGACGCCGATCGTCATCTCCCTGCCGCACTTCGGGCAGATCTTCCGTGCCTTCATCGAGTCTGACGGCGCCATGCACACGCCGCATGCCCGGTGGCCATCGTAATGGTATTTCCCTTCCTCAGGCCAGAACTCGATCGTGCCGGAGAGGCCGTCGCCGGTGCGTATCGCTTTGATGAGGTCCTTGTAGGTCGGCGCGATGTCGAAGACCGTCGCCTCGCGGCCGATGCGCCACGGCCAGAAAGAATGGAGGTCAGAGAACGAGACGATCCTGTAAGGGTCGAGCTGGGACAGCCGCCAGTTCATCTTCGGGTCGCTCGAGAGCCCGGTCTCGATCGCATGGATGTGCCTTGTCTGGTCCTTGAAGCAGTCCTGCACGGTGTCGAATCCCGACTTCGAGCCGAGCATGCCGAACCACGGGGTCCAGATGTGCGCGGGGATGACCTCGATGTCCTTACTGATGCCGCGCAGGCGCTCGACGAACTCCGGGCTCGGGATCTTGAATATGGGTCTCCCATCATAGTCGACGCGTCCCTTCGTGAGCAGGTATTCGGTGATCTGGTCGACGACCTCGAACGAGGGCGCGAGGACCACCTGATGGATGCGCCTGCCCTTGCCGTCTTGGGTATAGACAAGGCTGATCTCGGTCTGCAGGCAGAAAGGGAACCCGCTCTTCGTCTTCGGGAGTCCGGTATCGTCTTGGGTCAGGTTCGCTTTCAGCTCGGCGATCCACTTCGGGTGCGTGAAGTCGCCGGTGCCGACCAGGCCGAGCCCCTTCACACGTCCCCACTTCTCGAGGTTCGCGAGATCGAGCTGGTCGCTCGTCCCCTGAGCGAAGCGGGAGTGCACGTGGAGGTCGGCGAAGAGCTTCATGGGGCCGACGATGCCGAGGGATTATAAATAAGTTGTGGAGGAGGGGGGATCAGAGCCTGCTCAGGGCAGCTCCGGTCTGGCCGATGTAGCTCGATTCCCCCCTATACTTTTTCCCATCCCCTAAGAGCGGCACGAGGAAGAACTCCGATTGGCGCATGCCCGCGACGAGCGTATAGTCATCGAGGAGCAGGTTCTCGAAGGTGATGTTGCCGTGGAATATGTTCTTCGGGCCGATGTAGGGGGCGTCGGCGTGCGAGAGGAATGGCTGCGGCGCGAATCGGGGATCGCCAGTCCGCATGTACTTCTGCAGCGACATCACCGAACCGCCCTGCGATACGTAGCCGCAATGCCCTTCCGGGATCTCCACATACTCGGCGCTCGCCGACAGGAAGAACGTGCCTCGTCCCAGCCGGACCGGCGTCTCGATGGAGACCGCACGGAAATCATCGATATGGGGCACGCCGGGGACGAGGATGCGGTCGGGATTGTAGATATGGACCTGGGGGCCCATGGTGAGCTGCATGCCCCCCGGATGCTCGAAATAGGAGAGCGGAGGAATAATCCCTTTCCGCGTGACCGTGAACGTCCCGTCGAGGATCATCATCCGCAGCCGCCAATTCGGCACATGGCCGATGCCGCGCTCGAGATAGAGCTGCGCCATCGAATCCCCCCGCCTGATGAAGACGCGCGTGCCTCCGGCCTTGAGCGCGCAGAGCGGGGTGAAGGAGCGTCTCTCCTCGCTCGGGCGCAGCTCTTCGCTCGTGTCGTGCACCCGCACGCCGAGCCGGGCCCAGCCGCTCCGTGAGGTGATGGCCCCGTGATAGCCTCCGGCGAGGGTCATCCGTTCGCGAGGCTGCCAGAGGAAGAAATCATCCGGCTCGATGATCATTCCCCACGCCGGGATCTCCACCTCTTCGAGCTCCGATGCGATATATTCCGCATCCGAATGGTCAGCCCCGTCACCGACCGCCTTCGGGCACCTGTCCTTATGGCGGTAGAGCTTCTCCAGATGGAGGTCAAGAGAGAAGAGATTATAGCCATCCCTACCCTCAATGACGATGTCACCGCGTTCCTCAGCATCAAGGAGGGCGTCTATGGTCAGGATCATGGGGGTGGGAACGACGGCTCCTAGATAAATATTCACTTCAGAGTGGAGCATCACCTGCACAAATTATAAATAGTCATGGGCCCACAATCACTACATGGCGCTCGATACCCTGATCATGCAGGTGGCGGTGTTCATCGGGATCATGGTTCTCTCCTCAGTCCCGCTCTACCTCGCGATCAGGCTCCTCGGCGGCGAGGCGACCCTCTTCAGGGTCATCGTGATGAACATCATCGCCGGCTTCATCGCTGGGCTGCTGAGGGATGCTCTTCCTGGTTTCATCGGCGCAGTCATCGCGTTCCTCGGGCTGCTCTTCATCTACAAGCACTCCTTCAGGCTCGGCTGGCTGCGGACGTTCGTCGCGTGGCTGCTGCAGTTCTTCATAGCGGCGATCATCATCGTGCTCATCGTCATGATAGGGGTAGGCTTCCTCGCTTTCTAGGGGACGGCGATGGCGATCGGCATCATCCTGGGGCTGGCGCTCCTCCTCCTCTACCTAGTCGTCGCGGCAATTCCTCTCTATCTCGCGCTGCGTCTTCTCGGAGCTGATCCATCGTTCAGGAAAGCGGTGGTCGCGAATCTCACTGTCGCTGCTATCGCAGGCCTTTTACAGTGGTTAATAGGCTTTTTTCCCGGTATTCTCATTTCTTTCGTCCTTATCCTGTTCATACTCAATAAAATGTTCGATATCGGGTGGGGGAAGGCTTTCATCGTCCTTATTGTCGAAATAATCATCATATGGGTCGCCTTTATCCTCATGGCATTGTTAGGAATCGGTTTTCTCGCATCCTTAGGAATTTACAGTCGATTGGGCTTATTCTGAGCATTTTTCTTCGTTATCGGTAATATGTCATTACTATTTGGTTATTACAAAATAGAAATATTTAAATAATAGTGTTACTATTTAGTAGCTACATTAAGTGGAAAGGGGTGATACTCGCATGATCATCACGCATGACGGAAAGCCGATCGCGGCCGTGAACCAGCGGACCATCAGCTTCGATGCCATCAAGAGCATCGTATCCGAGCTCGAGGGGGAGCTCAACTGATCAGACTCAACTCTATGTTGATGCCACCACCAATCATGAAGGGCTGCCACCACCTCTAGGATTTCGTTCTACGATTTCCACCCCTCATTCACCAGCCCTTCATGATTTCTTTCTTTTCGCATCCTTCTCCATCACCACAACGCTTATATACGATTCTTCGTTGCTCCCTTTCAGCAGCCCACGGGCTGAGGAGGGGACCATGTACACGCTCGAACTGCAGATCCGGCTCTCGAAGGATGCCGATGCGGCGGTCATGAAGGCGGTCGAGGCGACCGCTGCCGAGCTCAACAGCAAGCTCGCGATCATCAACCAGGGCTTCTCTCACACGGCGGGCCATTTAGGGAGCACCGTCACCCTCACGGCAGAGTCGCAGGCCCAGACAGCGACCGACTTCCTCGTCCAGTTCGAGAAGCGGCTCAGGCTGGCGCTGGGAAAAGACCTTAAGGTAGGCGTCAAGGAGACCGTGATCACGGCCTACACTGTCACGAACAGCATCGGGAAGGCTCCGAAGAAGAGGCACACTGTCCCGTTCGCGCAAGGGGTGGCGATCAGAGGATCCGAAGCGACGCTGACCTACGCTGGCATGCCATTCGACTGGGTGAAGGAACACTATGTCGAACGGTCCTTCAAGCTCCTCGAGGACAAGGCGAAGAACGAGGCGTACGAGGGAAAGGGCGAGTTCAGGATGCAGCTTTGGGAAGGGGCCCGACGGCAGACGCCCTACACCGGCGACCCGGCCGTCGACCTGGAGAAGAAAGGATGGATCAGGCGCACACCCGGGAAGGGCCAGTTCGTCTACGGCCCTGAGTTCACCGCGCTCGTCAACGTCATCCGAGACCTGCTGAAGGAGCATGTCTACGGCCCGCTCGGCTACAAGGAGATGATCTTCCCCAAGTTCGAGCCTTGGGCGATCCCCCAGAAGAGCGGGCATGCGAAGAACATCTACCCTTACATGTACGGCGTCATCACGCCGAAGGATGCCTCTCCTGAGGCATGGCAGGAGGTCATGGACCGCTACGCCGTGACCGGCGTCGTTCCGGCCGACCTCGTGATGGGGAACGTCCGGTGCGTCGGCATCATGTCCTACGCGCAGTGCCCGCCGTTCTGGCCGTTCGTCGAAGGCGAGACCCTGAACGAAGAGACGCTGCCGTTCAAGGTGTATGACTGGTCCGGTCCCACCTATCGTAACGAGTCGGGCGGCACGCACGGTCTCGACCGGCTCGAAGAGTTCCACCGAATCGAGACCCTGTGGCTCGGGACCAAGGAGCAGGTGGTGCAGGAGTGGAAGCGGCTCAAGGAGTCGTTCCAGACATTCTACGACATGGTCCTCGATATGGAGATCAGGGTCAGCAGGGTGACGCCGTGGTGGATGGCGCATGCCGGCCACACCGAGGACTCCAGCGAGCCCGATATCGCGACCTTCGACTTCGACGCCCATCTCCCCTATCGCGGCGGTCGCGAGAAGGAATGGCTAGAGATACAGAACTGCTCCTCCAACGGCGACAAGTATCCGAAGGGATTCAACGTCAAGGGACGGAAGGAGGGCATGCTCTGGTCCGGCTGCGCCGGCGGCTCGTTCCAACGCATCATCGTCGCCTTCCTCGCGCAGAAGGGACTCGATCCCGAGGGCTGGCCGAAGGCGGTCCGCGCGCGGTTCGAGGCCGCGACTGAAGGGTACGTCCCCCTGAAGACATACTGAGTGCGAGAGCATGGCATATGTCCTCTGGACCAAGGACCTGGCAGACGATTCGCTCCTCTCTGTGGGCCATAAGGCCTGGTCGCTAGGGAGGCTCGCGCGCGCCGGCTTCAAGGTCCCCGACGGCTTCGTCATCACCGCCGACGCCTGCACGAGCTTTCTCGAGGCAGGCGGCCTCCTGAAGAAGATAAGGAACCTGCTCGTGGTGACCGACGGGAAAGACAAGGAGAAGGCACAGGCGATCTCCTTCCAGATCCAGCGGCTGATAACGGCCTCGCCCTTCCCGAAGAACCTCGCGCTCGACATCGCCGAGGGCTACCAATCCCTCGCGGTCTCGACCCAGGAGGCGACGAGTGCCCAGGCGCTGCTCGCCGCCGGCGACGACGCGATCGTGGCGGTCAGGCCGTCGCCCGTGGTCGCGCTACCGCGGATACGCAGGACCTTCCAGAGCTACCTCGGGATCGGCACCCTCGACGACCTCTATGCTGGCGTACGGTCCGTCTGGGCGCAGCTCCACTCCGCGCCAGCCATCATGGAACGCAACCTGCTCGGCTACGGCCATGAGGAGGGCATGGGGATCCTTGTCCAGGTGATGATGCCGTTCGACAAGACCGGCCATGTCAGGACCGAGGATGTCCGCGACAGGCAGCCGGGGCATGCGGTCATCAGCACGGTCTACGGCGTCGGCAGGCACCTGCCTGAGGCATACGAGCGTGTCATCGTCGACAAGCGGACCGAGAAGGTCCTCCTCAGGCGCAAGGGAGCGCAGCGCCACCGCTTCGTCCGCGGACGTGACGGTAGGATGGTCAGGCAGGACATCCCGCAGCCGGTGCTCGCTGCGCCGACGCTCCTCGACCGGGACCTGCGGCTGCTGCTCGACGCCATGCAGAGGATCGAGGAGACGTGGCACCAGCCCTGCTACCTGCGCTTCGGCATCTCTCACGGCAAGCTCTATATACTCTCGGTGCGACGCATGGTCATGCCGTGAGCACGAGCACGTGCTTGGTCAGGCTCCTGTGCACGTAGACCGCATGGTCTGACGCGATCCTCAGCCCGGCGGCACGCACCACCTTCCTGTGGTCGACCGAATCCGGCAGGCAGACGACGACCGATCCTGCGCTCCCCTTAGCGCGGCCGAGCGCGAGCGAATAGAGCTCGGCGAGGTCGCTGTGCGTCGTCGTCGTGGCGCGCGCGTACGGCACGTCGGTCACGACGGCCTCGTACCAGCCGCGGAGCCGCGTCGCGTCGCCCACCGAGAGCGTGCACATGCTGATCC
Source organism: Candidatus Woesearchaeota archaeon (assembly GCA_016935985.1). Classification (GTDB taxonomy): domain Archaea; phylum Nanobdellota; class Nanobdellia; order Woesearchaeales; family JAFGPW01; genus JAFGPW01. The sequence continues at coordinate 27,871 of JAFGPW010000008.1, forward strand.
GGTAGTGGTCCATGTTCGCGTTCGCGAGCGCGATCATCTTCGGGCTGATGTCGAACCCGACGCAGGCGAGGCCCATGAGCCCCGCCTCGATGAGGATGCTGCCGGCGCCGCAGAAGGGGTCGCACACCTCGCGCGTCGCGCCCGACAGGTTCACCATCGCGCGCGCGAGCCTCGGGTCCATCGACGAGGGGTGCATGCCCGGCCGCTTGTGCGCCGCGCGGTCGCGGAAGCGCTCCGCGTTGCTCCAGAGCTCGAGGCAGCAGTGGGCGGCCTTCCCGATGAAGACCACGACGAATCTCGTCTGCGCGTCCCTGAGCCGGACGGTAGGTCGCTCGAGCCGCGCGTAGATCGCGTCGGCGATGGCAGTGAGCGGGACGTGCTGCGTCCCTTCGACAAGCTCGCTCCTCACCGAGAAGGAATCCTGATAGTGCGGCTGGAGATCTGCGTTGCCGATTCGCTCCAGGAGCCTGCGCTGCTCGCATGAGAAGAGCACGCGCAGCGCCTTCCTCGTGTAGGCGAGCCGCTTCACGAGCGCCTCGTCGATCTTCCCATCCGCCATGAGCGCGTTCTGGACGAGCCTCGCGCGCTTCAGTTGCAGCAGCCGTGTCGCCTCGTCTGCCGCGAGTGGGAGGTTCTCTTTCGAGAGGAGGAAGAGATAGGCCATCTGGTCTCACATCATCACGTGGAGAAGCAGGTTTCCCGATACAATATAGTAGGCAGGGAATATATAAAGCTTTTCGTAACGACCGCTCCACAAGGGATAAGTGGCATGAGCGCCTACTGAGCCCTATGCCAACCCTCATAACCGTCAACGGCCCCATGGCCTCTGGCAAGTCGACGCTGACGACGCTCCTCAGGAAGGAGCTTGCCGACTACGCGTATGTGGATAGGCCGAACATCAAGCGCGGGCTTCGGGCCCTCGAACAGGAAGAGAAGCGGAAACTCTCCAAGCAGGCAGCCCTCTACCTTACGCGGCTCCTCATGGAAGAGGGCTACGACATCATCGTCGAGGAGATCAGCGCCGTGAGCATCAGGGACCGCCTCGCCGACATGATCGAGGGGAAGGGGTACCGCATCCTGCCGTTCCGTCTCCATGCGCCGCTCGAGGTGACGCTCGAGCGCGAGCGTCAGCGGCGGCCGCAGGGGCCCCTGCTTGACCGGGTCCGCGAGCTCTACGACGGGCTGCAGCCGACAGAAGGCGAGATCGTCATCGACACGAGCGCGATGAGGGTGGAGGAGTCGCTCGGCGTGATGCTTGAGCACGTCTATAAGGGATAGCTCACTTCCTTTTCTTCCCTTTCCTGGTGTGCTCCTCGATCGTCTTCCCGATCCTCTTGTAGCCGAGCCAGATCAGGATCGCGAGCACGATGCCGAGGACGACCGTGCGGAAGATATCTGACGCGCGCCCCCAGTAGCGGAGCGTGCCGTAGATGATGGTCAGGACCGCGCCTCCCATGAGGCCTGCCGCCACCGCCTGCATCCTCAGGAGCGCGCCGACGATGAAGACGGCGATGCCGACGACCAGCAGCCCGACGAAGAGGTTCCTGGAATAGGACTCGTTGTAGCTCTCGTATTCCTGGTTGCAGAAATAATTCACGTCGCACCAGCCGACCGGCTGGGACTGGTTGTCGAGCTTTGTCGGGACCGCAGGCGCCCCGCGCTCAGGGACCATGTCCGGCGCGTTCCACCTGCCGCCGTTCGCCTCGCAGCTCTGCTGGGTGTCGAACGGGCCAGGATAGTACTGGTCGCAGAAATCGTCCCATTGCTTGGACGGCATGATGGTGTTCGCGGCGAAGCCGATGAAGAGCGCGAGCACGATCGCGATGCCGATGGCGAGGATCCGTTCCTTGAGCTCCATGAGGGAGAGGATGCCTCCCTTGTATATAAGCCTATTGGGGGCCCTTGACCGATGTCGTCTTGCCACAGCAGGCATACAAGCCCTGCAGGGGAAGCAGGTCAGTATCCCCTAAAAAAACCTGTTTTTTTCAATATAGAAAAGCTTTTAAATAGGGAGTGTCAGGAATAGAGGCATGAAGCGAGGCCGCCCGACCCGATCCGATATCAGGCAGAATATCGTCGAGATCCTCGCGCTGATGGGCCAGGGCTACGGCTACGAGATCTTCAAGACCTATGTGCGCATCTTCCCGAAGGCGACGATGCGGGTCATCTACTACCATCTCAAGAAGGGTCTCGCGCTCGAAGAGTTCACGGTGGCGGAGATCAAGAAGGAGAAGGGCGACTTCAGCTGGGGCGGCGAGGTGGAGAAGGTCTACTACGGGCTCGGCGCGCACGCGAAGGTCGCGGGAGATAGCCGCGTGAAGGGGTTCTTCGCGAAGCAGAAGTGATCACTTCTTCTGATTGCCTTTCTGGATCAGGTTCTTGAAATGGCCGATGAGCGCGAACGCCTCGCGCTTCGTCAGCATCGCTTTCCCGACGACGCGCTTCCACACCTTCTTCTGCGTCAGCCTCATGCAGGGCTTCCTGAACGTCATCGCGTCGAGCGTCTCGCCGATGAAGCCGAGCAGCACCTTCTTGTCCGTCGCCGTCGCCTGCACGAAGCGCTCGAACGTCCGCACTCCTCGCAGCGTCGTCGCGAGCTCGTACAGGATGACCGCGGCAGCGTGCGAGACGTTCAGCGTGCGGTACCGATCGTTTCCCGGGATCGAGACGATGAAGTCGCACTGCCGGATCTCCTCGTTCGAGAGCCCCTGCCCCTCCGGCCCGAAGAGGAGCGCGATCTTTGTCTTCTTCCTGCGAACCGCGTCCGCGAACTCGCGCGGGGTCAAGGGGGACCGGGGGATGTTGTAGTCCGAGTCGAAGAGCGCCGTCGTCCCGACGACGGTGGAGAACCGCGAGAGGTGCGACCACGGCACGACCTTCGCGCGACGCAGGATGTCGATCGCGTGCTTCGCGCGGACCTTCGCCTCCTCGCCGAAGGGGTCGCAGAGCGGGTCGACGATGAGGAGCCGCGAGAAGCCGAAGTTCTTCATCGCTCGCGCGGCCGCGCCGACGTTCCCCGCCGTCTCCGGACGGACGAGGACGACCGTGAAGACCGAGAGCGGGTCTGCGGATGCCATGGTCTACAGCCGGATGAACGACGCCAGCCATCGTATGAGCGGGAAGATGAGGTTGAGGATGAGGACCGCGAGCGTGAGGACCGAGACCTGCTTCCAGATCCGGTCCGCCTTCCTCCTGCCTTTCACGGTCCGGTGCAGCGCCACCTGGAGTATCCGGCCGCCGTCGACGGGGCCGAGAGGCAGCAGGTTCGCCGCGCCGATGCCGACCGAGAGGATGATGACCCAACGCAGGAGCCCGCCGATCCACGTGAGCGCATGGTACCAGCCGCGAAGGAGGATGCTGTCGGTCGCGATCCGGTACTCGTCGTTCACGCCGACGACGCCGATGTAGCCCCTGCCCGGGATATCGGGGTGCTCGGCCGTGGTGATGGCATAGCTCGCGTTCGCGTTCCCGAGCGTCACGGTCTCACCCGGCACCGTGCAGGAGAGCCGCTGGATGAGATCTTCGCCGCCGGAGAGGTTCTCGCCGTCATACATGGTGATGACCGTGCCTGCGGTGAGGCCTGCGGCATCTGCCGGGTAGCCCTGCTGCACCTCGTCGAATCCCACGCCGACGGGCTCGACGAGCATCTGCCCAAGGGGGACGACGGCGAAGAGGAGGACTGCCGCTGCGACGAGCGCGAGGAGCAGGTTCGAGAACGGGCCTGCGGCGTAGACCGAGTACTGCTCGACGTCGGGCCGTCTGCGGAGCTGCTTCTCCTCGGGCTCCACGAACGCGCCGATGAGCGGGCCGAAGAAGACGATGCCGCTCGATTTGACCTTCATACCGTACGAGCGGGCGACGATGCCGTGCGCGGCCTCGTGGACGAGGACGACGATGAAGAGCGCGATGATGCCGTACCAGAACGGCACGAAGATCGGGGAGCCGGGGATGCGGACGCCCGGGATCACGAGGCTCACGCCAGGGAGGGAATCGGGGACGAAGAGCAGGTTCCAGAGGGAGTGCAGGAGCGTGATGAAGATCGCGACCATGCCGAGGAAGCCGATCCCGATGCCGGCAAGGCCGAGGATCCGCACGAGCTCGCGGTGCCGCGAGGCGAGCCGGTCCATGAACCGCAGGCCGACGGTGGTCCGGTAGAGCGCGATGAACTTCGCCTGGAAGTCGAACCTCTTCCGGTTATGGTAGATGATGAGGGCTATCGCAACATAGAAGAGGATGATGTGCGTGTACTGCCAGATCCAGGAGAGGTCAAGAGCCATTTTGGGGTCGGTCCTCCCGGAGCTGCGCCGCCTACTTCTTCCGTGCGGGCTTCAGCGCGGAATGGCCGCACTTGCGGCACGATATCTTGCCGAGGATGACCTTGATGTTCGGCGCGCGGATCTTCGACTTGCACTTCCTGCACACGAAGATGTTCTTGAGGAGACGCGCCTCAGCTTCCGGGAACTTCACCATTGTCTTTCACCTATTCGCCGCTCTTGACCTGCTTCATGACCTTCTCGCCGAGGATCACCCAGTAGAGCACGCTTTTCCCCTCGCCGATCTCCTCCTTCAGGTCGTCGGGGATAGGGATGTCGAAGGTCTCGTAGGTCTCGATGTCCATGACGTTCGCCGTGCCGCCGCCGACCGAGAGCACCTGGGCGGTCTTCTTCTCGATGATCGGCGTCTCGACGTTGTCGTGGCCGGGCATGACCTCGACGCGTTTCTTGCCGTCAAGGAGGCCGATCGCGGTGATGCGGCACTTCGCGTGGCCGTGCTTGCCGGGACGGGAAACCTGAATATCGGTGACCGAGCAGGCGGCACCATCCATCACGATGTAGCTTCCCTTCTTCAGGCTTGAGACGCTGACGAGCTTGACTGTCATGGAGCACACCTCATGGGGGGTAGTCCCTGGAATCCCCGGCCTCTTTATAAAGGTTTTGGTCACGGAGAGGGAGGGGGACGCCGCGGCTGCTCCGGCGTACGGACTGCAGATGCGCCTCCGCGACGCCGCCGCTCGCGTCCTGACGCTCGCTGATTGGCGTCCCCCTCCCGAAAGCTTATATAGGTACACGGAATCGGTGGTGCATCATGCAGCTTTTCATTGATTCGGCGAACATCGTGCATATCAGGGAGATCGCCTCGCTCGGCATCCTCGATGGGGTGACCACGAACCCCTCCCTCATCGCCAAGGAGAAAGGGGGCTTTGACGCCATCATCGGCAGCATCACCGCCGCGGTCCACGGCCCCATCTCGGTCGAGTGCGTGTCGGAGAGGGCCGAACAGATCGTGCCCGAGGCGGAGCGGATTGCGGCGCGGCACCCCGACATCGTGGTCAAGGTGCCGATAACCGAGGAGGGGCTGAAGGCGGTCCATCGGTTGTCGCAGGACGGCATCAGGACGAACGTCACGCTCGTCTTCTCGGTCCACCAGGCGATCCTCGCGGCGAAGGCAGGGGCCACATACGTCTCGCCGTTCGTCGGGCGCCTCGACGACATCGGCGAGGACGGCATGCAGGTGGTGGCCGACATCAAGGCGGCGTTCTCCCGCTACGGCTTCCCCACGATGATCATCGTCGCCTCGGTCCGCAATCTCGAGCACGTCAGGAAGGCGACGCTCCTGGGGGCAGACGTCGTGACCGTTCCCTACACGGTCATCAAGGAGATGGTCAGGCACCCGCTGACCGATGCGGGGATCGCGAAATTCTTGGATGACTGGAAGAAGGTCAAGAGATAATCATCTCCCGAACCCGAAGAAGGTCCTTCTCAGATGACGCCGCGTCGCGAGCCGGGAGAGCCGGCGCTCGAGCTGCGCCTGATTGGGATAGGCCTTCTCGTCGCGGCGGAACGCCGCCGAGTGGTGCAGGCTCCGTCCCCTGCTGTGCGTGTACTTGTGCTTCTTGTGGAGCATCTCGTGGTACATGACATAGTCGACGAGCTCGGGGTCGTCACCGAGCGTCTCGGAGATGGTTATCGTGTCCGAGCCGTACTCGTACGTGCCGAACCGGGAGGCCGAGGCACCGCCCCACCGCAAGTTCGCGATGTCCATCATGCCGTCGAAGTATCTCTCGTTCACGCGCTCGAACGACTCGGCGAGCGTCTCGTCCCAGTGCTTCTGCTCGGCGCCGAGATGCGCGTGCTTTAGGAAGCGGTGGTACAGGTCGATCGCGAGGGTCTCCTTCTTCTTCCCGCCGAAGAGCTTCTGGAGCAGCTCCTGGATTATTCCCTTCTGCATCTCCGGCGAGATCCCTTTCCACTTCCTCGAGAGCGATACGGTGATGCGGTCGTAGCGCTGGCGGATGTTGCCGTTGTACGCCGAGAACTTCCCCGAGTACTTCAGCTGCGAGACATATCTCCATTCACGGTCCGGATACAGTTCCCTGAACGACTCCTCGATGAGGTCCATGGGGCGATAGAAACAGAACTAGTTCTTATGTGTAATGGAGCCGCGCTTCTTGATGAACTCCTCGATGAAGCTGCGTGTCGAGTCGTTCAGGCCTATCATGAGTGCCTTCTCTGGCGTCACCCACTTGTGCTCTGTGTATTCTTCATTGAGCGTGACGTGTCCACCGATCTTCTTGGCTGCGAAATCAAGAAAGACGAAATGACGCTTCTCATGGAAGTGCGGATCATAGACGCTCTCCTGGAACTGGACGAATTCGACGTCCTCGATATCGAGACCCGATTCCTCCTTTATCTCGCGCTTGACCGCCTGCTCGACCGTTTCGCCGAGCTCGAGGTGACCACCGAAGCAGGTCCAGGCATCGTCCCATTTCGGCTGCCTGCCAATCAGGATGTTCCCCGCATCATCATAGACTAGCACACCGACTGTCACCGACGGGTCTTTCTTGGCTTTCTCGGAGCTCACTCCTGCTGCACCTCATAGCGCAGGATCGCCGCGATCTTGCCGATCTCCCTAAGCTGGACGCCTTCGCGCGTCTCGACCGATATGATCTCGACGGAGCTTCCCAGCTCCTTCGCTTTCTCATCGAACCGCTCGACCGTCGCGTCGTCGAGCGACTCCGAGAGGAGCAGGGTGTCGACCGCTCCCATCTCGAGGAGCCGCCACGTCTCCTTCTCGCCGTACGAGACCATGCCCTGCTTCGTCGAGAGCAGATCGAAGAACCTGCCCATAATCTTCTTCTCGCCCGCGATCTCCTCCTCGGCGAGGACGTCGGAGGCCCTGTCGACGAGCTCCTGCACGCCGAAATCTCCGGTGTAGCTGAGGTCCTTTATCGCGATGACCTTTCTCTTGACCTGGTCGGTGATGAAATTGCCGTCGACGAAGTCATACTTCGTGGGCCCCGGGCCGCCGACGATGATCCCCTTTATCTCGCGGTTGTCGAGGAACTCGTCCTTCATCATCCCGCCGATCTTCTTGTAGAACTCCTTCGCCGCGTCCTCCCTGATTCGCATGAACCTCGCCGCCGACTGTCCGCCGGCCCTCGTCTTCCCCGGCACGTTAGACTTCGCCCGGCTGAGCGGGACGATGGTCTTGCCCTTCAGGAGCGCGATGTCGCCCTCGCGCCGGTCCATGACGACGAGCCCGTAGACCTCCTCGGTGTCGAGCATCTCATTGAGCTGGTCAAGGATAAAGGTCTTATCACATCGATAGATGCGGGTCTTGAGCGGCAGCGGCGGCTCGATGCTCCAGACCTGGTAGTCCTGCTGGCCCTCCCGCTCGGCGACGTTCCCCGCGAACGCGGCGAGGCCGTGCGGCGGGGTCCGCTGGTAGAGGCGCAGGTGCTGGACCATCTTCTCGAGCGCGGCGATCACATTGTTCCGGGTGGCGGTCGATTTGATGTTGGTGGCGGTCCCCTGCTCCTGCTGGATGTGCTGGACGATCTTGTTCATGTCATAGCCTTCGGGGACGTACACGGTCACGAGCTCGGTATGGCGGGCCTTCCGGCTGCCGAGGTCCTTCAGGAACTTCTTCAGCTCGAACCGCTGTTTCGCCGTGAGCGCCATGGCGCCCTGAGAATCGAGGATTCTTTATAAATATTGGCATCCCTATTTTTGTCACTATATGATGGTAAATAATCGAAAAGTTTATATAATAGCAGTGCCCTAAGATTGCCTAGGTGGAACCGATGATGAACCTCAACGGATTGGATGCCCCAACGACCTGGCTTTTCCGCGACATGAACGAGGAGCTCTCCGACCTCATCGGGGAGTTGCACGCCAGAGGGCCGGCAAATCCTGCGATCGCGAGCGTCGGAAGCTCGACGGGAGAAGAGGTCTATTCTCTCATAGCCCTCCTCGACGAGGCAGGGATGACGGGCGCAAAGGTCACCGGATACGAATACAATGCCGATCTCCTCGCAAGATCCCAAGACCTAAGCCTGCCGGTCGGGTCCACCTTGCGTTCCCTGGAGAAGGAAGGCGTCTTCCTCAAAGGAGACGATCTTGACCGGCTCAGGAAACTCCTCTCGGCCTACTTCGACACCGACCTTGACCAGACGACCTACATGTATCCGAAGGTGAGGGACGCATACCTCGTTGGGTTCGAGAAGGCCGACATAACCACGGCGCCAGTGCCGGAAAGCGATGTCGTCGTATGCAGGAACCTTGCCATCTACAGCGAGAACGATGCGAAGAGGCTGAAGGCGATCTATGAGAACCTCGGCCGGTCGGTCGCTGATGGGGGCATCCTGGTTATCGACAACAAGTCGCGCGCGATGTTCGAGAACGTGCCTGAGATACGGAAGGCGCTCGAGAAGGGCTATGGTCCTCCCAAGGTCTCGAGGACCGGCTCGGTCTACCGGCGCAAATGAGCCTTTTTCTTCTTCTCTTCCCTCTTCCGCCCACCTCCTCCTCGATAGAAACCTTTAAATACACATGACGATTCCTCGGAATCCGCTATAAATCCCGTATGGGGCTGTGGGGTAGCTTGGTTCATCCTTTCTGGTTTGGGGCCAGACGACCCCGGTTCGAAACAGGCCTCCACGCCCGGCGGTGACGGATGCCTGCGAATCTCCGGGCAGCCCCATCCAGGTCCCAACAATGGCGAAGACGAAGACGAAGAGCACGGCCAAGCGCTTCGGCGCGCGGTACGGCAGGACGATCAGGAACAAGATCGCGCTCATCGAGGCTGAGCAGAAGCGCAGGCACCGCTGCCCATACTGCCAGGCGGTCGCGGTCAGGCGCCTCTCGGCAGGCATCTGGAGCTGCGCGAAATGCGGCGCCAAGTTCACCGGCAGGGCATACACGCCAGCGGGGGTGAAGGCCGTCGCCGAGGCGGGCATGGCGCCGCTTGCCCCGGCGCCCGAGGAGCAGGAGGAGGACGACTTCGAGGAGACCTATGTCGTCCCCGATCGTCCGACCAAGAGGCCGGCGGCGAGCGAGGCGGGCGAGGTTCCCGAGGACGATGCCGGAGAGGACGAGGACGCCGACGAGACGAGGGAGGGCGATGCCGCGTGACCACGACGACCCAATACAAGTGCTTCGAGTGCAACAAGAAGGTGTCTGACGAGTACCTCAGGAAGAAGGTGCGTTGCCCCTACTGCGGCAGCAAGATGCTCTTCAAGCCCCGCACCGCGAGCACCACCTATAAGGCACGATGAGCGTTTCCTATATAGCGACCATCGAGGCGAGAGGGGACGCGGAGGCGATCGAGGAGCTCTTCGCCGCAGAGGCGAAGGAGGCGAAATCCGACCGCTCCCGGTACACGGTCGCCGTGAAGGGCGGCGCGTGCGTCTTCTCGGTGGCCGCGCGGGATTCGGTCGCGCTCAGGGCGACGCTCACCGGCATCACCAAGCTCCTCACCGTATACGAGAGGTCGAAGGGGATCGAGGCTGACGACGATGGCTGACAAGGACCTGCAGGAGAAGGTGCACCAGCTCCAGATGATCGAGCAGAGCGTCTCCCATCTCGGCAGCCAGCGCCAGAGCCATCAGGCGCAGCTCATGGAGATCGAGTCGGCGATGAGGGAGCTCGAGACCGCTCCTGAGGCGTACCGGATCGTGGGCAACATCATGGTCAGGAAGGACAAGGCGGCGCTCAAGAAGGAGCTCCATGAGAAGAAGGAGACCGCCGATCTCCGCATCCAGACGCTCGACCGTCAGGAGGCGCGCTTCAAGGAGAAGGCGCAAAAGCTCCAGCTCGAGGTCCTCGACTCCATAAAGGAGAACGAGAAGAACAAGACGAAGGGCGAGAAGAAGGCATGACGGTCGCGACCCCCATGAGGCTGATGACGATGGCAGAAGACCAGCTTGCAGGAATCCTCGACGCGCTCAGCGATCTCCTCGGCGACGGCACCGTCCCGCGCAACATCAAGTCGAAGATCGAGGATATCATGAGGACCCTGAATGGCGCCGACGAGATCTCGATGCGCGTCAACAAGGCGCTCCAGCAGCTCGACGAGATCTCTGACGACACGAACATCCAGGCCTACACTCGGACGCAGCTCTGGAACGTGGTCTCGCTGCTCGAGATGGTGAGATAAGGGTCCGGTATCCCCTGGCCCGGCAGCCCATCATCCCCGCCATCCCCGCAAGGATTCTCACCCCTTCCCTCTCCGCTGGGAGCCGCGCCTCCTTCGCACCACCATCCGCACGAGCGACGCGTTCGGGATGACATACACGTCGCCCGACGGGGACACCACCTCAGTGTGGGTGAGCGAGACGTTCTTGACGGTCCCGGTCGTGTTGCCGACGCTGATCCTGTCGCCGGTATTGACGGTCCGGTTCGCGATCACCGATATCCCCGCCATCACGTTCGGCAGGAAGTCCTTGAACGAGAGGACCGCCGCGACGACGAAGAGGACGATCGCGGCGACCGATATGATGTTCACGATGAGCGGCGTGATGCCGAGATAGTTCAGAGCCGCGACGACGGTCATGAAGTAGACGATTCCCGACACCGTCGTCGCGAGGATCCCTGCGAGGTCGATGGCGAGGTCGGTCCCCTTCTCGACGATCCGGTTAATCTCGATCTCCTCGAGCGCGCGGTGGAGAACCCGCCCGGCGATGCGGCCGACGATGAAGCCCACGAGGATGATGGTGACGACGACGACCGCCTTTGTCGCGAACGAGCCGAAGAGCTCACGCACATACCCCATGCTCTCGCCGACGATCCCTGCGGTCTCGTTCGCCATGCGCCTGTCGCCTCCCCGGCCTGCCGCATCGCATCGATGCGTCGCAGCCCTGGTATGGGCGGTATATATATAATGCTTTGCGTCAGGAGCGGCGTCACCTTATATGGAGCTCCACCACGTCGCCATCCGCTAAGGGGTGGGCCTGCATGAGCTTCTGTCCCGGGAACTTCGCCGACGGGCCCCATACGCGCGCGAACCGGAACTTCCTCGCGAAGTCCTTGTGGAGCTTGTCGCAGACCCGAAGGACGGTGTCGCCGCGCTTCATGATGAGCGGCACCTCCATATCGGCCTTCTTCCCGACCTCCTTGCAGTAGACCCTCATCAGGTCGAGCCGGTCGTAGATACGGTCGCGCAGCTCATCGATGTGCGTCTGCTCCTTCGCGCTGATGCACAGGTCGGGCCGTATCGACCGCACGAGCTCGGCGATCTTGGCCTCCCCGACCATGTCGATCTTGTTGAGGACCGTGACCGCGGGGATGTACGCGCGGTTGCCCTCGATCACGTCGATCAGCTGGTCGGCGTCGATGTCCTCGCGCACCGTCACCTGCGCGTTCATGATCCTGAACTCCTTGAGGATGTCCGTGATGGTCTCGCGCCGGAGCCTCGTCAGCCGCACCGTCGCGCCGATGTCGATGCCGTCCTTGATGGTCCTGCGCAGCTTCACGTCGGGCTCCCGCTGGTTAATCCGTATGCCGGAATCGGCGATCTCCTTGAGGAGCGCCCGGTAGTGGCCGGGATAGTTGACGTCGACGACGATCACGATGAGGTCGGCCGCCCGCATCACGGCGAGCACCTCCCTTCCCCTCCCCCTGCCGGACGCCGCGCCCCTGACGATGCCCGGCACGTCGAGCAGCTGGATGCGCGCGTGCTTGTAATGCATGTCCGCCGGGATGACATCGAGGGTCGTGAAGTCGTAGGAGCCGACCTCGGACTTCGCGTTGGTCAGGCTGTTGAGCAGCGTCGACTTCCCCACCGACGGGAAGCCGACGATGATGACGGTCGCGTCCCCGCTCTTCCTGACCGAGTAGCCCTGGCCCTTCTGCGTGCCCTTGCCCCGGCCCGCCTCCTTGTCCTTGAGCCGGGCGATCTTCGCCTTCACGAGGCCGATGTGGTGCTGGGTCCTCTTGTTGTACTTGGTCTTCGCGAGCTCCGCCTCGAGGAGCCGTATCTGGTCTGAATCCGAGACGCGGGCCTTCTCATCGCCCCGCCTCGTGCCGCGTTCGACGGTCATGCCGGTACCAGAAGCGTCTGCCGAATAAAAAGGTTGCTGTCGGACCTGAGCACAACGTTTAAATACCATCGTCCACTCCCTCCGGGCATCAACCACGATACCTGAAGGTGATTTCCCATGGCAGCAGAACAGAAAGGAGCCGGCGGGCCGAGCGAGAACGCCCCGAAGGACGAGCAGGTCGGCTACCATAAAGGATGCCTGACCACGCTCGCGAAGGAGCGCCAGGAGCTCCTCAAGATCGTCTCGATCGTCGAGCAGCTCATGCAGATGCACATCGGCGGGCTCAAGGATCTCGGCGTCGACCTCGAGAAGCAGGCGAAGGAGCTGATGGAGAAGAACCAGGTCAGGCCGAAAGGCACCGAGAAGAAGATTGACGAGCTCCTCTGATCCTCATCCTTTTCCCCTTTTCGGCAACCTTTAAATAATCCCCTTCTGATCCGTAGGCCCATGCGGTTCATAGTCCACGGCCACCCGAACACCAGCTCCACCCATAGGACCACGATCGAGTTCACCAGGGATGCCCATCTCTCCGAGCGCGGCGACTGCGTCCTCGGCGTCTCCGCCGGCTGGAAGGCTTCCGACGCGAGGCGGCTTGCCGGCTACGATCGGCTGAAGGTCACGATCAGCGTGCCGGGGAGACGGCTTGCCGACTCCTTCTCCTGCACCGCCAACAAGGATGCCCGCGTCTCCGACGAGATCGTCTTCCGGAAAGGGGGCTTCGTGTCCGAGCGCACGCTCGGCACCGATGCCGCCAAGGCGGCCTGCGACATCGACCGCCGCATCGTACGCCATCTCACCGACCCGAAGGCGAGGGCCGTCGTCACCATCGAGCCGATGCGGATCAGGGCGGTCATCTTCGACTTCGACAACACGCTTGAGGAGTGGACCTGCACCCAGCAGGCGGCGATGGACGCGATCGCGCCGACATTCATGGAACGGTACGGCATCGGGCGCAAAGACTTCTTCGATGGCATCGGGCGCATCATCGAGGAGCGCATCGGTACCGATCCCGACCCCGCTCATTATGGGAGGAAGCACTGGTTCAAGGTGCTGCTCGCGCGGCACCGGCCCGACCTCACGCTGTCGGACCGCGAGCTCACGGGGCTCGAGGACGCTTACTGGCGGCGCATCGACGCCGCGGCGAGGCTCTTCCCCGAGACCAAGGCCGTGCTGCGTCGGCTCCGGCCACGGTACCGGCTCGCCGTGCTCTCCGACTCGGACGGGTATTTCGGGATCAAGCGCCGGCGGATCAGGCTGCTCGGGGTCTGGGACCGCTTCGACGTCATCATGACCGGCGACAAGACCGGCGTCAACAAGCCGGCCGAGATCAACTTCCTCGAGACCGCGCGCCGCCTGCGCGTCAGGCCTGAGGAATGCATGATGGTGGGTGACCACCCTGAGACCGACCTCATCGGCGCGAAGGCGGTCGGCATGGTCACCGTGCACGCCCACAAGTCCCGTTGGGGCTCGTGCGCCCACTACCCGTACGTCGATTACCGCATCAGCGACCTGCGGGAGCTCACTGCGCTGCTCGCGAGGTACGGCGCACCATGAGGAAGCAGCTGCGCAAGTCTGAGATACGCGACCTCAACACGCAGATAGAGGTATCCTGCGGGATCACCGATTTCTTCTCCAAGAAGGACGCGGTGGAGACCGACGGTGAGAAGGTCATGGCCGGCGGCGTGTGCCTGTTCCTTTCCGTCGGCGGCCGGCCGGTGCCGACGCTGCGGAACGCCCGTGCGGCAGCAGCGCTCCCGAGGCTCGTGGTCGACAGGGGAGCGGTTCGGTTCATGGCCTCAGGGGCCGATGTCATGCGGCCGGGGATTGTGCGGATCGACGACGCCGTGCGTGAGGGCGGGACCGTCCTCGTCGTCGACGAGCAGCACGGGAAAGGCCTGTGCATCGCGCGCTCGCTCTATGACGCGGACGCGATGCGCAGTCTCGAGAAAGGGAAGGCGGCGGCAAGCCTGCACCATGTCGGCGACGCCTACTGGTAGCCTACCCCCGCCGGGACGCCCTTCCTGCCTTTCATGGGAGAATACATGAACCTCGAGCTGATGCCGGTGAGCTCCATCGGCTGCTGGACCTTGATGCTGATGTTCGGCGCCCTGCCCTGCTCGCCCCAGGTCAGGCCATAGCCGCCCTTCTCGATGGCGCGCTTGAGCACCTCGGCATGGTAGTAATCAGGCACGTTGAAGATCGCGACATTGAGCCGGTTGCCGCCGGCAGTCTGCTCCTGGAACTTCCTGTCCTCGTCGGCGAGGACTTTCGCGTACCTCTCGAGGAGCCTGCGGTCCGGCGAGAATGCCTTCCTGTCCGGCTTTCGCCAGGATGTGATGCTCCCGCCGCCGGAGGCCTCGCGGAAGATCGATGCCGCAATCTTCGGAAGGAACGGCGCGAGCGCGGTCGCCTGCGCTGTGTAGAACTCCCTGACGAGCGCCGGATCGATCCCCCTCTCGCCGATGTCATCGGCCTTCAAGTAGGTGTCGAGCGTCTTGTTCATCACATAGAACGCCTCGGTGATGGCGCTCCCGAACCGAAGCTCATGGAGCTTCTCCGACACGCTCTCGAGATGCTTCTCCATGTTGTAGCGCAGCCACTTGTCGGCGAATGTCGCCTGCCGCTCCTTCCCGTCAAGCTCCGTCTCCTCCACCGTGCGCATGGCCCTCGAGAACGACTGCCTGAACCGGTCGAGGTTCCGTTTGGCCTTCGCCGTCTCCTCGTCCTTCCAGACGAGGTCCTCGGTGAAGTCGTTCGTCTGGGCGAAGTAGAACCGCAGGCCGTCCGAGCCGAGCCTCTCGAGCCATGCGTCCCACTCCCGCACGGTGTCAGGGTAGCTCTTGCTCATCTTGACGGACCGGTAGACCTTGCCGCCCTCCACGGTCCATCCCTTCTTCTTGACGATCCGGCAGTGGTTCTCGTCGGCGAGATCGATCGGCACCTTCCGGTCGCCGACCTGCGAGACCGCGAACGCGTTCCTGTCGCCGTACTTCTCGACGACCACATCGGACGCGTTGAGGTCCTTGACCTCGACGAGCCCCCTGACGAGGCCGTTCACGTACATGTTCCGTATCCAGTACCTCTCGGGCAGGACCGCGACGTTCGCGAGGAGCGACATGGGGAGATGCGACCGGGCATGCTCGACGCCAGCGAAGCTGATGTCGACCGGGTAGTTCCCGCTGATGTGCCGCTGCCACTCCTTCAGCGCCCGCACCGGTATGCCGGTCGCGGAGCTCACCTCCTTCGGGTCGCCCTTGTCGAGGATGACATAGTCGAAGACCCGGTCGTCGATGCTCTCGGGCTTGATCCTGTGTCTCATGATCATCTGCTGGTTGAGGTAGGCGAGCGGATAGATGACGCTGTCGGTGAGCGCGTGCACGACCCAGCCGTCTTCGAGCGGGAACGGCGTGCCGATCGCCTTCCTGTCGCTCCAGGCGGCGACCCTCCGCCTGAACTCGGGGATGATGGAACTCGTCAGCTGCGTGAGGTAATTGGCCGGCCAGGTGGTGAAGCCGCTCCCCTTGAGGTAGGCGGTGAGAGTCCGCTTCACCTCGTCGTTCCCGAGGTCCCAGACCCATTGGTCCTGCTTGGCGAGCCTGACAAGATGTCCTGCGCGGTCATAGACCTCGCCGGTCCCCTTCCCCTCGAGCTGGGCGAAGACCGCCCAGTGGCCGCCCTGCCTGAGCGTCTCCCGCACCGCGTCCCTCGCGCGCTTCACCGGCATGCCCGCATACTTTCCGGTGTTCTCGTTCATGTGGTGCTCGAGCTTGCCGACCTCCTTGTTGACGATGTCGATGATCGTGGGGAGCGGGAAGATCTCTCCGCCCTTGTCCATGATTCTCCCTTCCAGGCCGAGATTCGCATAGACGAACGGCGAGTAGATCCACCGGCCGTTGCTGTCGCTGATCACCGGCATGAACATGGGAAGGCCGTGCTCCCTGAGGAGCTCGTTGAGATCCCCGATCCTGTCGAACCTGACGTTCTCGTGACCCTTCTCGTCGATCTCCCTGAAGATCCCGATCGCCTTCTTCCGGACCTCATCGGAGACCGAGATGTGGGTCGCGTAGTCCTCCCAGTCGCAGTAGTCTGCGCACGGGTTCCTGAAGATGACGCCGGTGCCGAAGTCCGCCTTCACCCTGGGCGTGACATAGACCGTGAGGATCTCGTTCACGGCCTCCTCGAGCGGGTTCTTGACGATGTACTGCGCGAGGCGCCGGTGGGTGATCGGCTCGGTGCGGGTTATGGCGTATCCGAGGTCCTTGAGCCTCGGGACCGCGCTCTTCTCGACGACCCACTCGTCGTCGGTGTCCTTGAAGCCGGCGACGACGTACTCGCCGTCCTTGGCGAGGCCGATCGAGGTGGCGCCGAGGATGGTCTCAGGGCGCTCGGTGACGACCGCGAAGTGCCGGTGGGCGCGCGGCCGGAAATGCTTCGTCCCCACCTTGCGGTCGACGATCGGGAAGCAGACGAGGTCGTAGTTCATCTGCCGTGTCGTGAGGTCGGACTTGCCCGCATCGATGTCCATGAGCGACTCGTCGTTGAGGTTGATCTGGTTCCCGCAGGTCCGGCACACCGTGGTGATGTAGTCCTTGTCCTTGTAGATGAGCCCCTTCTCGTCCATCTTCCTGATCTGCCATTGGATGAACCTCTTGTAGGCGGGATCGATCGTCGTGACATCGACCGAGAAGTCGATCGAGAAATCCGCCTTCTTGAGCGACCTGCCGATGCGGTGATGGATGTACCGCGCCATGTCCTCAGGCCCCTCCATCCCGGCGATCTCCTCGAGGGTGATCCCGTACTGCCGGCGCACCTTGTCGCTCCGCTTCGCCTGGTTCAGGAAGGATATCGCATCAGAGCCGGTGGCGTGCGCGCCCATGAAGAAGTTGACCTCATGCCCTTTCAGCCTGAGGAACCGCGCCAGTATGTCGATGGGGAGATAGGACATGAAATGCCCCATGTGCGCCTGCGGCTTCGAGGCTGTGTAATAGGCGCCATTGAGGTTGATGCGCTTCTTCTCAGGCTTGAAGGCGGCGGGCATGGTGCATCGATTACCGGCAGAGGGCTATATCTGATATCGTTATAATCACTTTTTGATGGTAAAATAATTCTATTTAAATATTTTTCTCTTTCATTCTCTCATTATCACTTTTTCCAGGATGAATCAAACTCCTTTATTCATTTTAACTCTCAAATGGTTTCTATTCCATTTAAAATTGACTAAAATGTCTTTATTTACATTGAGGAAGGCAGAAATAACTATGATTTGTGTCAAAGACACTATTTCGATTCCTGAATGTCACGGGAGTCAGCGGCCACCCTGTCCGTCCTTCGACTATGCGTATGCCGTCGTTTTATTAAAGGTTATGGGACTTCCGGCGTCATGCAACTCCCCCTTCTTTGAGAAAGCCATATAATGCTCACCATATTCCCTCCGGCCCATGGCCTCGATGGAAGGGTATACGAAAGACGACCTCCTCTCGCTCCTGCCTGACACGATCGAGAACGCGTTCCTCGGCAGAGGCGACACGCCGACCGACGTCCTGCTCCTCTACGACGGGCTCATGCCCCATTATGAAACGCCCGCCGCCCTCGATTCGGTCATCGACGGCCAGTTCCATAGGTTCCTCGTCGAGCGTGCCGATGAGGCGGAGGCCTACGGCGTCCGGGAACCGGCTTCCCTCAGACCCCTGCCGACGCTGATGGCCTACCACTACCTTCACGCTCCCCTCATCGGGGTCTTCGCGCCCTTCTTCGCCAAGGACGGCTACGGGCCGAGCTACCTGGCGTTGAAGAACCGCCTCCTCGGCCAGCATCTCGCCGGCTTCGTGTCGCTCCTGAAGAAATACGCGAAGGAGACGTCGAACTCCGGTTCGCTCGTCGCTTACGGCATCCACAACCTCATCCTCGACTATCCCGGGCTCCATGATGCGCGCGCGACCGACCTTCCGGGGTATGCCGGATGCGTCGCCGCCGCCCATACCGTCGCGAGCGCCCGTTTCGAGAGGTTCACGCTCAACCGCTATTGGAAAGAGCCCTCGAAGATGAAGGAATTCTCCCTCCCGAACGCGAGGAAGCTCAAGAAGGATGTCCGCGGCCACGGCAACAGCATCCTCCACAAGGTGGACACCGTCTACCGCGCCCAGCTCGAGCTTTTCGGCGCTGACGCGATGTCGATAGGGCATATCATCGACGAGGCCCGTCGCATAGCGTACGAGCTGCAGGTCCGGTATGCGGGGCCGGGCGGGATCCACAAATGGGTCATCCGCTGACCGCTTCAGTCGCCGGTCCGAAGCCTTCTCGTCTTCGGCCAATGGTTGAGGAGCCGGGAGCCAGAGAGCCGTCCTGCCCCGAAGAAGTCGCCCGTGTTCCTGATGAGCACATAGCCGTCCTCGCAGCCGTGGGCACCGATGATGTCGAGGTCCTCGCCGTGGAGATAGGCGCGCATCCTGTCGTCCGGTATCTCGAGCACGTTCCTCGTCGCATGGGGCCCGACGAGCTGGCTCCCCTCGATCGAGAGCCTGACCTCGCCGCGCAGGAGCTCGGCGAGGTACATCCCGACCGAGTTGATCCGGAGGCGGGAGAGGTCGAGGTCGAAGAGATCCCTCTTGGCTATGAACACGCGCTCCCGATTGTTCTTGAGGAAGACGTAGTCGAGCGGCCCCGTGGACCCGTAGCGTCCCTCGAGGAAGGCGAGGATCGGCTTGGTCTCCCGCTTCTTCAGCACCGCGAGCGAGGCAGGGAGGCGCATCATGGGCGCTCACACCCCCCACAGGGGATTGTCCTCCCTCATGATCGCCGCGATCTCCTTGAGCGTGTCGATCTCCGCCTCGGAGAGGTATTGCTTGAACCTCTTCATCGTCCGGAAGTCCTCCTCAGGGACCGCGCTGTAGAGGATGTCGCCCTCATGCAGCTGCCGGTCGACGGTGACGTTCGGGAACGCGACCGCGAGCTGCTTGCCCGCCTCGATCCGGCTCACGCTCTCCTTCTCCATCTGCATGCTCTTCACCGTCGATATGGTCCTTCCTGCCTTCATGATAGGGGTGCCCGCCTTCAGGACGCCCGCGAGGATGTCGCAGCCGACGACGGCGGGGTTGCTCTGCCTGAAGACGTACCCGCGCATGACCTCGATCTTGCACGGCCGCACGAGCCTCTCGAGCTCCGCCGCCTCGAGCCGCTTCTTCTCTTCCGCGGTCCAGTGCTCATAGTCCTCGATCAGCCGGTAGATGATGTCGCTCGAGAGGACGGTCACGTGCCCGGCGACGACGTCCTCTGCGGTCGTCACGTTGAAGCCGAGGATGATGTTGTAGAGCGGGTTCTTCTCGCCCTGGCTCTTCGCCTCCGCGATCTCCTTCTTGCCGATCGCCCCCACGCTCGCCTTGTGGATGGGGATCCCGCGCTCCCGCAGCATGTAGGTGAGCGCCTCAAGGCTGCCCAGCGAGTCGGCCTTGATGACAAGGCCGTCGTGTTCGGTCTCGATCATGACCTCCTCGACCTCCTCCTGGATGAGATCCCGGGTCTTCTCGAGATGATCCTTGTCGGTCGCCATGATAGGCATGCCGGCGATGACGCCGTCCATGTCAGGGCAGCTGATCCTGACGCCCGTCGCCGCGAACACCTGCTTGACGCTCCTGAACCGGCTCTTGCGGTCGCGCATCTCGGCGAGCGGGTCAGGCTCGAGCATCGCCTTCACGCGCGTCGTTATCGGGCCGTCGACCCCGCCGATGACGAGCGTGTCGTTCACCTTGAGCGTGCCGTTGTAGATGATGGCATCCATGCACCTGCCGATGCCCTTCTCCTCCTTCACTTCGAGGATCGTGCCCTTCGCCTTGCCGATGACCTCGCACTCTAGGCAGGTGTTGAGGAACTTCTGCGCGAGCCCGGCGATCACCATCAGGAGCTCGGGGATGCCGGCGCCGTGCTTGGCCGAGACCGGCACGATCGCGACCTGCTTGCTGTAGTCCGAGACGCGGTCGAAGCGCTCCGACTGGATGCCGTATTCGGAGAGCTTCCCGACGAGCTCATAGACCTTGGTATCGAGCTTCTCCTGGGTGGACTGCGGCTGCTTCTTGATCGTCTCCATGAGGAGCCCTGACTGCAGCCGCCAGCCGGCGAGCAGGTCGATCTTGTTCGCCGCGACGATGAAAGGCGTCCTGTAGCCCTTGAGGATCTCGAGCGCCTCCACGGTCTGGGGCTTGAAGCCCTCGTTGATGTCGATCACCAGGATCGCGATGTCGGCGAGGTTGCCGCCGCGCCTGCGAAGGTTGGTGAACGCGGCGTGGCCGGGGGTGTCGATGAAGAGGATGCCGGGGATGGTGAACTCCATCCTCAGGCTCGCGAGGAGATCGCCCGCCACCTTCCTGATGACCTCGATCGGGATGATCGAGGCGCCGATGGCTTGCGTGATCGCTCCCGGCTCGCTCTTGATGATGGCCGTGCCTCTGATGTTATCTAATATAGAGCTCTTCCCGTGGTCCACGTGGCCGACAGCGGCGCATATCGGCGATCTGAGCATATGCTCGCGGAACCCTTGGCTGTATTAAAGGGTTTCGGTAGCAAGGGGTGGTCGGCGGGCGTCGTCACCGGGTGTGGCGTCGCGAGGCCTCGTTTGCAGGGGGCAGGGCCGAGCGCACCTCTCCCGGCCGCAAATCTCCTGGAATCGTAAACTTTATAAATAATCACCACTTTAGAATGGATAGTTACGGTTACGATTACAGAGGTGGTATCGATGAAAGGATATATGGCGCTCCTCCTGTGCGCGGTCTTCGTGTTCTCTGTGGTCAGGGTCGGCTCTGTGGCGTCCAGCCACACCGAGCCCGGCGACGAGCTCGAGATGCTGGTGAACGTGCGCAACGACGGGATGAGCAAGGAGCACGACCTCCGGCTGCGGGTCTATTTCCCCGACTTCGGCGAGTACCTGGTGACGAACTCGATCGACGTCGGCTCCGGCGACACGGTCTCCCGGATGCTCTTTTCTGACGTCCCGTTCGCTGCCGAGCCCGGCTTCTACCCGGTCAAGGTGACGCTCTCGAACGACGAGCAGCGCACGACCAAGTGGCACTGGGTCGAGATCGTCTGAGAAGCGGCGCTCTTTTTCTTTTCCCTTCCTATCCCTCATCCGTCCTGATGAACATGTGGTTCTCGCTCCTGACGCTGAGGTCGCCCCCTGCCCCGTCCGTCGGTATCGTTCTCGGTAAAATTGATTCCAATCAGTTCGTGCTAAAAAAGTATTGAGTTTAATTCCTGTCAGTTTCGTCTGACCAAAGGGAAGACCTAAAATTTAGTGCAACTATGCCGAAGGCAAAATGATAGAGCTTATGGGCTGATGGATTACTGATAAATCGAGCTGTAGGTGAGTGAATATGTCCGAAGGACGAGAGGGGGCGTCAGATTTTTCGCTTTTTTTCCAAAAAAAGATAGGGGAGGCGTCTTGTTTTGATTCTCTTTTGAAATCAGGTATTTTTGGAACCCAAAAAATTCCCGTTTTTTTCATTTTTTTCTAAAAGGTATCGACTTTATTTAGGAAACGGGAGTTTGTAGTCGAAATGAGTGATTTTATTTTATGTTTTTTTTCACTATACCATAAACTATATAAGTTAGTAGTGATAATTTTACCCACTATACTTGTTGGATGATCAAAGAATCGGGGTTGAAATAAAAAAATGTCAAAAGTGGTCGAAATAACAAACAAAAATTTTAATACAGAAATCCTTAAATCAAAGATACCTGTCCTGGTAGATTTTTGGGCGCCGTGGTGCCAACCCTGTCTGATGATGGCTCCCGCTTTGGATAGTTTATCTGAGGAATTAGACGGCAAATTGAAAATAGGCAAACTTGATACTGAGCCCCTAGAACATCAAGAGTTAGCAATACAGTATCAGATTCGAAGTATACCCAATATGAAATTATTTAAAGATGGGAAAGTGATTAAAGACTTTATCGGTTTTCGTCCAAAAGAAATGTTAAAGTCAGAATTAGAAAAAGAAATTAATTTTTCTTGAGGATTCAACTATACGATGGGAGCCTATACGAAAAGACAATGGACAGAAGAACTAAAATTCAGTTTTATTAAAACATTTAACCCTATCTGGTTTGCTACTGTGCTTGGTTTTGGGGGAATAGCCTTAGCGTCCGAATTAGTGAGAACGCTTTTCAATATACAATGGCTTAACTTCATCTCTTTTTTTTTGGTTTATTCCAACCTGATCCTATTTATATTTTTGTTTTTAGTCTGGACTTTAAAAGTGGTATTCCATCTTAATTCTTTCATCGCGGAACTGAAACACCCTGTAATCGCCGGGTTTCATTCTTTGATGCCGGCGGCAATCATAATGGTTTCAATAAACTTTTCAAAACTTGGACCTATCCTTTCTCTTTGGAATTATCAAGGAACTTCTATCTTATTATGGATGCTTGGTGCCGTCATCGAATTTATGTTGTTGACCTTAACAATTTATTATTTGATTGTCAATGAAGAAATGCACATTAATTTTGTCAATGGAGGATGGTTAGTCCCGCCTGTAGCCGCTTTGCTAACTACGATTGCTGGTTTAAATTTGGTCAAATACTTTTCTACAAATTTGTTAGGTGAATGCATTTTATGGATCAATTCATTTTTCTTCGGTGTAGGATTCTTCATTTTTGTTATAATGGCAACGGCTTTATTTGATAAAATATTTTTTTTGGAAAAATTGGATCCTAAAGTCTTTCCCTCCCTTTGGATCATTTTGGTACCTTTTTCGTTGACAGCATTATCTCTGTCACTCTTCGCTGACCAAATAAGTGCTTACTTACCAAATCTTAAAAATGCTTTAATGGGCATAGCCAGTTTAATCAATCCGATGTTAATCGGGGTGAGCATATGGCTGCTTATCACTCTCATTGTCTTGACTTATCATTATTTAAGAAATATCAAACTTCCTTATGGGGTTGGTTGGTGGGCCTTCATCTTCCCTACTGCTTCTGTAGCCATCGCTTCGTTGAACCAAGCAGTTTTATTTGAACAACGATTTTTCGCATATTGCGGTATTGTAATCTACATATTCTTGATAACAATATTCATTATAGTATTACTAAGAACCATTAGACATTTCTTACCATTTAAACAAACCAAAAAAATAAATGATGAAAATGGATAGGCAAACATATGATTTAATTATAGTAGGGGCCGGTCCTGCGGGGTTGACTGCTTCGATTTATGCCTCTCGTTTTGGAATAAATCACCTAGTTATCGGAACTTTAATTGATGGAAGAATGGCAGAAGCCCATAAAGTCTGCAATTTCCCTTCTGAAGTAGATATTAATGGATATGAACTAGTGAGAAAAATGGAGGGTTCTGTGAAAAATTATGGAGCAGCACTCGAACCAGATAAAGTGGCTAAAGTAACCAAAAAAGATAACGGGTTTTTAATCAAGACAATGGGCGGTAAAGAATTTTTGTCCAAGACTTTACTTATTGCAATCGGAGCGGAGAGAAAAAAACTGATCATTCCTGATGAAGAAAAGTTTTTAGGTAGGGGGGTTAGTTATTGCGCTACATGCGATGCAGCTTTCTTTAAGAATAAAATTGTAGCGGTGGTTGGGGGAAACAGTGCTGCATTAACCACAGCTGATTATTTGGCTGATTTGGCAAAAAAAGTATATGTCATCCATGGTGAAGATAAACTGAAAGCAGATAAACTATGGCAGGAGCATATCACAAAAAATCCTAAAATAGAGCTGGTCTTGGGCAACAAAATTAAAATATTACGAGGGGAAAATTCTCTCGAATTTGTTATTTTGGAAAAGGGCATCCAAGGAAAAAATGAATTAAAGATTGACGGGATCTTTGTAGAGCTCGGTATTGACCCGAACACACGGATTCTTAATGAGTTTGATTTAGAAAAAGACGGAAACGATTTTATCAAGATTAAAGAGGATGGTTCAACAAACATTAGGGGGATATGGGCGGCAGGCGATATCACTTCTGGCTCAAACAATTTTCGCCAGATTGTCACTGCCTGCTCTGAAGGAGCGATTGCTGCTAATAGCATTCACTCCCACTTAAAGTCTTAGGATAATAAGGACGGGATAAATATGAAGGAAGTCATAATTATTTTCTCCAAAGTCAAGATGGGAAATTGTGGTGGATACTAATATCAATGAATGCGCGGGCATTAGCAGAGGCGGAAGACGGGACATTTACGGAGAGGCATAGATGAAAAAAATATTCAAAGGCTGGTTATTCAACAGAATGGAAAAACTAGGAGGGAAGGTATTCAACCATGTCGGATGTGAAGGAGATGATGAACATTTTATCGATTTTTTAACTCAATTCGTTCCTCATACGGGCGCACGGAGAAAAGTTATTTTCACAGTGGAATCAAAAAATGAGATAGAAGAGATTGAAGATTATACAATAGCTAAAGATTATACAAAAGGAAAAAATCATGGAGATTAGTATCATTATAGGGATAGCAATTATTACAGGGATAGCAATTTGTGCGATCAGCTCTGCAATAATTGATAGCATAGGCATTTATGTTGAAACGGATCCCATTTTCAATAAATGGCTATTCACACAATCAACTTCAAAATGAGTGAAAAACTTAAGGAAGAGCTGGAAGAATGCAAAAAAAATCTCAAAGAACTAGAAAGACTCAAGTTAGTAGAGCAGTCAGTAATAATGGGTTTGAGAGAAGAAGGATTTTCTGAAAAAGCACTTGAACTTTTCAGGTACAGAAAAAATTATTTGACTATACATCCTTCAGATTATAAGGCAAATGTGGTTGGCTCTTTTACTGGCTCTTGTGGCGACAAAGTCGAAATATATCTCAAGATAAAAGGAGATATGATCAAAGAAGCTAGGTTTCTTACTGATGGGTGTCCCGGTGCAGTTACCTCAGCGTCCGCATTAATCGAACTAGCCGTCGGAAAAAATACAGAAGAAGCGAGAAAGTTAAACGTCATATCAATTACGGAATATTTAAAAGAAGGTAGCAGAGGATTGCCTAAACATATGTATGATTGTTGCGGGATCGCTGTAGGGGCGCTCATAAATGCTCTCAAAAACTATAAATGAAATCAAAATATCAGACGATGAAAGAACGGTTTTGCAGATATAAAAAGAAGGAACCATGGAAATCAATACCTTTGCCTGGATAACAATTTTCGCAGTCAGTTCCGCAGTAATTAATAGTATAGGTATTTTTTTTGTTTATAAACATAACAAATGGACCTCAAAAATAAAGGCTTATTTTATGTGTTTCGCTGCTGGGGTCTTGATTTCTACCCCTTTGATCTTAGTCTTGCCGAACGCTGTCAAACTTCATCCATATGCGGGTGTTTTTGCTTTGATCGGTTTTTTGTTCATGTTTCTCAGCAACGAATTGATTAAACGGAAAACAAGACAACAATCATTGGCCTTCGGGATTACAGCTGTTGAAGGTATAGGGATACATTCTTTTATAGATGGATTAGTGTATACCGTAACATTCAGTGCAAGTCTATTGATTGGTTTTTTATCAGGCATAGGGCTTGTTGTTCATGAATTTGCAGAAGGCGTGATAACCTTCTCTGTTTTAATGAAAACCAGCGTCGGGAAGAAAAAAGCGGCATTTTATGCGTTTATCACTGCTGCCCTTACAACCCCCTTAGGGGCATTTATCGCGTATCCCTCAATAAGAAAACTTGACAGTTCTTTCTTGGGTTTGGCCTTGGGATTTGTGTGCGGAGTCCTGATTTATGTGTCAGCAGCCCATCTTCTCCCTGAAGCGAGAGAACATGAGAAAAAACATTCCATCTGGGCGTTTTTAGCGGGGGTTACTTTAGCCCTGTTCATCGTCTTTACAAAAATAGTCGGGGGATAGAAATTAGATGATCACGTTTTCATGTAAAAAAATATCGAAGGAAGATTTAATCAAATGCGCTTTTGCACTGAATAAAACCGAATATAATTTATTGGTGTTCTTGTTAAAGAATGATAAAAGCTTTACAGCGATACAAATTTCTGAAATGATGGAATTGGATAGAACAACCATCCAAAAAGCTATAACACAACTAGTCAATAAAGGATTAGTGACAAGAAAACAAAAAAATATTTCTGGCGGAGGTTATACTTTTTTTTATTTAATTACAAATAAGCAAGAGATTAAAAGCAAGATTAAAGAAGTTATCCGTAGATGGTGCAAGGGAGTTGAAGAAACAATCAATGAGATATAACCTTTGCGTACTAGACGACTATCCCAAAAGCCCATTCTCAACAAATTTCTTTTACGAAGTGAAAGGTACTGTCATAAAAATCGAAGATTTTTAGGGTGCCTGAAATTTTTATTTCTGGGCATTCTAAAAGAAGAACGAGGTTTTGCCTAGTGAAAATTTAATCGCGTATAAGCCCCTATTATGAGGTGAGGCTGCAAGGCGACCGACCGAAGAGACAGTATGACGCAGGAGCCTTTTTCACTTGATTAAATAAAACTCATCCACATTAGCCATACGCCAAGTAGAACCAGGAAGAGTGCACTTAGCCATTGTTTCTTTTTGAATCTTTGAGCTTGTTTATGGATCATTTCGGGAAATCCGATTTTTGAAATTCCTTTCAATAATGTTGACCATCCTAAAATTGTAATTGCTACTTCCCAACTTGCCACCCAGACATTATGCAGAATTATGGTTACTAAACCCATTAGGAATGTAATATAGCCTGTAGATATGACAAATGCTTTATCGTCAGTCATTTCTATAGTTCTGCCCAATTGTCGAGTAATGATAAACAAAGAGCCAAAAACAATAAAGAAACTTCCCCAAAGTCTTGCGAAAAAAATTGTGAGTTCCATAGAGTTTTATTTATTGATTAAAGTATATAATGTTTTCGGTTGAAATGGCGCCGAGTAATATTGCACATAAGCCCTATTATACGCGTCTGACTCGAAGGAAGACCTGATTTTTAATGCAACGATGCCGAAGGCAAAATGTTAGAGTTTTTGGATGACTGACAAATTCGACCGTAGTGAGCGAATATGTCCGAAGGGCGAGAGGGGGGGGCTTTTGCTTTTGGATCTCTTCCAAAACCAGGGGCTTTTGGAACGGAAAAAGATTCCCCTGTTTTTCAAAAATGGTATCAACCTCATCTGAAGAACAGGAATCTATAGTTAAAACGAGTGATTTTATTTTAAGTGTTTTTCCACTATACCATAAAATATATAACCTAATAGTGATTATTTTACCCACTACAATAACTAAATGATCAAAGAATCGGGGTTGAAATATGAAAATGCCAAGAGTGGTCGAAATAACATACAATCATTTTAATGAATTAGACATAGAAAAAGGCGAAAGCGGATCCATTGAGACTAAAGAAGATGGTTCAACAAATATAAAAAGAACATGGGCGGCAGGAGATATTACTTCTGGACCGAACAATTTTCGCCAGATTGTCACTGCCCGCCCTAGAAGGGCAATTGCCACCGACAATGTCCTTTCTTACTTGGGTCTTAGTAAGATACGCTAAAAAAGGGGATAAACATGAAAACAGTTGCAATCATCTCTTCCAAAGGGGGAGTAGGAAAAACAATGGTTAGTGTCTCTTTGATAGATTATGTCGCAAAGAGAGGTAAAAAAGTGATTGCTGTAGACGCAGATGTCAATGCCCCTAATTTGGCCAAATGGTTTGACGATATTGAAGAATGGGATACCGAAAAAGAGATCAAAGTCTTTCCACTCCCAAATAGGTATAAAAAGTGCAAGGATTTAAAATTGATTTGCGATGGAAAAGAATTACGCATAGAAGATGAAAAAAGGGGAAAAGCGTATTTAGCAAGGGGATTTATCCCTTCTTTCGCTAAATACAATTTAGATTTTGTCTATGGGGATATTCTCCAGGGGAAAACAGGTTCAGGAAAAGTTGTTGAGCAAACCCTGAAATTATCTGAAAATGGAGATTATGATTTGAGGATAATAGATACGGCTCCGGGCACGGGTTACCCGGTAATAACAGCCATCAAAAACTCTGATTATGTCATTATTGTTACAGAAGCTACTGAATTAGGTTTACAAGATTTAATCAAGCTAATTGAAATAGCAAAAGTTAAACCTTATGGCATATTCATAAACAAAGTAGGGGACAATAAGAGGATAGTTAGTAAAATACAGGATGTTGCGGGGAATGACTTATTGGGATCATTAGATTACGATACAAGGATATTATCCGCGTTAGAGGAGCACAAACCGCCATTATTAATCATTCAAAATAAAAGTTTTGAGAACTTTTTGGAAACTGTGTTGAATAAGCTTGGGGGGGAGACTTAAAGTAACTTAAAGTATGGTGTTGAGAACATTTGGATGTTGAGCACATTCGCTTTGATAGCGGCATTTGCGGTGGGTGCGAAAGGGCAAGGGCGATAGGGACCGGCCGTTCATCATCCCTGGGCCCTCCACTCGGATCTGGTATCAGCGGGCAGTGGCCATGACAGATTCACCTTTCCCGGCAGGAACGCTCATCTGACAGCCAGGTCGGCTCAAGAGGCTATCGGGGCTGCGGGGAGAAAGGCAGGTGTCACGAAGCGGACAAATCTCCACACCCTGCGGCACTCCTTCACGACGCACACGCTCGAGGACGGCTATGACGTGGCCGTCGTACAGGCCCTCCTCGGCCATGCTGAGGTCAGGACGACGGTCGGCTACCTGCACCTGCTGAAGCCGAGTCTCATCCACACGAAAAGTCCGCTCGATGCGGACGAATGATTTATTTCTATATTGAAAATAATTATCAGCACCAAACCTTTTTAACGCCTCTTCCTTTCTCCTTCTCCGATGCCAGAAAAAAAAGTCACCGAGCGCTCCGCGACCATCGCGGCCGCTGTCCCGGAGGTGGTCTCGAAGCGGATGCCGGTCTTCTACAACCCGGTGATGGCGCTCAACCGCGACCTCTCGGTCCTGCTGCTGCAGCACCTGAAGCGGAAAGCCATGCGCATCGCCGACCCGCTGGCAGGAAGCGGCATCAGGACGATCCGGTTCCTCAAGGAGCTGCCGCCCGGCATGATCGAGAGCGTGCATGCGAACGACATGAAGGAGGATTTCGGAAGCGTCCTCGCGAAGAGCTTCAGGCTGTCGGGGCTCGACGACGCGAAGACCGTCGTCTCGGCGAAGGAGGCGAACCGGTTCCTGCTCGGGAGCAGGGGATTCGACTATATCGACATCGACCCGTTCGGCACGCCGAACCCCTTCCTCGACGCTGCCGCGAAACGCATCAAGGACAACGGGGTGCTCGCGGTGACCGCGACCGACACCTCGGCGCTCTGCGGCACCTATGTCAAGGTGTGCAGGCGCAACTACTGGGCAGAGCCCTCGCACTCATACCTGATGCACGAGCTCGGTCTCCGCATCCTGATACGGAAGGCGCAGCTCATCGCGGCCCAGTACGAGAAGGGGCTGGTGCCGCTCTACGCCTACGCGCATGACCACTACATGCGTATCTTTCTCGAGGCGCGGCGCGGAAAGAAGGCGGCAGATGCCGTCGTCGCGCAGCACGGCATGCACGGGAAAGCAGGCCCGCTCTGGCTCGGCCCGCTCTGGGATGCGGGTCTCGCTGCGGCGGTCGCGAAGCGGAACCCCTGGCCCGAGCGCCAGCGGCTCCTCGACACGATCGCCGCTGAGGCGGAGATACCGGTCGTCGGATTCGCCGACATCCACGAGATCGGGAGGCGCCTGAAGCTCCCCGTGCTCCCGAAGCGCGACGCGGTGATCGAAGCCATCAAGAAGGCAGGAAAGAAGGTCGCGCTCACGCACTTCTCCGAGACCGGGATTCGTACGGAAATCGGCCATGAAGAGCTTGACGATCTGATGCGCAGCATGATTCAGGCATGATGCGCCCTCATCAAAGAAGTAGGAATTCATAAAATATGAAGAGGCAAAAAATAGCGATATCAGCCGACCGCCCTTCTGACATCCGTGATCTCCGCGGAGTTGACCTCGTCGAAGGATTCCACCTTCTCCGCGATGTCATCGACCGATCCCTTCGCCTCGTCGGCGACGAAGATGACCTTGAGGGCCTTGAGCCCGAACGCGATCGGCTCGACCTCGGTCCTCGTCTCGGTCTCGCCGGTCGACTCCTTCAGCGTCTCCTTGACCTTGGCCTCGAGGGCCTCCATATCGACCATTGGGGAGGCCGGCATGACCTTGAGCGTGACAATCACATTCGCCATCAGCATCCACACCTCGACGTTTCAGTTGGGGCCAGTGAAGCCGCATTCCGGGCAGGTGTATTGGGTCGCGAGCTTGCGCTCGTGCTTGGTCCGGACGATCTTCGCCTTGCCGCACTTGGGGCACATGAATGAGACATCTCCTTCCATCTGGGCATCACCTGTGTTGGATGAGCCCACGGATTCACTCATCCTTTATAAAGGTACTGGTCCTGCGAGCCCTGGTGAAAATCTCTCCTTCGCTCGGGCGAGCGCCGACGCTCAGGCACGCGCCAAACCCCCAGGGGGTCGGGATCCCCCTAAAGGACATCCCCCTCCCGGCCTCCGCATGAGCCTTCCCCCAGCCTACGCATGCAGGCGCTGACCGCCTTTTCACCAACGCCAGCCCTGTCTCTCAGATATCTATTCACGAGGCACGACAAAAGTTTATAAAAAGCGTAGCATCAATTCAGCCCACGATGCGGGTGCATGAACGGGTCTTGTCAGAGGTGGCTCCACACCACTATTTCACCCTCCAGGACGGCAAGGTGCTCAAGAGCCTGAAAGACCTCCTGAACGAGCTCCCGCGTATGGACGACGGCGTCTTCGTCCATCACGTGAACGACGTCAAGCACGACTTCTCCGTCTGGATCGAGCACTGCGTCACGCACCCGAAGCTCGCCGCGAGGGCGGCTGCCGCCAGGTCACGGATCGAGCTCGTCAAGGTCCTGAAGACCGAGATCGCGCTCTGCGAGCGCGAGCAGGAGAGGCGGAAGGGAAAGGAAGCATCGACAGCCCTGCCTCCCCTGTCAGCGTCGTCAGAGAAGAAACCGGTCGAGAAGCCGGCGCCGAAGCGGCCGGCGAAGAAGGCTGTCAATAAGAAGGTCCCGATGAAAGCTCCTCATACGCCGGCGCCGAAGCGGCCGGCGAAGAAGGCAGTAAAGAAGAAACACCTTATGAAACATCTTCGGAAGCAGGCGGCGAAGAAGCCGGTGAAGAGGAAGGTCAAGAGAACGGGGCCAGAGAGGACGTCCTCTCCGAAGAAGTCGTCGACGAAGGCCGCGCCGGTGACCCAACGGCTCACGAAAATCAAGGCGCGGACCAGGCCTGTGCCGAAGAGGCCTGCAGAGAAACGGTATTTCCAGAGAATCGTGGATTTCGGCGCGTCGGCGTCACGGCAGCCGAAGAGGAAGGGCAGGCCGGCGCTGTCGGCGCCGCCCACAGGGGCTGCGATGAAGGCGACGACCATGGACACCAAGCCAGCGAAGACCGAGACAACGCTCCCTGACCTTCCGAACCTTCCTGACCTTCCTGACCTCCCGACACTTGATATGAAGGAGAAGAAGCACGGGCTCTTCTCGCGCATGTTCAAGAAGAAAGAGAAACAGGAGGGGCTGCCTGGAGGCCTCGTATCAGACATCCCGCTGACCGGACCGCCGTCTGAGCTCCCGCCACCCGGAGGGCCGAAGCCGATGAGAGAAGGCAAGAAGGGGAGCAAGAAGGGGAAGGAAGAGGATGCCAGGAAGGGACTTGCGGCCATGCCCGACCTCCCTGACCTTCCTGACTTCCCCGCCCTGCCGGGCGTCCCCGAACCGCCGAAGAAGGATATGAAGTGGGGGCCCTTCGGCAAGAAGAAGGAGAAGAAGGAAGAGGAGGGGCTTTCCGGCATCCCTGCTCTCCCTGAGCCGCCGAAGCTACCTGACCTCCCTGACCTTCCCTCTCTCCCTGAGCCTGCGTCGCTTCCTGACCTCGAGCCTACGCCGTTCAAGCTGACGCACGCGCACCGGCTCATCGTCGACCCCATCGTCAAGGAGAAGAAGCGGACCCTCGCGCAGGACCTCCTGCCTGAAGTGCCGCTCCCCGGACTGCCGGACCTGGAGGGTCCGGAAGTCCCCGCGCTCCATGACATCGTCGAGCGGGAGGAGCGGCGCAAGAAGGGGTTCTTCGGACGCCTCTTCGGCAGGAAGGAGAAGGCGCTGGAGACGAAGAGAGAGCCGGACGAAGAGCCGTTCCCCGAGCCGCTGAAGAAAGGGCCGAAGGAGCCTGGCCTCAGCCTCGCTGGGCAGGCTCCCATCACGATCGAGTCGCCGCTCGCCGATCTCGAGGCGAAAGGGAAAATGAAGAAGGGGAGAGGGAAGCCGGCGGCGCCGTCGCTCGACCCCCGGCGCGAGCGCGAGTACCTGGACAAGATGAAGCGCATCCAGGACCACGAGCTGCGTGAGCGCCACTCCTACCTCAAGCAGATGGAGCAGGATTTCCACAAGAAGGGCATGGATCTTGCGAAGAAGGAGCAGGACCTCCTCAAGCGGGAGAAGGTCCTCACCGACCGGGAGGACAACCTGACGAGGCCGATATCGATACGCAGGGAGGACGGAGGCAGGAAGCCGCCGAAAAGGTTCCTGAAGGAGGAGAGCGAGCTCAAGCGCCGGATCGTGGCGCTCGTCGAGGAGAAGAACCGGCTCAATCTCGACATCATCGAGAAGCGCCAGGAGCTCGCCGACATAAGGAAGGAGTACGAGGGGATCGTCGGGGACATCAAGGCGCACGAGCGCATCGTCGCCGAGAAGGAGGACGAGATCGTCAAGGCCGCGACCGCGATCAGGCGCGACAAGAGGCTGATCACCGACGAGGAGAAGAGCATCGTCGCCGGCGTCGAGCGGATCATGCGGGCGAAGAAGGAATATGAGGCGACGATCAGAAAGCACCAGAAAGGCCTCTCGAAGCTGCTGCGCGACGTCAAGGAGAACGAGCTGCGGCTCGAGGCGCTCGACGAGGCGATACGGAAGAAGCAGGACGAGATCAAGCTCCGGAACCGCGAGCTCGACGAGCAGCGCAAGCTGCTGGCGAAGGAGGCGCGGCTGAAGGCCGGTATCGGGCAGCTCACGCTCAAGCGGGACAAGCTCGAGAAGGACTACGAGGAGCTCAGGAAGCGGTTCAAGGTGCTCGAGGAGAAGTTCCTGCGGCGCAAGAGCCTGAAGGACAAGGAGGAGGAGCTCATGGCGCGCGAGCGCCTGCTCTACGAGCGGGACCTCGAGGTCTCCAAGAAGGAGAAGAGCCTCAAGCTCGAGGAGAAGGAGCTCGAGGACCTCGAGTTCCAGCACTACCTCTCCGAGAACCTCGCGGACATCGAGGACGTCGACTACCAGAAGTACCTCGCCGACGTCGACGAGGAGTCGAAGCGCGCCCAGGACCCCTTCGCGATCATCCACGTCCAGATCAAGAGGGCGCGCGCCATGATCATCGCGCGCAGGTTCGAGGAGGCGAAGGACCTCTTCAACCAGATCAAGGCGTCCTACGACACCGCGAAGCTCCCTGAGGGCAGGAAGAAGCAGCTCTACTACGAGATACTCGAGCTCAAGACCGATATCGATCTCGCGCTGCTCCACTGAGCGGCGCGCACAGCCTGGCGGCGCAAAGCCGCCGGCATGGGGGGGTACATGCATGGAGGAAGCAGGAGCAGTCGACGCCGACGTCCCGATCGCCCATTTCTTCTGGCTCAAGAACGGGCGGCCGATGAAGTCCTTGCGCGACTTCTATGAGAACCTCTTCCTCATGGACGACGAGGTCTTCTCCCATCACGTCACCGCCGAGAAGAACGATTTCGCGAACTGGGTGCGGGACGTCCTCGGCGACGCGCATCTCGCGCGCGACCTCTACACCGTGCGCAGCAGGGGCGAGGCGATCGAGCTCCTGCGTCGCAGGCTCGGGCCCGCCGCCCGCGGCTACGCCTCCCTGTTCGCGCCCGACGGCGTCCCGCTCGACGCGCTCGGCGACCCGATGCCGAGCGTGATACTCCCCCGGGCTGAGATCAGGCCGGACTTCGGCTTCCTCACCGGCGTCGGAGGCCTCCCGCCGGCGCAGCATGACCCGCCGGGGCAGCGGCAGGCGGAGCCCCGCGCGCGCCCGCTCCCCGCACGGAGGATCGCTGGCGGAACGCTCTCCTACGTCACCGACGAGCTCGAGAGCGTGCGGCGCAGCTACGAGCGCCGCTTCCTGCACGCGCAGAACGAGGTCGACCGGTTCAAGCGCAAGGTGATGGACCACGAGAAACGGCTCTATACCTACGAGCTCTCGCTCGTCGAGAAGGACAAGGCGCTCGCGAAGAAGGAGGAGGAGGTCCTGCGCCGGATGAAGCGCATCGACCAGTTCAAGCGCTACGAGGACGAGCTCCCCCAGCTCGAGGGCGCATACGCCCAGGTCAAGGTCGACTACGACACGCTCCGGAAGCGATTCTCCGAGCTCCAGAGCGGCTACCTTCAAGCGAAGTCGCTCAAGGACAAGGAAGAGGAGGTCGCTGACAAGGAGCTCGCGCTCAAGAAGGTCGAGACCCAGCTGCGGCTGATGGAGAAGCGCCTCCGGCGCGAG
Organism: Candidatus Woesearchaeota archaeon; assembly: GCA_016935985.1. Taxonomy (GTDB): domain Archaea; phylum Nanobdellota; class Nanobdellia; order Woesearchaeales; family JAFGPW01; genus JAFGPW01. The sequence continues at coordinate 62,707 of JAFGPW010000008.1, forward strand.
GAGAAGGACCTCGAGAAGAAGACCTACGACGAGTTCATCACCGACAAGGACCTCGACCGCGAGATCGAGCAGTTCCTCGCCGCGAAGACCGAGGCGTCGGGCAGGCACACCTTCCTCGCCTCGCGCAAGCCCGACGGGGACGACCGGCTGGCGCACGAGATTGCCGACCTTATCGGCAAGACCAGGAACCTGATACTCCTCCGCAAGTTCGAGCCCGCGACCGCGCTCTTCCACCGGCTGCGGGAGATCTACGCGAAGGCGGAGCTCGACGAGTCGGCCAAGAGGTCCCTTTACTACGACATCCTGGAGCTCAAGACCGACCTGGACCTCGCGCTGCTCCGGTGAGCAGGGGTGGGGCACTGGCCGCGATCCGCTTGTTCTGCTCGTCGACACTGAACACATCGCCGAGGAACTGCCCGATGACGTAGCGGTTCGACCTGAGATGGTCCGTCATCCGGGGGACCGTGTAGGCGCCGCCGAAGAGCGCGAGGTACGGGAGCAGGTTGTCGGCGAGGAAGACGTCGGTCGCCGTGCCGGCATCGATCGCTTCCTTGAGCGTATCCGCGCAGGCGCTGCCCACCTGCTCACCCGGCACGCCCCTCTCGCCGAGGGCATCGGCGCCGACGACGATCGGGTCGAGGTGATCGGCGTCGTCATCGCTCGCCGACAGCACCGCCCACGCTGTCGCGACGACGCCGGGGCTCGCGGCCTCGGCGTACTGGATGTCGACGGATACCGGGCAGCCGTAACAAAGGCTGTGCCGCAGCGCGCGCGCGGCGCGTTCCGCCACCTCGCCCGACGCGAGGCTCAGCTCAGCGACGACGCGGCCGCGGATCGCGTGCAGGTGGAGGTCGGTCCGGTCGAGGCGTAGGGGCCTGGGTTCCTGCGATGCTTCCTCAGGCCCGTGCCTGCGGGGCCTGACGGTCGCGACGACCCTTCCCCCACCTTTCGGGAAGAAGCCGCGGCGTTCGATAACGATGTCGACCTCGGCCCAGCGCCGGAGGTGCGGGACCAGCACGTTCGCGAGGTAGTCGGCTGGCATCGACCACGCGACATCCGTCCCCCCGGTCACCGTGAACCTGAAGCCCCTCCTCGCCTTCGTGTCCTGTGCGCATATCGCGATCGCGGGGATGAGCAGCGACTGCAGGAGCAGGGTGACCGACCCTGCGGTCCCGATGGCGAACTCGTAGCTGCCCTTCCGCATGCGACCCGGCCTGAACACGAGCCGTTCCGATCCGATTGCCGCGCCCTCGATCTCCGCGCCGCAGAGCAGCCGGTACGCCTCGACCGTCGCCAGGTGCTGGGCGGCAAGGCCAGTCTTCGGGCGGTTGTGCCTGATGTTCTCGACGATGATCGGCGACCCGCTCAGCGCAGAGAACGCGAGCGCGGTCCTGAGGATCTGGCCGCCGCCTTCGCCGTACGAGCCGTCGAGTACGAGGTATTCCTCCATGCGCAGGGGGACCCAGCCGCACTATATAATCTTTTTCGTGGTCATGCCTGTGCTGTCCCTTTTCAGACATCAAACCCTTTTATCCCCGGGATGCCTGCCTTCGTCCCATGGGGCTTTCCGACATCATCGGGGCGGCGCTGCGTGAGGCGACAAAGCCAGGTCGGGTGCGTGCCGGCGAGCGTTTCGAGGAGTACATCCTCTCGCTGTTCGCGGCCTCACGCTCGTGGGAGCTGCTCAGGCGGACCCAGGGGTACCATGCCAACCTCCAGATGTACGAGACTGCCTCGGCCGGTCCTGATTTCACCTTCAGGCACCGCCGCAACGGAAGGACGGTCGATGTCGAGTGCAAGTACCGGACAGGCGCCGGCAGCAGGGGGATCGCCTGGTGCACCGACACCCAGTACCGGCGCTATCTCAAGGACTACGATCCGGATACCTATGTCATGATCGGCGTCGGCGGGACGGCATCGTCTCCAGCGGCCCTCTACCTACCCCTCCTCTCGAACCTCAAGGCGCCGACGATGCCCCTGGCGGCGCTCACGCCCTATTCGGCGCGACCCGGCCGCTGCTTCGAGCTCTATCGCGGACGCCTGCGGCAGTACGACGGGCGGACGAGCGCGCAACTCCTGAGGGCGGCGCGGCTCGACTACTACAAGAGGATGCTGCTCGGCTCATGAACGGGGCCTGACCGAGAGCGAGCCGATGAAGAGCGCGAGGAGGAGCATGCCTGCGGCGTAGTACCAGGAGAGGAGCGCGGACAGCCCGCCGGCGAAGGCGAGGACGACAGCGAAGATGCCGCCTTTCCCTGCCCTGCCGTAGATGAGCGCGACGATCACCACGAAGAAGACCTGTGGGATGAGGAGCGAGATGAGCTGGCCCCAGGGGCCGAGCCCTTCCATCAGATGGCCCACATAGCTGAAAGCGTCTGCCTTCGGATTGATGTTGAGCGCGAGGAAGAGGCCGTTCAGGAACCCGAAACTGAGGATAGGCCAGGTTATCGAGTATCGCCGTCGCCGCCGCTTCTCGGCAGGAGCAGGTGCTTTGCGCCTCATGGCTCAGAATGAGAGGATTCGATATAAAAAAATGTGTCTTCCCTCACCAGTCGAGTTCACCGAGGTCGAGGTCGATGTCCTCGAGTTCCTCGCCGCCGAGCTCGGTGTCGAGGGCATCCACTTCGGTCACCGTCTCGCCGATGGTGTCGGCCTCGGCGATGCCGGTCGGCGCGGTCTCGGAAGCCGTCGCCGAGGACCCTCCCGCAGACGCCTCAGAGGTCTGCTGGCCGCCGCAGCCGGCGACGAGAGCGATGATGAGCATGGCAAGGATGAGCACCGCATAGCGCATTTTGGCACCTCTTCGATTATCAATATACACTTCCATATACTCATATATAAATGTTATGATTGAAATGAAGGAGAAAAAAAAGAGGATCGCTCCTCCTAGCCTATACCCCAGTCTGGTTCACGAGGTCCTCGCATTCGAGGTCGGCGCTGCAGTACTCACCTTCCTCGCAGTCGGCGTCGGTCGCGCACTCGTCCTCAGCTTCCTCTTCATCCTCTTCGAGGTCCTCGCACTCATTCTCCTCTGAGCAGTATTCGCCGGCTTCGCAGTCCGCGTCCTCGGTGCACTCGTCCTCAGCTTCCTCTTCATCCTCTTCGAGGTCCTCGCATTCGAGGTCGGCGCTGCAGTACTCACCTTCCTCGCAGTCGGCGTCGGTCGCGCACTCGTGCTCATCGTCCGAGGAATCGGAATCGCCGGACTCCTCTTCGTCCTCGTCCTCCTCCTCGACGACGACGACCTCGTCCTGCTGACAGGCGGAGAGGTCGCCGCCCGCGTCCTTGATGTCCTTGACGATCGAGACGAGGAGCGTATGCGCGAGCTTGAGGTCACTGTGCGCCTCGGCGACGAGCGCCTTCGCCCGCCGCACGAGGTCGGCGAGGCCGTCGCTCCCGCTGTCCTTGAGGTCGCGCGCCTCGTCGTAGTACTGGTCGGCGAGCTCGAACTTCTCCCGCGCGTCGGCGACCCGCATGGAGAACTCGTCGAGCTTCGAGTCGATGCCCTCGACGTCGATCCCCTGCTCCTCGAGCGCGTCCATGGCGCACTCGAGCTGGTCCTCGAGGTGCTCTGAGCGCTGGACGATCTCGCCCACCTTGTCGTTGATGAGCCGTCCGGCGTACATGCTCGCCCGGGCCTTGGCCTTCTGCCAGAGCGCCTCGAGCTGCTGCGTGACCTCTTGGATGTCCTCTTTGGTCTCGGCGGCCTCCGCTTCGTCCTGGAGCTCTTCGAGAGCGTCGATGAGGTCCTCGAGGTCGGCCGCCATGTCCTCAGCGTCGTCGGGGTCGATCTCCTCGGCGGAGTTGATCTTCTCCAGCACCATGCTCAGGTGCTCGATCGCGATGCCGATAGAGTTCGAGAGGTAGTCGCGCGCCCGCTCGAGGATCCGTTCCTCAAGATCTGAGCAGTCCTCACCGGACTCCTCGCACTGCTGGAGCAGCCGCTTCGCGTCCATGAACGCGTCCTTCCTCGTATCGTGGAATCCCTTCGCCTCCTCGAAGGCCTGCTTCGCCTTCCGATAGCGCTCCTCGGCCTGCTGCATCAGCTGCTTCGCGATCTCGCGCCGCTTGAACGCATCGTCCTTGCCGACCGTCTGGAGCGTGAGGCCGGCGAGGTACTTGCGCATCCCGGCCTCATCCATCCCCAGCAGCTTCTGCTGCTGGGCGCGGGTAAGGTAGGCGAACTTCCTGACGAGCTGCGGATCGAGGCCCGAGAGGTCGGGCTTGCCGTCCGAGTCCTCGATCGCCTTGTCGATCGTCTTCTTCTGCCATTCGGCGAGGTCCTCGGGCGCGGCGTACTTCCTCGCGATCGCGAGCCCGAGCGCGATACCGAGCCTGTCGCACTTCGCGGCCGCGTCATCGACCCCCTGGTCCTTCAGGTAGTCGACGCACCGAAGGTGACCTTCGATGATGTCCTGGCACTTCGCTTCGGGCACGGTGACGTCATGCTGCTGCATGAACTCGACGCACTTGCGCAGCCGGGTCGTGACCGCGTCGACGCCCTGCGCGCCTGCCTCCTCGCGCACCTTCGCCATCATCAGCACGAGGTCCCTGCACCGGGCCTTGATCTTCTCCGGCTCGGCGTCGGGATAGGCCTCCTTCGCACGCTCGACGCACTGCTCGACCGTCTCCCCTACCTTGCCCTGCAGCTGGAAGAAGTCGGGGCCTGCGGTCCGCGGCTCGGGCCGCTCGTACTCCGCCGCCGCGAACGGCAGCATACCGATGACCATGACCATAACGATCAAGAACGCGATTCCCTTTCTCATGCGAACACCTCCGAAGTGCTGTTCGATAGCTTCATCACCTCCCTCATAGGCTTGTTCACTTATATAGATTCTTTTCATCATGCTATCTAAGAAAGAAAGATATGGTCATTGAGACTTTACGAAGCTTGAAACGGCCTCCTTTTTCATATATAAAAGTAATTCGATCTCAAAAAAGGAAAAAATGAGCTATTATGGGATTTTTTACTGGAGGTCATTGCTATCAGGCAGAAGGCCGCCTGGTGGAAACTTTTATATAACGCGCTCCCCCTTCACCCGCATCATGCGCTATGCCCTCCTGCTCGCGGCGCTGCTCCTCATCATCCCGGCAGCCCCTGCGGCGACCCTCAGCGGCTCGGTCTATGACCTCTCGCTCGATCCGGTCAGGGACGTGATCGTCAGGATCAACACCACACCCGAGCAGACCGTGGTCGCGAAGGACGGCACCTATTCCGTGGAGGTGGGTGTAGGGCATTACCGCATAGCGGCGGAGTGCGCGCCTGGCCTCACGAGCAGGCTCTACGACGAGCAGGATATCGACATCGTCGATGACGGCGACTATCTGCTCGACATCATACTCTTCCCCGACCTCGAGCGTATCGAAGAGGAGTTCGGGCTAGACGAGCTCGAGGTGCTCGAGCCGGGGCCGATCTCCTTCACGATCCCCGTCGGCTTCGCCTGGGCATCATTCATCATCACGCTCGCCGTGATCGGGTTGTTCCTCGTCGCGATGCATCTCTACCTCAGGCGGAGACAGAGAGCCTCCGCGCCGGAGCCGCCACGGGCGGGGGACGCGAGGCACCAGGTGCTTACCATCATCCAGGCGGCAGGCGGCAGGACCACCCAGAAGGAGATAAGGCGGCAGGTGCCGCTCTCCGAAGCGAAGATCAGCCTGGTGCTCGCCGAGCTCGAGCACGACGGGCTCATCACCAAGATCAGGAAGGGTAGGGGGAACATCATCGTCCTCAAGAGGATCATGTGAGGGCAGCAGGGGGTGAGAAGGGTTCCGGACACGCCGCTCATCATCGGGCTCGACCCGGGGACGACCGTCGGCATCGCGGCTCTGCGGCTCGACGGCTCGGTAGCGCTCCTCGAGTCGTCGAAGAACGTCCCGTTCTCAGACGTCGTCGCGCTCGTCGCGCGCAAAGGCCGTCCGGTCGTCGTCGCGACCGACAAGCGCGCGACGCCCGCGTACATCAAGCGGTTCGCGACGAAGTGCGGCGCGCGTGTGATCCGGCCGGCGGGGGACATGCTGGTCACCGACAAGCAGGGCCTCACCCGGGAGCTGCGGCCTGCCGACGACCACCAGCGCGACGCGCTCGCCGCGGCGCTCGCCGCCTGGAAGGGCCTGCGCCCGCTCATCGCGAAGATCGACCGGTTCGTCGCGAAGGAGGGGATGGAGGCGATCAGGAACCGGCTGCATGCGGTCGTGCTCGCGAAGGAGAACATCAGCATCAGGCTCGCCGCCGACATCCTCGCCGCTCCTGATGAGGAGACGACGGTCGTCATGACGAAGGCGGTCGAGGAGAAACGGCTCTCCCGTGCGGACTTCCTCCTGCTCTACGCCCGGCTCCAGGAGGAGCGGCGCGCGAACGCGCTGCTCCGCGGGCAGAACCGGCGGCTCCAGGGCCGCCTCTCCTCGGCGGCGAGGGCGCCCGCGCGCCCCACTGTCCCGAAGGGCGAGCGGCGCGACCGTGCGCGGGAGCTCTCCCTCGAGCGGCAGGTCTCGATCCTCACGAGGACGCTCCGCGAGGCCGAGAAGGAGAAGGTGACGCTCGCCTCCGAGCAGGCGCGGCTGACGAAGGCGCTGCTCTCGTTCGAGCGGCCGACGGTCCTCAAGCGCATCGGGTCGCTCACCGAGACGGGGATCCGGGAAAGCGGCCACCAGCTCCGGAAGGGGGACCTCCTCTATGTCGAGGACCCGACGGCCGCGAGCGCCCTGGCGATCGCCTCCCTCAAGGGCACGGTCTCGCTCGTCGTCTCAGAGCGGCGTCCGGGACGGGCGGTGCGCGACGCCTTCCCGCACGTCGACGCCGCGAAGCTTCGGCTCTCTTCCGTGGGGAAGATCGTGCTCGCCGATGCCGCCGACCTCGAGCGCGCCGGCTATCAGGGGAGCATCGTGGATCACATCATCTCAGAATACCGGACGCGCCGGCAGCGGCGCTAGGGGCTACACCGCCCAGAGGCCGTCCTTCTTCACGACCGTCACCGTCTGGTCGACCGTGAGCTTCCTGCCCTGATTGATCAGGTACTCCTGGTTCTGCAGCCGCACCGACTGGAAATCCGCCGGGTCGAGCACTTCGATAGCGGGGAAGAGCATGGTGATGGTCGTGGTGTGCCGTCCGAGCACCTCGTACGATCTCCGATGGTCGAACACCTTCCCCTCGAACGACGTCCGCTTGCCGGTCGAGAGGTCGACGCAGCTGACCCTGCGTCCCGCATGGGCGACGAGGTAATTGTGACCGAATGCGTTGATGACGTCGCCGGCGAGGAATTCGAAGGGCTCGAAGAGGGCGGTGAGCCGGTGGAGCTCCTTTCCCGTCTGCCGGTCCTTGGAGAAGAGGCGCGGCGAGAGCTTGACCCTGCCGCCGAACTCCTTCTCGAGACGGGTGACGAGCGTCCTGAGGAACCGGTTGCTCGTGACGTAGAGGTCGAGCCCGCTCGTGTGCTTCGTCACCTTCGAGACGAAGACGTCGGGGTTCTTGCGCCGCTCCTTCGCGAACGCCCGCTCGACGAACACCACGATCTCCTCGGTCGGGCGCCGGAGCTGGAGCGTGCCCTGGTAATAGTTCGGCGGGAGCGAGCTCTTCTTCTGCTTGACATCCATGGGTCGGGGAAGGGCACGCTATACATATAATGCTTTCGCTCCTGACGGCTCATTCATACCTGAGCGCGTCCACCGGGCTGAGCTGGGAGGCCTGGTAGGCGGGGACGATGCCGGCGATGATGCCGACCCCGACCGAGACGAGGAGCGCGATGGCGACAATCCCGCCCGAGACGATCGTCGACATCTCCATCGCCGCGCCGAGCCCCTTCGAGATGATCCATCCGAGCCCGATCCCGAGGAAGCCGCCCACGAGGCCGATGCTCCCCGCATTGAAGAGGAATATGAGCATGATGTCCCGGTTCCTGGCGCCGATCGCCTTCATGATGCCGATCTCCTTTGTCTTCTCGAGCACCGACGTGAACATGGTGTTCGCGATCCCCACCGCCCCTACAAGGAGGGAGATCGCTGCGATGCCGGCGAGGAACATGGTCATCGTGGACGTCATGTCCGACATCCGCGAGGCGAACTGGATGTTGGACGAGACGGAGAAGTCCTGGTCCTTGCTCGTGACGTGGCGCGAGAGCATGAGCCTCTTCTCGAGCTTGTCGACGAAGGCCTGGACGTCGACGCCGTCCTTGACCTTGATGATGATGCTGTCATACTCGCCGCGGACGGAATCCTCGAGGACCTGGTACGCCTGGCTGATCGGCATGTGGATCGTGGAGCCGGTGCCCTCCTCCAGGATGCCCACGACGCGGAACGACCGGCCCTCGATCGTGAGCAGCTGGTTGATGCCGATCGGCTTGTCGAAGTGCTCGGTCGCGAGCCGCTCGCCGATGACGACGACGTTCGAGTCAGCAGGCCCCAGCATGCGGCCCTCGCCGATCCCGTCGGTCGTGATGTCCTTCCATGTGCTCTGGTCGACGCCCGTGAGGCTGATGGTCGCCTTCTCGCCGAGGTAGTAGACCTCGACGCTGCCGCGGATCTGGGTCCCGATCGCCTTGACTTCGGGAAGGCCGCGCACGACCTGGAGGTCCTGCCTGCCGAGCGTGGCGTCGCTGGCTGAAGAGCCGCCATCGAAATCCCCGCCCGGCCCGAACCGCATCGCGCGGGAGTAGCCGGGCGAGACGGTCACGAGGTCCGCGCCGAGGCCCGATATCTGGGAGTTCACGGCCGCCTCCATCCCCGCGCCGAGCGAGACGATGGCGATCACCGAGGCGACGCCTATCACGATGCCGATGATGGTCAGCCAGCTGCGCAGCCGGCTGTGCAGCACCATGGTGAGCGCATGCCGCAGGCACTTGACGAGCTTCATGCGGGATGTCCCTCCGGACCCTCCTGACCCCCCGTCCTCCTCATCTCCTGCGGCTCCGCCGCTTCCGGTACCACAGGTAGCCGACGACGCCGAGGATGAGGACGACGATCGCTATGCCGATGCCCTTGAGCCAGGTGACGATCGTGGGGACGCCGCTCGAGATCGCGCCCATGCCGCCGGGCTCCCTCCGTCCCTGGAAGTTCGCGTACTGGCTGCCGTTCGCGGAAGTGGCGTTGTATGCGGCGGTGCCGCTCTGCCCCATGCTCGCCTGCTTCTCGACGGTGTGGCGTATGCCCTGCGTGTCGGTGTAGACGATGTCTATCGCGATGCCGTCGCTCCTGCCGGTCCGGCTGAGCGTGTAGCTCGCGACCGTATAGTCGCCGGCATTCAGGTTGCCGATCATCACCGAGCTCGCACCGGTCGCCAGCCAGCCGTCCTGCTTCGGGACGACGACGGAGACGGACGATGCGGGCGTGATGCCGACGTTCGCGACGGTGAAGGATATCTCGCCGTCGCTCTCGTCGGAAAACGCGACGTCGAAGTCGGTCTCGCCGCCGATGTAGACGCCGGCGATCGTCTGCGTGGTCACGTCCTCGCCGCTGATGGGATCGTTGTAGGTGAGGGCGAGGTCGAGCTTGTAGAGCCCGGGGTCGGCGTTGGTGTCGGCGATTACCGTGTACCCGATGTCCTTGGTCTCGCCGATGGAAAGGCTCGGTATGTAGACGCTGTCATCGGAGCCGACGGGGAGGATCGTCCCCTCCTCGTTCTCCCAGGAGAAGACGAGGTCGTTGAGGGTCGCGGAACCGACGTTGCGGATGGTGAAGCCGATGTCCGTCTCCTCGCCCGGCGTGAGCACGATCCGGTCGATGTAGGTTATCTCCGCGTTCACCTGGTTCTTGACGTCGATCGGAAGCGTGTGCTCGACCTTCGCGACTTCGCGCTGGCTCTTATAGTACTCCCAGACCGTCAGGTCGTACGTGCCGGATGGCGTGTCGCTCGCGGTCGCGAGGCGGTACTTGATGACCTTCGCGTCGGTGCCCTGCTGGTCCGACTTCAGCGTCCCGACGTCCTTGGTCGCGGTCTCGCCGGGGACGAGCGAGAACGGGTAGCCCGGATCGACCTCAATCATGAGGTTGTCGACCGTCTCGCCGCCGTCGTTCGCGACGCTGATGCGGACGTCGATGATGCCGCCCGCGATCGCGGGATCGGGGTCCTGATTGACGAGGCTCACGCTCGTGAGCCGGATGCCGGTCAGGTCAGAGGACTGGCCCGCCGCGGCTGCCGCCATGAGGGCGACGCTGACGATGATGTAGAGCCCGAAAAGCAGTCTCTCGATGGTGCGTGGCATGGGTATCACTCCTTGGATCGTTCCTTGAACATCCTCATATGCGTGTTCTCCATGATGGACAGGATCCTCCCGTCCTTGAGCTCGATATGGGTGTGCGCGTACTGCGCGAGGTTGAGGTCGTGGGTGACGAGGATGACGGTCTTGCCCTGCTCCTTCCACAGCCGCTGCATGAGCTCGATCACCTCCCGTCCGGTGACGCTGTCAAGCGCCCCTGTCGGCTCGTCGGCGAGGACGATCTCCGGCTCGGTGACCAAGCTGCGGGCGATGGAGACGCGCTGCTGCTGGCCGCCAGAGAGCTGGCTCGGGAGGTGGTGCGCGTAGTCCGCGAGCCCGACGAGCGTGAGGGTCTTGTCGGCCCGCGCCTTGGACTCGCGGTCCCCCATTTCCTGGAGCTCGAGCGGGAGCCTGACGTTCGCGAACGCGCTCATGGTGGGGATCAGGTTGTACTGCTGGAAGATGAAGCCGATCGTCCTGCCGCGGAGGGAGGCGAGGTCAGATTCGGAGAGCTTGGCTATGTCTTTGCCGTGCAGGAGGATGGTCCCCTTGCTCGGGATGTCGAGGCAGCCGATGAGGTTCATCAGGGTCGACTTGCCGCTGCCCGAGGCGCCGATGATGGCGACGAAGTCGCCCCGCCTGATGGTCAGGTCCACCCCCTTGAGCGCCGGCACCTCGACCTCGCCCATCTGGTAGACCTTCCAGACCTTCTCAAGCCTCAGCAGTGCGGATGCTCGTCGTTCACTTACCATCATGGCATCATCTCTGACATCCCCTCTCCCCCTGCCTCTTTAAAAGGGGTGTGGATGTGAGATACATAACTTTCTGGGAATAGGGGAGAAAAAAATAAAGGGTCCCCCTGCGTCATGCGCGGCTCAGCCCCGCAGGCCGCCGCCGTGCATCCCGCGCATGCCGTCACTGCCGCGCCTGCCAAGGGCGAAAACCTCCTCTTCCATCAGGCCCCTGCCGGGACCGCAGCCAGCGTCGCCCTCGGCGATATGCTCCTGATGCCTCTGCACGAGCGTGTCGAAATCCTCCTCAGAGAGGACCTCATGCTGCATGCGGTAGCCGGCGAGCGCTTCTGCCGCGTCGAGATAGGCGTCGTAGTCCCCCTCGCCCATCGCGGTCCGGTAGGCCTCGGTGAGCTGCTGCCGCTCCTGCATCTGGGCGTGCTGCTCGACCATCGCCTGGAACCGCTCCTCGGTGAGGGTATCTTCCATCGCCTGCTTCCATGCGGCGTAGTCGCCCGCGTCGATCGCGTCCTGGATCGCCTGACGGCCGGTATCGTCCAAGCCGCCGCCCCAGAAGGCGTAAGCAGCGCCTGCCGATGCGACGAGTCCCACCAGCAGCAGGGCGAACAGTCCTAGCTTTCCATTCATCTTCATGTGTCATCACCTCATTGGCCTTGGGGAGGGCTGGGTCGTATTTAAACGGGAAGAAAGCGAGATGTACACCCCAGGTCCACTTCCATTAAATATCTATATATAGTTGCCCGTCATCGTGATCCACCATGGCCCTCCCACCTGCGCTCCCGATGCCCATGCCCGGGCCGATGATGCATGACCCGCTCGCCCTGAGCATGGACCTCGTCTACACCGCCATCATCTTCGTGCTCTCGATCGTCATCTTCCTGCGCACGCATGAGCTCTACGACCTCACCAAGCACAAGGGGATCGGCTACCTCAGGCAGGCGTTCCTGCTCTTCGGGCTCGCGTACGCCTTCCGCTTCCTCTTCCGGCTGATATCGGTCACCGGGCTGCAGCACGAGCTCTACCTGCCGCGCCAGCTCTTCCATCCCACGATGTTCGCCGTGATGGGCGTGCTCTCGACGCTCGCGCTCTTCTACCTCGCCTACAGCACCGGCAGGTTCAGGATGCGGCATGGCCATTTCCTCATGCTCTCTGTCGGCGTCTCGGTCGCGGTATCGGCAATCGCGTTCCTGACCCGGTCGCCGTTCCTCGTCTTCCTCTTCGAGCTCGCGCTCGTCGTGGCGATGATCGTCGGCATCATGGTGAAAGGGGATGACGGGCACCGGCGCAGCCACGCCCGCCCCCTCTACCTGCTGATCGCTCTCTTCTGGCTGCTCAACCTGGTCGTGATCGGCCCGCTGCGCTGGGTGCCGGCATGGGCGGAAGCGATCCTCTTCGCGCTCTCGCTCGGGGTGTTCTTCGTGATATACTCCCGAGTGCACAAGTGGACACGATGACGACACGCAAGCGGGACCGGCTGGAGGTGATCCATGACATCCTCAGGATAGTCCGGGACCATAGCAACTCGATCAAGCCCACCCCGTTGCTCCGCTACTCCAACCTCTCCTCACGGAGCTTTTCCGAGTACCACGCCGAACTCCTCGCCAAGGGCCTCATCAAGGAGATGGAGGGCCGGAAAGGGAGGAAATACATCACCCTCACCGACAAGGGCTTCCGGTTCCTCGAACGCTACCACATGATCCTCGGTTTCATCGAGGACTTCGACCTCTGAGCCATCCCCTGATCGGCGTCGGCAGGAACGCCAGTCGTCGCCGGAATGCGGCGCCGCGAGACCTCATCTCCCCGCAAGGTCGAGCATCCGCGGCGACGATGAGCCGTGGGCGAATGGGGCTTCCGCCGACGCCCGTCCCAAAGGATACGTTTAAATATCCTAGCTGAATCTGAAGGCCTTATGCGCGGAAAATGGCATGAGCGCCGGAACTGGGGGACGACCCTGAAGCGGGTCTGGAAGTTCCTGTGGGAGGACGATTCCATCTGGAGCTGGATCACTTCCATCGCCGTCGCGTTCGTGATCATCAAGTTCATCGTCTACCCCGGACTCGGGCTCGCGCTCGGGACCACGCACCCGATCGTCGCCGTCGTCTCGGGCAGCATGGAGCACGACGGCTCGTTCGAGGACTGGTGGGGATCGCCAGCCGAATGCGAGGCGGGCAGGTGCAGCCAGCGCGACTGGTACCTCGAGCACGGCATCCTGGATGAGGAATTCAAGGGGTACGACTTCCCCAACGGCTTTGACACCGGTGACATCATGCTCCTCACCAAAGGGGATCCGGCCGAGCTCGAGCGCGGCGACATCGTCGTCTTCTACAATCGGCAGGGCACTCCCATCATCCACCGTGTGATACGGAAGTGGCAGGCGGTCGACACCTGGTACTTCCAGACCAAAGGAGACCACAACATACAGTCCATAAGCAACCGGGACCTCAATGAGTTCCAGGTGAACGGGAACATGATCATCGGCAGGGCGAGGCTCAGGGTGCCGCTGCTCGGCTATGTCAAGATCTGGTTCGTCGACCTGCTCAAGCTCGCAGGCCTCTACCGGGGTGAGTGATGATGTTCTGCCCGAAGTGCGGATCGCTGCTGCTTCCCAAGAAGCATGACGGGAGGAAGGTGCTCGTCTGCAGGTGCGGCTATGCGAGCGGCGATGCGGGCGCTCCCACGCTCACCGAGAACGTCACCAGGCCGGACGCAGTGGCGGTGGTCGAGAGCGAGGACGCGGAGAAGACCCACCCGCTCGTCGACGCCGAGTGCCCGAAGTGCAGGCATGGCAAGGCCTACTATTGGACCGTCCAGACCCGGGCGGGCGACGAGGCCCCCACCCAGTTCTTCAGGTGCGAGAAGTGCAAGCACTCCTGGCGCGACTACAATTAGGCGGAATGTATATATAGCTCCCTCGCCGCACGGTCCCCATGGCCGGCGCGAAGCGGACGGTGTCCAGGAAGGATCTCGACGCGATGGCAGCGTCCTTCCAGGCGCAGATCGAGAGGCGCGACAGGGAGATCGAACGCCTCAAGGAAGAGAACCTGCTCCTTCTCAGGACCGCGCTCAAGCGCTCGCAGGAGTCTGAGGACCTAAAGGCCATCATCGACGGTCTGCGGGAGAGCCCCCCTCCTGACAGGAAAAAGAAAGATTTATAAGTCACCTGTCAGCGGAAATGGGTACCATGGAAGAAGATTATGATGACTATGAAGGGACTGATGAGGAGGCCGCTGAGGACGACCTCGACGCCGCTGTCGACAACGACGAGATGACCTCCGCCGAGGCCGGGTACCAGGCAGGGGCCGAGGAGTACGAGCACGACGAGGACGAGTATGAGGAGAGCGCCGACGGCGATAAGGGCGGCGAGTCTGAGGAATCCGACTGATTCCCGGCCCTCCTCTTTCTTTTCTTTCCAGGCGAAACATTAAAAAGCCAGGCTGATTCTCTCTTCCCCCATGGCATCGGCGATGGACTTGGGCGCTCTCTACCGCGGCGCTGTCGAGCGGCTCCTCTCCGGGACGCCCCTTCGCGCCGTGCAGCTCGAGGTCCCTGACCCGAGGTTCGGCGACCTCGCGGTCCCGGTCTTCTCGCTCGCGAAGGGCATGCGAAAGGAGCCTGCTCAGATCGCGAAGGAGCTCGCCGCCGAACTCGCGAAAGAGGTGGGGGCAGACCGGCTCATCGGCTCGGTCGCCGCCATCGGCCCGTACATCAACTTCACCTTCTCGGATGCGAAGCTCGCGGCTGACGTGATCAGGACGGTCGCATCGCAGAAGGAGTGCTATGGCACCGCTCCTGCATCGAAGCGCAAGGTGCTCCTCGAGTACTCCGCTCCCAACACCAACAAGCCCCAGCACCTGGGCCACATCCGGAACAACCTGCTCGGGATAACGGTCGCGCGGCTGCTCGCCGCGCGGGGCGACACGGTCGTCAAGGCGAACTGGGTGAACGACCGCGGCATGGGCGTCGCGAAGGCGAACGTCGCGTACCTGAAGTGGGGCAAGGGCGCTGCGCCTGGCAAGAAGCCGGACCACTACGTCGGCGACTGGTACGTCCGCTTCCAGAAGGAGCTCGCGAAGGACGCGACGCTCGAGGACGAGGCGCGCGCCAACCTGAAGCGGTGGGAGGACGGCGACACCCAGGTCCGCGCCGTCTGGAAAAAGATGCGCGACTGGGTGATCGAGGGCTACAAGGAGACGTACGGCCGGCTCGGCTGCTCGTTCGACATCTGGTACTTCGAGTCAGACATCTGGGACCAGGCGAAGCCGATCATCGACGAGGGGCTCGCGAAGGGCGTGTTCATCAAGGACGATGCCGGGAACGTCGTGGCTGACCTCGAGGGGCATGGCCTTCCCAAGAAGGTGGTGCTGCGCGCCGACGGCACGTCCGTGTACGCGACCGCGGACATCATCCTCGCGAAGAAGAAGGCGGAGCTTTCTCCCGACGTCTCGATCTACTGCGTAGGCTCTGAGCACGACCTCTACTTCAGGCAGCTCTTCAAGATATTGGAATTGCTCGGCTTCTCGTACGCCAAGAACTGCCACCATCTCTCCTACGGGCTCGTCTACCTTCCCGAAGGCAAGATGAAGTCGCGGGAGGGCACGGTGGTCGATGCCGACGACCTGATGGACGGGATGCACGCGCTCGCGGCCGAAGAGGTGAGGAAGCGCTACGACGACCTGGACGGGAAGGAGGTCGAGCGGCGCGCCGAGTCGATCGGCCTTGCCGCGCTCAAGTTCTATATCCTCAAGATCGACGCTTCGCGCGACATCCACTTCGACCCGAAGGAGTCGATCTCCTTCGAGGGCGAGACAGGACCCTACGTCCAGTACGCGCACGCGCGCATCTGCTCGGTGCTGCGCCAGCACGAGGAGCAGAACGGGGAGAGATCCGGCGCGGTCGCGAAGCGCGCGGCGAAGCTCTCGTTCGAGGTCCTCGCCGAGGACGAGGAGAAGCGGCTGGTGCGCATGCTCTATTCCTATCCCGAGACGCTCGCGAAGGCCGCGCTCGACCTCAAGCCCTCGACGCTCTGCCGCTATCTTCTCGACCTCGCGCAAGGGTTCAGCATCTTCTACCAGAAGCACCGCATCGTCCAGGCGGAAGGGGCGGTGCGCGACGCGCGGCTGCTGCTCGCGGACAGCGTGCGGCAGGTGCTCGCGAACGGCCTGGGCCTGCTGGGGATCGACGCGCCGGAACGGATGTGACTATCCTCCCCTTTATGCGAGGGAGAAAAGGCCTAGGGCAGCTCATATCTGTCTGAGTATCTCTTCCCGCAGCTTCTTTGTATACAAGGTGAATTGCAGTTCGGCGCGTTTCCAGTCCTCATGGCTGACCGGCGTGCCGTAGTAATGTATGCCGTTCCGTTTGGTCCGTACCGTCTCGAAGAACTCCCAGCTGAATTCGAGTCCAGGATGCTTCTCGGTCAGATAGGCGAACAGGCATTGGTGATTGTCGATCTTGATCCGTTCGAGCCGCAGCAAGGCCTCGGCCAGCTCATGCAACGCATCATACATCAGCTTATACACGCCGTTCCATCGGATGTCCTTCTTCGGGAGAGCCCTCTTGAGGGTCAGTGCTGCCTGTATGTCGCCCTCGGCGATGGCAAGCGTCGCCTTGACCTTTTCGATGTCGACCTCTTCGGTGACGATGAACCGCCCCTCCTTCCTGCATTTCAGGAACGCCTCTCTCCGTGTCAGGTATTCAGGCATGGATGCTCACCTGCGCAAGGGGCAGCTCGCCCTTGATGCGGCTCCCTTTGAGTATGTTCCTGATCAGCCCTTCGCCCATCCTCTCCAGCTCGCTCTCGTCCTGGCAGACGAATACCTGTATCTCCCGTTTGAGTTTCGTCTCGAATTCCGCGAGGCGTAAGCCGGTGGGTTTCCCGTAGATGAAGAGGTCGATGTCGCTTCCCGAATACCAGTCTGAGCGTGAGAAGCTCCCGAACACTATTACGGTCTTCGCTTCTTCCAAGGAAGAAAGGTGATTGAGCAAGCCGCTCGCATAGAGCTGGTTGAGCGCGAATATCCTCTTCCTGTTCATGTATGCAGGCGACCCGTTCCTACTCACATAATAGGGCATCGCGCCTGCATGCTTGACCCTCCTGATCAGCCCCTCCTTGATGAACCGCTTGAGCCAGCGGTCGGCCTTGCTCCGTGAGATGCCTGCCTCTTTGAGGATCTCTGAGAAATGGAGTTCCCTCGTGGGGTTATTGAAGAATAGCCCGAGCATCCGCTCCTCTTTGCTGTCCATAATAGTTTCCATAATAGGAACTAATATTTAAATCTTTCCGTACGATCGCTGGAGGTCCTGCGGTTATTGCGTGTCCCGCTCCCGGATGCCCGTTCCCGTGAGAGCGGCGCTCCCTGGTCGCCGTGGTATCCGAGACCACAGCTTATCATCCCAACCCGCACCCTCTTCGCTCTCATTCGTAACAACCGTGGAGCTTCCGAGGTGGTCGCCATGAATGAAAAGCTTGCTGCCGTCCGGGTTGACCTGCGCTACCAACTGCCCTTCGTGGTAGACATAGGTGAAATTATATGATCCGGTGGCGTTGACGACGTGCACGTAGTTCTCGTCGATGTAGTAGACGCTCTCGACCCAGCCGTTCTCATCGTAGGTCTTTTTCACGAGGACTCGTTCTTCGAGTGGGTGGTAGGTGTGTTCCTGGAGGAGGGTGCCTTCGGCATCGCTTTCGTTGTAGACCTTCCAGAGCTGGTTCAATGAATTGTAGACACGATACCTGCCATCACCGCTCACCAGGTTGCGGTTCGCGTCGTACACGAGCGAGAGCTCGTCGGCGAAGCAGATCGGGAGGGATATGACGATGGCTATCATGAAGAACGTCATGGTCCGGACAGGACGGCATGATCCCAATAGCGATCGCACCCCCGGAACGGGGGTGATGGCAGAACGAATAAATCTGTTTCTGACCCCTGCCGAAGGACTATCAGAAGCGATCGCGCATCCTCCCTGGAGGGGATCCTTCCTGCAGGGACCGAAACCATTAAATACAAGCGTATGCTCTTACCATACATATGTATGCTGATGACATCCAATTCACGAGGACCGAGATCCTGCTGGCGAAGCACCTCTTCAGGCATTACAGGGAGCGGTACAACGCCCGCCAGCTCGCGCGACAGCTGTCGCTCAACCACGCCCATGCGGGCAAGCTGTGCGCCGCCCTCGCCGGGAAGGGCCTCCTGAAGAGGGAGCGGATAGGGAACGCCATCTACTACACCTTCGACTACGCGGACGAGCTCGCCATCGGCTTCATGAAGTACCTGCTCAGCCTCGAGCGGAAGGGGTTCCCGAAATGGCTTTCGGTTCTTGCGTACAATCTTGACGAGATGAGCGAGCATATAGAGCTCGGGCTGGTGTTCGGCTCGGCGATACGGAAGAAGGCCTTCAACGACATCGATGTGCTGCTCGTCTACGAGAAGCGGGTCAAGGAGGACGTCAAGAAGATACAAGTTTCCATCCGTCGGGCGGGTCTCGTAGGATCTCCGATACGGTACGTCGAGATCTCCGGGAAGGACATAGCAACGAATAAGGATGAGGAGGCGTTCTACGCGATGCTGTCGGAGAACCTGATCTTCCATAATCCTGGATACTATGTGGATGTGATACGATGTCTCGCCTCCAACGGCACCTGGGATGGTGCCTCAAGGACCGGAACCGCCTGCGGAAGACCGGTCCGGACAGGGATAAGGCGATCCGGCATCTGAAGAAATCCGAATACAACGTCGCGGTCATGCAGGAGCTCGTACGGCTCGGGCGATACGACTGGGCTCTCACCGTCGGCTTCTACGCGATATACCACTGCTTCCTCGCGATATGCGCCCTGCACGGCTATGCGTCGAGGAACCAGAGCTGCACGGTCACGCTCATCCTCTCCCTGATCGATGAGGGGAAGCTCGGCTTCGAGAAGGATCTTGTCCTCAGGTTCGATACGCTCGAGGACGCGAGCGAGACGCCGACACTCAGGATGAGCCGGGAGCAGTCGACCTATGGTGTCGCGAGCACGGTCGATACCGACAGACTGGACGAGGTGAAGGGGATGGTGCGGCAGGTCCAGAAGGCGACGATCGAGGCCCTCTCCTAATCGAAGTACTCGCTCATGACCCACTCGTCCTTGTCGGGATAGAAATGCTTGGGGAGCGTGCACTCATGATGCATGCCCATCTTCTCGTAGAACGCGTGCGCGCGCTCGTTGTCGTGGTGGGTGAGCAGGAACAGCTTCCTGAGCTTGCCGCCATGCGACTCGAACCACGCCGTCGCTTCCTTCTTCAGCGCGTCGTAGAGCCGCTTCGCGACGCCCTTGCCGCGCGTCTCCGGCAATACCACGATGTGGTCGAGCTCGACGAGCCCGTGCCGCGGCCGGCCGTGCACGAACCAGCTCGTCACGCCGACGATCCTCCCCGCGTCGTCGGCGACGATGAACCGGAAGCCGGAGCGCATCTCGTCCGTCACCGCCCTGATCGCCTCGGCGTCGGTCGTCATGTTGAGCCCCGACCGCAGGCAGGCGGCGATCCCGTCGATGTCCGCGTCGGTCGCGTTCCTGGTCTCCATCTATTCCACCGTCACCGATTTAGCGAGGTTGCGCGGCTTATCCACGTCGCAGTGCCGCAGCACCGCGATGTGGTACGCGAGAAGCTGCAGCGGCACGACCGCGAGGAACGGCACGAGAAGATGGTCGGTTTCGGGGATGAAGAGGATGTCATCCGCCTTCGCAGCGACCTGCGTGTCGCCTTCGGTCGCGACCGCGACGACCTTGCCGCCGCGGGCCTTCACCTCCTCGATGTTCCCGAGGACCTTCGCATACGTCGCGTCCTTCGGCGCGATGAACACCGTCGGCATCTCCTTGTCGATGAGCGCGATCGGGCCGTGCTTCATCTCCGCGGCGGGGTAGCCCTCCGCGTGGATGTAGGAGACCTCCTTGAGCTTGAGCGCGCCCTCGAGCGCGATCGGGAAGTTCGGGCCCCTTCCCAGGTAGAGCGCGTTCTTCCGGTCGGCATACCTCTGGGCGAGCCGCTTCGCCTCGCCGGCATTGGCAAGGATGGTGGTGATGAGCGCCGGTATCGCCTTCAGCGCCTTCGTGAGCTGCCGGTAGCGCGCGTCGTGAAGCGTCCCCTTCGCGCGGCCGAGCGCGAGCGCGAGCGCCGCAAGCACCGCGAGCTGCGAGGTGAACGCCTTCGTCGACGCGACGCCGATCTCAGGGCCGGCGCGCGTATAGACCACAGCGTCGCTCTCGCGGGCGATCGTGCTCCCGATGACGTTGCATACCGATATGGTCTTCGCGCCGCGCTCTTTCCCGAGCCGGAGCGCGGCGAGCGTGTCTGCCGTTTCGCCGCTCTGGGATATCGGTACGATGATCGTGTCGTCCTGGATGAGCGGGTCGCGGTAGCGGAACTCCGACGCGTACTCGACGTCGACGGGTACGCGCGCGAGATCCTCGATCATGCTCTTCCCGACGAGTCCCGCGTGCCAGCTGGTGCCGCACGCGACGATCACGATCCTCTCCGCTCCTGCAAGGAGCGCCTGGTCGATCTCGGGAAGCGCGTTCCCGTTGATCCTTCCGCGCAGCGTCGCCGCGACCGTCTCCGGCTGCTCGAAGATCTCCTTCAGCATGAAATGGTCGTAGTTCCCCTTCATCGCCTGCTCGACGCTCCAGTCGATCGTCTGCTCCTTCACGCCTTTCCGCTCGCCGGTCGCGAAGTCCTCGATCTCGAGCGTGCCGTTGATGACCGCGAGCTCGCCGTCCTCGAGGAACACCACCCGGTTCGTGTGCTCGATGAAAGCAGTCACATCAGACGCGACGAAGTGCTCGCCGTCGCCGATCCCGATCACGAGCGGGGATCCTTGCCGGGCGCACACCATGTTCGGCGAATCCTTATGGAGCGCGACGATCGCGAAGCTGCCCTCGAGCTCCCGCACCGTCCTCCGTACCGCGTCCTCGAAGCCGAGGCCGGATTCCATATGGTGCTCGATCAGGTGCGGGATGGTCTCGGTGTCGGTGTCAGAAGCGAAGGCGTGGTGGGAGAGCTGCTCCCTGATCCGCTCGTGGTTCTCGATGATGCCGTTGTGCACCACCACGATGCTCCCCGAGCGGTCGGTGTGCGGATGGGCGTTCGCCTGGGTGACGCCGCCATGGGTCGCCCAGCGGGTGTGGCCGACCGCGCAGCAGCTCCTGCCGAGCTCAGCGGATGCCACCTCGCCCACCTTCCCCACACGCTTGGTGATGGCGATCGCGGGGTGCGTCGCGATGCCCCAGCTGTCATATCCCCTATATTCGAGGTTCTTGAGCCCTGCGAGCACGACCTGGGTCGCGTCCTGGGTGCCGGTATAGCCGATGATTCCGCACATTCGGGCACGGATACCAACATTTATATATAACCTTTACTAAAAAAATTGTAATACTATTAAAAATATATTCATAATGGTGAACAGCATGCATATCGTTTCGGTCGACAAGGGCGAGACCTTCTCGCTCCCGGCGAAGGAGCTGGACCCGGTAGGAATGCGGGCGCTCGCAGCCCCGCTCGCGCAGGAAATCCTCAAGCGCCTCGCCGAGAGGCCGTCCTATCCGGTCGCGCTCGCCCGCGAGCTCAAGCTGCACGAGCAGAAGGTCTATTACCACATAAGGAAGCTGCTGGCCGCTGGGCTCATCAAGGTCGTCTCGATGGAGAGCCGGCATGGCGCGACCGCGAAGCTCTACGCCGCTGTAGAGCCAGGCTTCGTGGTCAGGTTCGCCGAGCTCGAGCCCTCCCCCAAGCTCACCGGCATCGAGGAACGCCACAGGGACTTCCTCGAGCCCTTCATCGTGGACGGCAGGCTGGAGGCGAGGATCATCGTCGGCTCGCCGGACCCGCACGGCCCCGACAAGGCGCGATCGCGCGACGGCTACTACGGCATGGACCTCGCGCTCTTCCTCGGGACCTTCCTCTCCTATGTCCCGAAGCTCTACGTCATGCTCGACACCGAGACGAAGGAGGAGGACCTCACGGGGAACCTGATCGTCATCGGCGGGCCGGTGGTGAACAAGGTGACCGAGCGCCTTAACGCTCTGCTTCCCGTCCGGTTCGACGCGACGACGAAGGCGGTGCACTCGACGGTCACCGGGAACGACTACCTCGAGGACGAGATCGGCATCATCGTGCGGATCGCGAACCCGTTCGCCGGAGGCAAGGCGATCCTCGTCGTCGCCGGCAAGCGCTATGCGGGCACGCGGGCGGCGATCATGGCGTTCCTGAAGGGCTTTGGCAGGATCGTCGAGGGGAATCTCCACAAGAAGGGCGTGATGGCGAAGGTGGTGCAGGGCCTCGACCTCGACTCGGACGGGATAGTCGACGACGTCGAGTTCAGGGAGTGAGCGCGAAAGGTTTTTATACGCCCGGCATCCAATCATGGCGAGTGATACGATGGTCGCAGTCTCCATGAACATCTCCGCCATCATCGTCGCCGCGCTCGTGGCATTCGTCATCAGGTGGCTGTGGTACTCGCCGCTGCTCTTCGGGACCCCCTGGCAGCGGCTCTCCGGCATCTCGAAGACGGACCTCGAGAAGGCCTGGAAGCGCGGCATGGTGAAGACCTTTATCGCCGACCTCATACTCTGCGTCATCACCGCATCGGTCCTCGAGCTCTTCCTGGGGTTGACCCGCGCGGCAGGCGCAGGTCAGGGGATGCAGATCGGCTTCTTCCTCTGGCTCGGCTTCGTCGCGACGACGACCTTCAGGAGGCTGCTCTGGGAGATGAAGCCCCTCACGCTCTGGTTCCTCGACAACGCCTTCCACCTCATCGCCTGCCTGGTGATGGGCGCGATCCTCGGCGCGTGGTAGGAGCCTAGCATATCTCGGTGAGCGTCGCGATCCGCACGTACCCGTTCTCCGGCAGGGGCTTCGCGTCGGGCCGCACGATTCGCCTGACCTCGCATCCTGCCGTCGCTGCCGCGTCCAGATCAGCGACGGTATCAGAGACGTACATGATTCCCTTCGGCGATGTCCGGATCTGGTCCGCGATATTCCGATACGAGTCGGGATCGGTCTTGAGCCGGCCGTCATCGGTCCCGAAGAAGCGCTCGACATACGGCGTGAGGTCCCCCTGTTCGCTGAACCTGAAAAGGCATTCGGCAGGGCTGGGCAGGCCATCCGTGTAGACAGAGACGCGCATGCCGGTTCCCTTCCACCGCATGAGCGCGGGGGCGGTGTCGGGATAGAAAAAAGACTTGAGGCCGCGGCTCTCGTTGCCTTTGGCATTCACCAGCCCTTCAAGAGCGATATAATCGTGCTCGAGCGATCCTGCCTTGAGCTGCCCGAGCACATGATGGTAGACCTCCCAGCCGGTGGAGAAGCCGTGCTTGCGCTTGATCCTGTCGACCGTCTGCTGCAGGGTGCCTTCGGCCATGACTATCGCGACGAGACCGTGCTGCGCGAAGTCGTCGTCGAGACGACTGATGAGCGAGAACGGGGCCACGGTCCCCACGACATCGATGAGGATGGCATCCATGGAAGCGGGAACAGCGGGAGGCTATAAATATCTACTGGTCCATGACCTTATGATGAGGACAAGGGCTCAACGGACCGATTCGATCGAGAGGATGATCAGCAGCACGACCCCGCCGACCATGAGCATCGCCTTGGTGAGCGCGCCGAAGGGCAGGAAGTTCATCATGATGATGAGGATACCGAAGAGGAAGAGCGAGAAGTACGGCCCCAGCAGGACCGGTTCCAGGAGGTCCTTCAGCACACCCATGCGCTGGTACTCGTCAAGGTTAGTATAAATACTTTTCTTTGCTATCAGGGAGTCAGGACGCCGTAGGGCAAAATTATAAAAAGGGAGGGCGGCAGAGACAGTCCCATGATCCCGCAGAAGGAGCTCATCGTCGACATGGCGAGCGGGCAGTGGGAGGTCAAGGACATCCAGGACCCGGGCATCATCGGCCCCATCGACTACGGCTTCCGGAAAAAGGGACAGGATGTCATCACTTTCGGCGCCGGCGTTCTCGCCGGCAGCGCGATCCCCGGCACCAACCGGCTCTTCGTCACCGCCATCTCGCCGATATGGACCAGTTTCTACATCTCGACCATGGGCGGAGCGGCACTCCTCTTCGTCAGGCTCGGCATCAATTACCTTCGGATCCGCGGCAAGGCCGCCTCGCCCACGCTCCTGCGCCTGAAGAGCAGGGAGGGCAAGCTCGAGGCCGAGCTCGTCGGTATCCCTGATGTCGAGGGAATCTGGAAGGGCTATGCTGGTATGCAGGGCTACTACGCTCTCCAGCGCTGGGTGTACGACATGCAGAAGGGGTGGTACGGCGGCCTGCCGTTCCGCATCCTCGCGACCGGTCCGTCGGCAACGAGGACGCCGATCGGCGCGATCGGATCGGCGCCGGTAGCGGGTGACGGCCCGACCGCGGTCGACTGCTGGGCAGGCCGCGGCGGCATGGGTTCGGCGATGGCGCAGCGCAACAACCTCTTCGCGGTCTGCTACGGCGGCGACGCGGCGCCGGCGGAGCCTGCGCTGCGCGACCGCACGCGCATCGACGCCGTGTTCATGCGAAAGCTCCACAACACCATGGCAAAAGAGGACATGGACGACACCAAGAAATACCGGTACGACCCGCTCTTCCACTCCGGCGGCACCTTCGGCGTCAACTACACCAAGCTCAAGGGCTGGATGTTCTCATTCAACTATCAGAGCGTGAACTGGACCGAGGAGGAGCGGGTCAGGCTCCACGCGGACCTCGTGCTCGGCCACTACCTCAAGCAGTTCAACGAGGAGACTATCGAGAGGAAGCAGAGCAGGGACTGCGGCGAGCCGTGCACCGCGTTCTGCAAGAAGATGAACGGCCCGTACAAGAAGGACTACGAGCCGTACCAGGTCTTCGGCCCGAACGCGGGCATCTTCGACCAGCGAGCGGCCGAGAAGGCGAACCACCATGCCGACATGATGGGTCTCGACGCGATCCAGTCGGGCGGGCTCGTGATATGGATCATGGAGCTGCTCGACGCCGGCATCATCAGGCCTGGCGACTACGGCCTGATGAGGGTCCCCCGCTGGGACCTGAAATCCTTCGACGTCGTCAACGATTCGATGCACAACGCTGAGCTCGCGACAGAGATACTCGATATGGTCCTCTATACCGAGAAGGGCGAGGCGTTCAGGCACGGCATCAGGCGCGCGGCGAAGGCGCTCGGTCCGGAGGCGGGCAAGCGTGCGGTCTACACCGCATTCGGCGATGAGGGCTGCATGGTGCCGAACCAGTACTGGGTGCCGGGCATGTTCAGCCCGATGCCCATCATGGGCAAGTACTTCGAGTACTACGGCGCCGAGCTGTGGGAGCCGTACGAGATCGGCACGAAGAACGTCGAGCGCATGCAAAAGGAGGTGGCGATCGACAACATGGGCATCTGCCGGTTCCACCGCGGCTGGGCGGAGAAGATACTGCACGACCTGCTCTCCGAGCTCTGGAAGGACCGCTACGACCCGTCGTTCGACTTCGACGGCCACCACAAGCGGCTCGTGCAGGAGATCAACCTGGCGAACCGTCCGATATTCTGGGAAAGCGAGCGCATCGTCGGGATCATCCACGGCTTCCTGCGCAAGTTCGAGGAATGCGGGACTGCGGACCAGACCCTCAAGGGCTGGCTCGCGAAGTTCGAGAAGGACCGACAGGCCGCGGCGCGCGAGTACTGGGACCTGCTCCTGAAGGGAATCAACGACGGCATGCGGTGAAGGCGCATTTGTGCCTGCTATATCAGTAACTTTTATTAATGATAAGTCATTCTTGGCAAGTATCCTCTATCGATTTCCCCCTGAGGGACCTGTTTCATGACTGTCCGAGAAGAAGAACCGCCTGGCCGACATCGACCGAAGCATCAAGGCAGTCCTTCTCCCGAAGTCCGTATTCTGGGGCGAGAGCGTGCAGGGACATATGATGCATCCCTGATCAGGCGGCAGGGCAGGGGGTCGGAGGCAAACGTCAGATGATCATCTACTACGCGAGCCAGTCCTTCTACCCGCACATCGGCGGCGTCTCGACCTACCTCCTCAACCTGGAGAGCGAGATGGTGCTGCGCGACAACAAGGTGGTGGAGGTGCACCTGCGGCCGCCGAAGGCAGAGACCGAGGACGAGATCAGGGGCATCCAGGTGCGGCGCGTGCCGCGCGAGCGCATCAGGAAGGAAATCATGCGCAAGTACAGCGCGTTCAAGGAGACGATCTACACGGCGTGCCATTACCCCCTTGCTCTCAAGGAGGGGGCATGCCACGAGATCGACGGGTTCCGGGAGTTCAACCTGGTGAACGAGTATTTCGGCGAGGAGCTCAAAGCCCTACTCGATGAGGATGACGCTGACATCG
Organism: Candidatus Woesearchaeota archaeon; assembly: GCA_016935985.1. Lineage (GTDB taxonomy): Archaea > Nanobdellota > Nanobdellia > Woesearchaeales > JAFGPW01 > JAFGPW01. The sequence continues at coordinate 88,994 of JAFGPW010000008.1, forward strand.
TCCATATCCACGACTTCCAGCTGCTCTTCACCTACCGGTACGTGCCGCGGGGGACGCCGCTCATCCTCACCTGGCACATACCGTTCCACGACGGCATCCCCGACCTCATCAAGGAGTTCCTGATCACGAACTTCATGGAGTACGACAGGATCATCTTCTCGCACCCCGACTATATAGCGTCTGCGGTCAGGGCCGGGCTCCCTGAGGAGAAATGCGAGCTCATCTACCCGATCGCGAACACCCGGCTCTTCAGGAAGGCCGAGGTCGACCGCACATCGACGCTTTCCAAGCACAGTATCCCTGATGGCAGGCTGATCCTGTCCGTCCAGCGCATCGACCCGAAATCAGGGCACGAGCAGCTGATCCGCGCGATGCCGAAAGTGCTCGAGAAGGTCCCTGACGCCAAGCTCATCTTCATCGGCGCGAGCTCGCTCTCGAACAGGCTCTCCAAGAGCCGCGAGGCGCTCGCGAAGGAGGTCCATGCGCTCGTCGATGAGCTCGGCCTGCAGGATCGCGTCATCTTCGCCGGGAACATCGAATACACCGGCCTTTGGGAGGTCTACAACTGCGCAGACGTCGTCGCGCTCTGCTCGAAGAACGAGGGCTTCGGCCTCTCGATCACCGAAGCGATGGCCTGCGGCAGGGCTGTGCTCGGCACCAGGGTCGGAGGCATCCCGCTCCAGATTGCGCAGGGGAAGAACGGCTACCTCATCGAGCGGGGCGATATCGACGCGACCGCTGCGCATCTCGTCCGCATCCTCTCCGACGACACGCTCAGGGAACGGATGGAGCAGGCGTCGCTCGAGCGCGTCGAGAATGAGTTCAGGATGGAGCTCGGCATCGAAAAGCACCTCGCGCTCTACAGCGGCGTTATCAACACGAAGGACGAGTTCCACAAGCTCAAGTACTACGACATCTCTGAATTCAGGGCGCTGATCACCGACTTCGACCGGACGATCACCGACGGGCCGCACCCGCCGGACCTCGACCGGAGCAGGCTCGACCGCGACCTCCTGCGGAGACTGGAAAGGCTCGGCCTCCAGCTCTTCCTCTCGACGGGGAGGCCCTTCGCGTTCGCAAGGAAGCTCGCGCGGGCATTCCCCCACTGGACCTGCATCATGGCGGAGAACGGCGCGGTGCTCTACTTCCCCAGGACCAAGAAGACGATCACCCTCGATTCCTACCACATGAGGCAGGCGCGCCGGAGGGTCAGGGCGATAGGTATCGACGGGACCACGATCGGCACCGTCTACGTGAGCGTCCCGCTCGGGGAGCACACGCGGGTCATGGAAGAGCTCATCGACCTCGCCGATATGCTCAGCTTCACGGTGAACGTGGACGAGCTCCTGATCCTGCCCAAAAACGTGGACAAGGGGGTGGGCATCAGGCTGGTCATGCGCTACCTCCAGATAGACCTCGAGAAGACCATCATCATCGGCGACGGCGAGAACGACGTCGATATGTACCTCAACCCCGGCTTCAAGATAGCGCTTGCGAACAGCCACCCGAGGCTCAAGGAGCTCGCCGACGAGATCATGGACAGGTCCTCGACCGCGGGTATGCGGGAGTTCCTCGACAGGCTCGCGCCGAAGGACGCGCCGAAGGGGTGAGGGGGAAGCATGCTCGACTACGGCATCGTCGGGAACTGCATCACGAACGCGCTCATATCGAAGCGGGGCGAGGTCGAGTGGATGTGCTTCCCGGACCTGGCGAGCCCGTCGGTCTTCGCGAGGATCCTCGACCGGGGCAAGGGCGGCTCGTTCTCAATACGCCCGATCGGCAGGCACTCAGTCTCACAGCGATATATCGAGAACACGAACATACTCGAGACGACATTCAGGACGCCCTCAGGATCCTTTCGGGTGATTGATTTCTTCCCCCGCTACCGCAGGATCGCGAAGCGCCGGTCGCGGATCGTGAAGGAGAACTACCTCGTGCGGATCATCGAGCCGCTCAGCGGCAAGCCCTCCTGCCGGGTGAGGATCGACCCGCGGCTCGACTATTCCCGCGGCGAGACCGTGCGGGAGGCGCACGCCTCGCATGTGGAATTTGCGAACGGCGACCAGCGCCTCATCCTCGTGTCGAACGCCGACCATGACGCGGTCCTGAACGGGAAAGTCATCACGCTCGACCGCCGCCGGTTCTTCCTCGTGGGGAGGCCACACGAGCCGTACGCCTACACCATGAAACGGGTCCTGGGCCTCTTCAGGCATACCAAGGACTATTGGCAGCGTTGGGTCGGGACCCTGGTCCTCCCCGAGCAGAACCGGGACCTCATCATCCGGTCGGCGCTCGCGCTCAAGCTCCTCACCTACAGCGCCACAGGGGCGATCGTCGCCGCCGCGACGACATCCATCCCCGAAGAGCTCGGGACCGCGCGCTGCTTCGACTACCGTTTCTGCTGGGTGCGCGACGCCGCCTACACGATCGATGCGCTCAACAAGATCGGCAGGGTGCACGAGGCGAAGCGCTTCATCGACTTCATCATGAGGCGGCTGCAGGACGACGACCACATCCAGATCCTCTACGGCATCCACGGCGAGACAAGGATCAAGGAGGGGACGCTTCCCCATCTTGAGGGGTTCCGGGGCTCGGGGCCTGTGCGGGTCGGGAACGCCGCCTATAACCAGGACCAGTTCGACATCTTCGGCGAGCTCGTCGACGTCCTCTACCTCTACTTCGTCTACTACGGGTTCGAGAAGGCGATGAGCAGGCGCTACTGGAAATTCCTCAGATGGCTCGTCAACCAGATCAGGTTCAAGTGGGACAAGCGTGACGCCGGCATCTGGGAGTTCCGCGGCATCCTCGAGCACTTCACCTACTCCAAGCTCATGTGCTTCGTCGGGGTCGACCGAGCGATTAAGATCGCCCAATTCTTCAAGCGCGACGAACTCGTCGTGGAATGGTTCCCGATCAGGGAGGAGATCATCCAGGACCTGGTCAGGCACGGCTACAACGAGGAGACGCAGGCGTTCACCATATTCTACGGGTCCAAGGAGCTCGATGCCTCGCTCCTGCACATGACCTATCACGAGTTCCTGAAGCCCAACGACCCGAGGATCGTGAACACCGTCAAGGCGATCTACAGGACGCTCAGGCATGGCCATCTCGTCCAGCGCTACAGCATGGAGGACGATTTCGGGAAGCCTACCTCCTCCTTCACCATCTGCTCGTTCTGGCTGGTCGATGCGCTCTTCTATATCGGGGAGGAGCGGCGGGCGCGCGAGCTCTTCGCACGGTTAACCAGATGCAGCAACCACCTCGGCCTCTTCTCAGAGGACATCTCCATAAAAGGGAGACGGCTGCTCGGGAATTTCCCGCAGGCATACGCCCACATCGCCCTGATAAACACCGCGATCCTGCTCTCGGAATGGTCGACCAAGCGGCGGAAGATAGACTGGCATGAGATACGGCCTGAGAGCTGGTTCTGACAGGTCATAAGACCGTGCGTCACCGAAAGATTTTTCTACTTGCGAGGCGCATCACCTCCGCCATGGACCCGCATCTCCAGCGCATCGAGGCGAAGGTCAGGAAGGGCCTGCAGTGGGAGAAGGACGAGATCGAGACGCTCAAGAAGGCCCACGCAGAGCTCGAACGGAAGGAGCAGGAGCTCGTCGACGAGGAGCGGATCATCCGGAGGATCGACGTCACGATCCGGCAGTGCTTCAGGATACTGTCAGACATCCACGAGAATTGGGAGCAGACCTGGAAAGGCATCGAGCACAAGCACGACGACCTCGCGAAGCGCGGACAGCTCTACGACTACGTCATGAAGAACCTCGGCCTGTGGGAGGGGCAGCACAAGGCGGTGAAGGAGCAGATCCGGATGCTCGAGGGCTATGAGCGGAAGCTCATCGAGGAGCAGCGGATCGGCGCGCGCGCTTCCGATGCGTTCAAGGAGCAGCTCGACCACTTCCGCGCGAGCGCGAGGCGGTTCGAGTCACGGCTCAGCATGTTCAAGGACTTTATGAATAACTTCTAGGAGAACGAGCCGAGCGTCGTCACGGGGTCGATGATGTCAGGCCCGTCGTTCTTCGGGCTGTTGACCCGCTCCGAGACCTGGAAAGCCTCAAGGCTCCCATCAGGGGCGGGCGCGAGCAGCCCGGTGTCGGCGGCGGCGAGCCACTGCCGCTCTTCCTTCTCGGGGAGGATCGCCGGCATGCGGTCATGCACTCCCCTCATCTCCCGATTCGGGCCGGTGGTGATGATCGCGTACGATACCACCTCGCCGCCGGTTCCAACCCCTTCCAGCGGTCGTAGATGCCGGCGAAGGCGAACGGTCGCCTGTCAGGCCTCCTGAAGCAGAACGGCACGATTCTGCTCCCTACCCTCTTCCACTCATAGAAGAGGTCGGCGATAACCAGGCATCGCTGCCTGGCGAACGGCGTGCTGAACGCCGGCTTGGCACCGATGGTCCCGGCCCGCGCGTTGATCAGCCGCGAGCCGATCGAGGGATCCTTCGCCCAGCGGGGGATCAATCCCCAACGGACGGACGAGACCCTGGCCGGGGATTCGGAGAGTATCACCGGCGTCTCCTGCGTGGGCGAGATGTTGTACCTGGGCTGCCGGCTCCCTTCCGGAACCTCGACCCGGAACCGGTCCCTGATTCCCACCCAGTCCACCGTGATGCCGAACCTGCCGCACATGCGAGGAATGGCTGTCATCCATCTAATATATTATCTTTGTCGCATCCAGAAAGCAAAGATTTAAATAATTAAACTACACTAATATACAAAAAGGTATATTATTGTGCTGGCGATGTCGAAGAAAGCGGTCATCGGAACAGGCATCCTGATAATCTTCCTAGCCCTGCTGCTGGTCGCGGCGATCGTGGGAGGGGTCATCCTCACGATGTCCTCCTCAGTCCAGGAATCGACGCTCAGGACCGGCAGGGACGCCCAGCAGGAGGTGGGCACCCATGTCCGCGTGGTGGAGATCGTCGGCCGCGGGCAGGGCACCGGCGAGATCGACGACCTGCAGGCGATGGTCAAGCTCGAGTCCGGCTCGCAAGCGGTCGGGCTCTCGAGCACGCTCATCACCGAGACCACCGTGAACACGACGAACGTGCTCCATCTCAAGGAGAACGCGGCATGCAAGCGCGACGTCTTCCTCGGCTACTTCTCCGCGCGCGGGACGCCCCAGGAGCTCAAGACCGACCCCTTCCCCGATCCGGTCGACGTCTGGCCGTTCAGCTCATACCAGACGAGCGCGATGCTCCTCGGGAAGGTCGCGATCGCGATCGTCTTCCTTGAGAGCAACGGAACCGTCGATCCCAACTATGAGAACTGGACGAACGGCGAGCAGGACTATATCGTCGCGGACACGCTCGAGGCGATGAATTGGTACGCCAGGCTCGAGCCCCGGGCCGGCCTGCAGTACACCTTCGACATCTATGAGGTGGAGACGAGCTATGAGCCGGTGACCCGCAACAACAGCCAGGCGAACCAGAGCCTCTGGATATCAGAGGCCCTCGACCAGATCGGCGCGCCGTCGGGCCCATCCCTGTTCGCGCGCGAGCGCGACTTCCTCAACATCCTGCGCATGCGCATGAACGCGCACTGGGCGTTCATCATGTACGTCGTCGACTCGAGCGAGACCGTCGGCCAGTTCGACGGCGGTCCGCCGGGCTACGCCTACCTCAACGGCCCGCACACGGTGATCGCGAGCGATGGGTATCCGGGCGCGATGCCGGCGCTCATCGCGCATGAGTTCGGCCATATCTTCGGCGCGAACGACGAGTACGAGTCATCAGGCTGTGCCTGCACCGACACCGCCGGTTACTTCAATATCGAGACCCAGAACTGCGACAGCCCTCCTGCCGGCTGCTTCACCAATATATCGAGCCTGATGCGTGGTGGGATCATTGGTTATTACACTGACGCGCTCGACTACTTCGCGCGCGCCCAGATGGGTCTCATCGACACGAACGGCAACGACATCCTCGACCCGGTCGACATACTCTTCGAGAGCCCTTCGGGCGTGAACGTCAGCCAGACGAGGATCAACCTCCTCTCGAACACGCAGTACGAATACACCGTCAGCGCGGACCGGATCGGCTTCTTCTCCGCTGAGTTCGAGCGCTCGGTCGACAACCCGGTCGACAACGTGCTCCAGCGCGGCGACTTCATGAAGGTCTGCCACGAGCTGGGCAGGCCGGTGGGCGAGGACGAGGAGATACGCCTGAACATCGTCCCCAAGGTCGGGACGACGACGATCACCGAGTTCCTCACCCCCCAGGTCATCGCGAGGGAGCGGGAGTACGTCTACCCGGTAAAATGAGATCCTATGCGTGGCCCTATGCTGTGGTGTGCATATCCTTGATTCTGCTCGCGGGCTGCGGCGGGGAGAAATCCGCGACTCCCGACGCGCCGCGGCCGGTGACCTGCCCCGACGGCAGGCTCGTCCCGTTCGAGCGCATGTGCGAGATCGGCGATGAAGCGGCAGAGCCAGAGATCACACCGCCGCCGGATGCTCCGGTGATGGAGGAAGTGATCCCAGTGTACAAGGCGGACGTCGCCGTCCAGACCGAGGCGGATGCGCGGCAGGCGTTCGAGTCGTGGGCGGCAGCGAGCCGGAACGGCTATACCTACGAGTCTGCCGAGCCGCAGGAGGATGGGTCATACGAGGTGGTCTACCGCTACTACGACCATGGCGGCGGCAGGCATTTTGTCGTCGTGCGGCCTGATGGGACCGTGCAGCAGGAGTTCCAGCTTGCCTGAGCAGCCGAGTTCAGAAGCCATAGATGGCACCGTACTTCTCGGTGAGATACCTGATGTAGGCGTCGGGGTCGAGGCCGCTTCCGGTCGCCTTCCTGATGACCTCGTCGGCGAGCATGGTCTTGCCCTTGCTGTGCACCTGCCGCCTGAGCCATGCGGTGATGGGTCTGAGGCTCCGTGTCCTGATCCTCCGCCTGAGGTCCGGCATCTCCGAATCGAGCGTCGCGAAGATCTGGCTCGCATAGATGCTGCCGATGAGGTAAGTCGGGAAGTAGCCGATCGCCCCCATCGACCAGTGCACGTCCTGGAGGATGCCCTCGTTGTCGGTCTTCGGCGTGATGCCGAACATCTCCTTGGAGAGCCGGTTCCATTCCTTCGGCGCGGCGTCGACACTGAGCTTCCCTGACATCAGCCGTCGCTCGATCTCGAACCTGAGGATGATATGGAGCCCATAGGTCACCTCGTCGGCCTCCACCCGGATGAAGGAGGGCCGCACCTGGTTGATGCCGCGGTAGAGCGTCTCCATCGACACCTTCCTACCCCTCATGCGTCGTGCGAACTGGGGATAGAACCCTTGCCAGAAGACCCTGCTCCTGCCCACCATGTTCTCCCAGAACCGGGACTGCGACTCGTGCAGCCCGAGCGACGGCGTGTCGAAGACCGCGGTGTCGGCGAACCGGCGTGGCAGGTTGAGCTCGTAGAGAGCGTGTCCCGCCTCGTGGATGCCGGCGAGCAGCGCCTCCTTCGGGTCGTTGTAGCGTGTGGTATAGCGGACGTCGTCCTTGCCGAGACGGATGGTGAACGGGTGCGCCGAGACCGCCATCACGTGCCGGTCGTCGGGGATCCCCATCGCGCGCGCGAGCTCCCGCACCAACGCCTCCTGGTCCTCCTTCCTCATGACCGTGCGGAACGCCTTCTGGCGCCGGTACTGCGGCGTCGCCATGATCCTCGTGAGGAGCGCGGCGATCTCGGTGCGCATCCTCGCGAAGAGCGGCTCGAGCCGCGCCTCGGTCATGCCTTCTTCGAAGACGTCGAGCATCGCGTCGTACGGCCGCATCTTCGGCCTGGTGTACCGGGCGTACCGCTTGGTGATTCCGATGACCCGCTTCAGCATCGGCCTGTAGATGCCGAAATCGTCCGCCTTCCGCGCCTCCTGCCACGTCGCCGAGGCGAGCACCATCGTCCTGACCATCTCCTGGTTGAACGCCTTCGGCACCCTCCTCGCCCTCTCGACATCCTTATGGAGCTCGCGGAGGACATGCGCGTCCTTCTCTCTCAGCCGCCGTGCTGCCTTCAGGCGCCTGAGCGCTTTCCAGAGGCGGTCGTCGGTCATGAGGTCATGGATGCGGTCGTGGATGAGCCGGGCCTGCTCGGCGCGGTCCTCAATCGCCTTCGGTGGCATCTGGGTCTTCTCGTCCCAGTCGAGGAGCGCGGAGACGCCGTGCAGGAGCGCGAGCTCGCGTTGGGTGCGGTAGATGATATCGAGGTCGGTCGTCATGATGGCCCTTCCAACGCGCTATCCCCTATATAAACCTTCGTCATGGATGCATATACCCAAAGCTTTATAAAGAGTGATGCATCTCCATAGCATAAGATGAAAGGAACGGTGAAGTGGTACAATCCCGCGAAGGGCTATGGCTTCATAGTCGGAGACGACAAGAAAGAGTATTTCGTCCACCACAGCCAGCTGCCCGAGGGAGCGGTGCCTCAGCAGGATGAGAGCGTCACCTTCGAGACGAAAGAGACCGAGAAGGGGCTCCAGGCTGCAAGCGTCGTTCTTTCTTCACGAACCAAGGAGTGATTATCGGACGATCGTCCAGTGAGTACTATGAGTTTCGACCATCTCGGCATGAGTGAGCCTCTTCTGAGAGCGATCAAGGAAGCGGGCTTCACCGAACCAAGCACCATCCAGAAGAAAGCTATCCCCCTCATCACGCAGGGAAGGGACATCGTGGCCGGATCCGCCACCGGCAGCGGAAAGACGCTCGCCTTCGGCGCCGGCATCATCGACCACATCGAGCGCGGCAGGGGCATCCAGGCCCTCATCATGACCCCGACGCGCGAGCTCGCGGAGCAGAACGCCAAAGAGCTCGACCGCTTCAGCGTGCACGCGCCGATGAAGACGGTGCTCGTCTTCGGCGGGGTGTCCATCAACCCGCAGATCCAGCACCTGCCGACAGCGGACGTCGTCGTCGGCACCCCCGGAAGGCTCCTTGACCACCTCATGCGCGGCACCATCGACCTCTCGAAGGTGAAGGTCCTCGTGCTCGACGAGGCGGACCGCATGCTCGACATGGGCTTCATCGACGACGTCAAGAAGATCATCAGCCAGTGCGGGAAGGACCGGCAGACCATGCTCTTCTCCGCCACCATATTCGACGAGATCACCGAGATCGCGCGCGAGTACATGCGCGACCCGGTGCAAGTCCACGGCGAGCCGATGGTGGACCCCGCGAAGCTGCGCCAGGTCTACTACGACGTTCTCGAGAACGAGCGCTTCTCGCTGCTCGTCCACCTGCTCCAGCACGAGTCCGCGAACCTCGTCATGGTGTTCTGCAACAGCCGGCAGAACGTCGACTTCGTGGTGACGAACCTCCAGCGGAACGGCATCGAGGCGCAGGCGATCCACGGCGGATTCTCGCAGGACAAGCGCAGCAAGGCGCTCGAGACCTTCCACGGCGGCAAGACCCAGGTCCTCGTCGCGACCGACGTCGCGGCGCGCGGCCTCGACATCAAGGGCGTCACCCACATCTACAACTATGACATCCCGGACGAGGACAAGCTCTACATCCACCGTATCGGCAGGACCGCGCGCGCCGGGGAGGAGGGCATCGCGGTCAACATCCTCTCGCCGAAAGACCACGACAACTTCTACCGGATCCTGCGCTACCGTGGGATCGAGATCGAGAAGGCCCCAAAGCCGGACTTCAGGAAGGTCATGGTCCGCAGGGTCTACCTCGAGCACGACGTGCCGCGCAGGGACGGTGGATTCGGCGCACGGCGCGGCGGTTTCGGAGGGCGGTCCGGAGGGTTTCGCGGAGAACGCAGGGGCCCTCCGCGCGACCGCGGCAGCGGCGGCGGTTTCAGGGACGGTCCGCGGCGCGGCGGCGGTTTCGGCCAGCGTCGTGGAGGTTTCGGCGGCAGGGGCGGCGGCCGTCCGCCGAGACGGAACTAGCCTTGTCCTGGCATGATCTAGCGTACTGTAGACTCTTTTTCTTTCATGACTATGTTTTTTCTTTCATGACTGTATACTTCTCACGCGTGGAAGAGCATCCTCGTGCCGAACATGAGGAGCAGCCCGAGCGCGAAGAAGACGAACGACAGCACCGACTTCCCGAGCTTCGGCTCCTTGTGGAGCTCGGGGATGAGGTCCGACGCTCCGATGTAGAGGAAGCCGCCTGCGGCGACGGGGACCATCAGGCGCACGAACCCCTCCGCGACGCCGCCGAGGTAGATGCCGAGGACAGCCCCTATGACGGCGGTGAGCGCGATCAGGAAATTGTAGCCGAGCGCCTTCCACCGGTCGAAGCCGCCGAAGACGAGGATGCCGAAGTCGCCGATCTCCTGCGGGATCTCATGCGCGATCACCGCGATGGTGGTGACGATGCCGAGCTCGACGGACGCGAGGAAGCTGCCGGCGATGATGAACCCATCGATCATATTGTGGATGGCGTCGCCGATCAGGCTCATATGGGTGAAGGTGTGGACATCGCAGCGGCCGTGCTTGTGGCAGTGGTGCCAATGGAGCACGCGCTCGACGATGTAAAAGCCGACGAAGCCGAGCAGCACGTACATGACCGTCGTCTCGACGCCGCTCGCGTCGGCAGATTCGGGGATGAGGTGGAGGAACGCGCCGCCGATGAGGGCGCCTGCCGAGAAGCCGACGAGCGGGAAGAGGATGCGGTCGAGGTACTTCTCCTTCACGAGGAGCGCGACGATCCCAACGAGCGAGAGGAGCGAGACGAGAGCGGTCGCGGCGACGGCCCAGACGAGCGGTATGTTCATGGGAGAGCGGGCAGCGACCCTCCTTTATATACTTTTTCCTCAGCCGAATATCGGGCCTGAGACGTCCCCGTCGTTGCTGTAGCCTCGCTTCTCCCAGTATCCCTCGTACTTCGGGTCGTCCGAGAGCTCGATCCCCGTCACCCAGCGCACCCACTTGTAGCCGTACTTGTCCTCAGCCGCCACCTGGAACGGGAAGCCGTTGTCGTCGGGGAGCGTGAGCCCGTTGATTTTGTACGCGAGCAGGATGTCACGGTCGTAGATGTAGCCGAGGGGAAGCGAGGAGGTATAGCCGTCGTCGGCATGGAAGATGACGGTGTCTGCTTCCGGCTTTGCGCCTGCGGCGTCGATCAGGTCTGCTATCCGCACCCCCTCCCAGAGGACGTCTGCGTCCCAGCCCTCGACGCAGTGGAGGACGACCGCCTTCTGATACGACGGGTAGGCGAGCACTTGGGCGTACGTGAGTTCCTGATATGACTCGACGAGGCCGAACACCTGTAGCCGGTACGCATCGATGTCGATGTGCTGCGCTCCCCTGATTGAGTTCTCGCGGAAGACGGTTATCGGGTCGAGCCCCTTGCCCTGAAACTCGGTCACCTCGACCTCGCCGAGATCGACAGGCGCGGTGTCGCTGCCAGCCGGGAGATCAGGATGCATCTCCTCGATCGGTTGGGCAGGAGTCTCGGGCGTGGCAGACGTGGTCCTGACTGGCGTCTGATTCGCGCAGCCCTGGCCGGTCACCAGGAGAACGGCGAAGAGAACCGTGAGGAAGGATAGGAGAACATGGAAGGATAGGAGAACATGGGCACGCATGGGAGTGCAGAAGCCGCTATCGCTTATAAGGTTTGTGCAGGAGATCTCATTACCGACCTCCTGAGACTAGAGGACGGTCAACGGATCGCCGACCCGGACAGTTCCGCCCTCGAGGACGATGGCGAATATCCCTTCGCTTGGCATCACGCACACGCCCATCGATCTCCCGATCTCGCAGGGCACCTGGCACTCCTTCCCGATCTGGGTGACCTCGAGCAGGCAGGGTCCAGCCTTCAGCCGCGTCCCGACCGGAAGCGTGTGAAGCACGATTCCCTCGACGAGCAGGTTCTCGCCGAACGAGCCGTCCTTCACGCAGACCTTGTTCTTGACGAGCGGATGCTCCTGCGCCCTCCGCTGCGAGTCGATCGAGAGGAGCGACACCTGGCGGTGGCCTGATCCGGCGTGCGCATCGCCGACAAGCCCCCACCCTTCGCGCAGCTCGACGGAATCGACCGGGACCTTCGCCGCCCCCTTCCTCTCGCTGATGCATACCGCAAGGATCCTTCCCTTCTTCCCGTCCTTCGCCATCATGATCACCTCAGAACAGCGTCACCCTCACCTGCTGGCCCTTGTTGAGCACCTCGGTGTTCTCGCCGATCTCGAGGAAGCCGTCGGCCTCGGAGAGGGTCGTTATGGCGGACGATCCCTTCATCACCGGAATCGCGGTGTAGCCGTCGCCTTCCCTCTCTTCCTCGAGCCGCACCGCCATGAACTCGTACCTGCCGATCGTCGAGACCACTTTCCGCGAGAGCGTCGCCTGGACGTGCCGGGGCGCAGTCGAGATGCCCTGCATCGCCTCGACCACCGGCCGCACGAGCAGGTAGAAGTTCGAGAGCGCGGATGTCGGGTAGCCGGGAAGCCCGAGCACTGGCTTGCCATCGCACGCGCCGATGATCACCGGCTTTCCCGGCTTCACCGCGATGCCGTGGACGAGGACCTCGCCGAGCTCCTCGACGATCTCCTTCGTCATGTCCTCGGTGCCGAGGGACGAGCCGCCGGACAGCACGACGAGGTCGGCCTTCGCGATCCCTTCCTCGAGCTTCGCCTTGATCCGCTCCTTCTCGTCAGGCTCGACGCCAAGGTCAATCACCCTGCAGCCGAGCTCTTCTGCCGCCGCTATGAGCGTGCGGGAGTTGATGTCGTAGATCCTGCCGACCGGAAGCCCCTTCCCCTCGCCGGGAGCAGCGATCTCGTTCCCGGTCGAGAGGATCGCGACGGTCGGCTTCGCGCTCACCCTGACCCTCCCGATCCCGGCAGCGGCGAGCACGCCGAGGAAGCGGGGATTGAGGGCCGTCCCCTTCCTGAAGACCACCGATCCCCTGCGCACGTCGCTCCCGACAGCGATGATGTTCTCTGCCGGCGTCACCGGCCGGTAATAGGTGAGCGTGTCCTTCTCGCGCTCGCAGTACTCGACCATGAGCACCGCATCGGCCCCTTCCGGGACAGCGGCGCCGGTCGTGATGAGCATCGCCTCGCCCTCGCGGACGGCGCGCTCCGGACGCCCGCCGGCGATGACCTCGCCGACGACGGTGAGCGTCTTCGGCCTCGTGTTCGAGGCGCCGAAGGTGTCTGCCGCCCGCACCGCGAAGCCGTCCATCGCCGACTTCCTGAAGTGCGGGACATCGATCGATGACGTGACCTCCTCGGCGAGCGCGAGCCCGAGGGCGTCGGTGATCGGCACCGTGCGCGTCGGCAGCGGCCGGACCAGCGACATGATGATGCGCTTCGCTTCGGATAGCGACGCGAGCTTCCCGAACCCGTGCTTCTCGTCCCGTGCCATTGCATGCGCCCCGATCGTCTCAGATGACCTCCCCATTGATAAGCCTTTTGGTGAACCGCTCGCCCGGTCGCGCGAACACGCGTTCGGTCGGGCCGATCTCGACGATCCGTCCGCGGTTCATCACCAGCACCCGGTCGGCGAGGCGCCGCGCCTGGAAGATGTTGTGGGTCGCGAGCACGATCGTCATGCCGCCCCGGTTGAGCGCGCGGAGCGCCTGCTCGATGATCGCGGTGTTGAGCGGGTCGATGTCCGCTGTCGGCTCGTCGAGGATGAGCAGCTCCGGGCTGATCGCGATCATCCTCGCGAGGAGCACCCGCTGCGCCTCGCCGCCTGAGAGCGTGAGCGCGTTCCTGCCGTCGGCCCGCATCTCGACCGTCTTGAGCGCCTGCTGCACGTGCCGCCTGATGTCCTGCTCGCCCCTGATCTCGAGGCCGATAGCGACGTTCGCATGCACCGATGCGTTGAAGAGCGAGCACTTCTGGAAGAGCATGCCCATGCGCAGGCGCGCCTGCTGCAGCCTGGTGTCACGGTACCACGATGCAGGCCTCCCCCAGAGCGCAAGCGATCCTCCGCTCGGCCGGTCGAGGAGGTTGATGATGCGAAGGAGCGTCGTCTTCCCGCACCCGTTCGGGCCGATTATGGCCAAGATTTCTCCTGCCTCAATGTCCAGGGTGATGTCCTCGAGTATGCGCTTCGTCCCGATGCTCCTCCCGATGCCGTGCAGCCCGACGATCACGTCTCCCCTCCGGTCATGCGTCGGTCGTCCCTTCATCGTCTCACCTGGCTCTGCTGCACATGGGTCAAGGCCATGTTGATCATGAACGCGAGGCCGATGAGGATGATCCCGAGCGCCATCGCGAGCTCGAAGTTGCCGCGGCGCGTCTCGAGGACGATTGCAGTAGTGAGCGCGCGCGTATGGAACCTGATGTTCCCGCCGACGATGATGATCGCTCCCACCTCGGATATCGCCGCCCCGAACCCGGTGACGACCGCGGTGATGAGCCCGTGCCGCGCCTCGCGCACGAGGTAGAGGACGCGCTGCCCCCCGTCGGCGCCGAGCGAGACGAGGGAGTCGATGAGCGACCTGTCGATCGCGTTGATCGCCGCTGCCGACACGCCGATGACGATCGGCGTCGCCATGAGCAGCTGTGCGATGATCATCGCGAGGGGCGTGAAGAGCAGGTCGAGCCCGCCGAGCAGGCCGTCCCTCGAGAGGAACAGGTATACCACGAGGCCGACCACCACCGGCGGGACCGCCATCATCGTGTGGATGAGGCCCATCACCAGCCTTTTCCCCGCGAAGCGCCGCTGCGCGAGGAGGACCGCCACCGGTATCCCGATGAGCGACGCGAGGACGACTGCGGTGAGCGAGATCCGGAGCGAGAGCCAGGCGATCGAGAGGACCTCGGGGTCGAGCGTGGCGATGAGCCGGACCGCGTGCAGGACGCTCTCGATGAACACGCCCATGCTGCCGCGCCTCCACTTCAGCCAGCGACGCACTCGCCGCGGAGCGGGAAGAAGAGCCGCTCGCCCCCCTTCGTGAAGCTCCCGATGAGCGTCTGGGTCTCCTCGCTCATGAGCCAGTCGGAGAAGTCGCGCGCCGCCTCCGCCTCGATGTTCCCATGCAGCGCTGGATTGACGAGGATCACGCCGTACTGGTTGATGAGTGTCGGGTCTCCCTCGACGAGTATCACGAGGTCGGTCTTGTCCTTATAGGCGATGTACGTCGCGCGGTCCGCCATGGTGTACGCCTCCTTCTCGCCGGCGATGAGGATCGTGTCGCCCATGCCGGCCCCCACCTCCTGGTACCAATCGCCTCCGGGGTCGATCCCCGCCTCCGCCCAGAGCGAGAGCTCCTTCTTGTGCGTGCCCGAGTCGTCGCCGCGCGAGATGAAGACCATCCCCTCATCGTCGATCGCGGCGAGCGCCTCGACGACGCCCCTCCCCCTGATCACCGCCGGGTCGTCCTCAGGGCCGATGATGATGAAGTCGTTGTACATGACGCACCGGCGGCCGATGCCGTAGCCCTGTTCGACGAACAGCAGCTCGGACTCCGGCGCGTGCACGAGCAGGACATCGGCGTCGCCGCTCTCGCCGGTCTTGAGCGCCTGGCCGGTCCCGAGCGAGAGCACTTGCACCTCGGCGTTGTGCCGCTGCTCGAAGTCCGGGATGATGTAGTCGAGGAGCCCGGAATCATAGGTGCTTGTCGTCGTCGCGAGGATGAGCGTCCGCGGCGGCTCGGGTTCCTGCCTCACGTCGGCCGGCGATCCCTCGCCGATCAGAAGCGCTGCCGCGACGATGACGAGCACGACCGCGAGAATCAGCGTACCCGTGATACCTGTCCTGTTTTTCATTTTCCCTTCCTTCATAGGTGTTCCCCTTTCATTTGTTCATGTGGTGGACGATGTGCCCGAGCTCGGGCAGGATCAGCCGCTCGAGCGCGAGTCGGCACGCGCCGGGGCTCCCCGGCAGGCAGAAGACGACGGTCCTTCCGATGATGCCTGCGGTCGCACGCGAGAGGAGCGCGGCAGAGCCGATCTCCGCGTAGCTAAGCGTCGCGAAGAGCGTGCCGAATGCGGTGAGCTCGGTTTCGAACATCGGCCGGAGGGTCTCGACCGTGATATCGCGAGGGCCGATGCCGGTGCCGCCGGTGGTGATGATGGCGTCGCAGCCCCCCGCCCGTTTGGCGCCATCGACCGCGCGTACGAGCTGTGCACCCTCGTCGGGGATCACGGTATGGGAGACGACCGTGTGGCCTACCTGCCTGAGCAGGTCCCCGATGAGCTTCCCGGATTCGTCGTCCGCGATGTTCCGGGAATCGGACAGCGTGACGACTGCGACCCTCGCGGCCTTCGGCGCGCGGTCCTTGTGCGCCTTCGTCGTCGGTCCTTCTTTCCTCATCCCTTCACCTTCTGCTTGACATGAATGTCGGTGATCCGCGCGGTCGGGTACTGGCCGTCTGCGTCCTTCTCGAGGTACTTGACCATGTCCCATATCGTCGCGAGCGCGAGCTCCGTCGCGACGATCGCCTCCATCTCGACCCCGGTCTTTGCGACCGCCGTCACCGACGTCGTCACGATGACACTATCGGCCGAGATTTCGAAATCCGTCGCCACCCCGGTGATTGGTATCGGGTGGCAGTGCGGTAGCAGCAGCGGGGTCTGCTTCGCGCCCAGCATGGCGACGAGCTGCGCCGCCTGGAGGGGATCGCCTTTCTTGATCTTCCCTCCCTTGACTGCAGCTATCGTCGAAGGTTGGAGGAATATCGTCCCCCGTACCGTAGCCATCCTGGTGACTGTTTCCTTATCGCGTATGTCAATCATCTCCATCAGCATCACTTCCTTCCGGCGCAGGCAGGGACTCGTCCCGCCGCAGGCACGGCCGTATGCGGCCGTCCGATGTCAGGCGCAGCTTGTCGCAGCGCGCGCAGAGAGCGCTGTTCTGCCTGACCACCTCGACGTCGACCGACGGCAGGCGGTAGACGGTCCGCGCGCCGGGCCTGCGTTCGATCCGCATCACCGCACGCTTCGCGAGGTCGCGCTCGATGCTGTCGAGCGGGTAGTGATGTTCGGCGTAATAGGCGTCAAAGCCGGGCTCGCGGGTGTGCATGAGCTCGAGGAGCTGCAGGGTGCAGCCGAGGTCCCGGGCGCAGGAGATCATGCTCTTCACCTGGTCGTCGTTGATCCCCTTCAGCACCACCATGTTGAGCTTGATATCGGCGAACCCCGCGCGCTCCGCCGCGACGATCCCCCGCTCGATCGTCTTCCAGTTCTTCGGGAGCGCCTCGTTCACCGAGTCGCAGCCGATGTTGATGCGCGCGAGCCCCGCCCGCCGCAGGGCCTCTGCGTGCTCCGCGAGGAGGGTGCCGTTCGTGGTCATCGAGACCTCTTCGATCCCCTGTACCGCCGCAAGTGCGCTGACGATGTCCGCGATGTCGCGCCGCATGAGCGGCTCGCCGCCGGTGATCTTCACCCTCCTGATGCCGTAGCGCGTGAGCGATGCGGCGATTGCCGCGATGCGCCTGGGCGGGAGCTCGTCCTCCGGCCGCTGCCCCCGCGGCTCGCCTTCCCGGTGGCAGTACGCGCAGTCGAGGTTGCACCGCTGCGTCACCGAGACGCGCAGCTCGACGGCTGGCCTCGGCTTCTCAGCGATCGCCTGACTGATCCGATCCAAGCGCATGGGCAAACCTCCTCCTCTCCTTCTCATACCTCTCGAGCAGCCCCTCGCCTGCCGCGGTGAGCGCTGCGCCGCCGCCTGCTTTCCCTCCTTTGGAGGTGCTGACGATCCTCTCGCCGAGACGGCTTTCCATCCTGTCGATGTAGTTGTGGGCGGTCTTCTCGGTCATGCCGCAGTGCCGCGCTGCTGCCTTGATGGAGCCTGTCGTACGGATCGCGTCGAGGAGCGCGGACCGTCCCTTCCCCATGAGCGGCTTGCCCTTGTGCTCGAGCCAGAGCCGGTACTTCACCACCACATTCAGGCCCATGGGGCCTGCGGCTCGAATAGAATTTAAATACCTTTCGGCCTGGTCGGGCGGTGGCGCAGCCAGACGTGCCAGACGGCGAGGTAGACCGTGTAGACGGCGATCGCAGCGAAGAGCGCCTGCACGAGCAGGCGGGAATCGCCGAGGAACGCGTCGCCGAGGATGGTCGTCACGACGATGGCGGGCAGGAGCCCTGCCATGGTCGCGGCGATGAAGGGCCAGAACGGAAGCCGGATGGCGCCGGCGACATAGGAGAGGATATCGTATGAGGTGAGGGGGTTGAGCCGCAGCAGGAAGAGCCCCATCGTCCCTTTGGTGCGCAGGAGACGGGCAGCCCGGACGAAGCGGCTGTTCTCCCGCGTGAAGCGCTCGGCGATGGAGCGCGCGTAGGAGTACGAGATCGCCGCGCCTATCGCGTTCCCGGCCGAGACATAGAGGATCCCCTGCGCCCAGCCGAAGAAGAGCCCGCCGAGGGGGTAGATGAGCGCGCCCGGGATGATGCCGATCACCACCTCGATGATGACAAGGAGGATGAAGAGGAGCGCCGACTGCACGGGATGGAGCGATATCAGGGTATCGGAGATTCTCGTGACGTCGCCACGGACGAGGTGCCTGACGACGCCGTCGCCGAGATAGCTCAAGGCGGCCCACGCGAGCAGGGCTATGAGTGTCGCGATGTTGAACCAGTCGGACCTCGAGAATGTCCAGCCCCTCTTGCTGTCCGTCGTTCCGGTCATGCGGAATGGAGAAGGGACGGACGCCTATATTATAGTTGCTGTTTTATCCGCTGCGCGGGCGGCATTCCTCAGGGCGCCGGCGCCGCCTTGAGCCTCTCCTTCGCGTCCTTGAGGATCTTGGAGAGGTCGCCCTTGACATCCTGGTACTCCTTCCTGAGGTCCTTGTACTCCTTCGCCGTCTTCTCGGGCGTCTCGAGGTTGACGACGGTGTAGAACCGCTGGGACTTCTCGAGGAGCTCCTCGAGGATGTGGACCGTGATGCTCCGTTCCCACTCGATCCCCTTCTCCCTGAAGACCTCGAAGATCTCGTTGAGCTTCTCGAGCGACTTGTTGACCGAGTTGATGATGATCTTGTTGTGGACGACGCACGCATTCTTGGTGTAGGTGTTCGAGTTCTCCATGCTGAAGAAGTTGATGATGTCGTCGATCACCCCCTCGAGGAACGAGAGGTTCGCCCAGACATCGGAGACCTCGCGGCGGGTGATGATCCCCTCTTCTGCCTTCGAGACGAGCTTGGAGATATCGACCCTGAAGACGAAGAGGCTCGAGCGGAGCCGGTTGACCTTCTCGTCGAAGCTGATCTCATAGATCTCGTTGAGGATCGCCTCCTGCTTCATCGAGACGAGCTTGGATGTCACGACCGCGAGGAGGATCAGGCCGACGACCACCTCGGCGATGGCGATGATGCGGTGGAACCCGACCGGCAGGAAATCGCCGAAGCCGGTGGATGTCGCGGTGATGAAGGAGAAGTAGATGTGGTCGATGAAGTTCAGCTGCTCATGCATCCTGCTGTCATAGAGGTAGGAGCCGCCGGTGGTGCCGAAGTAGTAGATGCCGCCGAAGACCACGAGGATGCCCATCCAGATCAGGAAGATGGTGCCGAAATTGAGCCTGTCGAGGATGTCGATGATCCGGTTGTTCTGGTTGGTGGTGAAGAGCTTCCCGAAGGCGTCCTTCTTGATCATGCCCCTTTCTGGGGGAGGATGGTTTATAAAAGTTTTCGTTCCCGGCCTCAGGCTGAGCACGACTCGAGAGTGGGGATAGCGACTAGTGCTGCTGCGCGTACTGCTGCAGGATCGGGCTGATCTTGTCCCGGTAGTCCTTCGCGACCTTGAGGATGTCTCCGTGGGCCGGGTTGCCCGGATTGATCTGCTGGTCTATGTCGAGCCGGTACTTCTCTCTGAGCTTGCCTATCAGGTCGGTCGTCTGGGCGATGAGGCTCCTGACATCGCTTGACTGGCCCATCTCGCTCTCTAGGGGGATATGGACATACTCGAGGATCTGGGTGATGGTGTAAGGCTGCCTGCGCTTCTCGATCTGCTCGATGATATCAGGCCGTTGCGGGATCATGGTGCCCCTATCTTCGCGTCGGCACTATATATATCTTGCTCTCTCACGCGGAAAGATTTATATAATCCACTTGCTGATGGTAACATAATGCCATCAGGGGTGGTCTATATGGAAACACGTTGGGTCCTGTTGCTCATCATCGTCTTCAGCCTCGCCGCAGCGCCGGCGTACGCGATCGCCTTCCGGGGCGGCGACCAGGTGCGCATCGATGAGGACGGCATGCTCCTCGACAACACCTACGCGACCGGCGGGGATATCCGGCTCCTCTCAGCGGTCATGGGCGACTTCATGGCTGCCGGAGGGACGGTCGTGGTGGAAGGCAAGGTCGCAAGGGACGTCGCGATCGCCGGCGGTCAGATACGGCTCGAGAATGACATAGGCCAGGACGCGCGTGTCGTCGGCGGGACGGTATCGGCCGAGGACGACATCTGGGGCGACCTGGTGGCGGTCGGCGGCAAGATATACGTCGACGATGAGGTGGAGGTGGCTAAAGACGTCTCGCTTGTCGGTGGCGATATCACCCTCCTCGGGACGGTCAGGGGGGATGCGTCGCTCACCGGCGGGCGGGTGACCTTCGACGGGATCGTCATGGGCGACCTTGACATCGAGTCTGACGACATCACCTTCGGCGACAACGCAGTGGTGCACGGCAACATCACCTACACAAGCAGGCAGGCGCTCGAACTCACCACCGGCCAGGCGCGGGGCAGGATCTTCCACATCACGCCGGAGCAGGGCGCGGCGCCCGGTATGGGCGGCCTCTCCATCATGGCCTACCTCGGCTTCCGGCTCATCGGGCTCTTCGCGCTCCTCCTCGTCGGCATCCTCCTGCTCCTTCTCCTGCCGAACGCGGGAGAAGGGGTCGCGGCCGCCGTCGGCGGCGCGTTCTGGCGCTCGCTCGGGACGGGGCTCCTCTTCCTCATCCTCGTGCCGGCGATCGTCGTCGCGCTCCTGCTCACCGTCATCGGCATCCCGCTGGGGCTGATCGTCGCCGCGTGCTGGCTCATCGTGCTCTATCTCTCGCGGGTGTGGGTGGCGCTCTGGATCGGCGACCGGTTCTGGGCGCGCAGCAAGAGGAAGCCGCACCTGGTCCTGCGGTTCGCGGTCGGTCTCCTCTTCTTCTGTATCGTCTCGCTGATACCAGGGATCGGCCAGCTCGTGCACATCATCGCGGTTCTCGTGGGCGCCGGCGCTCTCTGCCTGTTCGCCGCCGGCTTCGTCGCGGGCGCGCGGAAGAAGAGGATGCTCTAGACGGATCCCTTGCGGTGGGCGAAGAGGTCGTCCTTGAGGGTGTCGCCCTCCTGGTATGCCTGGTCGTGCGCGGTGTGCTGGTCTGATAGGACGAACTCGCGCGCGTACCATGCCTCGAGATCGGCGCGGGAATCGAGGGCTTCCTTGAGCTTGGCGTTGCGCTTCGCGACCGCGAAGGTCAGTGCGGCCATCGTCCGGTCCGCATCGCTGTTGATGCGGACGAGCTCGCGCTCGACGACGATGTGGTAGCCGCCGTCGGCGACCAGGCGCATCACCCCTGCGACCGGCTTCTCGTACATCGTGATCCCTGCTGATCCGTACGGGAGAATTCCGATGATGAGGTCAAAAGCCCTGTCGTCGAAGCGCATGATGCGCTCGCCGCCGCAGTACCCCTTGAGAAGGAACGAGAACCGCTTCTCGCCGAGCACCTCGTCGATCGGTCGCGCCTTCTCGCCCCATACCTGCACCCAGGTGACCTCTTCCTTAAGGTTATGCAGGTCGGCGAGGACCGCGACCACCCGGTCGATGGATGCGGGCGACTGCTCCTGGATGAGCCGGTAGCCGTCAGCCATCCATTTCGGCGAGACGTCGGAGATGACGAGCATGTACTCGATGCCCCTCTCCTCGAGGCCACCAATCATCGCGGGGTTGAGGCCGTTGGCGCCGGTCGCAAGATCGAGGATGCTGAGCGGACGGGAGACCTCCCGGGCGCGTCGCGTCGCGGCATCGAGGACAGCGGCAAGATACTTCTCCCTGGACTCTTCACGGGAATGAAGGATTGTCGGCATGATTTGTTCTCTCATCGTGTACCGAGCCTCTCGAGCGCATAGCGCTTCGCCTGCTCCCACTTCGGGGCGTTGCCGAGCCGCGGCGGCACCGATTCTATCAAGGAGGGCTTGCCGGGCGCGTAGGCCTCGACGAGGTCGAGCCTGCCGTCGAGGTTCCCGTCGGTGAGCACCTCGCGCCTGCCGTCGCTGAAGAAGAGCGTTATGTGCACGAGGTCCTCGGGTCCGATGCTCGTCACGCCGCCCGCCCTGATGAACGGCTTGCGGTCCATGTACTCGACGCTGATCGAGCCGACCCCCTTGAGAGCGGGATACCCGGCGATGCCGTCGCCTGCAGGGACGCTATAGATATACTCGTTCGTGCTGTACGGGACGGTCTTCGTCGTCCAGGTATTATGGACCGTGTCCCTGACCTGGGCCGTCCAGTGCGAGGGCCTGATGCCGGTATGGTTCTCATAGACGAGGGAGGCGATGTCGCGCATGCCAGGATCGACGCCTTCGGCTGCTGTCAGGCGAACCGATGCCTTCGGCGAGCAGGCGTAGAGGAGGAAGGCGGATACGAGGGTGATCGCCGCGGTAGGGAGGGATCGCATCCGGCTGGGGCACGCATGCTCATATAAAAATTATCCCATCGGGCAGTGATGAATAAAATTCTTATACTATTTCCCAAACAGTATACAAAAAACCATACTAAATGATTTTTTCGTTCTTCCAGTATATATGTCTTTCTCAAGGTTTTTAAGGATATCAGTATACGAAAACGTAACGTTTATATACGAGTTCGTATATTAATTTATAAAGACGCTCAAAATCACCACGCGCTTAGAGGGGACGAGAGGCTTAGAGCGGAGATATTCGGGCGAATCCACCCGGAAGAAGCCCGGAAAGGCCTCATTCTCCTGGAAGCGGCGCTGGAGGCGACAGAATCATGGAACAGGCTAATGGAATCGGACAGGTGGGGCAGGCGAACATCAAAGTCATCGGTTGCGGCGGCGCTGGGTGCAATATGGTCAGTTGGCTCTATCGGAAGGGCATCAAGGGCGCGGAGATCATCGCGACAAACACTGACATGCAGCACCTGGACATCACCGGAGCCAACTACAAGTTCCTGATCGGCAGGAACGTCACGAGGGGCCTCGGCGCAGGCGGCTTCCCCGAGAAGGGGGCTGCGGCGGCGCAGGAGAACCTCAACGAGATCCGCGACCTCCTGAAAGGGACCGACATGGTCTTCGTGTGCGCCGGCATGGGCGGCGGCACCGGCACCGGCTCCGCTCCGGTGGTGGCGAAGACCGCGCGGGACGCGGGCTCCATCGTCATCGGCACGGTCACCATGCCCTTCAACATCGAGCGCGCGAGGATCGACAAGGCGGAGTTCGGGCTGCAGCAGCTCCGGCAGGTATCTGACACCGTCATCGTGCTCGACAACAACCGCCTCGTCCAGATCGCCGGGAACCTCCCGGTCCAGCAGGCGTTCGCCGTCGCGAACGAGCTCATCTCCACCATGATCCGGGGAATCGTCGAGACCATCTCGGTGCCATCCTTGGTGAACCTCGATTTCGCCGACGTGAAAGCCATCATGGGCGGCGGCGGCGTCGCCGCCATCGGCGTCGGCTCATCCGACACCAAGTCCCGGGCTGAGGAGGCGGTCGTGGGAGCGCTCTCCAACCCGCTCCTCGAGATCGACTACAAGGGCGCGACAGGCGCGCTCGTCCACATCGAGGGCGGGCCCGACATGACGCTCGAGGAGGTCTCCCGCATCGGCGAGCTCGCGACCGCGAACCTCGACCAGGACGCGAACGTCATCTGGGGCGCGCGCGTCAACGAGCACATGCAGGGCAAGATCACGGTGATGACCATCATCACCGGCGTGCACTCGCCCTGGATACTCGGCGAAGTGACCCATAAGGAGGCGGCGCGCGAGCGCAAGGCCCTGGGGAACGAGCTCGGAATCCAGATGATCTGAAATGGACATCAGCTCAGCGCAGAGGATCAACCGGCTCGCCGGCGAGCTGAAGAGGCACGGCTTTGCCCGCACGTCTTCAGACGGCCTGGAGCAGGCCGAACGCATTTTCATCGATGCAGAGCTTCCGAAAGAGGACAATGGAGCGGCGCCGCAACGACCTTCGAACGACGACGACCTGTACAGGCGGTTCCAAGCATTGCTTGCGCAGCAGAACCAGCGGCTCGCATCCGGTATGCAGCAATTGCAAGTGACGATCGATTCGATGAAGCAGGAGATCGCCGGGCTCAAGGGCGAACTGGCACAGGCGAAGTCCCAGCTACGGAGTGCCTCGACAGCTCAGCCGAACGAGCCCGCACCTTCTCCTACCGCGGAGCCGCAGCAGACGCTCAAGACCGAGGAGAAGCCGAAGGAGGAGCAGCGGCCGTACAGCCAGCGCGTCGGCAACTGGAAGAGCGAGGACGTCTCGATCGAGAAGATGTTCTACTACGGGAAGAAATAAATAACAAACCTTTTTATTCTTATTTCTTCACATCCTATTTATGAGTATAGAATTATTTGGGCTGGTTACTGGTATTATAGGAACTCTTACAGGAATTAGTAGTTTAATTTGGCATGTACTAAACTCCCGTGCAAAACTAGCTATATCCAATCTAAATTTAGAACTGAATGGTTTTGATCCTGTACAACTGAGGGGATATGAAACAATAGGTGTCGAAATTAATCTCCGAAACCGAGGAGTTAAATCCACAACTGTTGAAGAAATCAATTTTTGTTTCCATCATTATCCTAAAAAATTCGATTTTTTTCAACCTTTTTCACTCCAACCCGGATCGTCCCATCGCATTCAAGAAGATATCCACTTTACAAATAAAGAATTTACTTCTCTAAAAAGAGCTGGTGATAAAGCTGAGTATAGCGCAACCATTCGACATACCTATGGAAAATGGTCAAGAAGAAGAAAAGGAAATTTATTTACGACCGGACGTTTTTACTTGGTATCTTCTTGATTGAAGACGAACAGCTCGTCGATCGTGGCCCCGAGCGCCGTCGCCACGTCATGGGCGAGCTGGAGCGACGGGTTGTATTTCCCTTTCTCGAGGAAGACGATCGTCTCCCTTCGCACGCCCACCGCGTCGGCGAGCTGCTCCTGGGTGAGCCCGTGCCGCGCCCGGAACTCCTTGATGCGCGTCCTCATTCCATCCTCCCCCACCAGTTGTAGTACATATAGGCGAGGGCGAAGAGTATCGCCATGCCCATGATGCCCGTCGAGGCGACCGTGTTTCCCGCGAGCGGCGCTCCCCGCCCGAAGACGTAGTCATTGTACCACATCAGCGCGAGCAGGATGATGATCCAGAGAGGCGTCAGGTTCGACCCGAAGCCGCCGGTGATGAGTCCCACGACCGCGACGAACACCGCGAGCGCGAGGATCGCGTACATGATGACGAGCCGAGTCCTGTCAATCATCTTCATTGCCACCACCTCCTAGAGCGCGCTCCGCTCGAGCACGAGGTTCGAAATCGCCTTCGCGATAAGCCCACCAAAGAGCGCGGCAATGAGGAACCAGTCGACCTCAGGCGCCTGCCTGAGCGAGGACGAGGCCAGCTGCCAGAGGATGCCGATGATGATGAATCCCACCATCGCGTAGGCGGCGTTCCGCTCCGCTATCGCCTCGATCCGGTACTCGCGCTCGTCCTTCTTCAGCCGTGCCATGATATGGAAGGTGTCGAGCATCAGGAGCGCGAGCCAGCCGACCGTGACCGCGGTCCGGGTCGTCACGTCCCAATACGGGAGCGCCTGGAATATGATGAAGGGCACCATGAACGCCGCGATATAGGCCCAGCCCTGCCAGGTCTTCGGGTAGAGCCCCCAGCCGCCGTACTTGCGCCGGGTGAACCATTCGGGTCTGCCGATCATGCCGTATCACCTTTAGTGCGTGGTTTCTAACAATTTGTTAGCCGACTATAACAATATGTTAGAATTATATAACATATCTGCTATAAATATTTTTCGAAAGGCTGCTATGAAACTTTAAATAGGAGCCACTGCTCCCCCTTTCCCATGCTCGGCTACCAGGGACCGCACAACGACATCTATGTCTTCTTCGAGGACGGCGAAGTGGACGGTCTCGAGAAAGGGGTGGTGGAAGGCGCGTTCGTCAACCATCGCAACCCCACCCATCTCGGCGACCTCCTCGTCACCGTGGACGATGGGGCATGCAGGAGGGCGCTCGAGCCGGTGATCATCAAGATGGAGCGGACACGGGACCGGATCGTCAAGGAGGCGCGGCTCACGATCATGGGGAACGTCTACGCCGAGCTCGCGCAGACCGGCTCGGCGGAGCCGCATCTCGGCTGGAGCCATATCTTCCTCTACGACGTGTCTAGGCTCACCGATATCACGCTGAAAGCGAACTACGGGCAGTTCAAGGCCTATATGCAGAAAAAAGGTTGAGAAATCGGAAAAAAAATCAGTCGTCGTCCTCGAACAGCCGTTTCTGGCATTCGGGGCAGTACTCGCTCTTGCGCTCGGAGCGCTCGATGATGAAACGCTTCTTGCAGTGCCTGCAGTACTTGACGAACTTGTAGCTCATGGTGGGGAACTACCTCAGAAGCGCGGTGGCCGATGCTTCTGGAAGCAGTCCCTGCAGTAGACGGGGCGTCCCTCCGTCGGCTTGAACGGCACCTCGCACTCTTTGCCGCAGTCCGCGCAGATCGCCTTGTGCATCTCGCGATCCTGCCGGAAATCGCCTCCCGGGCCGCCGCCTGAGCGGAAACCGCCCCTCGGACCGCCGCCTGAAAACTGCCGAGGCCCATGCGTGAACTGCTCGTCGAAACTCTTGCCCGAGCGTCCATCGCGGCCCCGATCCCTGTGTTGTTTCATAGGTAAAACCTCCTTATTAGAGTGAAAAATGGGCAGGGGTATATAAAACCTTGCCCGAGGGATAAGGAAAAACGGTAGATGGGGTTCACTCGCGGAGCCGCTCGATCTCCTTCGCGAGCTGCGCCGCCCGCTCATACCGCTCGAACCGGACCGCCGCGATCTTGTCGGTGTACGGCTCGACGAGCGCGATATCGATATACTTTCCTGCGTCGAGCACATACCTGTAGAGGTTCCTGACCTCGACCGACAGGCTTGAGCCCTCTATGAAAGAGACGAGCCCCCGGTTGATCTCGTCGATGGCAGCGGTATGGCCGTTCTGTGCTGCCTGGAACATCGGCATGATGAACATCGACCTAAGGTACTCCCTGAATTTCGGTTCTTCGGTGATATCCTTCCAGGTGCGGTCCTTGTCGTACCAGCCCGATTCAGCCTGGCTGCTTCCCTCAGGCACGTCATGGAGGCCAAAGTCATGTTTCATCCGGTCGTCGAGGATGCACACGAAATATCTCATAGCGGCATATACTGCGTTCGTGAGATTGGAGAGATGATTGAACACGCCGACGTGCATCGCGCTGTCGTACGTCGATAGGATCTCGTCTTCCTTTAGGTATCCTGCCGTGTGGATGAAGGCATGGATGCTTCGTGCTCCCGGCATCTTCTGTCGGAACTGTTCGGTCGTCTCATCTACCCACTGTTTCATCGCTTCAATCGGGGTGCCGAAGCGCTGGTGCATGCGGAGCGGGTCCACGGTGACGTACATCCCGAGATTGACCTGCTTTACCACATCCCGCGCCTTTATCTCGAGAACATCGTGGGATAGGTTCTCCTGGAAGAATTCATGGACCATCATCTCGATGTCGGAGAAATCGCCGGCGTACCTGCCGTACACGAAGCATTCGGTCGGCATGCTCTTCCAGTCGCCTTTCTTGAGGATCATGCTGACAAGAAAGGGCAGAGGTATTAATAAGTCTTACGGAAAAATAGTAACTAAAAAGTGATAAAAATAAAAAAGATTATGATCACATGGGCGGCATATCGCCCATGCCTCCCATGCCGCCTCCCGGCATCTCGCCGGCGCCGCCCTTGCTGCCTCCGGACGACGCAGCGATGATGTCGTCTATCCTCAGGATCATCACCGCTACCTCTGACGCCGAGGAGACGGCCTGGGTCTTGATCTTGAGCGGCTCGATCACCCCTGCCTTCCAGGCGTCGAAGACCTTGCCGGAGAAGACGTTGATCCCCGCCCAGACCTGCTTGCGGTCGTGCGCCGCCTTCAGCTCGGTGATGATATCTATCGGGTCGAGCCCCGCGTTCTCGGCGAGCGTCCGGGGGATTACCTCCACCGCCTCGGCGAACGCCCGCACCGCGAGCTGCTCGCGTCCGGACAGCGACTCGGCGTACTTGTAGAGCTGGCGCGCGAGCTCCATCTCAGGCGAGCCGGCGCCGGCGACGACGAGCCCGTTCGCGAGCGCCGCCGCGACGTCGCCGATCGCGTCCTCGGTGGCCCGCTTGACCTCGTCGATGACGTGCTCGGTGCCGCCCCGTACGAGAACGGTCACGCTCTTGGGGTTCCTGCAGTCCTTGACAAAGGTCATCTCCTCATCGCCGACCTTCCGCTCCTCGACGATCCCGGCGTAGCCGAGGTCGTCCTTCGAGAGATCGTCGAGGCGCGAGACGATCTTGCCGCCCGTCGCGCGGGCGAGCGCCTCCATGTCGCTCTTCTTCACGCGCCTGACCGCGTAGATGCCCTTCTTCGCGAGGAAGTGCTGCGCCATGTCGTCGATCCCCTTCTGGCAGAGGACCACGTTCGCGCCCGGAGCGGAGATGGATTCCACCATCCTCCTGAGCATGTTCTCCTCCATGTCGAGGAACTCCTGGAACTTCGTCGGGTCGGATATCTGGAGCTTGGCATCGGTCTCCGTGTTCTTGATCTCGACAGCGGAGTCGATGAGGGCTATGCGCGCCTTCTCGACGCGCCGCGGCATCTGGGAGTGCACGCGCTCCTTGTCGAGGACGATACCCTTCACGAGCTCGGTGTCCTCCACGCTCCCGCCGACCTTCTTCTCGAGCTTGATGTCATCGCGGGAGATCTCCCATCCGCCGTCGCGCTCTTCGGCGACCGCCCTGATCGCCTGGACGGTTATCTGCGCGAGGTGTTCCTTCGCGTGCTCGGCGCCCTTCCCCGTCATCGCGGTGGTGGCGATCGCCGCGAGGAGCTTGGTGTCCTTGTCGGTGATGGGCTGCGCCATCTGCTTGAGGATATGCTGGCTCCTCTCGGCAGCCATCCGGTAGCCCTTGGCGATCACGGTCGGGTGGATCTCCTTCTCGAGCAGGTCCTCCGCCTTCTTGAGGAGCTCGCCCGCGATCACGACCGCTGTCGTGGTGCCGTCCCCGACCTCATCCTCCTGGGTCTTCGCGACCTCGACGATCATCTTCGCGCTCGGGTGGTCGATGCTCATCTCCTCGAGGATAGTCACTCCGTCGTTGGTCACGACGACATCGCCGAGGGAGTCCACGAGCATCTTGTCCATGCCCTTGGGGCCGAGCGTGGTCCGCACGGTCTCGGCGACGGCCTTCGCCGCCATGATGTTGTTCTTCTGCGCGTTCCTGCCACTGGTGCGCTGGCTGCCCTCAGGCAGGATGAATATCGGCTGGATGTTCTGGTGTGCCATCTTCGTATGCCTCCCTGGTTTCTTGTCGAGAATAAGAGGTGAAGGTCCACCCCGAAAAACCGAGTTTAGGTGAATAAGCGGTTCTATATAAAGATTTCGTATGTGTTGTCTAGTATGATGCGGCGTAGGGGATCCGTATTCTTCAGCCGGTCCGCTTCACCACGACGTAGCTGATATCATCCGTCGGCTTCATGTGGCTGAGCTCGTGCTTGATATGGAAATAGGTCTCTTTCGCGTCCATATCCTGATGGTCCTTGAAGAACCGCTCGAGCCCGCTCTTGACGAAGTCCTTCCGGCCGTCGGCGAGCTCAGTCATGCCGTCGGTGTAGAGCAGCATGATATCCCCTTTCCCGAGGATCCTGAGCTCGGAGACCCGGTACGGCTCGATGTAGTCCTCCCTGCGGGCGTCGGTCCGGGAGACGTCGATGTGGGTGCCGACCGGCCGGTAGCCCAGCGGCAGCTGGCCATGGAGCAGCTCGTCCGGCAGCCTCTGCAGCCTCCCGCTCCTGCGGGACCAGATCGCGGGCGGCAGGTGGCCGCCGTTCACGTACCGCGCCCTGCCGTCGTCGGACAGCTCGATGTAGAGCATGGTGGCGTAAGTGTCGATCCGGGACGAGTTGTAGAAGCGGTTGTTCATCCTGTCGATCAGCCCTGCCGTTATCTGGCCGTGGATGTCGAGCTCGTACTCCGCCATCGAGAGGAAGGTCTGATGCACCATCGAGCCGATCGACGCGTCCGCCTCGTCGTGGCCCTTGACATCGAGGATCAGTATCCCGCCCCGGTGCCTGTTGAGATGGAGGTTGCGCAGCTTCTCGCCGATCACATCCTTCCATCCGCCTTCCGATTCCGCGAGCTCCTTCTCGGCCCGCGCGATCCGCTCATCCAGGTCGAACCTCTTGCTGAAGTCGACGAAGGTGATGTGGTCGCCGCCGACCGATCCCGAGAGCGGCATGATGCCGCCGTAGATGTCGAAGTTCGCAATGCTTGGCAGGTCTCCCGGCGACGGCTGGTTCTGCTTCATATGGCTCACGAACTTGCGGAGCTGCTCCTCGTTCCTCCTGTTGTTGATCAGGTAGTTCATGTCTCTTCACCCTTCTATCCTCATCGCAAGAGCCTCCTGCCTGGTATAAAAGGCTTGTTAATCGTGCCTCGCGAGCGGAGCTGGCCGTCCGCGGCAGGCGCACGCCTAGAAGATGTGTATCCCCTCGAGCGACTCGCGCACGAGACGCTTGCACCGGCGCATCAGGTCGCGCTGCGCCTCGTCCTGGGTCGCGCGGTCGACCTGCTCGAGCCGGTCGAGCAGCTGCATGTAGAACCTGATGAGGTCGCCCTCAGGCATCGAGGTTCCGTCGAGTATCTGGATGAATTTCAGCCGCTTGTGGACAGGGAAGACGAGCGCCGACGCCGTCTCGAGATTGTGCCACCACTCTCCCTTCCTGAGATGGGGATGCTTTCGCAGCAGCCCGACGAGCTGCGGGACGCACGCGGCGATGCGCTTCCTCCTGAACTCGATCTCGCGCTTCTCCTCATACACGAGCGCGCCGATGACGACGAGGACCGAGAGCTCGTCCCACTCGAACGGGAAATCCGCCGCGAAGAGCTGGGAGATCTCTATCTCGTCGGAGAATATCCTGGTCGTGAACGCGCCGAGCCAGGTGAGCCTGCGGTCGGGCGTGATATATCCCATCCGGGTCAGGTTCTGGACCGCCTTGTCGAACCGGTTCCGTATCCCGCGCACGACCCTGCCGTCGAGCGTCCCCTTGGTCTGCTGGAAGGTGTGGAAGTTCATCTTCAGGATCTGGGCGATCTCCTCGTCTGTGTGCAGGTGCACGAGGTTGAGGATCGTGTTCGTCGACATCCGGAACTGCGAGAGCAGGGGGTCGACGTCCTGCTTGGTGATTTGCTCGACCTTCGGGACGTCCGCGACCCTCCGGTTGATGACCGCGACCGAGAGCCCTTCCTTGTCCATCCCGCGCCTGCCTGCCCGTCCGGAGATCTGGAAATACTCCTTCGACGTCATGAACCTGAAGCCCTGGCCGGTGTACTTGCGCATCGAGTCGATGCAGACCGTCTTCGCCGGGTAGTTGATGCCGACGGCGAAGGTCTCGGTGGCGAAGAGGACCTTGACGAGCCCTTCGGCGAACAGCGTCTCCACGATGTGCTTGATGTCGGGCAGAAGTCCGGCGTGGTGGAACGCGATCCCCTTCGCGAGGCACTCGCGCAGCAGCCGCGCGGACGGCAGGCCCGCCACCTCGGGGCTCACCCCGTCGAACTTCCTCGCGACGAGCGAGGCCATCCGCGCCTTCTCCTCTCGGCCGAGGAAGTCGTCCTTCCGCTTCAGCTCCTCGGCGAACGCTTGCGTCTTCTGGCGCGAGAAGACGAAGTAGATGCACGGGAGCTTGCCCCGCCGCGAAAGATCCCGGATGAGCGTCATGGTGTCGGGCGCCGGGATGCGCTGCCGGCGGTGCCTGCCGTGCCTGCCGCGGAGCGACCGGTGGTCAGGGTAGCCGTCGAGCTTCTTGCGCTCGGCGATCGCCTGAAGCGTCGTGATGCCGAGCTCGGCGTCGTAGAACCTGCGCACGAGCGGCACCGGCCGGTGGGTGTGATGGACGATCGAGACCGTATGCCCCTTGGTCTTCTGAACCCATGCCGCGAACTCCTCGGCGTTCGGGATGGTGGCTGAGAGGAACAGGAAGCGTATGCGGTCGTGCGAGAAGATGATCGACTCCTCCCAGATGTGTCCGCGCTCGAAGTCGGAGATGTAGTGGATCTCGTCCATGATGCAATAGGCGACGTCGTCGAGGACCTTGTCCTTGATGATCGCCATGTTGCGGTAGACCTCGGTCGTCATGATGATGACCTGGGCCTTCGGGTTCTCCACGATGTCGCCGGTGATGAGGCCGATCGCGGCATCGCCGTACTGCTCGCGGAAGTCGCGGAACTTCTGGTTCGAGAGCGCCTTGATGGGCGCGGTGTAGATGACGCGCTTCCCCTCCTGCAGGTACTTGTCGATGATGTAGTCGGCGATGAGCGTCTTGCCCGAGCCTGTCGGCGCCGAGACGAGGACCGAGTCGCCCCGCTCGACCGCGTGGATCGCCTCCTCCTGGAACCGGTCGAGGGTGAAGGAATGGAACTGCATGGCGCTTCCAGAACCGCGGCGAGCATATAAATGTTCGGTTTCAGGCGAGCTCTTTCCGCCGCCGTTGCGCAGCTTCTTGCGGCCCTGTCCGGGCCTTGATGTGGTCGAAGAAGTACCAGCGCTGCGCCCTGAAGGTCTCGGCCTGCCTGACGATGAGCGATTCCGCGTGCGCCTCGTCGAGCTCGCGCGTCTGGAGCGCGTAGGTGAGCACCCGCGCGAAGTAGAGGGGCTTGAGGCACTCGACCGCGCGCGCCCGGACCTCCGGGTCGGTGTGGAGCGTGAAATAGGCGAGGATGCCGTAGACGAGCTCTGCCCAGAGGTTCTCGGAGATCATCACCTTCTGCTGGGCGAAGGCCGCGTCGAGCTCACGGAAACGATGGGGCTCGAGGAGCATCTCCAGGTACGAGCGCTGCTCCCGCCAGTGGGTCTCCATGACCGAGCGCATCCGGGCGAGGTCGACCCCGAGCGGCTGGGGCGGCTCGAGCCGCGTGCCGAAGGTCGCGACCTCTTCGGGATCCGCCACCTTCAGATTTTCCGCGTGCGTCGCGATGATCGAGAAGAGAGTGGAGACGACCTGGGAGAACATCCGGTCGAGCTTGGGCGCCGACGGCTTGTGGACCTTCGCGCCGAGCTTGGTCTGGCAGGGCCTGAACCCGCCGATGAGCGCATGCACGGTCATGAAGCTGTCGATGCCGAAATGGTAGGTGCTCTCCTCCCATTCCTGCGCGAGCAGCGACCGCGCGAGCCGGAGCGAGAAGCCGAACTCGCCGGCGATGGGCTGGCGGATGCCCTTGCCCAGTAGGCCGTAGACAAGCGGGTAGACGATGGTGTTGGTGATGGTGCCGTCGAGGTGGTTGCGCGAGTAGAGCGGGGTGACGATATCGAACCCGCGCAGGATCGGGGTCACGAGGTCGCGCACCCATTCTGGCGTGATGCTCGACAGGTCGGAGTCGACCATCGCGATGGCGGGCGCGTTGAACCGGTCGGCGAGCTCGAGGAGGATCCTGATGTTTCCGCCCTTGCCGAGCCCGAGGTCAGACGCCCTGATGTGGAGCTTGCCGTTGCGTGTCCGGACCTTGAGGAACGCCTCCCTCGTCTCCTCGCCGGGGCTGTTGTCGATGTTGGCGATGACGCATGTCCTGCCGGGGAAGTGCTTGCTGAGCCCCTGGTCGACCTGCTCGACCACATGGCCGAGGGAATCTGCCTCATTGTAGGAGGGTATGCCTATGAGGATGTCGGCGCTCTGAAGATGGTCAAGGAGCATCGGTCCCTACCTGTATATTAATCCCTATACTGCTACTCACCATCGTGTATTAAATAATATATAAACCTTTCGGATAGCATCGCCGAAAAGGTCGCTCATCAAGAGAGGGAGATCTATTCCTGGTCCATGAATTCCCAGGCCTTCCGGGAGACCTCGCCTATCATGAGGTTTGCCTCGCGTTCGGTGAGCCCTTTCGTCATCACGCAGAGGATGTACGGCCTGTTGGGGTGATAGACGATGCCGCAGTCGTGGTGCTCGGAACCGATGATCCAAAAGCCGATCTTGTGGGCGACGGTGACGTCTTGCGGGACTCCGGCGGCTATGCCGTCATTGAAATTGGTATCGGAGAGCAGCGAGAGGAATAGCTGGGACGAGGAGCGCTTGAGGTACGATGAGTAGTAGAGCGACCGGAACACGTTGCTGTACTCCTTCGCCGACGCTAGGATGAGGGTGCCGTTCTTGTCCATCAGCGTCGAGTAGGGGATGCCGAGCCCGAGGATCGCGTCTATCTGGTCCTCCCAACGGAAATTCCGTTCAAGCATATTGGCCGCAGTATTGTCTGAATAATAGAGTGTTATGTTCATGATGTCGAGGAGGGTATACTCTGTTCCGGGAGCTTTGTATTGGAGCACGCCAAAACTCCTATCGATGTCGCTCTGGGTAAGGGTCAGCCTGGTGTCGAGCCGAAGTTCTCCCTCTTCCACCTTGCGGAGCATGGTGGCGATGTCCGCGATCTTGAGAAGGGAGGCAAGATGATACTGGTCGCGCTCGTTGATCCCGATCCAAGAGCCGGTGTTGAGGTCCTCGAAATAGATGCCGAATTCCCCCTTGCCATACCCGACCAGCAACGAGCCTATCGACTGACGCAGGCCCTGGTAGTTCGTGGTATAATATTTCTGGCTCTCCTCGAACGACGTGACCTCCAACTGCGCGATGCCGGGATTGAGGAGGTGGAACCGGGCAGGGCTCGCAAGCATCGTGTCCTCACCGGACCTGGGCTGCATCACCATGACGAGCAGGCAGAGCGATACGATCAGCAGGACCGCCGTCGAGACCGCGAGAGCCGCGATGAGCATCTGTGTCCGAGAAGCAGCCATGGTTTCCCTCGTCAGAACCGTCCGCAGAGAAGCGTCAGGCCTATATATACCTATCTTTTTTTGCCGATAATGCCTTCCCTTCCTTTCCCTCCTTATTCCTGCGCAGCCGGTCGTGGAGCCGGAGCAGCCGGCTCCCCATGCGCCCATGCCTGACGAGCGCCGCGTGCGCGATCCGGGCGCGCATCGGGAGCCGGCCGTCGAGGGCACCGATGAGCTCGGCATCGGAGGGCGTCCTGAAGAGGAATTCCAGGTGCTCGGGATGCCGGAAGAAGAAGGCCTCGGCGATCTCCCGGAAGACGACGCCGCAGGAGAGCTCTCCGCCGAAGCCGCGCTTCCATGCTGCTTCGTACCGCTTCAGGAACGCGGCGTCCTGCCTGCCATTCCGTATCGCTTCAGCCGCGGCCCTGCCGGCGAGGTCGCCTGACCTGAGCGCGTAGCTGATCCCTTCGCCCGAGAACGCGAACACGAATCCCGCTGAGTCGCCGGCGACGAGCGCCCGGTCGCCATAGGTCCGGGCGATGGGTCCCTCGATCGGGAACACGCCGCCGTACGTCGATACCGGTCGAGCGTCCTCGAGCCCCCTGATGCCCGCCCGCATGCGGTCGAACGCCTGCCTGATGCTTCCCGTGAATGTCGAGAGCGAGCCGAAGCCGAGGTTGGCGGTGCCGTCGCCCTTCGGGAACGCCCAGAACGCGCCGGGACCCAGGCCCTTCCGGTAGGCGAACAGGAACCGATCGTGGGGGATGCCGCACCCACTGAAGATGCCGCCGTAGCAGACGCCCACCGCCGGCTCCCGGGAGATGAGCCCGAGCTCCGTCTGGAACCGGTAGCGTGGCCCGTAGGCGAGGATGACGATCTTCGCCCGGTACGTGCGCTTCGCGGTCGTCACCGTCGCGCTCCTTTCCCCGACGCGCAACGAGAGCGCCGGCTCGCGGAGGCGGATTCGCTCCTTCACCGGCCCGGCGAGCCACTGTTCGAAGGCCGGCCGGTCGACCTGGAGGTAGGCGAGCGGCAGCTCGCGCTCGAAATCGTCGACCATGAAGAACTGCTTGGTCACCCTGTTCCTGATGAAGGGGTAGTCTTTCCTGCCGAAGAAGCGGACGAAGTCCTTCTCGCGGATGCCCTCGCCGCACTGCAACGGATGGCCGATGCGCGCCTTGCCGTCGAGGACAAGGAAGCGGATCCCTTCCTCCTGGAGCCTGCGGGCGGCCATCAGCCCTGCTGGGCCGGCGCCGACGATGATGACATCGGTATCCATGGGTTCCATCCTGCTGGCCGGGGATGGTATCTATAAAAAGGTGTTGTCGTCCGAGCGCTACCTGAGCGCCTGCCGCATCTTCCTGATGAACACGGCGGTGTCGAACCGCTTCGCCTGCCGCTCGCACGCCTTCCGGTACTGTCCGGGATCCCTGCCGACCTCGCGGACCGCGTCGCAGAGCCGCTCGACCGAGATGGCAGGGATGAGCCGCCCGGTCGCGCCGTCGACCATCGATTCGCGGTACCCTCCCTCGTCGGGCGCGATCACGGGCTTGCCTGACGCCATCGCCTCGATCGGCGTCATGCCGAAATCCTCGTCGTGCGAGGTCGTGACAAAGCCCGTGCAGCGCGCATAGAGGCCGACGAGCGTCGGCAGGCCGACCCGGCTGAGCAGGGTCACGTTGGGCGGCCGGATGCTCTCGAGATACCGTGCATAGCGTTTGAAATGGAACGCATCCTCATAGCTGCCGACGATCACGAGCCTTCGTTCCGGCATCCGCGCGAAGGCCTTGAGCTGGAGCTCGACCCGCTTGTGGGTGATGAGCCGGTTGACCGAAAGCCAGTACCCCTCATCCGTCTTGCATGAGAATCTCTTCGTGTCGACTGGCGGGTGGATGACCTCCGCCTCCCTGCCGAGATAGCGCCGCACCCGCTGCCGCGTATTCTCCGAATTGCACACGATGGAATCGACGTGCTTCATATACTCCCTGTTGAGCCGCCGGTTGTACCTCACCCAGAGGTCGAAGGCCGGGCGTCCGTACCACGGCACCGTATTCTCGCGTGTGTAGCGGTAGAGATCCCATATCTCGCGGATGGGCGAGTGCACATACCAGAGGTTCGGCCTGTTATTCACCGCACCCGATATCGCCCAGTCGCCGTCGATGATATGGCGGTCGTACGCTCCCGAGAGGTCGAGGCGCCGGAACCGCGCGAGCGCGAGCTGCTGTCGCAGCGGCGGGCCCTTCGGTACCCAGCCGATGGTCCTCACCCTGCTCGAGAAGCCCATCCTGCGGATCATCGCAGGGTCTGCCACGGTCGAATAGATGTCTGCCCCGAGCTCGCGGGCGAGCGTGAGCCCCACCCGTTCGGCGCCGCCGATGTTGTCGAGGAAATTATGGAATACCGCGAGACGCATGCTGCGGGGGATGCGGTCCATTATAAAAATGTACGTGCAGAAGCAGGCCTCTATCAGAGGATGCCCTTCCGCCTGAGGGCCTGCCGCAGGGCGCGCGTGTTCCTGAAGCGTATCGCGCCGCCGAAGACCTTCCGCGCCGGCGCGATGTCATGCCTCGGCGAGTCGCCGATCATGACGATCTCCTGCGGTCCGATGCCCCACCGCCGTCTCGCGATCGAGGCCATCCGCCGGTAGAGCCCGTCGCCGCGCTTGTTCATTCCCTGCTCGAAGGAGAGGAGGATCACGTCGAAGAGGGAAGCGAACCGGGGATTGCGGTCGAGGAACGAGCGGCAGCTGTTCTCGGTCTCGGAGATGATGGCCAGCCGGTATCCCCGCCGCTTGAGCTGCCTGACGATCGCGGGCATGCCGGCGATATAGGTCGTGCGCCGGTCGATATGGTCGTAGAACCTGCAGAGCGTCTCAAGCCGCTCGCCGCTCGGGGCGAGGCCCATCGTCCGCAGGAACCGCGGGAAGAACCGCTTGGGATCGCCCGAGGGGTGCACCATGCTCGTTCGTGCCATGAAGTCCCAATACCGTGTCCGGGAGAGCCGCCCCTTCGGCAGGCAGAGCTTCCGGCGCAGGGCCTCGATGCTCCTGCCGTCCGCGTTCTTCGCGAGCGTGTTCCAGAAATCGAAGATGACGAGCCGTACCATCGATAGGTCCGGCATCTCACGGCTATTTAAATATTGCTCCTCCTGCCTCTTGCTCACCTTCCGAGATGTTTATATAGTTGAAAGTTATCTTTCTGGAGTGAGGACAAAGGACAATGGTGCGGGGCAAACCTGAAGCGGTCTATTCTGTCGTGCTCCCCTGCAGGAATGAGGAACTTGCGATCGCGGCTTGTATCGAGAAGGCTCGTGCCGCGATGGAGTCGACCGGCAAGCCCTATCAGATCATCGTCTCGGATTCCTCATCGGACCGTTCGGCAGCGATCGCGAGGCGTCTCGGAGCGCTGGTGGTCACGCACGCGGTCGGGTACGGGAACGCTCTCAGGGCAGGGTTCGCCGCAGCCCGCGGTGAATGGATACTCATGGGCGACGCGGACGGCACTTACGATTTCGCCGAGATCCCGCGCCTGCTCGCGCGGCGTGACGCTGACCTCGTCCTCGGCTCCCGGTTCCTCGGCACCATATGTCCCGGCGCGATGCCGGCGCTCCACCGCTACGTCGGCAATCCGCTTCTCAGCAGGATGCTCAATCTCCTCTTCGGTGCCAGGCTCTCTGACGCCCACACCGGGTTCAGGCTGATACGGCGGGTGGCGCTCGACCGGCTTGACCTCAGGGCTCCGGGGATGGAGCTCGCGAGCGAGATGATCATCAAGGCGGTCAAGCGCGGGTTCAGGATAGCAGAGGTGCCGATCACCTACCATCCGCGGCGCGGGCAATCGAAGCTCTCATCGTTCCGCGACGGGTGGCGGCACCTGCGCTTCATGCTGCTCTTCTCGCCCGATGCCCTCTTCGTCT
Organism: Candidatus Woesearchaeota archaeon; assembly: GCA_016935985.1. Lineage (GTDB taxonomy): Archaea > Nanobdellota > Nanobdellia > Woesearchaeales > JAFGPW01 > JAFGPW01. Next base: position 127,817 of record JAFGPW010000008.1, read on the forward strand.
TCCCCGGAATCGCGCTCTTCCTGATAGGGATAATCCTTCTCGTGCTCTTCTCGCTCGGGCCGGTGCAGGTTCTCGGCTTCGTGTTCGATATCCATCCCATCTTCATCGGCTCGCTCCTCACCGTCACCGGCTTCGTCGTGCTGGTGCTTGGTGTCTTCTCGAAGATCTATGCCCGGCTTTACCTCTCGGAGCGCAGCTGGCTCGCCGGACTCATCATCAGCAGGCTCTCCCTCGAGCGGAGCCTGCTCCTAGGGATACTCCTATTCCTCATCGGGCTCGTGATAGGGCTCAGGATCGTCATCGAGTGGGTCGCGTCCGGCTTCGGCGCGCTCACGGCGCTCCGGCCGGCCATCCTCGCGCTCACGATCCTGATACTCGGCGTGGTCTCCTTCTTCTCGGCTTTCTTCCTCTCGGTGCTCGGCATCGCGGAGCCGTCGGGAAAGGATTATAAATGAACCGGCTCTCCCTCTGCTCATGCCTAGGACATGCTCTTAGGGATCCTCAGGGCCGCTGCAGGGGCGCTCGTGCTCCTCCTCATCCCCGGCTGGATCCTCGTCCGCCTGCTGTTCAGGGACGAGCCCCTATGGCTTAGGGTGGCGCTCGTGCCAGGCCTCTCCATCCTCGTCGGGGTGGCGCTCGCCGGGATCCTCGCGCTCTTCGGCAATCTCTCAGGGTTCTCGCTCTTGACAGGAGAGCTCCTTATACTCTTCGGCCTGTTTCTCTGGTGCTGGCTCAGCCGGCCCCGGCGCCGGTCCGGTAGACAGTGATCCGTCCGATCCTCTGGACCGCATGATGGTCGGGGCAGGTGATAACACGGTCGGTGATGATGAGGTCTATCCCCTCGCACGAGGCCGCGGCACGCTTCCCGACACACCCGATAGAAAGGCACTCCCCCTACCCGACGCCTGCATCCTGGGCGAGCGTCCCGAGCTGCGCCGTGACAATAGTGTTCCCTCTTATCGGATAGACGCCGAGGGCGGCGGTGCCGTCGCAAAGGATGTTCTGCCTGCCCGGATACGCCGCCGCGAGGATGCCTGCCCACTGCCTTCCTGTCGCCGCATGGACGAAGGCGACGATCGCGAGCGCGTTGAATATCCAGAGGAGGGCTGGGAGAAACCGGTAGCCGAGGACCCCGTCGAGGCCCGTGAGCGCGAAGAGCGAGGCGAGGGACAGATGGAACCCTGGTTCCAGGTCGACGAATCGGTCAGCAGCCAATGACTGGGGGTTATCGGTGGTGAGATGCCTTCTCTCCCGGACCGACCGCGCCAGCGCGAGATGGTTCCACTCGTCGCCATTAATCGGATACGGGAACTGCTTGCCGGTCACGTTCCGCTATCCTTCTCCTGTCGCGACGAGCTGGACCGTCCTGGTGTAGGCGAGATGCACCTTCAGGATGAATAGGCAGCCGATGATGACGAGGAGCGCGAGGGCGGCGACCGCAGGCAGCCCTGAGAAGGGTTTCTCGTCAGCGATGAGGGGAGGAGTGGCCTTGGGTGCTTTCACCATCAGGACGCTGAGGTGGTGCATATTATTCATATCTTATTATTCATATATTATGAGGGCCCACGCGTCTGTACAGCAACGTTTATTAAGGACGGTCGACGACCGCCCGTATGATACGCATGGACCTGGCTCGCCACTTCCTACGGCTCTCGTACGCCCTCGCCCTGGCTGAGTTCAAGGCGAGGAATGAGGACAGCGCCTTCGGGATCCTCTGGTACCTGCTCAACCCCCTCCTGATGTTCGTCCTGCTCCTGCTCGTCTTCGGCGAGCGGCTCGGCGCAGGGATCCCCCACTATCCCCTCTACCTCCTCTTCGGCATCATCATCTTCGAGTTCTTCATACGGACGACGAACGAGTCGGCGAGGCTCATCCACTCGTACCGTGTCCTGATCAAGTCGGTCGCCTTCCCGCGTGCCGCGCTCGTCGGCTCGGTCGTGATGAAAGCGCTCTTCTCCCACGCCGCCGAGATCGTGGTGTTCAGCATCGTCATGGCGCTCTTCGCCGTCCCGCCGGCGGGTCTCGCGCTCTATCCCGCCGTCCTGGTGCTCCTCTGCCTCTTCTCCTTCGGGTGCGCGCTGCTGCTCGCGAGCATCACCGTCTTCATAGCGGACATCGAGTACGTCTGGGCGTTCCTCTCCCGGCTGCTCTTCTTCGCGACACCCGTCTTCTACGCGATACCGTCCGGATCGGCCGCCGGCGCGCTGAACCTCGCGAACCCGCTCACCCATCTCATCACGGTGGCGCGATACCTCGTCATCTACCTGGAGGTCCCCCCTGCCTGGGCCATCGCCGGCTCCGTGCTCTCCTCGCTCGCGATGCTCGCGGCCGGCTGGCTCGCGTTCTCGGCGCTCCAGAAGAGGTTCCCTGAGAGGATATGAACCATGGCGTCGATCGTCCTTACCCAGGTCTCGAAGCGGTTCGTGCGGGATGTCCGTCGGCCGCCGACGATGCTCGGGCGCGCGCTCTCGCTCGTCACCGGACGCAGGAACAAGGCCGTCGTCAAGGCGCTCGATGAGGTCACGCTCTCGATCGGGCCGGGCACGATCCTCGGCGTCATCGGCAGCAACGGGTCGGGCAAGACGACGCTCCTGAGGGCCATGGCCGGCGTCTACACATGCGATGGCGGCGACATCAAGGCGCAGGGGAAGGTCATCTCCCTGATCAACCTCTTCTTCGGCCTCCAGGAACGGCTGACGATGCGGGACAACATCCTCCTGCTGTGCTCGTTCTTCTCGCTCTCGCGCCGCGATGCGGCGAAGCGGGTCCGCCGGATAGCGGCGTTTGCCGAGCTCGAGCAGTATCTCGGCACGCGGCTCTACCAGTTCTCGGCCGGCATGCTCCAGCGGCTGGTCTTCTCGGTGGCGATCCACAGCTATCCCAACATCCTGCTCCTCGACGAGGTCTTCGAGTTCGGCGACGAGGCGTTCAAGCGGAAGAGCAGCAGGACGCTCCACCGCATCGCGGCGAGGGGCGGCATCGTCGTGCTCGTGAGCCACGACCTCGCGCTCGTGAGACGGCACTGCTCCCGGATCGTCCGGCTCGACAGGGGACGGATCGTCGCTGACGGCGGGACCGAGATCATCAGGTCCTATCTGAAGCGCGACGATTGACGGCAGCCGATGCACGGGGCCTCCTCATGGCCGTCCTCCCGCGATCGCCGCGACCGCCCCGCATCGCCACGAAAGGCCGGTGACCGCTTGGTATACATGCTCGCGCCAGGGGCGGCGGCCGATCCGGACGAGTCCCTTGAAGGGCTTTCCCACGATATCGTCCCACGACAGGCGATCAATCTCCGGGTCCGATCGTCCCAGCTCCCGTCGGTGCAGGAGGAGGGACCTCATGTGCCAGTATCCCTTCTCGAATGATTCCCGCGCGAGCCCTGCGAGCGTCGTCCGGTGCAGATGCTCGACCGGCGCCTCAGGGACGAAGCGGATCGGGATGCGACCCTTGAAGCGCAGGAAGAGCTCGAAATCCTCGGTCGCGCGGAAGCGGGGATCGAACCTGAGGCCGCGCATGAGCGTCCCGTCCATGGCGAAGGACTTCGAGTCGAAGAAGCCGATATGGCTCCCGTGCCTAAGGCGCGCGACGTGCCGGTCGTTCTCCTCCTGCGTGATGCGCGCCCAGCAGGAGACCTGGCGCGTCACCTGGGAGCCCATCACGATGCGCTCCTCGCCCTTCGTGATTGGTGCGGTGAGCGTCACGAGCCAGTCCGTGGGGACGATGCAGTCGGCGTCGGTCATGGCGATGATGCGTCCCCCGGTCTCATCGATGCCTCTGTTCCGTGCCGCTCCTCTCGTACGGCGGGGCTCGTAGGCGTAGCGGATGCGGGGGTCTGCCGCTGCGAAGCGTCGTATGATTTCTGGTGTGGTGTCGGTGCTGGCGTTGTCGACGGCGATGACCTCGTAGCTGGGATGCGTCTGCCGTGCGAGGGAGGCGAGGCAGCGCGCGAGCGTCCGCTCGCCGTTGCGGATGGGGACTATGACCGAGACCTCAGGCGCGACGCCCATCCTATCGCCTCCCCTCTTCCAGCTCGGCGAGGATCGAGCCGAACGCCTCCCTGAACGTCCTCACTGCCGACCCTCTCGTCGGGAACCGCAACGCAGCGGCCCGGAGGAGCGCTCGGCTACGCCTCCTGTCGGAAAGGAGCGTCCCGACCTTCCGGTCGATTGCGGCGAAATCCTCCGGATCGTCGACGACGAACCGCTCGTCGAACAGCGAGGAGTTCCCGACGCCGCGGGAGAGCACCGGGAAGCAGCCGCAGGACGCGGCCTCCATGACCACGCAGGGGAAGGGGTCGTGGTCAGGGAAGTGGAAGAGGAGCGTGCATCGTGACAGGACCTCGCCCACATCATCCTTCCTCCCGAGGTATCGCAGCTTCGGCTCCCGCCGGGCGAGGCGCTCCACCGCGGCGCGCATCGGGCCGTCTCCCACGACGAGCATCCGTCCGATATGCGGGCACCTGACGCCGTACCTGATCGTGCGCATGACTTTTTTATCAGGGTCGAGCCGGCCGACATAGACACCCCAACGCTCCCGTTTCGTCCGCGTGCACGATACTGCGGCCGGGAAGGGATTGCACACCCGCTGGGGGCGTCTGACGAACCGCTGCGCGAGGCGCCGGTCCGCGTCGGAGACCGATATCACGCCGTCGACCCTGCGAAGGAACTCGCGGATGAGTCCCTGGGCGATGCCTCGCCGACGCGCGAGCCGGTAGAACAGGAGGTCGCCGTCGAGGAGGATGATGCGCTGCCGTCGCCTTCCCCGGAGGCTGAGGAAGACCGCGGCGTAGAGCGATGAGCCGCCGTCGACGAGGATTACCTCACTATTCCTCGGTAGCCAGAAGCTCGCGATAAGCGACGCGAGGGGATAGAGGAACTCGAGATACGGGCGTCCCTTGATGATATCGATCAGGCGCTTGAGCGGGACGATGCGGACCCGCGCTCCCACCGATCGCGCGAACGCCCCATGGGCCGGATGCGGCTCGTGCGAGAGGAAGAGGACCCTCATCCGTCCGTCACCTCGAATCCGTCGACATAGAGCGCCGGACGGAGGGAAGGATCCGTCCCGGGCGCCGTCCAGTCGATGATGCCTATCTCGATGTCGACGTCGCTGAAGGGACGCTTCGCGAGCGGTGCCCTCCTCGGAAGCTCCTCGCTCCCGACGTACCAGATAAAGCTCGGCGGGTCGGCCGACGGCCGGATCGTCATCTGGGAATACTGGTCAGTTGGGGCGAGAAGCCAGACATAGAGCACATCCCGGTCCTTGCCCCACCATTCCTCCCGATTCCTCAGGATGAGCGACACCGGGAATGCGCTGCCAGGATCCTTGTACCAGAAGGCGATCGTCGCATCGTCGCTGAGGCTGTAGCCGCTCTTCGCAAGCACGCCGTCGCCGTAGATTGCCACCGTCGTCGAGAACGTCCCTTCCGCCGCGTCGGTCGTCACTGAGGGGATCCACCACTCTATCCGTTCGTCCGTCGGGAAATGCCGCACCTCCCAATCGAACGCGCCCTCGAAGTCGGTCTGCCGGTCGACGGCGGTCCGGTAGATCGTGTTCTCCCCCACCGCATGGACCGCTTCGAACGAGTCGCAGAAGAGCGGGTTCGGGGTGACGACATACTCTATATTATAGGCGATCGCGAGATTGGTCTTCGACCAGCAGGGGACCTTCAGGAACCGCTCGTACGAGACGTCGGTGTAGGTCCTGAGGGAGGCGTTCGGTATAGCGATGGGATAATTGCCGGAGAGCGGATAGATACCGAGCGACGCGCGCGCGTTCGCGAGCACGAAATGGTCCGGCCCTTGGGTGTCGCCGATCCACCTGAACGCGTCGGCCATCTCGTCGGTCATCGTGAGGTAGGGGATTATGCCATGGCTATCGCTTCCCGACTGCTCGTTAAGGACGAGGCCCATGCAGCCGATGACGATGATCGCGGCGACTGCCGCCCCCCCGGTCGCAGGAATCAGCCCCTTTGCCCCTTTCCATCTCTCCATCGCGACGACGGTCCGCCTTCCCGCCCACCGCGCGGCATGGTAGAGCCCGAATCCGGCGAAGAGCGATGCGAAGGCCATCAGGTAGAAGACGGTCCGCTGGTAGGGAACGATTAGGGAGACGTCGGTTATCATGTCGAGGAGCATGTTCGCGACGAGGAACCCCGCGATTCCGGGAAGGACCCGCTGATGGCGTTTCAGCGCCCATACGGCGATGCCGATCAGGGCGAGCGCGCATATCGTGATGCCGAAGAGATACGGGAGCGAGAAGGTCATCTCATAGTCCGTCCAGCCCCTGGCGACGAGAAGGAACGGCATGAGCGTCTCCCTCGCCGGAGGTATAGCGAGGATGGCGGTGAAGGTCGCGACAGCCATCGCCGATGCCGTCCACGCCGCGACAGGCCATCTGCTGAACACGCTCCCGATCCTCCTCCTGAGCGGCGCGTCGAAGGGGGTGGTGGCGAGGATCCCGATGGCGATGAGCGCCGGCGCGAGGGGATAGAGCAGGCCGGAGACGATGAGGGCCGCGATGAACTCGAGGAGCCTTCGGGGCGGCGCATCGTCGCGCTCCCGGTGCCAGCGGTGGTAGAGGGCGAGCGTCCCTGCGATGCATCCCACCGAGAGGGTCGAGGGGACGGCGAACCAGCTGCCGAGCAGGTTGACGTTGCTCGGGAGGAGCGTGAAGAGGAACGCGGAAAGGATGCCGGCCCACCAACGGCGCGTCGCGGTCCCTATAAGGAAGACGATCATCAGCGCGTTCCAGGCGGCGAAGATGCCGGGCAGGTACTGGAAGGTCATGACCGGGTCCAGCCGGGTGATCCAGAAGAAGCCGGCGAGCAGCAGGTGGAATCCCGCTTCAGGATTGAATATCGGATCCCCGTTGAAAGGGTAATAGAAAGGCGGCTTCCCTTCCCTGAGCGTGTACATGACGAATGAGAGATGTCCCCATTCGTCTGCATGGAGCGGATACGCGAGCTGGGCGTGCGTGACGTTGAGAATGTCCTCCTTCATGGCGTAGGCGTCTATCGGGCCGGTGTAATCCCGATGGACCTGGGTCGTGTGGAGGTATGCCCAGGCGAGGAGCGCGAGGACCGCGACGATGAGCAGGGCTTTCCGGATAGCCCTCCAGCTCCAGCGCGTTTCGTCCCTATCCGCGATCCTTTGTCACCCCTCAGAGATGCTCCTCGCGGGAGGAGCCGCCGTCTAATAAATATTTGCCGGAAAGCGAAGCATTAACGTTGTTAAATTCCTTCCAGTATACGTTTCCTATGCACTTTTTATCGTGAAAAGGAAAAGTTTTTATAGGGGTGACCCAATAAATATGGCTAAATATGGCCAAGAAGAAAATTACGATGACCATCGACGAGACGGTCTTCGAGTCCTTCAAGAACTACTGCGAGCACAACGGCATGAAGATCAGCACCAAGGTCGAGCTGCTCATGAAGGAGACGGTGAAGGACACATCGCTCAAGAGATTCATCGAATGACGTTCATCATTCACGAAGAAACATAGGGTTTGTGGGTTTTGTGGGCAAGGAAAAAGAGGTGTCGCACGGAAACATCCCTCTTCTTCTTCCCTGAGACCTGAGATTAACGTCCTCGCGAGAGGGCGGCCAAGTACGGAAGCATGTCGCATTCATGGGTGGTTTCAACAGAGTCAGCGCCAGCGTGCGCACCACCGCACGACTGGCACGCCGCGCGGCAACGCGGCGCTCCCTGAAGAAAAAGAGGCTGTACATTCGTTCTCCTAGCGAGCTTGCTCGCGCTCCTTCCGCTCCTGTTCTCTTCCGTGCGATTGGTGTGCGACGTGCTTCCGCCCCCCTTCTGCGGGGGCGGGAGCCTTCCTTTTCTTCGTGGATGCGACGTGCTTCCGCCCCCTCACCCAGGGGGTGGGAGCCTTCCTTTTCTTCGTGGATGCGACGTGCTTCCGCCCCCTCACCCAGGGGGCGGGAGCCTTCCTCCATCCCAGGGGTGGCGTCATGAGCAGACGCCGGACCCCGATGCGCGAGCGCGCCCGGATCTTCGGGACGCCGCGGGACAGTACGAATGATGCTCTACTGAGGTGCAGACAGATGGAAAATCCGACATTGCGGAAACGGCAAAAGACGGACCGATACCTCGCATCGAGGACGCTCCGCCAGAAGGTGGCGCACGTGGCGACGGAGATATTCTCCCTGCTCGTCGTCTTCATGCTCATGGACTCCAGCCTCGTCTACGCCCAGCACAACCCCGGCCACGACGAGCTCTACGTCAACCTCGAGGGGGACACCATGTACGGCAACCTCTCGATGATCAACGGGAGCTACGACCGCGGCCTGCGGATCGGGGAATCGGCCGCCATCTACGGATGGCTCGGCTGGAACCTCGCGAACAACATCTTCCAGATAGGCACCGCAGGGAACAGCTATGACATCAGCGTGCTCGGCGGCTACGCGCAGGGGCGGACCACCTTCTTCGCGAACGGCAACGTCTCGATCTCGGGCCACATCGCGACCGACGGCTCCTTCTACGGGCAAGGCACCGGCCTGACCGGGACGGCGTCCTCGCTTTCTGCCGGCGACCTGTCGTGCACGAACTGCATCGGCGGGACCGAGGTGGACGAGAGCGCGCTCTCGGGGACGGCGTCCTCGCTCACCTCGGGCGACGTCTCCTGCACCGGCTGCATCGGCGGCACCGAAGTCGACGAGTCCTCGCTCTCGGGGACGGCGTCCTCCTTGACGGCGGGCGACCTCTCGTGCACCGACTGCGTCGGCGACACCGAGGTC
>JAFGPW010000009.1 GCA_016935985.1 Candidatus Woesearchaeota archaeon
CCAAGGGTGGGGGTGTTCACCCATCAAAAGGGATCGTGAGCTGGGTTCAGAACGCTGTGAGGCAGTTTGTTTGATATCTACTGGAGATGTTCGGTGTCTGAGAGGAAGGACCTTCTAGTACGAGAGGAACGAGGGTTCGAAGCCTCTGGTCTACCGGTTATCCGATAGGGTACGCCGGGCAGCTACGCTTTGCGCGGATAAGAGCTGAAAGCATCTAAGCTCGAAGCCGTCCTCGAAAAGAGACACCGTGAACGCCCGCAGAACACGGGTTTGATGGAGTGGGTGTGTACGCATCAAGCTTCGGCGAGATGTTCAGCACGCCACCACCAACTGTTCGTACCGTTGTACTCGCCTCTGCATGGCTTCTTTTTCTTTTCCTTCTCATGTGCCATGCCTGTCAGGGACAGCGTGAGCTCTCCTGGCAGAAACCTTTATATCATCCGGCCGACCAGCGGCAGCCATGGTCCGCACGCCCGGCATGATGGACCTCGTCGACGAGGACGACAACGTGATCGGCACCGTCGGCGAGGATGAGGTCTCGCTCCAGAAGCGGCGGGACCGCATCACCCGGGCGATATGCGTTCTCGTCTTCGACTCGCGCGGACGAGTGCTCCTCCAGAGGCGGTCAGCCAGGAAGTACCGTTATCCCCTCTGCTGGGACACCTCGGTCGGCGGCATGGTCGACTCGGGCGAGGGGTATCGCGAGGCGGCGGCGCGCGAGACCCGCGAGGAGCTCGGCATCCCGGTGATCGAGGAGGACCTCGCCGCCCTCTTCAGGATGCGCTTCCACAGCGACATCGAGGAATGGGGAGCGGTCTTCCTGCTGCGCCACAACGGCCCCTTCGAGCCCGACCACGACGAGGTCGAGGAGATACGGTTCTTCACCGTCGACGAGGTCGAGGCCCTGATCCGGAGCAAGGGCGACGTGACCCCTGCGTTCAGCCAGCTCTTCGCACGCTACCTCGCCGAGCACCACCGGTAGCGGCGCATCCGCTGTCAGGGGAGGAAGATCTTCCGGTACCCGAAGCGGCCGAGATCCTCCGCTATGTCCTCGTACCGCTTCCCGCAGAGCATGCCGCCGGCGATGAACTCCTCGTGCGTCACGTCGGCGAGGCAGAAGCCGGGCATGCGGAACGCGTCCTTCTCCCCGATGCTGTCGAACTCGAAATCCACGACCACGAGACCGGCGAGCGGTCCCTGGAAGACGTCGAATTCGGCGGTCCGCCCGGCATGCTCGTAGAAGTGGCGGACCTTGCGGGTCATCTTGCCGTCGATCCTTGCCAGCGCCTCGAACTCCGCCTTCGTCAGCACGATCGTCTGCTCGACCTGCTCGGACGCGTCGCCCGCCTGCGGCTCCTTCTTCGTCATCTCGCAGCGGTCGCCGTTCTTCCGTATCCGTAGGGACGGGTGCGCCGCCTCCTTCGGGATGTAGACGTCGACGATCTCCCGCTTCGGGCAGGACGCGAGTCCTGCGGGGATCGTCTTCGCAAGATAGGTCCTCTCGAGCTCGAGCATGGGTTGGGGAAAGCCACCATGCTATAATAACTTTTTTATACTTATCCCGACCGGAGACCCCTATGGGCTGGTCGAGCTGGCTGAAGCACGAACGACGGCTGTGGCACAAGCACTTCATGCCATCCCTCATCGCCGGCGTCATCGTGGCGGCGCTCTCCTACGCCTACCAGGCGACGATCTCGAGCATCATCCTGTTCGCGAGCGTCGGGGCGTCGGCCACCATCCTCACCCACGCCAAGAGCCACCACCTGACGCGGCTCCGGACGACTCTCGGCGCCTACCTCATCGCGATCGTCATCTCGCTCTGCGTCTACGGGCTCAACCAGGCGCTGCCGCTGCATATCTCGGTGAACATCTTCCTGCTCGTCTTCCTCGTCGGCATCGCCCTCTTCCTCCTCGACGTCTTCCACCCGCCGGCGATCACGGCTTCCCTCTCCTTCATCCTGCTCGACCGGCCGCTGATCGACCTCCTCTACCTCTTCTGCGCGATCCTGCTCCTCTTCATCGGCATCAGGTTCCTCACCTATGTGCTGAGCCAGCACCTGCCGGTCGGCGAGTTCTTCCAGGAGTTCTGCCGCCACACGGGCGACGGCAGCGCAAAGCTTTAAAAGACGCCCCGCTTCCTCCATCTCCATGCGGGTCCTCGGCATCGAATCGACGGCGCACACCTTCGGTGCGTCAGTCATCGACCTCGCGAAGGAGCGCGAGGGGGAGAAGGCGATCCTCTCGGACGAGAAGTCGGCGTTCTCGACAGAGGAGGGCGGCATGGTGCCAGGAGAGGTGGCGGACCATCATGTCGAGGCCTTCGACCGCGTGATCAGGGACGCGCTCGCGAAGGCTGGCGTCCGGCTCCGCGACGTCGATCTCGTCGCCTACTCCAAGAGCCCGGGGCTCGGCCATACGCTCCGCGTCGGCGCGATGGCGGCGCGCAGCATCGCGCTCCTCGCGAACAGGCCCCTTGTCGGCGTCAACCACTGCATCGCCCACCTCGAGATCGCCCGGCTCGTCACCGACGCGAAGGATCCGGTGCTCCTCTACGCCTCTGGCGCGAACACCCAAATCATCGCCTACGAGGCAGGCAGGTACCGCATCTTCGGCGAGACGCTCGACATGGGAGCGGGCAACTTCCTCGACCAATTCGCGCGCGCCTTGGGGCTCGGCTTCCCCGGCGGCCCGCGCATCGACGCGCTCGCGAAGGAGGGTGACGAGAAAGGGTTCATCGAGCTGCCCTACACGGTGAAGGGGATGGACGTCTCCTTCGGCGGTCTCCTGACGCGGCTCAAGCACCTGATCCGTGAGGGGAAGCGCCGCAGGGAGGACCTGTGCTACTCGGTCCAGGAGACGGTCTTCGCGATGCTCCTCGAGGTCTCCGAGCGCGCGATGGCCCACTGCGACAAGGATGAGCTCGTGCTCGGCGGCGGCGTCGCCTGCAACGGGCGTCTGCAGGAGATGGCGAAGGCCATGTGCGCGGAGCGCGGCGCCCGGATATTCATCCCGGCGCGGCCGCTGCTCGCCGACAACGCGGCGATGATCGCGTACCTCGGCGGCGTCATGCACCGGGCAGGCATCTCGGATTCGGTCAGGACAGCAGGCATCGCGCCCTACGAGCGCACCGACGACGTCGCGGTCACCTGGCGATGAGTAGGGCTTCCTGGGGGCCTCGTGTGTCTATCGTGAGAAAGGGCTGCGGATGCCCGGTCACTTCTTCCTGTAGTTGGGCGTGATCGCCCCGCAGGTCTTGCAGATGAGCTCGTTCGTCTTCGGCTTATAGACGACATCGTTGCCGAAGCATTCCGGGCAGGTCGGCTCTTGCTGTGCCATGATACCCTCCCTGGCCGGGGCGATTTAAAAATATTTCGCACGTCAGGTCTATATATCCGGAGATAGCGAAAGGAATGTGTAGGATGGTGAGGAAAAGAGAGGAAAAAGGAGAAGGGAAGGGCCTGTCGGGCCCTCTTCAGAGCTTGCCCTTGAGGTCGTTCAGGATGTTCTTCGCCTCATCCTTGAGCGCCATGCCGAAGCCGATCCCGAACGCGATCGCGAGCCCGAGCGCCACAGCCCCCAGAAGGATGAGGAAGGTGTTCTCCGCGATGCTCACATAGAGCCCGATCTGCTTGAAGGCGATCACGAACGCGAAGAAGAGGATCGCGATCTTGACGATCACCGAGAGCACGCGCACGCTCTTGATCTTTGTCCTGACGAGCCGTTCGGCCACGAAGTCGGCGAGGATGAGCCCGATGATGATGATGATCAGCGCGAGGATCACGTTCGGCAGCCAGAAGAGGAAGGTGTTGATCATCACCGAGAGGTTGCCGAGGCTGATGAGCGCGAACGCCTCGCCGAGGAAGATCACGAACACATACCACTTGAGCACGCCCCCTGCCAGGTGCGAGAGCTCGAGATGGCCTATCTTGTCGGTGAGGTTCGCCTTCTTGATCTTCTCGTCGAACTTGAGCTTCGTGAGGACCTTCGTCACCACCTTCTCGATCACCACCGCTATCACCCAGCCGATGATCGCGAGGATGATCGCCGCGATGAGCGAGGGTACCAGATCGACGAAGCCGTTCCAGAGCGTGATCAGCGGATTGATCATCGCCTGTCCTGTCGAATAGAGTGAGTCCATTGCCATGCCATACCACCTTGTTCATTGAGATGATAACCGTATGCCCCAACCACCCGTCTGATAGGGTCTTGGGGTGCACGGGGAGAGCATGGTATAAAAAGGTTAGTAGTAATCCACGAGTAATGAAGGGGCTGCCCGGGCTCAGGCGGCCATGATGAGCTTCCTGATGGCCTCCTTCCCCTTCCAGTTGAGGGCCTCGGCGAGCACTTCCGCTATGGTGTCGACCGGGATCACCGTCACCTTCCCGAGCGTCTTTTCGTCGATGATTATGTCACGCAGGTTCGATCGCGGCACGATCACCGTCTTCACCCCCGCCTCGATCGCCGCCTCCACCTTCGCGGTGACGCCGCCCACCGGCAGCACCTCGCCCCTCACCGAGAGCGAGCCGGTCATCGCGACGTCCTGACGTATCGGGATCTGCTTGAACGCGGAGATGATCGTCGTCGCGACCGCGATCGACGCCGAGTCGCCCTCGACGCCCTCATAGGTCTGGAGGAACTGGACGTAGATGTCGTACGTCTCCTTGATGTCGGTGCCGAAGAACTTCTTGATGATGGCGGACACGTTCTTGATCGCCTCCTTCGCGATCTCGCCGAGCTTGCCTGTCGCGATGATCTCCGACTCCTTCCCGCCCGGCGTCACCTGCGCCTCGATGGGAAGGATGATGCCTGAGAGCGCGCTCCCCGTCCCCATCACCGCGAGACCGTTCACCCTGCCCACCGCCTCGCCCTCGGTCTTGATGATCTCATACTCCTTCTTGCGCTCGATGAACTGGTCGGCGAGCTGCTTCTCGAGCGTGCGCGCGATCGTCATCGCCTTCGCGATATGCTTCCTCCCGACGGGCTTGTCCCCCTCCTCTACCGCGACGTCGCCTGCCGCGCGTATCAGCCCGCCGAGCTCACGCAGCCGGAGCGTGAGGTGCCCCTTCCGGTTCGCCATCCTCCGGGCGAGCACGATGATCTCGTCGATTGCCTCGCGGGAGAACGCGGGGATCTTCTCGTCCTTCTTGATCTCCTGGGCGACGAACCGCGCGATCTTCTCCTCATTGTCCGGCGTGTCCTCGATGGTGTCCTTCATGTAGACCTCATAGCCGTACCCCCGGATGCGGCTGCGCAGCGCCGGGTGCATGTGCTTGAGGGTCTCGAGGTTGCCTGCCGCGATCAGGATGAACTTGCACGGCACCGGCTCGGTGCGTACCATCGCGCCGGCGCTCCGTTCGGACTGGCCAGTGATCGCGTATTTCCCCTCCTGCAGCGCGGTGAGCAGCTCCTGCTGGGTGGCGGGCTGCAAGGTCGATATCTCGTCGACGAAGAGCACGCCCATGTGGGCCTTGTGGATCATGCCCGCGACGACGCGCTCATTGCTCGGCGTGCCGAGGCCGCCGCTCTGGAAGGGGTCGTGCAGAACGTCGCCGAGGAGCGCTCCCGCGTGCGCGCCGGTAGCGTCGAAGAACGGCGCCTGCTTCTTCCTGAAGTTGTCGACGATGAGCTTCGGGGGCGGCGCGCGGTTGTTCATCTTCTTGCCGAGGTTGATGAAGAGCACGAACGCGGCGAGGAAGACGATGCCCCCGAGGAAGAAGGCGGCGAACATGATGTCGGACTGGTACTGGTTGCGCGCCCACCACGGGACTATCATCGCGACGATCGCGAGGATGAAGAGGAGCATGTTCTGGTTCTTGAACATGTTCATCGACTGCAGGCGGGCCTGCATGACGATGTCCCTGCCCTTGCCGCCGGGGACCGCCCTGATGAGCGGGTTGTTCTCATCGTTCGGGTTCGGGAAGGCGAGGACGTCGACGAGCTTCTCTTTCGGCAGGAGCTCAGCGAGGGCGAGGCCGAGCATGGACTTCCCTGTCCCCGGCTCGCCGATGAGGAGCACGTGCCGGCGCTGCCTCGCCGCCTTCCTGATGACATTCACCGCTTCGTCCTGGCCGATCACCTGGTCGATCAGGCTCTTCGGTATCGGTATCTCGTCGCTCGATGTGACCGCTAAGGCTCGCTTTTTCGCCATGACCTGATGGAGAAGACACCCCTCTTTTAAGCTTTTTGGGTCTGAGGTGCATGGCCGCTCCCGGAGGGTTTTCGCAGGAACCGCCGGAAACGATAAATCCCTGTTCCCGACGGCTGGGAGCATGGACACCTCGATGCTCACGAGGACGGCGACCGTAATCGCGCTCCTAGGGCTGTTCGCCCTGTTCGTGCTGTCAGGGCTCCTGCCTGATGAGACCGTCCGCTCCTGGGAGGCCGAGGATGGCGACCTGCTCACCCTAGAAGGCAGGGTCGTCTCGGTCCGCAGGACCGAGGGGACGGTAAGGATGACGCTCGTCGCCGAGGATATGGTGGAAGCGGTCTTCTTCTCCCCTGAGCGGATCCCCGAGGACCTGCTCGCCCCCGGCATGAAGGTGGCGGTGTCAGGCGAGCTCGAGCGCTCGGACCATCGGACGACGATCCTCGGCGAGCACTGCGTCATCCTTCCCTGAGGATGCCGACGTTATCACACCCCCGTGTAAAAAAACCTATTTAAATGAGGTCTGCCACCCCACCAGTATGCACGAGAGACATCGGGAGAGCATCTGGACTGTCATCATAGTGGTCGCCCTGCTCCTGGTGCTCGTCGCCTATTTCATCCGGTGGTACATCGATGCCAACGGCATCGTGGTGAAGGAGGCGGTCTTCTACGGCGCGGTCATCCTCATGCTCATCGTCATCACGGCCATCTTCCTCTGGAAATCGCATGACATGAAGCGGAAGGAGACGGCCGTCATCTCGAAGCGGCGCTCGGCGACGCTCAGCGCTGTCGGCTACCCAGGCCCTGACAACGGCTTCTCCTCGCATCCGCGGGTCGCTGCCGCGAAGGCCTATATCCAGAACGCCCGGGCGCAGGGACTCAGCAAGGAGCAGATCGAGCAGAGCTTCCGGAGATCGGGCTGGAGCGAGGAGCACATCGCACGGCTCCTCGGCGAGTGAAGCCTGCCCTCATGATCCCTATCGCTCCCCTTTCTCCCGTCGATTCTCCTCGAGGAGCCGCTGCGCGCTCGCGAGCGGCAGGAGCTGGAACCTGAGCAGGTCCTCCGCGGTCCTGAGGCCGTAGTCGTTGAGCTGCTTCCTGAACCCGATGAAGACCCTCGTGGTCGCGCGCGCGTCGGCGAGCGCGCGGTGCGCCCGCTCGTTCGTGATCCGGAAGTGCTCGCAGAGCGCCTCGAGCCGCTTGCTCGGGAGGTCAGGGAGCAGCCTCGTCGCGAGCCGTCGGGTGCAGAGGATGTCGTTCCCGAGCCGGGTGTCGAGGTGCCGCTCCGCGTTCGCGGAAAGGAAGCCATAGTCGAAGCCGGCGTTGTGGGCGACGAGGATGCCATCGTCGAGGAAGCTGAGAAATTCCGGGAGCGCGTCGCCGATCCGGGGCGCGCCCCTCACCATCTCGTCGTCGATTCCGGTGAGCCGGGTGATGAAGCGCGGTATCGGGACGCCGGGGTCGACGAGGGTCTGGAACGAGCCGCGCACCCTGCTGCCCTCGACCTTGACCGCCGCGATCTCGGTGATTCGATGGCGGTCTCGCGAGAGGCCGGTCGTCTCGATGTCGGTCACGATGAAGTGCGGCGCCATGCGATGACGGACACCCCTCCCGATATTTAACCGTTGCGGAACGGGTGAGGGAAGAAAGGGCAGGGCTCAGGCGGTGACCGTCGCCTCCTGGTCGTTCCCGCCTGAGGAGGACTGCTCCATGCTGATGACCTCCTCGACGAGCTGCAGGTAGTCCTTCGCCCCGTAGCTCGACCTCGCGTAGGAGAATATCGATTTCCCGGCCTTCGGCGCCTCCTTGAGCTTCGAGTTGATCCGGATGGGATAGCTCGTGAGCTCGGGGTGGTCGTTCTGGACGTCGGCGAGCGTGTCGCGGCAGATCCGGTTCCTGCGGTCGTACATGGTGGGGATGATCCTGGTGATCCTGAGGTCACGGTCGTAGTCGGTGTTGAACGCCGCGATGAGACGCTGCATGCGCCTGAGCGCCTCGTGGCCGAGGTAGTCCGTGCTCGTCGGGATGAACGCCTCCCTACAGTAGGCCATCACGTTGTGGGCGATGAGGCCGTGCGAGGGGGGGCAGTCGACGATCACATAATCATAGCCGCCGACCTGGTCGAGGATCCTCTTGAGCGCGAGGTCGGGCGTCTCCGGCTGGGCGAGGTACTGCTCCGCGTGGTTGAGCGATTCTGAGGAGGTGACGACATCGAGGTTGGTGCCAAGGTTGGTGATGCACTGCTGGATCGGCACCTTCCCGAGCATCGCGTCATGGATGCTGCTCTGCGCCCGGACCTTGAGCGAGGTGTCGATGCTCGACTGCGGGTCGAGGTCGATGAGCAGCACGCGCCGGTCGTGCCGCGACAGCCCTGCCGCCAGGTTGATCGCTGTGGTCGTCTTGCCGACGCCGCCCTTGTTGTTGATGATGCAGATAGTACGCATAGAATACCACGCTCCAGGGGTTTTTATCGTCTCGTTTCAGTACTCCAATATAAACTTTGCTAAAATGGGATAGGAAATGCACCCATATAGGAACTTTTATATAAGCAGACGGCCTGCCCTCCTCCTGGGGGTACATATGCGACACACTACAGTATTTCTGGCACTGATAACAACGCTCCTGCTGCTTCTCTCCGGCTGCGGCGCCGAGGCGCCGGGACCTATCCCGCAAACCCGACCTCCCAGCAATGCGGGCGCCGCTCCGGCAACCGGGGCCGACGAACCGCTGCTGGATCAGGACCTCCCCCCGCTCGCCGAGCTCGGTCTCGACGATGGGGAGACCATCACCTACGACAGCGACGGCGACGGCGAGGACGACCGGCTGGAGATCTCATTCGACCCTATCGAGGTGGCGGACGGCGTGACGCTCGCGCGGAGCGTCGTCTTCGACACCACAGAAGAGAAGCCGGCAGGCGAGATGGTCATCGAGTTCGAGGCGGCGCCCGGCGTCTCCGAATACGAGCACATCGAGGACGTCCCGAAGTCGTTCGCCGCGCACGTCGACGACCTCATGTTCGAGCCGGAGCCCGACGAGATACTCGAAGCCGATCCCAAGGCGAAGTTCCTCGTCAGCTTCGTCGAGCGGACAAGGATGCGCATCGCGTATACGACTGTCAAGAACACGCTGTCCGGCGAGGGCGGCATGGTCACCGCGATCGAGACAGCCGATGATGTCAGGCTCCTCTCCTGGCTGGAGAAGATTCGGGCGGCGCCAAACCCTTACGCCATGGTGACGGTCATCGGCCTCTTCCCCGACCAATTCAGCTACGGCGACTGCGACGCGTTCAGGATCGATGATGACGAGCAGGTCTTCAACCTCGCCTGCAGGGCTTTCATGGGCGACGGCGTCGGCGCGTGCTACACCGCGCAGGACATGTACAGGGACGTGGAGAGCTATGACCAGGTCATCGGGGGATTCTATGAGACAAGGGAGCTCAGCTCCACGAAGGAGGACGAGATCAGGGCCTGCAAGGCCTGGCTCTTCAAGCTCATAAAAGAGCGGTGCAAGGATATCAAGGACGCTGACTCGCGCGACGACTGCCTGTTCAAGGCGGCGCAGGATGCCGAACTCGTCGACGGCTGCCGGCTCATCAAGGATATCGCGAAGCGCGCGGCGTGCTATGCCGACCTCGGCCAGAACGATAGCCTCTGCGTCAGGCTCTCGGATCCGGACGAGGCCAGGGCCTGCTGCGACCGGCTCCGCGACGAGGCGCAGCGGAGCCGCTGCAAGGGGTTCATCGCCGAGGAGGAATATGAGACCGCGACGTACGATGTCGGGACGATCGACATCACCTACGAGCCGTACGACGACGAGCTCGAGACCGGGAAGTACTACAACTTCAGTTTCTCCTACGCCGGGACCGAGCCGGCGGCAAGGATATATCATATCGACTGGGGCGACGGCGGCTTCACCTCGCGGACCTACGACACGGTCTACCGGCATTCCTACAGCAGCCAAGGGGTCTACACGGTCAGGGTGACGCTCAACGACACGGCGGCGAACCGCGTGGTCGCGGCGGGCGAGATCAAGGTCGAGACGAAGTACCCCTACGAGCGGCTCGCCCTCCTCCACGACACCACGCACCTGCTCATGAGCGTGTGCGGCGACGTGAAGGAGACCTTCTCCGACGGCACGAGCTACGACCGGCCGGGGCTGTGCCTGGCGGGCTACCAACCCCAGGCCGAGGTCTACTGGTCAGGGCGGCAGTTCTCGGTCGACTTCGACGAGCAGGTGAACGAGCAGACCTACATCAGGCTCCGCATGGACGGCGTCGTCGACGATAACGCGACGATGGTCGAGAACGCGAACGCGCAGGTCATCTACGAGTACACAGGCGGCTCCTACGACGGGCAGCGGCGCGAGGAGAAGTTCTCGATCTCCGGCCTGCCGCTGCGGACCAAGTCGCCGATACCGACGGTGCGGACCGACTGGTACAAGCCGCAGTTCTTCGGCTTCGCGGAAGGCGCGAACGCGAGCAGGTACGTCGACCACACGGAACGGACGTACCTATTGCCCACGAGAGATGACCCTCATAAAACCGCCACGCTCGGGCCGTTCGTGTTCACGGACATGGGCAACAAAGCGCAGGTGCTGATCGTCTTCAAGACCGAACGCATCACCGCGTACGACGACCCCGGCTACATCTGAACCCAAGGAGGGGGATGGCATCAGAGGAACGGCATGATCTGTTCCTTGATGGCGATGAGCTTCCTTTCGTCGGCCCATTCCTTGTACGGCACCTGGTCGTGCGCGGAGATGAGCCTGCGCGGGTCGCCTTTGGTAGGGAGGATGTGGAAGTGGAGGTGCTCGAGGCTCTTGTGGGCGCCTCTGCCCATGAAGATCATCACCCCTCCGCTGCCGTCCCGCGCCTTCATGATGGCCTTCTCGAGCCGGAAGAGGAGCATCGCCATCGACCGCGTCTCCTCGGCGGAAAGCCCGTCGAGCTGCTCGACGTGCCGCTTCGGCAGCACCAGGAAGTGCAGGTCGTTCATCGGCGCCCTGTTGACGGTCGCGAACGCGTATGCATCGTCGTCGATGAGCCGGAACGATTCGGTCGCGGCGCGGCAGAGCGGGCAGGGCGGATCGGTCATGAACTCCCGAAGTCCGCGCGTCCATATAAATCTTCTGTCAGGCCAGCACAGAGACTCCTCATGTCCGGAAGCCTTCCGGGGCGGCTGATGGAATGGATAAGAAGGATAAATGCCCCCGCCTGCCCATGTACACCGATCTCCTCATCGCTGTCTGCGTCGGGCTCGCCGCAGGCACCTTCACCGGCCTCGTCCCCGGGGTCCATATCAATCTCGTCTCCATGCTGCTCGTCGCGGCGTCTCCCGTCCTGCTGCGGCATACGACGTGGATCCCTCTCGCGTGCTTCATCGTCGCGATGAGCGTCACGCATTCGTTCCTCGACTTCATCCCCGGCGTCTTCCTGGGAGCCCCCGACGCCGACACCGCGCTCTCGGTGCTTCCCGGCCACAAACTGCTCCTCGCAGGGCGTGCGTTCGACGCAGTGCGGCTCACGCTCATCGGGAGCCTCATCTCGCTCGCGCTGTGCGTGCTGCTGATGCCCCTCCTGCTCCCTGTCGTCGGCAGCGTCTATACACTCCTCAAGCCGTGGATAGGCCACATCCTCGCCGTGCTCATGCTCTATATGGTCATGAAGGACCGGAAAAGGTTTGCGAACCTTCTCATATTCCTCCTTACCGGCACGCTCGGGATCGTCGTGCTCAACTTCCCCAGGTTCTCTGAGCCGCTCTTCCCGATGCTCTCCGGCCTCTTCGGGCTCTCGACGCTCGTGATATCCTACTTCGACGAGGTGCGCATACCGCCGCAGTTAGCGGAGGAGTCGTCCGCGGTCAGCGTCAGGGATGTCGCGGGCTCGGTCGGCGCGGCGACGCTCGCAGGCGCGCTCACCTCCTTCTTCCCGGGCCTCGGCGCGGCGCAGGGGGCGGTGCTCGCGATGCAGCTCTTCCGCGACATCAGGGACGAGGCGTTCCTGATCCTCGTCGGCGGCATCAACACCGTCAACTTCACCCTGTCCTTGGTCACGCTCTACGTCATCGACAAGGCGAGGAACGGCGCGGTGATCGCGATCTCGACGCTCGCGGGCGAGATCGGGCTTCCGCACCTCGGCGTCTTCGCGGCGGCGGCGCTCGTCGCCGGCGGTTGCGCGACGCTCCTCGCGCTCCCCCTCACCCTGCGGTTCGCGAGGATCATCCCGTGGGTGGACTACCAGGCGCTCGTGCTCACGATCGCCGCGCTCATCGTCATCCTCTCCTTCGTCTTCTCGGGATGGGTGGGGCTGCTCGTGCTCGCGACCGCGACGTGCTTGGGCATAATGGCCGTGCGGATCGGCGTCGCGCGCAACCACTGCATGGGCTGCCTGATCCTGCCGGTGATCTGCTTCTTCCTGCTCTAGAAAGATACTTAAACAGCCGGCCGTTCCACCTTCCCATGGGAGCTCTCCAGGAGATCTGGCGTGATGTCTTCTCCGCGCACGACGGCGACCGGAAGGGGAGCATCGACGGGGAGAAGCGCTCGGGGATAGCGTCGCGGCTCAAGGAATGCTTCGGGGCGACGGTATCGTCTCCTGAGGCGATCCTGCTCGCGGTCTATGTCGGCGGCCACTCCGAGTTCCGGCCGGTCTCGCGCGAGAGCGTCGGCGAATCAGCCCTCCTCATCGACCGGGACGCGCTCCTCTACTGCCGAAGCCAGGCCTTCACCTGCGGCGGCTGGTCGCTGCGGATGCCGTTCGACGCGATCATCAGGGACGAAATGGTCGTCTCGGACGAGCGGCTCGTCATCCCCTTCTACGACGAGGGGAGGGAACAGAAACCGGAGTTCGGCGTCGTCGTCCCGTCGCGCGGGAAAGAGTTCTTCTTCAGACGCCTGCGCGAGCTATTTGGCTGAAGGCTTCCTGAACCCTTCGAGCTCGTCCAAGAACCTTTTTGCGGTCTTCACGACGTGCTCGGGCTGGGTGGAGAACAGCTCGGCGACGCGCGAGACGACGTCGCCGTCGTACGGCGTTTCGGCGGTGAGCATGTAGGCATCCTCGTCGAGAGGCTGCTTCCTCTTCGCCGCTTTGCGCGCCCTCTTCCACTTGGCGAACAGCTCCTCGGCCCGCGCCGGGACGATCGCCTCCTCGACGCCGAACAGTCCCTTGAGCCCATCGAGGATGTCCTGGCCGCGTCCCTCCTCGGCGCTCGTCGCCTTGCCTGCCGTATACTCGATCCTGAGGATGCCGTCGGAGATCTTGCTCGTCTTCGTGATCCTGATGACGCCCGTCTCACCGGTACGGTTGAGGTGCGTGCCGCCGCAGGCCTCGACGTCCCAGTCGCCGATCGCGACGACCCTGATGCTCTTTCCCGGCACCGCGCCGCCTTGGTAGAGCCGGAAGCCGTACTTCCTCTCCGCTTCGTCGCGCGGGATGAAGGACTTCACGACCGGCAGGTCCCTCCCCACTATCGCGTTCGCCTGCTCCTCGATCCGCGCTATCTGCTCTTTTGTCAGCTGCTCGTAGTGGGTTATGTCGAGGCGCGCTCGCTCCAGCGTCTTCGACGCTCCTGCCTGGAAGACGTGGTTTCCCAGCACCTTCCTCGCGGCGCCGTTGATGATGTGGGTCGCGGTGTGGTGCTGCGCGAGCTGCCGGCGCCGCGCGAGGTCGATCCTGCCCTCGACAGTGTCGCCCTCCTCGAAGCCGGGCTCCTTCCCCATCGCATGCACGATGATCGCGCCTTGCTTGAAGACGTCCTCCACCCTCTCGCCCCCGATCGTGCCGACGTCATGGAGCTGGCCGCCGCTCGTTGGATAGAAGACCGTCCGATCGAGGACGACATCCCTCCCGATCACCTTGAGCACCTTCGCGCGCATCGCGGCTGTCATGTAGTCGTCGAAGTAGAGCGCTTCGGTGTCCGGGATGCCGGCAAGATCAAGTTTCTGCTCCTTCACCGTCGCGGTCAGCTGCTCGCTCTTCTCGTGGCGCTCGGCGACGAGTGCGTAGAAGTTGTCCGGCACCTCGATTCTCCTCCCTTCGGCTTTCGCCTCTGCTGCGATGAGGTCGGGGCCGATGCCGTGGCTGTCGTAGAGCGAGACGAGCGTGTCGGCGGTGATGTCCTTGCTGATGATGCCCCGGACGATCGCCTTCGAGCGCTCGACGGTCTGCAGGTACTTGCGCCGCTCCACGTCGAGGATCTGCCTGACGTCCTCCAGGTTCTCGGAGAGCTCGGGGAAGATCGGCTTGACATAGGCGGCATGCCATGCCGCGATGTCGGCGAGATCGAGGTCCCAGCCGTACTGCCGGATGAACGCGAGCGCGCGCCGCAGGATGACGCGCAGGTTATAGCCCCCGCCGACGTTCGACGGGAGCGCGCCGTCGCTCGTCGCGACGAGAAGCGTGCGGGCGTGCTCGCCGACCGAATACATCGCGGCGAGCGGCTGGACAGTCTGCCGCAGGCTCGCGACGTCGGTTCCGGCATTCTGTGCGACCGCCTTCCAGGCGGCGTCGATGCTCACCACCTCGTCGACGTTGAGGTAGGAGGCGTAGGGCAGGAACCGTCGGATGACCGACTCGTCCGGCCTGATGCCGGTGATGCGCTTGAGCCTCGCGATGACTGTCGGGAACGTGGTCTCGTAGCTGGTGGAGGCCGCCTTCGTGAACCAGGCGTTGCGCTCATGGCCCATGCCCATGTCGAGGACCTTCAGCCTGAGCGGCTTGGGTTTCGCTTCGGTCTGCTCGTAGAGCATGTACACCTGGTTGCCGAGCTCGAGGCCGCGGCTGAAGTACTCCATGCATGGTCCGAAGTTGCCGCCGCCCGCCCACGCGTCCTCGTGGAAGGTTATCTCCTCGTCAGGAAGGCCGAGCCCCTCGCTCAGCCAGCGGTGGATGTCCGAGAAATAGGCATCCTGGTCCCATTCCTTCTCATCCATGAACGCGTGCTGGCCGATCATAACGAATCCAGTGTAGTGCGCGCCGGTGACGCCCACATTGTCGATGTCGTTGAAGCGGAGGCTGAACTGGGGGACGACCAGCTTCTTCGCGGGCGGGGTGACCTCGCCGGAGACGACGTAGGGCTGGAAATCATAGATGCTCGCCTGCACGAAGTCGGTGTCGTCGCGCCAACGCGCGACCACCGGATAACGGGCGATCGGCGTATACCCCCATTTCTTGAAGAGCCGCGCGAACTCCTTCCAGACCTCGATGTAGTCGAGCTGACGCTTCGCCGGCGGCTTCTCGAAGAAGCGGTAGCCGCCGCTGCAGGCGGGGTCGCCGCAGACCTCCTTGTCGGGATCGACGGTCCAGAAGAAGGTTCCGCAGGCGCAGCGCTTGCGCATGAATCCCGCGGCTTTAAGGACTGCGGTGGCGTAAAACCTGTCGGGGTCCTTGCTCGCCTCCTGTTTGAACTCCCGCTTCACCTGCTTGTCCGGTTTCATCACGCCGTGTTGAAATGGGGAGTGTATAAAAAGCTTGTTGCCATCATTATATTTTCAATATTGAAAATAATTATATGTATGCCCGGTAGCATTCCGCGATGGGAAAAGCATAAGTATGATGGGCCTCCTGCTCGGCTGCAGGGGACGGGAATCCGCGCCCTTGGGGGTCAACACGCAATGGCACGGCGCAGCACATGGATCGGTTGGGTGGCAGGCGGCCTCATGGTCGCGGCGATCGTCTTCCTCGTCATGCTCTTCCTGATCAAGGTCCTTTGGGCATGGACCGTCCCCAGCCTCTTCCCCGGCGCGGTCGCGCAGGGGCTTGTCGCAGGATCGATATCCTGGTTCACCGCCTTCAAGCTCGCGATCTTCCTCGCGCTGCTCGCCGGCATCGCGGGCGCGCGCAAAGGGGGTGATTGAGATGGCGCGCAGAGCGCGCGGAACCCTCTGGTGGCTGCCGCGAGTGCTCGGCATCCTCTATATACTCTTCATATCCCTCTTCGCCTTCGACGTGCCGATCCTCTCCATCGGTTTCCTGATGCACATGCTGCCGTCGCTGCTGCTCGTCGTCGCTCTCGTCATCGGCTGGAGATGGCCGATCGTCGGCGGATGGATATTCCTCATGATGGGGATCGCCTTCGTGTTCTTCTTCAACACCTACCGACAGATCCTCAGCCTGCTCCTCATCTCAGGCCCGCCGATCGTCCTGGGTGTGCTCTTCCTGGCGGAAGGGCATAAGGGGCAAGGCAGGAAAGTGACCACTGCGAAGAAGTAAGTCTTTTATACCTCCTGTGGTCCCTCACCCGGCATGGGCAAGAAGAACAGGGACCGCGGCTCCTCGAACATCGCCGATACCATCATCCTCTCCCAACTGCAGGAGAACACTCTCGACGCCTATGTCGCTCTCGGTGAGGCGATGGGGACGCCGGATGATGTCGGGAAGTTCGAGCATGCCTATCAACTCTATCAGCACCTTATCTACTGGTCGAAGCCCCGCAGGCAGCAGCTCAAGCGCCTCCATAACGGCATCCCCGCCGGATCGACGTACAAGGACGGCGCCCTGATCCTCCATGGGATATTCGGCAAAGGTGTCACCGACGGCTATCTCGACCTGCTCAAGCGGCGCGGCTACCTGGTCAGCTGCGGCGCGGACGAGCATGACGTCAGCACCAGGGCGCTCAAGCAGATCGGAGGCAAGGACAGCGGCCATCCTGTCTTCAAATGCGAGCTCATCGAGGAGTTCGGCAGGATCCTCGGCTACCACAACGACCAGGCGAGGATAGAAGAGGTTTTCTCCTTCTTCGTCAAGGCTATCGGCGAGTCCCCCTCCTCTCATCACTCGTATCCTTCTTCTCCTCCTTTCTCCTGAGGAGCGGCCAGAGCACATAGGAAAGCAGCCGCAGCACGAACTCGAGCCCTATGATGAAGAGGAAATAGTACAGGAGCGTCATGGAGAGCTGCGGCACCTGCTGCAGGAGGGCTATCGACTGGTCGAACGAGAAGAAGCTCATGTCGACGAGGAAGACACCGAGCAGCGCGAACGGGAACATCTTCGCGAGGTCGCGCGAGAGGTCCTCGCTATAGTATGCGGTGATCCTGACCGAAGCCACGAGCGCCATCGAGATGAGGAGCGTGTCGGCAATCGGGTTCTTGGCGAGGAAGACGAGGATGCCTGCCACCACTACGAACCAGAAGAAGACAAAGAGCGGGAAGATGAGGATATATTCGATGAAGTGCAGGATGAATTTCCCCACGACCCCAAGGAAGCCGAGGAACCCCTCGCTGTACTGGCTGAGGTTCAAGCGGAAGATGTCCTTCCTCGCGAGGAACCGGTAGAAGTGGAAGACGAAGAGCGCGTAGACGACGATGCCGGCGATGAAGAGGAGCAGCGGCTGGCCGGCTGCCTGCGCCTCCTCGAGGGTGAGCTCGGCTATGGTGACATTGGTCAGGTTGAGCATGGCATCCTTCCCGTTCAGCCAGTATAAAAACTTTTTTTCGGCTCGGCCAGAGGTAACTGCTTCAGTGGTCGCGGATGACCGGGTAGCGGTAGCTGGTGAAGCAGAGGGCGACGATCGCGGTCCCGAACTCTTTCCCCGGGACGACCGTCCTCAACAGCACCCGGCTGTCCCTGATCTCGAACCGCTCCGCATAGCCGTTGCCATAGAGCTCCTGGATGCTCAGGCGGAGCTGGGCTTCCGCCTCCTCCTTCGCGAGCGGGCCGTTGTACTCGCAGACCAGGCCGCCGTACCGGTCGCCTGACTCGCGGTCGTGCAGCCAGCCGAAGATGATGCCCGCGGTCGCGCGCTCGCCCTTCCGGCAGCTCGCGGCCGCCATGATGGTCTCCATGACCGAGCCGTGGACGAGGCGCGCCGGGCGCGCGGTCTCGACCGCGGTCCCGGGCAGGATCGACGAGTAGGAGATGATGTTGCACATCTCGATCCCCGCGTCCCTGAGCGCGAGATGGTACGAGCCGGCATGCACGGTGATGTCGCTCTCGCCGGCGCCGGCGGCGATGAAGAACTCGTGCGGGATCCTGTTCCCGATGAGCGGTGCGGTCTGGTCGGTGGGGCTCTCGCCGGTCGTGTTCATTTTTCACCTCCCTGTCGGGAGGGAGACGCGAGCAGGGCGTCGCCTAACCGAAGGCTATCAGAAGGGCAGGAAGTCCAGGACTCGGCAGGGGCACGCATCTTTGCAGCTCGATGAATATCTTCCTCCACATAAAAGGGGATCAGTCGATTCTGCCGTCGGATTGTAGACTCCTATTTAAAACTATTTTTTCCTGGAGGATCAGTCCTTCAGCGGGATCCGGTAGACGCCGGGCTCCTCCATCGAGGCGTAGAACGCCCTCGTCACCTTCGGGAAGTCGATCTCGATGCCCTTCCATCCCCCAGCTGTCCTGAGCTTCCTGCCGTGGATCGCCGTGAGGTCGCTGATGAGCCGGCGGTAGCCGACATCCTGCGGCACCTTGCCATAAGGATCGGTGTGGTCGGCCACCACGAAGAGGGTGCCCTGCCGGTCGAGCAGGAGCATGTCGGTGTCGTACCCGCCCCAGACCCTCGTCCTGAGGTAGCGCACGTCCCGCTTGATCCGGTCGTTGTCTTCCGACGGGATCCGCACGCAGCCGTCGGTGGGGATCTCCTGGCCGATCCTTCCGAGGAGACCGTGCCCGATGCTCCTGACGCCGCTGATCCGCTCCGAGTGGAGCGTCGGCCCGATCTTGAACCAGCGGCCGCGGTACTCATCGATCGGCCCCTTGTACTGCTCGGCGAGGAGTATCGCGCCGCTGCCCATCCATGGCTCATAGCTCTCGTCGTCGGGACCGATGACGCCCGCGACCTTCATCTTCGAAAAGATCCTGTCGTCGTAGGGGATTCGGTTGCCGTCGAGGCCGTTGGTGTTGTAGGTGTTGTCCGCCTGGGCGAAGGGTATCGAGGGCGCCTGCTTCGGGCCGATGCCGATGATGTCGACGACGTCCGCCTTGTTCCCGTTCTTCGTGGTCACCAGCTTCCGCTGTGCGGTGTTGATGTAGATGTCTGAGAGCGGGCCGCTACCGGCAACGTCGGAGAGGTTGATCCGCGACTGGCGCGACGGGGCAGCGATGTCAGGATTGAGGTAGAGAAAGGTCGCGTTCGGGACCTGGCGAAGGTCGTCGTACCTCTTCCCCCAGTCCTTGGTGATTTGGTAGTTGAGGCCGACGATCGCCGCGAGGGTCACGAGCGCCGGCGCCGCGATATAACGATGGGCGTTGACCTTGCGCCGGTTCTTCCTGGTCCTCTTGATGAAGAATGAGGGGAGCGCGAGCGCGGCTGCCTTGTAAGGCGCCCACGCGACCTTCGCTGCGATATCGAGCATCCTCTTCGCGGTCTGGTGCTCCCACGCCGAAGTGGTCTTGTCGAGGACGTGCTTGGCAGAGCTCGCGACGACCGCTGCCGCTGCGTCGATGATCGCCGCGTCTCGGATATACGGCGCAGTGTCCACGATGAACTGCTCGATCGACATGGATTCACCCGCTCATTATTAGTAACTATTAAGTAATTACATTTACTAATATATAAATATTGTGTTAAATTAATCGTTTCAATATTGAAAATAAATACCCAAACCCTTATAAATATTCACTCAATTGATGGGAGCATGACCCTCACCGAGAAGGATTATGAGAAGCTGCGCGACGAGCTCGACACAGCCCAGAACCCGCTCATCTTCTTCCATGATGACGCGGACGGCGTCGCCTCGTTCCTGCTCTTCTACCGCTACATGAAGGAAGGGCACGGCATCGTGGTCAAGACGACGCCCCGGATAGGCACCGCCTTCCTCCCGAAGGTCGAGGAGTATTCGCCTGACAAGGTCTTCGTCCTCGACATAGCGATCGTCGACCAGGAGTTCCTCGATGCCGTGGGGAGGCCGGTCATCTGGCTCGACCACCATGGCCCCTACGACCGCGACAGGGTCTCCTATTATAACCCCCGGCTGCGCAAGCCTGAAGACAGCCTGCCCGCATCGTACTACTGCTACAAGGCCGTGCGCCAGGACCTCTGGATCGCGATGGTGGGCACTGTCGGCGACTGGTCGCTTCCCGACGACATCACCGCAGAGTTCACGAAGGCCTATCCCGACCTCCTCCCGAAGGACATCACGCGCCCCGAAGACGCTCTCTTCGCCTCAGAGCTCGGCAGGCTCGTGAAGATGGTCTCGATGCTCCTCAAAGGCCAGGCGAAGGATGTCATGCAGTCGGTGAGGACGCTCACGCGAATCACGGAGCCCGAGGAGATCCTGCACCAGACGACGCCGGCAGGCAAGTTCCTCTTCAAGCGCGCCCAGGCGATCCTCAAGGAGTACGACGACATCCTCGCGCGCATCCCCAAGGCCACCGACGACCAGTTCCTCATCTTCACCTATCCCGACGACCGCATGTCGCTCACGAAGGAGCTCTCGAACGAGCTGATGTACCGCAACCCCGGCAAGGTCGTGGTCCTCGGCCGCGAGAAGAACGGCCAGATCAAGCTCTCGCTGCGCTCGCCCGCAGGCATCAACATCCGCGACGCGCTCGAGAAGGCGCTCGTCGGGATCGACGGTTACGGCGGCGGGCACGAGCAGGCGTGCGGCGCGAACGTGACAAAAGAGGACTTCGACAGGTTTATATCGCAGCTGCGTGAAGCGGTGGGGAAGCAACAAGACGCGCCGGTGGTCTAACGGTATGATTGCGGCCTTCCAAGCAGCGATGCGGAGAGAGCCGTCGATCCGGGTTCGATTCCCGGCCGGCGCATGATCCCTTCTCGTCCCATAACTTTTATAAACCAGCCAGGAATCTTCCTTCCCATCAGGCCGGAGTCGCATAACCTGGTAGTGCGCAGGACTGGAAAATTGAAGCTCCGCTTCAAATAGGCCTACAAGCGGGCTTTTCCGCGAAATCCTGTTTCCTTCGGGATATCTGGGTTCAAATCCCAGCTCCGGCGTCCCTCATCCCCTTTGACGAGGAAAGCTTTAAAAAGGAGGTGGGAATCCTACCCCACCACGGGCTCATAGCTCAGGCTGGTAGAGCGTCCGGCTCTTAATGTCGACGAAGTCGCCAAACTTCCGGCGGCATTCGCCACCAGAAGTAACCGGAAGGTCGGGGGTTCGAATCCCTCTGGGCCCATCCTTAGGCTCCGTTAGTGTAGTCCGGCCAATCATTTTGCCCTCTCGATACGGGAAATCGGAGATTTCCGGTTTGTACCGTAAGGGACAGGCAAAGACACGGGTTCAAATCCCGTACGGAGCATTCCTTCTCTTTCTCACTCGGATGCGAGCCCCTCTGCCGCCCTCTTGATCGGCCGGTTCTTCAGGATCAGCCCGCCGTAGGCCCCCGCCACAAGCGTGTCCTCATCGGGGACGTGCGAGAAGTAGTGGAGCATGTCGTCGAGCGCCCACCCCGGCAGGCGTCCTGCGCTTTCACTGATGCGCGCCTCGACAGTGTCCCCTATGCCGCTCCCTTTCCTGAGCATGCTATGCAAGTAGGTCGCGATCCGCTGGTTGAATGTCCCATCATGCTGCGCCGCGTACTGCAGCACCATCGGCGTGACATAGGGCTCGGCGAGCCGCACGAACGGGAACGCCCTGATGATATCGGCGGCGTCGCCGTAATACCGGAATTCGGACGAGCGGATATGGGACGGATGGTACAGCTCCTGCACGACGGAGAGGAAGCGCAGGTGGTCGAATGCCGACGCCGAGCCTGCCAGGTCGGCGAGAATCCCTCTGCCCTCCTTCATGATCGCCGCTCGTTCGAGGGAGAGGTCGAAGAGGTAGTCGCCCCAGAACTCCGCGGCCTTGTGGATGCCAGGAATCCGGCTGATCGGGCGCAGGATCGGCATGATGCTGTAGATGCCGTCGGTGGCCTCCGCCCGGTGCTCCCGAAGCTCCGTCACCCACTGCGGGTCATCCTTGCCCCTTCCGTCGATGAGCCAGTCGAGCAGCCGGTCGTCGTAGAGGTGTTCGAGGGTGAGCCTGAGCTCGTCGGTGTCGGACAGGCGCCGCTTGCCCCGCCGCTTCGGCTGGTGGTACCGTCGGTAGTGCCTGATATCGAGCGCCCAGAGGATGTCAGGAAGGACGGAATAGATGATGCGCGAATCGGCATCGCTGCCGTAGCGTCCTTTCGTGACGAAGGCGTGCATGACCATCGGAGGCATGCGGCCTGGTGCAGGAAGCTGCTATTTATGCGTTGCGGATAGACAGAGGAGGAAGCGGACGCTCACCGGCTCGCGTCGGCCTGGCGCTCGAGCTCGAGCTTCTTCGCGATCGCGTTCGAGTTCGGCGAGAGCTGGAACGCGGCGATGATCTCGTCGGCGAGCGCCGAGACGACTGACTTCTTCTTGTTGAAGATCCGGTCGTACACGCCCTGCACCATGGTGCGGAGCGCGATGTCGATCCTGCGCTGCGGCGCGCTCTCGACCGCCTTCGGATAGCGCGCGCCGCCGTACTCGATGGAGATGATCTCCTCGCGCGGCGCCGCGTTCTCGATCGCGCGGACCAGCACCTCGATCGGGTTCTTCTTGGTGCGCTTCTCGACCTCGACGAGCGCTTCCTCGACGATCTTGTATACGGTCGCGCCCTTGCCCGTGACGAAGCCGGAGCTGCGCTTATGCTTCTTACCGCGATGGCCCGGTACCATCAGCCTGTTGATCAGCCGCTCGACGATGAACTGCCTCGACTTATGGAACCGGTTCCCGGCGTAGCGGGCATAGGTCTTCGGGATGATCCTCGGCTCGAGGTTCAGGTAGCGTTCGAGGCCGCGGTCCTGGACCGCGATACCCTCGACGCTCCATCGGTTGAATGCGAGTGTGTCTGTCGCCATCTGGATCCCCTTACTTGCGCGCCTTCTCGACCTTGCCGTGCCGCAGCGCGAGGAGCGACTGGTCGTTCACCTTGATGACCTGCCAGCGCACGCCAGGGATGTCTCCCTTCGCCCTGCCCATCTTCCCGCCGATGCACTCGATGACCACCTCGTCGTGCTCGTCGACGAGCTTCGTCGCGCCGTCGCCGGGCAGGAACGCGGTCACCTGCTTGCCGTTCTTGACGAGCTGGACACGGGCGCACTTGCGCATCGCGGAGTTCGGCTGCTTCGCCTCGAGCTGGACCTTCTCCAGCACGATCGCCTTCGCCTGCGACGCGCCGCCGAGCGGGTCGGACTTCTTCTTGAGACCGAGCGTCTTCTTCAGGTACTTGGAGTCGCTCCAGCGGAACTGCTGCCGCCGCTTCGCGAGCTTCGCGCCCGCCTTCAGTCCGGTCGATTTCTTGGCCATTTTGATCGTCCGCTCAGGTGACCCGCAACTCATCGATGGGGAAGTAGCGCTTGACTGCCTTCTCGTAGTTCCGCAGGTTCTGGGCGGCCCGTCCGATGAGGAGCCCCCGCGTCCGTGAATCGGCTGCGGTCAGCGTGAAAACGCCCCCGTCCTGGCGTATGTCCGCGATTCGCAGCGGAAAAACCAGATTCTGGATGAATTGTGGTATCTCGGGATTAAATTCTACTATTTTAATCTTTCTGTTGAGCATGCGCTCGAGCCGGTGGACGTTCGCGCCCTGCCTCCCGACGGCGCGGCCGATCTCGTTCTCCTTGACCACGAACACCTGGGTTCCCATGTCGTCCTCGTAGCAGTCCTTGGGCCCTGCTCCGGTGACGCTCTCGAAGAGCGACATGAGCTTCATTGTCTCGGTGTTGATGGTGATTTTCGCCATGGTGGATCGCGGCAGAACGAGCTCCTACTTCCTCTCGCCGAGCGCCTGGATCGAGAACGGCTTCTTGCACAACGTCCCGACCTCCGTGTTGAGGTGGCCGAGCCTGATGACCTCGGCGCCGGCAAGGCCTGCGTAGTGCCTGATGTCGGCCTCAGCGGCCTTCTCGCAGTTCGCCGCGAGGTAGACCGCGGCGAGCCTGCCGTGCTTGAGCCCGGCGAGGGTCTTCTCGGTCCCGATGACCGCTTTCCCCTCCTCGAGGAGCTTCCTGATCTTCGTCACGTTCGGATCGACGTCTTTCTTCGGCAATTCGGTTCAACTCCATGCGTAGTATCATTCATCTCTTGACCTTGGTGACCAGGCCCGGAAGCCCGGTCCCGACCGGGATCGGCTGGTTGAGCATGACATTCTCGACGACCGAGGTCAGCTCGTCCACCTCGCCGACGAGCGAGGCGTTGATGATGTGCTTGATGGACGTCTCGAACGAGGCCCGTGCGAGCACGGACGACTTCTCCGAGACGACGCCGTAGCGCGTGATGCCCTTGACGGTCCCGTTCACGCACATGGTGTCGGCGACGAGCATGATGTGCCGGACGTCGACGTTCAGCCCCTGGTTCTCAATGACCCTGAAGACCTCGTTGATGATCGACTGGCGCGCCGCCTCGACGCCGAGCACCGACGCGATCTCGTGGATGTTGTTCGTCGAGGTCGTCTTATCGTCGACGTACTCGAGCGTCAGGATGTCCTTCAGGTTCGAGCCCGCGGTGATGATCACGAACTCCTCGTCCCGCTTGACCGGCAGCACATGCGAGATGCCCTTCACGCCCTTGATGTAGATGTCCTTGATCTTCTCCTTGCTCTTGTAGATCTCGTTGAGGTTGTCCTCTTTCCCCTTCGCCTTCATGAGGATCCGGTCGTCCGATTGCCTGACCGCGTACCCCTTGAGGCTCTTCTCAAGCACCTTGATGATCTGGGCGGGCGTGAGCTTGAGGACCTTGAGCTTCTCGGCGAGGAGCGTCAGCTCGATCGTCGACTCGGCGATGTTGATGCTGATCTCGTCGATGACCTCTTTCAGCGTCGTCTCCTTGATGGACTCCGCGATGATGCGGATGTCCTTGCCCTTGTTGAACGGGCTCTTGAGGTGGATCTCCATCATCGGGGTCTTGAGGTCCTTCCTGCCGTCGAGGATCTCGATGATGCGAGGGAGCCCCGTCGTCACGTTCATCTCGGCGACGCCGGCGAAGTGGAAGGTGTTCAGCGTCATCTGGGTGGAGGGCTCGCCGATGGACTCTGCGGAGATGAGGCCGACCGACTCGCCGGGGTCGACCTTGGACTGCAGGTACTCCTCCAACGCGAGCTCGAGCACCTTCTTGACCTTCGCGGCGCCGGTCCCCTTAGGGAGCGCCTCCTTGATATCCTCGATGATGCGCTTGGGGAGGAGCTTCTCGTATTCCTTGAAGAGCGCTTCGGTCATCATGATCACCCGCATACCTTCTCGATTATCCTTCTGACGTTGATGTGCCCCTTCTCCGACCGGGAGACGTCGATCGCGTCTTCGCCGTAGGAGAATTGGATGATCTTCCTCGCCGCGTCGCGCACGGTCTCGTCATACTCGATCTTGAGGTCCTGCATCGCGTTCGCGAGCCTGCGGTAGAGGTAGCCTGACTTCGGGGTGCGCAGCGCGGTGTCCATGAGGGAGTCCCGCCCGGTGATGCCCATGAAGAAGAACTCATGCGGCGCGAGGCCCTTCTTGAAGCCGCTCCGCACGAACCC
This sequence comes from Candidatus Woesearchaeota archaeon, assembly GCA_016935985.1. Lineage (GTDB taxonomy): Archaea > Nanobdellota > Nanobdellia > Woesearchaeales > JAFGPW01 > JAFGPW01. Next base: position 25,562 of record JAFGPW010000009.1, read on the forward strand.
ATGGGCCCGCGGCGAGAGGTCGCCCCGCTCGAAGCAGGACAGCGTGCGCTCGCGGTAGCCCTTCTCGATGCGCTTGCCGCGCATCGCCTGCTGGCCGACGACCGCCGCCATCTGCGCGAGGTTGAGGAAGTTGCCGCGCGCGCCGGAGTCCGCCATGATGATCGTGTGTGAGGACTTGTCGGAGTACTCCTGGACGATCTCGCCGCTCATGTTGCGCGCCTTGTTCAGGATCTCGAGGATCTTGAGCTCGAGCGTCTCCTGGAGCGTGCGTCCGGGGAACGCCTCGAGGGTCTTGTCGCGGTACGACTGGATCAGCTCCTCCACCGCGGCCTCCGCCTTCGAGAGGATCTCCTCGATCTTCCCGCGCGCGAGCTCCGGCAGGTCGGTGTCGGAGACGGCGGTCGTGAAGCCCCGTCTCTGGAGGTAGATAGCTCCGAGCAGGAATATGCGCCTGAGGATCTCGATCGTCTGGTCGGCGCCGTACCGCTTGTGGATGGTGCGCAGCATCAGCCCACGCTCCTCGCCGAGGTTCGCGCGGTCCATGAACCCCTCCTTGATCTGGCCGTCCTTGATGACGACCGGGTTCCCCTTGAGTGTCTTTCCTTTGAAGTCGAAGTCTTTCGGCAGCAGCGCGGAGAAGATCTCGTTGCCGCTGTACTTGTCCTTCTTGCGCAGCACCGAGAAGTCGTCGATCCCGACAGCCGCGAGGAGATCTATCGCCTGCTCGCGGGTGAGGTCCTCGCGCTTGGTGAGCAGGTAGTTGCCCGATATCGCGTCCTGGATGCAGCCGATGACCGAGAGCCCGTAGCGGGGCGAGATGAGCTGCGTCTGGACGATCATGAGAGTCTCCGCTTCGGCGCGCGCTTCCTCGGTCTGCGGGATGTGCAGGTTCATCTCGTCGCCGTCGAAGTCCGCGTTGTACGGGTGGCAGACCGCGGGGTTGAGCCGGAAGGTCTTGCCCGGGAGCACCTTGACCTTGTGGCACATCATCGACATCCGGTGCAGCGACGGCTGCCGGTTGAAGATCGCGATGTCGCCGTCGAGGAGGTGCCTCTCGACGAAGTAGCCCGGCTCGAGCTCCTCGAGCACCTGCTCCTTCGTCTCCTCGGTGATCTTCTTCTTCTTGCCGTCGGGGCGCACGATGTAGTTCGCGCCCGGGTACTCGGACGGCCCGCGCTCGACGAACTTCTTGAGGTAGGCGAAGTTCCAGTCGTTGATGCGCTCGGGGACGGTGAGCTTCATCGCGACAATCCGCGGGACCCCGACCTCGTTCAGGTGGATCATGGGATCGGGAGAGATGACCGTGCGGGACGAGAAGTTGGTCCTCTTCCCCGCGAGGTTGTGCCTGATGCGGCCCTCCTTGCTCTTGATCCGTGACGTGATCGTCTTGAGCGGCTGGCCGCTCTTGTGGCGTGCGGGCGGCAGCTGGGAGACCTCGTTGTCGAAGAACGTGGTGATATGGTACTGCAGCAGGTCCCAGAGGTCCTCGATGATGATCTCCGGGGCGCCGGCGTTGATGTTCTCGAAGAGGCGCTGGTTGATGCGCACGATGTCGCCGAGCTTGTGGGTAAGGTCGTCCTCGCTCCGCTCCCCCGACTCGAGCGTGATCGACGGCCGGATGGTCACCGGCGGGATGGGAAGCACCGTGAGCACCATCCACTCGGGGCGCACCGACTTCGGGTTGATGCCGAAGATGAGCAGGTCGTCGTCGGTGACCTTCTCCATGCGCGATCGGATCTCGATCGGCGAGATGCGCTTGTCGTTCTCGAGGAACGTCGTCGGCTTCTCGAGGCTGATCTTGTGCTGCCGCGCGTTGCAGTACGGGCACTTGTTCGAGGTCTTGAGCGCGGTCACGATCTCCTTCACCATGAGCCTGCGGGCGGTGAGGCCCTGCTCCTGGTTGATCTGGTCGAGGAGCTTCATGTTCTTGTCGATCCTGTTCTTCGGGATGAGGACCCGTCCGCACTCCCGGCAGGTGCACTTGAGGAGCGTGTAGATGACGTTGATGAACTTGATATGGATGACCGGCCGCGCGAGCTCGATGTAGCCGAAATGGCCGGGACAGTCCTTCAGCTTCTTGCCGTCGGTCTTGCACTTGAGGCCCGGGTCGATGACCCCGAGGCGCGTGTCCATCAGTCCCCCGTCGACCGGGTAGCCCTCCTTGTCGTAGAGCTCCGGCGTCACGATCTTCGCCGTCGCCATCTTCTTGATGGCTTTCGGCGAGAAGACGCCGAAGGTGATCGATTTGACCTTCTTGAAGACATATGGCTCGTAGTCGTCCATGGGAGGTTCACCGTCAGTACTTGTTCTTGAGCGAGAGCTTCGGGTAGATCGCCATCGACTTCAGCTCGTCGAGCAGCAGCTTGAAGGCGTACGACATCTCGATGTTCGAGATCTCGACCGCATCCCCGCAGGTCTGGCAGAAATACCGGTTCTTGAAATCGTCATGGATCGCGATGGTGCCGCACTCCTCGCAGATCGGGAGGATGGTCCGGTCAGCGTCGAACCGCTCCTTCAGGAGCAGGCTCGTCCCGTGCGCGACGAAGGTGTCCTTCTCCATCTCGCCGAGGCGCAGGCCGCCCTCTTTCGCGCGGCCCTCGGTCGGCTGGCGCGTGAGCAGCTGGATCGGGCCCCTCGCGCGCGAGTGGATCTTGTTCGCGACCATGTGCTTGAGCTTGAGGTAATACATGGTGCCGACGAATATCTTCGCGTCGAACTGCTCGCCGGTGACGCCGTCGTACATGGTCTCGGTGCCGTTCTCGCGGAAGCCGAAGGATGCGAGCTCCTTCCTGATATCCTCCTCGTTCTCGGAGTTGAAGAGCGTGCCGTCGATGTATCTCCCCCCGAGCGCGCCGACCTTGCCGCCGACGAGCTCTATCAGGTGCGCCATCGTCATGCGCGACGGGATGCCGTGGGGGCTGAAGAGGAGGTCGGGCACGATCCCGCTCGCCGAGAACGGCATGTCGGCATGCGGTACGATGAGCCCCACCACGCCCTTCTGGCCGTGGCGGCTCGTGAACTTGTCGCCGATCTCAGGCACCCGCTGATCCCTGATGCGGACCTGCACGAGCTTGTTGCCCTCCTCGTTCTCGGTGATCAGCACGAAGTCGATGACGCCCTCCTCGCCATGCTTCATCGAGACGGACGACTCCTTGCGGGCCGAGGATGCGATGTTGTACTCGTCGAGGCTCGAGAGGAACCGCGGCGGCGAGGTCTTGCCGATGATGACGTCGCCCTCCGCTACCTTCATCTCAGGCGCGATGATGCCGTCGCCCTCGAGGAAGCGGTAGTCGCGCTCGGACTTGTAGCCCTTCACGTCCTTGTCGGGGACGCAGATGTTGTCCATGAGGCCGCCGGAGTAGCGCAGCTCTTCCGCCACCGCCGGGCGGAAATACGTCGAGCGGCCGAAGCCGCGGTCGATCGAGCCCTTGTTGATGACGATCGAATCCTCCATGTTGTAGCCCTTGTAGGACATGATCGCGACGACGATGTTCTGTCCTGCCGGGTGCTTGTCATACTCCATCACGTCGTGCATGTAGCTCGCGACGACGGGGCGCTGGGGAGTGTGCAGGATGTTGATGTCCATGTCCATCCTGATGCCGTAGTTGATCGCGTACATGCCGAGCGCCTGCTTCTGGTTCTTGGAGCCGGTGTTCAGCTTCGGCGCGGTGTTGTAGTTGCCAAAGGGAACGAGCGAGGTGCAGAGCCCGACCATGTCGAGCGGCGTTATCTCGAGGTGGGTATGGTCCTTCGTGAGATCGGGCTCGAAGAACGCGACATAGGCGTTCTCCTCCTCGGCCGCGTCGAGGTACTCGATGAGCCCTTGGTCGATGAGGTCCTGCCAGGAGAGCTCGCCCTTCTCGATCTGCTGGACGTGCTTCTCGGTGAGCAGGGACTTTCCTTCCTTCACGACGATGAGCGGGCGCCGCGCGCGGCCCTTGGAGACCTCGATCGCGATGCTGTCGACCTTCTCGTCGTACATGACATTGAGGTTGCTGGAGAGCTTGCCCTTGCGGCGCTCCCCCTTCACCTGCTCGATGAACGCCTTGTGGTCGTCGGCGGTGCCGACGAACTTGCCGTTGAGGAACACTTCGCTCATGGTCGTCACCTCACCGTCCGCAGGCCCAGAGCCTTGAGCTGGCGGAACGTCTCGTCCTCGTCGGAAGCCTCCGACACCGTCGCGAGCAGCGCCAGGTTCTTGCGCAGCCCGATGTTCGTCCCCTCCGGGGTCTCGATCGAGCAGAGCCTGCCGAGATGGGTCGCGTGCAGCTCCCGTGCCTCGAAGTTCTCCTGCGAGGCCGAGAGGGGCGAGACGACGCGCTGGAGGTGCGAGAGGGTCTCGAGGAAGTTCAGCCGCTGGATGCGCTGGCTGATGCCCTTCCGCCCCCCGACCCAGGTGCCGGTCGCCATGCTGGAATAGATGCGCTGGGTGAGCAGCTTGTCCCTGATCACCACCTTGATGCTCGGGAACTTGCCCCTCTTCACGATGCGCTGGAAATTGTAGAGAAGGTCGCCAATGAGCACCTTAAGGTTCACCCGGAAGAGGTCGGCGAGGAGGTCGCCCGAGAACTTGAGACGCTTGTTGAGGTAATGGTCCTTGTCGTCGGTCGGCACGGTGCCGTTCGCGACCGCCATGTAGCGCTTGACTATCTTGCAGACGTTGTGGGCCTTGAAGATGCGGTCCTTCTCGGACGAGCCGATGTGCGGGAGCAGGTACTTGTCGAGGATCTCGCGCATGCGCTCGATCCTGATCTCCTTCGCCTGGGTGATGCCTATCTTCTTCGCGATGAAGTCGAGCGCCTCCTCCTCGTTCTTGATGTCGACGAACTCGTAGAGGTTGATGAAGACCTCGTCGGAGTCGGTATCGGGCGATATGAAGCGCATGATGTCCTCGTCCTTGACGAGGCCGAGGGCCTTGATGATGAGTACCACCGGCATCCTCTTGACGCGGGTGAAGGAGAGGTAGAAGAGCCCGTCCTTCATCTTCTCGATCGTGTGCGGGATCTTGAGGCTGCCCGCCTCCGAGAAGAGCTTGCCCTGGAACTTCGAGGGCCCGAGCGGGTTCTCGGTGACCATGAGCTTGTTGCTCGCGAGGTCCTCGATCTTGATCAGCACCTTCTCGGTGCCGTTGATGATGAAATAGCCGCCGAGCTCGTCCGGGTCCTCGCCCTTCTCGATGAGCTCGTCCCTGCCCATCTTGGAGAGGTGGCAGTGCTTGCTCTTGAGCATGATGGGCAGCGACCCGATCTGTGTGGTGAACGACTCGCGCTGGATGCCGTTGATGTGGGCGGAGACCTCGATGTAGATCGGCGCCGCGTAGGTGATCTTGCGCAGCCGCGCCTCGATCGGGTAGATGTTCCGCTTCGAGCCGTCGGCCTCGATGATCTCGGGCTTGGTCGTCCAGATCTTGTCGAGCCTGATCTTGAACTCGTCGATGTTGTGCGGGATTATCGTCGGCTCGATGTCCCGGTTCTCCTCGATGATCTTCTGCAGCTCGTTCTCGACGAAGTTGTCGAACGACCTTATGTCGGCGTCGACGAAGCTCTGCTCCGCGAAGAACGACTTGACGAGGGTCTTGGCGTTATGCATTGGTCACACACCTGTAGAACACGGATTCCATCGCGGTCTGGCTCTGCCGCACGATCTTGATGACGTCCCCAGGATTGACGTCGAGGTCCTGGAGCGCCGGATCGTCAGCGAGGATCTTCGGAAGCTGCACGAGGGAGATGTTGTAGCGCTTGAGGATCTCCACCTTCTCGCGCTCGCTTACCTTGCTGTGCTTCGGGACAAGAACATGTTTCGAGACGTCTATGGATTTCTTCTTAACCAACCTGCATCCCCCCGAGGAATGGTCGTGACAGGGCTGCCTGCAACGCCCCCTCCTTATATATCATCATACTTGATACGCGCATTGTGTGGGACTGGACTCTCCGAATGGGCCGGACGGGACTTCCGATCCGCCGGATAGGGCCCTTTTTCCGTTCCGGACGGAATTCGAACCCGCGACCACACGATTTCTTCGCGGAAAGACCGCTAAAAGTCGTGTGCTCTACCAGGCTGAGCTACCGGCCCAAAAGGGACGCCCTGGCCGGGATTTTCGCGGCATAACCCTTGTTTACGCCTTTCGAACCCGGGTCGAAGCCTCGACAGGGCTTCATGATAGGCCG